>NZ_CP062788.1:0-1390000 GCF_025136295.1 Aestuariispira ectoiniformans | reverse complement strand
CGCACTGACGAAGGCGACACCGTCGATCAGGGCGAAGTTCTCATGGCCGAAATGGTCCTGAGCGGCGATACCAAGCGCTATTACCGCTTCAAAGACCAGAACGGCTTTTATGACTATTACAACGCCCAGGGCCAAAGCGCCCGTAAGGCATTGTTGAAAACACCTGTCGACGGCGCACGCATCTCGTCACGCTTCGGCAAGCGCAAACATCCGATCCTGGGTTATACCAAAAAACATACCGGTGTGGATTTTGCAGCCCCCCGTGGCACGCCGATCTATGCCGCTGGTGACGGCATCGTTGATTTTGCAGGCCGCAATGGCGGCTATGGCAACTATGTCCGCATTCGCCACAACGGCACCTATAAAACCGCCTATGCCCATATGAAGGCTTTTGCCAAAGGCATCCGCAAGGGCAAACGGGTACGCCAGCGCCAGATCATCGGCTATGTGGGCACCACCGGCCGGTCCACCGGCCCGCACCTGCATTTTGAAGTGCTTAAAAACAACGCCAAGGTTAATCCGCTAAGCGTCAAGCTGCCGACCGGCAAGAAGCTGACCGGTAAGATGCTGGCCAAATTTGAGAAAGCACGCGCCAATATCGATGCGCAATATGCGGCCCTGCCCGGCAATACCCGCCTGGCCGACGCCTCGCAGGCGAGCCACGAAGAAGAAAAGAAAACCACGGCTCAATAAGCCACCCTGCCATACTGACAGACAGTTTTTTATGCCGGGCGTGCTGACAGCGTGTCCGGCATAAATCTTTCGAACATCATGAAACTCAGGCTCTGGGCAATGGACTTCGCCTTCTTCTGAAAGGCAATCGCCAGGTCGGGCACGAAAACCTCTTCACTGGCCTCGGTCCACAGCGTTAGCCAATGTTCGAAGAAATGCGGCTCCACCTGATCGACAAGTTCCATATGCGCCTTGACCGGGTTTCCCTTGTAGCGCCCTGTCGTCAGCATCACCGAAGACCAGAACCGATACATGGTGGCGAGATGGTCTCCCCAGTCATCCAGGCTTTCGCCAATTGCGTTCCGGAAGACAGGCCCCAGCAGGTCATCCTCGATCACCTTGCCATAGAAATGATCGACCAGACGCTTGATGCTGTGATCGTTGATTTCCGTTTCCAGTCCCATTTCGCTCATGCCTATCTTCCTTCACCGTTTTGAATAACGGTCCTGTCATCTTCCGGAAATAGCCTCTCAGCATTCCACACAAAAGATATATTTAAAATACATCTTTATAAAAGCAGGCAATCTGTCGCAGTGGACAATCACTGCCTTTATTCCAAGCGACGCCGAAATGGAGTAATCTTCAACAAGCAGCCTAATTCAGTACATCCGGAAACAGACGCCCACGACATCGCCAATTTCAACCAAGGTTCCATGGCAAAGCAAGTCGATCCAACCCCATTGATAGAAGCGCTGGAACTGTTGGACCAGGGCATCAGTATCATGGACGCGGATTTCAAGCTCATCTATTGCAACAACCGGGTGGCACGGATGCTGGACCTGCCCGCCCGCATGGTGACACCGGGCTCCTCTCTGGAGACAATTTTCCACTACAACGCGGAACGCGGTGAATATGGCCCCGGCTCACCGGAAGACATCGTGAAGGCACGCATGGCCATGCTACGGCGCCATGAAGCACACAAATTTGAACGCACGCGACCGGACGGCACCATCATCGAAATAACCGGAAAGCCGTTGGAAGACGGTGGCTTCATCACGATCTATTCTGACGTCACCGCGTTGAAGCAGGCAGAAAGCAGTTTACGTGAAGCCAAGGAAAACCTTGAGGAACGTGTCAAAGAACGCACGGCCAAGCTGCGGGAGAACAAGCGGGAACTGGCTCACCAGAAGGCCCTGCTTGAGGCAACGCTGGAACATGTATCCCAAGGCATTTCAGTCTTCGACAAGGATCTGAGGCTGGTTCTTTACAATGACCATTTCCTCAAAATGCTGGGCTTCCCTACCCGCTTTGGCAAAATCGGAAAATCCATGCGGGATTTCTTTGAATACAACGCCAGACGGGGGGACTATGGCGAAGGCGACATAGACAAGATGGTGGAGGAGCGTATGGAGCTTGCCCGCCACCCAGAACCCCACAGTTTCACACGCAACCTGGGTAACGACAGGACAATAGAAGTCTGCGGCAACCCGATGCCGCAGTTGACCGGTGGCTTCGTCACCACCTATTCCGACGTCACCGCCATGGTCCGCGCCCAGGAAGAAGCCGAAGAGGCGCTGAGACAATTGCGGGAAACTCAGCAATCCCTGGTACAGGCGGAAAAGATGGCAGCCCTGGGTCAACTGGTCGCCGGTGTCGCCCATGAAATCAACACCCCGCTGGGTGTCGGCCTGACCTCCATGACCCATTTCCAGCACAAGCTTGCGCAACTGGACCATGCCTTCAAAGCGGGCCAGCTCAAGCGATCCCAGATGGCAAATTTCATTACAGCCGCCCATGAGGCAACGGAGTTGGCCGTTTCCAACTTGAAGAGAGCGGCTGGGCTAGTGGATGGCTTCAAGAAGATCGCCGTAGACCAGACCACAGAGAAAAGGCGCATCTTCAACGTCCACGACTATACCCGCGATGTGGTTTCAAGCCTCCAGGCCAAGATTAAATATGAAGGAGCCACAGTGACGCTCACCTGCCCGGAGACATTGGAACTGGACTCCTATCCCGGTGCCTATTCCCAGGTGATATCAAACATCGTCCTGAATGCAGTCGAACATGCCTTTAACAATCACCAGCCCAAAACCATCGCCCTGACTGTAAAGGCGACAGACGATATTCTGCAGGTGACGGTCCATGATAACGGCCGGGGCATTCCAAAGGATGACCTGCCCAAAATCTTCGATCCGTTTTTTACCACGGGACGCGGGCGGGGGCGCAGCGGCCTTGGTCTGAATCATGTTTACAACATTCTCCAGACCCGATTGAGGGGGAATATCACCTGCACCAGCGAACCGGGCCAAGGCACCAGCTTTACAATCACCCTGCCCCGGCAGGTGCCGGAGGAGGATGCATTGCAGGCCATCGCCGAATAGGCACCGATTTATGGTTACTCGTCGGCCAGAAGGTCTTCGGCCTTTATGGTCAGCTTGTCCAGGCAAGTCAGGAACAGGGACAGCTCCTCCGGTGTGAGCGCCTCGGCCAGGACTTCCCCGCCGGTTTTCATCTCCGGAATAATGCGGTCGCAAAGGGCCGCGCCCTTGTTCGTCAGTTCCAGGATTTTCGACCGCCGGTCCGTCTTGTCACTGACGCGGGTAACTACACCCAGTGTCACAAGCCGGTTAACCGCCCGGGTCACCGTTGCCTTGTCCATCCCGGTCAGACGCGCAATCTCACGCGCGTTCACATGACCGACGATACCGATCATGCCCAACACGCGCCATTCACGCCCGGTAATGCCGGACTGGCGGATATAAACCTCTGTTGTGACTTGCCGGATCAGGTTGGTCAGTCGGCCTAGCCGGTAGGGCAGATGTGTCTCGAGTTCCAGAAGGTGGTGATCTTTGCCCGTTTCTTTTTCTTCAGCCGGCATGGCCCTCCCCTTTACGCCAAGGTATTAAATAATGCTCCCGTCCCCGATGGCTGTAGAATAGTCGCCAAACTCGGTTTGCCAACCGGTTGCTGACGATCAATCGTATTCAGGTAGTTTACCGACAGCTCCTTAATGTAATCCGGATCCTGCATTTTGGTGAAATCCAGTTTCTCTGCCAGCACCGCCGCCTGTTTTGCAATTGGCTGGGATTTGTAGCTGTCGGGCAGGTCCAACGCCCCGAATACAACGTCCCTTATCCTGGAATTGGACAAGACGTCCATGGGCGTTTCAAGACCAGCAGCATTGCGTTCGAAATAGAAGGCATTCGCGGCTGCCGGGTTCACATCCGCCGCCTTCGCCTCAAATTCAACAGAGACCACGGTGTCCTGGATGGCATTCTGGAATGTTTCGTCCTGAAGCAGACCCAGGCCGTTGTCCACCCGCTGCAAGTCTTCCGCAAGGGCAATCATGCCTTTGTCGCGGCTGCGGGCCGCCAGGGAGGTTGGATCATCCGGATTGGTGGAGACAATCTGGGCAAACCGTTCCGAGTTGTTGGACAGGATGTCTATTTCATAGACCTGGGACAACATGCGGTGAACGGTCGGGTCGGAAAGTGCTTCTTCCAGGGTCGTGGCGTTGCCTACGGCGCGTTTGAAGGCCGCCATATCCCGTTCCACCTTGCCTGCCGTGGCAATCGCGCTTTGTTTCTCGTCCTTTTGGGTTGCCAGCGAGTCATGGGCCAGCTTGGCAGAAATTGCCGGTTTGTTGTTCAACGAATTGAACAGGGGGGACTGATTTTGCCCACCGAGCAAAACGGCCAGGGACGGCATTGTCACATTCATGGCTTGCAACCTCCACTTTCACATCATTCCTTCAGGATGAGAAGCAACGGTCATGCCATCCCCGGCCGATGAGCCTTAGCCCTTGATATCGGGAAGAATCCCCCAGATCGCATCCAGGCAGGACGCACCCAGTTTCTGAGACCGTTCCGGCGACCAGCCCTGGAAATAATCCGGCGTGTCGACCGTATCCTTGAACGGCATTTCCAGGGTCATTGTCAGGGCCTGGAAAGTGTTCTGAATATGTGTGGAGGCGTAGGTCAGATTGGCCTCGCCCGCTGCTTTCGGCGGATAGCCATGTTCAGACTGGAAGTCCGGGCTGACACGGCGCAGGTTGGCCTCGAACGCCTCGCGCAGATCAATCAGGCGCTGCGGGCAGTCGGGGATCGCATCCGCGCCTGCGATGAAGTTGTAGGGCAGGCCTTCGTCACCATGGACATCCAGACAAAAGTCCAACCCGATCTCACGCATCTTCTTTTCGACCCAGTAGACTTCCGGGCTGCGTTCCAGGCTGGGTGTTGCCCATTCCCGATTCAGGTTGGCGCCCGCCGCATTGGTGCGCAGGTGACCGCGGCGGCTGCCATCCGGGTTCATGTTGGGGACCACATAAAAGACCGCCCGCTGCAGCAACTCACGGGAGACCGGATCATGATCGTCCAGAAGACGCGTCAGGAAACCTTCCATCCACCATTCGGCCATGGTTTCGCCCGGATGCTGACGGGCAATCGCCCAAAGTTTCAGCCGGTCGTCTGCATAGTCATCGCCGACCACCAGAAGGTCCATGTCCTCACCATCCAAAGTCTCGCCCACGACTTCATGGCGCACCCGCGGGTGCAACTGGCATTTGGCGATCAGGTCGTGATGGCGTTCGCGGGTGTAGGGCGCGAAATAGGCGAACCAGACCGTATCCAGTTGCGGGGTGTGGCGGATAGTCATTTCCTCGCCGTCGAAATCCGTATCAACGCGGAACCAGGTTTCACGGTCATAGGAGGCACAGGCGCGGTAACCTTCCCAACCAGACGGATAGGCGGACTTGTCCAGGTCTTCGATAATGATGGTGCAATCCTGGTCCTTTGCGCCGTTCAGGCGAAAATGGAACCACTGCATGAATTCGTCCCCGGCATCATAGGGAATACGCAGGCGGATATGGGCCGGATCGTCGGCGTTGATCACTTCGATATTGCCGGAATCGAAATTGCTGCTGATTTTCATTGGGCTGATCCCTCGTCGCGGAATTTGTTATATGTCTGCGCGCACCATAGGCAATTTCCCCCGGAACCAAAAGAGGGCAGCCCGAAAAGAAAAGGGACGCCGAAGCGCCCCCAGTTCAACCGAAGCATAGGTTGACTTTACCGCCCCCCGAATTCCGCCTCCGGGTTGGCGCTGATCTTGTGGATGGACAGGTCCGCCCCGTTGAATTCATCCTCTTCTGACAGACGGATACCGATGGTGACTTTCAGCAGGCCGTAGACCACAAGCCCGCCGATAAAAGCGACCGCGACCAGAATGAGGCTGCCAACCAATTGCGGCAGGAAGGCAACACCGCCCAAACCGCCCAGGCTCTGCAGGCCGAAAATTCCGGCGGCGACACCGCCCCACAGCCCGCATAGTCCGTGCAACGGCCAGACGCCCAGCACATCATCGATACGCCATTTGTTCTGGCAAAGGTTAAACAGATAGACGAAAAGCCCACCGGCCACGCCGCCGACCACGAGACTGCCCAGAGGATGCATCACATCCGACCCGGCGCAGACCGCAACCAGTCCGGCCAGGGCACCGTTGTGGACAAAGCCCGGGTCGTTGCGCCCGACAACAAGCGCGACCAGAATACCGCCGACCATGGCCATCAGGGAGTTCATGGCGACCAGCCCGGAAATGCCATTCAGGCTTTGCGCGCTCATCACGTTGAAGCCGAACCAGCCGACACAGAGAATCCACGAGCCCAACGCCAGAAAGGGAATGTTGGAAGGGGGGATACCAATCACCGCACCACTCTTGCGATAGCGCCCCCGGCGCGCACCCAGCATCAGGACGGCCGCCAGGGCAATCCAGCCGCCGACCGCATGGACAACGATGGAACCGGCGAAATCGTGGAAACCACCGGCAAAGCCCGTCACGGTTTCGATCAGCCCCTGAAAGCCATACCGGCCGCCCCAGGCCATCCCTTCGACAAAGGGATAGACAAAGGCAACCAATGTCGCGGTCGCAATAAGCTGCGGCCAGAATTTGGCGCGTTCCGCGATGCCACCGGAAATGATCGCGGGAATGGCTGCCGCAAAGGTCAGCAGAAAGAAGAATTTCACCAGATCATAACCGCTGCCGGTGAAGCTGTAGCCTTCCACCGCACGCGCGCCGGTCAGGACATCCGCCCCGACAAAGAAGTCGATACCATAGGCAATGCTGTAGCCGATGAAAAAATAGGCAAGGGTGGAAATGGCAAAATCCACCAGGATTTTGACCAGGGCATTCACCTGGTTCTTATGACGAACGGTGCCAACCTCAAGGAAGGCGAAACCGGAATGCATGAAGAAAACAAGAATGGCGCCCATAAGGACGAAGAACACGTCGGCGCCTTGCACGACTGCTTCCATGAACGTTACCCCGCATAGCTTTTTTAAGGCTGCCCGTTTACCGGACTTAATTTGCAGAGGTTTCTATCAAAGGACATGCCAAGAATAGTTAATGTTTAATTTCAAATACTTAAAACAACATACATTACCAGCCAGCACATAATCGCACAAATTATGTGCATTCATAGAATGCGGGCGTCTAAATTTTAATCACCTGGAAGATGCGAGGGAAGGTGCGCCACCTCCCCCACACTCGTTCTCACCCCCGTGACCGGGCCTGAACTAGAAATAACGGGACAGCCTGACCTGCAGATAGTCATCATGGCTGTAGGCGTCGACCGGGTCCTCCTCGGATGTGAAGGCAAAGGCGCGCGCCTCCATCTCAATCGTCCAGAAGTCACTCAATCTGGTATCCGCCTCCACGGAAAAGAAGGTTGAACCGGTCTCGTGATCGACGGAGAACCCCGCCAGGAAATCCGTATCGTCAACATCGTTCAATGTCAGGCGCGAACCGACAAAGATATCATTGTCCTGAATGGTCACCGGGGCCTTATCGTTACGGCCATCATACTGATATTCCATCAATAACCCCAGATCCGCCCCGCTGTCGGTCACGCCATAGAGGGTGTATTCGAAGCCTCCCACGGCCGCGACAAACCGGTCGCCCTGGCCGGAACGGGTCATCGCCTCCAGCTTCCACAGCCAATCGCCCAACGTGGCCTGCAGGTCCACGCCCGTCTGGTCGATCAGATCATAATGCGGCGCCAACACCGTTGACCCGTCGCTTTTGGTGACAACGGAGAAAGTGGGCTCACGCCCGGTGCCGTGGAAATGGGAAATGCCGATATCGAAATCATCGATCACCGTGGAATATCGGATGGCGAAATCCGGATGCCATTCCTCCGCCCCGGAATCATAGGTGGCAAGATCCGTATCCACCGGGATTGCCCCGCGCAGCCGTCCGTCCCGTCCGGGGAAAGTCCGTTCCCGGAAATAGGGCATGACATAGAAATTCAAATAACCCCAATCCTGCTGCAGCCCTAGATTGACCATGGGCTGGCCCAGTTTATCTTCACCATCCAGGTCTTCCACCAGATCGGTCTGGTTGATGATATCGACCAGATGGCGGGATTCCGCCACGCCCCAGAAAACCTTGTCTGCCCCGATTTTGAGGTCCCAGTCATTGCCATAATGCAGCCAATTGGCCTCACGGATATCGAAATGCGTACGCTCATCGTCCGTGCCGTCCAGTCGCGCATAGGGAATGAAGGTCAGGCGATCATCGCCGTCATTCAATTCATAACGGATTTCAGGCTGAATGATCAGCGACGGATTCAAATGTGCATTGCTCTGCCCGTCATGGGCTGCGCGATCCGGAAAAACCTGCAACTCACCGGCGACGAAACCGGAAAACTCAACCTCCTGCGCCGTTGCCCCTGTCGCAGCAGCGGCGAGCATAACGCCCGCTGCAACCGCATCCGTCATACGGTATTTTCTCATTGCAAGGATGGCCTATTACCGCAGACGCTTCAGGGTATTCTTACGAAAATCGCCGTCATCCAACCCCTTCTTGAACTCGAAATTGTCATAGACAAGCGTCGTTTTCTTGCCCGTCTGGTGGTTGACCATTTTCAACTCATGGGCACGCCAGTATTTGTCCAGATACTGGTGGAATTTAGTGAATTCCAGGGTTTTCAGCAGATCGCCCTTACGGTCGTAATAGTTGATCTTCTGCTGACGATATTCCGCCTTGTCGTACCAGACCTCCTGACGGGTATAGCCGGAGTTCTCGTAAAGCGGCGTCTGTTCCAGCACGAAACATTCCTGATCGCCGCAAGGCTCGTCCCGCAGGTATTTATAGTCGTATTTCTTCAACTCCTGGGCGGAGATATCCTCGAACGCGAATTCACTGCCGACAAAGGGCCCTGATTTATTGGTGGAGGAAATACGCTTCACCCGCTTCAGCGCAGGCAGATACAGCCACTGGTCATCCGGGTCCAGAATATGGGCATAGCTGAGCAATGCCGTACCCTCCACATCCCGCGGCTTTTCAAAGAAGACCAGGGATTTATCTCCGTCGTCCGAGTTGGGCACCTCCAGGGTTTTGATCCACATGGCGCGTTTGCTGGTTTCACCATGGCGGTTTTCCAGGATCATTTTCAATTCGGCCACGCTATCGCCAAAACCCTGATCGCGGCGGTCCCATTCTTCGGCGATGGACAGCCCCTTGGCTTTCGGGTCTTCGCTGGCGCCTGCCGCCCCCACTGCTGTGAGGGTCGACAAGGCAAGAACGGTGGATAGAAACAGTTTTTTCATGGCAGTGTCCTTTCTATTCCGCGGGCACCGGCTCGCTCGCGCCGCGCACGACACGGCGGCGATCAAGGGCCAGCAACAACGGAGGCAACAGGAAGAAATCGACGAAGATGGCAGCGGTGATCGCAATCGCCGTCAGCAGCCCCATCTCCGCATTGATCTTGAAGCTGGAGAAGGCCAGCACCGCAAAACCGGCAACAAGGATCGCCGTCGTCACCCAAAGGGCGGTCCCGACAGTGGAGAAGCTGTAACGAACAGCCGCTTCCGCATCGTAGCCCTTCTCCCGGCGCGCACGATTGTATTTGCTCAGGATATGGACAGTTGCATCGACAATCAGACCAAGGCTGGTCGCCGTGATCACAGAGGCCGCAAGCCCCATCTCACCGACGAATATTCCCCAGATTCCGAAGGCGATGCCTGCCGGCACCAGATTGGGAATGATACTGATCAGGCTGAGCCGGAGACTCCGCAGGGCAAACATCAGCGACGCCGAAATCAGCAGGAAGGCGAGAACCGTACCGGTCAGCATGGACTTGATGTTACGCTCGGAGATATAGGCGAACATCACGGTCGTGCCTGTGGCACTGGCATGCATATAGGGCGGCGTGTTCTGCACCAGCCATTCTTCCGCCCGCGCCTTCAACTCGCGCTGCTTGGTCGTGCCGATTGAATCAATCGTCGCGGTCAGGCGGGTTGCGGATTTGTCCACATTGATCTGACTGTTCAGGTCCAGACCGTAAGGCAGGGACATTTCATAGAGCAGCAGATACTGGGCTGCCAGTTGCCGGTCATTGGGCAGGCGGTACCAGTCCTCTTTATCCGCATGCATGGACTTGCTCAGACGTTTCATCACATCGGTGAAGCTGTTCACATGCATGACCCCCGGCTGCTGGCGCAGCCAGTTGGCGAAGTTTTCCAGATGGTTCAGATAGGCAGGGTCCGCAATGCCACCGGCATTTGCCGCGCCAATGGAAAATTCAATCTGATAGGGGCCGGTCAGGTTATCGGCGACAAATTCGGTATCGCCCCGGATCGGCACGCTATAGTCAAAATATTCCACAAAGCGGTCATCCAGATTGATCGTCGGTACAAAGGCCAGAAGAACAACGATAACCAGACCCAGCTGCCAGATCAGCGCCTTGCGGCGATTGACAACAAAGTCAGCCATGCGGTCCATGAAGACCAGCTTGTCTTCGTCGACCTTTTTCACCCGCACCGGCAGGATCGCCATCAGGGCGGGCAGGAAGGTCATGGCGTAGACCCATGCCGCGGCAACGCCAATGGCGGACAGGTTCCCGAGATCGGCAAAAGGCGGCGAGTCCGAGAAATTCAGGCTCATGAAACCAATCACGGTCGTCAGGCTGGTGAGGAAAACCGGCTCGGTATTCAGGCGCAGACTTTCGATCAGGGCCTCATGCTTGCCAAGTCCCTTGCGCATCTGCTGGAACATGGAGACCAGGATATGGACGCAGTCCGCAATCGCGATAGTCAGGATGATGGTCGGCGCCATGGCAGACGGCGGTGTCAGTTGCACACCCAGCCAGCCACCGCTGCCCATGGCGAAGACTGCCGACATGCCAACGACCAGCACCGTTGCAATCGTGCCGGAAACCGACCGCAGGAATATCCCCATGGCAACGATCAGTGCCAGATACATGATCGGGATCAGGGTTTCCATATCCTGCATGGAGGCCCGCGGAAAAGAAGCGCTGAGCGGGGCGATGCCCGAGATCACCACATCCAGGTTCGGGTAGTCCGCCTTGATCCGGTCCAGCAGTTTTTCCGCGTGACTGACAGAGTCCAGCACCTCATCCGGGTCTTTCCCCGGCAATTGCAGGGTGACCAGAACACCGGCCGTCATGCCGTCTTTTGCCACAAGCCGGTTGACGAGCGACGGCTCCTCAAGTGCGACCTTGCGATCTTTCATCAAGGTTTTCCGGTCGAGAGAGCCTGGATTCTTCACCAGGTCGGCCACCACCAGATCATCCTCGGTCGCTTCGGTATGCTGGAAGTTGGTCGGTGAATCCACGCGAATGGAATAGGGAATTTTCCAGGATTCCTCGGTCAGTTCCTTCACCGCCGCCAGCGTATCATTGGTGAAGACCCCCAGGTTCGCCGGGGCTTCCTTGGGCTTGACCGCAAAGAGAATTGTATCGGTTTTGGTGTAGATATCCTGAAATTTGTCAAATGCGGTCAGCTCCGGGTTCCGGTCGCTGAAGAAAACCCGATAGTCGTTGGTAAAGCTTAGTTTCGAAGCCCCCGCTGCGGCGGCAACAGTTGCCAGCAAGGTTGCCAGCAACACCCACCACCGCCAGTGCACCACCCACTGGGCGTAGCGGACGGCAAGGCCCTGCCCTTTTGTTTCAGACATTGTCTTAACCCCTTTTTGGAAGACCCCCGCCTCCGGCAGCAATCTCCCCCTGAACGAAAGCCGAACGGATTATTCATCCGTCCCGAACAGTTTTCTTTCCACCCGAAATAGGCTAATAAGGGGGTGCGAATATGAAGTCCCTTATAAAGTAAACTGCACGGTGTAGTTTACTTTAGGATATTTTTGTGTATCGTCAAGGTTAGACGTGTAACTTTTTTCAGGAATGTTGTTGTTGACGGAAGCACTCGCCGAAAAAACGGAAGAAAAGAAACTGACCCGTAGCGACCTGAAACGCCTCGCCATTGTTTCCGCAGCAGCCGACGCTTTTGCAGAAAATGGTTACGAGGCGACCAGCATGGATGACATCGCCAGTCGCGCGAACGTCTCCAAGAGAACCGTCTACAATCATTTTGAGAATAAAGGCGCGCTTTTCGGCGCAATTATCACGATGCAATGCGGTGCCTCCCTGCAGAAGGTGAAGGCGCGGATTTCGGAAAATGCCTCGATCAGGGATACCTTGATCGAATTCGGTGTCACCTTCCTGTCCATGATCTACGAAGAACGCTCGGTGAAATTCTTCCGCAGCGTCGTGGCCGAGGCCTGCCGTTTTCCCGAACTGGGCGAAGTTTTCTTCCAGACCGGTGTCTGCCCTGCCGAAAATCCTTTGCAAGATGCCATAAGGACCGCTGTTGCCCGCGGAGAGATTGACACCGACGACCCTGAATTTGCCGCCACCATGCTTTTTGCCATGCTGAAGGGAAATACCCATTTCAGCCTGCTGCTCGGTGTTCGCTCCGAGGTTCCCCAGGATGAAATCGAGGCCATCGTCATCAAAGTGGTCGACGTCTGGTTGAAAGCCTTCCAACAGGATTAGCCCTCCCCTATCCGACGGCATCGCCCTACCCGGAATGGTATAGCCAAACGGCGTTGCATCGGGTATTTCCCCATATAGATTTTCGTAAGTTTTTCGACCGTCAAAATGAAATGAGGACGCGATGTTCAAGACCCTGGATGATATTGACGTCACCGGCAAACGCGTATTGCTGCGCGGCGATTTGAATGTTCCGATGGTGGATGACGCCATCAGCGATACAACACGGATCGACCGCCTTGTACCGACCATCCGGGAACTGACTGGCAAGGGTGCAAAAGTCATCCTGCTGTCCCATTTCGGACGCCCGAAAGGCCAGGTCGTGCCGGAAATGTCCCTCGCGCCGGTCGCACCGGCAGTTGAAAAGGCACTGGGCATGCCGGTTGCCTTCGCTGCAGATTGTGTTGGCGAACAGGCCCAGACCGCCGTTGCCTCGATGCAGGATGGCCAGGTCCTGTTGCTCGAAAACCTGCGTTTCCACGCAGGCGAGGAAAAGAACGATCCGGCATTTGCCGCCAAACTCGCCAAGCTGGGCGATATCTTCGTGAATGACGCCTTTTCCGCGGCCCACCGCGCCCATGCCTCCACCCATGGCATTGCCACCCTGCTGCCCGCCATTGCCGGACGTAACATGCAGGCGGAGCTGGAAGCCCTGGAAGCAGCCCTCGGCAATCCGCAGAAACCTGTGGCGGCCATCGTGGGCGGCGCAAAGGTTTCCACCAAGCTGGCAGTACTGAGCCATCTGGTTGAGAAAGTCGACCTGCTGGTAATTGGTGGCGGCATGGCCAATACCTTCCTGCACGCCCTGGGCACCGACATCGGCGCCAGCCTGTGCGAGAAGGACCTTGCCGACACCGCACGTGAAATCATGGGCAAGGCCGATGCCGCAGGTTGTGAAATCGTCCTGCCATCGGACGCCGTGGTCGCCTGGGAATTCAAGGCCGGTGCGGAAAATGAAGTTCGCCCGATTGCCGCCGTCCCCAGTGATGCTATGATCCTGGATGTCGGACCGGACAGTGCCGAAGCCCTGGCCCAGCGCCTGGCGTCCTGCAAGACCCTGCTGTGGAACGGTCCGCTGGGTGCATTTGAGATCGAGCCCTTTGATGCCGGGACCGTGAAAGTGGCACAGGCCGCCGCCGGTCTGACGGAAAAGGGTTCCCTGGTTTCCATCGCCGGTGGCGGGGATACGGTCTCTGCCCTGGCGCATGCCAAGGTAAGTGACAAATTCACCTATATTTCCACTGCCGGCGGGGCCTTCCTGGAATGGATGGAAGGCAAGGAACTTCCGGGAGTTGCGGTCCTGAATCAGGAGTAAACATGACAAAAGCCGGGTTTATCGGTCTCGCCTTCGTAACCGCCCTCGCGGCGGCAGCAACAGCGCGAGCCGATCAGCCCGGCACTGTTTACCACATAAGGCCGGACAATCTGCCAAAGCCTTATGCGACGTCATCGGCAGTCAATCCTTCCACCCGGACCTATCGTCCCGAAGGAATTCCACTGAAGGTGACATCAGGTTTCCAGGTCAATCTGTTTGCCGAGGACCTAACCCACCCCCGAAACATCCTCGCCGCTTCCGACGGCACGGTTTTCCTGGCCGAATCAAAAGCCGACAAGATCACAATTCTGAAAGACCGGGATGGCGACGGACACACGGACTACAGCGGCTCCTATGTCACCGGGGCCAATCGGCCGCATGGCCTTGCCCTTCACGCAGGCTATCTCTATTTCGCAGACCTCGATGGCATCTGGCGGATTGCATGGCAACCTGGCAGCATGAAGCCCTCGACGGCTCCAAAGATGATCTCACAGGAAGACGCACTGGGTGGCACTGGCGGGCACTGGACCCGCAATATCGCTTTCAGTCCTGACGGCAACTGGCTCTACGCCTCTATCGGCAGCCGCAGTAATATCGGAGAGGAACCGATCCCGCGCGCCAGCATCCAACGTTTCAAGGTCCATCCCGACGGCAGAGTAAGTAGCCGCCAGACTTTCGCCTACGGCCTGCGCAACCCGGTCGGCATTGCCTTCAAACCCGGCACGAACGACCTTTATACAGTGGTCAACGAAAGGGACGGCATGGGCGACGGCCTCGTACCGGACTATTTCACCCATGTGCAGGACGGTGGATTTTACGGTTGGCCCTATGCCTATATCGGTTCCCACCCGATGCCGGGCTACAGCGACAAACGCCCGGACCTGGTGAAAGAAGCCATTATTCCAGACGTATTGTTCGAGGCGCATTCCGCCTCGCTGGGTTTCACGTTCCTCGATAAGGCGGACGTGCCGGAGGATTGGAAGGACGATGCACTGGTTGCCCTCCACGGTTCGTGGAATGCGGCCAGGGCAACGGGTTACAAAGTCGTGCGGGTGCCTTTCGAGGATGGAAAACCGACTGGCGAATATATCGACTTCCTCACCGGCTTTCGCCTGAACCCCGGCAAGCCCGGTCAGGCCGCCGTCTGGGGCAGACCGGTCGCCCTGACAGTCATGCCGGACGGCAGCATTCTGGTATCCGACGATGCGGGCGGCACCATCTGGCGGATCAGTCGGAAATAGTCACCGTTTACGCGCCAACACGACCAGCCCGTGGACATCCTCGCCATATTCACTGCGCAGGACTTCATGAGCCTTCGTCAGGATATCGAAACCGGCCTGCTCCACCATCTGCAGGACATAGGTCTCCCCATGGGAATAGCGGCCACTGGGGTGCAGTTTGTAGGTCTCGTCCCAATCACTGGCACGCTCCAGAGAAAAGGCAAAATGCCCGCCCGCCCTCAGCGCATCTTTCGTCGCCTTGAACGCCTGGTCCAGGGCTCCGAAATAGCAAAGCACGTCCGCTGCGATAACCAGATCATAGTCATCGGCGTGATCGTGCAGATATTCCACCAGCTCGCGCTCTTCCAGATGGTCGTAGAGCCCGCGTTCCTCCGCCTTGTCCAGCATCTTCGGTGACAGGTCCACCCCATCCATGCGACGCGCCCAGGGTTTCAACAGCGGTCCGCACAACCCTGTGCCGCAACCGGCATCGAGAATATCCACCTTTCCATCGACACCGTCCTCACCGATCAGATCGACCAGCAATTGCGGCGCACGGTAGCCAAGGTCCGCCAGCTTCTGATCGAAATCGGCGGCAAAGGTGTCAAACACATCCGCCACATAGGCCTCAACGGCTTTGTCCGGCGCGGGCAGCCCGCCCACCGCCGCGCCCATATGGGCCGCATCGGGATTGTCGGGAAAGGCCTGCGCCCATTCACGGGCAATCGCCGCCGCCTCGACCTCATGGCCCCCATGGAAATAATCATAGAGTGCACGGCCCAGATTGGAATGGGCGACATCGTCGGCAGGGTTCAGCTCGATCGCCTTGCGCAGGCATTCCACCGCCTTGACCGCCTCTTCCAGCTCGTAATAGGCCAAACCCAGATTGCTGTATTCCTCGAAACGCTCCGGATCCAGATCCCGGCATTTCTGCAGGCAGTCAGCGGCGATTTCATATTCGTCCTGCTGAATACCGACCTCGCCGCGCCATTCCAGCGCATCATAGTTATTCGGGTCCCGCGCCAGCACGGCTTCCCAATCGGCTTTTGCCTTTTCCAGCCGCCCCACACGATAATTGTCCATCGCGCGTTCCAATAGCTCATCCGGGGAAAGTGTCTCGGTCATCCTGGCCCTGCTGCCTCGGTTGGAGTTATGGATATCGACCCATACAGGTTTCACTCTTGCGAATGACGCCCCGGATCACCAGAATACAACACATGAGTAGTCCCAATGATCAGATCGATGGCGGCCCGCGCATCCGGCAGGTACCGGAAGGCGATAACATGGAACGCCTTGTATGCCCCGATTGCGGCTTTATCAACTATGAAAACCCGCTGATCGTGGTTGGTTCCGTAGTCCAGCATGACGGAAAATTTCTACTTTGCAAACGGGCAATCAACCCACGCGTGGGGTATTGGACTATCCCTGCCGGATACATGGAACTCAACGAAACACCTGCGCAGGGTGCAAGCCGCGAGGCGGAAGAAGAAGCCAACGCGCAGATCGCCATCGACAGTCTGCTGGCGGTCTATACCATCCCGCGGATCAGTCAGGTGCAGATGATCTATCGCGCGACACTGGCCCGGCCGGATTTCTCCGCAGGCCCGGAAAGCGAAGAGGTCGCCTTGTTCGATTGGGATGAAATCCCCTGGGACGATATTGCCTTCCCCTCGGTGCACTGGGCGCTGAACCATTTCAGGGATGCACAGGGCCTGGAGAATTATGCGCCCTTCACCAACCCGGAAGGGGCGTTGGGCAATTACTGATCGTCGTCCTGCTTGTCTTCCTTTTCCTTGGCTTCCATTGCCCGGTTGAGGAAGGGCATCTGGCTGATGATAAACACGAAGGTCAGCCCCATCAGCCCGAAGACCTTGAAGGTAACCCAGATATCCGTGCTCTGCGTCCGCCAGACGATTTCATTCAGAACGGCGCTTGCCAGGAAAAAGAAGATGAAACGCACGGTCAACGTACGCCAGGCGGCTTCGGAGATATCAATGGAGCCTGAGAAAATTCGCTGCAGCCAGACCCGCTTCAGCAAAAGCCCCACACCCAGTATCACCGCGAAGGCCACCTGAACGATGGTCGGCTTCATCTTGATGAAGGTTTCATCCTGCAGATAGATGGTCAGCCCGCCGAAGATCGCGACTACGATTGCCGTAACCAGCGGCATCATCGGCACGCGGCGCGCCACGATCAGGGACAATACAATTGCAATCCCGGTTGCAATCACAATCGCCTTGGTCGCGGCGATCAGGTCCAGTTGCCAATAGGCAATCAGGAAAGCTGCCAAGGGGCCGTAGTCAGCAACCGGTTTCAACCATTTGGGTTCCGGTTTCCGTGTGCTCGCATTGGCATTGGACATGCAGGCCGCCCTTCTCAACATCTTTCAAACTGTCCCATGGTATAGGGACTTCTGCTGGCGGGTGCAACAAATCACCATTATAGTGAGGCCCACCTGCAGCCAGGGGAGCACCCAAGCCTATGATCGGCATCGGTTTTCTATGCCACGCGCAGCACGACAATGTGAATATGATGGCCCGCGAAATGGCCGCGGGCTTTCAGGCAAACGGCGTCGATTTCCGCCTTGTCGATACGCGTGAGGCCGATGCTGGCAAACAACTGCTGGACCTCTTGCAACTGCCGGAGACATCCTTTTTGTGCACTTTCAACAACATCGGTCTGCCAGCGGAGGCCAACAGCCCGTTGGTCAAGTTGTTGAACCTGCGCGAATTGCCCGTCTTCTCCTGGTATCTGGACCACCCGATCATCAATGCGCCCGACTACGCCATTCCACTGGCCCGGCATATCCTCGGCCAGACATCGCCGGAGCATCTCACCTTTCTGGGGCAATACCCCGTTCACCACGGCAAGCCCCTGGTCCTGACCCCGCACGCCGTCGCCGATGGACCGGCCTTCCATTGGGAGGACAAGGATATCCCGGTCATGATGGTGGGCACCGTCGGTGGCTCCCCACAAGAGGAACGGGATAGCTGGGCACCGAAATACGGACAGGAAATCGCCGATCACCTCAATGCCGCCATCGAGGTCTACGACAGCCTGGAAAAGCCGCAACTGGCCGACTGCATTCACACCGCCCTCGGCCTTGCACCGGACCAGCGCCTCGAATGGTCGATCATGCGATCCTATTGCATCCTTTTGGACCGCTTCCTGCGGGACCGCACCAAATATCTGCAGGCACAGCTTGCCGTTGATTGCGGCGGTATTGCCGTCGGCCCCGGCTGGGCGGATGTGGTGAAAAACGCCCGACCCGATCAGGTCCCGGGCGGGCAGACGGCAGACAAGGTGGCCGACTATATCCGCCGCTCAAAAGCGGTGTTTGCCGGACCGCCAGCCTATTACAGTTCCCACGAGCGCGTTTTTTACGCAGCCTCCCATTCCGCCCTGCCGGTCGTCTTCCGCAACAAAATAGTCTCTGACTGGCTCGATGACGGTTTCATCCTCTTTGACGACCGCCAGCAGAATCTTACCGGGCAGATGGAAGAAGTCCTTGCCGATGACCGCGCCCTGCAGGAAAAGGCCGAAACGGCATTTGACGCCTGCAACGCCCGGCACACCTACCGGCAGCGGACCGCAGGCATCCTGCGTGAAATGAAGTTAGCTGCAGCCGTTTAGGATCACGACACCAAGCGCAACCAGCGACGCCGCCACATAGCGACCCTTGCCGAAACGTTCCTTCAGCACAACGGCCCCGATGATTGTCGCCAGGATCGTCGAGGTCTCACGCAGGGCGGACACGGAGGCCATCGCCCCGAGACTGAGCGCAAAGATCACAAGACCATAGGCCAGTTCTGTTGCCACACCGCCCGCCAGGACAAGATGCCAATTCTGCCGGACATAGCCCAGAAACCGTTGCTTGCGCCAGACGGCAACCCAGATCAGGAAGGGGATCCCCTCCAGGGCAAACAGCCACAGGATATAGGACAGCGGGTCTCCCGACCGGCGCACGCCCATGCCATCCACCACGGTATAGGTGGCAATCATCACACCTGTCGCCAGGGCAAACAGCACAGGCTTTTTCTGGTCACCGCGCGGCAGCCCCTTCTCGAAGGCCAGTATCATGATTCCGAAAGACGTGATGGCGACAGCCACCAGGCCAAGGGGCGACAGGCTTTCGCCTGCGAAGAAGTATCCACCAATGGCGACCAGCAAAGGCGCACTGCCCCGTGCCACGGGATAAACCTGGCTAAGGTCTCCCAGGCGATAGGAATTCATCAGGAACAGATAATAGGCGTAATGGATCATGGTCGAGGCCGCGAGGAACAACCATGAATCCGGATGCGGTACGGGCAGGAAGAAGGCCCCGGCAGCACTCATCAGCGATCCACAGAGCGAGATGCCAATAAACATTGACGTCCGGTCGGTCGCCCCTTTGACCATTGCATTCCAACCGGCATGCAGAAAGGCCGCCCCGAGTACCAGGAACACTGCGATTGTGTCCAACGCCACTGCCCAATCTCCCAAATTTCTGAAGGAAATGAAGGCTAGCAGAGATTTCGAATGCTGGGAAAAGACATATCCTCATACAGGCATGAGGAAATCATCATGCCCTGTTCATGCATCGAGAATCTGCATCAGTTCTATCCGGTTCCCGGCAGGGTCCCGCAAGAACAGTCGGACACAGCCCGGAATGGGCTGATGGTCAGGCTGCCAGGGCACCCCCTTTGCATCCAGGTGATCCTGCCAATGGTTCAGGTCATCAACGCGATAGCAGATATGGCGTTTGCTCTGTGCGGCATCAGCCACATCCCCCTTCTCGATCGAGACATGAAGCTGCTGATCGCCCACCTGAAACCAGCCACCGCCATTTCCGGCCAACGCATCCGGTTTGGCGACAGGCACCAGCCCCATAACCTGCTGGTAGAAATAAAGGACGTCATCTATCCGGGAGGATGTGGTGGTTACCTGAATATGGTCGACTGCCTGTATCTTCATTATGACGCCTTTTAACTAAATCAGCTTGACCGCCTTACTTCGCGCCCCGCAATATACCCGGAAGATAACACTATCTTACCGTAAGTATTCAATTATTCGAATTGCTGAGCAATGAGCGACAACAGCGTTTTCAACTCTGGCCCACAGCGCCCCGGCATCAACAGTCCGGCCACCACGCCGCGCCCCCAAAGCAGCCCGGCGCGCAGTGAGGCCCAGACATTCGGTCGATCCAAAGCCCCCCAGCGCAACCCGCTGGACCTGGATACCGCCTTCAATCGCCTGGACAAGCTGTTGACCCGTGATGGCGACACGCCGCGAAGCGATGCCCCTGCACGTGGTTATTATTTGAATATATTGGCATAACGGGCTACGTAATCGAATTTGATATACTATAAACAGGCCAAATGGATTTGAGTGAGTAGAACAGTAGATGGCGCGTCTTGATTTCAGCAGACTATCAGTCCTGGTTGTCGAGGACAGCCAGTTCATGCGCAGCCTGATTATTGGTATTCTGCGCGCGTTGGGCGTCGAACGGGTCATGACTGCGGAGAACGGCGAAGAAGCCATCGCCATCCTGTCTCCCGCCACCAAGAAAACTCAGTCCATGGTCGGCATGAGCGGTGTCGACGTCATTATATCCGATATGTTCATGCCGGTTGTCGACGGCAACATGCTTTTACGCTGGGTCCGCCTGTCCGCGAAATCGCCGGACCGTTTCCTGCCCTTCATCATGTGTTCTGCCGCCGCCGACCGCGACGTTATCATCAAGGCCCGCGATGCCGGTGTCGATGAATTCCTGGCCAAACCCTTCTCCGCCAATGCCATGGCACAGCGCCTGGTCGCGGTTGTTGAACATGGCCGTCCCTATATCTATTGCCCGACCTACTTCGGCCCGGACCGCCGGCGACGCACCGTACCTGTGCGCAATGATCGGCGCGTGATGAGCAAAGATGAGATTGAAACCGTCTATTCCGGCAAGGAACTGGCCGCGCTGAAGAACAGCAAGAAAAAGGTATGGGAAATCCGCCTGCCGAAGACCTTGCGTGCGAAACTGTCCACGGGTGCCAGCGGCGACAACAATGAACCCGCATTTGATCCTGCCCTGCTGGACGCGGCGGAAGCCAAGGTCGCGGACATGGAAACCGACTATGCGGACTGGGTTGCGGAATCCATCGAGAAACTTGTTCAGGCGCATCACCGCGCCATCGAGGAAATGGACGATGCCTCCTCCCATCTGGAGGTGATCAACAAGGTCGCGCTTGACCTGCGCGGTCAGGGTGGGATTTTCGGCTACCCGCTGATGACCCAGTTCGGCAAGTCGCTTTATGAATGCACCGAGGAAGACACCAAGGTCACGCCGCAACTACTGGACCTCATCAACAGCCATATCGACCTGATCAAGGTGGTGATGAACCAGAAGATCAAAGGCGATGGCGGCAAGATGGGCCAGGAACTTCTGCAAAGCCTCTTTGAGGCAAAGCAGAAGCATGGCGGCAAGAAGAAGAGCTAAGCCCCCGGTTCAGGAAAGTTTTCGCCGGCGCGCAGGAAGCAGCACCCCCAGCAAAATCGCTGTGATCGTCAGCAACATGCCTGCCAGATGCAGCGGTGTTACGGTTTCATCCAGCATAAGCGCCCCGCCGATCACCGCACTCATAGGAAGAATGGCTGAAAACAGGCCCGAGCGTGTCATCGGCACCCGCTTGGCTCCCCAGAACCAAAGCCCGTAGCAAATCACGCTGGCCGTGGCAGAGAAATATAACGCCATCAGCCACACGTCGGTCGGCACCGACGTCCAGACAAAGTCACGCAGTTCCCAGATTGCCATCGGCAGGAACATGAGGGCCGCAAATCCGTTCAGCCAGGTTGTCGCGGCAAGGGCCGAAAGCCTGGTGGAGGCCCGTTGTGCCACCATCAGAAAATAGGATTCCGCCAAAACCGCGCCCAGGACCAGCATATTGCCCAACAGGTCACTTTTACCACCGGAACCGGCCCCGGCCAGATTGACGAAACAGATTCCCAACACCGCACAGCCGATTACCGCCATCTCGCGCAACCGGATTTTCTCACCAAAGAGAAAGACGGCCAACAATGCCGCCCCCGCCGGAATGGCGCTTGTGATAATCCCGGCGCTGACGGCAGACGTGCGTTCGACCCCCAACAGGATGAAAACGTTAAACAGGAAGGCCCCGAAAAAAGCCTGTGACGCCAGGGTTTTCGCACTGGCCTTATCCAGCCGCCATTCGCCCCTGTGCACAAGAACCGGTGCCAGGACAACAAAACCGAAGAGACAGCGCAGAAAGGCGAACAGGAATACCGGGATATAGACGACAACAGCCTTACTGACCGGAACATTCAGTCCAACCAGGGCCATGGCCGCCGCCAAAGACAAATAGGGTAACAGCATAATGTCCTCCACAGGGATACCGTTCATCCCTATGACGGATCGGAGGAGACCGCTTGTACAATATTGCCCTATGACAGGGACAGGCGCAGCGCCCCTGGTGTGGTGCCGTATATCTTCTTGAAATGCCTCGTGAAATGAGACTGGTCGTAAAAACCGGCAGCCAACCCTGCCTGCGTCACACTCACACCGCGCCGCAACTGATCCAACCCGCGTTGCAGGCGGCATTGTGTCAGGAAACTATAGGGCGACAATCCATAGGCGCGTTTGAAACTGCGCAGGAAGTGAAATTTTGACAGGCCACAGAGGGCCGCAAGATCGTCCAGGTTATGGTCCGTCAATGGGTCATCCCGCAGCAGTTGCCACGCCAGAGCCACCGCGGCAGCGGCGTTGAAATGCGGCCTGACCCGTTCCGTCCCATGCCGCCGGACCACCTTCCCCAACAGTTCCACCAGCAGGCCATCCGTACCTAACCGCCCCTCCCCGTCGCGATAACCCTTGTGCAGGACATGGATGATCCGCGCAAGGTCATGATCTTGGGCCGCTGTCGGGGCCACCTCCAGATTACCGGTCATTGCGACGCCAGCCTCACGGGCGGCATCCCGGACCAGTTGCGGTTCGATATAGATGGTTCTGAAGCTGCGGCCATGATCGCCGAGTGGCAGCCCGTCATGCACCTCGCCCGGATTGACGAGCATCACGTCGCCCGCCTCGGTCACACGGTGCTTTTGCCCATAGACCGAATCCTGCGCGCCGTCATACATCACGCCAAAGCAAAAGGCGTCATGGGTGTGCTTGGGATAACTGTGACGGGTTTGCAGGGCGCTGACCACAAGCACGTCATCCCGGTTCGCACCATGGAACCGGATGTCGCCCATTTCCTCGTGGGAGTCTGATTGATGGTCAAGCATGTCAACTGCCTCCGGCGATTGCTATAGCATGCTTTCGCCGGAGACCGGAAGTGCAAGCCTTACTCGGCAATGCCCATCAGGCTGCGGGCATAGTCGTCGGCCTTGAAGGGACGCAGGTCTTCTGCCTTCTCGCCCACGCCGATGGCATGGATCGGCAGGCCGAATTTCTCCGCCAGCGCCACCAGCACGCCACCCTTGGCCGTACCGTCCAGTTTGGTCATCACCAGACCGCCGACATTGACCATCTCACGGAAGGTCTCGACCTGGGAATGGGCGTTCTGGCCGACTGTCGCATCCAGCACCAGAAGCGTGCTGTGCGGCGCGGTTTCATCCTTCTTGCGGATGACACGAACAACCTTTTCCAGCTCCGCCATCAGGTCCTTCTTGTTATGCAGGCGACCGGCCGTGTCGATCAGCAACACATCCGAGCCTTCCGCCTTGGCGCGTTCGATCGCGTCAAAGGCAAGGCCTGCGGCATCCGCACCGGTTTCCTTGGCAATCACCGGACAGCCGGTACGCTCACCCCAAATCTGCAACTGTTCCACCGCCGCGGCACGGAAGGTGTCGCCCGCCGCCAGCATGACCTTCAGGCCCTGTTCGCGGTAATGCTGGGCCAGTTTGCCGATGGTGGTGGTCTTGCCACTGCCATTCACGCCGACCACCAGAACCACATGGGGTTTCAGACTGCTATTAATTTCCAGCGGCTTGGCAACCGGCTCCAGGATCGTGGCGATTTCCTCGGCCAGCGCACCACGTACTTCCTCGTCCGTGACTTCCTTGTCAAAGCGGGATTTGGCCAGCGCCGCCGTCAGCTTGGCCGCCGTCGCCGGGCCCATATCGGCGGTGATCAGAACCTCTTCCAGTTCTTCCAGCGCCTCATCGTCCAGCTTGCGCTTTTTGATGACATCGGCGATGCCGCCAACGATCTTGCTTGAGGATTTGGACAGACCGGCCTTCAGCCGGGAAAACCAACCACTCATGCTGCGGCCTCACGAACCGGTTTTGCCAAAAGCATGTTCTCTTCAACCCCTGTTATCTCGACAGTCAGCAAACTGCCGTCTTCCACCGGTTCTGACAAGCGCACCGGCGCGAAATATTCCGTACGGCCCACGCCGTCTTTCTCGAAAAGCACATGGGCCATCCTGCCAACCTGGGCGGCCAGATGGGCCGCTTCCTTCTCCGCCCCCTTGGCGCGCAGGCGGGCGGCGCGTTCCTTGCGCAGGGCCTTGGGCACCTGGTTCGGGATTTTCGCAGCAGGCGTGCCCGGCCGTTCCGAATAGGGAAAGACATGCAACCAGGTCAGGTCGCAGTCGTCCACCGCCCGCAACGTGTTTTCGAACATCTCGTCCGTTTCCGTCGGGAAACCGGCAATCAGGTCCGCACCCAGCACCATATCCGGTCGGGCCGCGCGAAGGCGCTGGCACAACTCAATGGCATGATCGCGCAGATGGCGGCGTTTCATCCGCTTCAGGATCATGTCGTCCCCGGCTTGGAGCGACAGATGCAGATGCGGCATGATGCGCGGCTCTTCCGCGATCACCTGGAACAGGTCATCATCCATTTCGATACAGTCGATGGAAGAAATGCGCAGGCGCGGCAGTTCCGGCACGGCCGCCATCAGACGGCGGACCATCTGCCCCAAGGTCGGCTCACCCGGCAGGTCCCCGCCGTAGGAGGTGATATCCACCCCGGTCAGCACCACTTCCTTATAGCCATTGGCAACCAGTTGTTTCACCTGGGAGACCACTTCGCCCATCGGCACGGAACGGCTGTTGCCGCGGCCATAGGGGATGATGCAGAAGGTACAGCGATGATCGCAGCCGTTTTGCACCTGAACAAAGGCGCGCGCCCGGCCTTCGAACCCGGCGACCAGATGACCGGCGGTTTCTTCAACCGACATGATATCGTTGACCAGAACCTTTTCCGCGCTAGCCACGCCGAACTGGTCGAAGGTATCGGCCTGCATCTTTTCCATATTGCCGACAACGCGGTCCACCTCGGCCATACCGGCAAAGTCATCGGGATGTACCTGGGCGGCACAGCCGGTCACGATGATCTGGGCATCGGGATTTTCCCGCCGCGCCTTGCGGATGGTCTGGCGGGCCTGACGTTCGGCCTCTGCCGTTACCGCACAGGTATTGATGATCACGGCATCATGCAGGCCTGCCTTTTTGGCATTCTCCCGCATGACTTCGGATTCATAGGCATTCAACCGGCAGCCGAAGGTGACGATTTCCACATCCTTATGCGGGGCGTTGCTCATAGCAGCCATTCCCCGGTGAAGGCCGTCGCCACCGGGCCGGTCATCAACACATGCCCGTTTTCCAGCCACTCAAGGGTCAGCCAGCCGCCATCCATCTCGATCCGCGCCTTGCGCCCGTCGATCAATCCCCGGCGCACGGCGGCAACGATGGTCGCACAGGCCCCGGACCCGCAGGCCAGCGTCCGCCCTGCCCCGCGCTCCCAGACGCGCAGGCGCATCGTGCCATCGGGGCGCACGGTCACCAGTTCCACATTGGTGCGTTCGGGAAACAGCCGGTGATGTTCGATCTGCGGCCCGATCTTTTCCAGCGGCAGCGCCTCGGCATCGTCTACAAAGAAAACGCAATGGGGATTGCCCATGCCGACCGCCACCGGGCCACCGATCTGTTCAATGTCGATGGGCAGGCATTCCGTATTCATGTCTTCCGACAGGGGGACGTCGTGCCAGTCAAGCTGGGCCGCGCCCATATCAACCGTGTAGTTCCCCTCACCGGCGTTACGGGCATGAAGATCGCCGCGCCGGGTGCGGATCACAACCTGATCCTTGGCTGTTTCGTCCATCAAAAGCGAAGCAACGCAGCGCGTGGCATTCCCGCAGGCCCCGGATTCGGAGCCATCCGGATTATAGATGCGCATGAAGACATCCGCATCGCCATCAACCGGCTCCATGATGATGAACTGGTCGCACCCGATCCCGAACCGGCGGTCGGACATCAGGCGCACCTGATCGCGGGACAGAAGCCAGTCTTTGTCCCGGCCATCGACAACGACAAAATCGTTGCCCAGCCCGTGCATCTTCCGGAATGGGATATTCATCACGTCACTACCTAACATCTGAATGCCAGTCTCGCGTTCAGCCTCCATCATACGCCGAACGCCCCATCATGCAGCAACAACCTGCATAAAAAAGCTCGCGCGCGTTATATTGTGGATAAGTGGGAAAAGTCCAGTCTTTTAAGGCAAGACCGGCCATGACGGGGTTGGTTTGTTCGCTTCGCCCTAATAAATCGTCTTCTTCATATGTTCCGGGTAGTTCCGGTCATAGGCTTCGCCGTCGAAGCCCTGCATCACGCCATTCAGCATCTTGCCTGCGGTCGGAACAGTGCCGCGTTCAACCTGGCTTTCCGGTTTCCACAGGCCGGAGCGGGCAATGGCCTTCTGGCATTGGAAGTAGATGCGCTCGACGGTGATGCGGATCACGCTTGCCGGGGCTTTTCCCTGCACCTCAAAGCTGGCGCAAAGCTCAGGCTCGGTGGTGATGACCGCCCGACCGTTAACCCGCATGGTCTCGCCGATACCGGGGATCAGGAAGAGCAGTGATATACGGTCATCGCGCACGATATTACGCAAAGTATCCAGCCGATTGTTGCCGCGCCGGTCGGGGATCAGCAGGGTTTTGTTGTCCACCACATGGACAAAACCCGGTGCGTCGCCACGCGGCGAGCAATCCATGCCTTCCGGCCCGACGGTGGCAACCGCCACAAAGGGGGAGTTTTCGATCCAGGTCCGATAGTCGTCGGAGATATAGTCGATCTCCTTTTTCAGCGCCCTTTCGGGAACCGGCCCGTAGACCTCTTCCAGCTCTTCAATACTGGAAATCGAATGGTCTTCGGTTGATGGGATGATCGAATCCGGCATGTCCTTCCCCTTACTGCATTTTTTGAGATTGTGTTTTTCTAGACCATCCTTAACTAATGACGGAAGAAGAAAAACCACAAGACACCTGTGATGGGGGAACCGACATGACCGAGCATCCGGCACCGAGCCTGAATGAAATCAAACAGGCGGCAAACAGCCTGCAGGGCAAGATCGTCAACACGCCGGTGGTGAAACTCTCCTCCGACCGTATCGCGCCCTATCTGCCCGACGGCGCGGAGATGTCGATCAAGCTGGAGCTGTTTCAGCAGGCCGGTTCCTTCAAGGCCCGTGGTGCATTGCTCAGCGTCGAAGCCCTCAACGAGGATGAGCGCCAGCGCGGTATCACCACCGTCAGCGCGGGCAACCATGCCCTGGCCGCAAGTTGGGCCGCCAACAAGGCCGGTGTCCATGCCAAGGTCGTCATGACGAAAACCGCCGACCCGATCCGGGTGGCGGGCTGCCGGGCGCAGGGTGCGGAAGTGATTCTGGTGGAAGATATCCACGCCGCCTTTGACGAGGTGGAGCGTATCAAACAGGAGGAAGGCCGAACCTTCGTCCACCCGTTTGAAGGGCGTTACCTGACGCTGGGTACCGGCACCTGCGGCTATGAATACGCAACCCAGGTGCCCGACCTGGATGTGGCAATTGTGCCCATCGGCGGCGGCGGCCTGATCTCCGGCATGTCGACCGCCTTCAAGGCAATGAACCCGAAGATCGAGGTAATCGGCGTCGAACCCTTTGGTGCCGACAGCATGTATCGCAGCTTCCAGTCCGGCCAGCCGGAAAAACTGGAAAAGGTCCAGACCATCGCCGACAGCCTGGGCTCCCCGCTCGCCATGCCCTATTCCTTCGCCGTGGCGCACGCCCATGTGGACCGTGTGGTGCGTATCGAAGACGAAGACATGCTGCGCGGCATGGCCGTCCTCTACGACGCCCTCAAAATCGCCGTCGAACCGGCGGGTGCCGCCTCAACGGCCGCCGCCATGTCGGTGCTGAAAGAGGAACTGGCGGGCAAACGCGTCGGCGTCATCGCCTGCGGCTCCAACATCGGTGCGGACGCCTTTGCGGGTTACGTGGCGAAAGGCCGGGAGCTTCTGTAATCCGGACAAAGTTTATTACGCCCTTCCTAACAAAGACGCAGAGGCACGGAACGCTTGACTCTGCGCCTGCCCGCGCGTAGAAACCTTCCAGATTTCAAGCCAGCACAGGGCTTTTGGCTCCGAGGAGCCCCGCCAGTCCGCGAGTTTCGCGCACTGGCGTAAATTGCGTTGTGCCCTTGGCCTTTGATGATGAAACGATTTTGAGGACCGCATGTTTGACACGCTGACAGGCAAATTAGGCGAGGTTTTTGAAGGGCTTAAGCGTAAGGGCAGCCTGAAGGAAGCCGATGTCAATGCCGCCATGCGCGAAATCCGGCTGGCGCTGCTGGAAGCAGATGTCGCCCTGCCGGTCGTCAAGAAATTCGTTGAGACCGTCAAGGAACAGGCCGTCGGTCAGGAAGTCCTGAAATCGGTCACGCCCGGTCAGCAGGTCATCAAGATCGTGCACGATGCGCTGGTCGACATGCTGGGCGCGGAAAATAACGAGCTGAACCTGCTGGGCGAACCGCCCGCCGTTGTGATGATGGTCGGCCTGCAGGGTTCCGGTAAAACCACCAGCACCGCCAAAATCGCCAAGCGCCTGACCGAAAAGGGCCGCAAGAAGGTGATGATGGTCTCGCTCGACGTGGCGCGCCCGGCGGCACAGGAACAGTTGAAGGTGCTGGGTGAACAGGTAACCGTCAACACCCTGCCGATCGTCGCCGGTCAGCAGCCGATCGACATCACCAAACGCGCGCTGCAGGCGGCAAAGCTGGGCGGTTATGACGTGGTCATGCTGGATACCGCCGGTCGTCTGCATATTGACGAGAGCCTGATGGATGAGGTCTCGATGGTGAAAACCATCGCCAGCCCGTCCGAAACCCTGCTGGTTGCAGACAGCATGACCGGCCAGGATGCGGTCACGGTCGCAGACAGCTTCAACAAGCGTATCGGCCTGTCCGGTATCGTGCTGACCCGTGTCGATGGTGACGCCCGCGGCGGTGCGGCGCTGTCCATGCGTCAGGTCACCGACTGCCCGATCAAATTCCTGGGCACCGGCGAGAAGATGGACGAGCTGGAAGATTTCCACGCCGACCGTATCGCCAACCGGATTTTGGGCATGGGCGACGTGGTCTCGCTGGTGGAAAAAGCCGCCGAGACCATTGAGCAGGAAGAAGCTGAAAAGCTCGCCAAGCGCATGGAGAAAGGGCTGTTCGATCTGAACGACATGGCCAAACAACTCCAGCAGATGCGCAAGATGGGCGGCCTGCAGGGCGTGATGGGCATGCTGCCCGGTGTCGGCAAGCTGAAACAGCAGATGGCCGGTGCGAATGTCGACGACAAGATGATCAAACGTCAGGAGGCTATCATCTCCTCCATGACGGACGCGGAACGCAAGAACCCGAAAGTGATCCATGCTTCGCGCAAGAAGCGTATCGCCGCCGGTTCCGGCACCAGCGTCCAGGACGTCAACAAGCTGCTGAAGCAGTATCAGATGATGTCCAAAATGATGAAAAAAGTCAGCAAGTTGGGGAAAAAAGGATTCATGCGTTCGCTCGGTGGCATGCTTCCCCCCAACGCGATGCCGCCCGGCGGCGGTTTCCCGCGCTAGGCGGAATCAAACCGAGTTTTTGTTGTTGAGCGAGTGTAACCAAACACTTTTGTAACTGGAGAATAGGAAACTATGAGCCTTAAAGTACGTCTCGCCCGCGGTGGCGCCAAAAAGCGTCCGTATTACCGCATCGTGGTGGCCGACTCCCGCTCCCCGCGTGACGGTCGCTTCATCGAGAAGATCGGTAGCTACAACCCGATGTTGCCGAAAGACCACGCTGATCGCATTCAGATCAACGAAGAGCGCGTGAAACACTGGTTGTCCGTTGGCGCCACGCCGACTGACCGCGTTCAGCGCTTCCTGGCCAACATGGGTCTGGCTGAAAAGCCGGCGATCAATGAACAGCCGAAGAAAAGCGCGCCGAGTGCAAAAACTCTCGAGCGTATCCGCGAGCGTGAAGAAAAAGCCGCTGCTGCCGCTGAAGCTGCTGCAGAAGCTACGGAAGCTGCTGAAGGCGCTGAGGCCTAAGCCTCACTGCTGTTTCTTCTGGGCAAATAGGATTAACCGATCGTGGTCAAAAATACCGAAAACCGACTTTGCTTGGGCGTGATTACCGGCGCACACGGCATTCGCGGGCAGGTTCGGATCAAAAGCTTCACGGCTGATCCGGAACAGCTTACCGCTTATGGCGCGTTGTCGGATGCCAAAGGCGACAAGGTTTTCAAACTGACCGTGAACGGCCAATCCAAAGGCCAGCTCATCGCCAAGATCAAAGGGGTCAACGACCGCAATGCGGCAGAAGACCTGAAGGGCCAGGAATTGTTCATCGAACGCAGCCGCCTGCCGGCGCCGGACGAAGAAGAATTCTACCACGCCGACCTGATCGGCCTTGCTGTCGAGACCATCGACGGCGAAGCCTATGGCACGGTCAAGGCAGTCCATGATTTTGGCGCAGGCGATATTCTCGACATCAAACTCACCAGCGGTAAGGGCGCGATGCTGCCATTTACCAAGGAGACGGTGCCGACGATCGACCTGGATGCTGGCAAACTGGTGGTCAACCCGCCGGTTGAAACCGAAGCCAAGGCGGACGAGGAAGACGTATCGGAGGAAAAACAGGCATGAGCAACGCCTGGAAAGCCACGATCCTGACCTTGTTCCCGGACATGTTTCCGGGGCCGCTCGGCCTGTCCATTCCCGGCCGCGCCATGAAAAATGGCTGCTGGGACATGGAGACGGTGGATATCCGGAGCTTTGCCACCGACAAACACCGTACCGTGGACGACACGCCCTGTGGCGGCGGCCCCGGCATGGTGATGCGCCCCGATGTGGTCGATGCCGCAATCGCTTCGGTTGCCGACCGTCCGGGCCCGGTTGTCTATCTCTCCCCCCGCGGCGAGGTATTCAGTCAGGCGATCGCTCATGAACTGGCCGAAGAGCCGGGTATGACGATGATCTGCGGACGGTATGAAGGGATCGACCAGCGTGTGCTGGACAAACGCCAGGTGCGTGAGATCAGCCTGGGCGATTTCGTGCTGTCCGGTGGTGAACCGGCAGCCCATGCCATCCTTGATGCCGTCGTGCGCTTGCTGCCCGGCGCGTTGGGAGCGGACGAAAGCCTGGAAGAAGAAAGCTTCGCAAGCGGGTTGCTTGAATACCCGCATTACACGCGGCCCGCGGAATGGGACGGCCGGAAGGTTCCGGACATCCTGCTCAGCGGACACCACAAGAAGATTGACGCCTGGCGTCTGGCGGAGGCAGAGCGGATCACCCGTGAACGCCGTCCCGACCTCTGGGACCGCTATGTCGCAGGCCAAAGTCATTAACCTGATGTGAATGTAGAAGGACTGAACCCATGAACATCATTGAACAGCTCGAAAAAGAGCAGCTTGATCAGCGTACCCCGGAAGGTGGCGTTCCGGAATTCCAGGCGGGCGACACCGTCCGTGTCAACGTGAAGGTTGTCGAGGGCAACCGTGAGCGTGTCCAGGCTTACGAAGGCGTTTGCATTGCACGCAAAAACGCTGGCCTGAACAGCTCCTTCACGGTACGCAAACTGTCCTACGGCGAAGGCGTCGAGCGTGTATTCCCGCTCTACAGCCCGCGTATCGACAGCATCGAAGTCATTCGCCGTGGTAAAGTTCGCCGCGCGAAACTGTACTACCTGCGTGGCCGTACCGGTAAGTCCGCTCGTATCGCCGAGCGCCGCGACACCAAAAAGGCAGACAAAAGCTAAGTCAGCTTTCTGCCCGACAGGCCGTTCAGTCCACGCCGCCACCTGGAAAACCGGGTGGCGGCGAAGGGCGTTCTAAAGTCCGCATATATGGGGTCTTTGGAATGCTCATAACAAGTGCTGTAACGGCGTTGCTATTGAAGGCTCGGGCCTAGGTCTCTATGCTGCGCGCACCCTGGATCAGTGCGCAATAAAAACAGGCATTACCCAGGACACTGAGTACAATTATTTCAGGAGAGGACAATTATGGCGCAGCCCCGCACGCTCTTTGACAAGATCTGGGATGCCCATGTGGTGGATACGCAGGAGGATGGGACCTGCCTGCTTTATATCGACCGTCACATGGTTCACGAAGTCACCAGCGCCCAGGCATTCGAAGGTCTACGGACTGCAGGACGCAAAGTGCGCGCACCGGGCCAGACACTGGCCGTGGCCGACCATAACGTCCCCACCTCCGACCGTGCCAACGGCATTGCCGACGAAGAAAGCCGCATCCAGGTCGAGACTCTCGCCAACAACTGTGCGGAATTCGGCGTTCCCTATTTCGAGATGAGCGATATCCGCCAGGGCATCGTGCATATCGTCGGCCCCGAGCAGGGCTTTACCATGCCCGGCATGACCATCGTCTGCGGCGATAGCCACACAGCGACCCACGGGGCTTTCGGCTCGCTGGCCTTCGGCATCGGCACATCCGAAGTCGAACATGTGCTGGCAACCCAGACCCTGCTGCAGAAACCGGCCAAGAACATGCGCGTCACCGTCGAGGGCGACCTGCCCGCCGGTGTGACCGCCAAGGACCTGACGCTGGCCATTATCGGCAAGATCGGCACCGCCGGGGGCACCGGTTACGTGATCGAATATGCCGGTGATGCAATCCGCCAGCTTTCCATGGAAGGCCGCATGACCATCTGCAACATGGCCATCGAAGGCGGCGCCCGTGCAGGTCTGATCGCGCCGGACGACACCACCTTTGAATACATCAAGGGCCGCCCGATGGCGCCGACCGGCGAGAACTGGGACAAGGCCGTTGAATACTGGTCCTCCCTGCCGTCGGACGAAGGCGCGGAATATGACGTGGAAATCACGCTGCACACCAGCGAGATCGCCCCGCAGGTCACTTGGGGTACCAGCCCGGAAGACGTAATCCCGGTCACCGGCAATGTTCCCGACCCGGCCAAGGCCGACAACCCGAACAAGGCTGCTGCCATGCAGCGTGCCCTGGACTATATGGGCCTGACCGCCGGCACCCCGATGACCGAAGTTCCCATCGACACGGTCTTCATCGGTTCCTGCACCAACGGCCGCATCGAAGACCTGCGCGCCGTGGCGGAAATCGCAAAGGGCCGCAAGGTTGCCGAAAACGTCCGCGCCATGATCGTTCCCGGCTCCGGCCTGGTGAAAGAACAGGCGGAAGCCGAAGGTCTGGACAAGATTTTCAAGGAAGCAGGCTTTGACTGGCGTGAGCCGGGCTGCTCCATGTGTCTGGCCATGAACGCCGACAAGCTGGCCCCGGGCGAGCGTTGTGCGTCGACCTCCAACCGTAACTTCGAAGGCCGTCAGGGCCGCGGCGGCCGGACCCATCTGGTCAGCCCCGTCATGGCCGCAGCCGCTGCCATCAAGGGCACGCTGGCTGACGTACGGGAGTTTCTGTGATGCATGCAATTGATCTCAACAACGATCAGGACTGGTTGAGCAATCTGTTCAAGCAGGACCTGAGCACCAATGGCTGGAATGTCGCCGAATTGCTGCCCAGTGCAGCCAACGACGACGTCGAAGAAGTGGACCTGCTCGACAGTGAGCTGGCCTATTGGCTGATGACCGCCAAGAAGAAACGCTAAGGGGAGGTTCAAGAGCATGCAGAAATTCAACAAACTGACCGGGATTGCCGCACCGCTGGACCTGATCAACATCGACACTGATATGATCATCCCTAAGCAGTATCTGAAAACCATCAAACGCACGGGTCTCGGCAAGAACCTGTTCGATGAGATGCGCTTTAACGACGATGGTTCCGAAAATCCGGATTTCGTGCTGAACAAGCAGGCCTACCGTGGGGCGGAAATCCTGGTTGCCGGTGACAACTTCGGCTGTGGTTCGTCGCGTGAGCATGCGCCCTGGGCGTTGCTGGACTTCGGCATCCGCTGTGTGATCGCACCCAGCTTTGCCGACATCTTCTATAACAACTGCTTCAAGAACGGCATCCTGCCGATCAAGCTGCCGCGCGAAGTGGTCGACAGCCTGATGGACAAGGCCGACCGTGGCTCCAATGCCACCTTCACCATTGACCTGGAAAACCAGAAAGTGGTCGATCCGGATGGTGAGGAATATGACTTCGACGTGGATGAGTTCCGCCGTCACTGCCTGTTGAACGGGCTGGACGACATTTCGCTCACCCTGCAGAAGAACGAAAAGATCGACACTTACGAGGACAGCCGCGCAGAAACGACCCCCTGGGTCTTCCGCGACGCCTCGTGACAGGTGACCGACTACTAAAGGAAAAGCCCGCCGGTTTCGGCGGGCTTTTCCTGTTTCTACGAGACCGTTTCTAGTAAAGCGGCTTCTTCAAGGGAACGGTGACAATCTGGGTCTTCGCCCCCATGATGCCAAAGTCGTTGTCGTTGACAAACATCAGCGTCTTGGCGTCGACAATGCCGATCCCTTCCACCTTGGACGGCATCTTCGGAATGTTTTCACTCCACAGCGCCAGTTTCTTATGAGCAAAACGGATGCCGTGTTTACGCTCCAGGTCGGAGACATTCAGGGAAGACAGCGTCGGCGACTTGCTTTCCATATCCCAGGGGCTCGCCAGGATGTTTGTGGCCTGGCTCAGGTCCACTTCATAGAATTTCGTGGATTTGGAAATCCGCTCCAGCACCAGAAGCCTGTTCGGCGCCATCCAGCGCAGCTCGCTGACTTTCACGTCGGATTGCTTTCGCTTTTTCTTCTTGTTGTCGGCCAGGAAGCTGGTCGGCAGATCCAGGACATAGACATATTCGCCGACCATGCGGCCCTGTTTCAGGTCGTACTGCCCCAGACGCACGATGCGCGATTTCTTGTAGGTCTTGCCATTGGGATTGGCGAGCGGGCTCTGCAGGGAGAAATAGAGGTAGTTCTCGTCACCCGACACGGCCATGGATTCAATACCACGGTTCAGCTTACGCTTTTTCCAGACCGACGGCAGCTTGCCCGTCACTGTATAGTGCGCCTCGGCCAGGTCCTTTTCGAGGCCAGCCGGAACGATACGTTCGATAATACGGCCATCCGCACCAACATGGATGATGCTCGGCCCATATTCTTCAGACAGCCAGAAACTGCCGTCGGATAGTTTCACGATAGCCTCGGTGTCCAGACCGGCGGCGGACATGGGCAGACGCGAACCGTCCGGCGAATAGGCATATTCAGTATTGGTCTGCTTCAGCGGGTTGGACACGCCGCCAACAGGCTGGCCGGTGCGGTCGGAGATGACCAATGTCTTTTCAATCGCAAAGGTATTGTCCGGATTCAGCCTGACTTTGTAGATCGACGGCGCGAATTGCGGCATCGGAAAGATTTTGCCCTTCTTGTCACCCTGGCAGACCTGCGCGGTGGACAGGCCGATAACCTTCTCCGAATCCTTGCATTTGATATTCGGACCACGGTCGGAAACCGTGTAGAGGACGTTTTCGTCACCGGACTTGTCGAAATAGGCGCCACTACCGATCCCGATGTTGAGCTTCAGGGTCTTCCCCCCCTTGAATGCCGCAAGCCCCAGGTCCAGCGCATCAGCCTGCGCCTCATAGACCTTCACGTCGGATCGGTCCAACCCCGCCTTCTGCGTCGTCGTGCCCGCACAGGCCGACAGCAATGCGCCGCCTGCCAGAAGTGCCATTCCGGCAAATTTTCTCTGCATAGACTTCCCCATACTTCTATTCATTTACGACCAAATGGGATGACCCTAATGGGGGAGCACGACCGATTTGTGTATATTATGTTACCGTTTATTGACCCTAGACGAAGAAAAGCCCCCGGCAGGCGGGGGCTTTGGAAGGTTGACGGCAGGCCCGGTTCTATTCGGTCCGGATCTTTTCCACGAAGTTTTTCACTGCTGCGTCCAGGTTCCGTGCCTGATCCGCCAATGCCGTGGCCGACTCCTGGACCTCCGAGGCGGACTCACCGGTCTGAGTCGCGGTATCCTTCATGCCGGTCACATTGCTGGACACTTCGTTGGTTCCCGCCGCGGCCTGCTGGACACTGCTGGAGATTTCCCGTGTGGCCGCTTCCTGTTCTTCCACCGCAGCCGCGATTGCCGTTGCAATGGAATGGATGGACCCGATCGTCTGGCCGATGCTTTCGATGGCATCCACCGTCCCACGGGTTTCGGTCTGGATCGCGTTGATCTGCTGTACGATTTCATCCGTGGCCTTGCCCGTCTGGTTGGCGAGGCTTTTCACCTCATTGGCAACCACGGCGAACCCCTTGCCCGCCTCACCGGCGCGCGCGGCTTCGATCGTGGCATTCAGGGCCAGCAGGTTCGTCTGCTCGGCAATATCGTTAATCAGGCTGACCACTTCACCGATCTTGTCAGCCGCCTCGGCCAAGGCCCGGACCATCTTGTTGGACCGGTCAGCCTCTTCCACCGCGCCGCTGGCGATCTGGGCGGATTTGGCAACCTGCTGGCTGATTTCGTTGATGGAGGCTGTCAGTTCCTCGGTCGACGCGGCGACGGTCTGTACATTGACCGAGGCCTCTTCCGCGGCGCCAGCAACAGTGACCGCCTGTTCCTGAGACCGGTCGGCCATCTGGTTCATCTGGTCAGCCGCCCCCGCCATCTGGTTGGAAGAGTTGGAGACGCTGGCCACGATCTCACCGACGGAGCTTTCGAAATCATCCGCCAGTTGCCTGCGCGCCTGCTTGCGTTCCTCTTCCGTGCGAATCTTGGCTGCCTCCTGCTCCAGTTCCATGTCCCGAACCTTTTGGGCGTTCTGCTTGAAGGTTTCCAGGGCCTGGTTCACCTGACCGATCTCGTCACCGCGTTCCTGTCCCGGAATATCGATCTGATAGTTACCGTCCTGCAGGGCGTTGATGACGCCGATGCTCTGGGTCAGCGGACGGCGGATCAGAACAATACTCACAAAAGTCAGTGCGCCGACGATGATCAGGATCGCAACCACGCCACCGGCAATCGTCATGTTACGCAGGAAATTGGCATCCTCGACGATCTTCGCCTTGGGGATATTGACCACAACCGACCAGGGCGTGTTGGTGCGCGGCACCTGAACCGGAATGAACACCCGGACGAAATCACCGTCATCCTGGGTCCAGCTTTCCCCCTTCTGAATGCGGGAAACAGCGTCCTTGAAGATCGCAGCAATATTCTTTTGTTCTGGAATATTCTTACCAAGGAAATCCTTGTTTTCATGCGCCACCCATTTCCCCTTATAGGAAATCAGATAGACACTGCCGGTCTCAAAGGGATGCAGGGCACCAAATTCTTCGGCGAGAAGATTTGTCATGATATCAACCCCGGCAACACCCAGAAACTTACCGGTTTTATTCAGGATAGGAACAACGAATGACGGCAGGAGGACTCCGCCATCTCCCAGGTCTTTATAGAAGACGGGGTCAACAACAGTCGGTCGTTTTTCCCTTTTGGGAATGTTATAGTAATCGAGATCCTCTGAATTTGAAGTTTCCGTCTTCGCCAGTCCAGTCAAAGCCGAACCGACAACACCATCTCCGTAGTTAAAGTAATAGGTGGCATATCGCCCGGTTTCCGGATCGTTCAGGGGGCTGTTGTCATTCTTGTAGTCGGCGTCCTTACCATCCAGAGCATTCGGTTCGTAACCGGCCCAGGCCCCAGCCAGGTTCGGATTCTGATCCAGCGTTTCCTTCAGTATCGCATCGTAAACATGGCGATCCTTGACCCCTGCCCCCTCACGCAGCCCCTTGAACGCCACGCCGATCATCTCAGCGACCTTCATCGCTCCATCAAGACGTTTGGAGATTTGTTCGGCATGGAAGCTGCCAAGTTCCTGCGCCTTTTCGATGGTGAGACGCCGGGTAATATCCGATGCCTGCATGGATTGCAGCGTGATCCCCACCGCCAGGCACAAGGCCACGACGAGGGTGCTGACCAAAGACAGCTTCGCGCTCAAAGACAGTTTATTCCACATAGTGCCCCCTTGGAGACCCGGCCAACATTGCCGTTAAACCCACATAAAAAAAGCCTTGAACCCCGGATGATCCGCAGGTCCCCCATTATTCTAAGCGCCTAAAATATCTGGATATTCCTAAAGAAAGGTAAAACTGTATGTCACCTAAGGGTCACAAACCTGGAAGATAGAGACTTTATTCTTTCCCCCCGGGACAGGCGGTTTTGCCTTTGCTGCGGTCTGGTCAAACCCGGAAACTACCGTTAAAACAGCGGCCAAATGGGATTGATCCGTATCCATAATCCCGAAAAGTTGAAATGACCTTTCACAAATCACAGGGAGTGTCGCAAGCCATGGCATCCAACAAGACCCTTCTCATGCTGCCCGGCGACGGGATCGGCCCCGAAGTCTGCAACCAGGTCCGCCGCGTGGTCGACTGGATGGCGAAACGCCGCGCCGTCAACTTCGATATCAAGGACGGTCTTGTCGGCGGCGCCTGCTATGACGTGCACAAGCAGGCCGTCACGGACGAGACCATGCAGGACGCCATGGATGCCGATGCGGTGCTCTTCGGCGCCGTCGGCGGCCCGCAGTATGACAATGTGGAACGCCATGCACGCCCGGAAGCGGGCCTGCTGCGCCTGCGCAAGGAAATGGACCTCTTCGCCAACCTGCGCCCGGCCGTCACCTTTGACGCGCTGCTCGACGCATCCACCCTGAAGCCGGAAGTCATCCAGGGACTGGATATCATGATCGTTCGCGAGCTGACCGCCGGTGTCTATTTCGGCGAGCCGCGCGGCATGCAGGTCTATGAAGGCGTGGAACGCTGCGTCGACACCCAGGCCTATACCAAGGCCGAAGTGGAACGCGTCGCGGAAGTTGCCTTCGACCTCGCGCGCAAACGGAACAGCAAAGTACATTCCGTCGAAAAGGCCAATGTCATGGAAACCGGCGTCTTCTGGCGCAAGACTGTGACCGCGCTGCACGAAAGCGGCGGCTATAGCGATATCGAGCTGCAGCATATGTATGCCGACAACTGCGCCATGCAGTTGGTCCGCAACCCGAAACAGTTCGACGTGATCGTCACCGACAACCTGTTCGGCGACCTGCTGTCCGACGCGGCTGCCATGTGCACGGGCTCGCTCGGCATGCTGCCGTCGGCCAGCCTCGGTGCGGTTGATGAATTCGGTCGCCGCAAAGCACTTTACGAGCCGGTCCACGGTTCCGCACCCGACATCGCCGGTCAGGACCTGGCAAACCCCAGCGCCATGATGTTGAGCTTTGCGATGACGCTGCGTTATTCCTTCGACCTGCAGGAAGATGCGGACCTGATCGAAAATGCCGTCCAGATGGCGATGAAATCCGGCAAACGCACCGGCGATATCATGGCCGACGGCTGTGAACAGGTCGGCACCACCGGCTTTGGCGACGCCATCATCCGCGCCTTGGATGAACAGGCCGCCTAAGACTGCCTTCCATAAATTCTTTGAGTGATGGCCTGGGACGCTTATAGTCGTCCCAGGCCATTTTCTTTCGTGACATCAAAGGATTGAAAACATGCTGCAAATCTGGGGGCGCCGGAATTCAAACAACGTAATGCCGGTGATGTGGACAGTAGGCGAATTGGGGATTGAATTCGAACGCCACAATGCGGGCGGTTCCTTCGGTGGCGTTGATACGCCAGAATACCTGGAGATGAACCCCAACGGTAAAATCCCGGTGATCAACGATGACGGCTTCGTCCTGTTCGAAAGCCAGGCGATTATCCGTTACCTCTCCACCAAATATGCAAAAGGGACGCTCGCGCCGGAAGATCCGCAGGCCTTCGCCATCGCAGACCAATGGATGGAATGGTACAAGACCACTGTCTTCGGTCCCTTCCTCGGCCTTCTGATTGCCGTGGTCAGGACGGAGGAAGGCAAACGGGACCAGGGCCGCATCTTTTCCCTGAATGCGGACTTGGGGGGCCTGTTGGATATTCTGGATGAGCAACTGGCAAAGCATGAATACGTGGCTGGCGATACATTCACCATGGCCGACATTCCGCTGGGTGGTGCGATCTATCGTTATTACGAGATGGCCGTTCCCCACCATAAGCGCCCCCACATCCAGGCCTGGCAGGAACGGTTGAAGGAACGGCCGGCCTTTCAGACACATGTCATGTTCCCCTTTGGCCGCAACCTGGCCGAATGGAATGCGCTGGAGCAACAGGACGCATGACGGCGAAACCCCGGACCGGATGGATAGAACCCGGCCTGTTGCTGGGCTTGTTTCCTATTCTCGTCTGGTCCTGGGTCGACGCCGCCGACCGCCTGACCTGGTGGCTGGAGGCCGCGCCGATATTCATTGCCGTCCCGATCCTGGGCTGGACCTGTCGGCGTTTCCCACTAACCCTTTTAACCCTTTGCCTGATCTGGGTTCACGCCGTCATCCTGTTGGTTGGCGCGCATTACACTTATGCAGAGGTGCCACTCGGCGATTGGGTCAGTGACTGGATGGGCTGGCAGCGCAATCACTATGACCGGCTGGGTCATCTGGCGCAGGGATTAATCCCGGCCATCATCGCACGGGAACTCCTGATCCGGCTGACACCGCTTCGCCCCGGTGGCTGGTTGTTTGCAATCATAACGCTTTGCTGTCTGGGGATAAGCGCCCTTTACGAACTGGTGGAATGGCTGGCGGCTGTTCTGACCGGCACCGCCGCCGATGCCTTCCTCGGTACGCAAGGGGACGTCTGGGACACCCAGACGGATATGGCACTTGCCCTGCTGGGTGCAATCCTTGCCCAGGTGGTCTTGCGCCATGTCCATGACCGGCAGTTGAAGACTTTGCACGGCAATCAGCGTGATTAAACAGACCCGACATCCCCGAACGACCACCCGATTGCGGGGCGGGTGACTTTTCTAAACGAAGATTACCGATGCGACTATTGGACAGGACACTTGATTTCTGCTCTGCTTATCCGTAAAAGAACCCTGTTTTGGTTTTGAGGAAACACATATGCGCGACTTCTCGGATATCCGTATTATGCGGCGTGGCACTGGCCACGATCCGAAGCATGCGCGCATTTGCGGGATGGCTGCATCTTTTGTGATGCCGACCACCGCGAAGAAAACCACCAAGACCACCAAGACCGGCACCTAGCTGGAAGAACCTCGTGCGCACATGCAAGCAGGCTGGGGTTCTTCTTCCCCGGCCTTTTTTGTATGGGTGGCGATTTGACAGTAACTCGAACACGGAAGACTGGTAAGAAAATGGGATATAAGGTCGCAGTAGTCGGCGCCACGGGTAATGTCGGGCGCGAAGTATTGAAAACGATGGCCGAACGCAATTTCCCCGCTGACGAGGTGGTAGCACTCGCTTCCTCCCGTTCCGTCGGTACGGAAATTTCCTACGGCGAAGACAAGACCATCAAGGCACAGGACCTGGCCACCTTCGACTTCACCGGCACCGACATCGTTCTGTCCTCGCCGGGTGCAAAAGTCAGCGCGGAATTTTCCCCGAAGGCCGCTGCCGCCGGTGCTGTTGTCATCGACAACACATCCCAGTTCCGCATGGACCCGGATGTGCCGCTGGTGGTGCCGGAGGTAAACCCGGAAGCGTTGGAAGGCTGGCGCAAGAAAGGCATCATCGCCAACCCGAACTGCTCCACCATCCAGATGGTCGCGGCCCTGAAACCGCTGCATGAAGCAGCCGGCATCAAACGCGTCGTGGTCTCCACCTATCAGTCGGTTTCTGGCGGTGGCAAGGAAGCCATGGATGAGCTGTTCAACCAGACCCGCGCGATTTATGTGAACGACCCGATCGTGAAGGAAAAATTCCCCAAACAGATCGCGTTTAACGTAATCCCGCATATCGACGTCTTCATGGATGACGGCTCCACCAAGGAAGAGTGGAAAATGGTCGTTGAGACCAAGAAGATTCTGGACCCGAAAATCAAGGTCTCCGCGACCTGTGTCCGTGTCCCGGTCTTCATCGGTCATGCGGAATCCATCAACCTTGAGTTCGACCGGGAAATCAGCGCCGATGAGGCCCGCGAAATCCTCAAGAACGCACCGGGCGTGACGGTCTTCGACCACCGCCAGGATGAAGGTTACGTCACCCCGGAAGAATGCGCCGGTGAAGACGCCGTTTATGTCAGCCGCATCCGCGAAGACAGCACCATTGATAACGGCCTCAACATCTGGGTTGTTTCCGACAACCTGCGCAAGGGTGCTGCCCTCAACACTGTGCAGATCGCCGAAGAACTGATCAAACGCGACTTGCTGGGCTAAACCTTCGCCCTGATAATCCATCTCGACCACCGGGCCGACTGCGGCTACTCTTTCTCTATGAGCGAGACAGACACCGCAGACAGGGCAAACCCGGTGGTCGACAATGGGGCCTCATCTGCGGCTGCCCTCCTAAAAGTGGCGCTGGATCATCACCAGGCCAACCGCCTGGACGAGGCCGAGGCCTGCTATCTTGCCATCCTGAAATCCTATCCCGACTTCGCCCCGGCCTGGATCAATCTGGGTGTTCTCATGCGGCGGCAGGGGCAACTGGACGCAGCAGCCCTGTATCTGAAGCACAGCGTCGGCCTGCTGCCTGAAGATGGACGCTGCTGGTCGAACCTGGGCAACGCCCTGCGTGACCTGGGGCAATTGGAAGAGGCGGAACATGCTCACAGGCAGTCTCTGGCGCTTTCACCGGACAGTCCGGAAACGCACTACAATCTAGGCCTCTGCCTGCGTGAGCGCGGAGATATAGCCGCCGCCATCACATCCTTCGAAACAGCAGCCGCCAAAGGTTATGACAAGCCCGACCTTGCCTGGGACATGGCCCTGACGTTGCTGTTAAGCGGCGATCTGAAACAGGGGTTTGCCCAATATGAGGCCCGATGGATGTTGCCGCAAAGCCCACCGCAACATCAGGACATCCCGGGCTGGGACGGCAATGATCTCGACGGCACATTACTTGTCTATGCAGAGCAGGGCCTCGGTGACAGCATTCAGTTCTGCCGCTACCTTCCCCTGTTGCGCGGCAAGGCGAAACGGGTCGTCTTCGAGTGCCAGCCACCCCTCTGCCGTCTCTTGCGGGCAAGCCCTGCCCTGGCAGGTATTGATATTGCCGCCCGCCAGCATGAGGCGTTACCTCGTGCCGATGCTGCAGTCGCCCTGCTCAGCCTGCCCCGGTTTTGCGGGACCGTTGACGACCGGACAATCCCGGCAGATATTCCCTATCTGATGCCTCCGACGACCAACATCCCGGCCCTGGCTGCAGAGAAACGGCACCGACGTGTCGGCCTGGCCTGGGCCGGAAAGCCCAGCCATAACAACGACCGCAACCGGTCCTTGCCGCTGTCATCGCTCTCTCCCCTGCTGGACTGCCCGGATACGGATTTCTTCAGTTTCCAAATGGGGGCCGCCGCAGGCCAGATCGCGGCATTGCACCTATCCCCGCTGTTGCCGGATCTCAGCCCCCATATCCGGGATTTCGCCGATACCGCGGCCCTGATCCGGGATATGGATTTGATTATCACGGTTGATACCTCTATCGCCCATCTCACCGGAGCATTGGGAAAACCCGTCTGGGTGATACTGCCTCATGCACCGGACTGGCGCTGGCAGCTGGGTCGCGACGACAGCCCCTGGTATCCGACCATGACACTGTTCCGTCAGGAAAAGCCCGGCGACCGGGACGGCGCCATCCGGCGCGTCAGGGACCAACTGACCGCCTTCTAAAGCAAGAGGCCGGGGAAATCCCCCGGCCTTTGTTTCGCACATACCGTCGCGGCAGGAGTTATTTCTTCAATCGCTCCGCATGCCAGGCGATATGTTCGCCGATGAAGCTGGCAATGAAGTAGTAGCTGTGGTCGTAGCCTTCCTGCATGCGCAGGGTCAGCGGCACATTCCGGCGGCCGCAGGCCCGCACGAGCAGGTCCGGCAGAAGTTCGGTTTCCAGGAAGTTATCCGCAGCCCCCTGATCCACCAGAATGTCATGGGCCCAGCCGACCGTATCAATCAGGGTGCAGGCGTCATACTGTCCCCATTTGGAAACGTCCTCACCCAGATAGCTGTTCAGCGCCTTCTGCCCCCAGGGGCAGTTGATCGGCGAGACAATCGGCGCAAAGGCCGACAGGGACTTAAACAAATCCGGATTCTTGAGCGCCAGGGTCAACGCCCCATGCCCGCCCATCGAATGGCCGGTAATGCCAAGACGGTCGATATCCGCCGCAAAATTATTGGCAATCAGCCCCGGCAGTTCCTTGACCACATAGTCTTCCATCCTGAAATGCGGCGCCCAGGGCGCTTCGGTCGCATTCAGATAGAAGCCCGCGCCCTGGCCCAGGTCATAGGCCTCGTCATTGGCAACGCCTTCGCCACGCGGGCTGGTATCGGGGAACACCAGGATCAGGCCATGTTCGACCGCATATTGCTGCGCACCGGCCTTGACGGTCGCATTTTCCCAGGTGCAGGTCAGACCCGACAGGTAAAACAGGACCGGCAAGGGTTTATGCCGGGCCGCTTCCGGCTGGAAAACCGCAAATTCCATCTCTGTTCCGGTCGACGTGCTCTGATGCCTGTAAACACCCTGCACACCACCAAAACATTTCTGCTCACTGACTGTTTCCAGACTCATGCCATCCCCACAGAATAGTAATAACTTGCTGATTTAAAATTACATCACCCCGGGGTTCGGCCCAAGGTCTTTCCTATCTCACTACCCAAAAAGGCCCGCCACAGAATTTGCAGCGAGCCTTTCTCGATGGCACATCCGTCTTAGTCGAAGGTGACGACCGAACGGATCGACTTGCCTTCATGCATCAGATCAAAGGCCGTGTTGATCTCATCGAGCGGCATGACATGGGTGATCATGTCGTCGATGTTGATCTTGCCGTCCATATACCAGTCGACGATTTTCGGCACGTCCGTGCGGCCCCGCGCACCACCGAAAGCTGTACCGCGCCAGGACCGGCCGGTGACCAGTTGGAACGGACGGGTGGAGATTTCCTGACCGGCACCGGCAACACCGATGATGATCGATTCACCCCAGCCCTTGTGGCAGCATTCCAATGCCTGACGCATGGTGTCGGGACGACCGATGCATTCGAAGCTGTAATCTGCCCCGCCACCGGTCAGGTCGACCAGATAGGGCACCAGATCGCCTTCCACTTCCAGCGGATTGACGAAATCGGTCATGCCGAATTTCTCCGCCAGCGGCTTTTTGGACGGGTTGATATCGACACCGACGATCCGGTCCGCACCCACCAGGCGCGCGCCCTGGATCACGTTCAGGCCGATACCGCCCAGACCGAAGACGACAACCGTGGAACCCGGTTCCACCTTGGCGGTGTTGACAACTGCACCGATGCCCGTGGTCACGCCGCAACCGATATAGCAGACCTTGTCGAACGGGGCGTCTTCACGGATTTTCGCCAGCGAGATTTCCGGCAGGACCGTATAGTTGGAGAAGGTGGAGCAGCCCATGTAATGCAGGACTTTCTCACCATTGATGGAGAAACGGCTGGTACCGTCCGGCATGACGCCCTGGCCCTGGGTGGAACGGATCGCCTGACACAGGTTGGTTTTCGGATTCAGGCAGTATTCGCACTCCCGGCATTCCGGCGTGTAAAGCGGAATGACGTGGTCGCCCTTCTTCAGGTTCTTCACACCCGGTCCAACCTCGACGACAACACCTGCGCCTTCGTGGCCCAGGATCGCCGGGAACTCGCCTTCCGGATCATCGCCGGAAAGCGTGAAGGCATCCGTATGGCATACACCAGTCGCCTTGATTTCAACGAGGACTTCCCCCTCGCGCGGGCCGTCCACAGTGACGGTTTCGACAGACAGCGGCTGCCCTGCTTTGAAGGCTACTGCGGCACGCGACTCCATAGCTGCTTCCCCTAATTTCATTTCAAAAACTGGATGCTTATCTCTCTCGCTCAGCCGCCGATGGGAACGGGGCCGCGAAAGTTTCGCCGATGGTCGCAGAGCTTCCAGCGCCAGGCAACACAAAACCGGACAGAAATATGCAATATTGCGCCGTGATAGCAATCTCTGCCCTTGTCCTTACCATTTGCCTGACGATAGAGTTACAGTAATATTTCCCGACAAGGCAAACCGTCGGCGACGGCGGGACGCAAAGTCACCGGCCCAGGAATCAATTCGGGGTGGCGGGACTACCGAAGGAAGAATGATGCGAAGACAAGAAAGTAACAGTTACCGGGCCCTGATCATTACGCTGCTGCTCGTTGCGGTGATCCTGCCTTTTGTGATTTATTTTTCCGCATCCTACCTTCTGCACACCTCCCCGTCTAAAAATCCGGCAGGAATATCCCAGTCATCGAACCGGATAGACCCCGGCCCCGCCTGGCTTCAAACCCGCCCGATCATGGTGCCCGACGGCCGCAAGGGCTATCTGATCCTGCGGACCTATATGCGTATGGTGAACCGGGACGCCGCCGATTACGTGTGCCGTTCCTATCCACGTCTGGCAGACGAAATCCAGGAGATGCTGCTGGATCGGCCCGATATAATCCAGCATGCCATCCACGGGCAAAGCTCGGCTAACAACTTTATCCAGAAGGCCCTGACCAGCCGGATCGGCAACGAGTTGTTCACCCGCACGATCATTTCGCAGACCGATCAGGTCATGATGGATGAAACCGACACCTCACGCTACGAATGTAATCAGGAACAGGGCACCCGCCTGATATTCCGCGCCAAGAAGCATTAACCCGCACGCCCGGTTATCCGCGGACCGTCGCCATGAATTTCTGAACTTCTTCATGCATTGTCTGTGAGTCCGCGTCGACGTCACGGGCCATCTCGAGAATACCGCTGGCCAGACCGCTCGTCTCTTCCACGTCCTTTGAGATAGACCCAATGGAATCGGAGACATTGCGCATGCCCTCCGTTGCCCGCATGACGCTTTGTGCGATTTCCTGGGTCGCGGCCTCCTGCTCCCCAACCGACTGCGACACTGTGCGTGAGACTGCCTCAACGTCGGTTATGGACGTACGGATCGCCGTGATCGCGGTCACCATATCGCCTGTTTCCTGCTCAATGGAGTTTACAAGGTTCGTGATTTCCGTTGTCGCCTGCGCTGTTTGCGCAGCCAGCGATTTCACCTCGTTGGCAACCACGGAAAATCCCTTGCCCGCCTCTCCGGCCCGCGCGGCCTCTATCGTCGCGTTCAGCGCCAGAAGGTTCGTCTGATCGGCGATATCCTGAATCAGATCGACAACCTGCCCGATTTTGGTAACGGCGTCGGACAGACGGGCCATCCGGTCCGCAGTTGCACCGGCCTGCGTCACCGCATTTTCAGTGAGCGCACCGGAGCGTGCCACCTCACCATTCACATTTTCAATGGAGCGCGACAACTGTTCGGAAGCCGCCGCAATGGTTTCGCTGTTCTGGGTCGACTCCCGGGCGGAGTCGGTTACCGCAGCGGCCCGAGTGCCCGTCCGGCCCGCGGCATCACTCAGGACTTGCGCGGACTGTCTCATCTTGCCTGCACTGCCGGACAGTTTACGGATCAAATCACCGACAGAGGTTTCGAAACTGTCCGCCAGGTCCCGCATCATTGCCTGCTTTTCCACTTCAGCACGCTGACGGTTTTCCTCTTCCTGCCGATGCAAGGTCTCCATCTTTTCCGCATTGGCTTTGAAGACCTGTACGGTCCCGGCCATAACCGTCAATTCATCGCGCCCGCGGATATCCACATCGACATCCAGCTTGCCATCCGCAAGTTTCGTCATAACCGCCGCCAAGGTATTCAGACGGCGGATAACGTTGCGCTGTACATAGGCCCAGGCAATCAGCAAGGCGACAACGATTGCCACGGCAACCAGCCCCGCCATCTGATAGCGTGCCTTGATGATTGCGCCGTCAAAATCCTGCTTTTGTTCCGCCAACCCCTGCTCCGCCTCATCAACCAGATTCTGCACAACCGTCAAAAGCCGGGTCGAAATATCACGATTGGCCGCCAGCAGTGCATCTGCTTCCGCCTGTGCCTGCAATTCCTTCCGGCGCAGGGCAAACGGGTTATCCGGTGCCCCCGCTGCCAATGTGAAAAACGCGTCCAGGGGCTTTTTGACCGTATCCACCCCGTTGACGCCCCCCAGGGAATTCAGATTGGCCGTCGTCAGGTCGGCGGTCTTGTCATAACGCCCGCGCGCCTCATCAACCCCTTCCAAAGTCGGGGCCAACGCCCCTTGGACGACACGGCTCTCCAACAGGGTCACTGAGGCATCCAGACGCAGGGCCGATTGCAGGACACCGGCATTGGACAGGGCCTTGCCATAGATTTTCTCAACGACCGCATAGGCCTGTTCCCCGCCGATTTCCTCCTGTTCATCAAGAAAGTCATAGGCACCATCGGCAACGCCATCGAAAGCGATATTCGCCTCATTGATCAGCGGCACGATTTCGTTGGATGTCTGAACCCGAAGTTCCGCTACACGGTCCAACATTGCCGCCAGCGACTGCTGCGCCTGCAAACGCCCCTGTACCGCCAGATCCAGTTTGGTGAGGTTTTCGCGAATAGCGGCTTCCGTCTTGCGCAGATCGTCAATGGAATCCTGGTCCGCCGCGACATCTGCCAGAATGGCAAGCTGATGATCGAACTGTGCCAGCATTTCGGTCAACCGGGTCAGAGCGTCTTGTCGGGTCTCCGTGCTGTCTGCACCGGCCAGAATGGGCGACAGGGCCGTAATCCTTGCGCCCTGTTCCGCTAGGGTCTTGGAAATGGAAATGGCGGGAACACCGCGATCAACGATCGCCTCCTTGTTCCGCCCGAGATTGATGAAACTGGTCCAGGCGACAGCGGCGACCATCACAGTAAGCAGCACCGATACGCCAAAGGCCAGCCAAAGACGCACGCCCAGTCCGAACCGCACAGGGCGCGACCGCACATCGATTTCTCCAGTTATTCCACCACGGTTTTGAAGACTGACTTCTCCCACCCCGGCCTCTGCCTCGGGCATCTCATCTCTCGGCATTTCCGCCTCCCAGTTAACGGACAAACCCGCCAAAAACGAACAACAATCGGCTTATAGTTTTCATTTTCGAACTTTGTAGCACGGAAACTATCTATTTTTGAACTATTTTTGTATCGTCTTAAGGATGGGTTGGATGAGAAGGTTTCAGAGACAAAAAAAGCGGGGCTGCAATCAGCCCCGCTCACGGCATCAGATCGGGTGAATGGAAATCAGTTGCCAATCAGCCCTTTCAGCTTGCTGCCTGCCTCTTCCGCAGCCCCCTTGAGGCCTTCGCCACCGCCTTTGACAGCGCTACCGGCACCTTCAAGCACCTGGCCTGCGCCTTCCATCATGCCTTTCAGGTCGAGGGAGGAGACGGATTTGATCACAGACTGGTTGACGGCAGAGAGCACCTTGGCCGCGACTTCGGCCGGTGTGGCGCCGCCGGAATCCTTACCGATATTGGTCAGGTGAATGGTCGGAAGCGGCACGCCCATTTTCTTGCCCTGCAGGAAGTCGGCGCTGACCGCCACTTCACCATCCCGGACATAGAGATTTTCGATGACCAGTTTGGGGCCTTCCCCACCACTGTCATCCGACGCCCCGCCGGAGCTCACGGTCTTGGTGAAGGCATCCACGTTGCTCTGGATCGTTGCAATATTGCTCTTGGTCCCTGCCAGTTCATAAATGACCTTGGGTCCATCGACTGTGACTTCCTTGATGGTGATCACGTCACTGTTGATAGAGGACGTATCGACCGCCACATTGACACCACCCAGCGCGAAGGCGTAGTCGGTTTTGAAGCCATCCGGGTTGCCGACCTGCAGGTTTTCCAGACCGCCCTTGCCGTTGGTCAGGTCCAGGTTGACACCGCCCAGTGTCACTTCAACCTTGGTAACGCGGCTGCCGCTTTCCTCGACCGCCGTTTTGATGATGCTGTCCAGATTGCTGTAGAGATAGGCAACGCCTGCCACGACAATGGCCGCAATCACCCCTAAAGCGATCAAAATTTTCTTCATTGGATTCCCCTTCCAGGATCAACCACCGCAGGCGGGTCCGCCCCACGGCCAGAATTTCGTACACATGCCCCAACGGTAATATTGTAACGTTGCAGTTTTGTAAGGTCCAGAACGTCTCTTGCTTGACTTTAGTTACAAGCTGGGAAATTCTTTCGCCAGCCAGATGTGAGTGAGAGACATGTCTGCGCCAAGGAAAACAGTGTCGGTCCAGGGGAGAGAACCGGCGCAGAAGTCGGGGTATTGGTTTCCGTTATGGACCATATGTATAGGCGCACCGTAGGGGCAGGGCTTCCTATCGCGGGCGATGAGGAGTCTGACAACCCTTCGTCGCAGGCTCGGTTTGCGCTTCGTAAGGAAAACTGGCTTTCAATTCTGGATGGCATTGGGCTTTGCGCCCTCGCTGTTGAAAAGAACGGCATAATCTCGCGCGCCAACAAGACTGTCTCGCGCCTGCTCGCCCGTGACACGAACAGCGTTATCGGCGAAAGCATTACACATATCCTGCCGGAATTGAGCCAGGCCTCCAGTCTTTCCGACCGTCTGACCCAGGTTGCAGGCTCAGGCAAGTCCCAGGACATGCTGGCCCGTCATGGGGGTGGGCGGGATATCCCGGTCACGGCGACCATTTCCCATTCCATTCATGACGACGATCATCGTTTTCTTGTTGTCCTGCACGACCAGGACCAAAAAGAAAACACCTTGGACCAGTTGCTGCGCACGGATCGCTTCCTGACCGATATCATGGACAGCTTTCAACTCTGCGCCTTTGAGTGGGACATGGAAAACGACGATGTACGCTTCCAGGGCTCCTGGCAACAGGCCTTCAATCTGAAAGCGCCATCAGGAAGTTCCAGCATTCAATGGCTGCTGGACCAGCTACACGGTGAAGATCATGGGCTTGTCCTGAAAGAGCTGCGCGATCTGCGCAAGAACGCAACATACCGCATGGAATGCGAGGCCCGCATCCAACCTGGCGTCGGGCCGGAACGCTGGGTTCTGATCCGGGCAGGCAACCGCGTCGATGAACAGGGCAAGGCACAAAGGATCGTCGGCGCTGTCCTCGATATCACAAGCTATAAGTCAGCCGAGGAGCAGAGCGAACAGATCGTTAAGGACGATGCCCTGACCGGCCTGCCCAACCGGCAATATCTTCTGTCCCATATCCAGACCAACTGCCGCAGGGGCGATTTTGCGCTGGTCGTCATTGATATCGACCGTTTCCGCCATGTAAACCAGAGCCTCGGCACCTGGGTCGGCGACGATGTGATCCGTATCCTGGCAGAGCGCATCCGGCATCGCATCCGCAAGGACGACGTGGTCTGCCGCCTGTCCGGCGACCAGTTTGCGATCCTCATCCATGATGCCAAAGACGACGCCCATATCCACGAGCAGATTGCCCGCATCCGGCGGCGTATCGGCGAGACGGTGAACCTGGGCGCAGGCGTCACCGTCAATCTGGACATCAACGCAGGCATCCGGTGCTGGAAGGATATTACCAACGAAGACCCGGAAGACCTGTTGCGCGATGCCATCATCGCCCTGCGCAGCGCCAAGGAATATCCCTCCGGGAAGATCATGGAATATTCCGACGAACTGCAGCAGAAGATGATGAACGCCGCCCTGTTCGAGAAGGACGTGCGCAGCGCCTTTCGCAATCGTGGAATTGAGGCATTTTACCAACCGGTCATCGAAACCCGCAGCGGCCATCCAACAGGATTTGAGGCCCTGGCCCGGCTCCGCCATCCGGAGAGGGGCATTATTGCCCCGGCCGATTTCATCCCGCTGGCCGAAGAAACCGGCCTGATCAACGACCTCGCGCGCGAGATCATCCGCCAGTCCACACAACAGCTTGCCGCCTGGCGAAAGCAGTATCCCAGCCTGCCGCCGCTTACCATGGCGATCAACCTGTCACCGGCGCAATTCGACGATGACTGGATTATCGACGAGGTCAAGCGGGCACTTCAGGAAACCGGCCTCCAGGGAGCGGACCTGAAAATCGAAATCACGGAAACCCTGTTGATGGACAACATCGCCGGGACAACGAGAATTCTGGATCAGTTGCGCGCCCTGGGAATTCAGGTCTGCATCGACGATTTCGGAACCGGCTATTCGTCACTGTCCTACTTACGCAACTACAGCTTTGACACGCTGAAGATCGACCGGTCCTTCATCTCCCAGATCACCGAAGACCCGCGCCATGCGGAGCTGGTGCGCACAATTGTGCAACTGGGCCAGAATGTCGGGATGAATATCGTCGTCGAAGGCGTGGAAAGCCATGATCAGCACAGCTTGCTGACAGAGCTGGGCTGTCACTTCCTGCAAGGCTTCCTGGTTGCCGAGCCTTTGGATGCGCGTGACGCGACCGACTGGCTGCGCCGCTGGGTCACTTGAACTTGCCCACCGTTTATGCCCTGTTAGCTGGATGAGCGAAGACAATATTCCATCAAGCACCGCCGCACGGCCCGAAATAACCCAGGGTGTCACCCGGGGGGTTACGCGGTTGCTGCGCCAGATGGGCCAGGCCTGCATCACAGAGCTAAGCCTCAAGACCGGGCGGCGCGTGGATGTGATTGCACTGGACCGGAAGGGCCAGGTCACGGTTGTGGAAGTGAAGTCATCGCTGGAGGACTTTCGAACAGACGAAAAATGGCAGGAATATCTGCCATTCTGCGACGCCTTCTATTTCGCCGTTTCCGAAAGCTTCCCCGTTGAAATCCTGCCGGAAGACGTAGGTCTGATCATTGCCGACGCCTATGGCGCGGAGATCGTGCGTCCCGGCACGCAGGGAGAAATGAACCCCGCGCGCCGCAAGGCCCTGACCTTACGCTTTGCCCGGCACGCCGCAGACCGGCTGATGCGCTGGGAAGACCCGGGCGTAAAAGCCTTCCTCAAGGACTAGAGCACTATAGAGGCCAACAGCGCCGCCAGATACAGCCCCAACCCGAAAGAGCCATGGGCGATCAGGCTGCGCAGGCGCGCAGTATTGGGCGCAGGCGTTTTGGAGGCGGCAATGCCGAAACCGAAAGCGGGCTGCATCACAAAAAATGGCATGACCACCGTCACCAGACCAAAGCCGAAGGCCGGCAGGAAACTGGGTTCCAATGCCCAGTCAATCCCGGCCAGACGCAGCAGCACCGCCGCAAACACAACGCCAATTATGTAATGGGCGCTCCACCCGATGACCGCTTCTCCCGCCACGGGCCTGGCCGCGCCGATATTTGCATGGGCAAAGTTTCCCCGCGCCATATTGCCCAGCCAGCGCCCGACCATGGCATAGTTGAGCGACGGGATATTGAAGAAGGACTTTTGCCCCAGAGCCCAAAAGTCCATCACAAGGGTTGCACCAACCCCTATCGTCACCGCCCGTAAAACAAACTCCATTTCAACCGTCATTGCCGTGCCCTTCCCACAACTGCATCTCCATCATTCAATAATTTCATTGAATGTTTGATTGAGTCATGCCGCAATGCTACTGTCCTGTCAATGACGGACACAGACCACAACAACAGCAATTTTGACGCACCGGCGGAATTGGCCAGAAGTCTGGGCAACCCCCATCGTCTTGCGTTGCTGGAACTGCTGGCCCAGGGAGAACGACCGGTGGACCGGCTGGCAGAACTGTCGGGGCTTTCGGTCGCCAATACCTCCCAACATCTGCAGCAACTGCGCCGCAGCGGTTTCGTGCAAACCCGACGGGAGGGGAAATATATTTTCTATCGTCTGGGCGACGGGCCGGTTCTGCCGCTGCTGACCGCGCTCCGCCACTACAGCGAATACCACGCCCTTGAAATCCAGAACCTTGTCGCAGACAGCCGTCACCAACGTGACCGGCTGGAAGCCATCTCCCGGCAGGAACTCCTGACACGCATGGAAGATCACAGCATCACGCTGCTGGACGTGCGGCCAGAGGATGAATATGCCCACGGCCATCTACCGGGCGCGCTTAATATTCCGCTCGGTGACCTGGAAAAACGTCTGTCTGAATTACCGCAGGGCCAGGAGGTTATTGCCTATTGCCGCGGCCCCTATTGCGTGTTGTCCGTTGACGCGGTCAAGGCACTCAAGGCCAAAGGCATCAAGGCCCGGCTTATGGAAGGCGGTTTCCCGGAATGGAAGGCGGCGGGCCTTAAGGTTGAAGCCAAGCCTCGGCGCTGATCATTTCCCGTTCATCTTGGCAATGGTGCCGGTGGTGGACTGGCCATCAACCAGATTGGCGAGCACGACCTGCCCGCCCCAGCTTTGCACCTCCTGTGCGCCAACCACGGTCTCGATGGTGTAGTCCGCGCCCTTGACCAGCACATCCGGCTTCAGCGTCGTAATCAGCTTCATCGGCGTGTCTTCAGCGAAGATCACCACCATGTCCACATTCGCCAACGAAGCCAGCACGGTTGCCCGGCTGACCTCGTTCTGGATCGGGCGGGTCTCTCCCTTCAGGCGGCGCACGGAATCATCGCTGTTCAGGCCGACAATCAACCGGTCGCAGGCAGCACGCGCCTGATCGACCAGCGAGATATGTCCCGGGTGGAGCAAATCGAAGCAGCCATTGGTGAAGCCTACTTTCAGGCCCTTGCGGCGCCAGGCTTCAACCCGGTCTTCGGCCGTTTCCAGGGAATGGACCTTATGTTCGCTCTCCCGCCAGGCCTCGCCATGGACGGCAGCGATAATCTCGTCCGGATAGGCAACGGCGGTGCCCACCTTCGCGACCACGATCCCGGCGGCGATATTGGCAAGGCGCGCAGCCTCCACCATCGGGATTCCGGCGGCAAGGGCGGCGGCAAAAGTTGCGATCACCGTATCGCCCGCCCCCGCCACGTCGAAGACTTCCAAAGCCTGCGCCGACAGATGCTTTTCCGTGTCGCCCTGCGCCCCGTGATGGATCAGGGTCATGCCCTGTTCGGAGCGGGTCGCTAACAGGCCCTGCACGCCACATTCATTCATGATGTGGTGGCAGGCGGCAAGAATCTGTTTGTCGTCACCGACCGGCATGCCGGAGGCCAGCGCCAGTTCGTTGCGGTTGGGCGTCAGAAGCGTCGCGCCACGATATTTGTGGAAATTCTGCCCCTTGGGATCAACGATAACCGGCAGCTTCGCCATATGCGCAGCCTCGATCACCGCAGCGATCACCCGGCTGGTCAGAACGCCCTTGCCATAATCCGACAGGATCACCGCGCCGCAATCGGCCATGGCATCCGTCGCAGCAGAAATTACATTGTCTTCATGGTCCTGCGGCAACGGGCCGGTCGCTTCCTTGTCCGCACGCAGCAACTGCTGACCACCCGCCATATAGCGGACCTTCACCGTGGTGGGGCGATCCCGCAGGCGTTCCAGTTCCGGCACCACGCCCGGAAGCTCGGAGAACAGGCCAGCCACTTCCGTGGCGCTGCCGTCGTCACCGGTCGCCGCAACCATGCGGCAGCCGACACCCAGCGCCGACAGATTGCGTGCCACATTGCCCGCGCCGCCCAGATGGTTGCTTTCCCGGGTCACGGAAATAACAGGGATCGGGGCCTCAGGGGAAATGCGTTCCACCTTACCCTCGGAAAACCGGTCCAGCATCAAATCACCTACGCAGAGGACTTTTGCCGTTTTCAACCGGTCCAGAAGTTCCGTGATATCCGCCCCGTCGGCCATGCCGCACTCCAACTGTTTGACTCGAATTACCTGTGAGTTGAGTTACTCCACCCCGCCACGGGCGTCAATCTATCGGGCCCTAAAAGAAAAGGCGGGAGACTGTGCCCCCGCCTTTCTCAACCGATATCCGGTCCGGTTACTTCCGGATCACCAGAACCGAACAATTGGCGTGGCGTACCACGCGCGCGGCGTTCGGCCCCAGAAGATAGTCCTGCATGTTCGGGCGATGACTGCCCAGCACAATGAGGTCGCAGTTGACCTCTTCGCTGACACGCAGGATTTCCTCATAGGCTGTGCCATGCCCCACGATATGCTGAACCTGAATCCCTTCCGGGATTTCCTTTTTCACATAGGCGTGGAGCTGTTTATTGGCCTCATCCAGCATCTTCTTCTCATGATCCTTGGAGAAGAAGGAGCCGACAATGGACATGCCAAAATCCGGCACCACCGTCATCACATGAAGAGTGGAACCGAATTTCTCTGCATATTCCACCGCCGTCGGCACGGACAGGGCGCTGGCTTCGGGATGGCCCAGATCGACGGCCAGAAGGATATGTTTAAACATTACCGTTACCTCCGTCTTCAGGCCGCAACCGCGGCTGCACCAGCAGCATCGCGGCGACGGCGTTGAACCAGGACGACCAACCCAAGCAACAGCAAGGCCGGGATATACATCCACTCCTTGGCCGGTTGAACCACGGGCACAAGAACCGTGCTGATTTTCTGGTCGAAATCAAAACCTGCCTTCTGGGCCGGACTGTCATACATCGCATTGTCGATGATGATCTCATCACCCTGCGTCAGCAGGTCCAACCCGAAATCAGACAGGCGGTCTGCACCCTTGCCCGGTGCACCCAACTTAATGATGGCCGTGAAGGTCATCGGTTCGCCCACTTCGTCCAGGCCGTCCACGATGACCCGCAGTTCACCACCTTCCGGCATCTGTTCCGCCGCCTCGAAAATCTTGGCGGGCGGCTGATGATCGAAAGGCTCCACGATCATATCCATCCAGAAACCAGGACGGAACAGGGTGAAGGCAACCAGGATCAAAGCAAGGGATTCCCAGATACGGGACTTTGTCAGGAAGTATCCCTGTGTCCCGGCCGTGAACAGCAATATGGCCGCCGTCGACATCACGAAGACAAAGACGCCCTGTACCGGTGTCACATCAATCAACAACAGGTCTGTGTTGAAGATGAACAGGAAGGGCAGCAGGGCCGTCCGTAATGAATAGGCAAAGGCCACGAAACCCGTGCGGATGGGATCGCCGCCCGACACGGCTGCCGCCGCGAAGGAAGCCAGCCCCACCGGCGGGGTCACGTCCGCCATGATGCCGAAATAGAAGACGAAAAGATGCACCGCGATCAGCGGCACGATCAGCCCGTTTGCCTGTCCCAGGCTGACAATCACCGGCGCCAGCAAAGAACTGACGACGATATAGTTGGCCGTGGTCGGCAGCCCCATCCCCAGGATCAGACTGAGGATTGCGGTCAGCAGCAGGATCATGAAGATATTGCCGAAGCTGAGCAATTCAACCAGATCCGCCAAGACCGAGCCGACCCCTGTCTGGGAAACAGCACCGACGATCACACCCGCCGTTGCGGTCGCGATGCCGATACCGATCATATTGCGGGCACCGGTCATCAGGCCGTCAATCAGGTGGTCAAAACCTTCCTTGAACTTGCCAGCCGTGCCTTCCCCCCGGAACAGGGCAAAGAGGTGGCTTTGTGTCAGGAGGATGAAGACCATGAAGGCAACAGCCCAGAAGGCGGAAAGCGACGGTGACAGGCGTTCCACCATAAGGCACCAGATCAGGACGCCTACCGGCAGCAGGAAATACAGCCCGGAACGAATGGTCGGGCCCGGTTCCGGCAATTGCACGACCGGCTGGTTCGGGTCATCGACCTCCAGGTCCGGTTCCTTGGCGCAACGCGATGCCAGCCAGACATAGGCCAGGATCAGCAAGACGCCAACAATCCACGGCGTCAACGCCGGCCCGGCAAGGCTGCGGATGATATCCAGCAGATAGGACACGCCGAAGGCCCCGATTGTCAGGTTGCAGATCACCAGGGCAAATACCGAAATGATCTTTTCCTTGGTGCCTTCCGAGGCATTCCGGAACACCCCTTTGTAGATCAGGAACTCAAGACCGATCACAACGGCAACGGCGAGCAGCTTCAGTTCCGCACTGCCCAGACCATTGAAGAACTGGACAACCCAGTAAACGCCACTGGCAAGCGCCAGTACAATCGCCACCGACATCAGGAAGGAAAGCATCGCCCATTTGAAGGGTTTCGGCTGACCGGCGCGCGGCAGGCCTTCCATGCCATTCTTCATCGCCTCCAGATGGACGATATAGACCAGCGCGATATAGGAGATGATCGCCGGAACGAAAGCATGTTTGACCACTTCGAAATAGGGAATATTGACATATTCCACCATCAGGAAGGCGGCAGCCCCCATGACCGGCGGCATGATCTGGCCGTTGACGGAAGAGGCCACTTCGACCGCCCCCGCCTTTTCGCGGGAGAAGCCGACGCGTTTCATCATCGGGATCGTGAAGGTGCCGGTTGTCACCACGTTGGCAATGGACGACCCGGAAATCAGACCGGTCATGCCGGAGGCAACCACGGCCGCCTTGGCCGGACCACCGCGCAGATGCCCCATCAGGGAGAAGGCAACCTTGATGAAATAGTTACCGGCCCCGGCCTTCTCCAACAATGCCCCGAACAGGACAAAGAGGAAGACCAGGTCCGTGGAAACGCCAAGTGCGATCCCGAAGACGCCTTCGGTGGAAATCCACTGGTGATAGGCAACAGCCCCGAAGCTTGCGCCCTTCCAGGCAAGGATGCCCGGCGCATATGGTCCCAGGAAAGTATAGCCGATGAAGACAATGGCCACGACCATAAGCGGCGGCCCCAACGCACGCCGGGTTGCCTCCAACAGCAGCAGCATGCCGACGATGGCAACGCCGATATCGACGGCGTTCGGGTTGTTCGGCCGGTCCGACAGCCGTTGGCCGGTCAGGGTTCCGATCAATTCCGTATTGGCTACGAAAAGATAGAAGGCACAGCCGAAGCCGAGAATGGCAAAGACCCAATCCAGCGCCGGAACATACCGGCGCGGCGAGGATTTGCCAGCGGGATAGGCCAGAAACGCCAGCAGCACCGCGATCGCCAGATGGATCGAGCGCATCTCGCCGCTGTTAAAAACACCAAAGCCGACCACATACGGGATCGGCGACGAATACCAGACTTGTAACAGCGACCAGATCAGTGCGACCGCCGCCATGAATTTAGCCACATTTTTATTGGATGGCTGCCGTCCCCCGGTATCGGTTGAGGCAACGAGATCCTCCAGCTCTTCGGCTGACAACTGTGTGGCCGTGGTATCCTTGTCACTCATAGCAAAGACCCCCAGCAAAGGAATTATTCCGCATCATACGGAAACATCTTACGGCCGTTTTCGTCCATGACGAATTTTACCCCATCGGCCGCAGAAAAGCGAACGGGCGGGAATGTTCCCGCCCGAAAGCCATCAAAAGACTTACATCCAGCCTTTTTCTTTGTAGTATTTGATCGCACCCGGATGCAGCGGGGCAGACAGGTTGTTCTTGATCATCTTGGCTGCTTCAAGATGGGCAAATGCAGGGTGCATTTTCTTGAAACGATCCAGATTTTCAAAAACAGCCTTCACGATCTGGTAGACGGTTTCTTCATCCGTTGCCGTGGAGGTGACGAAGGTTGCACCAACGCCAAAGGTTTCCACGTCATCCGGATTGCCTTTGTACATACCGCCCGGCAGGGTCGCCATGGCGTAATACGGCTTGTCGGCAACCAGCTTCTTGATCGTGTCGTTGTTGACCGGAACCAGTTTGGAATCACAGGTGGTCGTGGCTTCCTTGATGGAACCGTTCGGGTGACCGACGGTGAATACAATGGCGTCGACCTTGTTGTCGCACAGCGCAGAAGCCTGCTCGGCGGACTTCAGTTCAGCCGCCAGTGCAAAGTCGTCCATGGTCCAGCCCATTTTTTCCATGACAACTTCCATGGTGCCACGCTGACCGGAACCCGGGTTACCGACGTTGACGCGTTTGCCCTTCAGGTCGTCAAAGGACTTGATGCCGGAATCGGCACGGGCGAGAACGGTGAACGGCTCTGCATGCACGGAAAAGACCGAACGCAGTTCTTTGAACGCACCGTCCGGGAACTGTTTCGGCGCATCGCCGGCATAGGCGTGATACTGCCAGTCGGACTGGGCCACGCCCATGTCCAGGTCACCATTGCGGATACCGTTGATGTTGTCGACGGAACCACCCGTGGTGTGGGTGCATTTGATGTCGTGATCGGCCGTGCCACGGTTTACCAGACGGCAGATTGCACCACCGACCTGATAGTAAACGCCAGTCTGGCCACCGGTGCCGATGGTGATGAATTTTTCTGCATGCGCCGTTGCGGCGACCAAGGTCATGCCCGCCAGTGCAGCAGCAGCTACAGACAGCTTTTTGATCATCATGCCTTAACTCCTTACCTTCCTTATTCCCTGTTCGTGTTTGATGAAGCCCGGGTAAATCCCGCTGACGACTTCACAGGACATGGAAGACCGAACACGAACGGTCCACCTGTCTAACCGGCATAGCCGGTTTCCCGATAATCCATACAAACGAATACCAACGCCGCCGATGCCCAGCATCAGCCTAGTTGAGTCGCCTATTTCAACGTTGAAACGCCGGGAGAGACCCCGTGATTACGAGAGCGCTCCCGATATCAGGCCTAATTGCCTGCGGCAACTCATTTTTTGCGTTCTACAATCCACTGTTCAGACTATGCCCCCATGTCCAAACAAAGGTCAACAACCTCCCGTTCCCCGTTTTGGTATCGTCTCGGCCAAACTCAGGCCATTCGCCCCTAAAGCCCCAGAATTTTCCGCGCCTCTGCCGGGCTTGCGACATGTCGCCCCATCAGGCCCGCCTGATCCGCCACCTGGGCGACGAGCCCCGCATTCCCGGACGCCACATCTCCATTGGCGAGCCGCATATTGTTTTCAAAACCAACCCGGCAATGCCCGCCGAGCCCCGCCGCCGTCACGGCACAGGCCCCTTCCAGCGGCCCAAAGGCACACATCGCCCAGTCCGATATGCTGTCCCCGGCCTCCGCCAGGAAGGGCAGCAGGTCGGTCGGTTGCGACGTCTGCCCCGCGCTGTACCGGCCAAGGACATAGAGCACAAAAGGCCGTCCCCCCGGGATCACGCCCGCCGCACGTAACCGGTTGAACCGGGCCACATCCTCGGCGGAGTAGAGAATATATTGCGGACTGATCCCGCTGTTATGAAGCCAGCCGAAAAACTTGCCTGCGATCTCTTCATGGGCATCATCGGGGCACAGCTCCCGCACCGCCAGCGACACCGCCTCCGGTTCCAGTTCCTGCACCATCGCCATCTGCTGTGCCGGGGTATAGATACCGACGGCTTCGGTCGTGACCTGGATGATCAGGTCCCCGCCAACGCGGGCACGAATGGCATCTATCGCAGCCCGATAGGCGGACACGTCCAGACTGTGTTTCTGATCCTCATCGCGCACATGCAGATGGATCATCGACGCCCCGGCATCCAGACAGCGCGCCGCCGTCTCCGCCAGTTCCTCCGGTGTGATCGGCAGGGCGGGATGGTCCGCCTTGGTCTTGCGCGCACCATTGGGCGCAACGGCAATAATCAAAGGGCTGCGGTCGTCCTGCATTACGCGACTTTCGCCTCCACCAGCGCTGCATCCAGGGCAACGCCCAACTTGTCGACGATCTCGTCCACATGCTGTTCGGTCATGATAAAGGGCGGCGCCAGAAGGATATGATTGCCACGACGGCCATCAATGGTGCCGCCCCCGGGGTAACAGATAAGGCCAACGCTCATCGCGGCCGACTTGACGAAGCTGTGGATGTTGAACCCGGGATCAATAGGCTCCTTGCTGGCCTTGTCGGCCACAAGTTCCACCCCACGGAACAGGCCACGTCCGCGAATATCCCCCACATAGGCGTGATCATCGAAACGTTCGTGCAGGGCCTTGTCCAGCAGGTCGCCCATACGGACCACATTTGCCAGCAGGTCTTCTTCCTCAATCGCCTTTTGCACGGCAAGGGCCGCCGCACAGGCGGTCGGATGGCCCATATAGGTATGGCCATGCTGGAAAAAGCCGGTGCCGTCATAGATCGACTGATAGATTTCATGACTGCAGAGCATCGCGCCAATCGGCTGGTAACCCGCGCCCAGCCCCTTGGCCACCGCAATGATATCCGGACGCACGCCGTCCTGTTCACAGGCAAACAAGGTGCCCGTCCGGCCCATACCGCACATGACCTCGTCCAGGATCAGCAGAACGCCGTATTTGTCACAGATTTCGCGGATGCGTTTGAAATAACCCGGCACCGGTGCAAGCGCCCCCGCCGTGGCCCCGACCACCGGTTCCGCCACAAAGGCAATGACCGTTTCCGGCCCGACGGCCAGCAGACGGTCTTCCAGCTCATTGGCGACACGCAGGCCATATTCTTCTTCCGTCTCGTCGACCCGCTGGTCGCGATAGGCATAACAGGGGCTGACATGTTCGCCATCGACCAGGATCGGTTTAAAAGGCGCACGCCGCCATTCATTGCCGCCAACGGCAAGCGCACCCATCGTATTGCCGTGGTAACTCTGGCGGCGTGCGATAAAGGTCCTGCGCTGGCCCTCCCCTTTTTCGACAAAATACTGGCGGGCCAGCTTCAACGAGGCTTCCACGGCCTCGGAGCCGCCGGACAGGAGGTAGACATGTTCGATCCCCTCCGGGGCTTTCCCCACCAGGAAATCCGCCAGTTCCTCGGCAGCTTCCGTCGTGAAAAAGCCGGTATGCGCAAAGGCCAGCTTGTCCACCTGATCCTTGATCGCCTGGATCACACGGGCATGGGAATGCCCCAGACAGGAAACCGCCGCGCCCCCGGAGGCGTCCAGATAGCGTTTTCCCTGACTGTCGATGATATAGGGGCCATCGCCCTTAACGGCCACAGGCGGCAGGTTGTGAGTATGCCTGTGAAACACATGCGTCATTTTCGCAAATCCCATTCCCATGAAAGCCCGCGGCAGGCAGGCTAAACTGAGTTAGGGTATAGAATTTATGCTTTTTCGCACAATCGAAAAAAACTAGCCAGCTATGTGAGTTTAACTCACAGACTTCTCAGGTTTGATTGGTCGCCAGAAAGTCATGGGGGTCAAAGCCTTCACCGCCATAGGCAGCCGCCTCGCGGGTGATCCAGTCGCGGAAGGCAACGATCCTGGCATCATCCGACAGGGCTTTGGGATAATAGAGATAATAGGCATTGCGCCCGCGCAGGACATGATCAAAAGGCAGGACCAGCCGCCCCGCCTGCAATTCCTGGGCGGCAAGCACACTGCCTGCGGCAATCACCCCCTGTCCATTGACCGCCGCCTGCAGGGCCAGCAGGGAATCCGCATAGAAATAGCCATATGACAAATCCACATCAGTCACCCCCATCTTGGCCAGCAGGACCCGCCACGCAGAGCCGTCATCGTCATGGATCAGCTTGTGCCCCCGCAAATCCTCCGGCACCGCCAGCGATGGTCCGTCCAGGAGCAGCTTCGGAGAACAGGCGCAGAAGGTATCCACCGACAGCAGTCTCTCCATCACTGCATCCGGATAGCTGGCCGTGCCCCAGCGGATCGCCATATCTGCATTTTCATGTGCAAACCCCTCGAACCGACGGCTGGGCATCAGATTTACCGTGATATCCGGGAAGGCCTGCTGGAACCCCGTCAGCCTCGGGATCAGCCAAAGCGCGGCAAAAGCAGCGGTGACATTGATGGAAAGCGTTTGCTCCCCACTTCGACGACGCAGGCGGGCCGTCGTTTCCTCAACCCGGTCCAGCACGTCACGCGCCATCTCGAAAAACTCGCGCCCCGCCGCATTCAACTGCACGCCCCCACCGGACCGCCGGAAAACCGGCTGGTCCAGATATTCCTCCAGCAGTTTGATCTGACGGCTGACCGCGCCATGGGTCACATGCAACTCCTCCGCTGCCCTGGTAAAACCACCAAGCCGCGCCGAAGCCTCAAAGGCACGCAATGCATTCAATGGGGGAAGTTTGCGGGGCATCTATCGCCCGGCCCTATCGCGAACCTTCTCCCCCTGCCGCAACGTCCAATGCACGGTTTCCTTGAGGACCTTGCCAAGGGCTTCATCATAGGCCTGCACGACGGAAACCATATCGGTGTTCTTCGCACGCACGACGCCTTCCATCGTCTCTGAGCCGACGATCGCGCGTTGCGGCATTTTGATCAGCTTCACATTGAGGCGCACACGCACGCGCGGCGGGGTGCCTTTCGGCAGGGTTCGGCCTGCATCGTCATAATATTCCGCCTGGAATTCGCGTAGTTCGGTGCTGAGCAGGAAGTCGGAACGCAGGCCGATGGTCTGGCGGCCCACCGCCAGTATCTTGCCCGAATTTTCAAAGCTTTCGATCAATAGAGTCTGGATCAGCTTGGGTGACGCATCGGTCCAGGCGGCGCGGCTGTAATATTCCAGTTCCCGGGCGTTCTGCTGAAGCGCGATCCGCGAGGACGAAATGCCCGCGGCGGAAATCGGCGTATCAATCAGCAACTGCCAGTCAACCGCTGGCAGATCCTCGCGGAAAGTGCTTTTGGGCGACAGGACGAAGATGCGCGCTGGCTCACCGGACCCCGGCAGGTCCAGGGAACAGCCCGAAACGAAAGCGGCCAATCCGAAAGCCAGAATCAGGTGCACCGCTCTTTTCATCGAAATCCTCATTCTGCTTCAAACCCCTTTTGCGTGTCCCCAAAGAAGAACCGTGCCGGGTCCCGTTCTATTTCCGCTGTGATCCGGTTCAGGCTGCCAACCAGCGTGCGCATTTCGCCCATCAGCTGGGTGAATTCCATCAGGCCGGACCCGGCAAAATGGCTGACCGAGTCCCGGTTATCGGAAATAATCCCCTCCGCCTCGCCAGCGGCGGATGCCACGCTGTCGGCGGCGGTGCGGAAACTGTTGGCCGCCTTGCGAAGTTCGCCGGTGACCTGTTTCAGTTCCGCCATGGTCGCGCGGGCGGAACGTGCGGTCGGCCCAACCTCCGGCTTCAGTTCAGCCGCCAGCCCGCCAAACTCCTGCAGCGTGGCATCGGCAGTTTTCAGGGTCGGTTCCGCCGCCTTCGCCGCCTTGGAAATATCCTGCGTCATAACCTGCGCGTCGGCAATCAGGGCGCGACCTTCACCGATCGTGGCCTCCACATCCTGTGCAATCCTGTCGCTGCGCCCGGCGAAGGACTTCATGATTTTCTCGGCTTCCGCACTGGCGTTGCGCAGGGCAACCATTGTGCTGGAGGCCTCCGCCAGCACCGATTGCAGGTCGGTGGAACTGTCCTTCAGCGCACCGGTAAACTCATTCACATTGGCGAGCGCATTGGTCACATTCTGCTGGTTTTCCGGGCGCAGGATCATGTTGGCGCGATCCACCAGGGCAATGAAACGGTTGATCAGTTCCGGGGCCTGATCAAAGACGGCCTGCAACTGCGAGGGACGTGAGGCAATGACCGGATGTTCCTGGCCTGCCGTCTTGCGCAACAAGGGGGCCTCATTCGTGCCACCGCGTAAATCCACATAGCCGACACCGGTCAGCCCCTGATATTCAAGACTGGCAACGGTGTCTTCCTTGATCGGCGTATCATCCGGCACTTCGATCGTCACGCGGACCTGTTCGACATTATCCTTGTTGATGCCGATATCGGTCACAACACCGACCGGTACACCGCTGTAACGCACGGTATTACCCACCTGCAGCCCCGTGACGGAACCTTCGAAAAAGATGTCATAGGCCTGGACCTTGCGGTCCACATCCACGTCTGCCAGCCAGACGACAGAGGCAACCAGCCCCACGAGAATGGCCAGAACAAAAGACCCGACCACAATGTAATTCGCCCTGGTTTCCATATTTCTATCCCCCGTTACTCATTCCGGCCACCGCCCGTGCCCTGGGACCGTGGAAATAGGCCTGTATCCAGGGATGCTTGTCCTGCATATGGTCGGCCATGGTTGCAACACGGATACGCCGGTCGACCAACACCGCAATGCGGTCGCAGATTGCCGCCAGGCTGTCCAGGTCATGGGTCACCATGAAAACCGTCAGCCCCAGACTGGATTGCAGGTCCCGGATCAACTGGTCGAAATCCGCCGCCCCGATGGGGTCCAGCCCGGCTGTGGGCTCGTCCAGGAACAGCACCTCCGGGTCGAGCGCCAGCGCCCGCGCCAGTCCCGCCCTTTTACGCATCCCGCCCGACAGTTGCGACGGCAGTTTACCGGCGGCGTCCTGCGGCAGACCGACCATCGCAATCTTCAGGGAAGCAATCTCGTCCAGCAGCCTCGGCGGCAGGTTCATATGTTCCCGCAAGGGCGCCTGGATATTCTCCGCCACGGTGAGCGAGGAAAACAGCGCCCCATCCTGAAACAATACCCCGACACGGGTTCGCAAGGTTTCCTTCGCCCGCACGGACAGGGACCAGACGTCCTCACCCAACAATTCGATCCGGCCCGCCGTCGGTCGTTGCAGCCCGATAATGGTCCGAAGCAATACAGATTTACCCGTCCCGGAGCCACCGACCACGCCCAGCACCTCGCCACGCCGGACATCCAGGTCCAGCCCCTCATGCACCACCTGACGGCCGAACTGGTTCTTCAGCCCACGGATGCAAATCACACTGTCTTTTGGCTGCTGCTCTGCCATCAGCGTATCCCCAGAATGGAAAAGAGCACCGAGAAGACGGCGGTTGCCACAATCACCAGAACGATGGATTCCACCACCGATTTGGTGGTCAGCTTGCCCACACTTTCCGCGCTGCGCTGAACCTTGAGGCCCTCATAACATCCCACCAGCGCAATGATCACCGCGTGGACAGGCGCCTTCACCATGCCTATCAGGAAGTCCTTGACCGTTACCGCATCATGCAATTGGCGGAGAAACTGGCTGACAGAGATATCCAGGGCCAGCATGGCGGAAACCGCCCCGCCCAGAATACCGCATATATCCGCAAAGAATGTCAGCAACGGCAGAGTGATTAGCAGGGCCAGGATACGCGGCAGAACCAGAACCTCCACCGGGTCCAACCCCAGGGTCAGCATCGCATCAACCTCTTCGTTCACCTTCATGGTGCCGATCTGGGCAGTAAAGGCGGACCCGGACCGGCCTGCCAGCAGGATCGCGGTGATCAGAACACCCGCCTCCTGCAGGACCGTCAGGCCGATCAGGTTGACGGTCAGCACTTCTGCCCCGAATTTCTTGAACTGGTCCGCCATCAGATAGGTCAGCACCACCCCGATCAGGAACTGCAACAGCCCCACGATCAGCATCGCGTTCAAGCCCGTCTGTTCGATCTGCGTAATCAGCGCCTTGGGCCGCAATCGTTTGGGATGCAGAAGGGCCTGCCCGAAGGTGACCGTTACCATGCCGAGGAAATTCAGGAGGTCCCGCCCTTCCTTGGCGGCCTCCACCGTTGCCCGTCCCAGGCGTTCCACCAAACCGATCCAACTGCCACGGGGCGGGTAGGTAATCTCCGCGGGCGCGTCTTCCGCCGCCCGACGCGCAAGCACCAGCAGCGGACGGAACCGTTCGGGCAAATCGCCCAACAGTCCATCCCAGTCCACATCCCTTAATGTAGATGCCACTCGCTGCAACAGCATCGCGCCGGTCGTGTCCATGCTGGAAATGCCCGTCAGATCGAGACGGCAGGTGTCCCCCTCCGGTCGCAAGGCAGACTCCACTGCTTTCTCCAGCGCCGCCCCGTATCGAACCGTCCAAACGCCGCCTGCCACCAGTACCGTCTGTGCGCCCTCACCTTCCAGACGCAACCATCCGCATTCACCTGTCACTGGTCGGAATCCCGTTCCACCAAACCTCTGTCTCCACATACCGCGCCCATAAACAGGCCGATTGCAACCTGCGCCTGTGGCCTCTAAATTATGGACCAATGCATTATCTAAAGGATGTTAATCCCGATGGACCTTAAAGACCATATCCGTACAGTACCCGATTTCCCAAAACCGGGTATTCTTTTCTATGATATTTCAACATTGTTAGGTCATGCAGAGGCATGGCGGCATTGCATCGAAAGCCTCTCTGAAATCATACGCCGCTGGGAACCGGACCTGCTGGTCGGCATCGAATCCCGTGGTTTTCTGACAGCCGCCCCCTTGGCACTGGAGCTTGATGTGGGCTTCACCATGGTGCGCAAGAAAGGCAAGCTGCCGGGTGACACCATCGCCCATGTCTATGACCTGGAATACGGCACGGATACGGTTGAAATCCAGGCAGATGCCATCCAGCCCGGCCAGAAGGTCGTCATCCTGGATGACCTGCTTGCCACGGGCGGCACCCTGCAGGCTTCCGTTGAATTGATCCGCAAGGTCGGCGGCAATGTTTGCGGCGCGGCCTGCATTATCGAGCTGAACGGCCTTGGCGGTCGCGACGGCCTTGATATTCCGTTTGAGGCGCTGATCAGCTACGACGTTTGATCCGCAGCAGTCCTTGCGGTCACACCCGCAAGGATGCCAGTCCATTGGGAGCTGCCCCGGCCAGCCGGGCGGCAATGGTCAACAGCAGCTCATCACACCCCTTGGCCGCGATCAGCGACAGCCCGACCGGACAGCCGTCAACCTTCCCCAAAGGCAGGGAGATTTGCGGCACACCGGACAGGCCTGCGATCCCGGTCAACTGAAGAGCACGATAGCGGAAGGATTCCAGGGCCGCGGCATCCTGTCCCTTTTCCGGCGCGGGGCCCGGTGCGGTCGGAATGACGAGGACCGTCCTGGTTTTCAACAACCGGTTAGTCTTGTCGGCAATGTTCTGACGAAGGGCATTGGCCTCTGCCCACTGGGCTTCCGTGATGGTCGAGGTCCAATGCAGGCGTTCCCCCAGTCCGGGGCCGAATTCGGGATTATTCGCCTCAACCCAGGCCCCGTGATTTTTCCAGATTTCACGCCCCTGGCAGACACGGAACGGCATGAACCAGTCTTCCAGGGCCTCATCCCCCGACAGGTCGAAGGTAATCGCCTCTCCCATCAAACGCTGCAGGGCCTCCACGCCGGACTGCAAGGCCGCTGCCGTTTCACTGTCGGCCAGGGCCCAGAAGTCCATCGGCAGGGCCAATTCGTAATTGGCCGGATCATCGACTTTCCAATTCACGAATAACACGCGTCCGACCCGCTCCATCAGATCAGGGTCTCGGGCAAACCAGCCAACCGTGTCAAAGCTCTGCGCCAGCGGGATAACACCCTGCCGGGAGATCCGGTCATGCGTAGTGCGCAGCCCGTAGAGGCCACAATAGGATGCAGGAACCCGCACAGACCCACCGGTATCCGTGCCCAACGCAAAGTCGACGACGCCCGCCGCAGCAGCCGTGGCAGAGCCGCTGCTGCTGCCACCTGGAATACGGCCCGGCGCATTGGGATTCAATGGTGTGCCGTAATGAAAATTCTCTCCATTCAGGGAATAGGCCAACTCATCCATATGGGCGCGCCCACGAAGGCGCACGCCATCCATGAGAAGCCGTTCCAGGCAGGCTGCCGTATCGCGGGCCGGACCATGCGTCGCCCGCCAGGCGGGATTGCCGAAACCGGTGACCTGTCCCTCGATATCAAAGATATCCTTCACCGCGCATGTCCGCCCCGCCAGCATTCCTTCCCGGGTCCAGCTCAGCTCCATATCGGGGTCAATAAAAGCATTCAGCCGACCGATATCGGCCGTCAGATCACCACGACTACCCATGCAAACACCCTCTCAACAACGCCTTTACTGAACTTTTGAACAGACGACCACCGCGCGGTGCGAAGAAACCGGGCTGCGGTTGAATTGCTCCACATAGGCTGCCCGGCCGCTCTCGCACAAGGCTTCGGTCTTATACGGTATTGAATAGGTATCCGACGTACCGGAACTCAAAATGGTAATGATCAGGACCCAGACCATCTTACCCTCCTGTTTTTCGGGGCCGAAGATCACGGCCCCACAGCAGAAAGCTTAACGCTCCCGAAGCGCGTTTTCCATGCCTTTGCGGATCGGCTTCAACAGATAGTCCAGAACCGTTTTGCGGCCGGTCAGGATATCCACCTGTGCAGTCATACCAGCGCGGATCGGTTTATCTTCACCCAGACTGTTGTCCTCCGTGCGCAGGCGGATGCGGTAATAGGTCTCCCCCTGTTCATCGGTAATGGTGTCGGGGCTGATATCCGTCAGGGTCGCTTTGAGCCCGCCATAGATCGAATAGTCATAGGCACTGACCTTGACCACAGCAGGCAAACCCGGCCAAAGCTGTGCCCGGTCCGCAGGACGAATGCGGGCCTCCACCAACAGCGTATCTTCCGACGGTACGATTTCGACCAGATCATCCCCCGGGCGGACAACGCCGCCGACGGTATTATTCATAATCTGCTTCACCGTCCCATGGACCGGAGAGCGTACATCCGTTCGCACGACCCGGTCCGTCCCGGCGATAATCTCTTCCTCCAGACGGGAGGCCGCAACGGATGCCTCGTTCAGCTTTTCCTGCGCTTCCGTGCGGAAGGACTGTTTCTTTTCCTCGATACGACCTGCCGCTTCGGCCAATTGGGTGCGTGTTCGCGGGATGGCGACCTCGACACCGCTGATGCTGGCATTCAGGTCCTGTACCTTCTGTTCCACCCGCAGCAAATCAAGCTTGGGAGCGACACCCTGTTCCACCAGCGGTTTCAGCAGGTTCATTTCCTTCTGGGTGATGGCCTTGCTCTTACGGAGCTGGTTGACCCGCGCCGTCATCTCCTGCAGTTCCTGCTGTTTCTGCTTGCGCTGGTTAGAGAGGATTCGGACCTGTTGCGCCAACTGCGAGCGGCGCGCCTCGAACAGATGCTGTTCCTGTTCCGCATCGCCCGGCGCTTCCTGCAAAACATCACTGTCGAAGGTGATATCTTCCTTGCCCGCCACTTCGGCGCGCAACCGCGCGATCTGGGCGCGCAGGTTCAGATATTGTTTCCGCTTTTCCTGCAGATTGGATTCGGCAGTCGTATTCTCGATACGAAGCAGGACTTCGCCCTTCTTAACATTCTGCCCCTCGGTCACCAGAATATCGGAGATAATGCCGCCTTCCAGATGCTGCACCGTCTTGGTCTGGCCACTGGGAATGATCTTGCCCTGACCACGGGTGACTTCGTCTACCTCTGCCACATAGGCCCAGCCAAAGAAGACCGTGAACACGAGAACAATGGAAAAAAGCAGCAGATGCGCAACGCGGCTGACCCCGCGACCGGCAAACGCGCCCATCTCGCTGTCTGCGATATCCTTTTCCCAGCTTCGATTTTCGCTCATTTTCGCGATTGATCCTTACACTTGCAGCCCGCGCTATACCTTGGCCGTCTGAATGCGGCCACTGGCCAGGGCTTCCATGACATCCGCCTTCGGCCCGTCGGCGACAACCCGGCCGCCATCCATCACGATCAACCGGTCCACCAGGTTCAGCAATGAACTGCGGTGGGTCACCATCAGCAGCGTCTTGTTGCCAAGAATTGTATTCAGGCGCGCCTTGAAGCGGCTTTCTGTCGTGTTATCCATAGAGCTGGTCGGTTCATCCAGCATCAGGATCGGCGGCTGCAACAAAAGGGCCCTGGCAACAGAGACCGCCTGACGCTGGCCGCCGGACAGATTCGCCCCGCGCTCGCCGACCGGCATATCCAGCCCCAGGGGATGTTTGGAGGCAAATTCCTCAACCCCCGAAATTCGCGATGCCCGGAGGATGGAGGCATCGTCAACGCCCTGCGCGCCAAGCGCGATATTGTCTTTCACCGACCCGAAGAAGAGATAGACATCCTGCGCCACGACACCGACATTGCGTCGCAGGTCCGCCGGGTCCAACTGGCGTGTGTCGGTACCGTCGATCATGACGGCGCCCTCCGTCGGATCGTAGAGCCCCATGATCAGGCGTTCCAGGGTGCTTTTGCCGGAGCCGATCCGACCGATAATGCCGACCTTCTCTCCTGCCTCAATAGAGAAACTGACATCCGTCAACGCCTCGGTCTGCGCGCCGGGATAGGTGAAGGAAACATTCTTGAATTCAATATTGCCAGCAAAATTGGGGCGGCTGACGAAGTTACGCCCTTTTGGCCGTTCCACCGGCGTCTTCATCATCTGGTCCAGGGCCTCCAGAGACTGGCGGGCCTGATGGAAGCGCGTGGCAATCCCGGCAATCTGCGACAGGGGCGCCAGTGCGCGGCCTGAGAGAATGGTACAGGCGACAAGAGCGCCCACCGTCATCTCACCAGCCTGGATTTGATAGACACCGACAACGACCACACCGACCGTCACCATCTGCATCGCCGTTCCGGAGAAAAGCATGGCCACCTGCGACCAGCGTGTCGCCAGCATGGCGGACCGGGCGGTCTTGTTGACGAAGATTTCCCAGGCACGCTGCATCCGGCCCTCGGCACCGGTGAGCTTGATGGTCTCAATCCCGCTGATCGCCTCAACCAGGATAGCGTGTTTCTGCTGGGCTTCACGGTGGGTTTCCTGCGTGACCCTGCGCATGGGAATCTGCATGATCAGCCCGACGATGACGACCATGACAACGACGCTGGCCGGAACGAGGACAATATAGATATTGCCCACGATATAAACGATGCCCAGGAACAGGAAGATGAAGGGCAGGTCAATTACCGTGGTCAACGTCGAGGAAGTGAAGAATTCCCGAAGGTTCTCAAACTCCCTCATGGAGTTGGCCAATGCCCCCGCTGATTGCGGACGATAGGGCATTTTCATTCCCAGCATCTGCTGGAACAATCGGGCGGCAATCCGCGTATCGGCGGTCTTGCCCGCCACATCCACCAGATAACTTCGCAACAGCTTCAGCAGGAAATCAAAGCTGAAGACCATCACCACGCCAATCGCCAGAACCCACAGTGTCTCTTCTGCAAAGTTAGGGACGACACGGTCATAAACATTCATGACGAAAAGCGGACTGGCGATCACAAACATGTTGATCAGCAGGGCGGCCAGCACAACTTCGGCATAGACCGGCCAGGATTTGAAAAGCGTCGCCCAGAACCATCCCCGGGGGTCCTCGACCCGCTCTTCCTCCGCACGGCTGTCGTAGAGGAATTCCGGCCGGGCGAACAGGGCGTAACCGATATATTCTTCCGCCAGTTCGCTATAGCTGACCTCCCGGCTGCCGCCGCCCATTTCCGGCAACAGGATGGTCGCCTTTTCCCCGTGTTTCAGATGGGTCAGCACTGCCGCGCGCTGGCCTTTCAGCAACAGCACACAGGGCAATGTCAGCCGGGATATCGCATCAAGATTATACTGCTGCATCCGCGCCGTGATACCGGCACGGCCAGCGGCGCGCACAAACAGGTCCGGGGTCAGGTGACCGTCGTCCAGGGGAAGCCCCGCCGTCAACGCATCCGCCGACATGGGCCGGTCCAACAAATTGCAAAGAATGGTCAGACAGCCCAGCAACGGATCATCATGCAGCGTGGGTGTGGGGCGGACATGCCAACTGGGTCCATGCCCGCGGCGATCCTCACCATTCGGCGCGCCTTCGACTTCGGCACCGTCGGTCTTTTCTTGCGGTGCCCGGCGGTCAAAGACAGTATCGCGGCCACTGCGCTCTTCAAGCACGGCCTCGCGGCTTTCGCGATCCAGTTCCTTGGTGATTTCCTGTAGATCCGCGCGCAGCAGGTCCCGTGGACCTTTCCCGGCATTCCGATCCGCCATCACCGGCGGCGACGCCAGAATTCCATCATCAGTTTCAGGCGCGTCGGCCTTCTGGGAGCTGGCAGCCTTCTGGGACTTACCTCGGGCCGCCGGTTTCCTGGCAGTGGCCTTTTTCGGTTGCGCGATATCGTCTTGCGCCAAAGTTACACCTTTCTCAGTCACGAGAAAAAACGAGCCCCTTGAAAATAATCCAAAATTTCCGGCGATCCCAAACAAAAACAAGAAAAGCCAGACAGGCAACCATGACTTATCACAGTTTTAATTAAATTTATTGTAATAAAACGGCGGCCAATCATGACCGCCGTTTTTATTTTCTTTTGCCTTTATCAGGATTGCGGCGGGTCTTCCCCATTGTTCTCTGGGTTCAGGCCCGGTTCCACCGGCGCAACGAATACGATGCTGGTGTCATGGGCATCCGGCGCGTCGCTCTGGCCGCTGTCATCAAAAATCTGCTCACGCATGTCGACGACCTCATCAACGCTCAACGACCCGTCATGGTTGGTATCGGCATCATAGTGGGCAACATTGTCATCCCCGGTGATATCCGATGCATCGACACCGATCAGCCTCAGACCATCGCCCTGATCACCCAACGTGATCACGGTATCATTCCCATCGGTGTGGAAGGACATATCGTCCGCGTCATAGCCACTGATCACCAGTTGGTCGACGCCCACCTCAAAGTCATGGATGGTATCGAAACCATCGCCTTCCTTGAAGAAGAAGACATCCTGTTCCCCATCGCCCATAACATTGACCATGGTCGAGTTCAGGCTGCTGTCATAGTCGCTGCCGGACACAACCGTGCTGACGTCTTCCCAGCCGCCATTACCATCGGCCGCCTCCAGGGTATAGGCCATTCCAGCATCATGGCCATCCATCAGGACATAGGTTTCCTTGCCGGCCTCGACCGTGACATAGCGATAATCGCCATCGCCCCAACTAATGCGGTAGCTGCTGTTTTCCTCATCGCCCGCGTTCCAGATGCTCAACACCTGCCCCGCCTCGACCCCGCCATCGGACAAAATCCCATGGCTTGAGAGATAGGCCTGATCCGCGCCGGTCGCATCGTGGTCACTGGCAACCTCACCAGTTTCCAGAAGCTGATCGGAAACCGAAACCTCGTGGCCGCCTTCCTCGCCACCCCAAAGGTGATCGCCGTTGGCGCTATCCGTCACTTCCTGGGTGGTTTCCGACCCCATCACGACATCGTTAAAGTCACTGTCACCGCCGCCATAGAGGTCTTCGAAGGAAATCTGACCGTCGTCACCTATATTGACATGGACCATGCCATCCGGGTTCAGACTGCCGTCACCGCTGAAATAGGCCGGTGCACCCTGCCCATCCAGGGGTTGTCCGTTCAGATAGGCGGTCCATTCTCCGTCACCATTCTGATGGAAGGTGACTTCCGCCCCATCCCAGAAACCGCTGTTCTGGTTATCGCCATCCGGGATGATGAAATAGCCGATATTCGCCGGGTCAATGCCGTTCAGGTCGATTGTCTCGCTGCCGCCGTCATTGACATCTGTCCAGAGGACCTGGCCGATCGTCGGGTTTCCATCTTCATCCATGATGAAATAGCCGAAGCTGTTGTCGTAACCGGCATCAGACGATTGGAAATGCAGGGTAATTTCCGTGGCGCTTACCGTCACATGACCATTGTCCGCACCGCCTGAAATCCAGTCGCGGCCCGTGCCGCCGACAACCGTATCATTGCCGCCTTCGCCATAAAGCCGGTCATCGCCAGCGCCGCCATCAACCCGGTCGTTGCCCCCTGTTGTTTCACCCAGATCGCCGGTATCACCGAAGATCACGTCATTGCCCGACCCGCCGTAAAGCTGGTCATCATTGGCGACCGCATCCTGGCCACCGGCCCCACCAGCGCTCGTGAAGGCATCATCGCCAACGGTGAAGGTGATCGACCCGCCGTGCTGCAGTTTGACATAGTCACCCATTTCCTTGGCATGGGTATATGTCGCATCCGTTTCCGCCTCATAGACCTTGCCGCCGACCTCGATGCTGTCGACCCAGATCTGCGATTTGTCCGCCACGGGAATAATAGTGATCGTCGGCTCCGTGCCGGGCTGAAGGTGCAGGCCGTCGATGGAAATCGCGTCACTGTCACCATCATGGGTTTTCTTCACGTCGGTCTGGTAAGTACCGGCATATTCGCCATTCACGAAAACGCGGAAGGTCCCTGCCGTGCCCCGGCCACTCATCGCCACATTGGCGGTGATACTGGTGATAGCCGCCGGTTCCGGGCTGGCAACAGCCGTCGTATCACCGACAATCATATCATTGCCGTCACCGCCGTGGACCGTATCCGAACCGTCACCGGCATAGACCGTATCATTCCCGTCACCGGCAGTGACATTATCGTCACCACCCATGGCATAGACAGTGTCATCGCCGGACCCGGTATTGATGTTGTCGCCACCGTCCTTGCTGGATTCATGGGCCGCCTGTGCACCGGTCCAGTCCGTGCCATAACGGTCGCCATAGACAATATCATCGTCGGCACCGGTGCTGATATTGTCAGCCCCCAGGCCACCAACCACGAAGTCATCACCGGCACCCGTGCTGATCACATCGCCCCGACCGCCTTCACTGGCGTCCTGGCTGACCGTTGTATAGTCACCATAAACAGTGTCATCGCCCGATCCGGTCGAGATATTGTCCGCACCAGCAACACCGGCCTCGCCTGCGCCCCCTTCAACAGAGACATGAATGGTTTTGCTAACGCTGTCGGTATCTGTGCCGCCGCGGTCACTTTCGCTGTCGACCGTGGTCAGGGTAACCGTCAGGTCGAAATCTCCGGCCCCTGCCGGACCGCTGACAGACAACCCGGCAAGATCAGCCGTGCTCAGGTGCCAGCTTCCGTCCGGCTGCTGAGTCCCGGCGGACAGGCTCGCCCCATCCGGCAAACCGTCAATCGTGACCGTCAGGACTTCGGAGCCGTCGCTGTCACCGCCATCCGCAGCAATGGAAAGGTCGGCTGTGAAGTTGCCGCCAACGCCGCTTTCGTCGCCGACCACATAGTCACCACCACCGTAGGATACGATGACATCATCGCCACCACCGCCATAGAGCGCATCCGCCCCTTGCGTACCGGTGATCACTTCGCTGGCGTCCGTGCCCATAGCCGGGCCCGTATCTGCGGTTACATCCGCAACATTCAGGCTCAACGCATCGGCATCCGGCGCAACATAGACCTTGAAACTGTCGGTTGCGGTCTTGCTGTCACCGTTGGATTCCGTACTGGTCGCATGCAGCGTCATTTCGATCTCGCCGGAGAAATCCGTCGGCGGGTTCAGCTTGAGGCTGTCGAGTTGGCCTGGATCGACACTCCAGACGCCGCCGCCCAAGTCGATCCCGCCCGTAAGGGTCGCGCCGTCCGGCACGCCGCTGATCGTCACCGTCAGGGCCTCCGACCCGTCGGTCAGTTCCGCACCAACGTTGAGATCAACAGCATGATCCTCCACGCCGGTCGCTTCCGCCGTGGTGACCGTCGGCATATCCGCCACAGGCGTTACCCGGATCGTCCCATTGGCATCAGTCGTTACATGACCGTCATTGACACCAAAAGTCAGGTTCACCTTGCCATTGAAATTCTCGCCCGGCGTAAAGCTCCAGGTACCATCGCCATTATCGACAACAGTGCCATTATCCGCCTGCAGGTTCACAACCGACAGGTCATCCCCATCCACGTCCGAACTATTCGCCAGCAGATCCGCAGAGGTGATGGTCAGCGTGTGATCTTCCGCCATGGAGAAGACAGCCGTGCCATCGTCCTCATTATCCGCGTTGACGGGTGCCACAACCGGCGCGTCATTGGTGCCCTCGATGGTGACAGTCACCGTCTCGGTTGCCGTACCGTCCTGGGACGTAACAGTGAAGCTTTCCGTCAGGCTGTCACCTACGCCCAGTCCCTGGATGGTGGGATCGTCGTTGGCGGTCAGGTCGTAGGTCCAGTTACCATCCGCATCGATGGAGAAGTTCCCATAGTCGCCTGCCGTATCCGTTTGCGGCTGAACAAAGCTTTCGCCCGTATCCGTATCGGCTGCGGTCAGCGTACCGCTGGTAGTCAGTGTCGAGGCGTCCTCAGCGACCGAACCGGCAGCGTCACCGGTGATCTGCGGCACGTCGTTGGTGCCGGTGATCGTGATGGTGACGTCATGGGTGGTGCCGTCGGCGGAGGTCACCGTAACCGTATCGGTCAGTTGCTCACCGGCGGGCAGCGCCTGGATCGCTGCCGCGTCGTTGTTCAGGCTGTATTCCCAGTCGCCACCTTCGGTGATCGTCAGCGAGCCATAGGTGCCGTTGACCGGATCGGTGTTGAACACTGCTTCGCCTGCATCCGGGTCTGCAACCGCAAGGCTGCCCGTCGCCGTCAGCGTCGTATCCTCAACGATCGCACCGGTATCGTCGCCGCTGATCTGGGCCGCATCGGCAACCGCATCAACGGTGATTGTGCCGGAGGCCGGAACAGTGGCCGTACCATCGCTCACGTCGTAGGTCAGATTGACCTCGCCGTTGAAATTCTCGTCCGGCGTGAAGGTCCAGGTGCCATCGCCGTTGTCGACAATGGCGCCGCCATCGACCTGAACATTGCTGACCGTGTGCGTGTCATTGACATCAACGTCGGAGACATTCGCCAGCAAATCGTCACTGGTGAAGGTAATCGAACCGCCATCCTCGTCCATGTTGTCGGCAATCGGACCGGAGACAACCGGCGCATCATTCGTGCCTTCGATGGTGACGGTCACCGTCTCGGTGGCCGTGCCGTCCTGGGACGTAACAGTGAAGCTTTCCGTCAGGCTGTCACCTACGCCCAGACCCTGAACCGCCGGATCGTCATTGGCGGTCAGGTCGTAGGTCCAGTTGCCGTCGGCATCGATGGAGAAATTGCCATAGTCACCTGCGGTGTCGGTTTGCGGCTGGACGAAGCTTTCGCCTGTATCCGTATCGGCTGCGGTCAGTGTCCCGCTGGTGCTGAGAGTCGTGGCGTCTTCAGCAACACTGCCAGCCACATCACCGGTGATCTGGGGCACGTCGTTGGTGCCGGTGATCGTGATGGTGATGTCGTGCTCCGTGCCGTCGGCGGAGGTCACCGTAACCGTATCGGTCAGTTGCTCACCGGCGGGCAGCGCCTGGATCGCTGCCGCGTCGTTGTTCAGGCTGTATTCCCAGTCGCCACCTTCGGTGATCGTCAGCGAGCCATAGGTGCCGTTGACCGGGTCGGTGTTGAAGACTGCCTCACCGGCATCCGGGTCGGCAACAGCAAGGCTGCCCGTGGCCGTCAGCGTCGTATCCTCAACGGTCGCACCGGTATCGTCGCCGCTGATCTGGGCCGCATCGGCAACCGCATTCACCGTGATCGTACCGCTGGCCGGAACGGTGGCCGTGCCATCGCTCACGTCATAGGTCAGGTTGACCTCTCCGTTGAAATTCTCATCCGGTGTGAAGGTCCAGGTGCCATCGCCGTTGTCGACAATGGCGCCACCATCGACCTGCACGTTGGAGACCGTGTGCGTGTCGTTCACATCGACGTCAGAGACATTCGCCAGCAGATCATCACTGGTAAAGGTGATCGAACCACCATCCTCGTCCATGGTCTCTGTAACCATGCCGGAGACAACCGGTGCATCATTCGTGCCTTCGATGGTGACGGTCACCGTCTCGGTCGCCGTGCCATCCTGGGAGGTGACGGTGAAGGTCTCTGTCAGGCTCTCACCTTCACCCAAGCCTTGGACTGCCGGATCATCATTGGCGGTCAGGTCGTAGGTCCAGTTGCCGTCGGCATCGATGGAGAAATTGCCATAGTCGCCTGCCGTATCCGTTTGCGGCTGAACAAAGCTTTCGCCCGTATCCGTATCGGCTGCGGTCAGCGTACCGCTGGTAGTCAGTGTCGAGGCGTCCTCAGCGACCGAACCGGCAGCATCGCCGGTGATCTCCGGCACATCGTTGGTCCCGGTGATCGTGATGGTGATGTCGTGCTCCGTGCCGTCGGCGGAGGTCACCGTAACCGTATCGGTCAGTTGCTCACCGGCGGGCAGCGCCTGGATCGCTGCCGCGTCGTTGTTCAGGCTGTATTCCCAGTCGCCACCTTCGGTGATCGTCAGACTGCCATAGGTGCCGTTGACCGGATCGGTGTTGAACACTGCTTCGCCTGCATCCGGGTCTGCAACCGCAAGGCTGCCCGTCGCCGTCAGCGTCGTATCCTCAACGGTCGCACCGGTATCGTCGCCGCTGATCTGGGCCGCATCGGCAACCGCATCAACGGTGATTGTGCCGGAGGCCGGAACAGTGGCCGTGCCATCACTCACGTCGTAGGTCAGATTGACCTCGCCGTTGAAATTCTCATCCGGTGTGAAAGTCCAGGTGCCGTCGCCGTTGTCGACAATGGCGCCGCCATCGACCTGCACGTTGGAGACCGTGTGCGTGTCGTTCACATCCACGTCAGAGACATTCGCCAGCAGATCGTCACTGGTGAAGGTGATGGAGCCGCTGTCCTCATCCATGTTGTCGGCAATCGGACCGGAGACAACCGGCGCATCATTCGTGCCTTCGATGGTGACGGTCACCGTCTCGGTGGCCGTGCCGTCCTGGGACGTAACAGTGAAGCTTTCCGTCAGGCTGTCACCTACGCCCAGTCCCTGGATGGTGGGATCGTCGTTGGCGGTCAGGTCGTAGGTCCAGTTACCATCCGCATCGATGGAGAAGTTCCCATAGTCGCCTGCCGTATCCGTTTGCGGCTGAACAAAGCTTTCGCCCGTATCCGTATCGGCTGCGGTCAGCGTACCGCTGGTAGTCAGTGTCGAGGCGTCCTCAGCGACCGAACCGGCAGCATCGCCGGTGATCTCCGGCACATCGTTGGTCCCGGTGATCGTGATGGTGATGTCGTGCTCCGTGCCGTCGGCGGAGGTCACCGTAACCGTATCGGTCAGTTGCTCACCGGCGGGCAGCGCCTGGATCGCGGCCGCATCATTGTTCAGGCTGTATTCCCAGTCGCCACCTTCGGTGATCGTCAGCGAGCCATAGGTGCCGTTGACCGGGTCGGTATTGAAGACTGCCTCACCGGCATCCGGGTCGGCAACAGCAAGGCTGCCCGTGGCCGTCAGCGTCGTATCCTCAACGGTCGCACCGGTATCGTCGCCGCTGATCTGGGCCGCATCGGCAACCGCATTCACCGTGATCGTACCGCTGGCCGGAACGGTGGCCGTACCATCGCTCACGTCGTAGGTCAGATTGACCTCGCCGTTGAAATTCTCATCCGGTGTGAAGGTCCAGGTGCCATCGCCGTTGTCGACAATGGCGCCGCCATCAACCTGCACGTTGGAGACCGTATGCGTGTCGTTCACATCCACATCGGAGACATTCGCCAGCAGATCATCACTGGTGAAGGTGATCGAACCGCCATCCTCATCCATGTTGTCGGCAATCGGACCGGAGACTACCGGCGCATCGTTGGTGCCTTCGATGGTGACGGTCACATCATGTTCGGTACCATCCAGGGACCGAACCGTGAAGACCTCGGTTAACGTCTCACCCTCGCCCAGACCTTGAACAATGTCACTGTCGTTGCCGGTCAGGTCGTAGGTCCAGTTGCCGTCGGCATCGATGGAGAAATTGCCATAGTCGCCTGCCGTATCCGTCTGCGGCTGGACGAAGCTCTCGCCTGTATCGGGGTCGACAACAGCAAGACTCCCGGAGGCCGTCAGTGTTGTGTCTTCGACCGTGCCTCCCGTGTCGGCACCACTGATCTCCGCCGCGTCCGCAACCGGTGTTACGCGGATTGTGCCCGTGGCGTCGGTTGTCACATGACCGTCGTTGACGCCAAAGGTCAGGTTAACCTTGCCATTGAAATTTTCACCCGGCGTGAAAGTCCAGGTACCGTCACCATTATCGACAAGGGTGCCGTTGTCCGCCTGCAAGTTCACAACCGACAGATCATCACCGTCCACATCGGAGCTGTTCGCCAGCAAATCGGCAGAAGTGATAATCAGTGAATTATCTTCGGCCACGGAGAAGACCGCCGTGCCGTCATCCACGTTATCCTCGTTGACGGGCGCAACAACCGGCGCATCATTGGTGCCTTCGATGGTCACGGTAACCGTCTCGGTCGCCGTGCCGTCCTTGGAGATAACCGTGAAAGTTTCCGTCAGGCTGTCACCGACACCCAGTCCCTGGATGGCGGGGTCGTCATTGGCGGTCAGGTCGTAGGTCCAGTTGCCGTCCGCGTCGATGGAGAAATTGCCGTAGTCACCGGCAGTATCCGTCTGCGGCTGGAAGCCATCCTCATTCAGGTCCACATCGTCGCCAGTCAGCGTGCCGCTGGTGGTCAGCGTTGTGTCTTCGGCCACGCTGCCAGCCACATCGCCGGTAATCACCGGCACATCGTTGGTGCCAGTGATCGTGATCGTAATTTCGTGGGTCGTACCGTCGGCGGACTGAACAGTCACCGTGTCGGTCAGCGTCTGGCCTTCCGGCAACTGCTGGATCGCGGTTGCGTCGTTGTTCAGGCTGTATTCCCAGGCACCGTCTTCGGTGATGGTGAGAAGACCATATTTACCGGGCTCTGAAACCCCGTCAAAAACGGCTTCCCCGGCATTCTGGTCCGTCACGGTCAAATTGCCGCCGACCTTGAGGACGTTGTCTTCTGTAACACTTCCGCTGTCATCACCAGCAATCACAGCAGGCAGGGGCGGAAGCGGCCCCAGGCCACCGTTGTCGCCACCGCCATTATTGCCACCGCTGCCGCTATCGCCGCCGTCATTAAATCCCCGCAGCGGCGGAACTGTTCCCAAGGAACTTACGACGTTCACGGGTGGCAACGGAGGAACGTCACCAAAACCGCCTTCGCCAAAACCACCAAGTGTTTCAGCGTAATTGGTTGCAGGTGCGCCACTTGCAGGGCCGGACGCAGTTTCCAGACCCGCCAACCCCTCGGCCAACTGGCTGATGTCCATGGCCTTGTCCAACAGAACCTCCGCAGAGAGGGCCTGACCATCTGGCATCAGCAATACCGGCGGATTATCGGAAAAAGCAGCCGCCACCATCGTGGTAAAGGTGACCTGACCGCCATCATCAAAGGCAAGAATGATATCGCCATCCGCCTGAATGATCTGAACATCATCAAGAGAGAAGGTGAACTTCAGCGGCTGGCCGGGTTCAATGACATAGGTGTCTTCGCCACCGACATCCGGATGCCCGACAACGATCGCACGCGCCAACAGTTCCGCCAGGTTGTCCGACGCAACGGCAAAAGGCGACTGCCCCGCATGACCCTGACCCGGGTTCTGGTCCACAGGGGTGGCGTTTGTCTCGTTGCCTTCCGGTGTAACAGCCATGCTGACAACCTTTCTCTCTTCTAACTTTCGTTTCGCGGACAGCCCAGCCAAAGAAACCAGCCAACGGCCGGTCGCCAGACCTATCCCTCATCTCGCCTTATATCCGCCCCACATTAAAACAACAAAACAAAAAGATTAAATTTTATCTAAAATACAATTTAAATTGCTTTTTAATTAACATAACACATTGCAAACAATAAAAAAGGAGGCGAAACGCCTCCCTTCCCCAGGAACAATCCATATCAATTACCGTAACTCGGGATGCCTGTTATTTTGCCTTACCATGCCCTTTCAAGGCGTCACCGGCAGCAGCCCCATCAAAAAAGCCATAGGGAACGGCCTGTGTCGGCGTGTCCATGTCATCCGCCAAGGTGAAGACTGTTGATGATGGTAGTGCGGCATCCTGATCCGCGTCACCTTCGGGTTCGAATATCTGGGGCTCAGGCTCCAAGGTTGGCGCCTCCGGCTCAAGGACCGGCGCATCGGGTTCGATCGCCGCAGGAGGCTCCAGGGTTGGAGCCGCCGGTGGGCTCTGCTCCAAATCCGGCGAGACCAGCGGCACGGCATCTTCCGGATTGCCTCCCTCTGGGGCAGGCGCCTGTTGACGCAGGAGAGGGTCCACCCTCATCGGCTTCACAGGATCAAGTCCCGTATGGGATTGTTCCAGATGCGGGATGTCGAGCGCACTCAACAACAGACCGCCACTGCCCAGGATTCGATAGGTCGCAAAAATTTCCAGATACTGTTTTGAAATGAGCTGCCCCTTGGACAGGAACAGGTCATTTTCGGAATCCAGAAGTTCGATCAGGCTACGCGCGCCCAGATCAAACTGTTTGCGATAGGATTTGCGCACCGCGTCATTGGCTTCAACCTCACGGGTCAACGCCTCGATCTGCCGTCCCGCACTCTCCAGAGCGTTCCAGGCAAGCCGGACCTCTTCTTCCGTCAACCGCACTTCCCGGTTATAGCGCTGACGCGACTCGCCGATCCGGGCAATGAATTCCTTGCGGCGGTTCTTGTCCTTCAGGCCATTAAACAGGTTGTAACGCATCACGACCATGGCCGTGCTGTCATATTCGTGACCGCGATCGCCATCGACGCCTTTATTGGCGCTGGCCGTCAACTCCAGATCAAGCGTCGGATAGAACGCGCTGTTGGTGCCGCGATACTGATTAACCGCCGCCGCCAGGTCAGCCTTGGCAACGGAGATTTTCGGATTGTTCTGCAGCGCCGTTTCGATTGCAGGCTCCAGCCCGTCCGGCAGCGCCCAGGAAGGCGGATTCGGACGGGACAAATTCTCCGGGTCCTCGCCAACCACCCGGAAATAGGTGGCATCCGCATCCCGCAACCGGGCGCGGGAATCCTCCAATGTGGCCTGTGCCGTCGCCAGCCTCGATTCCGCCTGCTGCACATCGGCAATGGTAGCCGCACCGCCCGCGGCCTTTTTCGCAACCATATCCAGCGTCAGTTCATGAAGCCGGACATTTTCTTCCGCCAGTTCGGTCAGTTTGCGCTGGCGAAGGGCCTCCAAATAAGCCTCGATTGCATCCAGCGCCACCAGCTCAGATGTCTGTCTCACCCGCCGCGTCGAGGAGATCACGCGGCTTTCCTGCAGCTTTACATCGTTGTCTGTCTGGAAACCATCGAACAGCATCTGCCGAAGCGTCAGACTGGACTCATAGCGCGATCCATTATCCCAGGGATCTCCCGGCTTTGCGCGTGAAAACTGGTCATTGGTCGCCTGATAACCTGCCGCACCGCGAAAATCCAGAGTGGGCAGATATCCACCATGCGCCTGTTTGAGCTCATATTCGGTGGCGCGCCGGTTTTCCACGACGATCCCGACATCCGGATTGGTCTGAATGGCCGCACGCACAGCCTCTTCAAGGCTGGCCGCAAAACCGTTGGAAGAACTGGCCATCGCGAAAACAAGAGCCGCAACCGCGGCGTTCCCCGCATTGCATCCCCTATGCTCCAGACCAAGCCCCCTATTCGTTTTCAACCACCTGCGAAATGACACCGATTTGCCCTTACACATTCTCAAACACTTTATAAAGCGCCCCCAGCATAGCCATTTCTTCGGTATGCGGGGAGGAAAGTAACAAGGGAAAGAGCTGTTCTACAACTAAATTCGCTGCTTCAGTTTAGCACAGGGCGTTGACTTCGCAGCTTTTCTTGTCGTGGACGTCTCTTGTGCAAAAGGAAAAACAGGTGCTAATGGCCCGGGTCTCCGTCAAACGTGTCTTGACGGAATCTTGTTTATTGTGATCACAATGAGCAAGCTAATGAAATATGAGGGAAGCCGGAATTGCCAACAAAGGTCGTCAAGTTAGCCTTGCAGCGTCCGGCGAAAGTAACAATAATCAGCCAGCCTTGACAGCTAATAGGGGACGGCGTCGGGGTAAGGCAGAGATGTATAAAGGGGCGATATTTTGACATCTTCGGAAACCTCCACAATGTTGAATGTGGAGGACCTGCACAAGAGCTTCGGCAATATCGAAGTTCTGAAAGGGGTTTCTCTAACGGCGCATAAAGGTGATGTAATTTCCATGCTGGGCTCGTCCGGGTCCGGTAAAAGCACCTTCCTGCGCTGTATCAACATGCTTGAAATCCCCAACGCGGGGAAAATCACGGTTCACGGCGAAACCATCGGCATGACCACCGACAAATCGGGCAGCCCGAAGCCGCTCGATATGCGGCAGGTCGAACGCATCCGGACGCGGCTCGCCATGGTTTTCCAGAGCTTCAATCTCTGGTCCCATATGACAGTGATCGAAAATGTCATCGAGGCCCCGGTCCATGTCCTGGGCGTTCCCAAGGCGGAAGCCATAGAAAAGGCCGAGGCCCTGCTGCACAAGGTCGGCATTTACGAGCGCAAGGACTATTATCCCGCCCATATGTCCGGCGGCCAGCAGCAGCGCGCGGCAATTGCGCGGGCGCTTGCCATGGAACCGGATGTGATGCTGTTTGACGAGCCCACTTCCGCACTCGACCCCGAACTGGTCGGCGAAGTGTTGAAGGTGATGCGGCAACTGGCCGATGAAGGCCGCACGATGATTGTGGTCACCCACGAAATGAGTTTTGCCCGCGACGTCAGTTCCGACGTGATCTTCCTGCACGAAGGCAAGGTCGAGGAACAGGGGCCGCCGGCAGAGATGTTCAACAATCCGAAATCGGAACGTTTTCGTCAGTTTCTGGCCAGAACCAGAACCTGACCCACCCGAAAAACAATTAAGAGAATATGGCCGGTTGGGTGGCCGGCACTTGCCTGAAGGGAGAGTATGAATGCTCAAAAAACTGACTTTGGCTGCTGCTGCAGCCACCATGGCTTTCGCGGCCCACACCGCGTCGGCCGCCGACATGAAGGAACTGCGCATCGGGGTTGAAGGCGCATATCCTCCGTTCTCCGAAAAGACCGCCGACGGCGAGCTGATCGGCTTCGACATCGACATCGCCTATGCGCTTTGCGAAAAAATGCAGGTGAAATGCACCATGGTCGAACAGGACTGGGACGGCATCATCCCGGCGCTGCTCGCCAAGAAGTACGACGCCATCGTCGCGTCCATGTCGATCACGGAAGAACGTAAGAAACGCGTTGATTTCAGTGACAAATACTACAACACCCCGGGTAAGTTCACCGCCAAGGAAGGCGCTTTCCCGGATGACAAACCGTCCACACTGGCCGGTAAAACCATCGGCGTTCAGCGCGGTACGATCCACGACGATTTCGTTTCCAGCGTATACCCGGACAGCGAAATCAAACGCTACGGCACCCAGGAAGAAGCCTATCTGGACCTGATGGCCGGTCGTCTTGACGCGATCGAGGCCGATGGCCTGGCAACCTCCGACGGTTTCCTGAAAACCGACAACGGTAAAGGCTTTGCCTTCTTCGGTGCGGACCACAACGAAGTGAAGTATTTCGGCGAAGGCGCCGGCATTGCCGTCCGCAAGGGTGATGACGACCTGCGTAAAGCCTTCAACAAGGCGATCAAAGAAATCCGTGCCGACGGCACCTACGACAAGCTTCAGAAGAAATATTTCGACATCGACATCTACGGCGGCTAACCGCCTGCTTGATGCTTGCGGAGGGGCTTGCCCCTCCGCATTCCTTATTCGTTAAGTCATTTAAATAAAGTCGTTATTTGCGCATGGAACATATTTGGGAATTCCGCTGGCTGCTGCTACAGGGAACGGGCATCACCATTCTGGTCGGTGTCGCCTCGCTTGTGCTCGCGATTGTTCTGGGCCTTCTGGGCGCATGGGCCAAACTGTCCAAGAACGCAATGGCCCAGCGCGCCGCCAACGGCTATACGACCCTGATCCGTGGCATTCCCGACCTGGTTCTGATGTTGATCCTGTTTTTCGGTGGTCAGCAGTTGCTGCTGGATATCGGTGAGAAAACGGGCCTCTGGGGCTATGTTGAAATCAACCAGTTTACCGCAGGGGTCGGCACCATCGGATTTATCTTCGGTGCCTATATGACGGAAACCTTCCGTGGCGCAATCCTGGCGATCCCGCGCGGCCAGATCGAGGCAGGCATTGCCTGCGGCATGAGCAAAAGCCTTATCTTCCGCCGGATCATCTGGCCGCAGATGGTACGTTATGCGCTGCCCAGCTTCACAAACAACTGGCTGGTGATGATCAAGACCACGGCGCTGGTATCGGTGCTGGGCCTTCAGGAACTGGTCTATGTCGCCAATGCCGTCGGCCGGAAATTCCGTGAACCATTCACATTCCTGCTTTTCGTGCTTGTTGTCTTCCTGCTGCTGACCGCCGTTTCACAACTCGGCCTGCGCAAGCTGGAAAAGAAATATTCCGTCGGTATCCGGAGGGGCTGATCCATGGAAGAAGCAAACAGCCTGTCGGCATTTCTGGATTGGGGTTTCCTGGATTGGACCCTGGTTTTCGACAACTGGCCTCTTTATGTTGAGGGCGTCTGGAATACCATCAATCTGACGGCACTATGCCTTGTTCTTGGATGGATCCTGTCGATCCCGCTGGCCTTTGCCCGCGCAAACCGGCATCCGATTTTCAACGGGCCGATCTGGTGTTTCACCTATTTCTTCCGCGGCACGCCGCTGCTGGTGCAGACCTACCTGATCTATTACGGGCTGGGCCAGTTTGACTTTGTCCGCGACGGGCTTCTCTGGCCGCTTCTGAAAGACGCCTGGTGGTGTGCCCTTATCGCCTTCACGCTGAACAGTTGCGCCTATCAGACGGAAATCTTGCGCGGCGCGATTGAGGCCACTCCCTTTGGCGAGGTCGAGGCGGCCAAGGCCTGCGGCATGTCGCCCACCAAGATGAAACGCCGGATCATCCTGCCGGGTGCCTTGCGCCGGGCCCTGCCGATGTATTCCAACGAGGTGATTTTCATGCTCCACGGCAGCGTGATTGCCAGCACGATCACGATCATCGACATCCTGGGGGCGGGCCGCGTTGTAAACGCCAAATATTACGTGGCTTATGAAGGCTTTATCTCAGCCGCCGTCCTCTACATGATCCTGGTCTTTGTCATCTCCAGGGTTTTCAAACGGTTGGAGCAACGCCTGCACGCCCATCTGCGGCCGCGGGAAGCCTGAAACCAAGACATATCCCAAATATAGGCCAGACTCTTTTGTCTGGCCTATATTTTGCGTATACTACGATATCTAGCATTTTTGAGAAGCCATGCGCATGTCGATAGAAACGCCGCAGCCCACAGCCCCGGAAGACAACGAAAGCGCGGAGACCGCCGAAGAAGGCGAAATCCGGTCCATCCGCTACTTTCCTGTAACGATGCTGGCCGGAATCCTGTCGTTCTTCGGCACAGGGCTGGCCTGGGAGATTGCCGCACCGGCTTTTGGCCTCCCGATACTTGTGGCAAAAATCTTCATCGGTTTCGGTCTGGGTTATGCCCTGGCGGTCATCGGGCTTTATGTTGCACGACAGACCCGGCATCCGTCTTCCCTGCGTGAGGATCTCTGCCATCCGCGCCGCGGTAATTTTCTGGCCGCCGCCCCTCTGGGTCTGTTGATGATCATCGAGGCCTTTGCCTCCCATTTCGACAAGATAGCCGACAGCATCTGGCTCATCGCCTGTCTCGCGACAATGGTGATCTGCGCCATGATCCTGAACCAGTGGCTGTCCCGGCGCTTCAGGCCTGAAGAAGTGTCACCGGCCTGGTTCCTGCCCTCGTCAGGACTTCTGATCATTCCGATCACGGGCGCGCCGCTTGGCTATCCGGATATCTCCTGGATGTTTGCCGCTGCCGGCATTCTGCTGTGGCTGGGGCTCTTTCCGATCACGCTCAACCGGCTGTTATTCTGCCGCGCGCTGTCGCCTGTCCTGATGCCCGACCTGTTCCTGCTGATCGTGCCGCCGACGCTTGCCAGCATTGCCATCACAAGGCTGAACGGCGGCTATATGGATGACATGGCAATCGCCTTCCTGGGGTTTGCTCTTCTCGTCTTCGTCTTTTTCCTGCCGCGTCTGCGCCGGTTCAAGGACGTACCCTTCGGTATGCCCTGGTGGTGCTGCAGCCTTTCGCTCGGTTTTCTGGCAACGGCCTGCATGTATTATTTCGACCACACGGGTTATCTGGCGGCGGGTATCCTGGCGGGTGCGATGCTGCTCATCTCCACTGCAGCAACGGTTGCCATCACCTTGTTGAGCCTGAGTGCCTTTGCTCGGGGGAAAATGTTCCGGGGCCCGAAATCCTGACCATTTGGTAGGCCGAATCCCGTTGCACTCGCACGCGCGATGCCTATGATGCGCGCAGATTTATCTTGATTTGATGGAGAGCATTCCATGGCGCCGACCCCTGCCCGCGTCACCGCACGCATCCTGATCGAAACCCAGTCCGTGCTGTTTCGTCCGGAAGATCCGTTCATCCTGACCAGCGGTCGCGCCAGCCCCGTCTATGTGGACTGCCGCAAGCTGATCGCCTTCCCGCGCGCACGCCGCCGGTTGATGAAGATGGGCGCCGCCCTGATCGAGGAACGCGTGGGCTTTGAAAGCCTGGACGTGGTTGCCGGTGGCGAGACCGCAGGCATCCCGTTTTCCGCCTGGATCGCAGACCACCTGATGCTGCCCATGGCCTACATCCGCAAAAAGCCGAAAGGCTTTGGCCGCAACGCACGGATCGAAGGCCATGTGAAGGAAGGTGACCGTGTGCTTCTGGTGGAAGACATGACCACCGACGGCGGCTCCAAGGTCAGCTTCGTCCAGGGCATCCGCGATGCCGGGGCAGAATGCAATGACTGCTTCGTGCTGTTCGAATATGGTATCTTCCCGGAAGGCATTCAGGCACTGAAGGACGAGCATAGCGTCAACCTGCATTCGCTCGCCAACTGGTGGGATGTGCTGGAATGCGCGCGCGAGGAAAACTACTTCTCTGCCGAGGCCACCGATCAGGTCGAGGCCTTCCTGAAGGACCCGAAAGCCTGGTCCCTCGCCAATGGCGGCAAGGAAGAGTAAACCCTTAACAGACCGGCCTTTCAGGGAAAAACCCTCACCCAACCCTCTCCCAGTTTTGGGAGAGGGTTATTTTTTGCCCTCGCCCGTTTACGGGAGAGGGAGGGTGAGGGTCTCTACGCGTAACGGGAAATCAGGTCCGGCTGCCCAGCGCGAGACGAAGAGCCAGCCCGGTGAAGACTGTCGCAAGAAGATATTGAGGCAACTTCGGGAACCGGGAGAGGCCTGCAAGACGGCGGCGGATGTGACCGCCCAACAGGACAACCGATCCATTCACAATAAACCCGATCCCATTGAGAACCGTTGCCAGAACAAGCATCTGGGCAATCATCGACCCGTCTTCCATGCGGATGAATTGCGGAAACAGCGCCAGCACGAAAAGCGCCATTTTCGGGTTAAGGATATTGGTCATCAACCCTTCGGCAAAGACCCGCTTCCCCGATAGACGCCTCAAGCCACCTACAGGCGACAAAGCATCTCCGCCGCCTGAGCGAATGGTCTTGAAGGCGAGATAGAGCAGATAGGCCGCCCCAACCCAACGCACGATCTCATAGGCGATCGGCACTGTCTGGAACAATTGGGACAGTCCCAGTGCTGCCGCCAGGGCATGACAATAAGTGCCGATGGCGATCCCTGCATAGGTCAGAAATCCCGCCGCGCGCCCCTGGCTGACGCTACGCGAGGCGATAAGCAACATATCCGGCCCCGGCGTGGCTGTAAGGACCAGTGCCGCCGCGGCAAAAAGAGTGATGGTGGAAAAGTCCGACATAACAAGTTCCTAAATATAGCTGTCGGACGCCCTGTGTAGCAGGATTCGAACGGATGGCAAGAGGCAACGCGCGCGGCAAGTCCACGCCTGACGACAGGTTCGAAGGCGTGGGCTGACCTACCCGATCTTTGCCAACAGGGCCAAAAGCTGCTCGCGTTCCGCGCCGCTTAATTTGGCTAGGCTGGCGGCTTCGGTCGCGACATGGGTAACAACCATATCCTCCACAAGCGCCAGTCCCTCAGCCGTCAGCCGTACTTTCAGGGCGCGCCGGTCATTCGGATCGGCGATGCGCTCGATCAGTCCCTTTTTTTCCAGGCGGTCGAGGCGATTGGTTGTGGCCGAACTGGACAGCATCATCAATTTCGCCAGATGCGAAGGTGACAAAGAGACGTCTTTGCCCTGACGGCGCAGGGTGAAAACCACATCACACCCCGGTAGATCCAGGCTATAACGCGCCAAGTTTTCATTCACTTTGGCACGCACACGATCGCCTGCCCGCCAGAGATCGGCACAAATGCCCATCGGGGTCGGGTCCAGATCCGGGCGTTCCCGCGCCCATTGTTCCACCAGGGTTTCTGCTTCGATCCCGACAACCGGCGTTCCGGCAACGGATTTCCCCTCTTGACTCATTTCACAGATCACCTTATTTACCACTACATAGGATATTTCGACGTAGAAATACTTTTCATCGAAATATTTCATGAAGGAATACACGACACTGCCCCAGGGGGGAAGGAGAAACTGATGTCAAACCCGAGAAACGCTGATCACCCGATTGAATCCATCTTCCTGAACCGCTGGTCGCCGCGGTCCTACGACGCCAGCGAGATGCCGGAAGCGGATTTACTGCGTATCCTGGAAGCCGCCCGCTGGGCCCAGTCCTGCTATAATATTCAGCCCTGGCGCTTCCTTTACGCCCGCCGCGGCGACGCCCATTGGGAGCAATATGTCTCCTTCCTGGACGATTTTAACCGCGCCTGGGGCCAGCATGCCTCCAGCCTCGTCCTGGTACTGTCCGACCGGATCATGCCCGGCGATGGGGATCAGCGCCCGGACCTGCCCTCGCATTATCACAGCTTCGATGCCGGGGCTGCCGCCACGCATATGGCCCTTCAGGCAGCCGCCCTGGACTATAACGCCCATGCTATGGCAGGCATCCTCTTCGACGATATCAAGGATCAGTTGGGCGTACCGGAACGTTTCAAGATCGAGATCGCTGTGGCTCTCGGCCGTCGCGGTGAGAAGGAATCCCTGCCGGACTTCCTGCAGGAAATGGAAGCGCCCAGCCCACGCAAGCCGCTGTCGGAAATTGCCTTTTCCGGCAGCTTCCCCGCACATGCCATCCCGGAAAGCGAGGCGGCCTGACGCCGCGTTATCAAGGAGGATACAGCCATGACGGCCCGTGTCACCAATCCACCCGCCGCCCATTCGGGCTCCGGTCTGCTGCAAAGCCCGTCCCTGCTTCTGGTTGTGACCGGCACCCTGATCGGATTTAACTTTCCCCTGGGCAAAATCGCCGGAACGGCTGGTGTCTCTCCCACGATCTGGGCCATGCTCGTATCGTTGGGTGCCTGTCTTGCCCTGCTACCCGTCCTGGCGTTCAGGGGCCACCTGCGCCTGCCGCGGGGCCGGATGCTGCGCTATGCGGTGATCTCCGGTGTCATTTCCTATATCGCGCCCAACCTGCTGTTGTTCACGGTCATCCCCCATGTGGGCGCAGGCTATGCCGGGCTGATGTTCGCATTGTCGCCGGTCTTCACGCTGGCAATCGCAACCCTCAGCGGCCTGAAGGCCCCCGGCAGGATGGGCATCGCCGGGATTGCCCTTGGGCTGGCGGGTGCCGTCATCGTCAGCATCACCCGTGGCTCCGCACCGGAAGCTCCGTCTTTCATCTGGATCGTTGCTGCCTTGGCGGTTCCGCTGACGTTGGCCTCCGGGAATGTCTATCGCACGTTGGACTGGCCGAAAGACGCCTCCCCCGACGCTCTCGCCTTCTGGAGCCACGCCTTCTCTGTCCTGGTTTTCCTAGGCATATTGCTGATAACGACGGGCGGGTTGCCGCTGGGTGAACTCGCGCTTACACCAACAGCGGTGGTTACCCAGATGATCGTCGCAGGTATGACCTTCCCGGCTTTCTTCCGTCTGCAGCAGAAAGGCGGGCCGGTCCTGCTCAGCCAGATCGGCTATGTGGCCGCCGCCGTCGGTCTGATTGCCGCCACCGCCCTGCTCGGCGAAAGCTATGCGGCCAAGACCTGGATCGGTGCCGGCGTGATTGCCCTTGGCATTGCCGTCGCCATAACAGCCCAGATTCGGGGCAAGAAGCAGTAGAACACTTACCCTGATCAATAGAGGCGGATAACCAAGGCGGCTGCCAATGCAGCCGTCTTCTTTCTGTCACCTCTCCCCATCTAATATATCTGCCGCCTCACAAGTGCATATCCCAGGACTGGCTTGAAGCAATTGGTTGCAGGCTCCACTATGGCAGCCAATCAATAGAAACAAGAGGGACACCACGATGCGGCTCGATCTCATGACCTCCGACGAGGTTGCCGAATATTTGAAAACCAGCACCGGCGTCATCATGCCGATCGGCTCCCAGGAGCAGCATGGCCCCATGGGCCTGATCGGGACGGACGCGCAAACTGCCCAGTTCATCGGCCGTCATGCGGGCGACGCCGCCGATATTCTGGTCGGCCCGACCATTAATGTCGGCATGGCACAGCATCACCTGGGCTTCCCCGGCAGCATGTCGCTGCGCCCGACGACCCTGATCGCGGTTATCCGTGACTATGTGCAATCGCTGGCGCGCAACGGCTTTACCCATTTCTATTTCGTCAATGGCCATGGTGGCAACATCACCACGGTGCAAACCGCCTTCCAGGAAATTTACGCCGACGCCAGTTTCGACGGCGCCAACAACGGCACGGCAATTCGTTGCCGTCTGGCCAACTGGTTCGCCATGAAGCCGGTAACCGACCTGCAGAAGGAACTCTACGGTGACGATGAAGGCTTCCACGCCACCCCGTCGGAAGTGGCCGTAACCCAATATGTCTACCCGCAGGCGGTGAAATCCATGAAGGAAAGCCCCGCCGCGCCGTTTGAGCGCTGGTTCGCCGATGCCAGCGACTATCGTGCGCTCTTCCCCGACGGGCGTATGGCCGCTGCTTCCTGGCTGGCAACGCCGGAACATGGCAAACTGTTTGTGGAAACCGCCAGCGCGGCGGTCGTCGAGGACTATCACAAATTCCTGAAGGCGGAAGTCTAGGCGGAAACAAAGGCAGGGTCGTCGTCTTTTAGCGGCTCTGCCCCTTTCAATCCCTGTCGCAGAGCCGTTTTCCGAATAGCCGCAGGGATGCCGAAAAATACATCACATTTTATTTTTTATTTATCTAATAATCTTCATCACGTATACTCGCTAAACGTGTTCTCCTGTGATTGGCTTCTTTTATTGGGAGAACAAAGGGGGGAATGATGAAGATTTCGAATTTGCGCATTGCCGTGAAGCTACCGGCAATTGTGGTTGCCCTCACCCTGGTCGCAACGGCATCAACCGGTGCCATCGTCGGCTACCTTGCCCAACAAAGCCTTGAAAAATCCGTCGGCGAGAAACTCACCGCCCTGACCGGCGCGCGGAAAGTCGCACTGGAAAACTACCTGCAATCCATCCGCGCCGACCTGAACCTTCAGGTAACACATCCGTTTGTATTGCAGGCAGCAAAGGACTTCGAAGGTGCCTGGAACGATTTGCCCGGTGACAAGTCGGCCGACCTTCAGCGCCTCTATATTAAGGACAACCCCAATCCTGCCGGAGAAAAGGACAAGCTGGTCGCAACAAACGACGGTTCCGCCTATGACGAGATTCACCAGAAATATCACCCCATGTTCCGGCGCTTGCTGGAGGAACGCGGCTATTACGATATTTTCCTGATCGCCCCGGATGGAAACCTTGTCTACAGCGTCTACAAGGAGCAGGATTTCGCCACAAACCTGCTGGACGGCCCCTGGCAGCAGACGGATCTGGCCTATGCCTTCCAGGCCGTACGCGACAACCCGGCATCCGGTTTTGACACCTTCTATGATTTCAAACCCTACGCGCCCAGCAATGGTGCCGCCGCCAGTTTCATCGCCGCCCCCGTCCTGAACAAGGATGGCTCGCTTGCCGCCGTCCTCGCATTCCAGATGCCGATCGGACAGATCAACAAGTTGATGAACGACGCCGCAGGGATGGGAAAAACCGGCGAAACATATATTGTCGGACCTGACAATTTAATGCGTAGTAACTCCCGTTTCTCAAAAGAAAACAGTGTTTTAAAGACAGAAGTTAAAGGAAAGACAACAGAACGTGCCCTGGCCGGTGAAAGCGGTGTGATGGAAATTACCGACTACCGCGGCGTGGAAGTTCTGTCCGCCTATACGCCCATGAATTTCATGAACACACATTGGGCCATCCTGGGTGAAGTCGACGTGGCGGAAGCGCTGCAGCCCGTCCGTGACATCCTCCTCGCGGTCGCGGTTGCAGTTTGTGCCGTAACGGCCATCGGCACGTTGATCGGCATCACTTTCGCCCGGTCGATCACGGGTCCGTTGAGCCGGATGACCAGCGCCATGGGAAGCCTTGCAAAAGGCGATCTGGAAATCCGCATCCCCGCAACACGTCGGCAGGATGAAATCGGTGACATGGCAGGCTCCATCGCGGTCTTCAAAGACAACGCCCTGGAAATGAAGCGCCTGCAGCAGGAACAGGAGGAGGCAGAGCTTCGGGCCGAAGAGCAAAAACGTGCCGCAATACAGGCAATGGCCAATAATTTTGAAAGCCGGATCAAGGGAATTGTCCTTGCGGTTTCCACATCTTCCAACGACCTGCATGCGACGTCGGAACAGCTTTCCGCCACGGCAGAAGAAACCAGCCGCCAGTCCTCCTCCGCCTCAAGCGTCTCCCAGCAGACCTCCGCCAATGTCCAGATGGTGGCCGCGGCCGCAGACGAACTGCTGCGGTCTATCTCCGAGATCAGCCGCCAGACCAGCCATGCGGCCAGCACCGCCAACAAGGTTTCCCTCAATGCCCAGGACAGCGAGTCGGCGGTGAATACCCTTTTGGATGCCTCGCAAAAGGTCAGTGAGGTCGTAGAACTGATTTCCGAGATTGCGGATCAGACCAACCTTCTCGCCCTGAACGCATCGATTGAATCCGCACGGGCCGGGGAGGCAGGCAAAGGTTTTGCCGTGGTTGCGAACGAAGTCAAGACACTCGCCAACCAGACGGCGACCGCAACGGAAGAGATATCCACCCAGATCGCGCAAATCCAGGCCGCAGTCCAACAAGCCGCTACCGGTATCGGTGTTGTCACAACCGGGATCAAGGAAGTGGAGGAAATTGTTGCGGGCATCGCATCCGCCTCTGAGGAGCAGTCTGCGGCCACCGACGAGATCAACCGCAACATTCGGGAGGCCGCCAACGCCACGGAGGAAGTCACCAGCACCGCCTCCAACGTCATGGTCGCCTCGGAAGAAACCGGCAAGGCCTCCCATTCCGTGCGCGACGCCGCCTCCAAACTGGCGGAACAGTCAAAACATCTGTCGGCTGAGGTCGACAACTTCCTGCAGGAGATGGTGGCCTAGAGTCCCCTCACGCCAGCGGCAGGCGGCGATGCCGGTATTTGTCCTCCGGGTTGCGGAAATGGTCCAGAGGGCCATTATCCACGAAATCCTGATGCATGCGTTTGAGGTTGTCGCGGTCGATTGAGATTCCCAGGCCGGGGCCTTCGGGAACGGGGATCACGTTATTGGTCTGCCGGAAGGGACCACCTTCGATCACGTCGATATATTGCCAGCGGAAGAGGCTTTGCGACGGCTGAAACAACCAAGGCATCGCCGCACTGACGTGCAGATAGGCTGCCGTACAAACGCCCGCATCACCGCTGTAACACCAGAAGCCGACATTGGCCGCCTCGCAGGCCCCGAAGAAACGCATGGCCCGGCTGATCCCGCCCAGAACCGGGAAGTTGGTGACGATATTATCCGGCGCGCCCAAGGCCGCCGCCCGTTTCACATCAGGGATATGGGTGGAGAAGGGAATGGAGGAATGCTGGCGCAGGACGGCCATTTCCTCGAATGTCGCGACCGGGTCCTCATAGTTGGAAATATTGTAGGGTTCCAGTTCCCGCAGCACCATGCGGGCCGTCTGCAATGACCATTGCATGTTGGAATCGAGACGGATCATCGCCTCCTCGCCCAGCGCCTCACGCAAACGTTTAACCGTTCGAATCTCCAGATGCGGATCACCCAGGATCAGCTTTCCCTCAAAAAAGGTGGAGCCGTGTTCCTCCTTCATCCGGACGCAGTAATCGGCGATGCTTTCCTCATCCATTTCCCGGCCCGGGCGGAAGGCAAAATATTCGGTGAAGGCGATCTCCTTGCGTACCGCCCCGCCCAGCAATTTGTATAGCGGTTGGTCCCAGGCCTTGCCCCGGATGTCCCAAAGCGCCATTTCGATTGCACCGAAAGCCTTGGTCGCCGTCGAATCATCCGTATTGGCCGTGATCTGCCAGGGCGGCACCACACACATCTCGCAGGCGGCAATGTCGATCGGGTCCATCCCGATCAATGCCTCGGACATATCCTTCAAGGTGGGCAGGACATCCACCGACGGCGCTTCGCCATAGCCCACGATCCCCTCGTCCGTTTCCACTTCGATCAGCACCTTGGAGCCGCCGGGATAAAGCCCGCCGGTCCAGTGGAACGGCACTTCCAGAGGCATGTTGAAGGGTGTGTATTTGAGGCGCGTGATCTTCATGGGCTTCTCGCTGTTCAAATTTTCCGGTTCGTTTTGAGTTAGAAGCTGGCGTCCGGCATGCTGTCCTTCCGCTGGCGGATAAAGGCCTGCAATGCCTCGTCAATACCCGGGTCCAGGTCCGGTGCCTGATACTCTTCCAACTGCTTGCGCCAGATATCATTGGCCCGCCTTGCGGTATCCTTCGCGCCCGCGTCCGACCATTGTTCGAAGGAATTGTTGTCGGCGGTGAAGGCGTCATAGAAGGCGGTTTTGTAGTGGGCCTTGGTATGTTCGCATTGCAGGAAGTGGTTACCCGGTTCCACCTCACGGAAGGCATCCATCGCAAGGCTGTCGTCGGAACAGTCGATCCCTTCCAGGAAGCGGGTCATAGCGCCGCAGATATCGGTGTCGATGATGAATTTCTCATAGCCCATCACCAGGCCGCCTTCCTGCCAGCCTGCACAATGCATGACATAGTTGATACCCGCCAAGACGCTGGCCTTCATGCTGGCCGCCCCTTCGACAAAGGCCTGGGCATCGGGCAGTTTGGCCGCGGTCAGGCTGCCACCACCGCGCAGGGGCACCCCCAGACGTCTTGCCAATTGCCCTGCCGCGATCAGCGCCAGGTCCGGTTCCGGCGTGCCGAAGGTGGGGGAGCCGGAGCGCATGGACATGCTGCTCAGGAAGTTCCCCATCATCACCGGCGCGCCGGGGCGGATCAGTTGCGCATAGGCCATGCCCGCCATGGCTTCGGCCAGGAATTGTGCCAAGGCACCTGCCGCGCTCACTGGCCCCATGGCCCCGCCCAGAATGAAAGGCGTGACGATGCTGGCCTGTCCGGCGCGGGCATAGACCTTCAACGCGTCCAGCATGGTTGCGTCCAGCACCAGCGGCGAATTCACATTGATGATGCTGGCCAGAACGCAGTTTTGGTCGACGAATTCCTCCCCGAAGACGATCTTTGCCATACTGACCGTATCTTCGGCCCGCTCTGCCGCAGTGACGGAGCCCATGACCGCCTTGTCGGAAAAACGGAAATGGCTGTAGACCATATCCAGATGACGTTTGTTGACCGGCAGGTCGACCGGCTCGCAGATGGTGCCGCCGGAGACATGCAGGTGAGGCGTGACATAGGCCAGTTTCACAAAATTCTGGAAATCCTCAATGGTGGCATAGCGCCGCCCGTCATCCAGATCGAAGGTGAAGGGGGAGCCATAGGCCGGGGCGAAGACCACACTATCGCCGCCAATCTCCACCGATTTTGCCGGATTGCGCGCATGCCACGTAAACTGCCGCGGCGCGTTGTCCTGAATGATTTTACGCGGCAGGCCGCGGGGCATACGCACCCGTTCCCCCTGTACATCGGCCCCCGCCGCCTTCCACAGGGGCAGAGCCTCCGGGTCGCCGCGAAACTCGATCCCGACCTCTTCCAGGATGCGGTCGGCGGTCGCTTCGATCCGCGTCAGGCTTTCCTCGCTCAACAACTCGTAGACCGGGATGTTGCGTTTGACATAAGGCGCGGCTGATACCGTATGTTCCGCCCGCTTTCGCGCGCGCCGCCCCGCCCGTCGCCCGCCGGTGGCGGATTGATCCCGACTTTCCATTTCAACTGCCGACATGGCCTGCTCCTGACATAGCTTCATTTTATTCTTATGCCTGAGGGAAAATCGTAATATCGTTACTTCCTGCCGTGGAGAGCAAAAAATGTCACCGTTAGGATAAGTTCAATTTATGCGACGATTGCGAAATACCATCCCCTCCGCCAATGCGCTTTTCACCTTTGAAGCCGCCGCCCGCCTGCTCAGCTTTACCAAGGCGGCGGACGAGTTGGGCGTCAGCCAGGCAGCCGTTTCCTATGCCATCAAGCGGCTGGAGGAGTTTCTGGGCGTCTCGCTCTTCAACCGGGAATACCGCAAGCTGTCGCTGACAGAGGTGGGGGAGCGTTTCTTCCATGACGTGACGATCGGCATGAGCCATATCCAGCGCTCGGTCGAGGATATAAGGCGCAGCCATAAGGGTGGCTATGTGACCCTGTCGGCCTCCACCGCCTTTGCCAATTACTGGTTATTGCCGCGCATGGCGCGCTTTCGCAACGAACACCCCAATGTGGATATCCGGGTGCTGACCACGGACAAGGATGTGGACCTGGCGGCGGAAGGTATTTCGCTCGGCATCCGGCGGGGACCGGACGACTGGATGCAGTATTCCTCACAATATTTCACCCATGAAGCGGTCTATGCGGCCTGCAGCCCGGACTATCTGAAGCAGGTCGGCCCGATCACCGGACCGGCGGACCTGTTGGCCTGCCGATTAATCCATCTGGAAGAACCCTACCGTCCGCGCCTCACCTGGGAACAATGGCTGGCGACATTCGGCGTCAAGGGCGTTGCCGTAGAGGAAGGCCTCTTTATGAACGACTATGCGCTGGTCATCCACGCCGCCCTGGAAGGCGAAGGTGTCGCCATGGGCTGGCACCACCTGACCGACGACCTCGTCGCCAAAGGACAGCTCGTCAAAATCCTGCCCGATACCATGGAAACCGATGTAGGCTTTTACGTCACCTGGCCCAAACACTGGCGGTTGAGCAAAGAAGCGGAGGCGTTGAGGGATTGGTTGGTTAGGGAGGGGAATGAGGAAGAAAATGCCCGCAAAGAAAACACCTAATTGGAACCATCTATGCTCCAACCACAGGTCTCAGCCAGCGGCATTAGCGCTGCCGACATCCCTCTAGTATCGAATATTGCAGTCAATGGAGACTCACCAAACGGTGTAACTTGAGCCAGAAAACTGTCCGCAGAAGCCATTTTTTTAAGGAGGCTCCCCGCCCATTCAGGAGCAAATGTGGCCCGCTTATCGGTCGAGATGTTCCACTTTTGCTCCTCCGCATCCCCCGCTCCAATACGAATCGTGACATATTTCCATTCCTCGTAAACGCTGGAGCTATCATCCCCAAGAAAATCGTTCCAGTTAATGTATGCCTCAGTCTTATTCGATTGGCACCTAGCGGCAAACACAACGGGCCTCCCCCATCGTGATCGCCCAGTTTCTGCTTCCAAGAAAATGACTACGCTTTGAGTGTCATCAATAGGATTTTTATTTTTGCTCACTTTCCAACCACCTAAGCCAGAAATCTCTATAGGTTGTGCTTGCGGACCATTCAGTTGATTTTTTTTAGCTAGACTGTCGTAGCAATCCAATCGAGCCAGGCTCCCTTCCATCGCCGCACATTTCGCAAGCGTCTTTTCTATTTCACCAGCGTAAACGATGGTCGAAATCGCAGTCAAAGACATCAACAACGAAAGAATAATTTTAGATTGAATTGACATGGCCGCCCCCAACTCACTTTAAACGCAATAGTAGAGATCCAGCTACACGAATATTCTAATACACTCGACGCTCCGCACAACCACGCAAGAGCATGATGGCCTTATAAAACGCCTAAGAATACTCGTCATGCGCGGGCTTGACCCGCGTATCCACGAAACGGCTTTGCCTGCGCTGTGATCGCCTTTTCTGCGGATAGGACTTTGCCCCCGTAGGTCCTCGTGTCGAGCACGAGGATGACGGGCTTTAAGGAAGCTTCGGTGCTCCCCTCACCCCTCCAGCCGCTTAAACATCACCGTCGTCGCATCCACCTTGCCGGGGTCATGGGGGTCGACGGCGAAATGGGGGATTTGACCGACCGTCTCGAAGCCCATTGAGGCATAAAGCGGTTCAGCCTTGTCGCCGGACCGTGTGTCCAACACCAGCAGAGTCTTGCCCAGCGTCCTCGCCTCGTCCTCCAGTCTTTCCATCAGTTTGCGTGCCAGACCGCGCCTGCGGAAATCGGGGTGAACCAGAAGTTTGTTCACCTCTGCCCGATGTGGCTGGTTGGGCGGGAGTTTATGGGCAAGTTCCACCACGCCCGCGATCCGGCCCCCAATCCGGGCCGCGAGGAGGATGCTGCCACCCTCCCGGACGGAGGGCAGGACTTTGCCCCGCCAGAAGTCCGTTGCCTCGCCCGGCGTCAATGGCAGGACGAAACTGACGCTGGCGCCATCTTCAACACAGGCCAGAAGCAACGCGCCCAGTTCCGGCAGGCGTTCTTCAAGCTCTTCGGCGGTCAATGCTGCAATCGACAGGTCCGACATAATGCCCTCACACAATGAAAATAATATAGCGCGCCGCACTGTCCGCAGGCGTCTCGAAACGGCTTGAGCCATAAAGCTGGTAGCGTAGACAGTCGCCCGGATGCAGATCATGGGCCTGACCATCCACCGTCACGGTCAACCGTCCGTCCAGCATGACCAGATGATGCTCCAGACCGGGGCGCGGTGGACTGCTATAGGCGATCGCCTGACCGGCAGGCAGGTCGCCCCGCACAGTTTCCCCGGCAAGGCCCTGGGCAGGTGGCGAAAGGGTCCGCCGGGTGAAGCCGGTTTCCGGATCGGTCCAGACTTCCTGATCGTCCGCCCGGATCACCGGGGCAAAGCCGCCCTCCACCAGATGCATCAGCCGCGACATGGTCAGCCCGTAGGCCGCGCCCAGTTTGCCCAGCACCTGGGCGGTCGGGCTGACTTCCGCCTTTTCCAGCCGGGACAATGTCGCGCGGCTAACGCTGCTCAGCCCCGCCAGTTCATCCAATGACCAGCCCCGCTCTGCCCGCAGGGCCCTGAGGCGCGCTGCCAGTCGCTGATCAATGCCTTGTGTATCCATGTTCATATTTCCCATATATGAGAAATATTCCCAATATAGAGATCATGTCAAGAAGACATAGGCCGGATCGGTAATTCTTTGATATAAAAGACGGAACCGATACAGAGGTCCCGCCGATGACAATCCTGAGCCGCCTGATCCTTATCCTGTTGATCGCCCTGCCGCTGGCCGCAGAGGCAAAAGAGCGGCTTGTCATCGGGATCAGCCAATATCCCAGCACCTTGCACCCGGCCTATGACAGCATGCTGGCCAAGACCTATATCATGGGTATGACGCGCCGCCCGATCAGTACCATTTCGCCGGATTGGGAGGATGTCTGCATGCTGTGCACCGCCCTGCCGGATTTGGAAAAAGGCACGGCGAAATATTACAAGACCGCCGACGGCAAGGACGGGATCGCGGTTACCTACACATTGGATGACAAGGCTGTCTGGGGCGATGGCACGCCACTGACGACCAAGGATATCGAGTTCACCTGGAAGGTCGGCCACAACCCGCAATCCGGCTTTGACAATTACGAGTTGTTCAAGCGGATCGAAAAGGTTGAGATCAAGGATGCCCATACCTTCACGCTCTACATCAACAAGCGGAGCTGCGAGTATAAGGGCCTGACGCAATTCTATATCCTGCCCGCCCATATGGAAGCAGCCCTCTTCGACCCGAAGGCCGCCAAACAATACCGCCCAAAATCGCTTTACGAACGCGACCCGACCAACCCGGCGCTATGGTTCGGCCCCTATCGCGTGGCACAGATACAGCCGGGCCAGTCGATCACATTGGTGCGCAATGAACATTGGTGGGGCAAGAAGCCCTATTTCGACGAGATTGAGCTGCGCAGCATTGAAAACACCGCAGCCCTGACCGCCAACCTTCTAAGCGGCGATATCGACATGATCGCGGGGGAACTGGGCCTTACAATCGATCAGGCCATTGGCTTTGAAAGACGCTATGGCGACAACTACCAGATCATCTACAAGCCCGGTCTGGTCTATGAGCATGTCGACCTGAGGTTGGATAATCCGGTCCTGGCAGACAAACGCGTCCGTCAGGCCCTGCTTTATGGCATCAACCGGGAGGCCATCAGCCAGAACCTGTTCGCGGGCAAGCAGCCCGTCGCCAATGGCAGTGTCCACCCCCTCGACGTGGTCTATGATCCGGATGTGAAGACATATGCCTATGATCCGGCCAAGGCGGCAGAACTTCTGGATGCGGCAGGTTGGAAGAAGGCCGGGCGCTTCCGGACCAATGCGGCGGGCGAACGGCTGACGTTTGAGGTCAATTCCACCGCCGGATCGAAAAACCGGGAACTGGTGGAGCAGGTCCTGCAATCCCAGTGGAAGGAACTGGGCATTGACCTCACCATCCGAAACGAGCCGCCGCGCGTGTTGTTCGGAGAAACCATCTCCAAACGCAAGTTCAAGGATATGGCGCTGTTCGCCTGGATTTCGTCACCACGCAACATTCCCCGTTCCACCCTGTATTCTGGTAATATCCCGTCGGACAAGAACGGATGGACCGGGCAGAATTACACCGGCTTTGACAATGCGGAGATGGATCAGGTCCTCGACGACCTGGAACTGAAATGCGGGGAGGCGGAAAACCGGGCGCTGTGGAACCGGGCACAGGAAATATACGCAGAAGAACTGCCTGCCCTGCCGCTTTATTTCCGGGCCAACACCTATATCCTGCCCAAGGAGCTAAAGGGCCTGACGCCTACCGGCCACCAGTTCCCCAGCACCCTTTGGGTGGAAAACTGGCATATGGAAAACTGATCCAGCATGTCCGGTTATCTGATCCAACGCCTGATCGAATCCCTGATCGTCCTTCTCGTAGTCGCCTTCCTGTCCTATTGGATGATGGGCCTGATGCCCGGCGACCCGATTGACCTGATGGTTCAAAGCAACCCGGATTTCAGCGCCGCCGACGCCGCCCGGCTGAAGGCGCTCTATGGACTGGACAAACCGATACTGGAACGTTTCTTCCACTGGCTCAGCGCCGCCCTGCAGGGGGACTTCGGCTATTCGCGTCTTTACGGACAGCCGGTTTTCGACATTCTCTGGCCGCGCCTGGGCAACAGTCTCTGGCTGTTGCTCCCCTCCCTGTTGCTGTCCGTGGCGCTGGCTGTGCCATTGGGGCTGCTGGCCGCCCATAAGCGCTATGGCTGGCTGGACTATGGCGTGAATCTTTTCAGCTTTGCCGGGATTTCAGTGCCCCCCTTCTGGCTGGCGATCCTGGCGATCCTGTTCTTCGCGGTCACCCTCAACTGGTTTCCGGCAAGCGCGGCGCTCCCCAATGACGCCACCGCCCTCGACATGCTGCACCGGTTGACCTTGCCGGTTGTGGTGCTGACCCTGCTCAGTATCGGCAGCTTCATCCGTTTCATGCGGGCTGCCGCAATCCAGGCGCTCACCATGGATTATGTCCGCACCGCCCGCGCCAAGGGCGTCAGCGAGATGCGCCTGATGGTCCACCACGTCTTCCGCAATGCAGTCCTGCCGCTGACCACGATCGTGGCGCTCAGCCTGGGAAACCTGTTTTCCGGCGCGCTGATCACCGAAAGCATCTTCGCCTGGCCGGGCATGGGCAAAACCATCTACGATTCCATATTGGGCAATGACTATAATCTGGCGATGGTCGGCCTCCTGCTGGCAACCGTTATGACGCTCACCGGGAATTTCCTGGCCGACATTTCCTATGCCGCGCTCGACCCGCGAATCCGGTTGGGGGCCGAAAGCGATGAGTAAACCAGCCAAGGTCTATACGCCGGGACACGCCCTGTTCTCCGCCTTTCTGGAACACCGGCTAGCCGTCGCGAGCCTCGCCCTTTTGCTCCTGTTCGGCCTGTTGGCACTGGCCGCTCCTCTCTTTGAAATGATCCTGAACCTGGATGCGGAGGCAACGGACCTGTTCAACCGTTTCGCCCCGATCAGCGCACAACACTGGCTGGGTACGGACGAGGCCGGGCGGGATATTTTCCTGCGCCTTCTCTATGGCGGGAGGGTCTCGCTTTTCGTCGGCATATCAGCAGCCCTTCTCTCAGCCGCCATCGGCACGGTAATCGGGCTTTGGGCGGGATATATGGGCGGCTGGCTCGACCGGTTGCTGATGCGCCTCACTGATGGCGTGATCTCACTGCCCCTGCTGCCGCTGTTGATCATCATGGCCGCCATCGATCCGGCCAAACTGGGCCTGCCGGAGGCGCTGGCCCGGTCCGACAGTTTCAGCCTGTACCGGATCATCCTGATCGTAAGCCTCGTGGGCTGGACCACGGTCGCACGGCTGGTGCGGGCAGAGACCCTGTCGCTTCGCCGCCGCGACTTCATCACCGCCGCCCGCGCACAGGGATTGAGCATCCCGGCCATTCTCTACCGCCATCTTCTGCCCAATACGCTGCCGGTGATTATCGTCGCGGCAACGTTGACCATTGGATCGGTCATCCTGTTTGAATCCGTCTTGAGCTTCCTGGCGCTGGGTATACAGCCACCGACCCCAAGCTGGGGCAACATGCTGACCGCCGTGCAGGACTATATCTGGGACGCGCCTTTGCTCGCACTTTGGCCGGGGCTGGCTATTTTCGCCACGGTCATCGCCTTCAATTTCCTGGGCGACGGATTGCAGGATGCACTTGACCCCAAACGCATCCATCGGCGGTGATCATCGAAAGCCCAACAGGAACGTGATCGGCTGAATTCTGCCATTCATTGAAAAAATTTACCTTTCGTCCTATATTAGGTTTCGAGGTAATCCACTATTCCGTCACGATGATGCGTGCCGGAAAGGGCGGTTGCGGCGGGGCTTGCTGATTTTATTCAACAGGCAGAGGGGGTTGGCGCAGAGGTGCTATCCCGGTCGCCAAACAGAAAGGAACCCGTCTTATGGCTGATGTCGCGGGTGTAAATACCAACAGCGGCTTTGATGCGGCCCAACAGAATGCGCGCGTGGCAGATCGTCAACGCGCCGCAGAGGACGATGCCCGTCTGCGCGATGAACAGCAAAGACAGGCAGCCCAGGAACAGACCCAGGCAACGCGAACCGAAGCCAACACCGCGCAGGGCGTGAATGAAACCGGCGCGCCGGCCACGGCCGGAACGACCCAGGCAGGGGAAGAATCTGCCCCCAATGAAACCCGTCGCCCCGAAGCCAGCGAAAATGAGCCTCGCGATCAGGTCACATTGAGTGCTGCGGCGCAGGAGGCCCTCGCCACGGGCCAGACCACCGCACCGCAACCGACTGCCGCAACGGAGGCAACGCCTGCCGCCGGTGAAACCAGCGCGACCGCACCTGCCAATGAAACCAATCAGGCCGTCGGGCTGGCGAACACAACGACCACCGTGACGGGGAATGAAAACAATCAAAACGAACAGGTCCGGACCCTGGGGCAGATTGTCGATCAGTTTGCCTGAACCCACCGGCCACCCCGAATGATCAGCCCGCCAAAGCGCGGGCTTTTTCTTTGACCCGAAACCGGCTATCACAGGCAGCAACGCCATCTCAGAACCAAACGCATGGACAGGATTTCATCTATGTCGCTTCTTCAGCCGAAACGCGGAATTTTCCTGCTCTTCGGGGCGGTCATCGCCCTGATCGGCGTTATTGTAGGGGCCGGGGCCAGCCATGCGCTGAAACCGGTCTTGTCGCCGCAACAACTGGACTGGATTGAAATCGGCCATCGCTATCTGGTGTGGCACAGCTTGGCCCTGATCGCGCTGGACTGCCTGCCGACGGATTTGCGGGCGGCCAAATGGCGCGGGTTTGCCGGATATTTATTTCTGGCAGGAATTCTCCTGTTCACCGGATCGCTCTGGCTGATGGGGCTGACCGGTGTGACCGGCCTTGGCATTGTCCCCCCGTTCGGCGGTAGTACCTTCATCGCCGGATGGATCTGTTTGATCCTTTACGCAGTCGGTCTTGTCCGGCAGGGCGAAGACCTGCGATAAGACGCAGAAATCTAATCGTGACTATTTCGTGGCGACGCCACGGCCAGCTTGCAATGACCGCCTATTTTCGGCAGGCTGCTGTTGGATTGCCAGATGGTCAGAACCCCTGATCACCCCCTTGAGGTAAACTTGATGTCAAAGCCCGTTCGAATTGCGCCCAGCATTCTGTCCGCCGACTTCGCCAAGCTTGGTGAAGAGGTTCGCGCCATTGATGCGGCCGGTGCCGATTTCATCCATATCGACGTGATGGATGGCCATTTCGTGCCTAATATCACGATTGGCCCGGGCGTGGTCAAAGCCCTGCGGCCGCATACGACCAAAACCTTCGATGTGCATCTGATGATCTCCCCGGTCGATCCCTATCTGGAGGCCTTCGCCAATGCCGGTGCGGATATCATCACCATCCACCCGGAAGCCGGAGCCCATACCCACCGGACCGTCCAGACCATCAAGGCCCTTGGCAAGAAAGCCGGTGTCGTTCTCAACCCCGGCACGCCGATCAGTGCATTGGACTATGTGATGGATATGGTGGACCTGATCCTTGTGATGTCTGTCAATCCGGGCTTCGGCGGGCAAAGCTTTATCGACAGCCAGTTGGACAAGATCCGCGAGATTCGCAAGATGATCGAGGCAACGGGCCGGGATATCGACCTGCAGGTAGACGGCGGCATCAATCTGGAAACAGCGCCCAAGGCCATTGCGGCCGGTGCGGATGTGCTGGTCGCTGGCACCGCGACTTTCGTCGGCGGCCCCGGCGAATACGCCAACAACATCAAAAAGCTGCGCGGCGAAGGATAATCAGCGCAGTCGGCTCAGGGATAGAGAGATGAGACGGCAAGACCCCTGGTCCTATCTGAAATACGCCGGCCAGAAAATCACGGCCGGTGGCACGCTCTATGGCCTTTGCCTGATGCGTGGAGGCGCCAATCCCCCCGCCGCCACTCCATCCGACCCCTGGACGGGAAATGCGGAAATCGGCGGGGCAATCCTCAACGACACCTATCCTTTCGCCGGGCAACAGATTCATCAGGCGCGGAACCCCTGGGAAGCAGCCGGTGCCGATGATGCCTGGATGAAGGCCATGAACGGCTTTGACTGGATTCGTGATCTGCGCGCAGTTGGCAGTGACAGCGCGTTGACCAAAGTCCGCGATCTGACCCGCGACTGGCTCTCCCGCAATGATCGCCTGGACGCCGTCAACGCCAACCCCGATAGCTGGACCGCGGCGGCGACAGGCAACCGCCTGCTGGCCTGGCTCTATTACTGGCCTGCGGTTTTCGCTACGGCCGATGCCGAGCTACAACAACAGATATTGAAGGCCGTCGGGCGGCAATTGCGCCATCTTTCCGTGGTTTCACCATTTGCGACAACGCCATTGGACCGGGTCATCGGCCTGAAAGGACAGATCGTCGGCTACCTGCTTTGGCTGCCGCACGAGGGTGCACGGGAACAATCTCTTGTTTCACTGGAACGTGAAATCAGCCAGCAAATCCTGCCCGATGGCGCGCCCACCAGCCGAAACCCGCTGGACCTGGTGAAGCTCCTGCAGGAATTGGTGGAAATCCGGCTGGCCTACCTCGCAGCGCGGGAAGAGGTGCCGCCGGTCGTGCAACATACAATCGACCGCTGTGTGCCGATGATCCACTTTTTCCGGCATGGCGATGGCGGCCTTTGTCATTTCAACGGCAGCCGGGATAGTGGCAAAGCCTCCTTGGATCACCTGTTGAGCCTGACCGGCGCCAAAGGCAAACCACCGCAGGAAGCCCCCTATTCGGGCTATGAGCGATTGAAGGCCGGGGCCTTGCTGATGCTGGCAGACTGCGGTGCACCGCCGCCCGCGCCATTTGACCGGCTTGCCCATGCGGGCATTGGGTCTTTCGAGGTCAGCATTGGTACAGACCGCATGATCGTCAACTGCGGGGCGTCGAATGCCGGTCGCGGTGACTGGCTAGAGGCAGAGCGCAGCACGGCGGCACATTCCACCCTATGTGTGGACGATACAAACTCCAGCGCGCTCAACAGAAAACAGGGTATCGGAAAACGCCGCGCCGAGCCCACATGCCATCGCGACGACAGCGAGGATGCCCATTGGCTCAGCATCACGCATGACGGCTACGCAGCGCTTTTTGGCCTGCAACACGCCCGTCGTCTCTATGTGACGGAAGATGGCCTGAATATCCGGGGAGAAGACCGGCTGACCTGCTCAGAAGGCGTGGAAGACGGCGCAGGTCACGACTTCGCGGTCCGCTTTCATCTGCATCCCAAAGTCAGCATCTCGCTGCTGCAGAACCAATCCTCTGCTCTGCTTCGCCTGCCCAGCGGCCAGGGCTGGCGCTTTCGCTGTTTCGGCGCGAAAATCCAGTTGGAGGACAGCATCTATCTGGGCGGCGACAATCCACGCCGCGCCCAGCAGATCGTCCTGCGCGGCACCACCGAAACCGATGGTGCCGTCGTAAAATGGGCCTTCAATAAGGAATAGCGGGAATTACAGGGACCAGCGGCGCATGCTGTCCGGCAACGACCGGTGACGCCACATGCCCTTCAGGTCCGCCACAAGACCATCGGCCTTGACCAGATTGGTCAGTGACAGGTCGCTGTAGGCATCATGCGGCACAGCACCAATCACACAGTCATGATCCGTGCCGGGCTCTGCTGCCAGGTCGATACCATATTCCTCGCGGGTCTCTTCCGCATCCGCTTCCGGGTCGTAAACCGTAACCGCATGCCCCAATTCCTCCAGGCGTTTGATAACATCAGCCACTTTGGAATTGCGAATGTCAGGCACGTTCTCCTTGAAGGTGATGCCCAGAACCAGGATTTTGGCTTTGCCGCTCAACAGGTCATGAATGCGGTCCGCAACCACTGTGCTCATACCATCGTTGGTGCGACGCCCGGCCAGCACCACTTCCGGTGCAACGCCGTTTGCCTGGGCCGCATGCGCCAGATAATAGGGGTCGACACCAATGCAATGGCCGCCAACCAACCCCGGCTGGAAGTTCAGGAAGTTCCATTTGGTACCTGCGGCATCCAACACGTCATAGACGGAAATCCCCATCTTTTCGAAGATCAGGGAGATTTCGTTTACAAAGGCGATATTGATATCGCGCTGTGCGTTCTCGATGACCTTGGATGCCTCGGCGGTTTTGATGTTGCGCGCGATAAAGATATTACCGCCATTCATCGAGCCGTAGACACGGGCCAGCAGGGCCGCCACTTCCGGCGTTTCACCTGATACCACCTTGGTGATCTTGTCCACGGTGTGGACTTTGTCGCCCGGATTGATCCGTTCCGGCGAATAACCGAGATAAAAATCCGTGCCCGGGGTCAGGCCCGATTTTTCTGCCAGGATCGGCCCACAGATATCTTCCGTGACACCGGGATAAACCGTGCTTTCAAACACAATGATATTGCCGGAAGCAATGACGGAGCCAACACCTTCCGTTGCTTTTCTCACCGCCGTGAGGTCCGGTTCATTATCGGCGCCGACCGGCGTCGGAACGGTCACAATGAATATGTCGCAACCGCGTGTTTCCTCAAGATCGGCCGTCACGGACAACGGCGCATCGCGCAGGGCACCGTCACTCAACTCACCGGTCCGGTCATGGCCGTCGCGCAATTCGGCAACGCGGGTCTCGTTGATATCGAATCCAACCGTATCGAAATGTTGCGACAAAGCCGCAGCCAAAGGCAATCCAACATAGCCCAGGCCGATCACGGCGATACGGGGGTTCTCAATCATCGTCAAAACCTTCCAAGCAACTCTTTCACGCAGGGAAAAAACACCTGCCGCCGAAGGCAGGGGCACCCCTGTAAAGCTCATATAATCACAGCGTTCATCTAGCCCTTCGCACCCTTCGATTGCAAGCCCGATTTGCAGGCTAGCCTCCCCCGCAAACAGCGGCTATAACCGCGAGATGCAGCTTGAACTCATCCAATTCTTCGCGCTCGTTTGCGCCAGCGTCCTGTTGACCGGGATTGTTTTGGCCTATTTGCGTCGCCGGGCCATTCTGGATCACCCCAATGACCGGTCCAGTCACGAGACACCGACCCCCCGCGGCGGCGGGTTGGCTGTGACGGCAATTTCACTGGCTGCAATCGCCTATCACGCCATCGCACTGGACCAGATTGACATGATCTGGCTGTCCGCCGGTGCTGCCGTGCTGGCCATTGTGTCCTGGCTTGACGACCTGCATTCCCTTTCCGCCCGACTACGGCTGACCGTCCAGTTCACCGCCGTTGCGGTAACCCTTCCCTGGCTGATGCAGGACGGGTCGATCACGAGCGGATGGTTGCCCTATTGGGTCGAAATGCCGCTGGCCGCCATTGTCTGGGTCGGGTTCATCAATTTCTTCAACTTCATGGATGGTATCGACGGCATTTCCGGCGTAGAAGCAGCCAGCATCGGCCTGGGACTTTACTGTCTCAGCCTCGTCGGCGTATTCGGCACCCCTATTAATCCGGGCCTGATCATTGCCGCCGCTGCGATTGGTTTTCTGGTTTGGAACTGGCACCCCGCACGTATCTTCCTTGGCGATGTCGGCAGCATCCCCTTAGGATTTCTGCTCGGTGGGCTGCTGTTGCAACTGGCGGTCGCCGGATATTGGGCCCCGGCCCTAATTCTACCACTGTATTATCTGACCGACGCAGGCGTCACACTGACCCGCCGCCTTCTGCGCGGTGAAAAAGTCTGGGAAGCCCACCGCGAGCATTTTTATCAAGTTGCCGTGCAGGCGGGCCACCGGCACAGCGGCGTCAGCGCCGCGATCGCCCTGACCAATGTGATCCTGATCGGGCTGTCAGTGTGGTCGCTGGACAGACCGCTTCTTGCCATTCTGGCCGCCGCTGGCTGCGTTGCAGTCCTGATCGGCTGGATGCACCTGTCCCCACGGTTCAAGAGGCGTGAGGTATGAGCGCGCCAAAGCGATTGCTGATAACCGGCGCTACCGGTTTTGTCGGTCAATGCCTTGTGCCGTATCTGCAGGACAGGGGCTATGACCTGCGGCTTGTGGGCCGCAGGGAAGTGGGGAATTTCGACGGGAACACGGACTGGTCCATGCATCTGGACGGCGTGGATGCGGTGATCCACCTCGCCGGACGTGCACATGTAATGCAGGAAACCCAGGCCAACCCCATCGACATCTATCGCCAGGTCAACCGGGACGGCACCCTGCGACTTGCCCGGCAGGCGCAAGACGCTGGTATCGGGCGCTTTGTCTTCATGAGCTCCGTCAAGGTAATGGGGGAGCGCTCGGACCACCCGCTGTCCGGCCGGGACACTCCAGCGCCCTGTGACCCATACGGCATCAGCAAACATGAGGCAGAAACTGCCCTGGCCGGTCTGGGCAGCGCAATGGATGTGCTCAGCCTGCGCCCGCCCATGGTTTACGGGCCCGGCGTGAAGGGAAATTTCCTGACGCTGCTCAAAGCCGTCCGCAAAGGTTTACCGCTGCCACTGGGTGCGGTTCACAACAAACGCAGTATGATCTACGTCGGCAACCTCGCCGCAGCGGTTGAAGCGGCCCTGACCTGTCCGGCAGGCAGCTATCTGCCCAGTGACGGGCAAGACCTGTCAACCGCCGGACTGATCCGTCTCATTGCCGACAGTATGGGGAAAAAACCTTGCCTGCCGCCGGTGCCGATTGCCTGTCTGAGGTTGGCCGGACGGCTGACCGGGCGCTCCGGCATGATACAGCGCCTGACCGACAGCCTTCAGGTAGACGGAAAAATTCCCGGTTGGCAACCTCCCTACACGCCGCAGCAAGGCATTGCCGACACCGTGAACTGGTACCTGAGACAGTAAATTCAAAGGGACGGATAAGGATGACGTCCGCCTTATACCCTATGCAGGCAAGCGCGAAGTTCGCTTGCGTGACGGGCGGCTGAGCATTATGAAAACAGCATCATGATTAGGCTATTCAAATCAACGCGGGCGCGGGTCGCCTTTTTGCACGACATGATCATGGCGGGTCTGTCGTTCCCGTTGAGCCTATATCTACGTCTCGGCGACAGTTGGGACTGGCTTCCGGCAACCTATGTCCTGGAAAGCACAGGCATCTTTGTCGGCATTTGTGCCGTCGTTTTCTATTTCAACAAGCAATATCGCGGTATCTGGCGTTATGCCTCGCTGGAAGACCTCACCGCCATCACGCGGGCCGTCACGATCGCGATCCTCGTCTTCCTGCCGATCCTGTTTACGCTGACCCGCCTGGAATTCCTGCCCCGGTCCATCCCGGTGATTAACTGGTTTGTCCTGATCGCACTCTTGGGCGGGCCTCGTTTCCTCTACCGGATGGCCAAGGACAAACGCGCCAACCTGCGGAGCACACTGAGCAACCGCCGCCGTATTCCGGTCATCCTGATAGGCGCCGGTGATGAAGCGGAGCTTTTCATCCGCGAGCAAAAGCGTAACAGCAGCAGCATCTACGACCCCATTGCCATTGTCTCCGAGACCAGAGGCCGCCTCGGTCGTGAAATTCACGGCGTCCCTGTCATTTCCACCATCGCCGATTTCACGCCCGAAACCTGGAAAAAACTTTCGTCAGCACCGCAAAAACTGATCCTGACCAAAGAGACCATGGACGGGGAAGTTCTCCGTGCGCTTTTCGCCATGGCGCAACAGGAAGGCCTGACCCTTGACCGGCTGCCGAAACTCTCCGAACTTCGGGCAGGATTCCAGGACGACAAACAGGTGGTGCGCCCGATTGCCGTGGAAGACCTACTGGGACGCCCTCAGGCAAAGCTGGACCGTCCTGCCATGGAGGCCCTGGTCAAAGGCCGACGCGTGATGGTCACAGGCAGCGGCGGCACCATCGGTTCGGAACTCACCCGCCAGATTTGCGCCCTCGGCCCGTCGGAAATCGCATTATACGAAGTATCGGAATATCAACTTTATCTGATCGACCAGGAAATCGGAAAACGCTTCCCGCATATTCCCCGTCACGCCATTCTGGGCGATGTCCGGGACCGCAAGCGTGTCGACAGCGCGTTCGAACGTTTCCAGCCGGAACTGGTCTTCCATGCCGCCGCCTACAAACATGTGCCCTTGGTCGAAGACAACCCGATGGAAGGTGTGCTGACCAATATCATGGGCAGCCGCATCGTGGCCGATGCATGCCGTCGGCACAAGGCACGCTGCATGGTCCAGATTTCCACCGACAAGGCCGTCAACCCGACGAATGTCATGGGGGCGACCAAGCGCCTGGCGGAAGAATATATCCAGGCTCTGGACCCGGTTGCACGGGACGAGAACAGCACCCGCTATGTTGTGGTTCGCTTTGGCAACGTCCTGGGTTCCACCGGATCAGTCGTGCCCCTGTTCCAGAAGCAATTGGCAGAAGGCGGGCCGCTGACCGTCACCCATCCGGAGATTACCCGTTATTTCATGACCGTCCGCGAGGCGGTCGAACTGGTGCTGCAGGCCTCTGCCATCGGCGTGAAGGACGACACCACCGCAGGGCGGATTTTCGTCCTCGACATGGGCGCGCCGGTGAAGATCGCCGACCTTGCACGCCAGATGATCATGCTGGCGGGTATGGAGCCGGACAAGGACATCAAAATCGAATATACCGGTCTTCGCCCCGGTGAGAAATTATACGAAGAACTGCTGCATACCCAAGAACAGCAGCTACCCACGGTGACCGACGGGATCATGTTGGCCCAGCCACGCACCAGCGCCCTGGATGTGCTGCAGCGCTCGCTGGACCGCATGGAAACACTCGCCCAGGCCCGTGACAGGGAAGAGACCCTGGCCGAATTGAAGAAATTCGTGCCGGAATACACCCCCGACGAACGCACGTTACTTCCGAAGGAAAGTCAGTGCCGCAGGGTAGAGTTGCCCAAAACCGCGGCACCATCCGGAGATTGAAAGGACCCCTCATGAGCGAAAAACCGATCGCCCGTGCATTGATATCCGTTTCCGACAAGACCGGCCTGGTGGAATTCGCCACCGAACTGGCAAAACACAAGGTCCGGATCCTGTCGACCGGCGGCTCCGCCAAGGCCCTGAAGGAAGCCGGCATTGCCGTCACCGAGGTTTCCGACCACACCGGTTTCCCGGAAATCATGGATGGCCGTGTCAAAACCCTGCACCCGACCATTCACGGCGGCATCCTTGCCAAACGCGACGACCAGAAACACCGCATGGCCATGGAAACCCATGACATTGCCCCGATTGATATGGTGGTCGTGAACCTTTATCCCTTCGTGAATACGGTCCGTTCCGGTGCAGACTATGACACCTGCATTGAAAACATCGACATTGGCGGCCCGGCTATGATCCGTGCAGCAGCCAAAAACCACGAGTCGGTGACCGTTGTCACCGACCCCGGCGAATACGCCTCGGTCATCAAGGACATGGACGAAAACGGCGGCGCGACGACGCGCGATCTTCGCCAGTTCCTGGCCCGTGAGGCCTATGCCCGTACGGCGTCATACGACTCTGCGATCAGCAACTGGCTGTCTGCACAGCAGGAACGTACCTGGCCGAAACGCATGACCCTTGCCGGTCGCAGCAAACAGGTGTTGCGCTATGGCGAGAACCCGCATCAGGAAGCAGCGCTCTATCTGGGCACCGACCGTCGCCCCAGTGTCTCCACCGCCGAACAGGTGCAGGGAAAAGAGCTCAGCTTCAACAATATCAACGATGCGGATGCAGCCTTCGAACTGGTTGCTGAATTCAAGAAGCCTGCTGTTGTCATCGTCAAACACGCCAACCCCTGCGGCGTCGCCGAGGCAGATAGCCTGATCGACGCCTGGGACCCGGCGCTGAGCTGCGATCCGGTGTCGGCATTTGGCGGCATCGTTGCCCTGAACCGCAAGCTGGAAGCAGACCTGGCTACGCGCCTGACGGAGCTTTTCCTGGAAGTCGTCATCGCACCGGAAGCAACGGATGAGGCCCGCGAAATTCTGGCCGCCAAAAAGAACCTGCGCCTGTTGCTGACCGGGGAAATGCCGGATCCGTCGGAACAGTCCATGACCTGGCGTACGCTGGGTGGCGGCGGTCTGCTGGCCCAGACCCGCGACTATGGCCAGATCAGCCGCGAGGACTGCAAGGTGGTCACCAAACGCGAACCCACGGAAAAGGAATGGGCGGATATGCTCTTTGCCTGGAAAGTGGCCAAACATGTCAAATCCAACGCCATTGTCTATGTCCGCGATGAAAGCACGATCGGCGTGGGCGCAGGACAGATGAGCCGCGTTGACTCCGCCAAGATTGCAGCCTCCAAAGCCGCCGAGCATAAAGGCATGGAAGGTGGTTGCGTCGTCGCATCCGATGCCTTCTTCCCCTTCGCCGATGGCCTGATGGCCGCTGTTGGCGCCGGGGCAACGGCTGCGATCCAGCCCGGCGGGTCCATGCGCGATGAAGAGGTTATCAAAGCCGCGGACGAGGCAGGAATTGCCATGGTTTATACCGGCATGCGCCACTTCAAACATTAATATCTTTCGGCTGGATAAATGACAGCCGATTGAAAAGAATGGCACCCGCTTGCATGACATCGCTGCAAGCGGGTGTTTTTTTGTGTATGCTAATAAGTGAGCTTTCTAACGTGATGCCATCCTGCAACAAGAGCGGGAAATTCGAGGCCACATCCAGCTACCGCCTCGTCAGGCTGTAGAAAGACCGCTAAAGTGCCCTGGATCATTAATAAGGGTGCCACTGAATGAAGCTTTATGCGGGAATGTTATTGGGTCCGCGCAGCCGGCAGGAGGATTGCCTCGTCATAGGCGATCAGATTCTGCAGGAAGCGCAGCTACCGATCACCCGCATTACAACCAATTGCCTTGCCGGTATTGCGGCAATCAGCGACGGTCTTGGCGGTGCGCCGGATGGCAACTGGATATCCCATGAGACCTGCCGCTTTCTCAGCCGCCTCTCCAATGCGCTCGCCTATTGCGATACTCTTCCGGCAATTCTGGACGCATTGCAGGATCATCTTTGCAAAGAGGCCCAGACCAGCCGGTGCGGCGCTACGCTGACCGGCGCGATTTTCCGACCGGACGATCACGTCACGATCGTGCATCTGGGTGACAGCCGCGCTTATCTGAAACGAAGCGGCCACCCCCTTGAACAACTGACCGTCGATCACACGCCTGTCATGGATAAAGTCCTGGCCGGAGAGTTATCCAGCGACGATGCCCAGACCCACCCCATGCGCAATATCGTCGATCTTGGCGTCGGCCCCGCCTTTGGCCCCAATTGGGAAGGATGCGATCACAGCCCCCAGATCACCGATGTGGACCTGATGCATGGCGACTGCCTGCTGATCACCTCCGATGGTCTGCACACGGCTGTCGACCACGATACACTGGATGCCTTCGTCGGCGACTTCGACCCCGTCCGTGCGGAAGACCGCTTCCGCAGCTTCTCTCATCTGATTGAAGATAATGCCAGCATCATCCTGATGCAGGCCTGACCTCCTCCAAAGCCCCACCGCCAAAGAGATAGGCCTGTAACATCCTGCAGGCCTCCTGCTGGACAGCCGATACCGTCATCCGGTCTGACCGGCCATCCACGGCCCTATGGACAAGCGCCTCCAGCGTGGTCTCCATGACCTGCGCGGCAAGGGGAATATCCGCTACTATCAGGCATTCAACGTGTTTTTCCAGATACCGTTCCAGCATGCGACATAGCTGCTGTTGAACCTCGGCCACATGGGAGGCCTGATCCGCCTGCGGTATCTGTTCCACCAGAATGCCATGCAGATGCGGGTCAACCCGTTCCGCCCCGGCCAGTTCCGCAACAATCAGCGGCAGGGTTACCGCCGGTGGCGCATCCATCGACAAAATCCGGTCCATCCGCCCCTCGAATGAGCGCAGCAATGCGTCTGTATGCTGGCGGATCAATGCAGCGATAAGGGCATCCTTGTTCGGAAAATACTGATACAGCGACCCGACACTGACCCCGGCTCTCTCTGCAATCCGTGCGGTGGTGGTTTTGTCATAGCCTTCCACCTGCAAAACCTGAGCGGTGGCCGTCAGCATGGCGTCCACCGCCGCCCTCGACCGGTCCTGTTTCGGCAGTTTTCGAGGTGTCGTCACGGCTTTGGCCATGGGTTTTCCCGCCTCCCGGAATGCGAATACAAAATATGACGAAACATTCGTATTTATAGGAAACAGTCAAATACAACCGATGACAAGCCCTATAGAGGTAATCATGTCTGCCTACACCCTGCGCCGGGAACTCGACAATCTCACCGACTGGCACAAACCCCGCTTCCTGCAAACCATCGAAACTGACGGCCCCCTGGTCAGTGGCGTGATCCGCATCGCCGCCAACACGACGGACCGGTTCTGGGAACGCCATGACGGCGGCGACGAAATCCTGATGATCCTGAAAGGCGAGGCAACATTCACCCTGGACGACGGCCGGGGAGAATTCCCGGTCAGGGCCGGAGATATGATCTTCATGCCCAAGGGGGTCGCCCATAATGCGAAGATCACGAAAGACCTGGAAATCTTCTTCATCACCCCGACCGAGGGCAATGTGGACTGGGAGGATGGCGCCTAAGTCTCGTCCATCATCGCCACGAGTCTCGCGTAGAGCGTTTCCCGCACCTCCGCCTGCCCGGCCGTTTCCAGCCCGGCATAGGAGAACCACGCCCCGTCCGCGGCAAGCCGCACCACCTCCAGGAGGGGGGCATTGTCAGTATCGCGATGGCGGTCCAACCGCGCATTTAGCCAATCCAGCCAGATCTGCCGCAACACGGGGTCCGCGCTGGCCCCGATCCACATCGCCGCCAGCGGACCGTCAAAACCCAATTCATCATCCTGGAAGATTGTGGCTACATAGGCGCGCGTAAAGCATCCTTTCGCCGTATCCTCCTTAGCCATACGGGCATCTATTTTTTCATCCAGCCTGGTCAGAATATCCTTATACATTCCTTCGATCAGGGCCTGCTTGGACGCAAAGTGGTGAAAAAGCCCGCCTTTGGTCACATTGGCGGCCTTTGCCACCGCCTGGATCGTTACCGCGGGCAAACCATCTTCCATGGCAATTTTCGCCGCACTGTCCAGCAACGCCCGGCGGACCATTTCCGGCTGTTTCCTGCGTGTCACACCTTCTGACATGATCAATGCCCCCCGGCGGTGGAAAAGACACGCATGACAATGACACCGCCAACAATCATCGCGATACCCACCATCGCCCCGACATCCAGGGACTGCCTGAAGACAACAAGGCCCACAAGGGCCGTCAGGATCATCCCAACCCCGGCCCAGATCGCATAAGCAACCCCGAGCGGCAGCACCTTCAGGGCGTGGGAGAGGAAGAATAGAGACGCGACGAAGAACAGGCCCATGCCGATCGTCGGCAGCAGCTTGCTGAACTGTTGGGACAGTGCCAGAAGCGACGATCCCGTGACTTCACAGACAATCGCAAGGCCAAGGGCACCATAGGCCATAAGGGTTGGCGTCATTTCCATTTCACCACAATCAAAACCGGACGTCCGGTATGTTTATAGATCGAAAGGCCAGATTTCAAGTATTTTGATCGTCTGTCACGCGTCGGCGGCTTGTGTTTCAAACTGGGCAGGCAACGTAATTTCCAGCATCTCCACGTCCTCGGAATGCTCGACCTCCCGGTGCTTGATGCCGGGTGGCTGGTAGACGCAGGCACCTTCCTCCAGCAACACCTCGCCCTCCCCTTCATACCAGAAGCGGACCCAGCCCTTCAGGACATAAACCATCTGGAACTGCAGGCTGTGGGTATGCAGATCGCCACCGCTGTTCTTTCCGGGAACGGCCCGGATCACATGGGCGCCGACCGCTCCGGCGGTCGCCTTTTCAATGCCCAGGTCGCGATATTCAAAAAAGCTCCGCAAGCCCCCCTCGAATGCCTCCGGATCAAAATGACAGACGCTGACAGATGCATCCTTATCCGCCATGATGTTTTGCCTCCCTCCAGTATCCTAGGTCAAAGCCCTGGCCTGTGAAGTCACCTGAATCGAATTCGCAGGCATGGGCCCTCACCACAAGATTTGTCGCGTTCATCATACCCCCGCATCCACGCCACCCCAAAAGCAATCGGGCGGCACAAACATGCCGCCCGATGAAAGCGCCGCCAATCTCAATGCGGCTGTCGATCAATAGCCAACAGTGAAACGCCGGCGAATGTGTGACGGACTTTCGATCTCGTCGGCCATGGCGATCGCATAATCCTCAAAGGAAATGCTGCTGCCATTGTCATTGGCGAGCAGGAAATCCGTACCGAGGCGAAACTGCCCGGTCCGTTCCCCGGCAGTGAACAACGCGGAAGGTGACAGGAAGGTCCAGTCCAGATCTTCCACATCGCGCAGCAGATCAAGATAATCCGCACCCTTCTGTGCCTCATCCTTATAGATCGCGGGGAATTCCGGCGTATCGATCAGGCGCGTATCCGCCGCCACCAGCAGGGAACCCGCCCCGCCAACAACCAGATAGCGTTTCACGCCCGAGGCCCGAACGGCGGCCAGCAGCAGATCGGCATCGCTGGCGAGGAAATGGACTGAGCTGATCACCACGTCATGACCGCGCAGAAGATCGGCCAAGCCGTCCTTGTCGAAGATGTCGCCTTGTCTGGCGGTCACACCCGGCAGGGCAGCGATCTTGTCCGGATTGCGGGCAATGCCGGTGACGCTGTGTCCACGGTCGGACAGTTCTTTGAGAATGCGGGAACCGGCCTGACCGGAGGCACCGATAAGGGCAATTTTAGCCATGGGATATCCTTTCGGGATTGGGGGTTTTGTCTGTTTTGGAGGTATTGGCGGCCCGCAACCGAGCAAGAAGATTGTCCAGGGACCCAAAAAGGGCATCCGCCCCGATCAAACGATCACCACCATCCTGGCGGACGACAAGGGCCGGTACACCATTGGCGTTCAGGCCTTGGAACAGAGACCGACCATAGGCGGTCAGTTCACGATATTGCATCCGGGTTGCGGCATCGGGTGCATGCAACCTGTCGGCCGCCGCTTCCAATCCGACATCGGCCAGCACCGATGCCACGCCTTCCGTGGTGACGATATCGCGGCCCTCCACATAGCGGGCCCGTTGGATCGCCTTCAATGCCACCATCCGGCGGGTGGGTTCTTCCAGACCGGCCACCACGATCCCAAGGGTCGCCGCACTGGAATCAAGGGAGGTTCCCTGCGCCTGCAGCACATTCTCTACATAGGCTTTTGTAAATTCCTGCCCGCTGATCTGCGCGATCCGCTGATCCTGGGACCAGGCGTAATCGGCAAAACCGGCATCCAGCGGCCTAGCACCCGGCCCGGCGAACAAGCCCGTCGGGACCGCCTCTACCGAAACGCCTTGGGCCACCACTTTGTCCAACATGGGCGCGGCGCCATAGCACCAGCCGCAAAGCGGGTCGAAAAGATAGAGGATCATCGCATCCGTCACGATTTGCTCCTTGAGGGGTCGTCATTGCATCCGACCTTTCAAGTAGCATTCCTCGTGATTGTGAAAAATACCGCCCAATGATATGAACTGTATGATTAGATCATACAAAAAGAGCCTTTTGAGAGGGTATTTTGGCGGAACTCCTGAACCTGAACCGGCTCGCCTATTTCACCACGGTGGCGGAACTCGCCTCCTTCACCGCAGCGGGCGAGCATCTGGGCGTGGCCAAGGCGGTCGTCAGCCATCAGGTCCGCAAATTGGAGGAGGAATTGGGCGTCACCCTCATGCGGCGGACCACCCGACGCGTGACGCTAACCGAAGAGGGGCGGCTTTTCTATGAACGAGCAATCGTCATCCTGCGCGATGCGGAGGCTGCTTTCGGAGAAGTCTCTGTCAATGCGGCAGAACCCAGTGGTACGCTCCGCCTCACTGCGCCAATCGACTACGGCATGACCGTGCTGGCCCCGGTGATTGCCGACTATCTCAAGAAGTATCCGCAGATGCGTGTAGACGCGAATTTCGACGACGCCGTTAACGACCTGGTCGCCGAAGAAATCGATCTGGGTATCCGCGTGGGCTGGCTCACCGATTCCAGCAACAAGGCACGCCGCCTGGGCACCATTCAGCAATATGTTGTCGCCAGCCCGGACTTCATGGCGACGATTTCTGACGATATCAGCCCCCATGACGCAAAAAACCTGCCCTGGATCACAAATAAGCAACTACGCGGAATAAACCAGTGGACCTTTACCAAAGGCAGGGAAACCGTGAAGACCGAACTGAATTCCGTTGTCCTTTGTGACAAGGCCCTTCCCATGCGTTCCTGCCTGCTGGAAGGTATCGGCCTGGGAATCCTGCCCGATTCCATGGTTGACCAGGATATTGAAGAAGGGCGGCTTGTCCGGGTCTTCCCCGAGTGGTCTCTGCCCGAAGCAGGAATCCATGCGGTCTATCCCCCTGCGCGCTACCGCCCTGCGAAAGTGCGGGCCTTCGTCGCGCTTTTACTTGCCGCTGAAAAGAGGCGTTCGCAGGGTCTGCCACTCCCGTGAAAGCAAAAGCCCCACCGGCGGCAACCGATGGGGCTTTAGTCGTATAAAACCGATCCGGCCTTACGCGTGGATCGGGCCGTCGTGGATGGCCATGGCTGCCTCACGCACCGCTTCACTGAAGGTCGGGTGGGCATGGCAGGTCCGCGCCACGTCTTCCGACGAACCACCGAATTCGATGATCGTGGTCAGTTCGTGGATCATCTCGCCCGCTGCCGGGCCGATGATATGCGCGCCCAACAGCTTGTCGGTCTTGGCGTCGGACAGCAACTTCACGAAACCGTCCGGGAAACCGTTGGCCTTTGCGCGGCTGTTGGCCAGGAAGGGGAATTTGCCGACCTTGTAGTCGATGCCCTTTTCCTTCAACGCCTCTTCGCTGAGGCCCACGTCTGCCACTTCCGGCATGGTGTAAACCACACCCGGGATCGCACCGTAGTTGATATGCGGCTGCTGACCGGCCATCTTCTCGGCACAGACGATGCCTTCATCTTCGGCTTTATGCGCCAGCATCGGGCCCGGCACGCAGTCGCCGATGGCATAGATGCCTTCCACATTGGTCTGGAAGTCTTCACCGATTTCAATGAAACCGCGTTCGTTGCGCTTCACGCCCAGCTCTTCCAGGCCCAGGCCGTCCACATAGGGGCGGCGGCCAACGCAGACGAGAACCACATCCGCATCCATTTCCTCGGCATCACCACCGGCTGCCGGTTCCACTTTCAGCTTCACGCCGGTCTTGGTGGCCTTGGCTTCGGTAACCTTGCTTTTCAGCTTGAAGCCCATGCCCTGTTTTTTCAGGACGCGCTGGAAGGTCTTGGAGACCTCGCCGTCCATGGTCGGCAGGATACGGTCCAGGAATTCCACAACGGTGACTTTCGCACCCAGGCGACGCCAGACAGAGCCCAGCTCCAACCCGATCACACCGCCGCCGATTACCACCAGATGACCCGGAACCTTATCCAGTTCCAGCGCGCCGGTGGAGGAAACGATTTTCTTCTCATCCACGTCGATATTCGGGATCGGGGTGGATTCGGAACCTGTGGCGATCAGGATTTTCTTGGCGGTCAGGGTCTTGCCCTTGTCTTCACCTTCGGTCACTTCGACCTGGCCAACCGCTTTGATCTGGCCGCGCCCTTTGACATAGGTGACCTTGTTCTTCTTGAACAGGAACTCGATGCCCTTGGTGAAGTCGTCGATGATCTTCTGCTTGCGGCCCATCATGTTTTTCAGGTTCAGCTTGGGCGTCACCTCGATCCCATGACCGTCGAAGGAATGATTGGCCTCTTCAAACAGTTCGGAAGACTGCAGCAGTGCTTTGGACGGAATGCAGCCGACATTCAGGCAGGTCCCGCCGAGCGCCCCGCGCATTTCCACGCAGGCAGTTTTCATGCCCAGCTGTGCTGCGCGAATGGCTGCTACATAGCCGCCCGGCCCACCACCGATTACGACCAGATCGAATTCCGTATCCGACATTCTTCGGACCCCTTTTCTTGAAATCGCCGAAAGCTTTCATACCGGCACCGCCACAGACCCCCGCGGCAGTGTCTTCCATAGCCGCATTAATGCCGCATATGCGACATATGGGCAACCCATGCCTGCATGAAAAGAGCCAATTATTCCGCCATCTCCGCCAGTCGCCCTTCGGCCAGATATCCTTCCCGGCCATAGAGATAGCCGTTGGAGAAAACCGCCTCCGGACAGAGGTCTTCCAACCGTTCATAGGCATCGCCAAGCTCCGCCCTGCCATCCATATAATCCCGGAAGGTCTGCGCCACGGCCACCATGTCACAGCTATGCGGCGACAGGCGGAAATGGCTGACACCCGCGCCTGCCAGGCTGTCCAGATCGCCGATCAGGTTGGCGTAGGTATAAGACATGGTCTGGATGCCGTTGACCGCCAAGAATGCCTCCCCGTCCAGTGTATCCAGATCCATGCCATCGGGGCTTTTGTCGCAGACGAACTGACAACCATCCTTGTGCAGCCCGTGATGGCGGGCGTGGTAACAACGCGCAGACACCGCCAGAGGCAGCCGCCCGAAGGCCTGGACTTCCATTTCCGCGTCCGTTGCCTCGGCCAGTTTGCCGATGGAGGCCAGCGGCAGTTCCACGGGCAGGGCAAATCGTTTCGCGCCCTTGTCCGCAAAATAGGCCACCGTGCCTTCATTATAGATATTCACGAACGGCCCGATCACATGGGGACGCCCCGCCAGCAGCGCGGCACCGGAAACGTCATTGGCCTCGACCAGCATGTCGTCCATACCTGCGATATCGCGCACGGACTGCATCTCACGTTTGTTCATGATGAGCGCCATAGTGGACAGGACCACTTCCTTTCCTGACGAAAGAAGGCGTTCCAGGACTTCCGGAAACACCGGTTCAAAGAAGGGCTGGCGCTTGGAGCAGACCACCTCGCCGATATAGACCGTGTCCACCGGGGCCTCGTCCGCCACACGGAAATAGAAATCCCGCCATGTTTCCGGCTTCCAGTTGAACAGGACCGGCCCCATGGTCAGCTTTGCATTCGACAAATCCATGATGTGTTCCTTACCGCCAGCGTTTCTCATAGGCACCGGACGTCTTGCGCTGCCCTTCCGTGATTGCATCCAGACCGCCAATGGGAATAGGACGCCCTTCGGCGGCAGCATCCACCGCCGCCCGGAAAGCGGCCACAACCTGCGCAATATAGGCTTTGCCACGCTGACGCCCTTCGATTTTCAGCGCGGTTACGCCGACTTCCATCAGGTCGGGCAACAGTTCCATGGCGTTCAGGCTGGTGGGTTCTTCAAACAGGTAGGATGTTCTGCCCTCGGTCTTGAATCGCCCCTTGCAAAGCGTCGGATAGCCCGCAGGTTCATCCGGGTTGAAGGCATTGATTGTGAACTCTCCCAGACGCGAGACCAGCCGGTCGCCCTCGTCCTCATAGCGTACATGGCTGGCCGGGGAGCAGACACCGTTCATATTGGGGCTTTCACCGGTGGCGTAGGAGGACAACGCGCAACGTCCTTCCGCCATCACGCAAAGGCCACCGAAAACGAAGACCTCCGTCTCAACGTCGATTTCCTTATTCAGCGCCCGGATTTCCGGCAGGGTTAGCACGCGCGGCAACACCACGCGCTTTACATCGAAGGCTTCCGTATAAAAGCGGATTGATTCCGGGTTGGAGGCAGAGGCCTGGACGGACAAATGACGGCGCAGGTCCGGGTGATTGCGTTTGGCGTAATCCACCAGCCCGATATCGGCCAAAATCACCGCATTGACACCAATTTCCGCCGCATCATCCACCGCCTTATACCATGGCTCCAGATTGCCCGCCTTGGGGAAGGTGTTGATCGCCACATAAACATGTGCGCCTTTTGAATGGGCATAGGCAACGCCTTCGCGCAATTCCTCACGGCTGAAATTCAGACCGGGAAAGTTGCGGGCGTTGGTTTCATCGCGAAAGCCCACATAAACAACATCGGCACCGGCATCCACCGCTGCCCGCAGCGCCGCAGGTGTGCCCGCGGGGCAGACCAGTTCCAGAACCTTGGTCACGCCACAGCCCCCCTCTTCCTGTTTACTTTTCGTGTTTGCGTGGATTCTTCTGTCAGCCGCCGCAGCTTGACCTCCTGCTGGTCCAGCCGCTTATGGACCGGTGCCAGCAGCGCAGACGACAGAAGCTGCATATCCTGCTCAAGGCGCGTCCAGACGCGCTCCATATGGCTGACAACATGACGTGCAGGCCCTGCGAACGGCCCCAATTCCTCCATCACGTCGCGCCTCAGGTCGATCTCCGCCCCGTCCACGGAATTCCGCAGGGCCAGCACCGCCCCCGTATCGCCTTCAATTGTCAACACACGGGAAAAGAACAGGGCATCCCCATCAATCTTCCCTTCCAGCAGCGCCAAAAGCGCCGCAATCGGCCCGCGGATCGCCGCCACCGCCTGCACATCCGCCCCGTCACGCAGCAGGGTCAGCCCCGGTTCGTCGTTGCCAACGGACAGAAGGAAAACAAATGGCAGGTCAACGGGATCAATCAGAAACTGCTTTGGGCCATCACCCGCCACACGGTCAAATACGGATCGATAGCGCCGTGACACACGCCGCATGACCTCAGAAAAAACCGGCTGCATCAACCGGGGGGGAACCGGCCGCAGGACCAGCCCCGCCAGCAAGGCCGGAGACAAGGGCGGCGGAATATCGCCGTGTTTGAACATGAAGGCACCTGTCAGAAGAAGGGAGTAAGTTCCCCTCTATGCCCTGTCAGGCACCTCCATGGCTTTGATTGGGATCAAGTTGTGGAACTTGGAATTGGGTAAAGGGAGATATAACCTCGTCATGGCCGGACTTGATCCGGCCACCCACGGATTAAAATAGCTTGTGGTAAAGATCATCCCATGCCGGATTAGCCATCAAGATGAGACGAACCTTCCAGGCACGCGGCCAGTGTTTTATATTCTTCTCTCGCTGAATGGCAGATTGGATATCCCCAAAAGCTGCATAGTAAACTAAGCGCTTCAATCCATATCTCTTAGTAAAACCTGCCATCACCCCCGCACGATGTTCGAATACGCGTTTTTTGAGGTCACTCGTCACACCCACATAAAGTGTGCCATTAGGCCTATTGGTTACGATGTAAACCCACCCACCTTGCATGTCCCGCCCGTCCCCTCTTCGTAGGTGGCCGTGTCAAGCACGGCCATGACGGTTAGGTATTGGAGGCCAAGGGTGGTTTTTACGCCTCCAGCAACGCGCCTTCCTTGCGATGGGCGAGCGGTGTTTTGCCTGCGACCTTGGCAATGGTTACGCCGGGGGCCGCGAGGCGGGTATCGACGCGGGCGAAGAAAATGCCGTCGGTTCGGGCGCGCAGCTCCGTCCGTGCCTCAGCCGGGTCAGCGGCCACGGGATCAATAATCGTAGCAATCAGGTCCCCAGCCTTCACCTGCGTCCCCACTTCCAGTGCATAGCTGACGAAACCGGCCTTCGGCGCATGCATCACATCGGTTTCATGCAGGAAGGCCGTGAAGGTTTCATCGCGCTGCGGCTTAACCACATCGTCGATCACGCCCCGACGGCAAAGAAAGCTGTAGAGCCCGGCAGCATCCTTGGCACCGAAGTCATCGCTGACATCCTGCCGCCCCCGGAATTCAACCGTCGTGGCAAAACAGGCATGAGGCAGGTCCTTTGCCTCGTCCAGCTCGTCACCCAACCGCCACCAGGGAGAGGAATTCGCCTCATCGAAAGGCCCGCCGCCTGCGGTGGTTTCGATCAGCAGAACCGGGCTGTCCATATCGAGGCAAAGCTCTGTGGCGATATCGCGATGACGGTCATTCGCATAGATATGCATTGTCGCCTCGCCGTCGCAATGCAGGTCCAGAACGTAATCGGCGTCGCAGGACAGACCCATGAGAACCTTGCGAAGCTGTGCCACCTCCGACCGCGCATCCTGACTGGCGACAACCTCACGGAAAGCCGCGCGGACGGTTTCCACATCCTGCGCCGCATCCCCGATCAGCCTGCCCTTGATCCGCGGGGCCGCCCCGCCGACCAGATCCGCCCAGTTCCGGTTATAGTTACCGCTGCCATCAAAGGCATAACGGCCCGGCACGTGGTCGCCGATACGTTGATCCATCCCGATCGGATTGGCGTAGGGCACAACAACGATCTCACCTTTGATCAGGCCTTTTGCATCAGCCGCATCCAGAAGCGGCAGCAGATGATGGACCGCCATGATGCCGGGCCATTCGTCGGCGTGAAGGGCAGCCTGCAGATAGGCTTTGGGCCCCGACCCCGGTTTGCCATAGCAGTGGACAAGCAAGTGACGGTTTGTGCCCGGTGCTGAAGACGCCAGATCAATCCTGTCTGTTTGCCGTGCCATGCCTCTAACCCCTTCGATACAATATGATCAGTTTTTTTTGAGTGATAGTTCCCTCCCCTCCTTAGGACAAGTTCCCCGCCGGGAAAAGACTTTTGACAAGAACGGTAAGTAGCTACCAAACCCGCACAAATACTGACGTTACGGGTAACCATTCAGTAAGAATTACGCCGTAAAATAGAAAAAACTTTAACAGGCAATACCCTGACACCGTATGTCCGTTGTAATGGAGGTGATTTTGAATGGGCCAGCGCGGTAAATACCGTCTTTTGACGCGCAGCGACTTCGACGGCCTGGTCTGCGCGGTGCTCCTCCGGGAACTGGACATGATCGACGAGATCGAATTCACCCATCCCAAGGACATGCAGGACGGCAAAGTCCCCCTCAACGGTGCGGATATCACAACCAATCTGCCCTATGTGAAGGGTGTTTATCTCGCCTTCGACCACCACCATTCCGAAGCGGTGCGTATCGGCAAGCGCCCCAATCACATCCTGGACCCGGAAGCGCCTTCGGCTGCACGGGTCGTCTATAATTATTATGGCGCCAACGACGTTTTCCCGCATGTTGATACAGACCTGCTTTGCGCGGTCGACAAATGCGATTCCGCCCAGCTTTCCCGGAAAGATGTCCTGAACCCGCAGGGCTGGATGCTGTTGAATTACATCATGGATGCGCGCACCGGGCTGGGGCGCTTCAGGAAATTCCGGATTTCCAACCGCAAGCTGATGCTGAAACTGATCGACCTCTGCCAGGACCATTCAATCGAGGAAATCCTGGAACATCCGGACGTGAAAGAACGGGTCACTTTCTTTCATGAGACCCAGGGCAGATGCATTGAGCAGATACGCAAATGCGCCCGTATAGAAGGAAATCTGGTGCAGATCGACCTGCGTGATCAGGAAATAATCTGGCCGGGCAACCGGTTCCTGATCTACACGCTGTTCCCGGAATGCAATATTTCCATGCATATCCTGAACGGCAAGGATAACTCCAACACCACATTCGCCATCGGTAAATCCATCTTCAACCGCAGCTCCCGCACCAATGTCGGCGAGCTTTGCCTCGCCTTCCACGGCGGCGGCCATCTGGGTGCAGGCTCGTGCCAGGTCGCCAATCAGCAGGCCGAAAAGGTTCGCATGGCATTGACCGGTCGCATCACGATGGACGGCTAACAGCCATCACGCCTCTTCTCCCACGGAAATAGATAATTTCCCGGCGCAAATCCGCTTGCGCATAATCCCGTCTCGGCCTAATTGGCAGATGGGTTAGATTATAAGAACGGGCATAAGCCATGAGCATTCTCCTGGGCATTGATACTGGCGGCACTTTCACCGACGCCGTGCTGTTTGACGAAGACAAGGGCGTGTTGCAGGCCGCCAAGGCGCTGACCACCAAACACGACCTGTCCATCGGCCTGCATAAGGCCGCGCGCAATGTCCTGAGTGCCGCCCCGGATCTCCAGGCCAGCGATATCAAACTGGTATCGATTTCCACAACGCTCGCAACCAACGCCATTGTCGAAAGCCATGGCGGCGCCGTCGGCCTCGTCCTGATCGGACAACCTGCTGCCACGCTGGAACGTGCGGGCCTGAAGCAGGTCATGGGCAGCGACCCCGTCCTCTTTTTGAATGGCGGACATAGCGCCTCCGGCGCGGAAAAAGAACCGCTCGACGAGGATCAGGTCCGTGAGGCAATCCGCCAGGCCGCCAAACAGGTCAGCGCCTTTGCGGTCGCCGGCTATTTCGCCGTACGCAACCCGTCCCACGAAAAACGCGTGCGCGAGATCATTTTCGAGGAATGCGACCTGCCGGTCACCTGTTCCTATGAACTGAGCAGCAGCCTGGACGCCCCGCGCCGCGCCCTGACCGCCGTCCTGAATGCCCGGCTGGTTCCCCTGATCCAGCATCTGGTTCTGGCCGTCGAAGGCTTCCAGAAGGACCTGGGGCTGGATTGTCCGCTTATGGTGGTCAAAGGCGACGGCTCCCTGATTTCTGCCGAAACCGCACTGCGGCGACCGGTGGAGACCATCCTCTCCGGCCCGGCCGCCAGTGTTGTCGGCGCACAATATCAGGCCTCGGAGAAAGACATGGTGGTCTCCGACATGGGCGGCACCACAACCGATATCGCCCTGCTGAAAGACGGCCAACCGGTCCTGAACAAGGACGGCGCGGTCGTCAACGGCCACCGGACCATGGTCGAGGCGGTCGAGGTGCATACCGTGGGCCTGGGCGGCGACAGTGAAATCCGCCTGAACGATCATAAGGAACTGGTGGCAGGGCCACGCCGCGTGGTACCTTTATCCCTTTTGTCCTACGAGCACCCCGATCTTGTGGTGCCTGTCCTGCAGGAACAGTTGAAACGTGGCTGGTCCAAGACCTACGACGGACGTTTCGCCCTTTGCCTGCGCGGGTTGGACGAGGCTGGTGTCGCCAGACTGTCCTCCAGTGAAAGGGCTATCTGGGACAAGCTGTCCGGTGGCCCCGTTGCATTGGAGGTTCTGTTGGGGCGGCATATGCCGGAACAACCGCTTCGCCGTCTGGTGGACCGCGGTTTGGTGATCATCAGCGCCTTCAGCCCGTCGGATGCCGCCCACGTGCTTGGCCTGCATGACGCCTGGGACATTGAGGCCGCCCGGCTTGGCGCAGAGATCTGGGCGCGCAGCGAGCGCCGCCCGAACCAGCCTTGCGCCAAGGACGCCAGAGACTTTGCAGAACAGGTGCGCGAACAGGTGATCCTGCAGACCGGAGAGGCGCTTGTAGACGCCATTCTGGACGATGAATTCGGCCAGACCGCAGAGCAGGGTCAGGGCCTTGCCAAAAAGATGATCCGCACCGCGTTGGGCGATGAGAAAAGCAATGCCGGTAACCTGCTGCGTTTTTCATTGCGCCTTGGTCATCCGCTGATCGGGATCGGCGCGCCTGCGGCGACCTATTACGCCGATGTGGCCACCCGCCTGAACACAACCTATGTGCAGCCCGAATTCGCCCATGTCTCCAACGCCGTCGGTGCGGTTGCCGGTGGTGTCAGCCAGCGCGCCCATATCCTGATCACCGCCCCGGACGATATGCGCTTCCGCGTGCATGATGCGGACAATATCCGCGACTTCACCAACCTGGACGAGGCCTTTGTTCACGCCCGTAGCCTGGCCGAGGCGCAAGCCAACAATCTTGCCGTGGAGGCAGGCGCGATAGATATCCATATCAACACCCAGGAAGAACGCCGGATGACCACGGGGAACGGCCCTCGACCGATCTTTATCGAAGGATCGGTAACGGCAACCGCCCATGGTCGGCCACGGCTGGCAACGGATTGATATTTAAATGTGATCGCTAGGCCGCATCCGCCTGCTCATCAACCACTGCATGCAGGATATAGGGCAGTTGGATGAGGCGTTTGCGGTCAAGCTGATCAATCAGATTGGCATCGGTCAGGGTGCCGGGCCGCTTCCTTTGCAACAGGGTTTCCAATTGGGACCGCCGCAGCACCAACCCCACATGCGACGCAGGAACAGCATGCAGAAAGCCAAAGGGCCCGCGCACCTGATCCTGTGAACGCCCATGCGCGGCGAATTCATACTCTCCCGTCGCATCGACGAAAAGGCGCAGGTTCGTCGACCACCCCGGACGAAAAACAACGTTACCGCCCAGAATCATAACCCATTGCCCCCACAGCATGCGGCAGCCAGCAGCAACCTGTGCCTGCCATCCGCCTTCGGCCTCAAGAACGCGTGCATCATGTCGCTGGGCAATATCTACCGTGCAGTCGGTAGAACCGCCATCGGCAACAATGACATCCAGCTCAAACAGACAGGCAGCCTCCCGCAGGCCCTGCAGGACCTGTGGCAACGCCTGTTCATCGTTCAGGGTCGGGAGAATAACTCCAAGAGACGGCTTACTTTTTACTGACTTTCTGGCTTGGTTGGACATTTCCACCCCTGTGCAAAATCGCAAGGCCGTTTCTACGGCCCTCTCCTCGGCACCAGGCGGCTGTGAGAGCAATCAGTTCATTTTCTTGGTTTTGAAAATATCAATGCAAATCACGTTCCAATTTCTCACCGAATTCACACGCCACATAACCCAACGCGTCATTTAAAAAGCTACATAACAATATATTAAGTTTTAAAGACATAAACTGTCGCAAAAGATGAAATAATTGAGACCAGTGGGAAACAAAAATGGCACGATTTAAGATCGGTATCCGGCTTCTGTTGCTATCCGCGCTCGGCATTCTAGGGCTTGCAATCGTTGCCTTCACCACCCTGACAATCCTTCAGAACACAATGATTGAAGACCGCAAGGACAAGGTCCAACAGGTCGTCGACCTCGGGTTGAGTACGGCAAACCATTATTATCAGCTTTTCCAGAAAGGCGAGATGACGGAAGAGGAGGCACAGAAAGCCGCCCTCAGTGCCATTGAAGATATGCGATACGCGGGCAACGAGTATCTGTGGGTTAATGATATGCGCCCGGTCATGATCATGCACCCCTTCGCCAAGCAACTGGTTGGAAAAGACGTCAGCGGCCTGAAGGACAAGAACGGCGTCGCCATTTTCAAGGAATTCACCAAGGTCATCCAGTCCAAAGGCGGCGGTTTTGTTTTTTACCTCTGGCCCAAGGGGGGACAGGATGAACCTGTCCGCAAGGTTTCCTATGTCGGCCATTTCAAACCCTGGGACTGGGTCGTCGGCACCGGTGTCTATCTGGATGATGTGAATACGGCATTCCAACAGACATTAAGCTTTACTCTGCCGATCCTGCTGGCCGTCCTGGCCGTGGTCGTTATCGCAGCCATCATCATTTCACGCGGGATTTCCCGCCCGATCAACGCCATGGCGGGCAATATGGGCCTGTTGGCGGATGGTAACCTGGAATTCGAAAACGACGCCCAGGAGCGGCGAGACGAAATCGGCACCCTGGGCCGGGCTTTAGAGGTCTTCCGCAACAACGCGCGCGACGTGGAACGCCTTCGCGCCGAACGCGAGGAACAGGAACGCAAGGCCCTGGAGGCGCAGCAACAGACGCGCCTGGATCTTGCCACCCAGTTCGAGGAAAGCGTGAAGAGCATCGTCAACGCGGTCTCTGCCGCCGCAACGGAGTTGCAAAGCACGGCGGAAGGCATGAGCCAGACCGCCGAACAGACCAGCACGGAAGCACAAACCGCCGCCGGGGCATCGGAATCCGCATCCGGCAATGTGCAGACCGTTTCCGCCGCGGCAGAGGAACTGTCCAGTTCGATCAATGAAATCACCAGCCGCGTCACTGAATCCGCAACCATCGTCAATCAGGCAGCCTCCGAAGCGGAGACAACCAACGCCAAGGTCAAAGGACTGGTCGACGCCGCCCAGCGGGTTGGCGAAGTGGTCAACCTGATCTCCGACATTGCAGAACAGACCAACCTTCTGGCCCTGAACGCGACCATCGAGGCCGCCCGCGCCGGTGAGGCGGGCAAGGGATTTGCCGTGGTGGCAACGGAAGTCAAAGGCCTGGCAACCCAGACCGCCAAGGCAACGGATGAAATCAGCCAGCATATCAGCGACATGCAGGCGGCGACCGACGATGCCGCCAAGGCCATTGCCTCCATCGGCGGGATCATCACCCGGGTGAATGAAATCGGCACCGGCATCTCCAGCGCGGTGGAAGAGCAAGGAGCCGCCACCAAAGAGATCGCCAACAGCGTCGCCCAGGCCTCCAACAGCACCAGCATGGCGGCGGAAAACATCAAACATGTGTCGGATGCCGCTCAGGAAACAGGGCACTCCGCCTCCGATGTTCTGAGCGCGGCGGGCGAATTGTCCCAACAGGCCGAAAATCTGAGCCGTCAGGTGGACGACTTCATCACCAAAATCCGCGAGGCGTAATTCCCGGCCATAAGCAGGAAAGGCGGCCACCTGGCCGCCTTTTCCTTTCTCAACCGATGAGACCCTGCGCGCCATCCCAAAGCAGTTTACCGCCCGTGACGAAAAGCATCACATAGGCCACCCGGTAGAACCACAGTTCCGGAACATGGTGATGGGCCTTCACCCCCAACCAGATACCAAGCGGCGCCAAGGGCAACAGCACCAAAGACGTTTCCAGATTGTGAAGCGATAGCTGCCCCGCCAGACCGTAGGGGATCAGTTTTGCATAGTTTACCGCGATGAAGAACCAGACCGTGGTCCCAACATAAAGCGTCTTATCCATCTTCTGCGGCAGCAGATAAAACTGCACCGGCGGCCCGCCGGCATGGGCAATCGTGCTGGTGAAACCCGCAAGCGCGCCCCAACTGCTGCCTTTGATCAGGCCGGGCTTCGCACCGTCCGGATGGGGTTTCCTGCCGAACCAATGGTTCAGGGTGAAGGCAACCGCGATCACCCCCAGCAGGATACGCACCACATTCTCATCCAACTGCCCGAAGGCAAAGCCGCCAATGCCAATTCCTAAAATCGCCCCGGGCAGCATCATTTTGAGATTCTGCCAACTGGCGACCCGCCGATAAGCGTAAAGCGCGAAGAGGTCCATCGCACAGAGGATCGGCAGCATGATCGCCGCCGCCTGCACCGGCGGAATCACCAATGCGATCAAAGGGACCGCAAGCACGCCCAATGCCCCGCCAAAACCACCCTTGGAGACACCAAAGATCATCATGGCAGGAATGGCCGCAGCATAAAAAAATGGATCGGTTGGAATATTCATAAATGGAAAAAGCCCTTCCCGTTTGGACAGGAAGGGCCTCCCTTCATCTCACGTTAAATATCAGCCCCGGCGGCGACGGCGGCGGCGGCCTTCGCCGTCTTCACTTCCGCCACCACCATGGCTGTGTGCGCCACCTGCAGGCATATTGGCCAGCGGCCCCAGAACTTCGATGATCTTCTCGTCGCTGGGCCGTTCACCCGGTTCATAGTCCTTCAAGGAGTCCGCAATTGCCTTGATCACGGTGCCATCGGAACCACAGCAGCCGCCAATGATACGTGCGCCACAGTCACGGGCCATGCGGGCATATTTGCCCATCAGGTCCGGTGTACCGCTGAAGCGGAATTCACCATTCTTGAATTCCGGAATACCGCAATTAGCCTTGGCCACAATCACCGCATCCTCCGGCACGATGGCCGTCATCTGGGAAATGCTGATCACGCTTTCGGTCGGGCCCAGGCCACAGTTCGCCCCGATTGCCGTCGGTGCGGTTTCCAGATGGCTCAGATGCTCATAGGCCTCCTGCGGGGAGACACCCATCATGGTCTTGCCCGCCGTATCAAAGGTCATGGTGGTCACCACCGGCAGGCCGACGGAAGAAGCCCCGGCAACCGCCGCCTGGCTTTCCTCACGGGACGACATGGTCTCAACCCACAGCACATCCACACCACCGTCTTTCAGACCTTTCGCCTGTTCGGCAAAGGCTTCGGTCGCATCGGCAACGCTGAGCGCGCCGACCGGCTCCAGGATTTCACCTGTGGGCCCCATAGACCCGGCTACCACGACCGGGCGGTCGGCGGCATCCGCGACGGCGCGTGCGCGTTCTGCCGCTGCCTTGTTCAACTCGTAGGTCCGGTCCTGCGCATTATGCAGTTTCAGGCGATGGCGGTTACAGCCAAAGCTGTTGGTCAGGATGATGTCCGAACCCGCATCCACATATTCCTGATGGACGCTTTCCACCCGGTCCTTATGGTCCACATTCCACAATTCCGGCGCATCCCCGGTTTCCAGACCCCGTTTGAACAGGCTGGTGCCCATGGCGCCATCGGCGATCAGATAGGGGCGCTTTTCCAAAAGCTCCAGGAACAGGTTGCTCATCGTCTTTCATCCCTTGAATGCATAGGGTGGTATGTCATCACTGTATCTTTGCGTCATACTCCCCTTTGACGGACCACGTAAAGAGAAGATCAAAGATCAGAAAAGCGTTCAGACAAAAAAGGCGGCACATAGCCGTACCGCCTTTTCCTTAACAAATACCCCGCAGGGCCTATTCGATCATCGCCAGGAATTCACGGCGGGTTTCGGGCTGGCTGCGGAACACGCCCAGCATACGGCTGGTCACGGTCGCCACGCCCGGCTTGTGAATGCCGCGGGTGGTCATGCACTGGTGAACCGCGTCGATGACAACGGCAACGCCCTTCGGCTGCAGAGCTTCCTGGATGGTATCAGCGACCTGGACGGTCATGATTTCCTGGGTCTGCAGGCGCTTGGCGAAAATTTCCACCACGCGGGCCAGCTTGGAAATGCCGACCACGCGTTTGTCTGGCAGGTAAGCCACATGGGCCTTACCGATGATCGGGGCGATGTGATGTTCGCAATGGCTTTCGAACGGGATATCGCGCAGCATGACGACTTCGTCGTAACCGTCGGTTTCCTCAAAGGTACGCTGCAGCGTTTTCACCGGGTCGATGTTATAGCCTTCGAAATATTCCTCATAGGCGCGCACCACGCGCGACGGCGTATCGATCAGGCCTTCGCGGTCGGGATTGTCACCGGTCCATGCCAGCAAGGTCCGCACGGCGGCTTCGGCCTCTTCACGGGACGGGCGCTGGATGGCAGCTTCCTGTTTTTTCAAGACATCCTGCATGGGCAGATCACTTTCCTGACTATTCGCGTTGGCTCATCCGTATCTTGGGATGCGGCGCGGGAAAATCAACTCTGTTTCGATCCTGCGCCGATATTGTCCCCTTCCGCCGGGCGGACGGGTCCCAAGCTTTTGCCGCGTTTATCGTTGCAATCCCAAGGGAAGTCAACAATATGAAGGCATGGAATTTGTCTATTCGCGGCAATTCACCGTTCACGGTGCGGAAACATATAGAACGGCCTTCAATGTTAGAGAAACTCTATAATGATCGTATTCTTGCACTGGCGGAAGGCCTGAACAAGGACGACCGCCTGGACCACCCGCAGGCAACAGTGACGCTCGACAGCCCGCTGTGCGGCAGCCGCATCCGTGTTGACCTTGTTCTGGAAGACGGTCGCGTCGCGGAATATGGTCAGCAGGTGCGCGCCTGCGCCCTTGGTCAGTCAGCCGCCGCCATCATGAAAAAGTTGGCCGTCGGCCGGGATGAAGCAGAACTGACCCGGGTGCGCGACCGGATGCAGGCGATGCTGAAACAGGACGGTCCGCCGCCGGGGGGTGACTGGGCGGAACTGGCAATCCTGGAACCTGCGCGCGCGCATAAATCCCGCCACGCATCCATCATGCTGCCCTTCAATGCGATCCTGAAGGCAATCGAACAGATAAAATCCGGCACGGACACACCCGATGACACCACGGCATGATCCCCTGAGCCTGCTGGCGAAGGGCCTGATCTATCTCTATCGCTTTACCCTGTCCTATTTCATCGGACGGCAATGCCGTTTTGCGCCCACCTGTTCGGAATATGCCCTGGAGGCCATTGACCGCTTCGGCGCCTTCAAGGGAAGCTGGCTTGCGATCAAGCGGATCGGGCGCTGCCATCCCTGGGGCGGCAGTGGCTATGACCCGGTACCGCCCGCCGACAACAGGCAGGACTGAGCCCTCTTCCTGTTAACCTCCTCCCATAAGAGTGTTACAATATTTGCAAAAAATGGGAGAGGGCAGCCATGCCTCCAGTTTTGCGGCCCTGCCGAACCTTTCTTTTTCGCCTGTTTCAGGCGGCGCTTTTCCTTTTGCCCTCCCTTGCCGCCGCCTCAGACGACGCTCAGGTTGTCGTCATCGTCGGACCGCCGGACTATCCGCCTTACAGCTATCTCGACGACGGAATTCCACGGGGAATTTTTCATGAGATATTCGCTGAATTGTCCGATCGCATCCCGGACTATCGCATCGAAATTGACGTCCTGCCCTGGAAGCGGGCGCTTAAATCGGTGGAGATCGGACAGCATATTGCGGTGTTCCCGCCCTACTATTGGCCGGAACAACGCCCCTGGATCACCACCTATTCCGAACCCATCCTCAAGGAAACCGTCGCTACCTATTGTCAGCCTCCCATTGCCGCCAGGCCCCGCACCAACTGGCCGGAAGACTATTTCGGGCTACGCATCGGCCTCGGGCTCGGCAGCCTTGCCGCAGGACCGGCCTTTTTCAAGGCTGCGGAAGAAGGGAAGCTGACCCACGTGGCAATTCCGCTGGAAAGCATCATCCCGCATCTTCTGGCAAACAAGGTGGATTGCATCGTGCAGGACACGAATGTTCTGCATTATCAATACCGAAAATACGCCACCCCACGGTCGCTGGGCGAAAAGCTGGAGGTTTACGCAAGACTGGGCACGCAAGTCTCAGAAAACTGGGCCTATCTGGCGTTCAGCAACGACCCGCAGCATCTGTTCCCCTATCAGGAAGACTTCATCCGGGAATTGAATGACGCCATCCGCGCCATGCATAAGGAAGGCCGCATCGATGAAATCGCTGCGGCCTTCACTGCTGACTAGAACGTCCGGAAAGGGTCACCCGTTGGGAATTACGGCCGTGGTCTCGATTTCAACCTTGGCACGGTCCTCGACAAGGGCCACGACCTGAACCAGCGCCATGGCCGGAAAGACCTTGCCCAGGACTTCCCGGTAAACCGCCCCGATTTCCTTCAAGGCACCGAGGTATTCCTGCTTGTCGGTGACATACCAGGTCATACGGGTGATATGTTCCGGCTTTGCGCCACCGGCCTCAAGGACAGCCACGGTGTTCAACAGGGTCTGGCGGACCTGTCCGGCGAAATCATCGGTCTCAAATTCCCCCTCCGGGGTCCAGCCGATCTGGCCCGCAACGAAGACCATGCGGCCTTCTGCGGCCACGCCATTGGAATAACCTTTGGGCTGCGGCCAGCCCGGCGGATTGATGCTCGGCATATCTGTCAAAACCTCATTTATTTGGCCGGTACAGCCTGAAAACGCTGCATCCGTGTTTTTAATTCTTCCGGTATGGCCGCCGCCCTCATGGGGTCGAACGCGGCATAGACCAATACGTGGTTGGCGGCTACCCTCAAATCACCGTCAGGCCCCAGGACCTGCAACAGCAAACTGATCTTCGAGCGCCCGATGTCCTGTACCGTCAAAGACAGGGTCAGTTTCTCATCCAGGCGACTGGGCGCCTTGAAATCCGCTTCCGTGCGCACCGTCGGCACGCCGAAACCCCGATTCAGATGCAACTCCCCGAAGGGCAGCCCAAGGGCCTCATCGAACCAGGTTTCCACCAGCAGGTTGAACATCTCGAAATAGCGTGGATAGAAAACAATCCCCGCCGGATCGCAATGTTGGAACCGCACCGTCAGCGGCATTTCAAAAGCAGCCATCCCCATCCTCTTTCGCTAGCCCGCCCTGGCCAATTCCATCTGACGCAGTTTAAAGCGCTGGATCTTGTTGGTTTCGGTTTTGGGCAGTGTTTCCACGAATTCAACGGCACGCGGATATTTGAACGGCGCAATCGTCGCCTTCACGAAATCCTGCAGTTCCTTGACCGTCTCATCGGAAGCGTCGCGCATATCCTTCAGCACGACAAAGGCCTTCACGATATTGCCGCGACCGTCATCAGGCACGCCGATGACCGCACATTCCGCGACCTTTTCATGCGCCATCAAGGCCTCTTCCACTTCCGGTCCGGAAATGTTGTAGCCGGAGGACACAATCATGTCGTCAGCGCGGGCCTGGAACCAGAAATAGCCGTCTTCATCCATCTTGTAGGCATCGCCGGTCAGGTTCCAACCGTCATGGACATAAACCATCTGCCTGTCATCCGCCAGATAGCGGCAGCCAGTCGGCCCCTTGACCGCCAGACGCCCTACCTCACCCGGCGGCAGCGGCTTGCCTTCATCATCCACGACCATCGCCTGATAACCGGGGATCGGCTTGCCGGTGGCTCCCGGGCGGATATCCTCACCCGCAGCGGAGATGAAGATATGCAGCATCTCCGTCGCACCAATGCCGTCGATGATCTCGATACCGGTCTTTTTCTTCCATTCCTCAAAGGTCGGCAGCGGCAGCGTCTCACCCGCCGAGACACATTTACGCAAGGAAGCGAGCGAATGATCGTCGGACATACCCAGCATCGCGCGATAGGCGGTTGGCGCGGTGAAGCATACCGTCGCACCGAATTCCTCAATCGCCCTGATCAGGTTATCCGGCGCAGGCTTTTCCAACAGCACGCTGCTGGCGCCAATACGCATGGGAAAGGTCACCAGCCCGCCCAGGCCGAAGGTAAAGGCAATCGGCGGGCTGCCGATGAAGACATCCGTCTCGGTCGCCTTCAGGATGGACCTTGGGAAAGCATCGGAAATCGCCATCACGTCGCGATGGAAATGCATCGTGCCCTTGGGCTTGCCGGTTGTGCCGGACGTGAAGGCAATCAGCACCGTGTCATCGGCGGCAGTGTCCACATTCTCGAATGTCGGCGGCTTCAGCGCCATCATGCGCTCCAGCTCCGCCTCGACACCGGCCTCGCCGGAACCGTTGAAATAGCAGACGCGGTTGCAGGCCGGGGCCAGTTCAACCGCGCCTTTCATCTCTTCGGCCAGGCGTTCGTCGCACAGCGCATGGCTGATTTCCGCCCGTTCGATCATGACGCTGATTTCCTTGGCCCGCAGCAGCGGCATGGTCGCCACCACAACGCCACCTGCCTTGGCAATGGCGAACCAGCAGGCAACAAACAGCGGATCGTTGGCCGCACGCACCAGCACACGGTTGCCCGGCACCAGCCCCATATCCTCCACCAGGACGCGGGCGATCCGGTTGGCCTTTTCCAGCATCTGCCCATAAGTCCAGGTCTCACGGCGGGTATAGAAAAGCGGTTTGTCGCCAAAACCCTTTTCAACCATGCTGTCCAGCAGTTCAGCCGCACAGTTCAGCCGGTCCGGGTAATCGAACGGCGCATCCAGAATCAAATCCGGCCAAAGCTCCGGCCGGGGCAGGTTGTCGCGTGTGAACGTATCCACATGCGCGCTGTAGTTGGTCATCGTCTTCTCCCCATCACATATATTTTTTATTGTTGGATCTCGCTTGCTTCAATCGTTCCTGGCCGCCGCATGCAGGGTCAGCGCCTGACGGGCGATAATCACCTTCTGCACTTCCGAGGCCCCTTCATAGATGCGCAGCGCCCGCACCTCGCGATACAGCTTTTCCATCACATTGCCGACGGTCACCCCGTGGCCGCCGAAAAGCTGTACGCCCTTGTCGATCACGCGCTGGGCTGCCTCCGTTGCATAAAGTTTGGCCATAGCCGCCTCGCGGGTCACACGGTCCGCCACCAGATCCTTGGTCCAGGCGGCGCGGTAGATCATAAGTGCGGAGGCATCGACATCCGTCGCCATGTCGGCCAGGCTGGCCTGGGTCATTTGGAGATCCGCCAGCGGCGCACCGAACAATTCGCGCGTCGAACAGCGCTCCAATGCCTCATCCAGCGCACGGCGGGCAAACCCCAGGGACGCCGCCCCGACCGTGGAGCGGAAAACATCCAGCGTCGCCATGGCGATCTTGAACCCCGCCCCGCCGGCACCGAGCTGGGCACTGGCCGGGACGCGGCAATTTTCGAATTTCAGCGTGGCCAGCGGATGCGGCGCAACCACCTCGATCCGTTCCTCAACCGTCAGACCCGGGGTATCCGCATCAACAATAAAGGCACTGAGGCCCTTGGCCCCAGCCGCCTCGCCCGTGCGGGCGAAAACTACATAGAAATCGGCAATGCCACCATTTGATATCCATGTTTTCAGACCATTCAGAATAAAATGATCGCTATCCCGTTCCGCCGTGGTCGCAAGCGCCGCCACGTCTGAGCCTGCTTCCGGCTCCGACAGGGCAAAAGCCGCGATCTTCTCACCCTGGGCGACCGCAGGCAGATAGGCCTGCTTCTGGTCATCAGTACCGAACAAGCTGATCGGGCCGCTGCCCAGCCCCTGCATGGCAAAAGCGAAATCCGCCAACCCGCCGTGGCGCGCCAGTGTTTCCCGGATCAGACAGAGCGACCGGACGTCCAGCTTATCGCGCAACCCGCCATGGGACGCCGGAACGGCATAGCGCAGCCAGCCCCCTTCCGCCAGCTTGGCCACCAGCTCGCGGCAGGTCTCATCAACATCACTTTCCGCATGGGCCAGCTCTGCAATCTCGCGCTCTGCCCAGGCATCCAGATCATAAGCCAGGGCCTTATGCCCCTCATCCAGAAACGGCCAGTCGAGGAAGGAGCGGTCAGCCATGATTAATTCCCCTCAAAGACAGGTTTCCGTTTATTGGCAAAGGCCTCGAAAGCCCGCCCGAAATCCTTGGTCTGCATACAGATCGCCTGGGCCTGTGCTTCTGCCTCGATGGCAGCCTCGAGGCTCATATCCCATTCGCGGTTCAGCATGGTCTTGGTCATCATGTGACCGAAGTTGGGCCCATCGGCGAGACGCTGACCGAAGGCCACGGCCTCATCCAGCAGGGCCTCACTGTCATGCAGTGCATTGAAAAAGCCCCAGCGTTCGCCCTCATCGGCGCTCATGCTGCGTCCGGTATAGAGAAGTTCACTGGCCCTGCCCTGACCGATGACACGCGGCAACAAGGCACAGGCCCCCATGTCGCATCCGGCCAGACCGACGCGAGTGAACAGGAAGGCCGTCTTGGCAGCAGGCGTGCCAAATCGCATATCCGAGGCCAGCGCGATCATCGACCCGGCACCGGCACAAACACCATCAACCGCGGCAATCACCGGCTGCGGCGCATTGCGGATCGCCAGCACCAGGTCCCCGGTCATGCGGGTAAATTCCAGCAGGCCGACCATGTCCTTTTCCAGCAACGGCCCGATGATCTCGAAGACATCACCGCCGGAACAGAAATTACCGCCTGCGCCATGGATCACCACCGCCTTCACGTCGTCGCAGTAACGCAGGTCGCGAAAGGTATCGCGCAGCTCTGCATAGCTGTCGAAAGTCAGCGGGTTTTTCTTTTCCGGGCGATCCAGGGTGACAACAGCCACATCGCCTTTCATCTCCCAGCGGAAATGCTGTGGCTTCAAACCGGCCATTTTCCTCATTTGTGCTCGTCCTCCCGATCCCGTTCAACCGACGCCTGGGTGCGGCCCAGCAGGTCGGCCAGTTGTTCCATATCCTTGTCCGACAGATCGCCCAGCATGCTGTCAATCCAGCCCTGATGGACCTGCGCCATTTCCCTGAAACGGGCCCGGCCCTCTTTGGTCAGCGAGATGAAGGACGTGCGCCGGTCTTCCGGCGGCGACCAGCGCATCGCCAGTTCTTCCTTGACCAGCCGGTTGACCACCCCGGTCACATTGCCGTTTGAGACACGCAGGCGTTCCGACAACTGCCCCATGGAAAGCCCCTCATTTTCCGAGACCTGGTCCAAGGCTGCCATCAGGTCGAATTGCGGCAACGTCACATTGAATTTTTCACGCAGCCGGGTCCGCACTTCGCGCTCGATGGAATTCGCACTGTCCAGCAGGCGCAACCACAGGCGCAGGCGAGCTTTCTCATCCGTGGGGGAAAATACTTTCGTCATGCCTTACATCACCTCACCGCCAGCAATGGCGATTGATTGTCCGTTGATGCTGTCGCTGTTGGCGCCGCAAAGCCAGGACACGGTTTCCGCAACCTCATCGGGTTGAACCAGACGTTTCTGCGGGTTGTTCTTTGCCAGTTCCATCCGTGCCTCGTCTTCGCTGCGCCCGGTTTTGTCGATGATCGTCTGGACTGCGCCGCGCACCATGTCCGTTTCCGTATAACCGGGACAGACCGCATTCACGGTCACGCCCTTGCGCGCCAGTTCCAGGGCCAAGGTGCGCGTCAGGCCGACAACTGCATGTTTCGCCATCACATAGCTCGCCACATAGGGATAGGCCTTGAGACCCGCCGTGGAGGCGACATTCACGACCCGGCCCCAGCCACGATCGACCATGCCGCCCAACACCGCCTGGGTGCAGGTCCATGTACTGACCGTATTGATTTCCAGCATCCGGCGCAGATCGTCGCCGGTCTGCTTCAGGAAAGGCGCACTCAAGGCCGCCCCGGCATTATTCACCAGAATTTCGACCGGCCCGAAAACCTCGACCGCCTCCTGGATTGCGGCATTCACCGCCGCCTCATCCGTCACGTCGCAGGAAAGCGCCTGCCCCTGCGGCAGGCTGCTTGCCACTGCAAGCAACGGCTCCAGAGACCGGCCAAGCACGGTGACTTTCGCCCCATCGGCAGCCAGGCGGCGGGCGACGGCCTCACCGATCCCCTTGCCACCCCCGGTGACCAATACGTGTTTTCCTGTAAGGTCGGTCATGCTCACCCTTTCTTGCCTTAATTTGGCCCGTCATGCGCGGGCTTGACCCGCGTACCCACGAAGAGGCTGTCGTCCCGGCGTAGACGCGTTCCACCAGAAAGGACTGTGCCCTCGTGGGTGGCCGGATCAAGTCCAGCCATGACGATCTTATTTTCAAGTCGCGCGGCCAAGCCTACACCACCAATGCCATTTCTGCGGCTTTCGCCAGATTGCGTTCCAATTGCGCGCCACCAGCCTCATATTGCCTGGGCCAGGGGATATCCTTCATACCCAGTTCCGCCATGGCATGCAGGGTCCAGTATGGGTCCGCCAGATGCGGCCGCGCCAGACAGCAGAGATCCGCGCGCCCTGCCATGATGATGGAGTTCACATGGTCGGTTTCATAGATGTTGCCGACCGCCATGGTCGCCACACCGGCCTCGTTGCGGATACGATCGGACATGGGCGTCTGGAACATGCGGCCATAGACCGGCTTGGCCTCGCGGGAGGTCTGACCGGCAGACACGTCGACGATATCGACACCTGCGGCCTTGAATGCTTTGGCGATCTCTACCGACTCTTCCGGCGTAATCCCCAGATCACCCATCCAGTCGGTGGAGGAAACACGCACAGACATGGGCCTGTCTTCCGGCCACAAGGCACGGATCGCGTTGAATACTTCAAGCGGATAACGCAGGCGATTTTCCAGACTGCCGCCATATTCGTCACTCCGCTTGTTCATCAAGGGTGTGATGAAGGACGACAGCAGATAACCATGGGCGCAGTGCAATTCCAGCAGGTCGAATCCACAGCGGATCGCGCGTTCGGTGGCGGCCAGATAATCCGCCTTCACCCGGTCCATATCCTCACGCGTCATCGCACGCGGTGTCTGGTTTTCCGGCGACCAGGGCACATCGGAGGCCGCATAGATCGGCCAGTTGCCCTCTTTCAACGGCGCATCCATCACCTCCCAACCCAGTTGGGTGGAGCCCTTCGGCCCCGCATGGCCAAGCTGCAGCCCGATTTTGGCGTCCGAACTGCCATGGACGAAATCGACAATGCGCTTCCAGGCGGCTTCATGCTGGTCATTGTAAATACCGGTGCAGCCCGGAGAGATGCGCGCGTCCTGACTGATATTGGTCATTTCTGTCATGATCAGCCCGGCCCCGCCCATGGCGCGGCTGCCGTAATGCACCAGATGCCAGTCACTGGGCAGGCCGTCTTTGGCGCTATACATGCACATGGCACTGACCACCACGCGGTTCTTCAGGTCCATGCCGCGCAACTGGAACGGCGTGAACATGGGCGGCAGCGGGCTTTTCGGTTTGAAACCCGTCGCCTTTTCCGCAAACCAGCTTTCCAGTTCCTCCAGCCATATCTTGTCCCGCAAGCGCAGGTTTTCATGGCTGACGCGTTGAGACCGGGTCAGCAGGGAATACATGAACTGCATGGGTTCCTGATCGGTATAACGGTCCAGATCCTCAAACCATGTCATGGAGTTGCGTGCAGAGCTTTGCAGGCGGATCACCTCCAGCCCACGGGTCTCCTGATATTCCTCCAGCACCTCATTGAGGGGACGTCCGTCGTGCAGCATCCGCGCCAGGTCAATCGCATCCTCGACCGCCAGTCGCGTACCGGACCCGATGGAGAAATGGGCCGTATGCGCCGAATCCCCCATCAGGATTACATTGTCGTGATACCACTTTCCACAGGTCACCCGCGGGAAGTTGATCCAGGCATTGCCGCGCAGGTGCTTGGCATTGTTCATCAGACTGTTGCCATCCAGATAGCGAGCGAAAATCCGCTCGCAAATCTCGATTGTGCCATCCGTATCGGTCTTATCGAAACCGAGCCCCTTCCAGGTCTCCTCGGAACATTCCACGATGAAGGTCGAGGTTTCGGCATCGAACTGATAGCAATGGGCCCAGATCCAGCCATGCTCCGTCTGCTCGAAAATGAAGGTGAAGGCATCCTTGAAATTCTGATGCGTGCCCAGCCACATGAATTTATTCGGGCGATTATCGATATCCGGCTGGAATGTATCGGCATAGAGCGCGCGGACCTTGCTGTTCAGGCCATCCGCCGCGATCACCAGATCCGCCTCTTTCTGGAAGCGCTCGATATCCTCCGGGGTTACCTCAGACTGGAATTCCAGCTTCACACCCAATTCCCGGGCCCGGTCCTGCAGGATCAATAAAAGCTGTTTACGTCCGATACCGGAAAAACCATGCCCGCCGGAAGTGATGCTCTCCCCCTTGAAGTGGATCGTCAGATCATCCCAATGAGCAAAACGGCCGCGGATCGCCTCGGCGCTGACAGGGTCGTTTTCCGCCATCCGGTTCATGACGTCGTCCGACAGCACCACACCCCAGCCAAAGGTATCGTCACTGCGGTTCCGCTCCACCACGGTCACGTCGTGGGACGGGTCCTGCAACTTCATGGAAATTGCGAAATACAGACCTGCGGGACCACCCCCGACACAAATGACTTTCATTGGAACGCCTCCCTTACGGCTTACTATTCTGATTTTTATTTTAAGCTTAAAATATATTTCGTCAAGGGACCCGTGACCAGTGCAGAAACAGAAAGTCATTCCAGACAGTTGAGATGCGTCAACGAAGGCGCATCCCTTACCATCTACGTTGCGCCCACCAACCCGCAGGGCAGAGCGACGATTATCCTGTCATCGCGGCTCGGCTGCGGTATAATTCTCCGGCATTTGAGACACTTGCCGGCAAGTGTGAAAGGACGAGAGGGCTCCTTGAAAAACCAGCATCATCACAATTTGCTACGCCTCACGCGTCTGGGGATCGACACCCATGACGAGGCGGTCGTCTATATGCGCAAGGATTGCCATATCTGCCGGGCGGAAGGTTTTACCGCCCATGCGCGCATCCTGATCCGATCCAACGGCAATTCGGTCATCGCCACACTGAACACCACAAGCGACAACCTGCTCCCCGCCGGTCATGCCAGCCTGTCCGAATCGGCCTGGGAAAGGCTGGATGCCAAGGAAGGCGACCTGGTTTCCTTCGAACATCCACGGACGGTCGACTCGCTCAGCTATGTCCGGGCTAAAATTTACGGGCACCGGCTGGATGATGCGGAATTCGACGAAATCATGCGCGATATCGTGGCCGGACAATATTCCGACATCGAACTGTCATCCTTCGTTACCGCCTGTTCCTCACGAGACCTGAACCGCGACGAGATGATCGGCCTGACCCGCGCCATGATCAATGTGGGCGACCATCTGGACTGGGGCACGACGCCGATCGTGGACAAACACTGCATCGGCGGCCTGCCCGGCAACCGGACGACACCGATCGTCGTCGCCATCGTCGCGGCCTGCGGACTGGTAATGCCCAAGACCTCATCGCGCGCGATCACCTCACCCGCGGGAACCGCCGACACAATGGAAACTCTGGCCCCGGTAGACCTCAGCCTGGACGACATGCGCCGGGTCGTGGACCGCGAGGGCGGCTGTGTTGTCTGGGGTGGTGCGGTTGGTCTCAGCCCCGCCGACGACCTGCTGATCCGCGTTGAACGCGCGCTCGACATTGACAGCGAGGGACAACTGGTTGCCTCTGTCCTGTCCAAGAAGGCCGCCGCGGGCGCGACTCATCTGGTGCTGGACCTGCCCATGGGCCCCACCGCCAAGGTCCGCAGCCAGGCGGACGCCACATCCCTCGCCGGCAGCCTGCTCAGCACCAGCCGCGCGCTGGATATAAAGGCGCGCACCATACAGACCGATGGCACGCAACCGGTCGGTCGCGGCATCGGCCCCGCGCTGGAAGCCTGGGACGTATTGGCCGTACTGCAGAACAAGGAAGATGCCCCCGCCGATCTGCGGGAGCGCGCCCTGCATCTGGCGGGCAGCCTGCTTGAACTGGCGGGCTATGCCCCGGACGGCGAAGGCATCGAGACTGCGGGTCGGGTGCTGACGGAGGGAAAGGCCTGGGAGAAATTCCAACGCATCTGTGAGGCCCAGGGTGGCATGAGGGAACCGCCCCGATCCCATCATCAAAGCGTCATCAAGGCCTCACATGCAGGGCTGATTACCAATTTCGACAATCGCCGTCTGTCCCGCACGGCCAAATTGGCCGGGGCGCCGCATGCCAAGGCGTCGGGTCTGGAAATGCATTGCAGGCTGGGGCAGACTGTGGCGGCAGGAGAGCCCCTGTTCACCCTGCACGCCGAAACCCATGGCGAGTTGAACTACGCGATGGGCTATGTCCGCAATCACCCCCTGATCATCGAGGTAAAATAGGCTGCATGACACCGCTGATCTTTCCCCTGCCCGGCAATGAAGCGACGGCACAAGCACTGGTAACGGCCCTCGATGCGGAGATGGGCGCGCTTGAAACGCGGCATTTTCCGGACGGCGAAAGCTATGTCCGGTTTCTGACACCGGTCGACGGCCGAAGGGTCATCCTCGTCTGCACACTGGACCGGCCGGACGCACGGATTATGCCGTTGATTTTTGCAGCCAGCGGCGCAGGCGAGCTGGGTGCGAAAGAGGTCGGGCTGGTCGTGCCCTATCTCGCCTATATGCGCCAGGACACGCGCTTCCACCCCGGAGAGGTCGTCACTTCCACCCATTTTGCCGGACTTCTCAACCGTTGTATCGACTGGCTGATAACGATTGACCCGCATCTGCACCGGCGCAAGAGCCTGTCTGAAATCTACGACATGCCGACCCGCGTCCTTCAGGCCGCCCCGGCGATTGCCGCCTGGATCAAATCATCCGTCGACAAGCCTGTGCTGGTCGGCCCCGACGCCGAAAGCGAACAATGGGTCCACGCCGTTGCCGACCTGGCCGGTGCCCCTTTTCTCGTCCTTGAGAAAACCCGCCACGGCGACCGTGACGTGGAGGTGACTGTCCCGCAAGTGGAGCAATGGCAGGACCATACGCCGGTCTTGGTGGATGACATCATCTCCACCGCGCGCACCATGATCGAGACGGTCAATCACCTGACCGGAACGGCCATGCCTGCCCCGGTCTGCATCGGCGTCCATGCGGTTTTCGCAGGCGGTGCCTATCAGGACCTGCAGGATGCCGGAACGACCCGCATCGTGACCTGCAACACCATCCCCCACGAAAGCAACGGGATCGACCTCACATCGCTGCTGGTCGACGGCGTACGGGAAATGTTCTGAGCAGAAGGCGACCTGCTGCGGCCAACAGTCAGAACTGCTGCCAATACTTCTCGGGGATTGCCTTCACCTGCTCACTGAGGAACGGGTTGGGAAGGTGAAAGCTGCGCCGCGTTTGGGGGTGCCCCTTGCCCAAAGCTGCCTTGATCATCGGGTGATTGTAGAAATTCTTCATGAAAGCGCCGTTTTCATAGGCCGTCTTCAGACCCTGCTCGATTAAATCGTGACGCCGCTGGTCTTCCTTCTTCACGTAAAAGAAATGGTCGAAGCGGTAGACGGCCATCAGGTTATCATCGACCATCAGGTTCGGGTATTGCCCGCCACGCTGTTTCATTTCCACGAATACCTCCTGGATACCGCGGTTGAAGGCGTCAAAACGCCTGCGGCCCAGCATCTTCCACAGGCTTTCATATTGCCCGGTCGCCACGGTAAACCCAGCCGCGCGGAAGATGTCGGTATCCAGCCAGCCAATTCCAGACCCGATGGTGACGCTGCGGCGGAAGTCATCCAGGCTCCTGATCCCGGCGAGGCGTTCGCGGTCTTCCCTCCGGATCACGAAAACCCGATACCCCAGCAATCCCCGCGTAATGGGTATATCCACCTGCAGGAAATAGTCCTCCCGCCATTTCGCATATCCTGAAAAGAACACGTCAATCGCGCTCTGCCCCTGTTCCATCAACATGAAAACACGCTTTTGCGTCAAATTGGGCATCGGGACGATTTCAAGCTCATGCTCACCCGGCGCGTATTTCAGCGCCAGCCTCATGACGCTGATCTCATAGTCGAAGATTTCGGGATTGCCGTGCAGAATGCCCAGGCGAAATGTTTCCGCCCCCGCCGTCCGCCCCACAGCTACGACGAACAGGAACAGGATTATCGCAAAGCCGCGCCAACGCATACAGCCCCTCCCTCTCCGCATCATGTCGACGCAAGGATAGCACGAATTCCCGTAATAAAAGAAAGGCCTAAACCAGTCGTTCACTCCACCGCGAGATGGCCCAGCGGAAGCGCCCTTGTGTTCTTCAACTCTTCCAGCACGAGGCCGGATTCCACATCCTGCACGTTATGCAGGCGCAACAGGCGATGGGTGGCGAAACGGCCATAGCTTTCCAGGTCTGGTGCATGCACCAGAAGCAGGAAGTCGGACCGGCCCGTCATGGAGAAAAACCCGGTGACCTCCGGCATGGCGACGACGGCGTCAACAAAGGCCTGAACCTCTTGCTCATCATGGTTTTTCAGTTTCACCTGACAGGCCGCCATCACGCCCAGCCCGATCTTCTTGCGGTTGACCCGGGCGGAATACCCCTCGATCACGCCCTCCTCTTCCAACCGCTTGACCCGGCGCAGGCAAGGCGACGGCGACATGCCGATACGGTCCGCCAGTTCCACATTGGAAAGGCGGCCTTCCCGCTGCAGGACTTCGAGAATTTTCCGATCGGACTTGTTGAATGAAATACCGGTCATTTTCCTCCCCAAGATAGACAACAATATTAAATATATGACCTTTCTACTGCGATATAAGGATATATTAGCCACAAAACACCCCGGCCGTAATGATAAAATGCCCGCAAAAGCAAAAAGCAGGCAATTTCCGGGAGACAAAAACACATGGACTTTTCCAATCTGCGCGGCGACTACAGCAATATCTGGCCCGACTATACCGTCGAGCAGGACTGGTCCGGCTACACCGACGAAGAACATTCCCTCTGGCGTCGGCTGTACCGGCGCATGATCGGCCTGATGCCGGACCATGCGGCGCAGGCCTATTATGACGGGTTGCAGCGCCTGGACTGCGCAGACGGCGTGCCCAACCTGGAAAAGGCCAGTGACAAGCTGGAGAAACTCACCGGCTTTCGCCTCGTGGCCGTGCCCGGCCTGGTGCCGGACGACGTCTTTTTCGATCATCTGGCAAACCGGCGCTTTCCCGTCACCGTCTGGCTGCGCACGCCGGAGGAATTCGATTATCTGGTGGAACCGGACATCTTTCACGACTTCTTCGGCCATGTGCCCCTGTTGAGCGATCCGGTCTTTGCCGATTTCCTTGAGGCTTATGGCAGGAAGGGTCCTGAGGCGATCAAACATGGCGGGCTGAAATGCCTCGCACGGCTCTATTGGTATATGGTCGAATTCGGCCTGATCAACACAGACAAAGGCCTGCGCATCTATGGCGCCGGGATTCTGTCGTCCAGCGGTGAGACCGTCTACAGCCTGACCGACAAACGCTCCACCCGCATCGGCTTTGACCTGGAACGGGTCATGCGCACGGATTACGCCATCGACGACTACCAGAAGACCTATTTCGTGGTGGAGAAATTCGAGGACCTGTTCGAGGCCTGCGAACGGGATTTCGTGCCGATCTACAAGAAATATGCCGAGGCCGAACCATTTCCCAAAGACACCGTCCTCGCGACCGACCGGCTCTACGAAGCGGAAGCACCAAGCGTTCCCATGGCCGGTTAGGTGCCCCCCCTTCGGGCCCTTCCGAAGGGGGCTACTTTAATGAAGTAACCGCGGCCACCCGCCCCACGCTTTCCGCAATATAGGCCTTTATCCGCGCCATTTGCGTAACGGTGAAACAATGCCGGCGCGCGGTGCTATGCGCCTTTGCCGGGCGGCTTTCACAGGCCGTGCCGTTAATCGCCCGCCAGGAAAGTGTTTCGAAATCCACACCGGGAATATCGGCCAGGAAGACCAGGTCCCGGGGCCGATTATAGGCGTCTCCCTCAAAGGCATAGATCAGCGCCTTCATCTGCGTCATTTTCTTAATTTCAGAAATTTCGAAATCCTGCCAGGCCTGCAGATCGGCGCTGCGCCCCTGCCAATGCCCTGCGAAGGCGGGCGCCGTTGCGATAATCGCATTGAATTTCTGCGGCGCTTTCCGGGCAACAACCATGGACGACCACGCCCCGGCGGATTGCCCGGCCAGGAATAGCTGTGCGGCGGGCACACCCTTGGCCCGGAACAAATCCAGGGCCGCCTCGATTTCCTCCGCCCGGTGATAGATATAGTCATCCCCGAAGACATCCGAGCAGAGGTAATAGACATAGACCGTTCGGCCCGCGATCGTCTCCCCGGTCAAATCCCGCCAGATTTCCGGCGTATCCCTTTTGTTGCATGCCGACGGCCTGTCCACACGGGCGGTCCCGTGATTGTAGATCACAACAATCTTGCGGGCAGGATCGGCAATCTGGAATGCCTGGTTTTGGTCCACAGTCGGCCCCGGCGGGAAGAAATCGCTCCTGCTTACCTCACATCCCGCCAACACAAAAAACCAACAAAGCAGGATAATACTGTGCCGCATTCCTCTCCCCTTAAAAGACAGGGGGAATTATCGCGGTACCATCGTAACCGTCAAACCAAATGTCCGGTTGAAGCCCGGCCATTCATGGGTTAAAGAAAAACCCAGTGGTCCCGTAGCTCAGCAGGATAGAGCGACAGATTCCTAATCTGTAGGTCACAGGTTCGAATCCTGTCGGGATCACCATCCCCCCTGTCGCGTGTCACAGTTACTGTCACTTTTTGTCAGAGTTATTGTCCAACTTTGCCAAAGTTAGTGTCACTCTCTGGAATCTGGTAGCGCAGAGCACGTCAATTCTTCAGATGGCATTGTCACGTTAACTGACGTGTGAATAGTGCTGGTGATAGGGTTCGGCTATGAAAAGCATCTCATATTGCCGCCACTGTTTCCCAAGTGCCATCATCCAGCATGCTTGTCTGGCTGTATTTCTGGTTCTCGCTCAGTTACCGCGTCTAGATGGCTAAAAATCCGCTTTTCATACGGAAAGTTGATCCATGATTCCAAGATGTAGCCTATTTTGCTATCATTGGGGGTGAACATAGGAGCCATCCGGGCAATGAAAGTATACACGGGTTTTGACACCCTCACTCCGCCCGTTGAAACGAAGAGTACCCCCGGCAGTCCGGGAACGAAAAAAAGATATTGCCGTCTCGGCAAGGGGTTGGGCCGGGAAGGTCGAATGCGCCACTTGCTGTCAAAAGTAGCATTCGCTGCGATCTTTGCGTTTCTTGCCCATGTGTCGCTCCTGTGGTCTGAATCCGCCATTGCAAAACCCGTCGAAATCGTTGTTGGCGTCTCGGACAGCCTTGCACCACGCATTATCCGGACCTGGCAGCAATATCCGGACGCCTGCGCGCAGGATGAATTCTTCTCGGCGGAGTGGCTGCGCACGACACTGGAATTCTTTATCCTCTGCCGGGCCGTTCGGCTGGGGGGAATCGAGGCAACATATTCCTTCAAGAACTATCCAAATTCCGCCCGCACGCGCGTCGAACTGAAAAAAGGGACGGTCATGATCATGGTTGACTTCCCATGGGGAGATTTCGCCAACGATGAAAGCCTGTACAAGAGCACCGCGGTTCTGCCGGTGGGCAGCTTCGTCAAAGGCCTCTATACCCGCCCCGACCACAAGGCTGTGCTATCCGTCAAGTCGCTCGAAGAATTGAGGAAATTCAGGGCTGCTTCCAGTAGAAACTGGCTATATGACTGGGAAGCCCTGGAGCGCATGGGTGTCCCAAAGGTCAGCGTCCCCGAATATGTTCAAATGGGCATGTTGGTTCTACATGGGAGAGCCGATTACTTCGTCGGCGAATTTCCGGGCGCAGATGACTTGTCACAGTATATAAACGGCAAGAAGTTCATCCCCGTTCCCGGATTAAAAGTCGTTCTGCCCGGGTCCCGGCATGTCGCCCTTTCCAAGAAGTTCCCTCACTCCAAACAGGTATTCGATGCCCTTCAGGTTGGTTTATACGACATGCGTGCTAGGGGCCTCATTCAAAAGGGCTATCGCAAATCCGGATTTTTCAATCCCAAGGTTGAACACTGGGAAGCGATCTGTTGCGACTGACACCACGGGAACAGGAGAAGAGAACATGCGGTTCCCTCTGTTGCTGCGCATGGCTAAGCCCTGACAGGAAACAGTTATTAAATGCAGTCCTGATAATGGAAGAGAGAGCGAGCTAAGGTTCATCTACATCCAGAACATAACTGCCTTCAGGAATGATGTTGTTGATCATCTCAAGAATGGACGGAGAGAGCCCGGGTGAATCCGCCTCAAACAGTCCAGAACCGCGCAACGCCTTACGAACATCAACATCGCGCCCCAAATATTCGAGTACTACTTTCGATGCGCCGGGCCGCCGACCGCGCCGGACCGGGCCGCCGGTCTGGATCCCAGCCAGAACGTCTACTCTGCTGCGATAACAGGGATAAAGCGTAACCTGTGTCAGGGAGTTCTTTTGCAGGGTTTCGTATTCCACGATGTAAATGCGGTCCGCCAGGAAGAAAACCGCCCCATCATATTTGTTCAAGGCAGTCGTTTTCCCCGAAGACGATGTGCGTATCAGCTCGATATTTTTCCAGAAATATTTTCCGTTTTCCTCGTAAATCGTAGCAAGGGACTTGATGATCTTGCCTGCATTCCCGAAGGAATAGAAATAGCGGTAATAATATCCAACATACCGCTCCAGGCTTTGGCTGGTTTGGTACAGGGTCTCCAAATGCCGCATCGGCTTGCTGAGCGCGCTCTCCGCCACCGGGCGGCGTTTGACCGCAATCATGTTTTCAAACTGGGCCGGTTCAAGTAGGATTTCCGCTTCCGTCACACCGAAGAAATCGCAGATACGCCGCATATTGCTGCGCGACGGCCGCGACCTGCCGCTCAGGTATTTGTTAAACTGCTGGCGGTTGAATGACAGCTTCCGGCATACTTCCGCAATTGACGGATGGTAACTGCACAACAACGACAGGTTGGCGGCAAATTCCCCTGACATCTGTTGATCCTCTCCCCAGGACTGCTCATCTGTGATCCAACAAATAAAGCATACTGAAGCGCTTATCGTGTCAAGTCGCGAAATGTCGCGCAATTGTAATAAGACGCGATCTGGCGCGACAATGGCTGCTGTTGATGCACAGCCATCCAATTCCGTTTTCTCTGAGTGGAGTCGTCCATGAAATACGTGTCGTCCTTTCCCTGCGCGATAAAAGAAACAGAACATATGGAAGTACCGATGCCGGATGGCTGCATCCTGGCTGCGCGGGTATGGATGCCGGAAGACGCCGGAGATAAGCCGGTGCCCGCCATTCTGGAATACCTACCCTATCGAAAGAATGACTATACCGCAGGCCGCGACGCATCCATGCAGCCCTATCTGGCGGGCCATGGTTATGCGGTTGTCCGCCTTGACCTGCGCGGGGCCGGTGATTCCGAAGGCCTGATGAAAGACGAATATCTGGCGCAGGAACTTCAGGACGGCTTTGACGCCATTCAGTGGATTGCCGACCAACAATGGTGCGACGGCAATGTCGGCATGATCGGCATTTCCTGGGGTGGTTTCAACGGTTTGCAAATCGCTGCCATGCAACCGCCAGCCTTGAAAACGATCATCACCTTGTGCTCGACAGACGATCGCTATGCCGACGACGTCCACTATATGGGAGGCTGCCTTCTGGGTGAGCAGCTCTCCTGGGCGTCGATCATGTTTGGCCGCAATACCCTGCCACCCGACCCCCGCAATGTAGGGGACCGATGGCGAGACCTGTGGATGGAACGCCTCGAAGGCAGCGGCCTTTGGCTGAAAAACTGGCTGGAACACCAGACACGCGACAGGTTCTGGAAACACGGTTCCGTCTGCGAAGACTGGAACGCTATCCAGATTCCCGTATATGCAGTCTCCGGTTGGGCGGACGGTTATTGCCGCAGTGTCTTCAGGCTGATGGAAAACCTGAAAGGCCCCAAAAAGGGCCTGATCGGTCCGTGGGCGCATAAATACCCGCATATCGGCGAACCGGGCCCGGCGATCGGCTTCCTGAAAGAGGAACTGCGCTGGTGGGATCATTGGCTGAAAGGCAAAGAGACCGGCATTATGGATGAACCGACGCTGCGCCTGTTCATGCAGAAAAGCGTGGCGCCCAAAGGCTGGCACGAAAGCCGCGAGGGCCGCTGGGTCGCGGAACCAAGCTGGCCGTCGCCGAATATCGACCGCACATCCTTCCATCTTGGCGCGGACGGCATATTGGGGCGCGACAAGCCGTCGCAATGCGGCGCACTGACACATCAGTCTCCGCTGGATGTCGGCATGGCCTCCGGCAAATGGTGCGGCTATGCCAAGCCGGGTGATGCCCCGATTGATCAGCGTGGGGACGACGCTGGAAGCCTGTGTTTTGAGACGGCACCACTGGAGACGCCGCTGGAGATGGCCGGCGATGCCAATCTGACCCTGAAACTGTCTGTGGATCGCCCAATGGCTCAGGTTGCCGCACGTATCGTTGATGTTGACCCGAATGGGCGATCCACACGGGTTTCCTATGGCGTTCTGAACCTGACCCACCGGAACAGTCATGAACATCCCGAGCCCTTGGAGCCGGGCAAAGTCTATACCGTCACCGTGCCAATGAAGCATGTGGCGCAACAATTCGCCGCCGGACATCGCATACGACTTGCGATTTCAACCAGTTATTTCCCAATGATCTGGCCAGCACCGGAGCCGGTAACCATGACACTGCACACCGACGGCAGCACCTTGGAGTTGCCCCTGCGGGAACCGGTTGCGGCGGATAACACCCTTGCAGACTTCCTGCTCGCCGAAGCGGCGACAGCGCTGGAAACCGAACAGATCGAAGAGCCCGACTGCTATTGGGAAATCGTCAATGACGCTGAAACAGGTGCTGTGGAGATGCGTCTGGCTGACGGTGCCGGTCTGTACAAAATCGTCTCGAACGACCTCACGGTGAAAAACCAGGGATACGAACGCTACCGCATTCATCCGGACGACCAGTCCTCCGCGGAAGGCGAGGTCTTCTGGGAATGTGGCTTCAAGCGCGACGACTGGTCCATGCGTAGCGAGACTGCCACCCGCCTGACCTCCGACAAGGACGACTTCATCATCGAAGCATCGTTGAAGGCATGGGAGGGCGACGAGTTGGTCTACAGCCGGGAATGGGACAAACGCATCCCACGCAACCTGGTTTAACAGACAAACCTCACCCCCGGGGTTCGTGGTGCACTTGAAGGGGGAAATGCAAGTGACGCCAAGATTTCGGAACAACCAAAAAATACCAAACAGGAGAGAGAAATGAAGAGTTTAACCACATCCCGGCGCGCCTTTTTGGCCTCGACCGCCGCGATTGGCGCCTACAGCCTGCTGCCAGGACTGCCGAAATTCGCCTATGCGGACGGCAACGTGCTCAAGCTGCGCCTTGATAGCGACAATGAAATTCTCGATCCCGGCTATATGACCGGCGCAACCGAGATCGAAGCCCAGAAACAGTGTCTGCCATTCCTGGCGGAATATGCGCGAAACGGGGAAACCTTCGGCTGGCAGCCAACCTATTTCGTGAAAAAGCTGGAGCAGCGCGACCCCACCCACATCGATTTCGAACTTGAAGAAGGGCTTGTCTGGTCCAACGGTTATGGCCCGGTCAAAGCCTCCGACGTCAAGTTTTCCTATGAACGGATGAAGGAATCCGACTGGTCGGGCTATTTCACCGCCCTGGATCATGTTGAAGTGACCGGTGACCGCACCGGCACCATTGTCCTGAATACGGCCTTTGCGCCCTTCATCATGATTACCCTGTGCCATGGTCCGGGTGCGATTGTCTGCGCACAGGCCGTCAAGGATGTCGGCGGCAAGTTCACCAACAAGTTCCCGGCGGTCTGCGGCCCCTATACCTACGAACAAACGCCCGGTCAGCGCGCTACCTTTAAGGCCAACCCGGAATGGAACGGCCCCAAACCGGCCTTTGAACGGGTGGAAGCCAACGTTATTACGGAAGTCAAAGCCGCCGAACTGGCCTTCGAGGCCGGTGAGCTGGACTGCACCAAAATCGGCTCAGACACGCTGGCGCGTTATCAGAAGGAAATGCCCGCCGGGTCGGAAATCACCGTTGGCGGCGAGCTTCAGTATATGTGGATGGGCATGAATACCGAGCATCCGAAGCTGAAGGATCAAAAGGTCCGCCGCGCAATCCAGCATGCCATTGACGTGGATTCGATCCTGGCCGGGGCCTATTCCGGCACAACGCGCAAATCACACGGCATCGTCTGCCCCGGCCTGATCGGGCAACGCGACGCGACCAAATATTACAGCTACGACCCGGCCAAGGCCCGGGCTCTGTTGGAAGAAGCCGGCGTTTCCGGCCTGCAGTTGACCCTGCGGACCTTAAACCAGCAGGAACGTGTGCTGGCCGCGCAGATCATCCAGGCGAACCTCGCGGCCATCGGCATCACGGTAAAGGTCATGCCACTGGACAGCGGTCCGTTCTGGGAAATGGGCCAGGAAAGCAAAGGCGACACCTGGCAGGACCTGGAACTGTGGCTGATGCGTTTCGGCACGACTCCCGACCCCTATGAGGCCTCCCAGTGGTTTGTTTCCAGCCAGGTCGGTATCTGGAACTGGGAGCGCTGGACGAGCGAGGAATATGATGCGCTATATCAGCAGGGTATCGTGGAGACCGACGATGCCAAGCGCCGTGAGATCTATCTGAAGATGCAGGATATCATGGAAGAAACCGGTGCTTATGTCTGGATCAACCATGAGCCGGAAACCTTTGTTCACCGCTCCTCGATCAATGTGAATTCCTCCCCCTCCGGGGAGTTGAACTATCGCCGCTTCACCAGGACGTAGGACCGGGTATCCGGGCAGGGCTTGTCCCTGCCCGAGCTGTCCCCCAAAGGTCTGCCCGCATTACAGAAGCAGGGAACGGTCAAAATGATTATTTACCTAGTGAAGAGATTGGGGCTGGCATTAGCAGTGGTTCTCGCTGTCATTCTGGTGCTGTTTTCTCTCTTGCATCTCATACCGGGGGATCCGGCGACGATCGCATTGGGCCCCAGGGCCACGCCAGAAGCTGTCGCCCGCTATGCAGCGAAAATGCATCTGGACGAGCCCGTGTGGATGCAGTTCCTGATCTATGTGAAAAACGCCGCCATGGGCGACCTTGGCGTGGACGTGTTCTCCGACCGAAGCGTCACAACAATCATTGGCGAACGTATCGGCTTCACCCTTGCGCTGGTTTCGACCGGTCTTGGATGGGCGATCCTGCTGGGCATTCCCATCGGCTGCCTCGCGGCCGTCAAACCCAATACGGCAATGGACCGCATCGTCGGTATTCTGTCTGTTGGCACCATTGCGGTTCCATCCTTTGTGGTCTCGATCTGGTCACTGTTGATATTTGCCGTGGTCCTGCGCTGGCTGCCGGCAATCGGCGCCGGTGAGCCCGGTGACCTGGGAGACCAGATATCGCATCTGGTCCTGCCGGCATTTGCCGTCGGGCTTAGCTGGGTTGGTTACGTCTCGCGGATGGTGCGCGCCTCCATGCTGGAAGTGATGGGGGAAAACTACATCCGGTCGGCCCATGCCTTCGGGCTGGAACCCCGCCGGGTGGTTTACGGCTACGCGCTGAGGGTTGCTGTGTTGCCAACCATCACGCTGATCGGCATGGGGTTCGGCGGTCTGATTTCATCCGCGGTATTCGCCGAAATCATCTTTGCGCGGCCCGGCATCGGCAAGCTGATCTTCGACGCCGTCATGGCCCGGAACTTTCCAATCGTGCAGGGCGCGGTGCTTGTAGCGACTTCGCTATATATCAGCATCGTCCTGTTTTCTGACCTCTTGATAGCTTGGTTTGATCCCCGTGTCCGAGAATCCCTCTAATACAGAAACCGGCATCCCAAGCGTCGATTCCGCTGGCATGCCGGACCATCTTTCCGAAGAATATATTCGGGAATCCGCCGCGCGTGAGCGCCGACAGAAATTGTTGCAATTCACCCGGAACTGGCAGGGCATGACCGGGTTGATCCTGGTGCTGGCCTTCTTCGCCAGCGCGATTTTCGCCCCCTGGCTGGCGCCTTACGACCCCAATGCCCTCGATATTCCGGCACGACTGTCGATTCCGACCATGGACCACTTGGCCGGGACCGATCAGCTGGGCCGCGATACCTTTTCGCGTATTCTCTTTGGCGGGCAGGTCGCGCTGAAGATTGCGGCAATCGGCGTATCGGTCGCCCTGTCGGTCGGCCTGGTTCTCGGCATGCTGGCGGGCTACGGACCGCGATGGCTGGATAACCTGCTGCTGTTGTTATTCGACACGGTCCGCGCCTTCCCGACCATCGTCCTGGCCCTGGCCACCGTCGCGCTGACAGGGCCCAGCCTGGAACTGGTCATGGCCATCGTGATCATCACGTCGATCCCGCAATATGCCCGCATGGCACGGACGGCCACCCTAACCCTCAGGAATACCGATTTCATCCTGGCAGAACGCTCGCTTGGTGCCGGCATGCCCCGTATCCTGGCTCATCACGTGATGCCGAATGTGATCGGGCCTCTGGTGATCCTGGCGGCCATGGATGTACCGGTTGTGGTGACAATCGAAGCCGGGCTCAGTTTCCTCGGCCTTGGCGTCCTGCCACCGACAGCCAGTTGGGGCACGATCCTGAATGAAGGCTATCTGGTTATCCGGGACAACCCCTGGATGGTGATCGCCGGGGGCATCCCCCTGATCCTGACCACGCTGGGCTTCACTTTCCTGGGTGAGGCGTTGCGAGACATCTTTGACCCGCGCATGGCGAAGGGACGCTAATCATGGAAAATCTGTTGGACATCCGAAATCTCTGCGTCGATTTCCGGACAAACCGCGGGCGCATCCATGCCCTGAGGGATATCAGTTTCGGCGTGCGCAAGAACCGCATTGTCGGCATCGTCGGCGAAAGCGGGTCGGGCAAAAGCACGGTCCTCTGGTCGATCCTGGGCCTGCTGGCCGGCAATGCCGATGTCACCGGCGGCAAAATCCTGTTTGGCGATCAGGATATGTTGAAGCTCAGTGAAAAGGCGCTGCGCGCCAAACGCGGCGAGGATATCTCTGTTGTTTTCCAGGATCCGATGACGTCACAGATCCCTGTCCTGACCTATGGACGTCAGATGCTGGATATCCTCTACCGCCGCCCGGGCCTTCCCAATTCAGAAAAATTCCGGATGGCCGTGGAGATGATGGAAAAAGTCGGCATTCCGGACCCGGAGGCACGCATCCGCCAGTATCCGCACCATTTCTCCGGCGGCATGCGACAACGCGCCGGGATTGCCATGGCCCTGCTCACCGGACCGAAACTGCTGCTGGCAGACGAGCCGACAACGGCCCTGGATGTCACCATGGAAGCGCAGATCATTCACTTGTTGCAGGAATTGCAGCGTGAACTGGAAGCGACCGTCGTCGTGGTCTCCCATAACCTGGGCCTGATCGCGGAGCTTTGCGACGATGTGGTTGTCATGTATGCCGGTGAAGTCGTGGAAGCGGGGGATGTGCGCGAAATCTTCTACAACCCGCAGCATCCCTATACCCGTGCCCTATTAGAATGTGATCCCGCACGAATTATGGAGCGCTCGAGCAAACTGCCGGTCATTCCCGGCGACATTCCAGACCTGGCCCTGCCACAGCGCGGCTGTATTTTCGCAAGCCGTTGCCAAAAGGCATTACCGGCCTGCCGGGACAAAACGCCCCCCATGGCGGATACCCATGAAGGCGGCATGGCACGCTGTCACCTCCTGGACGGTCCATACCGGGACGAGAGCTGGCTGCCGCCGCTGGATAAGCTGACTGTTCAGACAGGATATAGCTCTGTGCAATCTTCGGCCCCTTCCGCCAACACAGCGACGCCGGTCCTGGATGTGCGTGACCTGAATGTCCGTTTCCGCACCATGAGCGGTATCGAAGCAAAGATTCATGGTGTGAAGCGCCCCTTCGTCGACGCCGTACTGGACGTGACCCTGTCCGTTCGCCCCGGCGAGACGGTCGGTCTGGTGGGGGAGAGCGGGTCCGGCAAAACGACATTGGGCCGGACGATCCTGAACCTCGCAGCAGCCTATAACGGTTCTGTCCGGTTCGAAGGCCGGGAAATTCGTAATATGACAGAAAGGCGCTTCAAACCTTTGCGCCGGGACATGGCCATGATGTTCCAGGACCCGATCGGTTCGCTCAGCCCACGCAAGTCCATCCGTGCGCTGATCACGGAACCCTTCCAGATTCACGGCATCACGGATGTCGACCTGGATGAGGAAGCGGAACGGCTCGCCGATCTCGTGCGACTCCCAAAACCGCTTTTGGCACGCTATCCGCATGAATTATCCGGCGGTCAGGCAAGGCGTGTAGGCGTGGCCCGGGCTCTTGCCTTGAACCCGAAACTGATTATCGCCGACGAACCTACCGCGGGGCTGGACGTATCAGTTCAGGGGGAAATCCTGAACCTGATGGCGGACCTGCAGGCGGAACATAACCTTGGGTATCTGATCATCACCCACAATCTGCCGGTGGTCCGGCATATCAGTGACCGCCTGGCGATCATGTATCTGGGCCGCGTCGTCGAACAGGGCAACGCCGAAGAAATCTTCAACAACCCGGCGCATCCCTATACGGAGGCGCTCGTGCGTGGCGTGCCTCAGCCCGATCCGGACCGTCGCCGCAAGCATGTGTCGATCTCCGGTGAGGTACCAAGCCTGCTAAACCGGCCCAAGGGTTGTGACTTCGTCAAACGCTGCCCCTATGCCAAACCGCAATGCGAACAGGAAAAACCCGGCCATGTGCAAACGGCCGACCATCGGGAACACGCATGCCTGTTCCCACTTGTTTAGATCGTATTGAAGTTTTCTCGAAAACTGCAGTGGTCCAAACTTGGGGTTCAGCTTACCGGAGGCGAACCTGCTTATAGCAACCTTGTCGTAGACTGGAGCCCTTCAGGCCAAGCCCCTTCAATTGGTGAAATGGCATTGTCAACGTGGCAATGCCTCCGGCGGATGGCTCTGAGCAAAAGAGAAGACCGTGTGCTGGCGGTATGTTTCGCCAGGCCGCAACAGGGCGGACGGAAACCCTGTGTGGTTGGGTGCGTCCGGCCAGATTTGCGGCTCCAGCGCCAATCCGGCATAGGCGCGGTAAGGCCCCGCATTGATGCCGGCCCCGTCGTAGAACTGCAGGCCGGGCTCCGTCGTCTCGATCGTCATGGTCACATCACCCTCTGGTGCGGACAGCCGCGCGACCGGTCGCAGATCCACGCGCCGCTCTGCCAGGCAGTAATTATGATCGTAACCAGTGGAGAGCCGTTCGGCGGTCAGGACGGCGTCTTTCCGGAAATCGAACGGCGAGCCCTTCACTGCCGCCAAAGCCCCCGTCGGGATGAGCGTGTCGGTCACGGGCAGATACCGATCGGCTATAATGCGCAACCGGTGTCCTTCGATTGAGGCACTACCGCCCAGGTTGAAATAGGCGTGATGTGCGAAATTGCAGAGGGTTTCCTCGTCTGTTTCGGCCTCGACTTCGAGGGAGAGCGCCGGACCGGAGAGAATCTCGAACGTGACTTGAACATCCAGACAACCGGGGAACCCCATATGCCCGTCCGGCAGCCTGTCGACAAAAGTGACTGAGGAGGTCGTCCTGCTTGCCACCCGCCAGACACGCATTGAACTGCCGTCGCGCCCCCCATGGAGCAGATGCCGGTCGAGAAAATTCCGGTCAAGCTGAACAGCCCGGCCGCCGATGACAGCCCGTCCCTCGCATATCCGATTCGCGTAGCGCCCGGCCATCGCCCCGAAATACTGATCGGCATGGCGTAGATAATCCACCGGTTCATCGAAGCCCAGCACCAGCGATCGATCGACGCTCGCCAATCTGAGGTCCTGAAGCGTTGCACCGTAGTTGAGGAAGCGCGCCGACAGGCCATGCCCGGAGATCGCCACGGCTTCAATGTCCGGCACTCCTGGAACGTCTTGACGCGCCCCGTTCACGCCCGCTCCTCTATATTTTTTGAAATGCGGCGGGCGCCCTCCCTAATAACCGCTTCCATTGCCTTGGTGGCGGCCGTTCCATCGCGCACCTCGATCGCTTCCGCCACAAGGCGGTGAGAATGCGCGACCTTCAACCGTCTTTCAGGATCCTCGGCTGGCGAACTCGTCTCGAAGGCCAGCGTCAGGGCCGCCTCGATCAGATTGCCCACCGAATACATGAAAGGATTCCCTGACGCGGCGAGAAGCGTCAGATGAAAATCGAGATCCGCCATCGCGAACGCCTCATTCGAACAGGAGGCCGCCATCTTATCGGCGAAGGCCTTCAGGGCCGCGATATCTTCCGCGCAGGCATTCGCCGCAGCGAGACTCGCGGCGAATGGTTCGAACGAAAGCCGCATTTCACAAAGGTGACGTAACAGCTCATCAGTAATACCTATGGCAAAATACCAACCGAGGACGTCCGCATCGAGAAGGTTCCATTTCGTACTGTCATTGACCCGTGTTCCCACCCGTGCGCGAGGATAGACCAGTCCTTTCGCCGCCAATGTCTTCATGGCTTCGCGCAGGACGGTCCGCGATACATCGAACCGTTCCTCGAGTTCACTATCCGGGGGCAATAGTGTTCCGACCGGGATTTCTCCACCGACAATCGCAGCCCCCAGCTCATTGACCACGAATGTGTGATTGTTTCGCGAGGCCCGTCCTGCCATTGCCGATTTGAGCAACGCCATCTAACCCGTCTCCCTAAGTCGCGCCCTCGCCCGCTCCCGGCTCGATATCCAGACCAAAGCCTTTTGCAGAACGATAAAAGAAAAAAGGAGAATACCAACTACGATTTTGGTCCACCAGCTTGAAAGGGTGCCGTCGAAGATAATGTAGGTCTGGATCAAGCCCATGATCATCACGCCAATGAAGGTGCCGAATACAAACCCGGCGCCGCCGGTCAGCAATGTCCCCCCGATCACAACGGCGGCGATCGCATCCAGCTCGACACCGACGGTCGCCAGCGGATAGCCCGCTGAGGTGTAGATCGAGAACACAATCCCCGCCAGCCCGGCCAAGAAGCCCGACATCCCATAGATCCGAATCATCGTACGCCCGACCGGCACACCCATGAGTTTGGCGGTCTGCAGGCCGCCCCCCAAGGCATAGACGTTCGTTCCGAACTTCGTCCGGTGCGCCACCAACATACCCATCAAAACAACGAGCGCCATCAGGCCGCCTATAAGTGTCAACCGGCCTTTCCCCGGCATCAGGTAATACATGCCCTGGAGCTGATCAAAGAACGCATGGTCGATCGGCACAGAGTCCAGCGTCAGCACGTAGGCCGCCCCCCGCGCCAGGAACATTCCCGCCAATGTGACGATGAAGGGCGGCATCTCAAGATAGTGGATCAGCGCCCCCATGCAGGCCCCGAACGCCGTCGTCATGACGAGAAGGAGCGCGAACACCAGGAGCGGCGGCAGGGAAGTGTCGCGCAGAACAACGGCGATGAACACCCCCGAGAACGCGACCACCGAGCCGACCGACAGGTCGATCCCTCCGGACAGGATGACGAACGTCATGCCGACCGCGACAATTCCGAGGAACGCGTTGTCCGTCATCAGATTGCCGATGACCCGCGTGGAAAGCATCGCGGGAAACTGCGCGTAGCACACCGCATAGGCCACGAGAAAGATGGCGATGGTCGCCATGAGAGGAAGCGTGCGCGTGTTCATTGGACGATGCTCTCCCCATTTACCACGTTCTTTCGCTTGGTCCGAACTGTGCGAAAGGCCGCCATGGCCCGCGGCGACTGCAGGACGAGAATGACGAGGATAATGGTTGCCTTGATAACGAGGTTGAACTCAGGCGGGAAACCGGACAGTAGAATTCCCGTGTTGACGGCTTGGATGATCATCGCGCCGATGAGCGATGCGAGGATCGAGAACCGCCCGCCGAGCAACGATGTGCCGCCGATCACCACGGCGAGAATCGCATCGATTTCCAACCACAAGCCCGCGTTGTTGGCATCCGCGCCCTGTATATCTGCAGCCGCGATTACGCCGGCCACTGCAGCGCAAAGACCGGATGCCATGTAAACAGCAACCAGCAGGACACGTGTGTTAATCCCCGCCAGCATGCTCGCCCGACGGTTGACACCGATCGATTCGATGAGAAGCCCCAATGCCGTTCGACGGACAACCATCGCAAAAGCGATCCCGACGGCGATCCAGATCAGAACCGGCATTGGAATCGCCATGAACGCCCCCGCGCCGATATAGATCAATCCCTCATGCGTGAAGGTCAGGATAGCTCCTTCCGTAATGAGCTGGGCGATACCGCGGCCCGCGACCATCAGGGTCAGGGTGGCGACAATCGGCTGAATGCCCAGGATCGCGATCAGAAAACCGTTCCAGATTCCGCAGAGAAGCCCCGCCCCAAGGGCCAGCCCCAAAGCCGTCGCCAGCCCCATTTCCTGATCGATGGCCGACGCCGCCACCGCGCCCGCGATCGCCATGATGGCGCCAACCGATAGATCAATCCCGCCTGTCGCGATGACAAGCGTCATGCCGATGGCCAGTAGTGCAACCGGCGCACCGCGGTTAAGGATATCGATCGGGCTGCCAAACAGACGACCGTTCGCGACGCTGATATCGAAGAAGCCCGGGAACACCACCGCAATCAGCAAGAGGACAATACCCAGCACGGCTATTTGCGGGGCGATTCGCTTCAGCAGGTCGAGAGATATATTCATGCCGCGGCTCCCCTGCCCGATGCTGCAATGGCCGAGACCATGTTTTCCGTCGTGATTTCCGAACCGATCAATTCCGCGACATGGTGGCGGTCGCGCACGACGATCACGCGGTGGCTATAGGTCACGAGTTCATCGAACTCTGATGAAATGACGAGCAGTGACATGCCCGCCGCGCAGAGTTCCTCGATCAACCGGATAATCTCGGCATGCGCGCCGACGTCGATACCGCGGGTCGGCTCGTCGAGGATGAGGAAGCGCGGATTGGTCGCCAGCCAACGCGCCAGCATAACTTTCTGCTGATTGCCGCCGGACAGCTGGCCCACCGGCTTTTCAATGTTTTCGGTCCGGATGTCGAGTCTGCGCACGAACTCCTCGGCCATTTCCGTCTGTTCTCGTACAGGCAACGGCTTCGTCCATCCCGAACGTGCCTGCAGCGCCAGAATGATGTTTTCGCGAACCGACAGATCGCCAATGATTCCGTCGCTTTTACGATCCTCCGGGGCGAACCCGAAACCAGAGCTGATGGCATCCCGGGGTGTATCGAGGCCGATTGGCCCGTCCTTGTCATCGGCCGTTCCGGAATCATGCCGCGCGACGCCAAACAGCACCTCGGCGGTCTCCGTCCGGCCAGAGCCGAGAAGGCCGGCAACACCGATGACTTCACCCGCACGGACTTCCAGATCGAACGGCGCGATATGTCCCGAACGGCCAAACGACTTGAATCGGATCGCCGGCGCGTCTTCGGGGCGATCTGCGCGGCCTATGACACGCGTCTCCTCCTGCAGTTCGCGGCCCAGCATCAGGTTGACGAGTTGTATGCGATCAATATCTGCGGCGCGCTCCGTCCCGATCAAGCGCCCGTTGCGCAAGATCGTCAGACGATCCGAAATATCGAACACCTGGTCGAGAAAGTGCGAGATGAATATTATGCCAAGACCACGGTCGCGAAGCGTGCGCACTACGTCGAACAGCATCTCAACTTCCTGTGCATCGAGACTGGCCGTTGGCTCGTCGAGGATAAGGACCTTGCCGGAAAGCGTGACCGCACGGGCGATGGCGATAACCTGCCGAACCGCGACCGAATAGCTGTCGAGGTTTCGCCTAACGTCAATTTCCAGACCATAGTGTGACAGGCACTCCTGAGCCTCGCGGTTCATCGCGCGGCGGGAGATCATACCGAAGCGGGTTGCCTGATGGCCGAGGAAGAGGTTCTCGGCGACTGTCAGGTTTGGCAGGAGATTAACCTCCTGATAGACGCTCCCGATACCGAGCTCCTGCGCCTCCTGCGTGCTCCGGGGATTGATCGCGCGGCCTTCGAGTAAAATGTCGCCGCCGTCGCGGCGGTGTGCACCGCCAATACATTTGATGAGGGTTGATTTACCTGCGCCGTTTTCGCCCAGCAAGGCATGAACTTCTCCCGCTTCGAGGGTGAAATCGATCCCATCCAGGGCGATCGTACCAGGAAAAACCTTCATTACGGATGTCGCGCAGAGCAGTGGGTTATTACCATTCGACACTTCGGCCTCCTTGATTACGACAGAGGGCCGGTGAGGCCCGCGATCTATACGATACCAATGCGCATGAACGCGGGCCTCACCGCCAGTCTTCGGCCCCTATTGGCCGATCGTTTTCAAGAGAGATCAGTATCCCAGGTCCTTTTTCACCTCATAAACCGCCATTGGGTCGTCATCTTGGGTGTAGAGCTTGGACTCGGTCTGGATAAACTTCGCCGGCATCGTGCCATTTTTCCTGTAGGCATCCAGCGCATCGAAAGCCGGCCCCGCCATGTTCGGCGTGAGCTCGACGGTCGCGTTTGCCTCGCCCGCAGCCATTGCCTTGAAGATGTCCGGCACTGCGTCGATGGAGACAATCAGGATATCCTTGCCGGGTTTCAGGCCGGCTTCCTTGATCGCCTGAATAGCCCCGACGGCCATATCGTCATTATGGGCATAGAGCGCACAGATATTGGCGCCGCCATTTTCGGCTTTGAGAAAGCTCTCCATGACTTCCTTGCCCTTGGTACGGGTGAAGTCGCCGGTTTGGCTGCGGATGATCTTCAGATTGTCATGGCCTGCGATCGCCTCCCCAAACCCCTTCTTCCGGTCAATGGCAGGCGAGGAGCCGGTGGTCCCCTGAAGCTCCACGATATTGCAGCTCTTGCCGCCGACTTTATCAACCAGCCATTGGCCGGCCACACGTCCCTCATGAACGAGGTTCGAGCCAACGGCGGTCAGATAGAGGTCCTTCGGTGCATCCACCATACGATCGAGAAGCACGACCGGGATTTCAGATTCCTTTGCCTCTTTCAGCACGGAATCCCAACCTGTTGCCACCACCGGCGCCAGCAGGATGGCATCTACACCCTGCGCGATAAAGGATCGGATTGCCTTGATCTGATTCTCCTGCTTCTGCTGCGCATCTGCGAATTTCAGGTTGATGCCCCTCTGTTCAGCCTGGTTGTGAGTGATTGTCGTCTCGGCGGCACGCCAACCGGATTCCGATCCGATCTGCGAAAAACCGATTGTCTGGGCAATGGCGGCTGACGCGCTCAACGTCGTCGCGACGAGAACTCCCAAACCGATCCATGACTTGTTACGCATTGTTCATTTCCTCCCTGTCATTGATTTCATTCGATTATGGTTTTTTGTTTTTTCGAATTTATGTTGCGCTAAAAAATCATACTATATTATTTTTGTAAATATCAAAAAAGATCATCCACCCGCATCGATCGTGCCCATGCGAGGGGTCCCGCCCCTCAACAGGCCCCTCGTGATGCACTGCCTCAAAGGTTTTGTGCTGATGGAATACGGGCCTTCAATGCTGCGATTGTCGGTCGCCATTTGTCACTGACAACTTGCGCCGGAACATATCCATATCTCTTAAGCAGATGCCGGAAAGAAATTTGTGTCGGGTTCTAATCTGACAATGCCCCTCTAACTCCCTGGCCCGGCAAGCCCAGGTCATGAAACGTGAATTGGCGGAATTGTCTTCAAAGGCCAAGACACTATGACGGTATTTTCTGTAGGTCATGGGCCCACATTGGCTTAAAGTGACTTCGGGTAAATCACAGCCTGCTAGCCTGCTTCAGCTTAGGGGAAAGAGTAACTGCTGGTGACGTATTATGAGCGGAATACCGCACACATTTCTGGAACGTTCCCTATTCCCTACCTGCAGGACCCGGTTGTTTTGGGGGCTGATCGTTACCCTGCTCGCCTGCATACTCATACAGAAGGCTTGGGGTGGTGAACCTGTCTTACGCATCAACTGCAGTGACTGGCCGCCTTATGTGGATTCTGGAATGGCGCAGGGTGGTGTCGCTACGGAGATTGTCCGCGAAGCCTTTCGCAGAGAAGGGCTGACGACGGAATTGCATACCTACCCCTGGGCCCGCGCACTGTTCAATACGAGACACCTTATAGACGATGCCAGTATTTGTGCCTGGCGTAGCACAGAGCGAGAAAAGGAATTCCTTTACAGTGCACCGATTCTGGTAAACAGGTTAATCTTTGTGAAGAGGAAATCATTGAGGATTCATTGGCGTACACTCATGGATTTGCGTCCCTACACCTTTGCTGTCGAGCGAGGTTCCGTACATGAAGCGGCGTTCGATGCAGCCGAGTATCTGCAAAAATACGAAGTGGCTGACAAGATTAAGGCTCTGAAGATGGTTTTGATCGGGCGGGCAGACCTGACGCCACTGGATGAAGGTCTTGCGCATCACATCCTGGCAACGCAGTTCCACGATAAACAGGACAATGTGGATTTCCTAATGCCGCCGCTATCTGAATTGACGTTGCATATTATTGTTTCGAAGAAGCACCGCCAAGGCCAGCGAATTGTCGATCTGTTTAACGCCGGCCTGGCCGACATGAGAAGAGACGGTAGTTATTTGGACATCCTGGAACGTGCGCACATGGACGGAATAAAATACCCGCCACAGGGGTGAGGGCTGCTTTATCCCTCAGATGCCGGTGGCGGCCCCCGGGAAGGGAACCCCGCGTCTTGTATTGCCCTTGCGTTTGAACAATGTCCATTTGTTCTGACGACAGACAATATCCATCCCAAACAAAGACCCGCCTTTCGGCGGATCAGTGGAACGCAGGTATCGCAACCTCAAAATCAAGGCGCCTACCACGGGGCGGTGATTGACGATATTCGTCAGACTGACCTGATCCTGGCGGCAAAACCCTGCAGTTCCTGCTGCATAATCTGCGCCTGTTTCGACAAGGCATCGGCAGCCTCCAGAACGCTTGAGGCCGCCACATTGGTCTGTGCCACCGCACCAGAGACGGCAGAGACATTTTCGGAAACCGCACTCGTGCTGCCGGAGGCATGTTGGGCATTGCGGGCGATTTCCTGGGTTGCCATTCCCTGCTGTTCCACCGCGGAGGCGATGGAGGTGGATATCGTGTCCAACTCGCCGATGATATCGCTGATCTCCCGGATCGAACGGGCGGAAGCGCCTGTCGCCGACTGGATACCGGCCACCTGCTGGGAAATCTCCTCCGTCGCCCTTGCGGTCTGGGTAGCAAGCGATTTCACCTCGCTGGCGACCACAGCAAAACCCTTGCCGGCATCGCCGGCCCGTGCCGCCTCGATGGTGGCATTGAGGGCGAGCAGGTTGGTCTGTTCCGCGATGTCGGAAATCAGACTGACCACCTCACCGATCCGCTCGGCGGTCTCCACCAGGCCGGTCACCTGTCTGTTGGTGTCGCGCGCCTGGGAAGATGCCCTCGACGACATATCGGTCGACTGAGAGACATTCTGGTGGATCTCCCGGATGGAGGCGGAAAGTTGTTCGGCGGCTGCCGCCGCTGTTTGTACATTTTCCGATGCACTGTTGGATGCACCAGCCGCCTCCCTCGCCTGACGGTCCGCATCCCTCGCGGTTTCGGACAGGCTCCGTGCGGTTTGTGTCATGGAAGCCGCAGCCTGAGAAACCGCCTCCACCGCCTGCTGCATCGATTGCGTGAAATGGCTGACCAATTCGTCCAGCGCCCTGGCACGTTTTTCCCGTTCAACGGATTCCGCTTCCTGCTCGGCGCGAAGGCGGCGACGCTCCGCGGCATTCTCCTTGAAAACCGTCAGCGCCCTAGCCATAGCGCCAATCTCGTCGCCGCGGCCTTCATCCTTCACCTCAACGTCCAAGCCGCCTTCGGCCAGATCCTCCATGGCGCCGGTCATGGTGGTGAGCGGTCGGGTGATGCCGCGGGAAACGACTATCGTTACAAGGACAATGATAGCCAGCAGGACTGCAGTGACCGTCAGCATGATCATCTGCATTTCGCGGACCGGCGCGCCAATTTCCCCCGTCGCCTGGGACGCCACGACGATCCATCGATGTCCCAGGAAATCCAAGGGGGCGAAGGCAGCCAGGACCTTGATCCCCACCGGATTGACGAAGGTATCAGAGCCGCTTTCCCCTTTGACCGCCGCCTCGACCACGGCCGGGATCACCTCAAACCGCATGAGCGCCGGATCATCGGACAATCTTGAATTACTGCGCCACAATCCATCGGTTCCGGCCAGATAGGTTTCGCCGCTGTCGCCCAAGCCAGCCACGGTCTGCATGATGGCGTCCAGCCTGCTGACCGGAAGCTGGATGGCCAGCACCCCCTTATAGCGCCCATTCGTATAAATGGGCTCGGCAACAAAAGCCGCCTGTTTTCCGGCATTGGGCTCATAGGCTTCAAAATCGATGAAAATCTGCGTGCCTTCCGCGGCTTCGGCCGCTGCGCGGAAGGCCTTGGCAAGGCCGCTGTCCTTGAACAGTCCCTCCAGAAGATTCTCGCCGAAATCCTGATATTTGAAGACCGAATAGACCAGATTACCGCCGCCGTCGATCAGATAGAGATCATCATATCCCCGGGCCAGACTTTCCTCGGCAAACCAGGAATGGTATCGAACATGCTGCTTCATATAGTCGGATTTATCGTCATTGCCCTCATAGAGATGACGAGCCTCCGGATTGGGATTTTCATCGACAAAGAGGCGCTGCAATTCCAGTCTCGGGGCATCTTCGTAATTATTGTAAAGCGCAGGATCCTTGAATTTCAGATAGGCATACGAGAAGCGCGAAACGGCAATCCCGACAGTCCTGTTGGAGACCAGAAAATGCAGATTCGCCGACACGCCCTTCAGATAATCACCGATAGCCTGTTTTTTGGCTAAAAGCACGCCGGACAATTTGTTTTGATTTGATTCATGCGCCAGCGATTGTGCCTGAAAGACACCGGTGCCCCCGAGCGCCAGCCCGAGAATCAGGACCGAACCGATCACGAGCAGGGGGATTTTCTGAGAGATTTTCAAGCTCTTCAGACTAACCGACATAATCCGCGCCTCCTGTTTGTTGCCCTCATCAACCTGATATGCACATTGTCCATTCAGGCCACCGGCTGCGCGCCTGTGATCTCAATCAAGGCGCCGCATAGATACGGGACTTCGCCTGAAGCAAGAAAGGCGGCCAGCGCTGCGATCTCATCCGGCTCGCCAATACGCCCGAAGGGCACGAGCCTGTTTAAATCTTCGACTGTTCGGCCCGACCGGGCCAACCCGGATTCCAGCATCGGCGTACGCACCTCGCCCGGGCATACGGCATTCACCCGGATTTTGTCGGGGGCATAGTCACGGGCGAGATTTTGGGTAAAGGACGCGACCGCGGCCTTGCTCACGTTATAGGCGATATGATCGGGTGCGGGATATAAGCCCCATTGCGAAGCTGTATTGACGATGGCGCCGCCGCCCGCCGCTATCATCGGCGGCAATACCGCCCGGCAGAGGTGAAACATGGAATCCAGATTGACGGCAAAGCTGGCATGCCAGTCTTCCTCGGTGATCGAGAGAAGATTTCCCCGTCGATTGATGCCGGCATTATTGACCAGGACATCGATGCTGCCGTGGCGGTTCAGGACCTCATCAACAAGCACACGGCAGGCCGCGCCATCGGAAATGTCAGCCGCGATGGCATGCGCCGTCCCTCCTTCTTCGCTAATTCGATCTGCCACGTCCCTAGCGGCGTCGCCATTCAGATCCGTGACGACGACGCATGCACTTTCCGCAGCGAACCGTCGGCATACAGCTGATCCGATACCGCCCCCACCGCCGGTCACAATTGCGATCTTGCCTTCAAACCGGGGCGCAAAATTTGACCTCACATAGGGACTTTCGTATGTCATCGGATGTAACTCCCGCCATTCACGTCCAGCGTCGCGCCGTTGAGGGATTTCTGCGACGGTCTCAGGACAAAGGCGACAAGCTCCGCAATCTCCGACGGCATGGCCATGGCCCCCGTCGGAATATCCCTGACTGCCGCCGCCTCGCCGAAACGCGCGATGTAATCCTCCGCCATGTCCGTGCGAACCCATCCGGGCGCGACCGCAACGGCGGTGACACCGTCCCGACCAAAGCTGCCGGCAATCGATTTGGTTAAATTGATAAGGGCTGCTTTCGCCGCGCCATAGGGCATGGCGTCGGCGCTGTAGCCGCGCTGACCGGCTCGGCTGGCCATATTCACGACGCAGCCACCACCGCAGTCGCGGAAATGCCGGATCGCGGATCTGCAAAGATCAACGGCCGCGAAGAAGTCGACCTGGAATTCCCGATGCCAGGCTGCCTGCCACTGATCAAGAGCATCGTCGATTGCGATTTCACTGCGTATACCCGCATTGTTGACGAGGCCGTGGATGCGCCCCGCACGGGAAACCGCTTGATCCCATAGGGCCGCCGCCCCAAGGGGATTGGCCAGATCTGCCTGGATGATCCAACCCTCGCCGCCGATACGTTCGAGAAGAGCGGTAGCGGCCTTCTCATCCCGCCCATATTGGATGATCGGGCGGGCGCCCTCCAAAGCCAGCCGTTCGACGATGGCTGCCCCGATGCCCCCGCTCGCGCCGGTCACCAAGATGCTTTGTCCTGAAAGCGGCTGTTCCACGTTCGGCATCTGCTCATCCTCCCCAAGTGTCGGATAGTGTGAAACCGTGGGGGAACGGGTCCGTCGGGTCGAGGCCGACCTGGCTGATCCCGTAGATCCAGCATTGGCCCGAGACCCGATTGCGCGTCGCGATATAGGGGCCGACCCGGGTTTCTTCGACGAACTCCGTTAAAAACTCGCCACCGATAATGGAGCGGGAAATCACGACATCCCCAGGCTTCATCCGGCCCTCGGCATGGCGCACAGCCATGCTGGCGTTGGAACCGGTACCACATGGCGAGCGGTCAGCGCGTCCCGGCCGCAGGGTCGTGCAGGTGCGGATCGCCCCATCAGGCTCCTCGCTGCGGAACATGACATAAGCGAGGCCGTTAAGCGCTGGAATCGTAGGGTGCCGGACTTCGGTCGCTTCCGCGATCCGGTTGCGGAGACACACCCCGCTCATCGCCAGATCGCGGGCATTTTCCGGCGCGATCGTCAGCCCCAACTGGTCCACATCGACCAGGGCGTAAAAAACGCCGCCGAAACACAGGTCATAGGTGATCACTCCCCATTCGGGGGTATCGATTACAGCTCCCTTCGACGCGACAAAGGACGGCGGCATATCGAGCGTCACCCTGATGACTTTACCGTCTTCACACTGGGCCACCGCACGGACCAGACCGGCCGCAGTGTCCAAGGTCACAACGGTTTCCGGCTCCACCATCTCCTTCATCCCGGTTTCCAGGATCGCGGTGACGGCGCACATGGCATTTGACCCCGACATGGCATGGGCCTGGTCAGGCTGCAGCACGATGAAGCCGGTATCAGCCTCCGGCGTTGTCGCCGGAAGCAGAAGCACCACGGAGCCTGCCGGGCCGCTTCTCGGTTCGGAGCAGAGAAAGCGGCGCAGGTTGTCATCGACATCGTTGATATGGGCCAGCTTGGCCGCCATCGTGGCGCCGGGGATGTCAAGAACACCTCCGGTAACCACCCGACCGATCTCACCGGCACAATGTACATCAACCAGTTGCAGGCTCCGTTTCCAACGCATCATTCTATTCCTTCAAATACCAACCCCAGGGTTTGGATCGATCATAGGAGGTGATCTGTTTGGTCTCGAGATAGTTGTTCAGGCCCCATTCCCCCAATTCGCGACCAATGCCGGATTGTTTGTAACCGCCCCAGGGCGCTTCCACGAAGGTGGGCTGGGAGCAGTTGACCCAGATGATCCCGGCCCGGAAGGCGCGCGCAACGCGGTCGGCGCGTTCCAGATCGTTGGACATGACCGCAGCGGCAAGACCGAAACGGGAATCATTGGCCAGCCGGATCGCCTCTTCTTCCGTCTTGAAGCTGCGCACGCAGACGACAGGACCGAAGATTTCTTCTTTCCATATCCAGCAATCCGGGGACACATCGGCAAAGATGGTGGGTTCCACATAGCAGCCGTGCTCCAACCCCTTAGGAATGCCACCGCCGCAGACCATCTTGGCATCCTCCGTCTTGCCACGTTCAATCGCCGCCAGGACTTTATCCTGCTGGCTCTGGTTCACCAGTGGCCCCAGTAACACGCCTTCCTCCAGGCCATGACCGATCCTGATCTTGCGCGCTTCCTCAACCAGGCGCTCCATAAATTTCGGATAGATGGCCTCCGCGACCAGGACACGCGAGGTTGCGGAGCAGACCTCCCCCTTATTCCAGAAGATACCGAACAGCACCCATTCGACCGCCTCGTCGATCTTCACATCTTCGAAGACGACAAGCGGGGATTTACCGCCCAGTTCCAGGGTGATGGCTTTGATGTCCTGCGCGGCGGTTTGCATGATGCGCCTGCCCGTCGGTACCGAGCCGGTGAAGGCCAGTTTGTCGACGCCGGGATGTTCCGCCAGACGTTGCCCCGCATCGGGACCGAAACCGGTCACAATGTTCAATGCACCATCGGGCAGCCCAGCCTTCTGGGCAACGATACCGAATTCCAAGGCCGTCATCGATGTGACCTCCGACGGTTTAAGAACCACGCTGCATCCCGCCGCCAGCGCAGGTGCGACCTTCCAGGCGCCCATGAGCATGGGGAAATTCCAGGGAATGACAGCACCCGCCACCCCGACCGGTTCCTTCACGGCCTTGGAGGAGAAACCGTCCATCGACAGAGGGATATCCTGTTCCGGGTTCTGATCCAACTTTTCGGCCAGGTCGGCGTAAAAATGAAAACATCCCGCCGTATCCTCAATATCCCATATCGCTTCTGGCAAAGGTTTACCGTTATCGCGAACTTCCAGACGCGCCAGTTCATCCTTCCGGGCCTCTATCTCATCGCCCATCCGGCGTAGGATTGCGGCGCGTTCGGCGCCGCCCATCCGCGGCCAAGGACCATAGTCGAAGGCTTTTCTTGCCGCGGTAACCGCCGCATCAATGTCTGCGGCTCCGCCGCGGGCGATCCGATGAAACACTTCGCGATTGGACGGGTCGACGACATCGAATTTTTCACCCGACTGCGCGTCAACCCATTTGCCATCGATAAACAATTTATCCTGCATTATATGCCTCCTCTAAAAACGATCGGGCCGATAGGCCGCCATGTCGATATTGGGGACCCTTCCCCCGGCGATCTCCTTGACCAGCCGCCCGGTAGTAGCGCAAAGGGTCAGCCCGAGCTGACCATGCCCGGTGGCAAAAATCATATTCCCCACTTGTGGCGAGCGACCGATAATCGGCTTGGTATCAGGCGTCAGCGGACGACGCCCATAACGCCGCTCCGCCGATCGGGTCTGCAGACCGGGCAGCACGCGCCGTGCCTTTTCGACCAGAATATCCGCACGCCTCCAGTCGGGCTTTGCATTCAATTTGGCGAATTCGATACTGCCCGCCACGGCAAGGCCGCTTTCATAGGGCGTTATGCCGAAACCGCCTTTCGCATAAATCAGCCCATGTTCCACAGCGACACCGGCATCGGTCAGATTGGTTTGGTAACCAATCACGCCTTCAAGCTGGATCCTGATCCCGATATCCTCGGCGAGCTTTTTGGACCAGGCCCCGGCAGCGAGAACATATTGATCTCCCCGAATGATTTCACCGGAAGTGGTCGAGACCCCAGCGACCCGGTCCGCATCACGTAAAAAAGCCGATGCGCCGACGGGTTTCACCACGCCGCCGCGCGCCGCGAAGGCCTTATGAAGATCAACGACGAAGCGCTTGGTATCCACCACGGAGCGCCAGTCCCGGAACACGGCGGCACAGGCAAAATCGATTGCGATGGAAGGTTCCATCTCCTTTGCTTCGCGGCCCGAGATCTCGTCTATACGGAAACCGAGCCTCCGGCGAATCTCGTGGAAATGCCGCTCATGCGCCAGATCCTGTTCACTGTCATAAAGCTCGATTACAGGGGTTTGGCGTAGAAGATCGGACAAGCCATGCTGCGCCAGCAGTGTTTCGATATCCGCCAATGCCCTGAGCGTCAGAACCGAGATATCATTGCTGATAGCCTTGATACGCGACATTCGGGAATTGCCCGCGAAGCGCATGAACCAGGGCAGCACACCGACGAGCGAGGAGCCGCGCAAGGTCAGCGGCCCCATCGGGTCCAGCAGCCATTTCGGCGCGCGCATCAGCGTTCCTGGTTTTGAGAGCGGGATGATTTCGCTGACCGCAATCGATCCGCAGGATGCCCAACTAGCGCCTTCACCGACGGCTCCAGGTTCCAATACTGTTACCTGGTGGCCATCGCCCAGCAATTCCAGCGCACAGCAGATCCCTACAACACCGCCGCCGACAACCACTACATGACTCATATTTGTTATCCAAAAAAATGGGGCAGCGTCACCGCCGCCCCAGGGCGAGGGAGACTACCAGTTCAGGATCGGTTCCATTGCTGCGCGGAAATCGGCCTTTTCCTCCGCCGACAGCGGCTGCAGCGGTGCCCGGCAGTTGCCCACCGGCACGCCCTGCAATTCACAGCCATATTTTACCTTCTGGACGAATTTACCGGTCTCCAGGCTGTTCATTGCCTTGTAAAGCCGGACCATTTTTTCCCGCGCGGCGTCCAGATCTCCCGACTTGTAGGTCCGGTCGAGGTCCACGCAGGCCTTGGCCATGCAGTTGGCCGGACCGCAAATCCAGCTGTCCGCCCCCCAAAGCATGAAATCGAGCGCGATGTCATCGGACCCGGAAACCAGCTGGACCCGGCCATTATAACGGCTGTAGATATCCACCGCGCGCTGCAACAGGCCGGAGCTTTCCTTGATACCGATCACCCGCGGATGGTCCGCCAGGGCATCGATTACATCGAAAGTGACCTCAACGCCGACTTTCGGCGGATAGTTGTAAAGGACGATATTCACATCCACGGCATCCAGCACCGCCTGGTAATGCTTGATCAGCTCGTCTTCCGCCGGCATCGCATAGTAGGGCGCGGACAACAGTACCGTCCGGTAGCCCAGGTCATAGGCCCGTTCGGTATGCTCGATCACCTCGCGTGTGGAGCCGCCATTGGTGCCCGCGATCAGGAATTCGTCATCATTGGCAAAATCGGCGACGAATTTCAGGACTTCAACGCGCTCGTCGGCCGTCATGGCGTTATATTCACCGGTAGAACCGTTCGGCGTCCAGCCGGAACAGCCTGCGGCGCGCAAATGTTTCAGCAAAGCCTCATAGGCCTTGAAATCGATCCTGCCATTCGCGTCATAGGGTGTGACGAGCGCGGGCATAACTCCTGAAAGCTTCATATCTGTAATCCTTACTTATGGACATGTTGAGAGGACCATCCACATCGTCTGACATGCTGTCGAGCGGGCATGGATGGACGGTATCGGGCGCGCAAATTGCCTAATGCCCAAGAATCTGGCTCAGAAACGCCTTGGTCCGGTCGTTCTCGGGATTCTCAAAAAACTGGTCCGGTGGCCCCTGTTCGACGATCTCGCCGTCGGCCATGAAAATCACCCGGTCTGCCATCTGACGGGCGAAGCCCATTTCATGGGTGACGCAGACCATGGTCATGCCTTCCCCGGCGAGACCGACCATGACATCCAGCACCTCAGAAATCATTTCCGGGTCGAGGGCGGAAGTCGGCTCGTCGAACAGCATGATTTCGGGTTTCATGCACAGCGCCCGTGCGATCGCCACGCGTTGCTGCTGCCCCCCCGAGAGCTGCCCGGGATATTTGCCCGCCTGCTCCGGAATCTTCACCTTGGCCAGATATTCCATGGCTACTGCCTCGGCTTCCGCCTTCGGCTGCTTGCGCACCAGGATCGGGGCCAAGGTGCAGTTTTCCAGAATCGTCATATGAGGGAAGAGATTGAAATGCTGGAAAACCATCCCCGCCTCCCGGCGGACAACATCGATATGGTCGAGGTTGTCATCCAGTTCGGTCCCCAGCACATTGATAGAGCCAACCTGGTGATCCTCAAGCTTGTTGATACAGCGGATCAAGGTCGATTTGCCTGACCCAGATGGGCCGCAAACCACGATACGCTCCCCCTGAGCCACTTCCAGGTTGATCCCTTTCAGCACATGGAAACTGCCGTAATATTTGTGCATATCGGTAATACGGATGGCGGTAGTGGACATTGATTCCTCCGTCAGCGGCGGACGACGCCCAAACGGCGTTCCAGATAGGCGCCGTAGCGCGACAATGCGAAAACAAAGACAAAGAAAACAACCGCGACGAAGGTATAGACTTCCACATTCGCGAAATTCCATTCAGCCGTGCCGAAGGCGGCATTACCGGATGCCAGCACATCGAAAAATCCGATAATCACGACCAGGGAGGTTTCCTTCAGGGTGATCACAAACTGATTGATCGTCGGGGGAAGAGCATTGCGAAAGGCCTGGGGCAGCACGATATAGCCGATACGGTGCCAATACCCCATGCCGAGCGCCTTGGCCGCCTCTTCCTGTCCTGCCGGAAGCGCTTGCATGCCACTGCGGATGATCTCCGCCTGATAGCAGGCGAAAAACAGAGCATATCCCACGATCACCCGATAGAGCTTGTCCCCTATCAACCAATCGGGCAGCACGAACGGCAGTACGATGGCAAAAGTGAACATGATCGATAGCAGCGGCAACGACCGTATTGTATCGATAACCAGCCCCATAGCGCGCGACACCCAAGGCAGATCGGACCGGCGCAGCAAAGCAAAAATAATTGCCGTCGGCATTCCGATAATTGCAACAGCGGCAAAAATGAACAGCGTCAGCGAAAGCCCGCCCCAATTCTGTTCAAATACGGGCGTCAATCCGAAATACCCCCCGCGCATCAGAACATAGAAAGCTCCAAAACCGACAAGCCAGAGCGTTGCCAGGCGTTTGGCGTTCCAGAACCAAGGCACACATGACAAAGCGCCCACCAGAATGATCGCGAAGCAGGCAATGCCTGAACGCCATTGTTCCTCGAAGGGATAGAGACCGAAGAGGATCAGCCGCCAGCGCGCGGCAATCACCGACCAGCAGGCACCCGCCTGGCCACAGGCCTCTCGGTCTTCCGCCCCGAAGACCGCTCCAAACAGGGCCCAGTCAAGCAGGTTCCACAAAATCCAAACCGCAACCGTACCAAAAAGTAGCGTTGCAACAGCATCAATCCTGGTCGAGAAATAGCGTTTGCGGATCACGTCGAGGAAGTTGAGGCCGTGGTACACGTTGGTCATTTCCGCCCCCTCTAACTACGTAGCTGCGTGCCCTTGAGCTTGATCGCGTCATTCACGCGATTGAGCACCCAGGCCATCAGGTAGTTGATCAAAAGAAAACCACCCATGAGAATTCCGATCAGCTCAAGAGTCTGACCGCTCTGGTTGATCGAGGTCGAAATCACCATGAAGAAGTCGGAAAAACCGACGGCAATTCCTATGGTCGTGGCCTTCAGGAGCCAGACATATTGGTTGATCATGGTCGGCATTACGGCACGGATCGCCAATGGAAAGCGAATGCGGCTGAATATCTGCCAGCGCGTGAGACCGAGGGCATAACCCGCCTCACCCTGCCCCTTACCAACGGCATTGAAACCTGCGCGAATAATCTCCGCAATATAGCCCCCACCATAGATCGATATGGCAATGATGCAGGCCAGAAGTTCCGGCGAAACGCGAATGCCGTCTCGGTAGTTCAGCCCCTTCAGATAGGGCATGTTGACGAGCGGTGTCTCCGGCAGGCGGCCATGTCATATGAATAGGGCAGCAAGAGCCAAAGCGGCCAGCCATGCCCACCGGCGTAGGTTTTTCTTGCGACCGGTATCCATGCCGCTGAACTGCCGGGCCGCCCCGATCCAAAGCGATAGGCCCGCCGCAATAACAAGCGCCACCGCGCCCAGGAACACGGATTCACCCGTGACATTCAGTCCTGGCATGAAGATACCGCGGCCCGTCAGTGCAATACCGCCGAACAGAAGTGGTACTTCCTTGGGATTGGGCAGGCTGGTAAGCAGCGCATACCAGAAGAAGAGCTGCAAAAGCAGCGGAATATTTCGAAACGTCTCAACATAGACAGCCCCCAACAACTCAGCCATACCGTTGCCGGAAGTGCGCATAACGCCAATTGTCACGCCGATCATTGTAGCCGCCGCCAACGAGATAAACCCGACAAAGAGGGAATTCAGCGCCCCAACCAGAATTGCTCTCCAATAAGGCGATGAAGTCGAATATTCGATCAGGGAAAAATTGATTTTCCAACCGGTTGCGCGGTCCAGGAAACCAAAGCCAGACGTAATGCCCTGCGCCTCAAGATTAACGTGCGCTGTCATCACAAACACCACGACAACCGCCAGCAGACTGCCTACAAAACTGGCCTGAAAGGCTGCATCGCGTACCGACTTATTTTTGAAGAGCTCCAGCATAATACCCCCTCGCATTGCCGCCCGGGAGGCAGGGCTATCCCGCCCTACCTCCGTAGACAGTCAGGGATTAATCGATGATCAGCGGATAGAACACGCCACCATTCTTGTAGAGGCTATTAATGCCGCGAGGCAGCTTATATGGTGAACCGGATCCGATATTTCGATCGTAGATCTCCGCAAAATTGCCGACTTCCTTGATCATATTATAGGCCCAGTCATCCGGCAGGCCGAGGCGCTCGCCATAGCCCGGCGTCACGCCCAGGAACTTCTCAATGGTCGACGACGGCGGATTGGCGCGGATCTCATCGACATTGGCGGAGGTGATCCCATTCGCTTCAGCGAACCACAAGGAGCTGAGCATCCAGTTCTGCACGTCCAGCCAGTCCGGATCACCTTCCGGCACGATAATGCCTTCAGCCTCCAGGTCCAGCACGTCGGGCAGGATCACATGGTCTTTGGGGTTTGGCGCATCCACACGAATTGCTGCCAGGCTTGGCGCCCATTCAATCATGCCGTCGCAGCGGCCGGCAAAATAGGAACTCCGAACCTCATCGCCTTTTTCGAAGACGATGACTTCGGCGTCGATATTGTTACTTTCCAAATAGGTGGCCAGCACACGTTCGGTCGACGTGCCCGCGGAAACGCAGATCGACCCGCCATCCAGATCGGCAACGCCGCTCGCCCCCAGATCGGCCCGCGCCATGACCTGAAAGGCGCCGATGAAATAGGGCTGACTATAGGCGAGATTAAGCTCGGTATCCCGGCTTTGAGTCCAGCCGGAGACCTTGATGACAACGTCGATATCGCCCGATTGCAGCGCTGGCCAACGTTGCGCCCAGCTGACGGGGACGATCTCCAAATGACCGTCGGATTTGCCGAATAGGCCCGCAGACAAAGCCCGGCAAAGGTCGATATCGACACCTTTCCATTTCCCTTTGTCGTCGACTTCCGCAAAGCCCAGGAAAGACCCGTTATGACCACTGCATAACAGCGAACCACGTTTCAAAACAGTGTTCAATCGACTGTTTTCCGCAACATCCGCATAGCTGGCCTGGGCCGTTAGAACAAATGCGGCTGCGGCAAGCGCCAAGCCTTTTTTCCAATTAATCATTCTCGTCTCCCATTTTTTCTCTGTTAGATCAGTCAATCTTTGTCGACATTTTGCATGCATGATTTATGTCGACAATGTGACGACACGTCAATAGAATTGTTATCAACCTGGAAATCGTGTTGACTGCAACAACAAGAAGAATGGAGAGGGTCGCGATGACCGCACCGGAAAAACTGGATGAGAATCAACCACCTGCCGCCAGACATGCAAAGGGCCGCGGCGCCAAATTCGTCTATGATGAACTCCGCCGGGAAATTCTAACGCTTGAGCTTGCCCCGGGAGTACCGCTGGACGAGACGAGCCTGTCTCAACGATTCGCCATGTCCCGGTCCCCTGTGCGGGAAGCTTTGGTCAGGCTCTCAGCGGACGGTCTGGTTGTGATGCTGTCCAACAGGTCGACCCTGGTCGCGCCCGTCAATATGGTCGGCTTTCCGCGTTATGTTGAGGCCCTGGACTTTCTTCAACGGATCAACACGCGGCTTGCTGCGAAATTCCGGACGGACAAAGAAATAAAGCGCATGCATAAATATGCCGAAGCTTTCGACAAGGCCTGTATCGACAATGATTATCTTAAAATGTCGGCAACCAATCGCGACTTTCACATGGCTGTCGCCCTGGCAGGCAAAAACGATTACCTCGCAAACGCCTATGGCAGGCTTTTGGACGAAGGCCGCCGTATCCTGCACATGCATTTCGACTATCTGGCACGCTCAACCACCGAAGGACTGCTGACGTCGGAACATTTCGACATCATAGAGGCAATCAGGAGGCAGGATGTGGCAGAGGCGGACCGCCTGGCCCATGAGCACACACGGCAATTCCATAACCGTTTCATGAACTTCCTTACAGCCCGTTACGAGGATGATTTCGATTTTGAGACATCCTCAATAAGCGAGCTTGCCTGAACAAAAAGCCAGGTCCTAGCGCTTGACGGTGGCGATGACGGCTCAGATCTCGACAAGGAGCGATAATGGCTAGTTTGGCGATGAAATTGCGCTCATCCTGAGTTCCTGGGGACACGAATGACACCAAATCTGACAAATTTGTGCAGAAATGACAGCAACTGCGACACATGCGGACAATAGCTTTGGCAAACTTTTATCTAAGCCATTGATTTACAGCGATGCCAGATGGCAATAACTGTGGCACCCTGTGGGATGCAGCATGCATAGGCTTCGCAATTTCATCGGATCAGCACGCCGCCACTTTGGGGGAGGCATTGTCAGACAATGCCAAATTAAGGGCGCAGGTCATAAATCTATCTGTTGCCTAGGGATTGATCATAGCGCGCCACAATGGCTTGTACGCGGGGGGCAATCACTTCGGCCTTGTCGCCCGGGCGATAGAGCGCGGTGCCCAAACCGAAGCCATCGGCTCCTGCGTCAAACCAGTCGGTGAAATTATCAGGACCGACACCCCCCACGGCGTAGATGGCGGTACGGGATGGAAGAACTGACCGAAAGGCCCTGAGGCCCTGTATGCCGATTTGGGTCGCCGGAAACAGCTTGAGTCCATCTGCACCAGCCCTTAAGGCGGTAAAGCACTCACTGGGCGTCATGACTCCGGGCCAGGAGATCATGCTTGCTTCCTTCGTTGCTGCTATAACATCTGCGTTACAGTCGGGGGAGACGATCAAATTGCCGCCCGCCTGTTTTACCCTTGTCACGTCGTCGACGGTCAGGACTGTACCTGCGCCAACCAATGCCACATCGCCAAAGCCATCGGCGAGCCGGGCGATGCTTTCGAACGGGTGAGGCGAATTCAGGGGGACCTCGATCATTGATATCCCCGCTTCTACCAGGGCGGCGGCAACCGGTTCAATCTCTGCGGGTTCGATCCCGCGCAGGATAGCGATCAGATTGCGTCGGGTCATAAGACTGGTTCTCCTATCCTTTTATAGGCTGTCTTCAAACCAGCCAATGTCATCGCCTCTGCGTCCAGTAGTCTGGCCGAAATGCCGGTGAGTGCCAGAGCTTCGTTGTAGAGAGCTGAGAGTTTAAGGTCACCAATGATCACGACCTCGTCGAGCAGCCACAAAGGGTCGAGGGCGGCGAGTTCCGTCCCGATCAACATCCCGGACAGTTGCGCCCGTGCCACTGCGGCATCCAGGCCTTCGAGTAAATCTTTTGCGCGTAGAGAAAAGAGCCTTGTGGTCAACGTCTGCGGCGGGGCAATACTGTCAATCAGGGTTGCGGCGAAGGCCTTATTGTCCCAACCGCAGTCCGTGACCGTATGACGCAGGACGGACTGCCGCGCTAACAGGCCAAAAAGCTCCCCTGTCATGAATGTCCTGAAGGTGGAGATTGTTCCTCCTGTGATTTGCACCCATTTTGTGTGTGTTCCGGGCAGACAAACGACACCTTCGAAGGTGGGGGCTTGTGCCAGAAGTCCGGCCAGTTGCGTTTCTTCACCGCGTATCACATCGGCCGGTTCTGTTTGGCATAGGCCCGGCAGGATACGAACCCGGAGCCTTGGATCTTTCGTTGGCGGTGTTATGGCACCGGCCGCCGTGGGCGGAGAACAGGGAACCGTCAGATAAGGGGCTTCGGCCCAGCCCTGGCGCGCACCAGCCATCCCGCAAATCAGGACAGGCAGGACCCCGTCGGCGGGGAGCCAGCCAGAGAGCATTGAAAGCAAGACTGGTTCAAAATCCCCGGGTTCAAGACGCCCCATGCCCTGATCGGAAGAACGCTGCTCTATATTCGTGTTGTCGTCCCCGATGAGCCAGGCTCGCAGATTGCTCGTGCCCCAGTCGACGGCAACCCAATTGGTGGGTGCGGAGTGATCCATTGCCATCTGCATTCAAACATTCATCAGGTCTTTGGGGAGCAACGCCTCTGGTATGTCCTGGTAACAGACAGGACGTAGGAACCGTCGTATGGACAGGGTACCAACGGAGGTGTGACCGAAATTGGTGGAGGCAGGATAGGGGCCGCCGTGCACCATTGCGTCACAGACTTCAACGCCGGTCGGGAAGCCGTTGGCCAGCAATCTGCCAGCCTTTCGCTCAAGAATAGGCAACAGGGCCTGTCCTGCTTCCCTGTCTTCCGCGTCCAAGTGGAGCGTGCAGGTCAATTGCCCCTGCAGCCCGTTGGCAATTTCCAACAGTTGCCCCATATCCGCGGCCTTCACAATGATGCCGACAGGGCCGAAGATCTCTTCTCCCAACGTTTCATCGGTAAGCCAGCTTTCGCCGCTTGTGGTGAAGAATGATGGGGATGCCTTTCGGTCCCCGCTGTCGGGCGTTAAATGTGCGTCGACGTCTGCATGCTTTGCGATCCGGTTACGCCCGTTCCGATAGGCCTCTGCGATTGCGCCTGTCAGCATGGCTTGTGGTTCGCATCGTTCAAGCAGGGCGGAGGCAGACGCGATGAATGCATCCAGTTCCGGACCGTCTACGGCGACCAAAACACCGGGATTTGTGCAGAACTGCCCGGCCCCCAGGGTCAGTGAGGAGATCCAGCCCTGGGCGATGTCGTTGCCTCGGGCCTTCAAGGCTTTGGGGAGCAGAAATACTGGATTTACGGAACCCAACTCTCCAAAAAACGGGATTGGATCGGGGCGTGTGGCGCAAAGGTCAAACAGAGCACGGCCACCGCCGAGCGACCCGGTGAAACCCACGGCCCTGATCAACGGGTGTTGTACCAGGGCCGCGCCGGTTTCGTGAGTGCTTCCTTGAACCAGGTTGAAAACCCCGGGATGAATGTCGGAAGTGTGAAGTGCGGCATGGATGGCATCGGCGATGATCTCGCAGGTTCCTGGGTGGGCCGGATGACCTTTGACGACAACGGGGCATCCGGCGGCGAGAGCAGAGGCCGTATCGCCACCTGCGACGGAGAATGCCAGCGGGAAATTTGAGGCACCGAAAACGGCAACAGGGCCGATGGGACGTTGCACCATCTTGAGATCCGGGCGCGGCAGGGGAGCACGATCCGGCAGGGCCGGGTCATGACGCCGGTCGAGATAGGCATCGTTAAGAATATGCGTTGCGAACAGGCGAAGCTGGTTAATCGTGCGACCGCGTTCGCCTTCAAGACGGGCTTTCGGTAGTCCGGTCTCGCTTGCGCCGATTTCGGTTATGGCGTCGGCGCGCCTGTCGATTTCATCCGCGATTGCCTCGAGGAAGGCGGCACGGCTTTCGCGACAGGAAAAGCCATAAGACCAGAACGCCTCTTCCGCGGCTTTTGCGGCCCTGTCGATCAGGGTGGATGAGCCTTGAGTAAAGCAATGCGATGCGCCATGCGCGGGATCAGAGGTGAAGGTCGTGTCACCAGCGACCCATTCGCCTGCAATCAGATGTTTTCCGTGAAGGCGATAGAGAGATGTTTCCAACATGTGTCCGTCTTCGTCTTTCAATCGTGGAAGGCGTCGGTGGTGATGCGTCGACCTAGCAGGAAAGCATCGGCCGCGTGGCAAAGGGGGGCTGTGTCTACGTCACTTTTGCCAGCCTTCAGCAAACCGGCGAAATGTGCATATATGCCGTCATATTCGGACTCCAGCGCGTCGCCTTTGGTTTGACTTTCCCCGTTGATGGTCAACTCTGCGCCACCACCCTTTAGCAAAAGTTGTCCATCGGCGGTTTCAACCTTGATGTCCCAACTTTGCGGGCCTGTTTGGCGGAAATCGAAATCGGCCTGGACTTGCAGTTCACCAGGACCCTGCATGGACAGGCGGGCGGCGATCGGCGTGTCACAGTTTTCAGGGAATTCCAGATCGGCCTTGGTTACATGTACCGGGTCCGGCAGAATTTCCGTCAGGATGGACAGGGCGTTAATGCCGGGATCGAAAACGCCAAGCCCACCGGGTTGCCAGATCCATTGTTGGCCCGGATGCCACCGCCGCACATCCTCGCGCCAGGTGATCGTCACTTTGTGAATTACCCTATTCGCCAACCAGTCTTTGGCCGGGGCGACACCTTTGGCAAAGCGGGAATGCCATGTCGCAAAAAGCACGCGGTTTTGCCTGGATGCGATCTGCCGTAGGGCTTCCACTTCCGAGAGCGAGGCACCGGGTGGCTTTTCCAAAAGGACATGCCGTCCCGCTTCCAGGGCCATGCGGGCCAACTCAAAGCGGACCTGCGGCGGAACGCATAGGGCAACCGCCGAAATGTCCGGCTCGTTTGCCAACAGATCCTTCAGGCTGTGATAGAATGGCAAGTCCTCAAGCCCTGCGTTCCGGCTGACCACAGCCGCCAGCCGAAAGGCCGGAGAGGCGGTGATTGACGGAACGTGTTGGTCCAGGGCGATTTTGCCCAGGCCAACAATTGCTATCGGGGTTTTAGTGGCTTTCACGTGGCACCTCCTTCCCCCGCCCGCCTTTCAGGAAGTCGAAATCGGCGCCTGTATCCGCCCCTTGAACATGTGTGTGGAAGAGTTGGGCGTAGCCACCAACGGGCGGTTCAATCGGTGATTGCCATTCGGACAGCCTGCGTTCGATTTCATCATCCGGCAGGTCCAGATGAAGGCGACGTTCGGCGACATCCAGTTCGATCATGTCGCCCGTCCGGACAATGGCAAGCGGCCCGCCGACGGCGGCCTCGGGTGCGCTATGCAACACGACCGTGCCGTAGGCCGTGCCGGACATGCGCGCATCGGAAATCCGCACCATGTCGGTAATGCCCTTCCGCAGCACCTTCGGCGGAAGTCCCATATTACCAACCTCGGCCATGCCGGGATATCCTTTGGGGCCGCAATTACGAAGAACCATGACGCAAGTCTCATCGATGTCGAGCGCCTCGTCTTCGATCCGGGCCTTGTAGTCGTCGATATTCTCAAAGACGACGGCGCGGCCGCGGTGTTTCATCAGGTGGGGGCTGGCGGCAGAGGGCTTGATGATCGCACCTTTGGGGGCAAGGTTGCCTTTGAGAACGGCAATGCCGCCCTGTGATGTCAGGGCCTTATCGAAAGACCGGATGACATCTTCATTCCAGTTCCTGGCATCTTTCACCTCGTCCCACATGGTGCCGCCGGAAACCGTCAGGGCATCCTTGTGAAGCAAACCTGCCTCCCCCAGCCGTTTGATAACGACCGGCAGGCCGCCTGCGTAAAAGAATTCCTCCATCAGGTAGTCGCCTGACGGCATGAGGTTGACGATGGTGGGAATGTCCCGCCCGAACCTGTCCCAGTCATCCAATGTCAGGTCAACGCCGATCCGTCCGGCGAGCGCCAGCAGGTGAATGACAGCGTTGGTGGAGCCGCCGATGGCGCCATTGGTGCGTATCGCGTTTTCAAAGGCCTCTCTGGTCAGAATGTCCGAGGGTTTCAGGTCGTCCTTCACCATTTGGACGGCACGCCGCCCCGTCATCTGGGCCATGACCCGGCGGCGACTGTCGACCGCAGGGATGGCCGCATTGCCGGACAGCGCCATGCCCAGGGCCTCGGCCATGGATGCCATTGACGATGCCGTTCCCATCGTATTGCAGGAACCGGGCGAGCGGCTCATGGACTGTTCGGCTTCGAGAAAATCCTCGCGCGATATCTTGCCCGCCTTGATGTCTTCGGACATCTGCCACAAGGCAGTGCCCGACCCGAGGCGCTCTCCACGGAACCAACCGTTCAGCATCGGGCCGCCGCTGACGACAATGGCCGGAATATCAACACTGGCGGCACCCATCATCAGGGCGGGCGTGGTCTTGTCGCAGCCGACCATAAGGACAACGCCGTCCAGTGGGTTTGCGCGTAAGGCCTCTTCCACATCCATGGCGGCAAGGTTTCGATAAATCATCGCCGTTGGGCGCAGGCTGCTTTCACCGGCGGAAAAGACCGGGAATTCAACAGGCAGGCCACCTGCTTCAAGGATGCCACGTTTGACACGTTCGGCCAGGTCCCGCAAATGCGCGTTGCAGGGGGTAAGCTCCGACCATGTATTGCAGATGCCGATCACGGGCCTGCCGTCGAACACGTCATCCGGCAGCCCTTGGTTCTTCATCCATGACCTGTGATAGATATTGTCTCGGCTATCGCCGATATACCACTCATGCGACCGCAGCTTGCGCGGCCATGGGGCCGGTGTAAAACTCATTGTCTTCCCCCTTTTGTCACAGTGGGCGCACGGTTACGGTGTCGTTTGTCTGGCCTTTGCCGGATCTCAAAGCGTTGCGCAGCGGCAGACCAAAGGCGGATGCCTGTATTTCGAATATGTCACCGGCTTCTGTGTGGAGGCCCTGGGCAAAGGAAAGAGTTGCCGTACCAAACATATGAATGTGGACATCACCCGGCTGCCGGAAAATTTCGTATTTGAAATGGTGATGTTCCAGATTGCCGATGCTGTGGGACATATTGGCCTCGCCTGACAGAAATGGTGCTTCAAAGACCACATCGCTGCCGCGCCGGACCCGTGATACGCCCTGAATATCTTGCGGCAGGTCACCGATCAGTATTTCAGGGCCGAAACTTGCCGGACGCAGTTTGGAATGGGCGAGATAGAGATAATTCGTCCGTTCCATTACATGGTCGGAGAATTCGTTCGACAAAGCGTAGCCGACCCGGAAAGGGGTGCCGTCCGAACCGATGACATAAATGCCGGCGATCTCCGGTTCCTCACCGCCATCCTCGGCAAATTCGGGCCTTGTCAGGGGCTCTCCCGGTGCAACGACGGCGGCGCCATTACCCTTGTAGAACCATTCCGGTTGAACACCCGGTGTTCCGTTCGACGGCTTGCCGCCGGTGAGGCCCATGTTGAACATTTTCATAGAGTCCGTGAGGTTTTCCTCATCCTGTGCCTTCTGATGCATCGCATCGCGGGTGGATGCCGACCCCAGATGCGTCAGACCCGTCCCGGTCAAATGCAGATGTGCGGGGTCCGGATGATGGATCGGCGTCAGGATGCGGCCTTCGTGGTAGGCCTGCTCCAAATCCACGGCCTGTCCCAAGCCGAGCGAGGTTATCTTTGCTGCGAGACCGACGCCTTCGGCCGCACAATCGCAGGCAAGCTGATAAACACTGTCGACACCCTGAACCTCAAAGGCTTCGGTTCCGTCCCGGGCTACGACGCATATGGTTCCGTCGGTCGATCGAATTTGTGACAGCAACATAGCCTGCCTCCTTTCAGCTCTTATTCTTATTGAGGACGTCGAAAATCACGGCTGCCAGCAGCACGAGACCCTTGATGACCTGTTGCCAGTCGATCCCGATGCCCAGGATCGACATACCGTTGTTCATCACGCCCATGATAAAGGCCCCGACCACGGCACCGACAATCGTGCCGACTCCGCCGGACATGGACGCCCCACCGATGAAGACCGCGGCGATGACATCCAGTTCAAAGGCAAGCCCGGCCTTGGGGGTGGCGGTGTTGAGCCGCGCGGCAAAGACGAGACCGGCAAGGGCTGCCAGCATGCCCATATTGGCAAATGTCAGGAAGGTCAGCCGTTCGCTGTTGATACCGGAGAGCTTCGCCGCCTTCTCATTGCCACCGATGGCATAGATACGGCGACCGATGGTCGTTCGACCGGCGATGAAGCTGTAGACGGCAATCAGCAGGGCCATGATAATGAAAACATTGGGAAGGCCACGGAAACCCGCCATCAGATAGCTGAGGTAAATCAGCGCCACGAAGATCAGCGCGTGTTTGACGACAAAAAAGGCAAAGGGTTCGTCCACGATTCCGGTCTTCTGATGTTGAAGACGGGCGCGGGATGCCATGATCAGGATGGCGCTTGCTACCATCACGCCAATGAATAACGAAAAGAGATTGATCGCGTTCTTGCCGAAAAGGTCGGGAATAAAGCCGGAGGCGATCAACTGGAATTGCGCAGGGAACGGGCCGACAGACTGGCCTTCAAGCAGCCAGAGGGTAAGTCCCTTGAAGACCAGCATGCCCGCCAAGGTCACAATGAAGGATGGAATCTTGTAATAGGCGACCCAGAAGCCTTGCGCGGCCCCGATGACGGCGCCGACAGCAAGGCAGATGACGGCTGTCAGGACATAGTTCATATGCCAATGCACGATCATGATCGCAGCAAGCCCGCCGACAAATCCCAGAACGGACCCCACCGAAAGGTCGATATTGCCGCTGACGATCACCAGCAACATGCCGATTGCCATGATCACGATATAGCTGTTCTGCAGGATCAGGTTGGTGATATTGACCGGCTTCAGCAGAATGCCGCCGGTGGCAACCTGAAAGAAACCCATGATGACAATCAGGGCGACAAGAATGCCGTATTCCCGGATATGTTTGCGGATAAAATTGAGAACCGACGGGGCTTCCTGCCGGGCCGTTGATGATGAAATTGCACTTTGGTCCATTGGATTACCCACCTGACTTGATGATCATGGACATGATCTTTTCCTGCGAGGCATCTGCCGTTGGCAATTCGCCGACAAAACGTCCTTCGTTCATGACGTAAATGCGGTCGGTGATGCCCAGAAGTTCCGGCATCTCGGATGAAATCACGATGACCGACCGGCCCGCCGCAGCAAGATCGCGAATGATTGTGTAAATTTCGAATTTGGCCCCGACATCGATGCCCCGGGTTGGTTCATCCAGGATCAGAATGTCCGGGTCGGCAAAAAGCCATTTTGACAGCACAACTTTCTGCTGGTTGCCGCCGGACAGATTGACCGTTTCCTGCTCAACGGACGAGCATTTCACATTCATCCGCTGGCGGAAGTCGGAAGCCACATCGCGCTCACGATGATCGTCGACTACTCCGTGGGATGAAATCCCAGGCAGGTTGGCCAGCGGAACGTTGCGGCGGATTGTCTGATCCAGAACAAGGCCGAAGGTTTTTCGGTCCTCTGTCGCATAGGCAAGCCCTGCATTGATGGCGCGTGGGACGGTTGACAGGTCTGCAGGGTGGCCATCAATGAGGGCGTCACCGGTAATATGTCGCCCGTATGCACGGCCGAACAGGCTCATGGCCAGTTCTGTGCGGCCGGCCCCCATCAAGCCTGCAATACCCAATACCTCGCCCCGGCGCAGGGAAAAGCTGACATTGTCCACCACCAACCGGTCATCGTGGATGGGGTGGTGAACGGTCCAGTTTTTCACCTCCAGGACTGTTTCACCGATCTTGGGCGTGCGTTCCGGATAGCGGTTGGACAGATTCCTGCCCACCATGTCCCGAATGATGTCGTTTTCGCTGACTGGAGACGTTGCGCAGTCGGTGGTGTTGACTGTCGCGCCATCGCGCAGGACTGTAATCCTGTCAGCGACTTTGGATATCTCGTTTAATTTGTGGGAAATCAGGATGGCTGTAATCCCGCGTTCCCGCAACGCAAGCAGCAGGTCCAGCAGGGCATCGCTGTCTTTTTCATTCAATGACGACGTCGGCTCATCCAGGATCAGCAATTTGACTTCCTTGGACAAAGCTTTTGCGATTTCGACCAGTTGTTGCTTGCCGAGACCGAGATCGTCGACCGGGGTTTCCGGGTTTTCATCAAGCCCGACACGCTTCAACAGTTCTGCTGTCTGCCGATTGGTCTCGCGCCAGTCGATAATCCCGCGTTTGGCTCTCTCATTTCCGAGGAAAATATTCTCCGCAATGCTCAGCAAAGGAACCAGCGCCAGTTCCTGGTGGATGATAATGATGCCTTCGCGTTCGCTGTCCGCAATACCGCGAAACTGTTTCTCCCGACCTTCGTAGAGGATTTGGCCGTCATAGCTGCCATGCGGATAGACACCGCTCAGCACCTTCATCAACGTTGATTTCCCGGCCCCGTTTTCGCCCACCAGCGCATGTATTTCTCCGCGGTGGACTTCTATATTGACCTTGTCCAATGCGCGCACACCCGGAAACTCCTTGGTGATATCACGCATTTGCAAAATACAGTCCATGGCGATCCTGACTTTCGAACGGGTAGTGATTACAGGTTGGTGGGGCGCAGAAAACTCGACTGCACCCCACGGCGGCCTGCCTTACTCGATCTGATCGCGCTTGTAGTATCCGCTGTCGAGCAGCACCTTGTCCCAGTTGTCCTTGGTGACAGGGACGGGTTTCAACAGATAGGACGGAACGACCTTCACCCCGTTGTCGTAGGTGGTCGTATCGTTGATTTCCGGCTTGCCGCCGCCGAGGATGGAATTGACCATGCCGACGGTTACTTTCGCCAGTTCGCGAGTGTCTTTGAAAATGGTCGAATACTGGTCGCCGCGAAGGATTGCTTTGACTGAAGGAATTTCCGCGTCCTGACCGGAAACGATCGGCATGGGCATATCACCCGACCCGTAACCGACGCCGCGCAGTGAGGAAATGATCCCGATGGAGAGCCCGTCATAGGGAGAGAGAACACCGTTGATCCGGCTTTCTGTATAGTTGGCCGACAGCAGGTTATCCATCCGCGCCTGGGCGACAGAACCGTCCCAGCGCAAGGTGCCGACTTTGTCCATGCCCATCTGGCCGGAGCGGATGACGATGTCGCCGGAATCGATCAGAGGCTGCAGGACGGACATGGCGCCATTGTAGAAGAAATACGCGTTGTTATCGTCGGGAGAACCGCCGAACAGTTCAACATTCCAGGGTTTGACATCCCCAAAGCGTTTTTTCATGCCGTTGACGAGATTGGTGGCCTGCAGGACGCCGACCTGGAAGTTGTTGAAGGTTGCGTAATAGTCGACATTTTCGCTGTCTCGGATCAGTCGGTCATAGGCAATGACCTCGATCCCGGCGGCCTTGGCATTGGCCAGGGCATTCGACAGGGTCGTGCCATCAATGGCCGCAATTACGAGTACATCCGCGCCTTTTGTGATCATATTTTCGATCTGGGCGAGCTGATTGGGGATGTCGTCTTCTGCATATTGCAGGTCGGTGCTGTAGCCTGCGGCCTTGAATTGCTCCACCATGTTATTGCCGTCGGCAATCCAGCGCGACGAAGATTTTGTCGGCATTGCGATACCAATCAAGCCGTCGGCGAGGGCGGTTCCAGTCATGGTGACAGCGGATGCGGCTAAGGTTGTAGCCAGCAGTAGTCCCTTGAATTTTATCATAATGATCTCCCAAATCGCAGCCAGGCATCATTAGTCTTCAGGATGAGTGATCACCCTTTGATTGCGGGCTGCGAAAACTCCCATGTTTCCTTCCATCGGTGTATGCGGATATTTGATATCTCTTTTGCCAACACCGGCGCATCTCAAGCGCTCCAATTTGGTTACATGGAGTAGACATCACATTCAAATCATGATTTTAAAGTTAGATATATCAAAAATGTCATATCTAACTGTGAGGATGGCTGATGTCCCTTCACCCGGTTCTCGTCGATCAAGACAGAATGCTCCGCAAGGGGCTGAAGCTCCAACATCTACGCCTGATTGTGGCCCTGCGGGCAACGGGCCAGGTAGGAACAGCCGCAACAAGACTGCATATGGCACAACCAGCGGCATCGCGACTTTTGGCGCAGTTGGAAGAAATCGTTGGCAGCCAACTCTATAGTCGCCACGCCCGGGGTATCGAGTTGACAACTTTTGGTGAAAGGCTTGCCGAGCGGGCGGGACGGATTTTGCGGGACCTCGATGACGTGGATCGGGAAATTGCTGAATTGAGTGCCGGTTACCGCGGCAGTGTCAGTGTCGGATCGGTTACCGGCCCCGCTTTGGAAGTCATAATGCCGGTAATCCGGCAAATCCGTCTCACACGCCCCATGATTGATGTCACGATCATTGTAGAGACCAGCGGCAAACTTGTTGACGCTCTGCTTGAGGGCGAGATTGACTTCGCCATTGGCCGGATTTTAGGGGATGTGAACCCGGACCTGTTCGACGAGCGCCGGATCGGAGAGGAACCGCTAAGCCTGATCGTGAGAACGGGTCACCCATTGCAGCGCCGAAAATCCCTTACGCTGGATGATTGCGTGGAATTTGACTGGATCATGCAGACGCGGGAAGGGTTGCTAACCCAGACAGTGGAGCGATATCTGGTTGCTGCAGGTGTTCCGCTACCTCATCAGATTCTACGGACTTCCTCGCTGCTAATGACCTTGGCGATGATCGGACAGTCCAATGCCATTGCGCCGGTGTCCAGTTCTGTTGCTGATTTCTATGGGGCGAGCAGCGGATTGAGTGGGCAAATTGCGACACTTCCCGTGGCGGCAGACCTCCATGTGTCCGCCTATTCGCTCCTGCGCATGAAAGGGCGTGATCTGTCTCCCGCTGCACAGGAATTTCACGATGCGGTTCTACGCCGTTTGGAGGCAACTGACGTAAACTGAGTTGCCTGCTTAACACAATGGACAGATCAATGGGTACAAACACGGGCTGCGACAAAGGCATTGCCGCACGATACCTAACTGATCTCGAATATCCTCCCCCGCTATTGCCAGATGTCAAGTCCCCCCTCCCCATGATTAGGACCGTCTTCATGGCGAAGGTTTGCTCACCCAAAGCCATACATTTTTCTGTGTGGATTCAACTTCCGTATGGCAAAAATGGACACAAATGACATCAACTGTGACACAGGCAGACAATACCTTCGCCAAACTTATAGCTAGGCCGTTGATTTACAGCGCCCCCAAGCCGCAATAACTGTGGCACGGGACGTCCTTTTGTCCCGTGCCACAGCTAATATTCACGTTTTGCGAGAGTTGCTGTCGTCACGCGGGGTGCGGCATGCATCGTCTTTGCAATCCCACCCGGGGGTGACTACTCGGCTTCTTCTTCCCGCAAGGCAATCCCCAGATTGAGAAGTTGCGGTGCATTCTCACAAGCGACATAGAGAGCATTTTCGCTCTCGCTTAGATTGACATGATTGTGCCAGGTCCAAACCGGAACGTAAACGGCATCGCCAGCCTTCCAGATGACCTCCTGGTCTTCGATAATCGAGACGCCATGCCCTTCCAGCACATAAAGGACTGTTTCGTAGTTATGACGATGCCGTCTTGTGGATTGTTTTGGCTCCAGTCCCCCAATGGTCATGCTCAATACCTTTGATGGCAGATCGACCAGTTTTACCAGATGCTTTCTATCTTCAGAGATATCATCGTTTTCCGTCGACGCGAGGCCCATCACATCTTGGTGGATAAGTTTATCCACCTTCTCTGGTTTCAGATGGTCGCGGACGATTCCAAAATCGACGGATGAATAGTGTTTATCGCCCATGATCGGCCTCCATAATTGCGCTGAAAAAGGACATCCGGGCTTCGATCATATCGCCGGCCGCCTGCAATACAGCATTTGTTCTGGATTGATTGGCTTCCACCAGCCGGTCGATGATTTTCATCATGGTCTCAGCATGGCCGTCATCACATTCCATATGAAGAATAAAGAAGTGGATTGTCTCATCATCGATCCCATGAGCCCGGAAACCAGCGACGATGTCACTATACATATCCGGTACAATTGCCTCAGCACCGAGGCAAAGAGCCCCCAAGCCACAGGCGGAATCCTTATCGCTGCACCAACGGAACATGCGCTCTATTAGCTCGGTCGTTTGAGGCAACGGTTCGATCTTCGATCGATCGATGTCGAAATCGTTTAGCAGCCGCGCGAAAATTTTCGAATGTGGCTCGTCACCATGTTCGTCCACTCCCATTTCCTCAGCCAAATTTTCCAATAAGTCGTGAACTTCGTCCTGCCGATCAAGATTACTAATCAACGCACAAAGATACTGGATGAATTTTTCGCTATAGAGGGCCTGTTGCTCCAGGAAGGTCTTTAACTGTTCCATGGAGATCGTGCCGTTTCGACAAGCGGTCAGGAACGGATGTTTTTGCAAGCGTGCGGCCAGCTCTTCGTGAGCTGATTGCAGCAGTGCGGAACCGTTGCGAATTTCGATCTCTTTTTGGTATTCACTCATAGTCTGCTCAATGCCTTATGTTGAAGTTTCCAATTCCGCCAGATCACGCTTTACGATCGCAATTTCCATCCACCGAAAAATCGGCGGGTGGTCACGCCATCCTTTCGGGTTTGTCTCCACAGCTTATGGCGATACGGTTCAGCGCGTTCATCGTGCTTACGATGAAGGTCAAATCCACAGCTTCTTTTTCGCTGAAAGTCTCCAGCAGGAGGTCCAGCTTCTCTTCAGGCTGACGTTCCTCATAAATTCTTGTCACGCTTTCGGCCCAACTCAGGGCTGCGCATTCTCTTTCCGAGAAAAAGTCGCTTTCTTTCCAAACCGTCAGGCAGTCGAGTTTCTGTTGGGGAACGCCTGCTTTTCTCGCTTCGATTGAATGTAAGTTGACACAATAGGCGCAGCCGTTGATTTGCGAGACGCGCAGTTCAACCAGATACTGCAAGGCCTCCTCAATGGTGGAGACCTGTTTTTTGATGGAGAGAAGCGTCTTTATCGCCTCGCCATTTATCTCGAAATAGTTCAATGCCAACCCTCATTCCTCCTGGTTTGTTGGTGTCTTTCGCCTGCAGGCGGCCATTTAGTGAAACAAATGCTGCTTAAAACAGATCAAAGGCAAACATGGTGAACGTCTTTTCAATGCCCTCAACGTTACTGACCATTTTTGAAACGATGCTTTGAGCCTCGTTAAAGTCTTTCAGATAGGTTTTCATCAGGATGTCATAGTCTCCGTTGATTGAATAAATCTCGGAGTGAAGCTCTTTAACTGCTATTTTATTTGCAACGCTACGCTGTAGTCCTGGACTGCATTTTATTTGGACGAATAAACACTGCATCTTTCCTGGGTCTCCTTGAGGCTGGTCGGCGCTGGGACGATGAACAAGGATGTGAAGTGAATAGAGATTGTCTGAAAGCAGCCCTTCCGTTGGTCTATCATTCCCCTATGAGCCGCTGTCCGGAAGCGGAGCCCTCGACGCTTTCCGCATAAGCCGCGGCGACAACTTCCGATGGAACATAGTCATGTCCTTTGAGAGTGGGGCCATAGCGTTCAAACGAAATATCCAGAAGGCCAGGACTTACGACGTTTAGCCTTATGTTTCGCGGCATCTCAATCGCTGCTGCTGCCGCAAAACCGGCAAGCGCCGCATTTGCGGTTGCCGCGCCAACTCCTTTTGGAACAGGATGTTGATCCAGCAGGCCATTCGTCAGTGTGAAAGAACCGCCATCTCTCACATGCTGCATGCCGGCCAGAACGACATTCACCTGCCCCATCACCTTATTTGACAGCGCATACATGAAGTCTTCCTGGGAGATATCCTGCAGGTCAGAGAAAACGACAGAACCGGCGGTAACAACAACCGCATCTATTTCCCCGACCGCCTGAAATAGCCTTTGGAGGGATGCCATATCAGTCATGTCAGCATGATAGTCGCCGGAATTCCGGCCAACCTTGATAACGTCATGCCTTTTGCTGAGCTCTGCACAGACCGTTCGACCAACGTCACCGCCTGCACCAATCACAACTACTTTCATCGCTTTCCCCTCAGTATCTAGTTTTTTGACAGCAACCGGCTCAAAAGTCGGCTTTGAACCTTGAGCGTGACAAGTAACCGGGCAACTGAATGTTGGGGTCAGTAGCTGTATCGGAAATTGGTGTTCCCATCACCGTGCGGATCGGAATTGTTCCCGTCCAACAATGAGGGTTAACGCCCTCAGGACCATATTCCATTATGGCCGGGCTTTCCTGCCGTCTCAAAATATCCATGACCGAATTGTCGTATCGGTGTTTTGCAGAAACTTCCTCAATGGGCAGGCGGAGAAACTTAACTTTGAGGATTTCTTCTTCTTTATGTTCGCGTAATTCGGAACGACGTCCGGGGAAATAGGATTCGATGAGGTCAAATGCGACCTCCATCTTCTCATCATGGTCTTCTACCAGTTCCGTTTTCCCATAGATCGTGACCGAGCGATAGTTTACGGAGTGGTGAAAAGCGGATCGCCCCAACAGAAGCCCGTCCAGATGGGAAACGTTGAAACAGACGTCGACATTTTTGGCTTGTTCGAGCAGCATCCTGCTCCCGGACAGTCCATGCCAATACACATAGTCGCCCTTACGCCAATAAAGTGTTGGATTGAGGTAAGGCATTCCGTCGATCACGAATGCGATGGTGCACATATAGCCGCTATCCAGGATTTCGTAGACCGCCCGTTTGTCATAGTCGGCATATTCGGGGCTGCGTTTTAGTGTGGTTTTTTTCGTTTTCTCAAATGAGTCCTGAGTGCTCATGGCGTTTCCTCAAACTTTCTGCCCAGGTTAAGAAGGATCTATTTCCTGGTTACAGTTGAATGGTCGAAAATTCCCCGGAAGGTATCGCTCTAATATCTCGACGCGAGCTGGGGCGCGGGACTAAATCCCGGATCTAAAAACGCAGCCAGATAGCCTTGGCGTTTGGCCAGCAATGCATAGTAAGACTGCTGCAGACTTGCAGGCGTCGAACGTTGAACATCGGCGTTCGAGATTATTGACTGATAAATTCGGCAAATATTGCGATGGCGCGCTTCATCCAGAATACCGGGAGCAATTTGATCTATGTAACCGATGCGAAGAAGCAGCGGTGCCAGCGTGGCTTCAACAAGAGAAAACGACTCTCCAAAAAGGTATTGCCCGCCGCCAGAAGCGGCCTCCAACTGGTCCAGCTTCTTATGCAATGCCTCTACGGTCGATCCGTATTCGCTTTCACTGCTGTTCACGGAAAGGTCGTAGAGGCTCCACATCATCTGATTAATGAACTGAATCCAGGCACGATCACGGCATCGCTCAACCAGGTTCGACGGGTATGTCTTTTGCTCAGCGGAATCTTCAATGAATTCAATTATCGCTATCGATTCAAACAGCACCTGATCGGCACCAACCAGCAGAATTGGCACCTTCTTCAATGGGGAGACTTCCGTAAACCACTCAGGCGGATTGGATAGGTCGATAAACTCAATGTCATACTCAATGTTCTTCATGGAAAGAACGATCGAGACCTGCTGAACAAAGGGGCACAATTCGTAGCTTACAAGTTTGTATTTCACCATTGGCCTCCAGATTCGCGAACCAATTTGAACTGACGGGTGTTCGGCCTGTCTGCCCAGGCACCTCAATCGATGGTAAGAATTTGGCCGGTTATGGCCCCTTCGATGCATTTGAGGTAGGCGTATTTCACCCGATCAGAAGAAACAGGGGCATGACCGGGGAATACGCTTCCGTACCGTTCGACGGAAATGTCTTGAAGGCCGGTGCTGACAGCATTGATCCTGGTGCTCCTGGGCATTTCGATCGCTGCGCTCTTTACAAAACCGCCGATTGCCCCGTTTGCTGCTGCTGCACCACTTCCCATGCGGATCGGGTCTCTGTCGAGTATGCCACTCGTTAGTGTAAATGACCCGCCATCATTGAGATGGTCCAGCCCGGCAAGCACACAGTTGATCTGACCCATTGCCTTGTGCATCAGGTTGAAAAGGAACTTGTCTTCAGGAAAATCCGTGAGCGGACTGAAGTGCACGGCACCCGCGGCAAGAACGACAGCGTCGACCTTTCCTATTTCGGCATACATAGCCTCGATGGACGAGCGGTTCGAAATATCCGCACGAACATCTCCGCTATTTCGCCCGACTTTTATCACCTCATGGTGGACGGGCAGCGCAGAGCAAATCGTGCTTCCGACGTGTCCTTCGCCACCAATAACGACAATTCGTAGCGTCTGACTTGCTACATCCATCTCCGAAAGATTGGTGGTTTTCCGTTCTAAGCTCATCATTTCATCGCCGTTTCAGTTGCTACTTATAAGAGCATATAAAAAAACTGGCCGAGAGCGTCTAGGAAAAAATATAATTTTAATAAATTTTTTTCATTGCAAGTTTTAGTAATCTTCTGCAATGAATATCAACCATAGATTTCAGTCCACAACTTAATCTATTTTTATAAGGATCATAAAATTTATGACGTTATATCAATAGATTATAAATCAGGTTAAGGAAATGTTTGTAGAAACTGGCCACAAAGATGAGTTTGCAAACAACAAATTGCCAACAACTGAGGCGTTGCCAAAATTCAAGACAGATCTTTACCCATATCAGAAAAAATTAAACGCAGGGGTAGAATTAGTTGATGCCTTGGTAGAGCGCGGATTCGGCGATCACACCGCATTGATCGGTGCAAATGGTTCGCTGTCGTATCGGCAGCTCAGTGAACTCTCAAACAAAATAGCTCAGGTTCTCACCGAAGATTTCGGGATTGTGCCCGGAAACCGGGTCATGATCCGGTCCAAGAATTGTCCGATGATGGTGGCCTGCTTTCTGGCAGTTCTAAAGGCGGGTGCGATCGCCTTTAACACCATATCGCAGATGCGCGCCAATGAATTGAACATTTTGATCGATAAGGCCAAAGTTGATTTGGTTCTTTGTCAAAAGGGACTGGGTGAAGAATTAGACCGTCTGAACGGAAAAATAGCCCCCGAACTCAAAATCGCAGAATTTTCCACCTGTGATGACAACGATGCCGAGATCAACAACCTGGCAGTCTCAAAATCGACAGACTTTGACGTAGTCACCACCTCCCAGCACGACATAGCACTGCTGGCCAGCACGTCCGGTACAACCGGCAAGCCCAAAATCACAATGCACTGTCATCGGGATATCCTTGCCATCGCTGATGGTTTCGCAAGGCAGCGCATTAAACTGGTGCCTGCGGATATCTGCATCGGCACGCCACCGCTGGCATTCACTTTTGGTTTGGGTGGTTTGGCTGTGTTTCCGCTGCGTTTTGCCGCAACGGCAGTATTGTTGGAGCAAACCTCTCCATCCAACTTACCGGAATTGATCGACCGTTATGGTGCAACTGTCTGTTTTTCGGCACCGACAGCTTACAAGACAATGCTATCCCAGAAGTCCAACTTTGAACTTCTCAAGACATTGAGATGCGCCGTGTCCGCAGGCGAAAATTTACCGCACCCGGTATTGGAGAGCTGGCAGGACAACATCGGCGTACCCATCATAAACGGAATGGGTTCAACCGAAGCGCTACACACATTTTTGGCAACAACCCTTGATGATTTCAAGTCCGGACCGGTGGGGCTCCAACCGATTGAAGGATACGAGGTCGAACTCTTCGATGATGAAATGAAAGCGGTCGGAATTGAAGAGCCGGGGTGGTTGGGTTTCCGCGGGCCAACAGGTTGCCGTTACCTGGATGACCCCCGTCAGTCCGACTACGTGAAAAATGGCTGGAACCTGACTGGTGACTTCTTTCGCAAAGACAAGGATGGACGGCTTCATTTCGTTTCCCGAGGGGACGATATGATCATTTCGTCCGGCTATAACATTGCCGCTGCCGAGGTTGAAGAGGCGCTGCTTTCGCATCCCTACGTGCGGGAATGTGCGGTTATCGGCGTTCCGGATCCAGACCGTGGACATATCGTCCAGGCCCATGTCGTTCTGGCGGACAGGGACGGCAGTGAGAAGGGTTTGGTGGAAACGCTGCAGAACCACGTGAAGCAGACAATATCTCCCTACAAATATCCACGGTCGGTCAAATTCGTTGACAGCTTACCCAAAACGGAAACGGGAAAACTGAAACGTCACATGCTGCGACATGGGTCCGAAAATATTGAAGGAAATAATGCGATGGATAAGGAAGCATTGATAAGCAGCATGGCCAAGGACCCCAGTATCGGCGCAGGTAACTTTCTGTTCCGCGTTGATGAATTGGCGGACGAGGCGGACAAAAAAGCCCTTACCTACATTGATTTCGACGGCCAGCCTCATGAATTCACCCGGCGTGACCTGGTGAATAAAACAACCCATATCGCCTCATGTTACTGGCATATGGGCATTCGGCCGAAATCCATCGTGGCTTTGTATTTGGATGACGGGATATCCTATTATTTCCACTATCTTGCCCTGACCAGGATCGGAGCAATTCCAGCCTTTGTGAATGGCGGATTGCTGCCGGAAATCGCAAGTAAATATTTGTCGAACATCAAAGCCGATTTGCTTGTATCGGAAGGTGAGCGGCTGGACAAAATCCTTGCCTTCAGCACTGAGATTGACGGCCGGATTGAAAGCCGCCTTGCTGTGGAAGAGCAACCATTTACAGAGGCCTGTGACATTTACGACCACAAGGCCGAAGACACCGTTCTTATCAGCCACACGTCGGGCACAACAGGCCTGCCAAAGGCTGTTTCCTTCAGCCATGAATCGATTATTTACGGTGTCAAAAAGCAACTCGAACGGCAACTTGGCGATACCGTGATGTCAGCGGCCCCTCACTCGCACGCCGCTGCAATCACAATGCTGATGAGCAACATCCTGCGGATGAATCATCTGGTCCTAATCTCTGACAAATCACCAGACAGCGTTGTAACGGCGATTGAAACGTTCAAACCGTCGATGATGTTTGCCTTCCCCAGCATCTATGTCGATTTATGCCGATGCGATATCGAGCCCCAGCGGCTGTCATCTATAAACATATGGATGAGTACGGCGGATGCATGCCACGAACCGCATGTCAGGCAGATAGTCCAATATGGCCATCGGATCGAAAATGGCGAACGCGTGAACGGCGCTCTGTTTATCGACAATCTGGGCTCTTCGGAATTCGCGTTTGGCATCTTCAGAAACATTCACACCATCGAAACGAACAATTTTGACCGATGCATCGGCAAGCCGTTTTCCTGGATTAAAGTCGCGCTCTTCGATGAAGAGGGCGAAGAGATCACAGAATGCGGTCAGGTCGGCAGGTTGGGGGTCAAATCACCAAGCGTGACATCGGGCTATTGGGGAAACCGGGAAGCAACGGAAAGCGCTATTCTCAACGGTTACTGGTTGACTGGTGATCTGGTCTACAAGGGAGAGAATGGCCTTTATTATCATGTCGACAGGACGAGCGACGCCATGCTGCTGAATGGCAAAACATATTACAGCTGCCAACTTGAAGAATCCTATTTGAAGAACATTCCCGAAATTTTCGACTGCACCGTGGTGCAGGGCAACACCGAAGGAACCCTGAAAATTCAGGTCGAACTCAGGGAGAATACATCGCTCGAACAGGTCACCGACCGGATTTTCAATTATTCGATCGAAAATAACCTCCCCGAAATTTCGGAAATAAAACAGGTCCATCCCGGCTCCAACGAGGGAGTTACCGGAAAAAAACTGAAGCGCATCATTCGTGAAACTGCTTGATTGGACGGAACAATGATTAATAAAAATGACAGGCAGGTTGATGAAAAGCTGTTCACAGTTTCAAAAGATGTAGAATTCTGTGAAACAGACATGGCAGGCATTGCGCATTATTCAAACGCCTTCCGCTATGTTGAATATGCGGAAACGCGCTTCTTCCAGAATGGGGGGATGAGTATCTGTGATCCGCTATACAAGTGGCCGATACTCTCAACCAAATGCGATTTTTTACGGCCGATGCTGTTTGGCGATAAAATACATATCGCCCTGAATGTTGCACGCATTGGCAAAAAATCCATCACGTTGAAATTCCTGCTATATAAAGAGTCCGAAGACCACACCAAGGAGCCCGTCTCAAAAGGACAGCTCACAGTCATTTGCGCACAATCCTCGGCTAAATCCAAAAGGATCGAAACGGTGGAGGTGCCTGGATACTTCAAGGATTATCTCCTTGAATATTTAGCGGAACCAGCTCGTGACATGGCGCCTGCCGACTAGTCAAACAAGCTGGAAACAAAATAATGCCTCCAACTCGCGCGAATAAACATTCAGTATTCGTTGACCGAATACTACCGGTGTTATTTGTTGTTTTATATAGTTCCGGTTATGTCGCATCAAAAACCGGGATCGCTTTTACGGACCCCTTTACATTCCAATCCCTGCGATTGGCCATTCCGATCCCGATTTTTTTGACGATCATTTATTTTTTCAAGGCCGATTGGCCCAAGAAGGCGACGGAGTATGTGCACCTGTCTGTGATCGGGATTCTCATTCACGGTTTTTGCTTTACCGGAATGCTGATCGCGTATGAGTGGGGCATGGATGCCGGGACTGTCGGTTTGATCATGGCTTTGCATCCGGTACTCGCTTCTGTGGGGGCCGCTGTATTTCTCGGCGAAAACTCCAGCTTCAAACAGGCGCTCGGGCTGTTGCTGGGGACAATTGGCGTCGTTTTCATCGTCGGCCAGAAAGTCCATACTGGCGACAACACCTATAGCGGGCTGTTCCTGACGATTTTATGCCTTTTCAGCATGGTTGCCGGCGTGCTGTATCAAAAACGTTTCGTTGCGCATATGAACCTGATGACAGGATCATTGATACAACATTTCAGCGCGTTCATCCCTGTCTTTGGTTTGATGCTTGCTTTTGAGCCAATGACCGTCAACTGGACATTCCCCTTGCTTGGGTCGCTGCTATGGATGGGAATTGTGTTGTCCCTGGGCAGCTGGCTGTTGTTTTACATCCTCATACGAAAACGGGATGTTTCTCACTCTCAAAGCTATTTCTTTCTGGTGCCACCAACCATCACCCTGCTCGCATGGGCGTTTTTCGACGAGGATTTCGGATCCTATTTCATATTGAGCATTGCCCTGATCATGGCAGGCATTTGGGCCGTCACGCGGCAACGCCTGCCACGATTAACTGGCAGAGAAAAAACGAAAAATGGCATGGCGCGAAGCAGTTAGAGGGCTGAACATTTTGGCGTGGAGCAATGGTTTCGGCCGCGCCGACTTGTCCAATCGGCCTGTTTGGCATGCCACCAGAAGATGCACAGCACATGGAGATATCCTATGTCTTATTACGAACCGCGCATCTTTGTTGAGAAAATCATCGATGTGGGCGAGGAAAAAATCTTACTGAACCCCCGTATATTGTTCATCAGGGCATTCATGGCCGGTGCTATTCTGGCTATTTCCGCTGTTTTTGCGATCACAGTTGGTGTCCAGACCGGATTTCCCATCGTAGGCGCCGTGTTGTTCCCGGTCGGCTTTTGCATTTTGTATCTCATGGGATTCGATCTTGTTACCGGGATGTTCGTTCTTGCCCCTTTGGCCTGGCTCGACCGTCGCCCCGATATAACCCTTGGCGGGGTAACGAGGACAATCGCAACCACCTTTATCGGTAATTTCCTGGGCGCCCTGCTCATTGCCTTCCTGACTTCTGTCATCTTTACCTATGGATATACGGCAGAAGTCAGTCATGTCGGCGAGATCATCGCCAATATCGGCAAGAATCGCACTGTGGGATACAAGGAGCATGGCATCGGCGGCATGATGACCATCTTTATTCGCGGTGCGCTGTGCAATTGGATGGTGTCCCTTGGTGTCGTTGGCGCAATGATTTCCACCTCGGTCAGCGGGAAGGTGATCGCCATGTGGATGCCGATCATGCTCTTCTTCGCGATGACGTTCGAGCACTCAGTCGTCAATATGTATCTGTTTCCGACCGCTCTGATGCTGGGCGGGGACTTTTCCGTTCTCGACTATCTGATTTGGAACGAGATTCCGGTTGTCCTTGGAAATCTGGTTGGTGGATTGGCCCTGACCGGATTGCCCCTATTTGCCGTGCATTTACGTTCCGGTGCCTTATCGAAGGCCTAACAACCGCAATGAGAGACCTTGCGCAACAAATCGCTATTCGAAGGAAATATTTATGACAAATGTTGAGATGGTAAATACGGACAGGCAGATCAAGCCGACGGGAATGACCGGCATGGCCGGCGGGGGGTTCTATAACGCGAATTCTGCGCCGCAATGGGCACAAATTGCGGCGGTCCTCCCCTGGCTGGAGGACGCCATAACGGAGCTCCCTTTCGCGGAAGGTACCAGCGCCATTACTTTTGCGGATTTTGGCTGCTCTGAAGGACGAAACTCCATTTCTGTTATGCATAAGCTCCTTGCGCGTGCGATGGACCATACAGACCGGCCATTTTTAACCCTACATTCCGATTTGCCCACGAACGACTATTCCAAGTTGTTCCTTGGCTTACGGCCCGATGGGAAGTCTGCTTTCGATGGAGAACGGGTCTCATCTGCGGCTGTCGGTGGGTCAATGTATGATCGATTGCTTCCCCCCCAAAGCGTCCATGTTGCCACGACTTTCAACTCGATTGGCTATCTGAGCGAGCGCCCGCTCGATCTCTTGCCTGGATATATTCTGCCGAACGGACCCAGCAAGATTCGGGGCAACGGTTATATTACCGATAGTGAAAGCGAAACATTTGCCAGGCACGCAGAAGCGGATATGGCGGCATTTCTGACTGCCCGGTCGAAAGAACTTGTTCCTGGCGGGAAACTCATGGTCCAGGTGTTTGGATGCGTGGACGATATCCGCACTTGCGACGGGTTATTCGACCTTCTCAACGACGCCGTGCGGGCACATGTCGATCGTGGTGATATCCCTTCTCAGGTTTACGAAAAATATTATCAGCCGGTTTATTTCCGTACCCTGGATGAACTGATCGCCCCACTGAAAAACCCGGTCTACGAATTGTCTCATCTCTATTCATTGGATCGGACTGAAGCCTACGAAGTACCCGTTCCCTTTGTTGAAGCCTATAAACAGGATGGGGATCTGGACCGTTACGCCGCCAGTTTTGTCAATTTTTTCAGGGCTTTCACCCAAGCGGCTTTGACCAGCAGTCTTCCCGATACGCCGTCAAAAACCGATCTTGTGAACCAAATCTATCAGACAGCAGACACCCTTTTGAAGGCCAATCCGGAAGTATACCCATTCCGCAATATGTCTGTAGCCATGCTCCTTACGCGTAAATAGCGACTAGTGGCCGTGAGGTATTGAAAAGCGGCCAGTTGACCAATCTGAATATTTCGCATTCGTGACCGGCGGGCCCCCTCCCGAAACTTGTCCACGGCAAGTGTTTTTTGGAAGGGGGCCGGGTTGGCCAGAAAGCGTCCTAAGGCGCACGACCTAGGCAGAGAGATATTTCAGGATCGCGCGCATACTGGCCTCCCCCAGTCGGCGCGAGCGTTCGATGCTCCACCCGTCCTGGTCATCCGGGGCATTCAGGGCATCCTTGAAGGGCATTTCGAGGGTCAGGGACAGACAGCCGAATTGATCCGAAATCCACGGCGTTGCCTTGGAAAGATCCGCATGGCCCGGACGATTGGTGTCATAGCCGACTTCCATCTGGAAATCAGAAGATTCCGCCAACAACGCCTGATCAAAGCGGTGACGGCCCGCCTGCTTCGCCTCGTCCCAGCTTTCCAGCCCGTCCGGACCGACGGTGAAGACATAGGGCAGAACCTCATCCCCATGGACATCCAGGGAAAAATCGACCCCGGTCGCAAGCATCGCATCCATCACCGCGTCAATCTCCGGCGCGCTGCCCCGGGCCGTGCCCCAGCAACGATTGAGATTGGCCCCGGTCGCACTGCTGCGCAGGTTACCGAGGGCGCTGCCGTCCGGATTGGTGTTGGGGACGATGCAGACCGCGACGTGCATTTCCTCCAGCGCCTGCCGGACAGGACTATCTTTTTCCAGGACGGCAAGCGCCCCTTCCATCCAGTATCCGCCCTGCGTCTCGCCTGGGTGCTGACGTGCCGTCAGCCAGACAACGCGATCGGTCTGGTCGTTCAGGCCATATTGCAGGCAATGGATGGGCCTGTCCTGAACAGAACGCCCGATTTCCCGAACCTCGGCCCCGTCCTCTGCGGCCTTGTCCAGCAACGCCTGTTCACGGAAGGCTTCGAAAGGTGGGAAATACGCCAGTTCAACCGCCCCCTCCGGCAAGGTGATCCTGCATTGAAGAACGCCATCTTCATAGCCGGTTCCGGTGCGTGTCCAATTGCCGTCGGGAAATTTCACACAAACGCGATAGCCTTCCCAGCCGCCCGGATAACTGCATTGTCCGGCATTGACGAAACGCAGGGTCAAGGGCGACCCAGCAGGCCCGGAAATGGAAAAAGAAAACCATTGCCGAAAGTCAGCCGCCTCATCCGCCAGGATCTCCAGGTCCAGCACCCCGCCTTCCGTTTGAGGGAGTGCGCGAACCCGGTTGGCATAGCCTTCCGCTTCCACCTTGATCTGCTGCGTCATATCAGGTTGCCTTTCGTTATACTGTTTCCAGACCCGGAGGCCCGCCTGCTTTTTCATCCCGCCCATGCAGGTCGGTTTCCGGGATACAAATGTCTACAGGTATTTGACTATTCGAGGGTTGGTACGACGCTTTTGACCAGCGAGGCGTCCAGTTCTTCAAATTCGTTGAGACCGATCATGTCGTAAAGCTCCGCCCGCGTCTGCATCTCAGGCAGCATGGCTTCCGTGGAACCATCCTGCGTCAGCGTGGCATAGAGTTTTTCCTGTGCCTTGTTGGCCGCGCGCAGGGAGGAAACGGGCCAGATCACCATGCTGTATCCCATGTCCTCAAATTCCGGCGCCGTGAAAAACGGGGTTCGCCCGAATTCCGTCATATTGGCGAGCAGCGGCACGCCCGGCATCCTTGCCGCAAACTCCCTGAACATCTCCGCAGAGGTCAACGCCTCCGGGAAGATAGCATCGGCCCCGGCCTCCATATAAAGCTTTGCCCGCGCAACGGCGCCGTCCATGCCTTCGCTTGCCGCCGCATCGGTACGGGCAATTAGATAGAGATGCCTGCGCGCACGCGACGCGGCCGCGATTTTGGCGGCCATTTCCTGCGGGTTGGCCAGCTTCTTGTCATTGAGGTGACCGCATTTCTTGGGCAGAAGCTGATCTTCGATGTGTACCGCACCGGCACCGGCTTCCTCGAAGGTGCGGACCATATGCATCACATTGAGGGCCTCGCCATATCCCGTGTCGCCATCCACCAACAGCGGCAATCCGCTGGCCCTGACAATCTGGCGAATAAAAAAGGCCACTTCATCGACAGTGATGATCCCCAGGTCCGGCAGCCCCATGGATGCAGTCATCGCCGCCCCGGAAAGGTAGAGACCGTCAAAGCCTGCAGCGCGCGCCTGCAGGGACGCCATGCCATTGTGAGCACCCGGCAGACGGAAAATTTCCTTCTTTTCCACCATCTGACGAAATCTCTCCCCGGCGGGCTGACCGGGAAAGCTGGAAGCAAGCAAATATGTCATTCGGATACTCCTGCTGGGCTTCTCATGTCGCTTCGGCGACCCGACCCCTTTTGTCTAGGGCAACAGGGACCTTATTTCCAGAACCGATGCAATCATCCGGGCTTGCCAAACATTTGTTCTGCCAAGTCCAAGATCAAAGCACCAAGTATTACTGTTGCAGGATCGTCTCCCTGCCGCCCTTCAGGTGGAAAATGCACCCCTGCGCCTTGCTCAACGCCAGGGCATCCCGGCGCGGCAGCCCTAGCCAGACGCCCCGCAACACGGCGGAAAAAACACCATGGGTCACGATGATGGTCGGGCCGGACAGGGTTTCCAGAAAGGCCTTGGCACGATCAACCGCCGCCTCATAACTTTCCCCGCCCGGCGCACTGAACCAGTCCACACGGTCCATATAGTTATCTGCGTTGCGGTCAGTGGCGCTGTGAACCTCGGAATATTTGCAGCCCTCCCAGTCACCGAGAGCAATTTCTTTCAACCGGTCGTCCGTCTGGAAAGGCTTGCTGATCGCTTCCATTGCCAGCCAGGCCGTTTCCTGGGCACGGTCCAGAGGACTGCAGAAACATGGAATGTCCTCTCTTGCCTTCATGTCGAGGTTCTGGAGGATTCGGCCTTGTTGCAATGCCTGATCCCGGCCCAAATCGGTCAGGCTTGAGTTCTTATGCCCCTGCAACCGCTGCTCGCGGTTCCAATGGGTTTCACCATGACGAATGACGAATAGTTCCGGATACACGGATTTCTCCTGCAAAGAAATCGGGGTGGGACATCGGAATGCCCACCCCTTTGACAATGGGCTTAAACCTTACCGAGAACGACTGGCCTATCGGCAGGCAGGGTCAGTTCCACCGCCGTCCCGGGCTCCAGATAGCTGTGGCCGTTCTGATGGATATCGTCGACCAGCAGGTAATGATCACCCACGGCGACCCCATAGCGGACCACATTACCCAGGAATTCCCGGTCCCTGATCGCCCCTTGAAGGAGGATTTCACCATCTTTCGGTGCCACGCCGGCCTGGTGGATGGCAGCATTCTGGGGCCGGAAGACAAGACAGGCATCGCCCTGAACATCACTGGTCACGGGAATGGAAATCTTGCCGTTCGACCGGAAGCATGGCGTACCGTCAGCAGCATCCACCGCGCCATCCAGTATATTTGCCGTTCCCAGGAAGGAGGCGACAAAACGGTTGGCGGGCCGGTCATAGAGGTCAACCGGCGCGCCCATCTGCTGGATCACGCCTTCATTGAGTACCGCGATCCTGTCAGACGTGGTGTTTGCCTCTTCCTGGTCATGGGTGACGAAGATAGTGGTCAGCCCCAATTTCCGCTGCAACGCCAGGATATCGCGGCGCATCTGGACGCGCAGATTGGCATCCAGGTTGGACAATGGTTCATCCAGCAGCAGGACACGCGGCTTGACCACAATGGTCCGGGCCAGGGCGATACGCTGTTGCTGGCCGCCTGACAGTTGCGACGGCCTGCGGTCGGCAAGATGCTTCAGACCGACCAGGTCCAGCGCCTCATCAACCAGATCGTCGATCTGGTTTTTCGGCACCCGGCGTTCCTCCAGTCCGAAGGCCACATTCTTGCGCACCGTCATATGGGGCCACAGGGCATAGCTTTGAAACACCATGCCCACATTGCGTTTGTGCGGGGGCAGTTTGGTAACGTCTTCGTCCCCGATCAGGATGCGGCCGCTCGGCGTCGGCCCAAAACCCGCGATAGCCCGCAGCAAGGTTGACTTACCCGACCCGGACGGGCCGAGGAAGGCAAAGAACTCGCCGGGCTTGATCTCCATATTAACGCCCTTGAGGACTTCCGTATTGCCGAACCGAAGCCCGACATTGTCAATCGTGATCCCTACGGATTCATTCATCGTGAAAGACATGGCAATTGGTCTCCTGTTCGAATGGATCAATCCATCGCTTGTTGGTTCTTTGTACGTTCAATGATCTTGTGGGAGGCATAGGTACCGATCGCGACCACCAACACGGCCACAATCCCCAGCGCCGCCCCTGAACCACGGCCCGCCGCCGACTGCATGAAGACGTAAATGCCATAGGCCAGCGGCGCATCCGCCTCGTTGGAGACCAGCATGATCGTCGCCGACAGCTCTACCGCCGCCGTGGCAAAACTGGTTACAAAACCGGCAAGTATACCGCCGCCCATCAACGGTACGACGATACGGCGCACAGTGCCCCATTTGGTCGCGCCCAGATTTTCCGCCGCTTCTTCAAGAGAGACAGAGACCTGCTGCAGTGCTGCAACACAGGCCCGCAGGGCATAGGGCAGACGCCGCACGGAGAGCGCGATGACAATGATCAGCCAGAAGCTCGCCAGCGATCCGCCGCCGAACGGCAAATCGACCTGATAAAAGGCGCGCAGGTAACCGATGCCCAGAACCACGCCCGGCACGGCCAATGCCGCCATGGCGAGGAAATCCAGCGCCTTACGGCCAGCGATCCCGGTCCGCCAGACCACATAGGCAATGGCCGTTCCGAAGATCACGTCAATCAAACCGGCCAGACCGGCATAGAGCAGCGTATTTTTGATGAACTGACCGGCGGAATTATACATTTCCAGATAGTGGTCGAAGGTAAACCCGTCCGGCAGGACACTGAAGGACCAGATCGTGCCAAAAGACAGCAATGTCAAACCGATATGCGGCGACAGGACCACCAGCAGGATGAACAGGATCAGGGCATAGCAACCCAGCTTTTCCATCGTGGACAGATCGCGGCGCATCAGACCGCCCCCGCCCTTCTGCGTGGTGGCATAGTCCTTGCCCTTCATCGCCAGGAAGGAAACCCACAGCGAGAAGAGGGAAAAGACCACGAGAATAACAGAAATCACATAGCCCATCGGGTCGGAAATCCCGACCGACGAAATCCGCAGATAGGCCTGCGGCGCCAGCATATTGTTGACGTTCAACAACAGCGGCGTACCGAGATCGTCGAAAACCTTCAGGAAGACCAGCGACGCCCCGGCAATATAGCCGGGCATGCCCAGCGGAAAGACAACACGCCGGAAGAGACGCATGCCGGACGCACCGAGCGACAAGGCGGCCTCTTCCATGGAACGGTCAATATTGGCAAGGCTCGCTGACAGGTTGATCAGGATGAAGGGGAAATAGTGAATGGACTGAACGAAAATCACCCCGTTCAACCCCTCCATGAAGGGGATCGTAAAACCGAAATAGTCGTCGAGCAGCAGGTTTACGCTGCCATTCCCCCCGAACAGCAGTTGCATGGCCACCGCGCCGACGAAAGGCGGCATGATCAGGGGAATGATCCCCAATGTCTGGATAATTGCAGCCCCGCCAAAATTGAAACGGGTCGTGATATAGGCCAGCGGCAGCGCAATGGCCGTTGCCACCACGACCGACATGGAGGCCACATAAAAGGAGTTCCAGAAGGATTCCCGGAACAGGGATGTGTTGAAGAAATCGCTAAAGTTCAAAAGGGTGAAGTCGCCGGTCGACGGATTTTGAAAGGCGACAAACACAACTTTTGCCACGGGGACCGCAAGAAAGGTCAGCAGAAAAGCGCCGATCAGCATGGCGACGATTGCAGGTCCCCATTGGCCACGCGGCACAAGCCGGGCCCAGGTAACGGCGGACATGACAGTTACTCTCCTAAAATCGGGGGGATGCGGACCGGTCCACAGGGACACACGGCCCGCATCTATGGGAGGACTTAAAGCAGATCCAGTGCTTTCTCAGCGACCTCGGTCGCTTTCCGGTAGTTGTTGACGGTGAAGGTGTCCCATTCCTGCTCCACCTCTGCCTGACGACCGGTTACAGTGTCGGTCGCCTTCTTGCGCTTTTTCGTGAAGATCGCGGCGAAATCCTTGTCCAGGGACTGTGCTTCGGTAATCGGAACCTGGGCCACGAGCTTCTTCGCCAGAACAAGCATGCTGCCGGCCTGGTCATTCGGGGTTTCTGCCAGTGCCGCTTCCAGTTCCTGGATTTTCGCGGTTGCTTCCTGCAGATCTTCCATACGATAGGTGATCATCACGTCAAACAGGGAGTTGACGAGGTTGTAACGCTCCTTCGACTGATCCAGATCGAATTTCAAAGCCGCACCGATCGAGCTGTCCTTGAAGGGATTGGGGAAATCGGCAGGTGCCTTGGCATAGATTGCCGGATTGACGGGCAGGCGGCGGATTTTCGGATCGAGCAGCAGTTCCTGGCCCTTTTCAGACAGCAGGAAGTCGATAAACTTGCCCGCGGCTTCGGGATTGGGGGCATTCTTGATAACGCCGATATTCGCCGGGACCAGCGTCGTCACGGTCGGATAACGGAACTCAACAGGGAAACCCGCGCCTTTGGAAGACAGGCCGAAGAAGTCGATGACAATACCGACGCCGAAGTTGCCGCTGTTCACGCCGTCGGGAACACCGAAGCTGCGCTCGGTGATGGTTTTGAAGTTGCCCGACATGTCTTTCAGGACTTTCCAGCCTTCATCCCAGCCCTTGCCCTGCAGGATCGTCTCCACAGTCAGATGCGTCGTGCCGGACCGCGAAGGTGCGGACATACCCAGATGCCCGTGGTAGACGGGCTTGCGCAGGTCTTCCCATTCTTTCGGCTCAGGAAGGCCTTTGGCCTTCATATAGCGGGTATTCCACATGAAGCCGTAACCGGCCGCGGCAAAGCCCTTGTAGTAACCGTCCGGATCATTGATCGGGAACGCGCCGACTTTATCAGGGATGCCATCCACGCGGCTGCGGTATTCCTGCAGAAGGTTATCGCCTTTGAGTACTTCAAACGCGTCCGGCGCAGAGGCCCAGAACAGATCGCTCTGGTTGTTGCCAGCGGTTTCCTGAACGTATTTGATGCCCGACGAGGTCGACTTTTTCAGGATTTCCAGTTTGGTCGCCGGATATTCCTTCTCAAAGGCGTCCTTGAACACCTTCGTCAGGTCGGACGGGAATGACGTGACGATTACCAGTTTCTGATCCTGCGCCATGGCGGTCAGCGGCGACAGCGCCACCCCACCGGCAAGAACAAGACCGGAGAATATCTTTGTTAGTCTACTTGATGGAAGCCTCATGTTCGGAACCCTTCATTATTGTGACCAGTCCACTCAGGGACTTATGAAGGGCCAAATCGCAAGGCACGTGCCAGTTCCCAAACAAGGCATAATATACTGATATCAAAGATATTTTTATTCTATTCAGATAATTTTGAGTTACTTTTGACACGTGCCGAAACGCCGAATGGGCTGATCCTGTCTCAAACCGCCTGCAGCTTGAAATCCGACTTGTCGATATCGAAACGCTTCATCCGCAGATAAAGTTTTTTCCGCGGCACACCCAGTTCGGAGGCCGTTTCCGAAACCCGACCCTGATGGCGTTCCAGGGCGGCTTCGATGAGCCGCTTTTCAAAGAGGGCAAGCTGTTCGTCCAGGCTGGACACCCCTGACGGCATTGCCGCCTTTCCATCCATCACATCCGGCATGTCGGCGGTCAATTGTCTGGAAATCCCCAGAACGAAACGTTCCGCGACATTGCGCAGCTCACGCACATTCCCTTCCCAACTGCGCGCAGTCAGGTTGGCGATATGCTGCGGTTCGATTGCCGGGACATCCTTGCGCAACCGTTCCGATGCCTGCTGGACGAAATGGGCAAATAATATGGGGATATCGCCAAGCCGGTCGCGCAAGGGCGGCAGATCAATCTGAGCCACGCCAATGCGGTAATAGAAATCCTCGCGGAATTCTCCACGCTTGGCAGCCTCCAGAAGATCGCATTTGGTCGCAGCGACGATGCGGATATCGACCGGCAGGGTCTCATTGCCCCCCAGACGCTCGATGGACCGTTCCTGCAGCACACGCAAAAGCTTTACCTGAAGGTGGAGCGGCATGCTCTCGATTTCATCCAGAAACAGGGTGCCCCCGGCGGAGAATTCAATCTTACCGATCCGCCGCTTATTCGCCCCTGTAAAGGCACCTGCTTCATGGCCGAACAGCTCGCTTTCGATAACCGTTTCGGGAAGCGCGCCACAGTTCAACGCCACGAACTGTCCATCCGCACGATTGCCAAAGTCATGCAGGGCGCGCGCCACCATTTCCTTGCCCGTCCCCGTCTCGCCGTTGATGAGAACATCGACATCCGTCTGGGCCAGATTCTGGACCAACTGGCGCAACGCCACCATGGAAGGGGCGGAACCGATTACACGCCCCTCCAGGCTGCCGCGTTCCACCAGAAGGTCCCGCAATTCACGGTTTTCCAGCATGAGTTGATGAGTCTGCAACGCCCGCCTCACCACGTCGATCAGCAATTCCGGCGATACCGGTTTTTCGATGAAATCATAGGCACCGGCACGAACGGCCTTCACCGCCATGGTGATATCGCCGTGGCCTGTGACCAGGATCACCGGAACGTCCGGGCAGCTATGTTTCAACCGGCTCAACAGTTCCAACCCGTCCATGCCGGGCATGCGCACGTCGGACACAACAATTCCCGACCAGTTGGGCGTCACGAAGTCATAGGCCGCCATGCCGTTCGACATTTCGGTCACATCAAACCCGGCCAGTTCCAGGGTCACCCTGGCGGCCTCGCGAACACCATCGTCATCTTCAACCAACAAAACCTTATTATATTTGACCATGCGTTATGCCTCCGCAGGTTTCAGGAAAATACTGAAGGTGGAACCTTCCCCCGGGACCGACCGGACCGTCAGCCTGCCATTCAGATCCTTGATGATTTTTTGGGAAATAGAGAGTCCCAGACCAAGCCCCTCCCCCACCTCCTTCGAGGTGAAGAAAGGATCGAAAACCTTGTCGAGATCGGAAGGGTCGATGCCGCAGCCATTATCCGTGATCTCAAGCCGGACCCAGGGGGCCTGCCCCGTAACGGAGATGTCGAGACTGCCGGCCAGCCGGTCCTTCATAGCGTCCAGGGCATTGCCGACCAGATTGACGATGACCTGCTCCAGGCGAACCTGTTCGGCCAGGACGAGTATGTCTTCACCCAGACCATCATACCGGACCTCCACATTTTGCTTTGCCAGGCGCTCCCGATAGAGGAAGAGCGCATGTTGGATGCATTCGCCCAGGGCCACCGGCGCAATATCCTTCGACGGACGCCGGGCAAATATCTTCAGGTGGTTGACCGTCTGCCCCATCCGCTCCGCAATCGCGCCGATCTTTTCAATAAAGCCTGCAGCCTCTTCCGGACGATCACGCTGAAGCAGGATTTTTGCGTTATGGGCATTATAGGTGATTGCCGACAAAGTCTGGTTGGTTTCATGGGCGATCCCGGCGGACATCTGCCCCAGCACCGCCAGCTTGGCGGCCTGCACCAGCTCCTCCTGGGCGGCGACCTTCTCTTTGATCTCGCTGGTCAGTTGCTGGTTTGCCTCATGCAATTCGCGGGTCCGCTCTGTGATGCGGTCTTCCAGAATGTTCCGGGCTTCGCGCCGTTCGGTTGCATCTTCTACAGTGACCAGACAGCGTCTTTTATTCCGCAACTTGTAAGGCCGTAACGTCAGGTCCAGATAGAAAGTCCTGCCATCGGCCCGGCGCCCCGGAATTTCGGAAAAAGAGGTCTCCCGGCCGTTGAAAAGCGTATCCGGATCAACCCGGTCATCGGCCATCAGAAAGGTTTCGACAAAGCCCTTGCCACGCACCTGATCCGCCGTCACGCCGAACAGTTTTTCCGCGCTGGGGTTCACAAATTCGATATAGCCCCGGGCATTCGTATTCACCAGCCCGACCATCGAATTGTCGATGATGGACTGGGCGTTGGAATCCTCAACTTCCTGTGCCGTATTACGAAAGACCAGCAGGGCCTCCGCCATCTCGGAAATCTCGTCAGCGCCGGAAACATTCACTTCCGCTTCCAGATCACCCGCCGCAATGGCCGCCATGGAACGCCCCAGATCAGACAACCGCCAGACAATGCGTTTCGCCACATAGCGCCATCCGACGAAGATGAAGATGGAAACCGATATGGATGCCGCCAAAACCAGAACCCAGCGTTCCTGTATGATACGCTGTTCCGCAAGCTGTGTTGCGCGTTGCGCCCGTGTTTCCACCGCCGCAATCTGCGAGGACAGCATGCCTTCGAGCTGCGAGAAGAGACGGCGGTTCTCCGCAACATATTTTCGTCCCTGTTCCTCAAACAACAGTTCCTGCTTGCGCAAGGACAGAACATCCTGTTCGTCACGCGAGAAATTGAGGATTTGTTCCACAGACTGGCGAAGGGTCACACTGGACGGGTCATGGCGGATTTGCGCCACGGCATCCTCCAGATGATCCCCGACTTCTGCCAGGAAATGACGTGTTGCGTCTATTTCCGCAACAGACGACTGGTTGGCGCCACGCATGATCAGGCCTACGGCAAGGTTGCCGGCCGCATTCACCCGCATGACCGCTTCACGGGTCTCCGTTGTTTGCTGGATGGCCGCAATCGCCTCATCAGGGGCCTTGCCTCCGGGCGTCGTGGTCAAACGGTCCAGAGCCGTTTCCATATTGAACCGCGCATCCGCGACGATCGGGTCGACCTCATCAAGGAAATCGGCATGCGCCCAACGCAATCTTTCGATCAGGCCCGCGTTGCGCGCTTTCAGGACAAAGCGCAGGCGCACATTCTCGTCCACCTTCGTCAGATTGGTCTTGATCTGTGGCAGGATCGCCAGGACATCCCGGCGGACAGCGCTGTCGATAAGCGTCGACTGCCGCTCCAGCAAATCTTCCAATTGCCCCAGTTGCGTCGTGATTTCGGTTTTTGTCTTCAGGCGCTCCTGCTCTGACGGGGCGGCGAGAAGGTTGGGGATATGGGCCCGGATGTCACCGCCCAGTTCAGCAATCCTGGCTGCCAGTGCAGTTGCTGGAAGCTGATTTTCGGTCAGGTCGGAAAGGTCGTTGCTTAATCGCTCAAAAGCCATCCATGCCACGATCGCCGACAGGACCGTCACCCCGGCAACAGCACCGAAGGCCATGAACAACCGCGTTCCAATTCGACGCGAATACCCCCTGATCCAGCGATGCCATGGTTTCATGGGCTTTTTCCTTCCACTGGCGCGGCCTGCTGCAGTAACTGTTCTGCCTGCTTGATCGCATGGTCCCCATAACGTTTCCATTCCACGTCCAGCCGGGTTTGCATGCTTGAATAGGCAACGCCCGGCTGCACGCGGGAGAACTGGGACAGGAAGGCGTCATCCGCCGCCATCATCGCGCCCACGGGCACGGATGTGAGAACCCGGCGCGCCTCTCTCAATTTGCTATGGTCAATACTCGCCTCCTCACGCCCTTCAAGGGCATGGAGTTTCCCCCAGACCTCCCTCAGGCTGTGCAGGCGATAGGTGATCAGGCGGTCAAACATGGCATTGACCAGATGATAGCGGCGGCTGGAAAGCGCCCTGTCGAAAGGGCGCGTTTCGACAAACCGCCCTTCGACAAAGGGATTTGGAAAATCATCCGGGAAGACCCGATAGGCGTCCGCCCGGACCGGCAAGCGCATCAGGTCGGGATGACGCAACAATTCCTGGCCCGGCAGTGACGTTAGAAAATTAAGAAACGTCAGGGCAGCTTTCGGGTTTGCACCACCCCGGATCATGGCCCCGCTGGCCGGTACCAGCGTCGTTTCATCCAGATAGCTGAAGGCGACCGGTTGTTGCCGATAGCGCGGCCCGAGAGCAAAGAAGTCTACGACCAGCCCCAGCCCAAAACGTTCTTTCAGCACGCCGTCACGCACACCGAAACTGCGGGCCGTGATGGTGGCCAGATTTCCCGCAAGCTCCTGCAGATAGGCCCAACCACGTTCCCAGCCGTAACGCTGCAGGATCATCTCGACGATAATATGGGTCGTGCCCGAACGCGTGGGAGAGGTCAGGCCGATGTGCCCTGCATATTGCGGCTGTAACAGGTCCCCCCAGGAGTGCGGCGCGGAAAGCCCCAGACGGAACAGATAGGCATCGTTCCACATCACGCCATAGCCCGAAAGCGCAATCCCCCGGTAGAAACCGTCCCGGTCGTTCAGGATGACCTTGTCCCTGATGCCTTGCTGTTGGCTACCACCACCAGAAAAGGATACCAGACGACCTGACGCCTTCAGACTTTCGAAGGCATCGACGGCACTGGCGATGAAAACATCCGGAACCGGGCCGCGGCCGCTGAGGATATGCGCCACGGCGGCAGGGGTTTTCTTATACAGGAAGCGCAGGCGAATATCCGGATGACGTTTCATGAACGCCTGTTTGATCGGCGCGACGTAGTCTTCGGAAAAAGACGTCAGAACGATCACCGTCTGATCCGCCTTCGCGGGCAGGGCATGGGCCGTATGCGCCAGCACGAGCAAAGCCACGGCGATCAACACCCCTGGAGCCTTCGCAATTACGCCAACAGCGATGAGGACTTTCCGAAAAACGTGCATATTTGACCCATCAACAATAGAATTGGGTCAATATCGTCTCATTTTTGAATGTCTTCGTCATTATGAATCGCCATCCTGTTTACCCGGTTCGGTTTAATTATCTTTTTAAACAAAGACTTATTTAACCCATCAGGAATGCAGTCGCCGCACTCCCCAAAGGCTGGAACCAAAACATCGCAAGGGCCATGCCATCAGAAGCAAAAAAAGGGGCCGGGGAAACCTTCACAGGAAGGCGTCGCCCGGCCCAGTGCTTCAAGCAGGGGTTCAGGGGTTAAAGGGGCAGGCCCAGGCCAGCCCGGACTTCCTTTCGTGCCTCTTCAAAATCAGCACGGAAGGCCGGGTTATCCTGGACCAACGCGGCGCAAATTGCCCCCAACATGCGCCCTGCCTCGACATCACTGGGGAAATGAACCCCACCGATGACACGGTTGAAGGCCTTTTCCCAGCCACGACGCATGATTTCCTCGCGTTTCTCCGGGATCATGTCGGCCAGCACGATGGCCGTGAAATGGGAGAAGGCGGAATGACCGCTGGGATAAGAGCCATAATTCTTGAATTTGGAGACGGCCTTGATTTCGTGGTTGATCGTACCGGGCCGTGCACGGTTCCACTTTTTCTTGCCCTGTTTGTTCAGGTTACTCTCGGTCTTGTAGACCTGATGGAAGAACTCTTTGGCGATGGGGAAATTCTCTTCCTTCCATTCCGGCCCCAATACCGTCGACCACCGGAAAACGCTTTGCTTTGAATCCGCCAACGCCAGTTTTTCCAGTTCAACGGTCCGCCGATCCTGCCACCGCACGACGGTCGCCATGTCGTCCTCGGCGTGAATACCCGTCGGGGGCGGCGCGAGGAAGCGGGTGGAATCAAACTTGGCCGGATCGATATAAACTTTGACCCCTTTTACGATTACCGCGCCATCCATCACATCGGACGCATGTGCGGCGGGTAAGGATACAGCAAGCCCAAAGAGCAAAACCGCCGTCCCGACAACAGCCCGGCAAGCCGAGCGAATTTCAAAATTCTGCATTCTTCTCTCCCATGTTCACTTATTTTTATTTGAACGTGATGGGGAGGTATCAGCAAAGGCGGTGCCAGAGCAGCACAGGCACACAAAAAGCAAATTAACATTTTGTTTTTAAAGGAGATTTCTAGGAATATAGACCTACAGGTCTGGCCGGAAATGGACGGATATGTCCCAAATCAGGGCTTTGAATGAGTTACCATTATCCCAAACATCAATCAGTCACTTCCCCCCTTTGTACTGATGGGGATTTCCACGGCCGCGCGATGACAGCACCGGCCAACATGCGTCAAAAGAGCGCGTGTAGATTACTAGGACATTACGTTGACTTGCCACAGGCGCTATGAAACACAAAAGAGCGATTGGCATTTGAAGAAACACTGGTAGGTTTCCGTATGAAGAATCTTCGCGTGCTCGCCCTCATCGCTGTGATGGTGGGGGGAATGACCACTCTGGTCGCCTATGCCCCGACACTGTACCAGATGTTCTGCAGCCTGACGGGCTTTGCCGGCACGGTACAGCGCAAGACAGCGCCGGCAAAGGTGGCAGACAGCAACGGGACGATTACCGTCCTGTTCGATGCGAATGTCGCTCCCGGCCTCGATTGGGAATTCCGGCCCATGCAGCGCAAGGTCGTCACCAAATACGACGAACCGACGCAGGTGTATTATTACGCCAAGAACAACACGGACGAGACGATCGTGGCGCGGGCGACATTCAATGTTACCCCCTTCAAGGCAGCACCCTATTTCTTCAAAATTCAGTGTTTCTGCTTCACAGATGAGAAGCTGGGGCCGGGAGAAAGCGCGAAGATGCCGCTAACCCTATATGTCGACAAAGAAATTCTCAAAGACCCGGACAATCAGGACGTTCACGAAATCACCCTGTCCTACACCTTCTTTAAACAGTCGGATCTGTCGGATGAAGAGGTTGGTGACGCACGAGACCTGAAGGCAGGATCTGAGGAAGAAGAAGCCCAACTATCCAAATCGGAAACCGCAACATTTGAAAATGATGCGAGGAGGCAATAGCGTGAGCGCGATATTCCAGACTGCTGGTCAATCCAGCCGCCGCCGTTTTCTGAAAACGGCTGTCATTGCAGCTTTGGTTGCCTTTTCCACCGGCATGACCACCAACCATGGCGAGGCCCATGGGTATAACTTCGGCGACATCACAATCGGCCATATCTGGTCGCCGCCTCCGAAAGCAGACGCCGACGGGGTTCCCGTCTATGGCCCCCTGTTTAACCGCGGGGCGGATAGTGTTCACCTGGTGGGCGCATCCTCATCCATTGCCGACGAGGTGCGCATCCGGAAATCGACCGACGACGGCGTCACCTGGCCCGACGGGATTGACCTCCGCCCTGGCAAGCCTTTGGCAATGGCTGCCTGGCGTGAGCACATCTGGCTGTCCGGCCTGCACAAACCTCTCAAGGAAGGTGACAGTTTCGACCTCACCCTGGATTTCGGTGAAACAGGCAAGGTCAAGGTCGAAGTGATCGTCGGCGAAGCAAACGGGCATTCATAAGCCACACCTGGAGCAGGTCAGCGGGGCTATGCTGTTGTTGCATCAAAGCTGACGGTCTGCGTCACCTTTTCCGATAGGGTATCGGCCCTGTCGCTGGACTGGAACCAGATATAAAAACAGGTTCCGATACCCGGCCGTGAGCGGACCTCGATTTCCGCATCATAGCGCTGCAAAATACCATAGCTGACTGACAGGCCCAGCCCCGTGCCGCCATTGGTCTTGGTGAAAAACGGATCGAAAATCCGGGGCAGAATATCCGCTGGAATACCACAGCCGGTATCGCGTATGACCAGCAGCGCCCCCTGGCCCTTCCAGTCACGGCTGCGCAGCGTGAGGTCGCCCCCCTCATCCGATGCGTTGACCGCATTGATAATCAGATTGATCAGAACCTGCTGAAACTGTTGATGGTTGCCGCTGACCCGCCGCGCCGCCCGCAGGTCGAGGCCAACGTTGATACGTTTGCGGTCCAGGTCATGACGCACCAGCATCAATGTGTCATGAACGACCTGATTGATGTCGACTGCCGTATCATAGGCCTGATAGTCGGCGGGCCGGGAATATTGCAGCAGGTTATTGATGATGGAGCGGATGCGGTAGACCTGTTTGATGATCAGGTCCGCCTCTGTCTGAACCGGCGCCAGTTGCTCACCCAGTTCCGCAATGATGAAATCCATATTGCCCAGGATCACCGCCGTTGGATTGTTGATCTCATGAGCGATCCCGGCGGTCAGTTCACCGATGGCGGCCAGCTTTTCCTTACCAACCAACTGCTCCCGCGTGCGCCGTAAAAGCCTCAGGTTTTCCTCCAGATCCAGTGTCCGGCGACGAAGCTGTGCGGTGCGATCCTCCACCTTCTGCTCCAGTTCATCGGCAGCCGCCTGAATCTGGTCCCGCTGTTCCTGCAACTGGTCCAGCATGTCGTCAAACTGACGGGCGAGTGTGACCAGTTCATCCCCGTCATGCCGCCAGCCAATCCGCTGGTCCTCACCCTTGCGGATATGGGCGACCACCTTGGTCATGGCCTCAACCGGCTTGAAGATCGAACGCGCAATCAGGACCGCAAGCAGGATACAGACCGCCGTCACGCCACCAAAAAGAACCAGCAGTCTTTTAAGATCGGTGAAATAGATATCCTTGAACGGCGCTTCCAGGAAACCGGCATAGAGCATACCGACGCGCGCGCCGTTCACATCCACAATCGGTTCATAGGCGGAAACATACCATTCGCTGACCACGAAGGCCCGGTTGATCCAGCGTTCCCCCCGCCCCAGGACACGATCGCGGACTTCCTCCGATACGCGCGTGCCAAGCGCCCGCACACCCGGCTTCTGCAACTCCCGGGGCACGTTGGTATTGATCCGGACATCCTCCAGAAAGACCGTAACCGTCCCCAGGCTGTCCTTTGCCAGGCTGCCCTGGCTGTAGACCATGTCACGCAGGCTGTCGACGAAGGCAAAGTCCCGGTTCACGAGAACGCCACCGACAAGGAAGGCTTTCACCGCACCGCTCTTGTCCCGGATGGGATAATAGCTGTGCAGAACCATGCCGCGGTCTTCCACCTGGCGGTCAATCGGCTTCGCCCGTGGCGTCGGCACAAGGGGAAGGTAAACCCGGTCCGGCAGCGTGGCGTCAATCGCGGCCAGATCCCGGTCAGAGAAAATCTCGACGCCGGTGGCCGAACCGTCTTCTACGGACCGGTCAAGCAGGACCGATTTCTTGTAATCGCAACGGGAGGGGTTCCAATAATCGCAGCCGGACGGATCGGCGATATAGACGAAGTCAAAGCCCTGACGCCATCGGAAACCGTCCAGCAGTTGGCGCACCTCACGCTGCCTGTGCGCGGACTGGCCGTCGCCGAACAGGTCATCGAAAAGGACATGCGACTGCGCCATGGCGGCCATCTGAGCCAGATAGTCCCGCTGTGCCTGAAGAAAGGCCTCATGGGCGACGGAAAGGTCGCTATTCACCTTCATCAGCAATTGGCGATAGCTGATATCGTTGCTCCAGATGAAGGCCACACTGACAATTGCGGGCACGAAGACCATGGCCGGAAAGACCGCCAGCAACAGCAGCTTGTAGCGCAGACTGGCGGATAGCGCGTTATAGACCCGCCTAATCACTGCCCGTCACCTCACCCCAGCCTTGCAGCTTGCGGGTCAGGGTCTTGCGGTCGACGCCCAGAGCTTCCGCCGCCCTGGTCTTATTGCCCCCGTGCCGTGCCAGGACCTTGCTGATATGATCCTTCTCAACATCTTCCAGCGACCAGGCAATCGGATATCCCTGCCCGGCGCCGTCACGACTGTCGCCCTGGCTCAAGATATCCCTTGGAAAACATCCCAACAGCAGGCAGCGCTCGATCATATTTTTCAACTCCCGCGCATTGCCCGGCCAGTGATAGGCCTCCAACGCACGGTAATCTTCCTGATCGAACGGCACCTCGACCATACCCAACTGCCTTGCCAGCAATTGCGAGAAATAATGCGCCAGCGGCATCACATCTTCATACCGTTCACGCAGGGGCGGAATAGTGAGCGTGACCACATTCAGCCGGTAGTAGAGGTCCGCCCGGAACTGTCCGGCGTCTTTTTCCGATTCCAGATTACGGTTGGTCGCCGCCAGGATGCGAACATCGGTCTGGATTTCCTTCTCACCACCGACCGGACGGATGGCGCGTTCTTCCAGAGCACGGAGCAGTTTGGCTTGCATCGCCAGCGGCATTTCCGCGATCTCGTCCAGGAAAAGCGTTCCACCCTCCGCATAGGAAAACAGGCCGTCGCGGGCCTGGTTTGCCCCGGTAAAAGCCCCTTTCACATGACCGAATAATTCCGATTCGATCAATTCCGACGATATCGCGCCGCAGTTCACCGGAACAAAGGGTCCGCTGCGCCCGCTTTCCTTATGAATGGCATTCGCCACCAGCTCTTTACCGGTGCCGGTCTCCCCCTCGATCAACACAGCCGACGGACTGGGTGCAACGCGGCTGATGATCAGGCATAACTCCTGATAGGCCTCGCTTTGCCCGACCATCCCCTCAACGGAATAGAAATTATCGATCCGCCGGCGCAGCACGAAATTCTCCCGCCGCAGACGGCGGTTTTCCACGCAACGGCGAACGGTGGAGATCATCTGCTCCAGACGGAACGGCTTGAGGATGAAATCCGCCGCACCGAGACGCAGGGCGTCAATTGCCTTGTCCAGGTCGGCAAAGCCGGTCATGAAAACCACATCGGAGGGAGAGGCCGTCTCGCGAACCGACTTGACCCAGTCGACGCCATTCATGCCGGGCAGGCAGATATCGACGATGAGGAGGTCGAAATGGTTGTTCGCACGCAGGTTTTCGGCTTGCTCCGCCGAAGTCGCAACCTCTACCTGACTGTAGGTCTTGGTAAGGGCACGTTCCAGAAAGCTGCAGATCCCCTGTTCGTCATCGACGATCAGGATTGAAAAGCCAATCTTGCCGCTGTTCACATCCGTCTCATCCGGGTTGGAGACCCCGGACTTCTCCGGTGCAACGGTGCCCTGCACGCTATTGATCACGTCACCCCCATGTCCCGTTCGTTATTGCAACAGCCAGGCTCACGGCATGTCCCGCCCCGGCCGATTTTCGTCAACGCTACCTGCTCCACACCGGTTTGTCATCTGTCTTGAAACCGCGCAAAGCCGCAGAATTGCTGGACCTTGCCAACATGGCCGCACCGATGCGGGGCATTTTGCCCCATATTGCCAAAATGCCGGGGCAATATGCCTCGATTGCCAGTATCAATCATTATATCGATTTCGCCGATCATTACGGTTTCCCTGATATTTTCTGGTTTGGCACAGGGCTTGCGCTTTATGGACGCGCCGGGTCCCACCGATCCAGCTCACGAATAGGGAGGAGGCTTTTCCGATAATCCTCACAAAAATGGGAAAGCCTGCAAAAGAACCAAGGAGAAGCAAGTCATGTCCAGTATTTGGGCCATGCTTTCAAAAGAGCATATTGTTGCCAAGCCGGGCTTTAACCGATGGCTGGTGCCACCGGCGTCGATCGCGATTCATCTGTGTATCGGATCGGTCTATGCCTGGAGTATTTTCAACGCACCGCTGGTCAAGGAATTCGGGGTCGTTACCAGCGCGGCGGACGACTGGAGCCTCAGTTCCGTTGTCTGGATTTTCTCAACCGCCATTGTGTTTCTGGGCCTGGCCGCCGCAATCGGTGGCAAGTGGCTGGAAAAAGTCGGCCCACGCGCGGTCGGTGTACTGGCCGCAATCTGTTGGGGCGGCGGCTTCCTGATCGGCAGCCTCGGCATTGCCAGTCACCAGCTGTGGCTGATCTATCTGGGATATGGTGCCATTGGCGGCATCGGGCTGGGACTGGCCTATGTATCGCCGGTCAGCACCCTTATCCGCTGGTTCCCGGACCGTCGCGGCATGGCGACCGGCATGGCCATCATGGGCTTTGGCGGCGGCGCCATGATCGGCGCGCCGTTAAAAACCTATCTGCTCAGCGTCTTCTATGAGGCCCCGCAATATCTGGGCAAGGTTGCGGATGTGAATCTGATCACCGAAAGTGGCCGCCGCTTTGCCGAAGTGGCGGGCGAGCGCCTGGAAGTAGTCGTGGCAACCGCCGCCGATATGGCGAAAACCCCGATTGCAGGACCGGAAGGCGTTTATGTTGTCGGCACCGGCAGCACAGGCGTCGGAAGTGTCTTCCTGACGCTGGGCATCGGCTATTTCATCGTCATGATGATTGCCGCCTTCTCCTATCGCGTTCCGGCACCGGGCTGGAAACCGAAAGGCTGGACCGCACCGACAAGCGACGCCTCCGCCAAGCGCATGATCACCGATGATCATGTCCATATCGACCAGGCCTTGAAGACGCCGCAGTTCTATCGTCTGTGGCTCGTCCTGTGCCTGAATGTGACCGCCGGGATCGGCGTGATCGGCGTCGCAAAAACCATGATGACGGAAATCTTCGGCTCCACCCTTCCCGGCGTCGTCGATGCCAGTTTCGCGGCGACCTATGTCCTGATGATTTCGGTCTTCAACATGTGTGGCCGTTTCTTCTGGGCCTCGCTGTCGGATTATATCGGGCGCAAGAACACCTACCACTGCTTCTTCGTGCTGGGCATGATCCTCTATCTGTCGATCCCCTTTGTGGCGGATCAGGTCAGTGCGAACCCGGCTGTGATGTGGCTGGTCCTGTTCTATGGCGCGACCATGATCATCTTCACCATGTATGGCGGTGGTTTTGCGACCATTCCGGCCTATCTGGCGGATGTCTTCGGCACGCTTCATGTGGGCGGCATCCACGGTCGCCTGCTCACCGCCTGGAGCACAGCTGGCGTGTTGGGGCCCTTCGCGATCACCTATCTGCGCCAGCAATCGCTGGAGAATGCCATTGCCGATCTGGCGTCACGGGTTGACCCGGCGGCCTTCCAGGCAAAATTCGGCGAAGGCATGGGCAAATTACAGGAACTGGTCGCGGCCAAGACGGTGACGGTTCAATCCCTGATGGAAATCGCCCCGGCAGGCACCGTCGACCCGACACCCAGCCTGTATAACACCACCATGTATGCCATGGCGGCCCTGTTGCTGGTGGCGTTTTTCGCCAACCTCGGCGTTAAACATGTGGACGGCAAGCACCATGTCCAGAACACGCATCCCGAGCATGCAATGGGAGAGGCCGATTAGGCCTTTTCTTGCCTGTTTTTGACAACATCCCCGGCCTGAAAAGGCCGGGGATCCTTACTTTCAGGGCTTTGATAGAGAACACCAATCACGTCATTGACAGTAACAATTGGCGGCGCGGTAGTGACCTATGTCATTAACACGAAAAAATAGAAAATTGATCAGCCAAAGGACAAGGCTATGACGTCTATGGAACGGGACCGTATGATCGATACGGCTGTGGGCCTGTGCGAAAAATACCGGAATGAGCCCGCACTATTACTGGAAATCCTCCACGACCTGCAGGAGACAGTGGGATACATCCCCGAGGAAACGCAGCCTGCAATCGCCAAATGCCTGAACCTTGCAAAGGCGGAAGTGCATGGCGTGGTCAGCTTCTATCACGACTTCCGAAGCGCGCCCGACAGTAACATCACCGTCAAGGTCTGCCGCGCCGAAGCCTGCCAGTCCATGGGGGCGAACCGTCTGCTGGAAGACATTCTGGCCCGCAACGGCCTGCCCAAGACCGGGACGTCCGATAAAGGCGTGACAATCGAAGAAGTTTATTGCCTCGGCAATTGCGCGCTGGCCCCGTCCGCCATGATTGGCGAGCGCCTGATGGGCCGTGTGACGGCTGATCGTCTGCAATCCGCAATCGAAGGGGTTGGCGCATGACACTGACAGTTTACATTCCCGATGACGCCGCCGCCCTCTCCGTTGGTGCCGACGACGTGGTCGCCGCATTACAGACAGCGGCTGTCTCAAAAAACATCGACCTGACCGTGATCCGCAACGGCTCCCGCGGGATGCTCTGGGCAGAGCCTCTGGTCGAACAGGTGACCGACAAAGGCCGCATGGCCTTCGGGCCGGTATCTCCGGAAGACGCAGACGCCCTGCTGGACGCCATGGTAAATGACAGCGACCACCCGCTGTCGCTGGGGCCAACCGACGAAATCCCGTATTTCAAGGATCAGGAACGCCTGACCTTCGCCCGTGTCGGCCTGATCGATCCGCTGAACCTGGGTGATTTCGAGGCCAATGGCGGATTGGCAGGGCTCAAAGCCGCGCTTGCATTGGACCCGGCTGACATCTGCGGCATCGTTACAGAATCCGGCCTGCGCGGCCGTGGCGGTGCGGGCTTCCCGGCGGGAATCAAATGGAAAACCGTCCATGATCAGGACGTGGACCAGAAATACATCTGCTGTAACGCCGACGAGGGCGACAGCGGCACCTTCGCCGACCGCATGCTGATGGAGGGCGACCCCTTCTCCCTGATCGAAGGCATGATCATCGCCGGTCTCGCCACCAAGGCGACCCAGGGCATTGTCTATATCCGCTCCGAATACCCGCATGCCATCGCCAAGATGCAGCGCGCCATCGACGTGATGGAAGAGGCCGGTTGGCTGGGCGACAACATCAATGGCAGCGGCAAGGCCTTCAGCCTCAAGCTCCGCAAGGGTGCTGGCGCTTATATCTGTGGCGAGGAAAGCTCCATGCTGAACAGCATAGAGGGCAAACGCGGCACCGTGCGATCCAAGCCGCCGATCCCCGCAATCCAGGGCCTGTTCGGCAAACCGACCATCGTCAACAATGTGCTGACGCTGGCCACCGCACCGATCATCCTGGCCAGGGGCGCGGATTTCTACAAAAACTACGGCATGGGCCGGTCCACCGGGACCCAGGCCTTCCAGCTTGCAGGCAACATCAAACGCGGCGGCCTTGTCGAGAAAGCTTTCGGTGTCACGATCCGCGAACTGATCGAAGGCTATGGTGAAGGGACCGCCAGCGGTCGTCCCTTCCGAACCGCACAGTTGGGCGGACCTTTGGGCGCTTATGTCTCCGACGATATGTTGGACCTGCCCATGGATTACGAAACCCTGGCCCAGAACAAGGCCATGCTGGGTCATGGCGGGATCACCGTCTTCGACGAGACGGTAGATATGGCAGAGATGGCACGTTTTGCCTTTGAATTCTGCCAGATCGAAAGCTGTGGCAAATGCACGCCCTGCCGGATCGGCGCGGTGCGTGGCCGCGAAACCGTGGAAAAGGTCCTGCGTGGCGAGGATGTCGCCCGCAACATCGCGTTGATTGAAGACCTCTGTGAAGTGATGACCGACGGGTCGCTCTGCGCCATGGGAGGACTGACCCCCATGCCGGTCCTGTCCGCCCTTCGCCTGTTCCCCCAGGATTTTGACCGCGCCCCGGCGCTGGCCGCCGAATAAGGAGAGAACCATGGGTATCCTGAAAGAAGTCGATCACGGCACTGCGGCTGGCACCGGTGAACCCATCACCCTTTGGGTTGACGATGTGGAAGTCACCGTGCCGGAAGGCAGCTCCATCATGCATGCCGCCTCTCAGGTGGACCGCCCGATCCCGAAACTTTGCGCCACCGACAGCCTGGACGCCTGGGGCAGTTGCCGCATGTGTCTGGTTGAGGTCGAAGGCGTCAAAGGCACGCCGTCTTCCTGCACCACGCCGGTGCGTGAAGGCATGCGGGTGACCACCCAGAACGCACGGCTGGAAAAAATCCGCAAAGGCGTGATGGAACTTTATATCTCCGACCATCCGCTGGACTGTCTGACCTGCCCGACCAATGGCGACTGCGAATTGCAGGATATGGCGGGCACCGTGGGCCTGCGCGACGTGCGCTATAGTATGGAAGGGGAGAACCATTTCGATGCGGCCTCCAAAGGTCCCATCGATATCTCCAACCCCTATTTCCAGTATGATGCCTCCAAATGCATTGTCTGCTCCCGCTGTGTCCGCGCCTGTGAGGAAACTCAGGGAACCTTCGCACTCACCATCGAAGGCAAGGGTTTCGACAGCCGTGTTTCACCGGGTATCCAGTCGGATGATTTCTTTGCCTCCGACTGTGTGTCCTGCGGGGCCTGCGTCCAGGCCTGCCCGACAGCAACGCTGGTTGAGAAATCCGTGGTCGATCACGGCATCCCATCGCGCAGCGTCGTGACCACCTGCGCCTATTGCGGGGTTGGCTGTTCCTTCAAGGCGGAAATGCAGGGTGACCAGGTCATCCGCATGGTGCCCTGGAAGGACGGCGGCGCCAACGAGGGCCATTCCTGTGTGAAAGGCCGTTTTGCCTTTGGCTATGCCACCCACAAGGACCGCCAGACCGAACCGATGATCAGGGACAAGATCACCGATCCCTGGCGCAAGGTCAGCTGGGATGAGGCCATCGCCTTTGCCTCTGACAGGTTGAAAGAAATCCAGGCCAAATATGGCCAGGGTTCCATCGGCGGCATCACCTCGTCCCGCTGCACCAACGAGGAAGTCTACGCGGTGCAAAAGATGATCCGCGCCGCCTTTGGCACCAACAACGTGGATACCTGCGCCCGTGTCTGCCACTCACCGACCGGTTATGGTTTGAAGACCACGCTTGGCACCTCTGCCGGTACACAGGATTTCAAATCCGTCGAGAAGGCCGACGTGATCCTGTTGATCGGGGCCAACCCGACCGACGCCCATCCGGTATTCGGCAGCCGTATGAAAAAACGCCTGCGCGCCGGGGCCAAGGCCATCGTCGTCGACCCGCGCCGGATCGACCTCGTGCAATCCCCGCATATCCAGGCCGCGCACCATATCCAGATGCGTCCCGGCACCAATGTCGCTGTGTTGAATGCGCTTGCCCATGTAGTCGTCACCGAGGGTCTGGTCGACGAGGCATTTGTCAACGACCGCTGCGACATGGGTGAATTCGACCGCTGGCGGAATTTCGTTGCCGAAGAACGCAACAGCCCGGAAGCGCTGGCTGAAATCATCGGCACTGATGCAGAGGAACTGCGCAAGGCAGCGCGCCTTTACGCCACCGGCGGCAATGCGGCCATCTATTACGGGTTGGGTGTCACCGAACACAGTCAGGGTTCCACCACGGTCATGGCCATGGCGAACCTGGCGATGGCGACCGGTAACCTTGGCCGTGAAGGTGTCGGCATCAACCCGCTGCGCGGCCAGAATAACGTGCAGGGCTCCTGTGATATGGGCTCCTTCCCGCATGAATTCCCCGGCTATCGCCATGTGGCCGACGATGCGGTCCGTGGTCTGTTCGAGAAGGATTGGGGTGTGGAGCTGCTGGCAGAACCCGGCCTTCGTATTCCCAACATGTTCGCCGCCGCCGTCGACGGCAGCTTCAAGGGCATGTTCGTGCAGGGCGAGGACATCGCACAATCCGACCCGAACACCGCCCATGTGGAAGAGGCACTGCGGTCGCTGGACTGCCTGATCGTCCAGGACCTGTTCCTGAACGAAACGGCGGCCTTCGCCCATGTCTTCCTGCCCGGCACCTCCTTCCTGGAAAAAGACGGCACCTTCACCAATGCCGAACGCCGCCTGAACCGCGTGCGCCCGGTGATGAAGGAACAGTCCGGCCTCAGCGAATGGGAAGCCGTCTGCCGCCTGGCCCAGGCCATGGGCTATGACATGACCTATGAGAATCCGGCGGAAATCATGGCGGAAATCGCCCGACTGACGCCGACCTTCGCCGGTGTGAGCCATGCCCGCCTCGATGCCGGGGAAAGCCTGCAGTGGCCGGTCAACGACGCCAACCCCGATGGCTCCCCCACCATGCATGTGGGCGGCTTTGTCCGGGGCAAGGGCCTGTTCATGGTGACCGAATATGTGCCCACCGACGAACGCAGCACGCGGCTTTACCCGCTGTTGCTGACCACGGGCCGTATTCTCAGCCAGTATAATGTCGGCGCCCAGACCCGCCGGACGGAAAACAACATGTGGCATCCGGAGGATATTCTGGAAATCCATCCCTTCGACGCGGAAGAACGCGGCATTGCGGATGGGGACATGGTGTCTCTCGCCAGCCGCATGGGGGCAACAACCCTGCGGGCGCAAGTATCCGAACGGATGCCCCAGGGCGTGGTCTATACCACCTTCCACCATCCATTGACCGGGGCCAATGTGATCACCACGGATAATTCCGACTGGGCGACCAACTGTCCGGAATACAAGGTAACGGCGGTACAGATCACACGGTCCAACCAGCCATCCTCCTGGCAGGAGGAACGCGAGGATATCGCCCGCAAGAACTATCGGATTGATATCCATGCCGCGGAGTGAAGCGATACGCCGTCCCGATCCTGTCGGGGCGGCGGCCACCTCACGCCATGCCGCCGGCGTCGCCGTTAATCCTGCGGGGATGCGCCGATCCGAATGGCAGGTAGCGGAAGAAGTCCCGCTCGCCATCCTTCTGAATGGTGAAGATTTCGCCGTGATGATGGTGACGCCTGCGGATCTGGAGGATTTCGTCCTCGGCTTTGCCCTGACGGAAGGTCTCGTCGGAACCACGGACGACATCCGTAAACTGTCTGTCACGCGGGCCTCCGACGGCTATATGGCGAATGTATCCCTGGACCCGCAGAAGGTGGAGAAGGCCGATGGTCGCCGACGCCGCCTCGCCGGACGGTCCGGTTGTGGTGTCTGTGGGGCGCAGAGCCTGGCCGCCGCCATAACCAAACCCCGAAGGGTCCGGGGCAGCCTGCCGGAGACAAAGGCAATCCATGCCGCTTTCGCCGGTTTCTCGGACCGTCAGGTCATGCGGCGCGAAAACCATTCGACCCATGCCGCGGCCCTGTGCGGACAGGACGGTCGCATCCTGTTGATCCGCGAAGATATCGGGCGGCACAATGCCCTGGATAAACTGGCCGGTGCCGTTGCCAGGGGTGATTTCGACGTCACCCAAAGCTTTGTTCTGCTTTCCAGCAGGGTCAGCTATGAAATGGTTCAGAAATCCGCTGCCATGGGCGTGCCGCTTGTCGCTGCCGCGTCGGCACCCAGCGCCCTGTCCCTGCGCGTGGCCAAGGCCGCCGACCTGACCCTTGTCGTGAAAGCCCGCGACAGCCTGATGTATTTTCACCCAAAAGATTTTTCGGAGTCCGCCCAATGAAACAGGCAGAACTGGTCCGTATGGCCAACCAGATTGCAGACTTTTTCAAAGCCTACCCCCAGGAACAGGCAATCGACAGCGTTGCCCAGCATGTCGTGGATTTCTGGGACCCGCGCATGAAAGCCGATATCGGCACCATCGTGGCGCAGGACAACAGCGGCCTGTCCGATCTTGCCCGGGCCGGACTGGAAAAAACGCTGTCATAGAGAACCGGGACCGGCCGCATGGATATTCGCCAGCTCCAATATCTGATTGCCCTTGCACAGGAACAGCATTTCACCCGTGCGGCCAAGGCCTGCAATATTACCCAGCCCACATTATCGGGCCGTATCAGGCAGTTGGAAAAGGAACTGGGCGTTCCCATCGTCACACGCGGCCATCGTTTCCACGGTCTCACCGAAGAGGGCATGCGCATTGTCGCCTGGGCCCAGCGTATCGTCGAACATTGCGACGGCATGCGCGAGGAACTGGCAGCCCTTTCCGGAGACCTGCGCGGTCGTATCACCCTGGGGGCCATTCCCTCGGCACTGCCCATGATTCCCATCCTGACCGAACCCCTGCGCCAGTCCTTTCCCCAGGTCGGCTTTACCATCCTGTCACGCAGCTCCGACGAAATTGCCCGCCAACTGGAAGATTTCTCGATCGACGCCGGCGTGACCTATCTGGATAACGAACCAGTGGAAAAAAGCCTGACCTGTCCACTCTACAAGGAACGCTATCGCCTGTTTGTTCATGAGAGCCACGCATTTGCCGGGCGGGACAAGGTCTCCTGGGAAGAGGCCGCCGGTCTCAATCTCTGTGCGCTGACACCGGACATGCAAAACCGCAGGATCGTCGATGCGGCCTTCCGTCAGATGAACTGCCTGCCAGAACCGGAGATCGAGAGCAATTCGATCAACAATCTGTGCTGCTATGTCCAGACCGGCGCCTATGCCGCCGTGTTGCCGGAAAACCAGTTGAATGTGGTGGGCGAGACAGGGGGCCTGCGCGCGATCCCCCTGGAACAGCCAACCGTTGAACATGTTGTCGGCCTGGTAGTCCACGATCGCGATCCCCTGCCGATCCTTGTCGCCTCCCTCGCAGACACGGCCAGAAAATTTGGCGGAATGCTAAAGTGATCGGCCATTATCTCGCATATATTGTTGGAACTTAACGCCATTCGACGGCATGATCCGTGAAAAGCCTTGGGAGACAATCATGCCACATAGCCTCATCACCCCGGACCATATCGAACGCTATCAACGCGATGGCGTTGTCCTGATCAAGGGTCTCTTCCGGGATTATGTGGAAACGTTGCGCCTTGGCGTTGAGGCCAATATGGCCGCCCCCGGTCCCTATGCCGCTGAAAACCTGAAGCCGGGTGAAACAGGCCGCTTTTTCGACGACTATTGCAACTGGCAGCGCATACCGGAATTTGAGGATGTTATCCGCAACTCTCCCGCCGCCGAAGTTGCCGCCGACCTGATGCAATCCAAGTCGGCGCAAATCTTCCACGACCATGTCCTGGTCAAGGAGCCGGGAACATCAAAGCCGACACCCTGGCATCAGGATGCACCCTATTATTTCGTGGACGGGCGGCAAACCGTCAGTTTCTGGTCTCCGCTTGACCCGGTGAAGGAAGCCTCGCTTCGTTGCGTGGCCGGGTCTCATCTGTGGGACAAGCCTGTGCTGCCAACCCGTTGGCTGTCGGAAGAAAACTTTTACCCTGATGAGGATGCCTATATCCCGGTGCCCGATCCGGATGCGGACGGCATGACAATCCTGGAATGGGAAATGGAGCCGGGCGATGCCGTGGCATTCAACTACGGTATTCTGCACGGTGCCCGAGGCAATGAACGCGCGACCCGCCGCCGTGCCTTTTCCTTGCGCCTGGTTGGTGACGATGCGCGCTATATTGAACGGCCAGGCCGTACGTCCCCACCTTTTCCGGGCCACGACATGAAACCGGGGCAACGCCTTCGCGAAGACTGGTTTCCGGTGGTTTTCCGGCGATAGCCCCCTCGTTAGCCCTGCGCATAGGCGCGCAACGCCCTGAAGAGATAATCGTTGACGAAGCGCATGCGCGGGTTCTGTTGAAGGTCCGCGTGCATGGTCAACCAGACCGGCAAGGCAGGCAGGGCCAAATCTTCCAGAAAGGCAACCAGCCCGGGCGTCTGCCTTACAAGCGGCATCTGGGCAAAACCGATGCCCGCACCGGCCTTGACCGCCTCCCAAAGCACCATGCTGGAATCGGAGCGTAGCGCAAAGAAGTCACGGGTGACCGGAACCCCCATCGCGGCAAAGCCGTCAATCATTACGCCATTTCGGTCCATGCCGAGGACATCGTGGTCGAGCAGATCTTCCTTTTGCACCGGCCTGCCATGGCGTTCCACATAGTCTGAAGCCGCACAGGCAACCAGCGGAATGTCGGCCACATGCCGCGTTACAAGGTCCAACTGATCGGGGCGCACCATGCGAATGGCGATATCCGCATCACGACGCAGCAGATTATCAACCCTGTCACTTGCAACCACCTCCACCTGGATACCGGGGACTTCCCGGCGCAGGGCGGCGATAATCTTTGGCAGGACGAGCGCACCAATCACCTCGCTGGCGGTAATACGGACTGTTCCCTCCAACTGCCGGGAGTGACCTACGGCGAGACGTTGGATCGTATCCGCATGGGCCTGCATCCGCCGTGCATCTTCCAGAAGTTTCGCCCCGTCGCCGGTCAGCAAATAGCCGCGCCGTCCCCGTTGGAATAAGACCAGCCGCAGGGTCGCTTCGAGTTCCGCCACATGCCGCCCTATGGTGGGCTGACTTGCACCCAGCCGACGGGCCGCCGCCGAGAGGCTTCCCGTTTCCGCCACCGCAACAAAGCTCTTCACCAGGTTCCAGTCCAATTCGACCACCTATGCATTTTTGAATATTTAAGACACATAATTAGGCAATTTTCTTAAATCAATGAATAGTCCATGTCTATGGGGTCCTTGGCTGAATGAGAAAGAGAACACCATGACCACCATCGCCATCCTCGGCGCAAAGGGCCGCATTGGACTGGCCGCCGCCCGCGCCTTTCTCAACAATGGCTACACCGTTATTGCGGTCACCCGCGACGGCACCATCGCGACCGACCTGCAATCCGTCGAAACGCGCATGGCCGATGCAACGGACCGGCAGGCGCTGGTCCGGGCAACGGAAGGCGCGGATATCATTTTCAACGGCCTCAATCCGCCCTACACCGATTGGGCGCAACATGCCCTGCCGATCGCCCGCAACGTCATTGCCGCAGCCAAAGCCCACGGGGCCACGCATCTGTTTCCCGGCAATGTCTACAATTATGGACATGCGATCCCGCCGGTGGTCCGTGAAACATCGCCCTTCTCACCCTCCACACGCAAGGGCGCCATCCGCATTGAAATGGAAGCGCTGTTCGCAGAGGCCGCTGTCCTCGACAGCGTACAGACCGTGATCCTGCGGGCCGGAGATTTCTTTGGCGGCAGTCGGGGAACCTGGTTCGATCTCGTCATTACAGCCAAGCTGGCCAAGGGTGTTTTCACTTGGCCGGGACCACTGTCGCTTCCCCATGCCTGGGCCTATGTGCCCGACCTGGCAGACGCCTTCGTCGCCCTGGCAGACAAACGTGCAAGCCTGAACAAATTCGACCAGTTTCTTTTTCCCGGTCACACAATGTCGGGCGACCAGATGCGCGGCCATATCGAGACTTCGCTAAACCGCAGATTGAAACTGGCAGGGGTGCCCTGGACCATGCTGAAAATGGGCGGGCTGTTCGTGCCGATGTGGCGGGAAATTCATGAGATGGCCTATCTGTGGTCCGCACCGCACCGGCTCGACGGGTCCGGACTGCAGGCGGCAATCGGCCCGTTACCGCACAGGCCGGAAGAGGATGCCATCCGCCTGGCGCTTGCCGACCTGGGCCTGTTGAACATCCGCAACGCAGCCTGAAAGGCGCGGTACCACAGTCTGCAAGCACCCCAGACAATGCTGTTTGCCCTGCCAGCCCGAAAAGCCGCATTCAACATAATGACATTCCTAACAAATTGGTCTAACTTGAATCCAAACAGGGGATAATCATCAGGGCAAAATCTATATGCGGAATATCAACCGTCGCACGATCCTGAAAGGGGCTGCGGCTTTGGTGGTGGGGGGAAGCTTTCTCCCTGCCCTGGCAAGCAGGGGTTTTGGAGCCAGCGCGAAGACACTCCCGGCGAAGTCACCACTGGGCATGGCGGACGACCTTGCCAACCCGCCGGAAATTCATTCCGTCAACGGCGAGCTGCGCACCGACCTCGCCATGGCAATCACAAAGAAGTTCCTGCCAGCGGGCGAAGCCGCCTTACGGATTTTCGAAGGCGGGTTGCCGGGGCCAACCCTGCGCATCCGGCCTGGCGACGTCATGGAAATCGCTTTTGCCAACAACATGCCGCCCAATGAAGACACCACGCTGGTCAATCCGAATATCCCGAACCAGTTCAATACGACCAACGTCCATTATCACGGTTTCCACGTGAGCCCGAAGGGCAACAGCGACAATGTTTATCTGAACATCGAACCGGGACAGAAATTCAATTACATCGTCAAACTGCCGGAAGACCATCCCGCCGGGAACTATTGGTATCACCCGCATCGCCACGGGTCCGTTTCCGCACAGGTTGCCTCCGGGGCCGCCGGGATGGCGATCATCGAGGGCACGCTGGAAAGTGTACCGGAAATCAAGCAATGCGTGGAGCGCGTCATGGTGATCCAGGCACCGATCCGGGGAATTGACGGCATCCTGACGTCTGAACAGCCGATCTGGCCTCTGGACGCAGAACGGGACTTCCTGATCAACGGGCAATACAAGCCCCGCATCTATATCCGTGAAGGCGAGATACAGCACTGGCGCGTCCTGCACGCAGCCGATGCACAGTTCTTCCCACTGCGTCTGGATGGCCTAGACCTCTATGAAGTAGGTTTTGACGGCAACCCGCGCCCGAAAGCCGAGAAGATCGAGGAAAGCCATCTGGCACCCGGCAACCGGGTTAACCTTCTGGTCAAGGGCCTCAAGCCCGGTGTCTATCCTCTGATGCGTCCGGCCTTCGACCAGGGTAAACAACCCTTGCCGGAAGTGGAACTGGCGGAGGTTCATGTAATCCCGGACGATCACCCGAAACTGGGCGCAAACCTGCTCTTCGGCCGGTCCGTCCCGCAAGGTGCACTGCCGAAAAACAAGATGCTCAAGGACATCACCGACGACGAGATCACCGGCCACCGCAAAATGGTCCTGGGTGTGTCGGAGGTGAAAGGCTTCTTCCACGACACCGAATTCACCATCAACGGAAAACCCTTCGACCCACGCCGCGACGACGTGGTGGCCAAGGTCGGGGATGTCGAGGAATGGACGCTGATCAACACCACGCCCTTTCCGCACCCGATCCATATCCATGTGAACCCGTTCCAGGTGATGTCGATCAACGGCGTGCCCGACCCCCGTAAACCCTGGCAGGATACCGTCGCGGTGCCTGCCGGCGGCACGGTTGTTTTCCGCACCCGGTTCGAGGATTTCGACGGGCGTTATGTCATGCATTGCCACATCCTGCCCCATGAGGACACGGGCATGATGATCAATGTGAATATCGAAGCATGAGGGGGGACCCAATGACCTCAAAAACCCTAGCCGCCACCATCCTGGCGGCCTCTTTGGCGATGGCCTCCGCTGCTTATGCGGATGACAGCAAATCGACTGTTCCCGCAAAAGCCCATCAGTGTTTTTCCTGTCACAGTGCGACCGGCAAACCCTTGCTGGCCGATGTGCCGATCATCGCCGGTCAGCAGCCGCTGTATCTCTACAACGCGCTTCAACATTACAAGACCGGCAACCGCAACGGCGGACAGGCCCTGGTCATGAAGGAAATCATCAAGGATCTGAGTAACGAGGATCTGAAAACTTTGGCAGATTGGTTTGGGGAACAGAAATGATCAGCATGACAAAACGGATGACCGCCTCTATCGGTGCAATCACCCTGGCAGCGGGCCTGGCTTTCAGCACTGTTGCACAGGCCAAGGATGACCTGCTTTACCTCATTGAGCCGGAAGGCCAGGATCTGTTCATGCATTCCGAGATACAGTCGGACTATTTCAGTCTGGCGAGCTACTTGGAATTCGAACAGGTGCAAACCTTCTGCGGCCCGGCAACCATGGCCGCCGTCCTCAACAGCCTGGGCGTCGAACGGCCCAAGCCGCAGCAGCTCTACCCCTATGCATTGTTCACCCAGGACGAGATTTTCACCCCGGAAAACCAGGCGGTGAAATCCTATGCCATGGTCGACCATGAGGGCCTTGTCCTGCCGCAGATCGCCACCTTCCTGACCAATCTGGGGGTGACAGCCAGCTATAAACACGCCTCGGACCTGTCCGTTGACGAGCTGCGCGAAATCATCAAAGCAGCGCTCTCCGACAAGAACAAGCGCCTGATCGTCAACTATTCCCGTAAACCGCTTGGTCAGATTGGCGACGGCCATATCTCGCCCGCCGCCGCCTATGACGCAGACAGCGACCGGGTCCTGATCCTGGATGTTGCGAAATACAAATACCCGCCGGTCTGGCTGACGGTCGCAGAACTGCATGAGGCCATGATGCTCAAGGACCCCAGCTCCAACAAAACCCGCGGCATCGTTGTGGTGAGCCGATGAGACTTTCACGCAGAAAACTGCTGGCGACTGCGGCTTTCACGCCTTTCGCGTTGAAGGCACAGGCCAGCAGCCTGGGCGCCGACAGCCGGATTTTCGAGGCTGCGGTCCGCCAGATCGGCGGCGTCGTCGATATCCCTGACATCATGCTGCGCGCGGCGGAAAGCGAATTCACCCGCAAATTCGGCAACGCTGCGCGTCACGCCTTTGTCGCCGCCATGGACGGGCAGACCATCGAAATGGCGATTACCCGCGCGGGCGACCAGGCCGATACCCTGAAAGAGCAGATCACCTTCATCACCAGCTTCCTCTATACGGGCGAAGTGCAACGCGATAACGAATCCAAGACCCTCTACTACCCCTGGTGCCTGGCCTGGAATGCCACCGGTTTCACCAAACCGCCCGGGGTTTGCGGCGGCCCGGCCTTCGGACATTGGGAGCATGCACCATGGCAGTAAAAGGAGACATGGAAGCAACCGTTGTCGTGATCGGCTCCGGCATGGCAGGGGCGCATCTCGCCTATACCCTGTCGCGCAAGGGCGTCGACGTGCTGATGCTGGAAGCAGGTGACCGGCGAACACGCAACGATTATGTGGAAACCTTCTACAACAACCCGGTGAAAGGGCCGCAGTCGCCCTATCCCAGCATCCCTTCCGCGCCCCATCCGACCGATGGCGGCTATGACGATTTCTACGTCCAGGGCGGGCCGGATGAATTCATCGGGGCCTATCTGCGCATCTTCGGCGGCACCTCCTGGCATTGGACCGGCTTTGCCGATCGCCTGCGCCCGGCGGATTTCCGCATGAAGACCGACTATGGCGTGGCTGAGGACTGGCCCATCGACTATGACCTGCTGGTGCCTTATTACCAGCGCGTGGAAAAGCGTTGGGGCGTTGCCGGCAGTATGGATTTTGTCTGGGGCGCACCGCGTGAAGTCCCTTACGAGATGCCACCGATTCCCGCCTCCTATATGGATAAACAGGTGGAAAAGGCCCTGAACAAGCTGGGCCTGCGTTCAGGTATCTTTTCCCATGCACGCAATTCGGAAATCTATGACAACCGTCCGGTTTGCTGCGGCAACAACACCTGTGTGCCCATCTGCCCGATCGGCGCCAAATACGATGCGTCCGTTCATGCCGAAAAGGCTGAAAAGGCCGGAACGCGGGTGGAAACCAACGCACTGGTCACTTTCATCGAGATCGGCCCCGACCAACAGGTCACACGTGTTAAGGTTCAGCGCCCCAATGGCGAGACCTTCTGGGTCAAAGGCAAAATTTTCGCGGTCTGCTGCCATGCCATCGAGAACCCGCGTCTGTTGTTGAACTCCAAACAGGAGACGGCCCCCAACGGTGCTGCCAACTCCTCCGATGCTGTCGGGCGCAACCTGCTGACCCAGGCCAACCAGGATACCTGGGGCCTGACGGCGGAACCGGTTTATCCCTATCGCGGGCCACAGCAGACCTCCGGCCTGATCGAACGGCGGGACGGGGATTTCCGCTCAAATATGGCGGCCATCGGCACCAGCTTCATGAATGACGGCTGGTCCGGCAACAGCGACGCCACCAATCTGGCCCAGCAATTCATCAAGGATGGTCTCACCGGGTCCGCACTTGCCAACAAAATCTCCGAACAACTGTCGAGGCATTTGCGCCTGAACAGTTCGGCTGAGGTGCTGGCCGACTGGAACAACCGGGTGGAACTGGCAGATGAGAAAGACACCGCAGGCGTGCCCAAGCCCAAGGTGACCTTCACGATGGACGATTACACCAAACAGGGCCTCAAGGCCGGGCTGGACATCAACCTGAAAGTCTTCGAGACCATGGGCGCAACAGAGGTACAGAATAACGAACCCTATCTTTCCAACGCGATCATTGGCGGCACGACCATCATGGGCACCGACCCGACGAAATCGGTCGTGGATGCGGACCTGATCGCCCACGACCATCGCAATATGTATATCCTGGGCTCCAGCAGCCATGTGACCATGCCGGTCAACGCGCCATCGCTGACAATTGCGGCACTGGCGATCCGTGCGGCAGAAAACATGATGCGCAGCCTCGCGGAGTAACCTGTATGTTAAGACTGCTCGGCCTCTTCGGGATGGTCCAGATCTGTTTCGTTTTTCTGGGCAATGCCCTCAAGTCGGTTGTCACGTCTACAATTTTCACGGACGAGGGCACCTTCGCGAGCTTTTTGCATATCTCCGTCGACAAGACCGGCATTCTGGTTGAGTTGCTGGTCGGCAGTGCGGTTCTCGCCCTGGCGATGACCCCGGTCATCCTGACGCCACAGCGGGCGCGGAAAATATCCTTCTGGGCGGCGGCCCTGTCCGTGATCTGCTTCGGTTTGCTTGGCGTGGTCATGATCATCAACCCGTCGCTCTTTACCCGCGAACTGGCCGTGATCGCCACCTTCACCCTGGGCGGTTTCTGTATTGCCTTCTTTGCACCGCTTGCCCAGCAAGCTATCAACAGCAACCCGGATCAGACCAGCCGCGTGGCCCTGACTACAATCTGGACATCTGCCCAGCCGGTCGCCTTCCTGATCACGCCACAGCTTGTCAAATATGTCGCCCAGGATGTCGGCACCGGGCAGTTCTTCCTTGGATTTGCAGCCATTCCCCTTGTCATCATGCTGCTGTCGCACTGGATATTCCCACACCAGACGGAAGCAACCTCCACCGACACCCCGCCCTCCGTCCTGTCACGCCAGGCCCTGGGATACATCTTTGCCGGGCTGATTACCTTCGAGGCGATGACTGCGGCGGTATCCTTCGTTGGCCTGGATGCCCCGGCGACCCTCGGCCTGATGGGACTTTTCGCCCTGATCGTGCTGGCGGCAGCCCTTCGCTATATCAGGGCGGACCGCACGAGCCGCCTGAACCTGCCGCCTGTCGCCCTGTTCCTGATGCTATCACTCTTCATTCTGGAGATGCCGACGACCGGTCTCTATGATTCAGCCTATCTGGTCCGGCATCTCTGTTCCTCGACCTTGATCGAGGACCGGGCAACCTATGGTGCCGCCGCCCAGATATTGATGGTTTTTGTTGCGGGGGCCATCTTCACCCGCAATGAAAAAAGTCTGCCTTATCTGTTGGGTCTCGGCATTCTGCTGCTTATCATCGGAACGGTAGGATACACCTATTATCCCGACCTCCTGATCAATGCGGATTTCTTCTATATCTCCAAGATGATTGCCTCTGCCGGCATGGGCATGGTCACGACAGTGATCGTGGCGCTTGTCATGGCGGAATGTAAGGATAATCCGCTTATGACCCTGGCACCGGCCTTCGTGATCATGTTTGGTACGGAGTTCGGCCTGGAAACACTCGAAATCCTGTTCGAAGGGGTAAAGCTGATGGGATATGGCGAAGTTGCCGCCTATCGCTTCGTTTTCGTTGCCCAGGTCATATTAGTCCTGGCAGCCATCCCGCTTGCGGTTGCCGGGGTCCGGATCAAGGCAAAGCCATCCCGGCCACTGGCGCGGCAAACAGCATGATAACAATGCAGGGCGGGCCCTTGTTCCGCCCTGCATTTGCCGATGCGTCAATATAGGTCTCGATTTTTTCGTAATTGTCGCTATATACGGCCCAGGGCAGCATTTTGCCTGCCTTCCTGATTTCCCGGAGCGAAAGAGGCCCCATGCCAGACCGTAGCGCCGCCCATAAGGCCGTCGACAATAATTACTGGATGCGACAGATCAAAGCCGCAGAGCTGACGGATGATGCGTCCATCCTCGTGGTCGGTGGTGATCGTGACGAATTTGCCTCCCTGTTGGACCACAAGGTCAACGCCTCTTACGTCGACGCGGACAATCTCGACAGCAGTGACGTTCTAAACGATGTCGAGGCAGACAGTCTGGACGCAATCCTGGTCCGCGATGCCTTGTGGCAAACAAAGAACCCCGCAGCCTTCTTCGACAAGGCGCAGGCCGGTTTGAAGCCCGGCGGCCATCTGGTGATCATGGAACCGGGTATCACACTGGTCAGCTGGCTTTTTTACAGTCTAGGCCGGGATGCCAGGATGAATTTCAAGGTCGATCCGCTCGCCGATGACCAACGCCCGCCGCGCAACCTTGCCCGGCCATCCCTGTTGTTCACCAAACTGGAAAACAGAATCGCCTTCATGGAGCGTTTCCCCCAGCTGCATATCACAAAGCAACGCTGGGTATCCATGCTGGCCGGGCCGCTGAGCGATATACGCGGTGGTTATTCGTTGATCCCTGAATCCACCGTCAAAGGCATTCTGGATGTGGAGGAAACCCTGTCGCCGTTCCTGGCGCGGTGGTTGTCCTTCCGCCTGTTCCTTGTCATGGAAAAACGCGCCAAGTCGTAAAGGACACCCATTCGATGGATACCCTGCAAATCGTGATCGGCTATATGGCGGCTGGCCTGACCACTTTTTCCTTCCTGCCGCAGGTCATCAAGGTCTGGCGCACACGTTCCACACGGGATGTGTCACTTTCCATGTTTCTGGTGCTTTGCTGCGGCGTCAGCCTCTGGCTGGCCTATGGGCTGATGCTGGGTGACTGGCCGATGATCCTGGCCAATGCCATGACATTGGCGCTGGCCAGCACGGTGGTCTATTTCAAGATCCGGCACGGCTGACCAAAGGCCGCCGCGCCGGAAATCTCATAATCAGAACTCGTTGCCGAGGCGTTTATAGCCTTTGACCAGTTCTTTGTTGGCCTCGACCACACTCTCAGAGAAAGTGGACTGGTCCGCGTCGACCTGTTTGATGTCTTTCAGATCGTCGTTGGAATGAATGGTCGTGGTGGACGGGATGTGGAACCGTTCGGGCACATCACAGCCTTCAACCACAGAGTTGTGGCGCACAACCGCCCCGTTGCCGACTTCGCAGTTGAACAGGACCGAGTTAAAGCCGATGAAGACATCATCACCGATCACACATGGCCCGTGGACAATGGATCGATGCGCAATGGAAGAACGTTCGCCGATCTGGACCCGGGCACCGGCCTTGGAATGGATCACAACGCCGTCTTGGATATTGGAGTGGGCACCGATAACGACCGGCTCCATATCACCTTCCTCATTCACCTCATCCGCGCGGATCACGGCATAGGGACCAACAAAGACCCCTTCTTCGATGATGATCTTGCCGCAGACGATGGCAGTCTTGTCTACATAGGCGTCAGGCGAAATAACGGGCAAGTCTCCGTTTGGGTTCTTACGAATCATTGGGCATACCTTCCCTATCAGGACTAACAAATTGCTCCGCAGATATAAGGGACATGACCCGGCTGACAAGCCCTCAATAGCAATCGAATGGCTTATCGGTCCACTTTTGAGCCCGGCAAGCCTGAATAGTGGCCCTGTTCAATTCCAGTATTCCCCGACTAGTATGGGGCCAATTAGACAACTGTGGTATAATTCGGGCGACAGAGGCCGGACAATGGATACAAAGTTAAGCGTCAATTTGAACAAAGTCGCGCTTTTGCGGAATCAACGTCATGTGGGCTATCCCTGCCCCGTAGAGGCAGGCCGGACCATCCTCGCGGCCGGTGCCCATGGCCTGACTGTCCACCCCCGTCCCGATGAACGCCATATCCGCCGCCAGGATGTTTATGACCTTGCCAACATGCTGGACAAGGAAGGGCACAAGGCCAAAGGCATCGAGTTCAACATCGAAGGCAACCCCTTCGACGATTTCATGGCGATCTGCCGGGACGTACGTCCTGACCAGGCGACACTGGTGCCCGATGACCCGAACGCCGCAACCTCCGACAATGGATGGGACGTGAGCAACAAGGCGGTCCGCGACAGGCTGACGCCGATCATCAGTGAACTGAAGGATATGGGATGCCGCGTATCCCTGTTCATGAACCCGGAACCCGACCTGATGGCCTATGTGGCCGAGGTTGGGGCCGACCGGATCGAGCTGTATACCGGCCCCTATGCAGATGCCTTTGAAACCGGTACCTATCAGGATGTCCTGGCTGACTATGCCGCGGCGGCAAAAGCGACAGACGACCTGGGACTGGGCGTGAACGCAGGCCATGACCTGACCACGGAAAACCTGTCGGCCTTCAAGGAGGCCGTGCCGATGCTGGCGGAGGTCTCCATCGGCCACGCCTTCACGTCCGACGCCCTGTGGATGGGTTTTTCCGGCGCAGTGGAGGCATATCTCTCAGCATTGGGCTATGGTAATATTCAACCACTTAGGATGGCGCAGCCCTCCTGATGCCGTCGCTAAAGGCTTTGAACGGCATTAAAACCGCAGGCAAACACTGGGATATCGCTTAAGGTTTCCTTGCGGTTTTCCGGTGAAGGGCTTATGAAAGCGCCGCGCAAAAGCGCAGATTTTCAACCTTCAGGAAGCTCAAGAGCCGGACCATGGCCGATATTGTTGTTGCCGCTCTCTACAAATTCGCCGACCTGCATGACTATCAGGACATGCGGGAGGATTTGCTGACCTATTGTGAAAAACACATGGTCAAGGGAACCTTGCTGCTGGCGAAGGAAGGCATCAACGGCACCATCGCCGGGTCCCGTGGCGGCATTGACGCCGTTCTGGGCTATTTGCGGGCCGATCCGCGTCTGGCCGATCTGGACCACAAGGAAAGCCATGCCGAGGAGCCCCCCTTCCTGCGTATGAAAGTGCGCCTGAAGAAGGAAATCGTGACCCTGGGCCGCCCCGAAGCCAACCCCACCGAAAAGGTCGGCACCTATGTCAGACCGGAAGACTGGAACATCCTGATCTCCGACCCGGACGTAACGGTTGTTGATACCCGCAACGACTACGAATATGCCATTGGCACCTTCAAGGGCGCGATCGATCCCAACACCAAGTCCTTCCGCGAATTCCCGGACTATGTTGCGGAGAACCTGGACCCGAAGAAACACAAGAAGGTCGCCATGTTCTGCACCGGCGGCATCCGCTGTGAAAAATCCACGGCCTATATGCTGGATCAGGGATTTGAAGAGGTTTTCCATCTGCAGGGCGGCATTTTGAAATATCTGGAAGAGGTGCCCGCAGAAGAAAGCCTGTGGGAAGGCGACTGCTTCGTCTTTGACGAACGTGTGGCCGTCGGCCATGGCCTGTCACTCACCGACTATGACCTGTGCCGCGCCTGCCGCCGCCCGGTATCCGACGAAGACCGCCAATCGGACAAATATGAAGAAGGCGTCAGTTGCCCGACCTGCCATGATGAGCAGACGCCGGAAAACCGCGCCCGCGCCCGTGAGCGCATCCGCCAGGTGAAGCTGGCCGAGGCCCGCAATCAGTCCCATGTGGGGCCACGCGAAAACTAAACACCCTTCGACCTTGAAAGCAGCCAGAACATTCTCGGCCCGGCCCACGCCGGGCCGCAATGATTATGGCAAGACCAAGGCATTCTGCGCTTTTTAAGCTATCCGTCAGGTTCTCAATTTAGGCTTTGCTCAATAATGATTGCAGAACCGGACGAACCATATGCCCAAGCGAAGCTGTAACGAGAAGAACACATCGCTCCCCTCAATCCCCTATAAGGAACATCTGTTTTCTCCGGCCCGGCCGCATAATCGATCAACCATTGTCATCACCGGCCCGGACGGGCGCGAACGGACGGCCATCGAGGCTTTCGTCCAGCGCGTATACCGGGATCGGTACAATGCAACCATCCAGATCAACTATCCGGGCCTGATCAGCATCCGCAACGAAGACGGCGACATCACGGCCGCGGCGGGATTCCGCTATGCCGATTGTTCACCGCTGTTTCTAGAACGCTATACAGGCGTACCGATAGAAGAGATTCTCCACTGCCCGCGCCGGGAGGTCGCCGAAGTCGGCAACCTCGCCGCAGATGGCCGTGGCGCCTGCCTGCAACTCTTCACGGCGCTCGCAAATCACCTTCACGACATAGGCATCAGTTACACCGCGGTCACAGGGACGGTCTTCCTCCACCGCCTGTTCAACCGCCTTGGACTGGAACCGCAGGTGATTTGCAGCGCTGCCGAAGACGTTGCACGCGATCCTGACCAAACCTGGGGCAGCTATTACGAAACCCGCCCCCGCGTCCTGGTAGGGTCGGTCGCACGGGGCGTGGAGCGATTGGCCAATTCCCCTGACAACAACCAACAAAACCTCCCTCTCCTGATTACGGACCGCACGAATGCTCTTTGAATCGCTGCTCTCCCATCCGGCCCAGAAGATTGCCCTTCAGGACCAAACCCAAACCGTCCTCTATGGCGACTTGAATGCGGAGGTCGAAAAACGCGAAGCCTCCCTCTCTGACGTTTCGGTCCTGGGCATCGCCCTGGATAACTCCGTAGACTGGGTCCTCTGGGATCTGGCCGCCCTGAAGGCCGGAATCCCTGTTGTTCCCGTTCCGCCGTTCTTCGTGGAAGGCCAGGTGAACCACCTAATCCAGACATCCGCCGTTTCCCATATGGCGACACCGGCGGGCCTGCAGCCAACCGGGATCAACGACCCCACCCGCCTGTTTGAAGGCACCGCCAAGGTTACCTATACCTCCGGGACCACCGGCGAACCGAAAGGCGTCTGCCTTCCCCGTAAGGCAATGGAAGCCGTTGCCCAGAGCATTCTGGACGTCCTGGGCCAGGGCTTTGTGGAAAGCCATCTCTGTGTCCTGCCTTTGGCTGTGTTGCTGGAAAATGTGGCCGGTGTATATGCCGGTCTGCTGGCGGGCTGCACCATTCAACTGACGCCACTCACCTCCTTCGGGACACTCTATTCCGACCTGCATGATCAACTGACCCGGCACCGTACGAATTCCGTCATACTGGTGCCTGAGATTTTGCGGGGGCTGATGAAGCAGGTCGCCCAGAAAGGACCACTTCCGAACCTCAAATTTGTTGCCGTGGGCGGGTCCAAGGTGGACCCCGCCCTGTTACAGCAGGCACAGGCCCTCGGACTGCCGGTCTATGAAGGCTACGGGCTATCCGAATGCGCATCCGTCGTGTCCCTGAATACACCTAACCAAAGCAAACCCGGCACGGTGGGCAAACCCCTGCCCCATGTTCAGGCAACCGTCCTTGATGGTGAAATCCATATCAAGAATCCCGGATTCCTCGGTTATGTCGGTGAGGCCGCGCCGGAGACCTTCGCCACAGGCGACCTTGGCGCGATTGACGATGACGGCTTCCTCTCCATCTCCGGGCGGGCGAAAAACGTGCTGATCACCTCCTATGGCCGCAATGTGTCTCCGGAATGGGTCGAAGCAACCCTGTTGGCAAATCCTGAGATCGCCCAGGCCGTCGTCTATGGCGATGGACAGCCGCATCTGAGCGCGCTGTTGGTTCAGACAAGTGCCAATGCCGACGCAGAGGCCGCGGTTGCCAGAACCAACGCCGCACTGCCGGATTACGCCCAGATCATGGACTTCAAACTCGTACCACCCTTTACCGTGCAAAGCGGGTTATTGACCGGCACCGGCCGCCCACGCCGCGACGCCATTCTGAGCCTCTATGCAAAGGAAACATCCTCCATGAGCTTTTATGACCGGCTGGTCGCGGAAACGGCCAGCGCCCGCGCAGGCTTATACCATGTGCCACAGCTCGTCGATGGACTGCGGGGCAGCATCACGCGCGACACCTATATCGCCTATCTGACCGAGGCTTTCCATCACGTCTCCCATACCGTTCCCTTCCTGATGACCATGGGGTCCAAGCTGCCGCCGGAGAAAAAACGGCTGCACAAGGCAATCGCCTCCTACATCAGCGAAGAAATCGGCCATGAGGAATGGATTTTGAACGATATCGCGGCTGCCGGTGGTGACAAAGAGGCGGCCCGGCAATCGAAACCTAACCTCGAGACCCAGGTTCTGATTGCCTACAATTATGATTATATGACCCGGAAAAATCCGGTCGGCTTCCTGGGAATGGTCTTCATGCTGGAAAGCACATCCATCGAAATCGCCAACCACGGGGCATCGGCGGTGAAGGAAAAACTGGGTCTGCCGGAGGAGGCATTCTCCTATCTCTTCTCCCATGGCGAATTGGATATCAGCCATATGAAATTCTACGAGGAACTGGTGAATACCATCACTGATCCCGACGATCAGGCGGCAATTATCGAAGTCGCACAAAATACCTTCCGACTGTTTGCCAATCTCCTGCGCGCCATTCCCCACGAAGGGAACCTCAGCAATGCAGCTTAAGGGCAAAACCGTATTCATCACCGGCGGCACCGGCGGTATCGGTGCCCCGCTTGTCCAGCTCCTGGAGAAGGCCGGTGCGGATGTGACAGTCTACAGTGGCAGGCGGGACGGCGATCTGGTCGAAAACCTGGACACGGTCTGTGAGCGCCTGAAACGGGATACACCTGACATTCTGATCAACATGGCGGGTGACAATGTGCTGGACTATTGCGAACGCCAGGATATGGACCGCCTGGTGGCTCTTAACATGCTGGCACCGATGCGCCTGACCCAGGCTGTGCTTCCCGCCATGAAGGCGCGTAATTCCGGCCAGATCGTCACCATGGGGTCGATGGTCGGATTGATCCCCCTGCCCCATGTAACGGGCTATGCCGCTGCCAAGGCCGGACTGAAAGGGTTCAGCGATTCCCTGCGCCGCGAATTAGGCGGTACGGGGATTGCCGTTACCCATATCGCGCCGCGCGCGGTCAGCACGCCGATGAACAACGGCATCAAGGCAGAGGTCAACCAGCGCACAAAGGTGAAAAGCGATTCTCCGGCCAAAGTGGCCCAACGCACCTTCCAGGCAATCGTCGGGCGCGAAAGAGAAGTGCGCTTCGGATGGCCCGAACGCTTTTTTGCAATGCTTAACGCCCTGCTGCCATCGGTCGTGGACAACGGCCTGCAAAGTAACCGCCGTATTGGTGAATCTGCGCTGAACGGCAAACAGGAATCACATGTTCAACGCGCTGCAACATGACCGGAAATGGCGGCTAATGACTATGAAAACCGGAAACAGAACCATGAAAATCAAGACTTATCTGGCATTGGGCAGCATGACCGCCTGCCTTTTCTCCATTCCCGCGGCCTCCTTTGCCGAACAGGCGACACCGCTGCCGGTTTCCACCACGACGCAGGCAGACCCGGTGTCTGAGCAGGTCCAATACCTGCAAAAGCAATGGGCAGTAATCAAATATCAAACCGCAAATGAGGACACGCAACTGGATGGGTTGCACAAGCTTGAAGACTATGCAGCGAAAGTCAGCGCAAGCTATCCGGGACGGGCTGAACCCAAAATCTGGGAAGGTATCATTCTGTCGACGGATGCCGGTATCGACGGTGGCTTTGGTGCGCTTGGCAAGGTGAAGCAGGCCAAGGCACTGTTTGAGGCCGCCCTTGCAATCGACCCCACCAGCCTGGCCGGGTCGGCCCATACGTCGTTGGGCTCGCTCTATTATCAGGTTCCGGGCTGGCCGCTTGCTTTCGGTGACAATGACAAGGCCGAAGAACATCTGAAAGCAGCCCTCAAGATCAATCCCGACGGCATTGACCCCAACTATTTCTATAGTGACTTCCTGATCGAAGAGGAACGCTATGACGAAGCCGCGACATATCTACAGCGGGCACTGAACGCAGCCCCCCGTCCGGACCGCCCGATTGCCGACGCAGGCCGCCGGCAGGAAATCCAGGCTGCGCAGGAGAAACTGCAAAAAAAGCTGAAGCAGTCCAAAAAGCATACGGACGACAAGGGTAAATAACCTGCATGTGGAGAGGGCTACTCCTATCGGGAGCGGCCCTCCTCCAGATCCGATGACGTTATGAACAGGGCACAGCCCAACAGCTTGTCCACCCGCTCACCGGTATCCGACAACGGCAACAGCAGCCGGTCGTAATAGATGTAATCCTTGGACATCCATGCGGCATCCAACCGGTCATACACCGGCTCCCAATGATCGACGATCCAATCATACTGATAACGCAGGATTTTGGCCGTATCACCCTGATACATTTTATCAAACGCCGCCCCGGTGAAGTCTTTCCCCAGAACCGAAACGAGACTTGTTCCCAGTAGGCGTAACACATAGTCCCGCGGCTCCCGGATCACATCGAAAATAAAGATGTTGGGCAACAGGCGCGGGATATCGACCGGATCGATATCGGCACGCCGAGGCACTCTGCGATCGCCTTTCTTTTCCCCCCAATAGGAATACAGCTCCCGATGCCGGGGGTCGCGCAACTCAACATCCCCGCGACCTTCGCCAAAATTACTCTCAAAAAATCTCGTCATAACATCGATCCTACCTCCCAACCATTTGACTTAGCCATATAAATAACTACTTGCATAATGCAATTAGTATTGTTCTACTATTGGTAGCCGGCTAACTCCACTGTCAGGATAAAGAGGATGGATATGTCGATACGGACAATACCCGCGACGAAAGCTGAAATTGCCACTGAGTGTTTTGGTGATATATCGGCACCGCCAATCCTGCTAATCATGGGCGCAATGGCTTCCATGCTCTGGTGGCCTGACTGTTTCTGTCGGGCACTTGCCGACAATGGACATTTCGTTATTCGATACGACAATCGGGATACAGGTCAGTCGACCCATTACCCACCCGGCGAACCGGGATACAAACTCTGCGATATGATCGATGATGCCCTTCATGTCCTTGATGCCTACAACATTCCCGCAGCCCATATAGTCGGCATGTCTTTGGGTGGCATGATTGCCCAGAATTTGGCTGTCGGCCACCCCGATCGCGTATTATCGCTGACTGTAATCAGCAGTTCTCCCTTGGGCGTGGAAGAAGACCTCCCGCCACCAAGCAATCGCTATATGGAACATGCAGCCACCGGAGAAACAGTCGACTGGAGCGACCGGCAGCAAGTCATCGATTTCATGCTGGCAGAATGCGCAGTCATCACCAGCCGGAAACACCCTTTTGACAAGGATTCAACGCGGCGGTTTATTGAGGCTGACTATGATCGGGCCCGCAACTTCCCGAGCACTACAAATCATTTCTCCCTTTTTGCGGACGATTTTAACCTCGGCAGGGTCGCGGATGCTACCTGCCCAACTCTCGTCTTGCACGGGACCGCCGACCCGATTTTCCCAATCGATCACGGTCGGGCGCTGGCCAAAGCGGCATGTTCCGCCCGGATAATTGAGATCGATGGCGGCGGCCATGAACTGCATCCTGAGGACCATCAGCAAATCATCGCCGGAATCACCGACCATATTAGTCAAATATAGGTAGCATATGGATTGATATCGATCATTGCCCTCCATCGAGTTTAGTTTCAAGATAGGTGCAATACGGGACATTCTCCAACCATTCCGGGAAGGAACATCATGTCAATCAACACAATCCTTGTGCATCTTGATGAGTCTGAAAAAGGTAAGCAGTGCCTGGGCGTTGCTACAACGCTGGCAGACCGCTTTGATGCCCATTTGACCGCTGTCGGGGTCAAAGCCCCGATCTATGTACCCAGTTTTGCCGCCGCGCAGGTTCCGCCGGACGTTTATGAATCCATGTCCGCCGAACAGGACCGCGCCCTGGCCGCAACGGAAGAGAAATTCAACGAGAAGATGCGCGCAACCGGCCGCACGGATCGCAGTGGCTGGGTCCAGGGTGACGGGGATATGGCACGCATTGTGGCCGGTCAGGCACGTTACGCCGACCTCACCATTCTGGGGCAGGAGAACCCGGATGTTGACGCGGGCGCCTATGAGGGTTTCCCGGATGCCGTGGTCATGGGGGCCGGTGGGCCGGTACTGATCGTCCCCTATATCGGTGTGCAGAAAGACATCGGCAAATCGATCCTCGTCGCCTGGAACGGCAGCCGCGAAGCCGCACGTGCCGTCAAGGATGCCCTGCCCTTCCTGGCACAGGCAGACAATGTCACGATCCTGTCCGCCAACCCGGGAAAGAATGAAGACATCCCCGGCGCGGATATTGCCGTCTATCTCAGCGAACATGGCATTGAAGCCAAGACCGGCAAAACCGTCTCCGACAGCGTCGATGTCGGTGACATGCTGCTGAACGAAGTCGCCGAAGGCGGATATGACATGGTGGTCATGGGCGGATACGGCCACAGCCGCCTCCGTGAAGTGATCCTGGGTGGCGTCACCCATTATCTTCTGGGCCACATGACCGTCCCGGTCCTGTTCTCCCACTAAGACCGTACGGGCACTGAAAAGCCAGAACTGCGGGATCGCCCTGATCCCGCAGTTGTTTTATATGCCCTCACGGGTGCCCTGGGCCGGCATCACAGGGGCAATAATCCGCCTTTATTGATCAGCGGGCGAGTAACTCTTCACCGCGACAATCCAACCGCGCGGGCAATATTCGCAATAGTAGAGTCAATTAGAATCCACTCAACAATATGTCGTTTTCGCAAAATGCAAAAATAATCTTTGCAAAATGCGAAAAACACTCTTTGCAATTTGCAAATAGCCACAAGACCGCGGTTATTTCGAAAGGGGAAGATTACTCAAAAACTATCATTTTTAAAAAATATATTTATATTTTTCAAATGGTTGTCATTTTTTCGCCAACACATTAGAAAAACTGGCACGCCCCTTGTATTAAAGTTTAATGTCAGTCGGGCACTTGCAGCCAATCCACTTTATGCCCGATTGATAGAGCGCAAGCTCTTATAGGACTGTGGCCCTAACCGCCCCTTCCCCCCAGGTTAGGGCCACAGGCTTATCTGGACCAAATTTTCTCCCGAAAACCCAACAGATGCCTATATGCCCAGCGCGGCATAGCTTGACCGTGCAGCCGCTGCCTCTTCCTGTAGCCATTCCCGGAATGCCTTGATCTTGGGCTGGTTCTCCCGGCCTTTGGGACAAACCAGATAATAGGCCGACGCCGACGGGTAATCGACGTCGAACAGGCGGATCAATCGCCCGGCCTCAAGATCGTCACCAACATGGGCACTGCGCACCAGAGCCACGCCCTGATCAGCCAGCGCCGCCTGAAGCGCCATATTGGTGTCGGGGAAACGCGGACCATCCGCCAGTTGCGGATTTTCCACCCCTGCGCGCAGGAACCATTCCTGCCAAGTTGCCGTTCGTTCCTCATTATTGCGCAGCATCAGCGGATAACGCAGCAGGTCACGGGGGCATTCCGGCATCCCCAACCGTTCCGCCAGGCGGGGGCTGCAAACCGGAAAGACTTTCTCCGTCAGCAAAAGCTCTGAAAAAAGCGAGGGATAATTCCCCCCTCCCAGACGAATGGCCAGATCCGCCTCGCCCTCACCGAAATCAATAGGATCGTCATTGGTTGAAATCCAGACATCGATTTCCGGATGAACAGCCTGGAAGTCCGGCAGGCGAGGCACCAGCCATTTCACCGCAAAAGATTGCAGCAGGCTGACTTTCAGGGGACCACGGACCTCAGTTTCCGTCAGACGGCCAAGGGTCTGCTCCATCTGTTCCAGGAAAGAACGGATCACGTCTGCGAGGGCCTCCCCCTGCTCTGTCAGGATCAGCCCCCGGCTTTGCCGCTTGAACAGCGGAAATCCCCAGAACTCCTCCAGATGGCGGATCTGGTGGCTGACCGCACTTTGCGTGATGTGAAGCTCATCCGCAGCACGCGTAAAGCTCAAATGCCGCGCGGCCGCTTCCAGGGCCCGCATGGCCGCAATCGGGGGCAAAGGGCGCATCCATCCCTCCTATCCATCATTAGTGATCCATGAATATATATTCATGATTCGGATGAAAAGACTTCCTTTGTCATAAAAGATTCACAGTCCTATATGGAAGTCATGGACGGCGCTTCCCCCAAATCCCGCGCCTCCACCCCTGTAATACGATGAAAGGAGTGGCCGATGTCCCTCAAGTTTACGGCTCTTCGCCTCCGCCGCAAAAACCTGCAACAGGCAAGTGCATCGCGCAAAACCCAGGCCCGCCCTGCAGCCATCACACCGCTGCAGTCCCCGCTGGTTGGTCTGACGAAATTCTAGAGCCCGCAAGACTCTGCTCTCCGGGGGCGACAGCCCCCAATTACCCCCCTAAACTTCGACTAGTCCGTCTGGTCGCGGCGGTCCTTGAAAAAGAGTTTCAGGAGATCGCCGCATTCTTTTTCCGAAAGCCCCCCGATTACATCGGGCCGATGGTGACAGGTGTTGCGCTCATAGATACGCGCGCCATGATCCACCCCGCCGCCTTTCGGGTCATAAGCGCCGTAATAGACCCGGCGGATACGGGCAAAGGACAGGGCCGTCGCGCACATGGCACAAGGCTCCAGCGTGACATAGAGGTCACAACCGGGCAGGCGTGCGCTGTCCTTGCGGATACAGGCCTCACGCACCGCCAACAGCTCCGCATGGGCTGTGGGATCGTTCAATTCCTCTACCCGGTTCCCGGCCCGGCCCAGCACATCTCCCGTGGCCACGTCGACCACAACGGCGCCAACCGGCACTTCGCCACGCGTGGCCGCCGCCTTTGCCTCGTCAATGGCAAGAGCCATATATCCATTGGTCATTCCGGTCTTTGGCAACATCGCTTTTTTCTGTATCCGCTACTTTATTCCTGTATGGTCAATGGATCGGGCTTTTCCCAACTCCCTAATTGGACTATATGACCGCCATCATGAGCACACAACGCCCCGAAAACACGCCCGACTCCGACGCCTCCCAGGCGACGCAACGCATCGCCAAGGCCATGGCCCGCGCCGGCCTTTGTTCACGCCGTGAGGCCGAACGCTGGATCGAGGAAGGCCGTGTGGTCGTCAACGACCGCAAGATCGACAGCCCCGCCGTGAATGTCGGCCCGGATGACGTCGTCCTGGTCGACGACAAACCGCTGCCCAAACAGGAACCGACCCGCCTGTGGTGTTATCACAAACCCGTCGGTCTCGTCACCAGCGCGCGCGACGAAAAGGGCCGGGCAACCGTATTCGACAATCTGCCGAAATCCATGCCGCGCGTGATTTCCATCGGGCGTCTGGACCTGAATTCCGAAGGCCTGCTGCTGCTGACCAATGATGGGGAACTGGCGCGTAAGCTGGAACTGCCGCAGACCGGCTGGAAACGGAAATACCGCGTACGCGTACGCGGTCGTGTGGACGAGGCCAAGTTGGAAAGCCTGAAGGCGGGCATTACCGTTGAAGGTGTCCACTATGACCGCATCGACGCGGAACTGGAGCGTCAGCAGGGTTCCAACGCCTGGGTCGCAATCTCCCTGCGCGAGGGCAAGAACCGCGAAATCCGCCGCGTGATGGAACATCTGGGCTACAGCGTGAACCGCCTGATCCGCGTGAGCTATGGCCCCTTCAACCTGGGCACCCTGGCTCGCGGTGAAACTGATGAGGTCACCCCGGGCGTGATCCGCGACATCATGGGCAACCCCCACAAGGGGGCCAAAGCCAAACCGCGGAAGAACAAACCCCGCCGCCACAAACCGAAAACGGCTGCCCGCAAACCTGGCGCCAAAGTCCAGGCCAAACGTTCCGGCCCGAAAAAGCCTCAGGGAAAGGCGTAGAGGCTGGCCATGCGGATCATTGCCGGTCGTTTCCGTGGCGCGAAACTGCAGTCACCTGAAGGGGAGGACACCCGTCCCACAGCAGACCGCGCCCGCGAAGCCCTGTTCAATCTGCTGGTCCACGGAAAATTCGCTCATCTCCTGAAGGGTGGCCGGATCGCCGATGTCTTTGCAGGGACCGGCAGCATCGGGCTGGAGGCGCTAAGCCGGGGTGCCGCGGAAGCCGTCTTCGTGGAAAAACACAAACCCGCACTCGCAGCCCTGAAAGCCAATATCGACAAATGCCGCGCCCGTGACAACTGCACTATCGTTGCCCGCGACGCCACCGCACCCGGACGGGCAGCCAGTCCCTGCGATATTGTCTTTCTCGACGCCCCCTACCGGCAGAACCTGTCTGAACCGGCATTGCTGGCCCTGCTGGACAATGGTTGGCTGGCCGAAGGCGGACTGGTCATCGTACAGACCGATCCAAAGGAAAGCTTCACCCCGCCGGAGACGCTAACCGTCGTGGACGAGCGGAAATATGGCGCGGCCAGACTGTATTTCATGACCGCAGTGGACCAAGATTAACCACATGAGTGATACAGCCCTCCCCCCCATTTTCGACGCCGATTTTCAGCATCATTTCCATGACTTGCTGGAATGGCGACGCGACGTGCGGCATTTCAAGACGGACCCGCTGCCCCACGGCATGCTGGAGGAGCTGTTGGACGTTGCCAATCTCGCCCCCTCTGTAGGCCTCAGCCAGCCCTGGCGCTTTGTCATCGTGGACAGCCCGGAGCGCCGGACCGCAATCACATCGAATTTCGAACAGGAAAACGCCGCCGCCTTGGGCGACTACGAGGGGGAAAAGGCCAAAACCTATGCCTCCCTGAAACTGTCCGGTCTTCACGACGCCCCGGTTCAGCTCGCGGTCTTCTGCGACCCGGACCCGGACCAGGGCGCGGGCCTCGGCCGCCGGACCATGCCGGAGACGCTGGCCTATTCCTGCACCATGGCGATCCACACTTTGTGGCTTTACGCCCGCACCAAAGGCCTGGGCCTGGGTTGGGTGTCGATCCTGACGCCGGACTTCATCAATCAGGCGCTGGATGTGCCGGAGAACTGGCAGTTCATAGGCTATTTCTGCCTGGGCTATCCGCAGCAGAACGACAATGTGCCGGAATTGCAAAGGCGTGGCTGGGAAAACCGCCACGCCCCTGAAATTCTCCGCCGCTAGGGTCTCTCGCCGTCAGGCTTCCACCTGAACACCATCGACGCGATCGGCCACGGCCTGCTGGGCCCTGCCGGTCGCCAGCATGCCGTAGATGATAATCGGGATCAGCAGCAGCGCCCCCAGATAGAATGGCGCATCCGCCCCGAAATGGGTGAAGACCGCACCGGCCCATGCCGGGCCAGCGATCCGTGCCATGCTCATGGTGCTTTGCGCAACGCCCATCACACCACCCGAACGGCCTGCAGGGGCCAGGCGGCTGAGCAGGCTTTGCATGGCCGGGTTATGCAGCCCCATGGCCAGAGCAAACAGCCCCATCGGGATCAGGATGCCCCAAGGGCCGGTAATGAAGGGCGCACTGACAAAGGCTCCAAGCAGCGAGCAGATGGCGAATACGGTCACCTTGCCCTCACCGCGCTTGGCGACGGCACGGCCAATTCCGCCCTGCACCAGAATCATGATAATACCCGAATATCCCAGGAAATAGCCGACCTGGCTGGGACCGAGGCCGAAATTCGCCTTGGCCCAGAGGGCGAAGATACCTTCGACCCCGGTGAACATCAGGAAAACCAGGAAGTAGAGTACGATCAACCGCGCCAGATCAGGGTCCTTCAACAACTGCAGACGATGGCGCCCGGCAACCTCATGATGGCGCTTGGGCTCTTTCACGAAAAACAGTGTCACCAACAGGCTGGTGACCGCAAACCCCGCCGCGATATAGGCAGGCAGGGCAAAATTCACATGGTCGCCATGGGTTGCGATCGCCCCGATGATCGGACCGACCGTAAAGCCGATCCCGAAGGAAGCGCCCAACAGCCCCAGGCCTTTGGCCCGGTTTTCCGGGCTGGTAACATCGGCGACATAGGCCTGGCTGGCGGCCATCCAGCCCGCCGTCAGACCTGCCATGATACGGCTGGCGTATAACTCCCAAAGCGACCCGGCATGGGCCATCCAAAGGTAGGACAGCACGGTGAAGAACACCGCCATCACCATAACCGGCTTCCGGCCAACCTTGTCGGACATCATCCCCCAGAAGGGCGCGGACAGCAGCGAGGCTGCGGAAAAGACAGAGAAGATCATCGCCGCCACATCCGGACCGGCCCCAAGGGAGGTCGCGTAGAACGGCAGAGAGGGGATGATCGTCCCCAACCCGATGATGCTGATCCCCGTTGCGGCGGCAAGGGGCAGAAGGGGTTTGATCTCACTCATAGAAACACACTCAATTCTGTGGGCATTGGTACATGCATAACGACCTATAACGGGACGGCACTATGATGTCCAACGACTAGATGTCGCATGATTTTGGTCAACCAAGACATAATTGGAATCAACGCCGTCCGAAAAGACGCTCGATATCCGCCAGTTTCAGCTCCACATAGGTGGGACGTCCGTGGTTACACTGGCCGGAATGGGGCGTAGCCTCCATCTGGCGGAGAAGCGCATTCATCTCATCCAGGTTCAACCGGCGGCCGGACCGGACAGAACCGTGGCAGGCCATGGTTCCGCAAACTTCTTCCAGTTTTTCCTTCAGACTGAAGGTATCGCCCAGTTCTTCCAACTCGTCCGCCAGGTCCTTTACCAGGCCCTGGACATTCACCTCGCCCAGCAGTGACGGCGTTTCGCGCACGGCCACCGCACCAGGGCCGAAAGCCTCCAGCACAAGCCCCAGCTTCGCCAGGTCGTCAGCCCGTTTCACCAACCGTTCGACCGCATCCTCGTCCAGCTCGACCACTTCAGGGATCAAAAGCCCCTGGCGTTTGACACCCTCTGCGGCGATTGCCTCTTTCATGCGTTCATAGACCAACCGTTCATGGGCGGCATGCTGATCAACGATCACGATGCCATCATCGGTCTGGGCGACCACATAGGTCTCATGCAACTGCGCGCGTGCTGCGCCGAGGGGATAGCTCTTGGCCTCTTCGGACCGGTGTGCCTCATGATAGGCCTCCGATGCATTGGCCTCCGCATAGGACCCGCTGGCGGGGGCCGCCGGATGAAAGGCCGGAGCCTGCCCGTCAGGGGACTGGAATTCCGCGGCGCGTTCCATCAGACCGGCAGACGGGTGTGGCTGCGGCTGATAGCCATAGCTTCCGTTCCAGCCACCGCCATGACCGGATGACATCGGCGTCGGCGAGCGGAAGGATGCCCCACCGGAAAGCGGCAGGGACGAACCCGGGCGTACCGATCCCAGTGCCGATTGCGAAACCGTGGTCGAAGCCCGGTGACCGGCCTCCGCCAGCGCATGCTTCAGGGCACCAACGATCAACCCGCGCACAGAGCCCGGCTCCCGGAAACGCACTTCGGTCTTGGCCGGATGCACATTCACATCAACCGCGCGCGGTTCCACCTCCAGGAACAAGGCCAGCATCGGGTGTCGGTCGCGCGCAAGGAAATCCTGATAGGCGGCACGCACCGCCCCGGTCAGTTGTTTATCCTTCACCGGGCGGCCGTTGACGAAGAGGAACTGCATCATCGCATTGCCACGGTTCAGCGTCGGCAGACCGGCATAGCCGGTCAATGTGACGCCGTCACGTTCTGCGGAAATCGCCAGGGCGTTTTCCGCAAACTCACGTCCCATGATATCGCCCAGGCGGCGCAGGCGCTGGTCCAGCATATCACCCTGCGCGCCGCTGACCTTCAGCCGGTCACGGTTACCGTCATTCATGGTGAAGGAAACACCGGGATGCGCCATGGCGAGCCGCTGTACCACATCCAGGATCGCACTGGTTTCCGCCCTATCCGACCGCATGAATTTCAACCGCGCCGGGGTCGCATAGAAAAGGTCTTTCACCTCGATCCGCGTGCCGGGCGAGCCCGCCGCCGGATCAGGCCCGCGAATGGAGCCACCCTCGATATGAATTGTCCAGGCGCTGTCCACATCTTTGGGGCGGGAGGTGATGGTCATGCGGCTGACGGAACCGATGGAAGGCAAGGCCTCGCCCCGGAAACCCAATGTGGAGATGAAAAACAAATCATCGTCTGGAAGCTTGGAGGTCGCATGGCGCTCAACCGCCACCGGCAGTTCGTCCGGGCTCATCCCGCAGCCGTTATCGGTAATACGGATCAGGGACTTGCCGCCGTCGCGCACCTGAACGTCAATCCGGTCCGATCCCGCATCAATCGCATTCTCTACCAGTTCCTTAACCGCAGAGGCGGGCCGTTCAACCACCTCCCCCGCGGCGATCCGGTTGATAACCTTATCCGGCAGACGACGAATATTTGCCATGTTTACTCAATCAGACCCTAGCTGTGCCCGTTCATGTCCGCCAGATAGCGGCGGGTCAGGACCTTGCCGTGTTCCACCGCCGGCTGATCGAAGGGATCGACCTGCATCAGATGGGCCGCCAGAATGGTTTCCAGCATGAAATGCATCATCAGCGCGCCGACACTGTTTTCATTGATATCGCCAATGGTAATCAGGCGCACCGGACAGCCGTTATGGGCCAATGTTTCCGCCGTCGCCCGGCGGGATGCATCCATCAGGTCACCCAGCGTACTGCCAACCATATAGGACAGTTTCGGATCATCGGCCAGATCGGCCTGGATTGGTTCACTACCATGCGCAATGGGGCCGCCGAGGACGGTGAACATCTTGTCTTTCGGGCCATCCAGCCAAAGCTGCAACTGGCTGTGCTGGTCCACCGGGCCAGTGCCATAGATCGGCGTCGTTCCCTGCCCCTTCTTACCCAGGCTTTCCGCCCAAAGCTGGCGATACCAACGGGCGAGAGACCCCAGCCGGTCACTGTAGGCCAGCATTACCGCACTGGTGACATTGCGATGCCGTGCCAGGCCGACATTGATTGCCGCCCCGATCGCGGGCAACGCCTCACTGGGATGAGCCGCAGCCAGACTTTGTTCCAATACGGTCTGCGCGCCGCCACGCACATCCATCGGGTCCAGGCCCGAAATCATCGCAGGCAGCATGCCAACCAGGCTCAACACGGAATAACGGCCACCGACCTTGGGATCATGATCCAGAACGGGCAGCGAGAAACGTTCTCCCAATCGGCGGAGCGGATTGTCCTTGGGCTCTGTAATCACCGTGAAATGGTTCTTCAGCGCCGCATCGCCCAGGACTTCGCGAAATCCGGGAAGGATCGCCAGGAACTGCATGACGGTTTCCGTCGTGCCACCGGATTTGGAAATTACGATAACGCCGGTGGTCTCCGGGTTCAGGCGCTGAAACAACGCATAGAAGCTGAACGGGTCCACATTGGTGACGATATGCAGGTTGGGCGCGCCATTGGTGCCACCGCCACGACGGGGATAGGCCATTTCATGCAGGGCCCGCCCGCCAAGGCTGGACCCGCCTGTCCCTAGGATAACCACGTCTTTGAAACTGGTGCGGTAATGCTCCGCAATCGGCCGCAGAGGGTCCAGATCGGCCTGCTGGGCCGGAAGTTTCAGGATCGGCAGGCTGTCACTTTCATAAGCCTGTTTGACTTTCGCAAGTCCGCCTTGCGCTTCATCCAGCAAAGCACCCAGTTCGGCGTTTGTGATTCCAACGTCGCCGATCTGTTCGCTCAGGCAATTGTCGATTTCTTGATTATATGGAATACGCCCGTGTGACATCTGGCGATACTAAGCCCCCCTTGGACTGGCAGCAAGCCGGATACCCTCCCGAACCGGCCAGCACAACTTAAAAACAATCGGGTATATATAGTTCACGAAGGGCCGTCCGTCGACAGCCCATCGGGCCGTCCCACCACAACGATGGATAGTTTATCCGGCGTCAGGAATTTCTTCGCCACCCGGTTCACATCCCCCGGCGTCACCGCCTCGATCAGATTGTTACGGCGATTGATATAATCAATCCCCAAATCCTCCCGCTGGATACCGACCAGAATGGATGCAATGTGACTGGTATTGGTGAAACTCAGGGGATAGGAGCCGGTCAGATAGGTTTTCGCATTCTTGACCTCTTCCGCCGTCACACCCTTTTCAGCGACTTCACGCCATTGGTCACGAAGGACGGTAACGGTTTCCTTGGCCTTTGCGTTTCGGGTTGCGGCCCCGCCAAACCAGAGCGACGCCTCGTCACGCGGATAAAGCGAACTGTAAACGGAATAGACCAAGCCCCGCTTTTCCCGGATTTCATCGGTCAGGCGGGAAGAAAACCCGCCGCCACCCAGGATATAGTTCAGGACCGTGGCAGCATAGAAATCAGGGTCACTGCGATCAGGGCCTGCCTGGGCAAAATTGATGGCGCTTTGCGGCACATCCATATCTACCACTGTCAGGCCACCGGACAGGACAGGGTCTGTCTTTGCCGTATCGACAACCGGTTTCCCTTCCGGCAGGTCGCCGAAAACCCGATCCAGCATGGGGCCGAGTTCGTCCGCCGTCACCGCCCCCACCACAGCAACAATCAGCGACTTTCTGGTAAAGGCCCGACGTGTGAAATCGCGCATGTCATCTACGGTAATCGCGCTCACGGATTCCGGCGTGCCGTCTGTGGAACGTCCATAACGGTGATCGGGGAACAACTGCGCCATCAGTGTCTTATGAGCAATGAAGTTCGGATCGGTTTGCCGTTGTTTCAGCCCGACCAGGACCTGGCTGCGGATACGATCCACAGGCTCTGCATCAAAACGAGGGTTTGTCAGCGCCAGATGCAGCATGTCCAAGCCCTCATCGCGATAGCGGTTGAGGCTGTAGAACGAACCGCCAAACCCGTCCTGACCGGCATAGAAAGACAGGCGCATGGACTTGTCATGCAACGCCCCCTGAAAAGCCTGGCTGTCCAGATCGCCTGCACCCTCGTCAATCAGGCTGGACGTGAGATCCGCAAGGCCTTCCTTGCCTTTCGGGTCCAAGGCCGCGCCATGTTCCCTGAACGTAAATTCAATGGCCGTGACCGGCAGGCTGCTATCCTCGATCAGCCATGCCTTGATGCCACCGGGGCTGATTACTTCCTGAACATCGACCGCATAGGCGACAGGCGCAGAGAAGAAGGTGACGACCAATGCCAGAGCGGCAAGAATGCGTGTCATGCGCCTTTCTCCTTCTTCGAAGATGCCTTTTCTGCAGGCAGCAATCTGGTTTCCAAGCCGCCGTGATGGTCTGACAGCAGGTCCCGCGCCGCACGGTTCACATCTTCCAATGTCACCTCACTGATCCGGTCCGGCCAGTTTTCCACATCGTCAATCGTCATCCCGATTGCCAGCGCCGCCCCCAGGGTCCGGGCCGGGCGGGACAGGGAGTCCAGCGCCAGAACGGCATTATCCTGCATCCGGCGGATCGACCGATCCACTTCGTCCTGGGTCACGCCATCCTTCACAAGGTGATCCACCTCTGCCCACAGGGCCGTTTTAACGGCATTGATGTCAGTTCCCTCACGCGGCGACAGGTAAAAGCCGAACAAGGCGGGCCCGCGCTGGTCCGGGTCGTACCAGGCGCCTGCGCTGGTGGCGAGTTTCTGTTCCACCACCAAGGCACGATAAAGGCGGCTTGTGCTGCCACTGCTCAGAATATCCGCCAGAACCTCCAGCGCATAACCGCGTTTGTGATCGTCGGAGTGATAGCCCGGCGCAAACATCCGGTATGACCAGGACGGCTGCGTCACGCGGGCGTCGCGCAGGGTGACCTCGCGGTCCGCCTCATGCGGCGGTTCCACCCATGTCGGGCGTTCGGGCAGATCAACGGCCGGAAGCGGGCCGAAATATTTCTCCGCCAGGGCGAAAACCTTTTCCGGCTTCACATCGCCTGCAACCACCAGGATGGCATTGTTGGGAGCATAATATGTCTTATAGAAATCGACGATATCCTGCTGGCTCAGCCCCTTGATCTCATGCGCCCAGCCGATCACCGGAATGCGGTAGGGATGATTGAAATAAAGCGCCGGCATCGCCTGTTCCGACAGGCGGGCACCCGGGTTGTTTTCCACCCGGCTGCGCCGTTCCTCCAGCACCACCTGACGTTCCGGCTCGATATCCTCCGGCGTAAGGCGCAGGTTCACCATACGCTCCGCCTCCAGCTTGATAACAAGCTCCAGACGATCGGAGGCAATCGACTGATGGTAGGCTGTATAATCCTGTGTGGTGAAGGCATTTTCCGTGCCGCCGTTGCGCGCCACCGTTGCCGAAAACTCGCCCGGTGCCAGGTTCTTGGTTCCCTTGAACATCAGATGTTCCAGGAAATGCGCCAAACCGGACTTGCCCGGCGGCTCGTCCATCGCGCCAACCTTGTACCAGACCATATTGGTCACGACCGGCGCCCGGTGGTTTTCCACCACCACCACCTGCATGCCGTTTTCCAACGTCTTGGTTTTCGGGTTAAAAACAGCGGCCTGGGCCAATCCAACGGAAAGCACCAGCAACAACAGCCCGGTAAAGTTCCGGGCACAGAATTTCGTGAAGGTCATATCGGGGCCTTTAATACCATGCCATCCCCTGAATGGTACAAGGGAACATGGCAATTTTCAGGCAAAAACCACGATTTTCAACCTGAAAGTCTCGGGAGATGCGTTTGGCCTTAGAAAGGCCAGACGAAGTCGAAGGTGCTGTCTTCACCCTCACGGCGGATCATCGGCGTGTCGCCTTCTTCCACCGAGCGGCCCAGCCCCTGGTTTTCCTGAATACGTTGTGCCTCACCCTTGGCATCGACAACAGTGCCGAGAGGCTCCTTGTCTTTCCAGAAGAGAAGATCGTCAACGAAGGAGTCGGCCTCAACCGCCAGGGTCGCAGACTCATCATCCACCACCTCACGAATATTGGGGTCGGCCGCCAAGGCATCAGCGCTGGCCAGAAGCGACAACTCACCCTGATCAAATTCCCGTTGGGAACGCTCGACCAGTTCACGCTTGCGCTTCTTCCCGAACAGGGCGGCTTCCGCCTCGTCACGGGCGATCTGTTCACGGCTGCGCTTCGCATTGGGGTCAGGCGGACGCAGACCGAAATCCGGCGGCAACGTCAACGGCGCGCGGCTCACCACGGTGAATTCATCCGGCGACCGTTTTTCCAGCCCCAGAATTTTACCCGCACTTTGACCACCGCAACCACTCAAGGCCAGGAGGCAGACACCTGCGATCAGTATTCCGCTTTTCCGCATTCCGTTCACACCAAACGTTCAAATTCCGGGCACAGTTTACTCACGCACCGTGTCCCTTGCAAATATTCCGTCCAACAGGACGAAAAAGACCCCGACGACCACACCGCAATCGGCCAGATTGAAGGCGGGCCAGTGATACCCGACAGCGTGAAAATCGAGGAAATCAAAGACAGCCCCGAAACGCACGCGGTCGATCACATTGCCAATCGCCCCGCCCAGGATCATCCCCAGTCCGACGCCCAGCAGACGGTTTTCCGTCTTGCGCAGCCAGAAAACCAGGATCACCGAAATCACGGCCGCCACGGCGGACAGCGCCCAGGGGCCGATATGGGAGGCATTGCTGAACAGGCCAAAGCTGACTCCCCGGTTCCAGACCGTCACCAGATTGAAGAAGCCGGTGACCGTCACGCCGTCTTCCCAGGGGAAGCCCGGCGCGGGTTGCCAGAAAGGCAACCCGAACAAGCCGGTCATCACGGACCATTTGGTGATCTGGTCGAGGGCCAGCGTCCCAAGGGCGATCAGCAATCCGAAGCGTAACATCGCCGATTACTCGGCCGCTGCTGCGACGGCATCGACAGCATCCGCGCAACGCCCGCAGACATCCTTATGGGCGGCATTGCTGCCAACCTCCGGCAGGACTTTCCAGCAGCGTTCACATTTCTCGCCATCGGCCAGCGCCGGGACGACTGACACGTCGGCCACATCCGCCACGGTGAAGGCCCCTTCCGGTGCCGCACCGACAACCAGTTCAGCACCGGAGGTGATTGCCACCTCTGCCAGGTCGACACCTTCCAGCGCCGCCTCATAATCAGCAGAGACATAAATGGTCGGGGCGGCCTGCAGGCTGGCACCGATGCGCTTTTCCGCGCGTTCGATCTCCAATGCCCCGAGGACAACACGACGCACGGCCTTGACCTTTTCCATCTTCTCCGCCAGCGCCTCATTACGCCAGGAGGCCGGCGTTTCCGGGAAATCGCGCAGATGGACGGAATTGCCTTCTGCATCGCCGGTGTAGGTCAACCAAGCCTCTTCCGCGGTGAAGCACAGGATCGGCGCGAGCCAGGTGGTCAGGCGAGAGAAAACCTCGTCCAGAACACTCAGGCAGGCCAGACGTTTCGGATCATTCGGCGCATCGCAATAGACCGCGTCCTTGCGGATGTCGAAATAGAAGGCCGACAGGTCCAGGTTACAGAAATCATGAACCTCACGATACAGTCTGTGGAAGTCATACTCCGTTGCCGCCTTGCGGACGATGGCGTCCATGTCCTGCAGGCGATGCAGCAGCCACTGCTCCAGTTCAGGCATGGTGGCCACATCGGTCACGCGCTTGGCGGGATCGAAGGCCGTCAGCGTGCCCAGCAGCCAGCGGAAGGTATTGCGGAAACGACGGTAATAGTCGCCCAACTGCTTCAGCGTGTTCGGGCCAATAGACAGGTCCTGCGTATAGTCTTCGGAGACCACCCACAAACGCAGGATATCCGCGCCATACTGGTTATTGACGTCTTCCGGCTCGATCCCGTTGCCGAGCGACTTGGACATCTTCCGGCCTTTTTCATCCAGAATGAAACCATGGGTCAGCACAGCCTCGTAAGGGGCCTTGCCACGGGTGCCACAGGCCTCCAGCAGGGAGCTGTGGAACCAGCCGCGATGCTGGTCGGAGCCTTCCAGATAAAGGTCCGCCGGCCATTTCAGGTCGTCACGCCCTTCCAGCACGAAGGTGTGGGTGGAGCCGGAATCAAACCAGACATCGACCACATCCTTGACCTGCTCATAGTCATTGGCATCGTAATCCGGACCGAGGAAATCGGAGATATCCCGGCTGAACCAGGCATCCCCGCCCTCTTCCTCGAAGGCCGCGGCGACACGGTCGATCACGCTCTGGTCACGCAGCGGCTCTCCGGTTTCCTTGTTGACGAAGACCGGGATCGGCACACCCCAGGCGCGCTGACGGGACACACACCAGTCAGGGCGGCCTTCGATCATGGAGCGCAGACGCTTGCGGCCGCGTTCCGGGTAGAAGGCCGTCTTGTCGATCTCGCGCAGTGCGGTTTCACGCAGGTCATTATGGCTCATGGAGATGAACCACTGTGCGGTATTGCGGAAGATCAGCGGGGCCTTGGAACGCCAGCTATGCGGATAGGAGTGGCGGATGTTTTCCTTGGCCAGCATGTTGCTCGCCTCCGCCAGCGCCTTGATGACAGAGCCATTGGCGTCGCCAACCTTGCCTTCCGGCGTATAGATCACCTTGCCTGCGAAAAGCGGCACATGGTCATAGAAGCTGCCGTCTTCGGCCACTGTCTGCTGTGCTTCGATCCCGTGTTTCAGGCCCAGCAGATAGTCATCCATGCCGTGGCCCGGCGCGATATGCACGAAACCGGAACCCTGTTCGGTTGTGACAAAATCGCCTTCCAGCATCGGCACGTCGAAAGTATAGCCATCATCAGCCTTATGCAGCGGATGCGTGCAGACGGTCTGATCCAGGCCTTTTGCCTGACCCAGACGGGTCCAGCTTGCCACCTTGAAACGCTGACGCAGATCTTCCGCCAGGTCATCGGCGATGACAAGCTTCTCACCGGCGGCAACAGCGGAGCCTTCCTCGACCTCGGCCACTTCATAGACGGCATAGGAGATATCCGCGCCGAATGCGATCGCCCGGTTGGCCGGGATGGTCCAGGGCGTGGTCGTCCAGATCACGACGCCTGCGTTTTCCAGCAGTGCATCGCCCGCCTTGGTCACGGGGAAGCGCACGAACAACGTCGTGGATTTATGCTCTTTGTATTCCACTTCGGCTTCGGCCAGGGCGGTCTTTTCGACCACCGACCACATGACCGGCTTGGAGCCTTTGTAGAGGCCGCCATTCATCAGGAATTTGCCGATCTCGCGGGCAATCTGCGCCTCGGCCTTGAAATCCATGGTGATATAGGGGTTGTCCCAGTCACCCATCACGCCGAGACGCTTGAATTCCTCGCGCTGCACATCGATCCATTTGGCGGCGAAGTTGCGGCATTCCTTACGGAATTCGTTGATCGGCACCTCGTCCTTGTCCAGGCCCTTGGCGCGATACTGTTCCTCGATCTTCCATTCGATCGGCAGACCGTGGCAGTCCCAGCCCGGCACATAAAGCGAGCTTTTGCCCATCATCTGCTGGCTGCGGCTGATGATATCCTTCAGGATTTTGTTCAGCGCATGGCCCAGATGCAGATGGCCGTTGGCATAGGGCGGGCCGTCATGCAGGACGAAAAGGTCACGGCCCTCGGAGTTCTTGCGGATCTGGTCCCACAATCCCTGTTTTTCCCAGCGCGCGATGATCTCAGGCTCTTTCTTTGGCAGGCCGGCACGCATCGGGAAGTCTGTTTTAGGCAGGAAGATTGTGTCTTTGTAGTCGACAGTCATGCTTGTACGCTCTCGAAAAATACGTTCGGTTTTCGCGTGAAATACGGATTTTTATCTGCTGCGGGCCGCGTCCGCTCAGCCCTTTTTCCCGACACCCGTGGGCCAATCAGCCACGCGGGGTCGGGTCGATAATTCGACCAGCAATAATCACTATTTTGGAACCATTCCGCATAATGTCGGGGAATGTAGGCTCCGCCACAGGCAAAATCAAGGCATTCAGCCAGCGATCCGGTCGCATCACGCCCCCGCCGCCCTTGTATGCAGGATGCGACGCGCCACATGGCAGTCTTCCTCGATCTGCGCCTTCAACGCCTCCAGCCCGTCGAATTTCTGTTCGGGCCTAATGAATTCGATCAGGGCGACACGTACGACCTTGCCGTAAAGGTCCTGGTCAAAATCGAAAATATGGACTTCCAACTGTTCCTGGACACCGTCCACCGTCGGGCGATTGCCCAGATTGGCGATCGCGTCATACCAGCCCACATGGCCGTCCCCCTGCTCCAGTCCCAGCCGCACCGCATAGACGCCGTAGAGCGGGCGCAGATAATCGTCCAGGCCCACATTGGCAGTCGGGAATCCGATGGTTCGGCCAAGCTGGCGTCCGGTATTGACCTCTCCCTCGATCTCGAACGGGCGGCCAAGAAGGGCCGCGGCAAGACCCGGTCGGCCCGTGCGCAGATAGTCGCGGATGCGGGTGGAGGAATAGACCTCCTCATCAGCGCTGGCGACAGGCGAGATGGTCGTTACCGGAAATCCGCCCCATTCGCGCAGTTTGTCAGGCGTGCCGGTGCGGCCTTTGCCGAAACAGAAGTCATAGCCCACAACCACATGGGCAGCATCCAGCCCGGCCACCAGAATCTGCCGGACAAAGTCCTCAGCCTCCATCCCGGCCAGTTCCGCACCGAAATCGAGCGCGACCAGAACATCCACGTCGAGGGCTTCCAGGTGATGGGCCTTGTTCTGGAACGGGGTCAGACGAAAAGGGGTATCGTCAGGGCGGAAATAGCTGCGCGGGTGCGGCTCAAACGTCAGCACCACCAACGGCGCCTTGACCGCCTCCGCCAGATCGGCGGCCTGCCCGATCACGGCCTGATGGCCGCGATGAACGCCGTCGAAATTGCCGATAACCACCACGCCGCCCTTGGCCGACGACGGTATGTTTTTCCGATCACGGACGATTTGCATCCGGTCCCCGCATTCTCGTCACTATTGCCCATTCCATAGTATGCACCTTCCGCATGACAGCCAAAGGTTCAGGCTACCTATACCGACTGATCGGGGAAAAGTCAGGCGCTTTCCTTCAGTTCCTCTTCCGCGCGGGAACGAACCATCATCTGCGCCTCGCCGGTCACGACAGTCGTCCCGCCCACATGCACGGTCGTCCGCATGACGATCCGCTTCTTCTCGGGGACGATATCGGTGATGATCGCGCGCGCCTGGGCGGTGTCACCGGCACGAACGGGTGCGATGAACTTCAGGTTCTGGCTGACATAGATACAGCCCGGCCCCGGCATTTTCATACCCAGGACGGTGGAAATCAGGCTGCCGGTCAGCATGCCATGGGCGATACGGCCCCTGAACATGGTGTCTTTGGCATAGTCTTCATTCACATGCACCGGGTTCATGTCGCCGGTCACGCCTGAGAACATGACAATGTCGGCCTCTGTAATCGTCTTGGCGAAAACCGCCGACATTCCTACCTTCAGATCCTCGAGGAAATATCCGGTGATTTCCTCGTGATGGGCATGGGACATATCCATTCTTTTCCCGCTTTCCTTTAATTTTGCTGCAGCGCCGTTTCGGCAGCGCACAACAAACACGCTAACGCGTCTGACCTTTGATGGCAACCGGCCCCACTCCATTACCGCCCTTGCCCTTTCACACGTAGGAAGCTATGCAGACGGGCCCTGACCAGAAGCAAGGCGCGACAATGGACTTTCAGAAGATCCTGGATGAAATTCAGGAAGACGTGCAGCCCTATTTCGGCAAGGGCGCAGTTGCGGACTATATCCCCGCCCTGGCGCGGGTATCCCCCGACCAGTTCGCCATGGCCTTGAGGCTGGCCGACGGCACGGAATATTCCGTCGGCAGCGCAGAGACACCCTTTTCCATCCAGAGCATTTCCAAACTGTTCAGCCTGATGCTGGCGATGGACATCATGGGCGAGGACCTATGGACGCGTGTGGGGCGGGAACCCTCCGGCACGGCGTTTAACTCGCTGGTGCAGCTGGAATATGAAAACGGCATTCCCCGCAATCCCTTCATCAATGCCGGTGCCATTGTCGTCACCGATGTCATTGCCAGCCACAGCGCCAACGCCCCGCGCCGCGTGGCGGATTTCGTCCGCCAGCTTTCCGGCAACGACCAGAACCGCGTCGACGAGGAAGTGGCCCTGTCGGAATGGGAACATGGCTATCGCAACGCCGCACTTGCCAATCTGCTGCGCAGTTTCAACAACATCACCGGCGACGTGGACAGCGTGCTGGACGTCTATTTCCGGCAATGTGCAATCACCATGAACTGCCTCGATCTGGTGCGTGCCGTGCAACCGCTGGTCCTGGGCGGTCATTCCCCGATTGCCAACAGACAGGTGCTGACCCAACGGGAAGCCAAGCGGGTCAACGCGATCATGCTGACTTGCGGGCTGTACGATGCCGTCGGTAACTTCGCCTATTCGGTCGGCCTACCCGCCAAAAGCGGGGTTGGCGGCGGGATCGTCGCGGTTCTGCCGGGTCAGTTTTCAATCGCCGTCTGGGCCCCGGAACTGGACGCGGCCGGCAACTCGCTGGTCGGGACCAGGGCATTAGAGCTATTCACCACGAAAACCGGCCTGTCGATTTTCTGATACCGCCCTTTGCCGCGCCGCCTTCCGGGGGATGACAAGCCTTCTGCGAGACGGCATAAACGGCCCTGACACAAATCAACGCCGCCAGCCATGGGAGCCCGCGCCGTGAGCCAGACCGACGAAGAACCCCTCGCCCTGCCCGTTACCATCCTCACCGGTTTTCTGGGCAGCGGGAAAACGACCCTGCTGCGCCATCTCCTGACCCAGCCGGATATGGACAAGACCGCCGTCGTCATCAACGAATTCGGCGAGGTCGGGCTGGACCATATGCTGGTCGAGAAGGCGGACGAGGATATGATCGTGATGGATAGCGGCTGTCTGTGCTGTACCATCCGGGGCGATCTGATCACCACCCTGCGCCGCCTGATCAAGGAACGCTACAATAATGAGGTTCCGGCCTTTGAACGGCTGATGATCGAGACCACAGGCCTCGCCGATCCGGCCCCGATCCTGCACACGCTGATGACCGATCCGGTACTATCCCACCGCTATCGTCTGGATGGCGTGCTGGTCTGTGTGGATGCCGTCAACGGCATGACGCAACTGGACAATCAGCCGGAAAGCGTCAAACAGGCCGCAGTTGCCGACCGCATCCTGCTGACCAAGACCGATATCGCCACGCCGGAACAGGTGGCGGCCCTGACCGAACGCCTGAAGGCCAACAACCCGGCAGCCCCGATCCTGCCCGTGCTGAACGGAGAGGTCTCCGCAGGCGCGCTATTCGGGCTGGGCCTGTTCGACCCTGAGAAAAAAACCGCCGATGTGGCGAAATGGCTGCATGAAGAGGCCTTTGCCGAAGAGCATGGGCACCAGCACGATCACCACGGCCACGGGCATCATCACCATGATCACCCTCACGATGTGAACCGTCATGGCGACGGCATCCGCGCCTTTTGCCTGACCTATGACCAGCCCATCGTCTGGGACCGTTTCGTCGACTGGATCGAAAGCCTGATCGCCACCCAGGGCGAGCGGCTGTTACGCATCAAAGGCATCCTGAATGTCGAAGAGGCAAAAGGTCCGGTCGCTATCCACGGGGTTCAGCATGTATTCCATCCGCCCACAATGCTGGAGGCCTGGCCCGACGACGACCGGCGCAGCCGCATCGTCATGATCACCAAGGACCTCAGCCAGGAACCGGTGGAACAGCTATTCCAGTCGTTTATGGAAAGCGATATCTAGGAAGGCGCAGGCAGGAAGACCTCCTGCCTGTCTCCGACTACTCTGCCGAGGCCATGCGCTGGGCGGCCTGATGGCGGGCGGCGACGAATTTCGTTGCGCCGTAGATCAGGGCCAGCGCGCCTAAATAGACGGCAACCTGCAAAACCGTGGGCCGATCCATGTAACCGACAAGGGTGTGCAGAATCTTGCCCGGAATGCTGTTTTCGCTGAGCAGGGCGGAACTGTCCCACAGCACCGACCCCAGGTCGACGATCCCCGCCGCCGACAGGAAGGTCATGGACTGGGCAGCCATGCCCGCGGCCAGCAGGGTAATCATCCAGGACGTCACGCTGAACAGATGGCGGGTCGGAATGCGCAGCAGCCCCAGATAAAGCGCCGCGCCAACCGCCACACCGATCGCCAGCCCCGCGGCCCCGCCGGACACAGCATCGGCGAAACCGCCATCGGAGGCCGCCAGACCGTAGAGGAAGAGAACGGTTTCCGACCCTTCCCGCATGACTGCCAGACCGACCACCACCGCCAGCGCATAAAGCGGACGCCCGCCTTCACGGACAGCATTCCCGACAGCGCGCATCTCCTGGGCAATCTCACGCCCGTGCACGGCCATCCAGGCGTTGTGCCAGGCCAGCATGAATACCGCCAACAGCAACACCGAGGCGTTGAAAATTTCCTGACCGTAACCGGACAGCGAGTCCGCAATGACACCTGCGAATTGAGCCACCACAGCCGAGCCCGCAATGCCACACAGGACACCCAGGCCGACCCATCGCTTTGCGGCCGGAACGCCACCGGTCGCGGCCAAAACGATGCTGACGACCAATGCTGCTTCAAGCACTTCCCGGAAGACGATGATAAGGGCGGCGATCATGATGGATGTCCTGTGGTCTGTTTGGAGGTTGGTCGATTATTCCGCGACGATCACACCTTTGGCGGTGTCTTCGTGAAACTCGCCGACAAAGGCATATTCACCGGGTTTCAACCCGCCAAGGCGGACCTTGCCCGTGGAATGACCGTTGATCACCTTTTCCCGGTGCAAATCATGGCTTTCGAACTCTTCCGGAGTGTCGTCTTCATTCTTGACGACAACGACGAAATCCTCACCCGCCGGCACCACAAGACGCTCCGGCTGGAATTTGTGATCTTTGATCGTCAGTTCGAATGTCTTGACGCCGTCCGCCTGCGCGGGCAGTGCGGCCACGACGCCCAGTGCGAGTACGGATGCGAAAAGGGAAAACGTTTTGGTCATTTGAATGCGTTCCTTCAACATTACTTGAACTACAGTTTTTTGGCCTTAAGGCCATTCTACAGCCTGGGACACTTCTACTGCAACGCATTCGCAATTTCAATAGACGTTTTTCCTTTCGCAAATGACGGGTGAATTTTGCGATTTCTCCGCAAAACCCGCCAACAAATGCGACCTGTTATCACAAAGGGAGCCATAACCTAGTCCCCTAAAATAACAGCAAAAACCTGGAAGGGTTGTATTATGAAGACAGGGAAAACGGTTGCCGATGGCGGTTTTTTGACGGGGATCGCCTGCGGCACGCTGGCGGCAATCATCTGGGGGGCCTGGCCCGTCGTTTCGAAGCTGGGCGTTGGCCAGTCACTTGGGCCGACGGATATTGCGGCGTTGCGCTTTGGCGTTGCGGGATTGCTACTCTTGCCGCTGATCATGAAAAAGGGATTGGGCGGATTGCGGCTGTGGCAGGTCCTGCTGCTGGCGACCGGGGCGGGCATCCCTTATGTCCTCGTCACAATCGCCGGTCTGACCTTCGCACCAGCCGGGCATAGCGGCGCAATCGGACCGGCGGTCATGCTGATGTGCACCACCCTCGGCGGATGGTGGTTACTGGGTGAGCATCCGGGACGGCGCGCCCTGGGGCTTTTCACCCTTCTCGGCGGCGTACTCCTGATCGGGCTCAATAACTGGTCGGCAGGTGCGAATGGCAACGACAGTTGGATTGGCGACCTGCTGTTCATCGGCAGCGGGGTCCTCTGGGCCAGCTATACGGTTCTGGTAAAGCGCTGGTCCGTGCCCCCCTTGCATGCCACCGCACTGGTGGCGGTAACATCCATGATCGCCTATCTGCCGCTCTATCTGGTGGCGACAGGTGGTGTGCCGTTACGACAAGCCCCGTGGCAGGAATTGCTGTTGCAAGGCGGGTTCCAAGGCATCTGCGCCTCGTTCCTGGCCTTGCTGCTTTACTCCAAAGCCGTCTCCCTTCTAGGCGCAGGCCGGGGGGCCATCTTCTCCGCCCTGGTGCCGGGCGCGGCCATCGTCTTCGCCTATCCGATACTGGGTGAAACTCCGGGACCGCTCGAACTGGCAGGCATGGCACTGGTTACCCTGGGCATGATACAGGCATTGGGCCTGATACGCCGTCGCCGCATCGCCGCCATTTCCAATGGCTGACGGGCGCCTTACCCTGCATGGTTCCGTCTGCCACAGGGTGAAGATCGAGGTTCGGCCTTCACCCCATCCGGCACCAGGGTCTGAAAACGCATCAGCTTTGCAAAACCGGCATCGTAGTCATAGCCGAACCGCTCCCGCCAGCGCCGCTGGAACTTTTGATCCAGGAACATACCGGCCAGAAACCGGTTCAGGGCCAGCAGCCGGTTACTGCATTTCGGCAGGATCAAGGCATAGGGCTGCACCGTCAGGACATCCTTGCTGACATAGATTCCCAGCGGCCTTGTGGATGGATCGTCCTTGACCAGCCAGCTTAAAATCGGGCGGTCCCCGATATAAAGGTCAAAGCCACCTTTCCCCGCAGCCGCTCCTTTCAGGCCCTTGACCGCCCCCCAATGACTGGACAGCGAGAGAAAGTCCAACCTGCCCGCCTTCACCCCCAAAAGCCTGCTCAACTGACGCCGTGTATCATTCTGCCAACGCTTCTCACCGGGGCGCGACGTCGTATCTGAGCGGTATCGCACACGAATTTGCTTACCCTCGTCATCATCGAGAATCTGTTCCAGCCCCTGACTGGACATGAAGGTGGTCGCCGTCAGGAAGGTATAAAAGGAAACATCGAAGTCTTGCAGGATGTTGAGGGTCACTGTTGTCGCCCCACAGAGGATATCAATCCCCCTGTCCCCCGGCAGCCCCAGGTTCCTGAAGCGGGTCCGGGTGTCCACATCCACATAGACTGCCCGCAGCCCAGCAACTTCGGCGAATTGGCGGCACAATTCCACCGAATAGCCCGCGGGTTTTCCGGTATGCCGGCCGTCCCGCGCAATCTCCCGGTAGGAAAAAGGCGGCGCGTCGGTCCGGATGCCGATCCGGAGAATGTCATCCGACGCCCCGGACGCCATCGGGACCGCGCCAAGACAGCAGAAAACCACAGTCAGACACCGGATGGTCCATCCCTTCATCATGTCGCCACCTCCCCTGGGGAAAAGCCCGAAATACAATCCCCGCTAACAAGATAGCATTCTATCTATTATTATGGTAGCATAATGCCACCACCAGCCAAAGGGGATGTGGTCCGTCGATTGACAGATGGGAGGGATGCATGTCGATCGGTGTTACAGTCGCTCTTCTGATCGGGGCATTGGTGTTGTTCAGTCTGGACAACGTCGGCAGCTTTCAATCCAATGTTGTCAGTGACGTGCTTGCCAACAATCAATCCATGTTCGGGGGAACCCTTGGTGAGATCATCCCCCTGACTGTTGTGCTCGCAATTGTCTTTCTTTTCTATATGCACCGGTTTTCTCTCTGGGCAGACGACAGGATCAAACCGGCGGGTTATCCCCCCAGGCCCGCGCGCAATTTCACAACCTGGCTGCAATTCGGTTTCTGGAGCGTCGTTTACGGCCTGTTCGGCTGTGGCATCGTCCTGTTCATTTATGCCTATCCCACTTTGTTGATGACATTGGGCGACATGCCCATGCTGGGTAAGATCATCGCCACGCTTCCCGTCTATGACGCGGACCGGACCAGTCCGCTTGCCTATGGCGTCACAGTCGCCCTCGGCTTCCTGACGATCCCGCATCTGGAGCCCCGGTTCCGGCGCGGCCTGCAACAGGCGGCCCTGATTCCATCCCGGGCAACCCTGGTTGTTGACGCGCTGACCAAGGATTTCAACAGCTTTCAGCCGCCCAAGGAAGACATCAAGACATTCCTTCAGCAGTTCGGCGCCGATGCCTCGAAACCCAAAATCTTCCCCGGCGAATTGGAATTGCCCCATGACCAGAACTTTCTGGAAATCTACCCGCGCCTGGAATTTCTGAAATGGCGGCTGGACCAGTCCCGCCTGTCACTGTCGCTGGAACGCGCGCTCATGCCCTTCAAGGATGAACTGCGCGAGATTGATGACGGCCTCCGGGAAATTCGCAAGAAGGCGGTGAAGACGGCGAAGACCGTCAAGCTCGTCGCCAACCGTTCCAATGTCGATCTGGAAACCGTCCATAGCGCGGCGCATGTGGATCGGGAGGGCAGTCCGCTTCTCGCCTTCACCGTTCTCGACAATATCCTCCACGCAATCCAGGGGGACGACAGCGTCGGCGATGTGGAACTGAAACTTGTTGAATGCCTGTTCCAGGAACTGCGGGATATCCGCAAGCAGTGCAACAGCCTTTTGAACCGCCTCATCAAGGTCTCTGTCCTCGTTACCTTTTCCACCAAGGTCAAACAGCCGGAAATCCTGTTGCGCGGGATCGGCCTGACATATAGCGGCACGGTCAATAACCGCCCGAACAGCGATACGCTGATCATCAGCATGATCGTCGCCATCATCGCTATAACCGCCATTGTGATGGTGCTGACGACCGTCGGCTTTATCAAAGACTTCGAGGTTGCCATCGTGACAAGCGTCGCCATGAACGCCAGCGCGCTGATCGGGGGCTATTTCGTCGGAATGCTCTGCATGAACGAACAGCGCAACATCGCGTTCCACGACAGCGATATTCGCTTCAAGTTGCTGGACTGGGTGAAAACCTTCATCGGTGCCTGGGCGTCAGTGATATTCGCAACCTACCTCTGCGGCCTATACTTCGAATACAGTGGACGGTCCGGGATAATCCTGTTCGAAAACAGCAAGCTCTATGCCCATGTCAGCGCTCTCCTCGGGGCCGCCGTGGGATTCGCCTGTTTCCGGCTGGTTGTCGGACGGCGGCCATTCCTCCTGCATCACGTCGTTCTCCTGGTCGCCTTCTCGGTTGCCGGTTGCGCCGTGGCCGCCTTCGTCCATTTCAAAGGCGATATCATCGGCAACCCCAAGGCCCTGGCCTTTATCGCCAGCAGCGCCATCACGCCGCTCGTCATCGGCCTCGTCCTGTATAACCCCTTCCAGAGGACCAGGCCAAACGAAGCCCCGAAAGCATCCCAACGAAGCAGCTTCTTCCAGTTTTTCGGATCACCGGGGTAATGTTCCCCGTCCCCAAACAAAAAACGCGGCCCCGAAGGACCGCGTTTCCTGTTTCAGTCTGACGCCAGGGCTCAGCCGAATTCTTTTGCCGCTTCCAGGAAGTAATTCCACAGATATTCGGCAAAGGACCAACGGATCTGCACGTCGAAGGTCGGTGCATCGTCGACCTGGGACAACTGGATCGTGGCATTGGCAAAGCGCGTGCCGCGAACCTGGCCTGCCTGGAAAGCACGCGGGTGCACATCCAGAGGCGAGCCCTTCATCAGCACCTCACGGGCAGCCGGGCCGCTGATCCGGATCACCACGTAATAGTCGCTGACGTCAACAACCTGGCTGTGCATGCCTTCGAGAGCCGCACGCAGGGCCGTGACCAAGGCATTCTGACCGTCTTCCGGCGTATAGATCTGCCATTCATCCGGCCCCACCCAATAGGCGGTATAGGTGGCACCGCTGTTGAAGCTGCAGGGTTTCAGCGGCAGCGCCACGCCCAGCACATCTTCCACGGCTTTCAGGAATTTCTTGTCTTCCGGATTGCCGCGCAGGGTGACCTTGCCGACGAAGGGCCGTTCTTCCATACGGACATTGCTGCCCGCCGGTTTGGCGAGCCCGTCCAGCGGGCTGGTTTTGGTAATGCTGTTAGCCACGGGACCGTACCCCTTCCTTATCGAAGAAAATCGGATCGGTAATGGTTACCTTATGGGTCGCGCCATCAATCAACGGCACATAGAAGCTCTGCCCCTTCAGTTTGAAACCGTCCTTGATCAGGCCCATTGCGATGGACCGGCCACAGTTCGGGCTCATATAACTGGAGGAGATATGACCGAGCATCTCCATCGGCGGCTTATCCTTCAGTTCCTTAACCACATGTGCGCCTTCCGGCAGGACCACATTCGGGTCTTCGGTCAGGATACCGACCATCTGCTTGCGGCCTTCGCGCGAGGTATCGGAACGGGCGAAGGAACGGCGGCCCAGGAAGTCTTCCTTGTTCTTGCCAACGATCCAGCTCATGTCCAGGTCCATCGGGGTCACGGAACCATCCGTGTCCTGACCGGCAATGATGAAGCCCTTCTCCGCACGCAGCACGTGCATGGATTCGGTACCATACAGAACCAGGTCGTATTTCTTACCGGCCTCGATCAGCGCGTTCCAGACATGCAGGCCATAACGGGCCGGCACGTTGATCTCGAACGCCAGTTCGCCGGTGAAGCTGATCCGGTAGACACGGGCCGGAACACCGGCCACGTGACCTTCGCGCATTTCCATGAACTTGAAGCTCTCGCCGCTCAGGTCAATGTCGTCGCACAGTTCCGACAGCAGATCGCGGGACATCGGACCGTTCAGGCCCATCACCGCCCATTGTTCGGTCACAGAGGTACAATAGACCTCCATTTCCGGCCATTCGGTCTGCAGCCATTCCTCCAGCCAGTTGGCCACACGCCCGGCACCGCCGGTGGTCGTGGTCATGTGGAAGTGGTTTTCGCCCAGACGCGTGGTCACACCATCGTCGAAGACCATACCGTGTTCATTACACATCAGGCCGTAACGGGCCTTGCCGACACCCAGTTTCAGCCAGGCATTGGTATAGATCATATTCAGGAATTTGGCCGCATCTGGCCCCTGAATATCGATCTTGCCAAGCGTGGTAGCGTCGAGCATGCCGACGGTTTCACGAACCTGCTTGCATTCACGCTGCACAGCCGCGTGCATGTCTTCACCATCTTTCGGGAAGTAGCGCGGACGTTTCCAGTCCCCCACATCCTCATAGACCGCACCATGGGCCTCATGGGCCGGATGCATCGGCGATTTACGCTTCTGCAGGAACAATTCCTTCACGCCATGGCCGGTCGCCGCCCCGAAGGTCAGCGGGGTATAAGGCGGACGGAAGGTGGTGGTGCCCACCGCATTCGGCGCGATCTGGCGAATGCCGGACATGATGCCGATGGCGTTGACGTTGGACGTCTTGCCCTGGTCGGTGCCCATGCCGGTGGTCGTGTAACGTTTCAGATGCTCCACGGAGATGAAACCTTCCCGCGCGGCGATATGAATATCGGCCACGGTGGAATCATTCTGGAACTCGTGGAAATGCTTGCGCTTGCGGCCCAGCGGTTTATCCGACGGGATATACCACAGCACGCGCAGCGGCTCTTCCGCTTCCTGCGGTGCCTTCGGCGTTGCCGGGGCGGCACCGTCGCCGAAACCGCAATTCTTGGCGGATTTGGCACCGGCTTCAAAGCCCTGGGACAGTGCGCCTTCCAGCGTGAAGTCACCGTTGCAGGCCCCGACATTGTGGTTGGCCCACTGACAGTGATCGGGCAGGAAGGTGGAAAGCTCTTCGTCATAACGCAGCTTGCCGCGCGCCTGGCTGTACAGGCTGACCATCGGCGTCCAGCCGCTGGACATCGCAACAATATCCGCGCTCAGGTGGAAGCTGGAGCCAACGACGCCGTCACCGGCCTCGTTCAGTTCCATGACGTCCACGCCAGTCACTTTCTTTTTGCCGCAGGTGCCGATGACGCCGCAATTGTCGTGAACGTCCACGCCCAGGGAGCGGGCCTTTTCGACAAGCGCGCCTTTCGGCCCCTTGCGGGTATCGACCACGTGGACAGTTGCACCGGCCGCCACCGCGTCAATCGCCGTGCGATAGGCGCTGTCATTGTTGGTGAAGACAACAACTTCACGGCCCGGCAGCACGCCGAAACGGTTGATATAGGTGCGGACGGCACTGGCCAGCATCACACCCGGACGGTCGTTGTCGCCGAACAGCATCGGACGTTCGACCGAACCCTGTGCGATGACGACTTCCTTGGCACGGATCTGCCAGAAGCGCTGACGCGGGATATCGGTATTGTCCTGCGGGCCCAGATGGTCGGTGACACGTTCCAGGGCAGTCAGGAAGTTGTGGTCGTAATAGGCCGTGACGGTGGTGCGCGGCAGAACCGTGACTTCTTCCATCGCCTTCAGCTCTTCAACAGCCGACGCAACCCATTCCATCGCCGGTTTGCCGTCGATGGTGGCATCGGCATCACCCAAAAGGGACCCGCCAAATTCGCCATGCTCATCGGCAATGATGACACGGGCACCGGAACGACCGGCAGCGAGAGCCGCCGCCAGGCCAGCCGGGCCACCGCCCGCGACCAGAACGTCGCAGTGAACATGCTTAGTCGCATAGCTATCCGGGTCTTCCTCGGTCGGGGCAACCCCCATACCGGCGGAATGACGGATGACTTCCTCGTATTTCATCCACATGGATTTCGGCCACATGAATGTCTTGTAGTAGAAGCCTGCCGGGAAGAAACGGGACAGCTTGTTGTTGATCTCGCCAATGTCACTGTTGACCGACGGCCAGCAGTTCTGCGGGTTGGCGTTCAGACCGTCGTAAAGCTCGATCATCGGGGCACGGGTATTGGGCTCCGTGCGCGCACCGGTACCAAGCTGTACAATCGCGTTCGGCTCTTCGGAACCGGCAGTCAGCACACCGCGCGGGCGGTGATATTTGAAGCTGCGGCCTACCAGGTGAACGTTGTTCGCCAACAAGGCGGACGCCAGCGTATCACCGGCAAAACCTTCATAAGACTTACCTTCGAAGGTAAAGCGCACTTTCCGGCTGCGGTCGACGCGGCCGCCAGTGCTCAAACGGTTCTGTTGGCTCATTTCTTGCCCCCGTCCTTCACGTCTTCAGGCAGTTCCGGAATCGGATCGCCCGGTTTGTAAGTGGCATAGATGATATCGGTGGCCGTATGGCGCAGCATATTGAACCAGCGACGGCAGCCGTGATCGTGAACCCAGCGTTCGCGGTGCATCCCTTTCGGGTTGGTGCGGAAGAACAGGTAATCGCCCCATTCCTCATCACTCAGTGCATTCGGGTCTTCCGGGCGTGCGATATGGGCCTCACCATGTGTGGTGAATTCGGTCTGATCCCGTTCTTCCTCACACCAAGGACATTTAATCGTAAGCATGGCTAATCCTCCCCGGCGTCTTAGTGGGCCACGGCCGCGGCCGCACCTTCGTCGACCAGCGCACCGCTGTTGAAACGTTCCATGGTGAAGGGTGCTGCAATCGGGTGCAGTTCACCATTCGCCAGGCTGTGGGCGAAGACGTTGCCGGAACCCGGCGTGCATTTGAAGCCACCCGTACCCCAGCCACAGTTGAACATCAGGTTTTCAACCGGGGTCTTGGTGATGACCGGCGACCGGTCGACGGTCACATCCACGATCCCGCCCCACTGACGCATCATGCGCAGACGCGAGGTGAAGGGGAACAGCTCCACCATCGGCGTGATGATGTGGTCGATCATGTCAAAGCTGCCGCGCTGGGAATAGGAGACAAAGTTGTCAGACCCTGCGCCCACGACCAATTCGCCCTTGTCGGACTGGCTGATATAAACGTGAACCGCACCGGACATGATCACCGTATCAATGCAGGGCTTCAGCGGCTCAGAGACCATCGCCTGCAGCGGGAAGCTTTCGATCGGCAGACGGAAACCGGCCATTTCAGCCATCACCCCGGAATGACCGGCGGTGACGACGCCGACGCGTTTTTTTGCGCCGATAAAGCCGCGCGTGGTTTCCACGCCCAGGCATTTGCCGTTTTCGATCCGGAAGCCGGTGACTTCGCAGTTCTGGATGATGTCCACACCCATGTTGTCGGCGCCACGGGCATAGCCCCAGGCAACAGCATCATGGCGGGCCGTACCGCCGCGCGGCTGCAACAGCGCGCCCAGGACCGGATAGCGGCAGTTGATATTCATCAGCGGCACCATTTCCTTCACCTGGGCCGGCGTCAGGAACTTGCTGTCGATGCCGTTGAGGTGAATGGCGTTGCCGCGACGACCGATTTCCTGCAGGTCGTGGACGTTATGGGCCAGATGCAGCAGGCCGCGCTGGGAGAACATGACGTTGTAGTTCAGGTCCTGGCTCAGGCCTTCCCACAATTTCATTGCATGTTCGTAAATGCCTGCGGATTCGTCCCACAAATAGTTCGACCGTACAATCGTGGTGTTACGGCCGGTATTACCGCCGCCAAGCCACCCCTTCTCGATCACGGCAACATTGGTGATGCCGCATTCTTTTGCCAGATAATAGGCGGTCGCCAGACCATGACCGCCACCGCCGACGATAATGACATCGTAAGACGGCTTCGGGTCCGGGCTGCGCCAGGCCTTTTGCCATTTCTCGTGGTAGCTCATCGCGTTCCGCATGAGCGAGAAGATCGAATATTTGTTCATGCCCATCCCCGTCCGGCCTGCAGAGTTGCCGGTCAAAGAAACTCAAAAGTCACCGCAGCACCTGATGCGCCACGATGTATTCCCTATAAATCCGCGACCTTTCCAAAGGCAGGTTCGGCCCGGATCCTAGCAGTCAGGTTTACAAAAAACTGCAACAGAACATCCATGAACCAGCGACAGCTATAAACAAAGCTGCGACATTCCGACATCACCATTCCTGCGAATTAGGCCCTCAAAACCCGGAATTCCGGGCATTACACTTAAAAGCCCTTGTTATTCCTAGGCGACATTTTTTTGGTAAAATCTACGCTATTAAGGGAATTTTTATTTCGCAGAGGTGAAAATATTGCTGCTATATATTCGTTTGCGCCATAGAAATGGTAGTTTCGCGACATGGCGCAGAAAATTATAACGAAAAGGACGTGAATCGAATTGACAACCATCCCCCTTCCCGACTAAGGGGCGCAACTAGATAAATTGCGGCATGGGGATAAACAAAAAAGCCCAAAGCCGAACAGGGAAAAACCCTGGCATGGATCGCATCATCGCCACAGAAGGCGTTGGAATAGGGAATTGCAAAGATGTCCGATCAACCCATGTTCAAATCTGCGGGAGACGCTTCCGTCGATCATGTCACGCTACTTTTGATTCCCAATTTTTCCATGCTGGCCTTTACCAGCGTTGTCGAGCCGATGCGCCTGGCGAATATGATCGCGGGCAAGACACTCTATAAATGGTCGGTCATCAGCCGCGACGGCGAACCGGTTCCCGCCTCCAACGGCATCAATGTCGCTGTATCTGCCGCAGCAACGGATGTGGAGCGGCCACAAAACGTCATCGTCTGCTCCGGCATAGATGCGCATATCTATCAGGACGCACTGACGTTCGGCTGGCTACGGCGCTGGGCGCGTGAAGGCAGCCATGTGGGGGCGGTCTGCACGGGCGCGCATATCCTGGCGCATGCAGGTCTTTTGAACGGTTACCGCTGCACTATCCATTGGGCCAACCTGGACAGCTTTGTCGAGGAATTCCCCGATATCGACGTGCGCGCAGAACTTTACGAAGTCGACCGCGACCGTTTCACCTGTGCAGGCGGGATCGCAGCCCTGGACATGATGCTGAACGAGATCACACGCAAGCACGGCCCCGACCTGGCCGCGGCGGTATCCGAACAGTTCATGCATGAACGTATCCGCGAGGGCCATGACGACCAGCGTCTGCCGCTGCAGGCGCGCCTGCGCGTTTCCCATCCGAAGTTGATCAAGGCGATCGCGGAGATGGAGCGCAACACCGAAGAGGCGCTCAGCCGTGACGAAATCGCCCGACGCGTAGGCCTCAGCCGCCGCCAGCTCGAACGTCTGTTCCGTCGCTATCTGTCGACCAGCCCGGCGCGCTATTATCTGAAACTGCGTCTGAACCGGGCCCGCACACTGTTGACCCAGACCACCATGCCGGTAACAGAAGTTGCCTTTGCCAGTGGCTTTACCTCTGCCTCGCATTTCTCCAAATGCTATCGCGACATGTTCGGACGCACCCCGCGCGCCGAACGCCGTGGCGTGGATATTGTGGAAGAGGAAGAGGCCGACGTCGGCACAGAGGAAGAAGTTTAGGCCCAAACCAAAGCAGCCGCGTCTTACGCGGCTGCGGACCTGGACCCTATTCCGACTTCCAGCGCTTCAAACCAGTCGAGAAAACGTTTCACATCGTCGCCGCGAAACATCGCGCCGTGCTGTGGCGCAAGCGTCTGGATGTCCAGTTTACGTACGCGGGCAATCCAGTCATTCTTTGCGTCATTCGAGGGCATCCACCGTTGGTGAAACCCCTTCATCAGGGCGGTATGGGAATCAAAATCGGACACATACATCGGCGCATCCGCAGGCATCAGCGCCGCACCGACATCCCCGCTCATCAGAAGGCGTGCCTCTGGGTCGTAGAAATGAAAATTCCCTGAGGAATGCAGGTAATGCGCAGGCAGGAATACAAACTCCCGACCGCCGACCTTCAGGCTTTGCCCTTCATCCGGCAAGGCAACATAATCTATTGAATTACAACCGTAATGCCGAATGAACCCCTCCCAAATCCTGGGTGCGTAGAGACTGGCGGACGGTAGGGTCCGATCCCAGAGACCAAGAGAGGAAATAATGTCCGGATCCTGGTGGGAGGCGAATATATGGCGAATCTGGTCAAGGGGGGCATAATTGACGACCGATGCCAGCATGGTCGAAAATATCTCGATCCCGCCGGGGTCGAGCAACACAGCCTCATTCCCGACCTTCACCATATACTGGTTGGTATCAATGATACGGTCGGCTTTATGGCTGTCCCTGCCAAACACCAGCCACTGGCAACCATCCTTCGAATAAATAACCTCGGCTTTCATCATCCAGTTCCTATTGTGAGGCGGTGAGCAGTTGTTTGCGGCAGTCCGTCACCCGCGTGCGTATCAGACGGGCAGCCGTTTCCAGGTTGGCAGCAACGTCGAGAAAATGCTTTTCACAACTGCCGCCACAGACTGCGGCCTCAATCCGTGCCGTCGCGGAAACAACACGCGCCGCCCGCATTTTCTGATCAATACTGCCCAATAAGTCCGCCAGATGATCAATCTTTTCGGCCAGTGCCCCCTGTTGGTTTCGCACGTCCGTTTCCAAAGCATCGAGGCTGGGCAGGACCGACTGTCCGAAAGGGGCCTGCTCAATGTCCGGCAACCGCACCGAGATTTGCCGCATCACATCCCGAAGCCGCATTTCCTGCAAAGACTGATGCGCCAGATGCAAGGCCGCCTCGTTGATGTCGGATACGACGGCGATGGTCTCCTTGGCCAACAACGACATATAGTCGGTAATCGGCTTGAAGGTACGCATTTCCAGGCCGCCACGGGCAACCAGAGCCTTGGCGTTCATTGCCTCCAACGAAATCTTGCGGGCCTCCAGCAGAATTTCATTAAGCCGGGCGGCCAATGTCACCGCCAGGACGTAAAAATCCTGTTTCACCGCAGCATTGAGTTCCATACCGGTTGCCTCTCCAATAGCAGTCACCGGAATGGAAGCTAGGGGCAATCCCCCTTGCGGCCATTGATATTTGTCAAATCAATTGAAAGATATTTTATACAAATTCAACACACCTGCTCCGGGCAGCTATTCTGCGGCCATCGGCTTGGCCACACCGGGCGCGGGCGCCATATTCGACATATGGGTTGTACAGATCACGCGAAGGAGCGAGGTGAAATTGCCGACTTCGCCGCGCAGTTCCACAACCTCATCATAGAGGGTCGAGAGAAAAAGCGGAGTGCTCATTCCCTGCGAGGCCGCAATTTCATCCAGAATGTCCCAGAATTTCGCCTCCAGACAGATACTGGTGACAACGCCACTGATGCGAAGCGATCGCGTTGTCTTCTCGAACAATGCCGGATCGGTGCTGGCAAAGACGTAACACATGGCCTTCCCCCTGAGTGATTTGGGCCGGGGCAGCCTATCATCCGCCCCGGCCCAAGCCAATTCCTTCTATACCGGAGCCTGCGTCAGAGCAGGATCGACACACCCAGGCGCGCCACGAACTGACCGATCCAGGCCGGATGCGCTGGCCATGCGGGTGCGGTAACCAGATGACCATCCGTCACCGCAGCGTCGATGGCGATATCGGCATAATCGGCCCCGGCCAAACGCACCTCGGCCGCGCAGGCCGGGTAGGCAGAGACCTGACGTCCGCGGATCACGTCCGCCGCCGCCAGGAGCTGTGCCCCGTGGCAGATGGCGGCAATCGGCTTTTCCGCCGCATCAAAGGCCTTCACCAGCGCCAGCACCGCATCATTCATCCGCAGATATTCCGGGGCGCGGCCACCGGGAATGACCAAGGCATCGTAATCCTCTGCCTTCACATCGGCAAAGGTGGCGTTCAACGCAAAATTATGACCGGGCTTTTCGGTATAGGTCTGATGGCCCTCAAAGTCGTGAATGGCGGTCGCCACGCTGTCACCAGCCACCTTGTCAGGGCAAACCGCATCAACCTGCAGCCCCATCGCCTGAAGCGCCTGAAACGGCACCATGGTCTCATAGTCCTCGGTAAAATCACCGACGATCATCAAAATCCGTTTGCTCATGGCCGATCTCTCCCATGTTGATGAGTTTTCGCCCAGCATAGGATCAACCGGCAGCGCCTGGGTAATAACGGGTTACTACACCGCTCTCACAAGGATCACCGAAGATATTTATGGTAAATCCGGGCATACTCACCGGACTTGTGCAAATGATCCAGTGCCGCCTGCCAACGTGCAATGACCGCATCCGGAATATCCTTCGAACAGGCAATGTCGAGAGACACATCCACCACTGAAACTTCAGTGGGCACCAGCGCATCGGATGCCTCCCCCATATTGCGGAGATAATAGGCCAGTCCCAATCGGGTGAAATTGGCAAGCAGGTCCACCTTGCCCCGTAAAACGCTTCGAATCTGATCCCTGTTCTTCAGCGCCGCCACATAGTTCTTCAGCCCCTGCGCTTCCAACCTGGACCGCACCATACCGCCGTATGCGATCATGATAGAGTTCACAGAGCGAATGTCCTTCATATCGACAAAACGGCGGCTGTCGCCTTTTCGTTTATAGAAATAGATGGCGTCGCGGTCCAGGGGACCGATCCATTTGTATTTCGTCTCCCGCTGTGGTGTGCGGAAATAGGTGAAAGCCATGATATTCGGCATATTGTCCAACGTGCCGGTCGCCCGCGTACCCGGATAGATCCGGATATCATGTTCTTCGCCAAGGTTCGCCATCATGGCGCGGATGATGTCCGTCGAAAACCCCGTCGCCTCACCATCCTGACTATAGTTGTAGGGCGGCCATTCCTCTGTGACAAAGATCAGGTCATGTTTACCTTCCGCCGCCAATACCTGTCCGGATATCAGGCAGAAAACTGCGATGAAGGTTAGCCGTAATACCATGACCTGCTCCCAGCCATCCAACGTGAATTATACCACGCAATAGATAGAAATCTTACGGCCCCCTTATTATGGCCTGTGTGACAGCGCCACCTACAGTTCTCCGACACAATCCCCTTCACAAACGACAGGCGTGACAAAAAGAAAGGGCGGCATCCGAAGATGCCGCCCTTCCCTAAACCGTATGACCGGTTGGGCTTACATCATGCCGCCCATGCCGCCCATGCCGCCCATGTCCGGCATTGCCGGGCCAGCACCCTTCGGTTCCGGCTTGTCAGCGACCATAGCTTCGGTCGTGATCAGCAGGCCGGCAACGGAGGATGCGTCCTGCAGAGCAGTACGGACAACCTTAACCGGGTCGATGACACCGGCTTTGACCAGGTCTTCGTAAACACCGGTCTGAGCGTTGAAGCCGAAGTGAGCTTCTGCGTTTTCCAGCAGCTTGCCGGCAACAACCGCACCGTCAACACCGGCGTTTTCAGCGATCTGGCGGACCGGAGCCTGCAGAGCGCGGCGAACGATGTCGATGCCGACTTTCTGGTCGTCGTTGGCAACTTTGCCGACAACGGAGTCCAGCGAAGCGATTGCTTTCAGCAGAGCGGTACCACCACCAGCAACGATGCCTTCTTCAACCGCAGCGCGGGTTGCGTTCATGGCGTCGTCAACGCGGTCTTTACGCTCTTTCACTTCAATCTCGGTTGCACCACCGACGCGGATAACGGCAACACCGCCAGCCAGTTTGGCCAGACGTTCCTGCAGTTTTTCACGGTCGTAGTCGGAGGTAGCCTGATCAGCCTGGCTGCGGATCTGGGAGCAACGAGCCTGGATTTCGTCGGCGGAACCCGCACCATCAACGATGGTGGTTTCTTCCTTGGAGATTTCCACGCGTTTTGCGGTACCCAGCATGTCCAGGGTGACGTTTTCCAGCTTGATGCCGACGTCTTCGCTAATGACCTGACCGCCGGTCAGGATTGCGATGTCTTCCAGCATGGCTTTACGACGGTCACCGAAGCCCGGAGCCTTGACAGCAGCGATTTTCAGACCGCCGCGCAGCTTGTTGACAACGAGGGTTGCCAGGGCTTCGCCTTCAATGTCTTCAGCGATGATCAGCAGCGGCTTGCCGCTTTGTACAGCAGCTTCCAGGATCGGCAGCATCGGCTGCAGGCTGGTCAGCTTTTTCTCATGCAGCAGGATGAACGGATCTTCCAGAACTGCTTTCATCTTTTCGCTGTCGGTGACGAAATACGGGGAGAGATAGCCACGGTCGAACTGCATGCCTTCAACGACGTCCAGTTCGGTTTCCAGGGACTTGGCTTCCTCGACGGTGATAACACCTTCGTTGCCGACTTTCTCCATGGCTTTAGCCAGCATTTCGCCAACTTCACGGTCGCCGTTGGCGGAGATGGTGCCAACCTGTGCGATTTCTTCGCCGGAGGAAATCTTCTTGGCCTGGCCTTTCAGCTCAGCAACAACGGCTTCAACAGCCAGGTCGATGCCGCGCTTCAGGTCCATCGGGTTCAGGCCGGCAGCAACTGCTTTTGCGCCTTCCCTGACGATGGACTGAGCCAGAACCGTTGCCGTCGTGGTGCCGTCACCAGCAACGTCGTTGGTTTTGGAAGCAACTTCGCGCACCATCTGCGCGCCCATGTTCTGGAACTTGTCTTCCAGTTCGATTTCCTTGGCAACGGAAACGCCGTCCTTGGTGATGCGCGGAGCGCCGAAGGACTTGTCGAGGACCACGTTACGGCCTTTCGGGCCGAGGGTCACTTTAACCGCATTTGCCAGTATGTCGACGCCTTCCAGCATCTTCGTGCGGGCATCGGTCGAAAATTTTACATCTTTGGCCATTATATTACCCCTTTAGAATAGGCAGTAGTTACAGCGTAAACCGGAAGCTGGATTAGCCTTCCAGAACACCCAGGATGTCGCTTTCTTTCATGATCAACAGATCTTCGCCGTTGACCTTGACTTCGGTGCCGGACCATTTGCCGAACAGCACTTTGTCGCCAGCTTTGACATCCAACGGCAGAACTTCGCCGCTATCAGCACGAGTGCCGTTGCCAGCAGCGATGATTTCGCCCTGCATCGGTTTTTCTTTAGCAGTATCCGGAAGAATAATGCCGCCAGCCGTTTTCTCGTCCTCTTCTACGCGACGAACCAGAACACGGTCATGCAAAGGCCTGAAGTTCATCAGATAACCTCCTCAATGAGACAAAGGTTTATTTTTATGGTTTTGGCACTCCAGAACAACGAGTGCCAGCACCCCTAACGCATCCGGATTTAAGCCAGTGCAATGCAGATTTCAAGAGGGGGGTATGCATTTTTGTTAGCACTCGACCATATCGGCTGCTAATTCTTTGTTTTTATTAATTATTTTTTTAGGGGGCCGTGCTAGGCTAGAGATACCAACCCACCGACACAAGGAAGATTTGAAAGAAAAATCAAAGTGTTAATAGTATCGGAGGACCTATATGAGCACACAGGATCGTAGCGCCCTTGAGTTGCAAATGAAGGGATATCGACTGGCAACTGCCGAATTCCTCTATCACATGCCCGATCATCCGGGACTTCTGCAAAGCTTCATCTGGCAATGTTACGACATTGCGCCCGATTTTCCTGAAATCCACAAATTCATCACCTTCTGGCAAGACAACCTGGATGGGCCGCTCCATTCGGTGCGTGTCGGCCAGACCGAGATCATAACGCCCGGCGACGCCCGCTTTGCGGACGCGCTTTATACGTTACATTAGCAATCCCCTGCCGGATTTGACCGGCATGCCAATCCCGTGCATATAAACCGGGGGCGCTGATAACCGGCAAAGACAGGGCAGTAGCGATGGACGACGATTTTCTGGATCCGCTATCCGGCAGTTGCATCTGCCTGACCTTCCGCCGTACCGCCCATCTGACCACCCAATTCTACGACCAGATGCTTGCACCCGCCGGGGTGACGATCCGGCAATATTCAATGCTGGTCATTATCTCGGAACATGATCACCTCTCAATCAAGGAAGCGGCCGTACTGTTCAAACTGGACCGCACCACACTCAGCCGGAACCTGAAGCCGCTGGAACGGGAGGGCTGGATTGAAATCCAGACCGGAGAAGACCGCCGCAGCCGTCAGATCATCCTCACGGGAAAAGGACGGTCGACCGTCATGAAGGCGACGCCGATGTGGCAGGAGGCCCAAAAGAGAATGCTGGCGGTGCTGGGGCAGGAGAACTGGCAGGAAATCCGCCAGACCCTCGACCGCGCCAACACCGCACTCGCCTTCAGTCTGAGCGAACTTTTCTAGGCCTTCGTGAAGATCAATGACGCATTCACCCCGCCAAAGCCAAAAGCATTGGACATAACGGCCCCAAGATCTTTTTCACGCCCCGTTCTCGGCACGAAGTCCAGATGAGCAAACTCTTCGTCCGGATTGTCCAGATTTGCAGTCGGCGGCAGAAAGCCATGGCGCAGGGCCAGCAGACTGAACACAGCCTCAACGGCACCGGCCGCCCCCAGCAGATGCCCGGTCATGGATTTTGTGGAGGAAATGGCAAGCTCCCTGGCCCTGCCGAACACGGTTTGCACACCATTCAGCTCCGCCTTGTCGCCGACACCGGTAGAGGTGCTATGCGCATTGAGATAGCCGATATCCGCCGCCGACAATCCTGACTGCGTCAGGGCTGCCTGCATGGCCCGGGCGCCACCGTCGCCATCTTCCGACGGGGCCGTCATATGATAGGCGTCGGCGGTTTCGCCATACCCCGCCAGACGTGCCAGAATGGTCGCCCCGCGCGCTTCGGCCTGTTCACGGGATTCCAGCACGACGATCCCCGCCCCTTCGCCCATGACAAACCCGGCCCGGTCCCGGTCAAAGGGCCGTGAGGCCTGTTCAGGCACATCCGTAAATTTAGTGCAGATCGCCTTGGCGGCTGCAAAGCCGGACAGGCTTAGCCAGTCAATGCAGGCCTCCGAGCCACCAGCAACCATGCAGTCCGCCTCACCATGGGCAATCAGCCGCGCTGCGCCGCCAATCGCCTGGGCCCCCGCAGCACAGGCAGTAACCGGCGTGTGAAGCGGTCCTTTCAGACCATAGCGGATCGACACCTGCCCCGCGGCCAGATTAGCCAGAAAGGACGGGATCAGGAAGGGGGAGACCCGCTTGCCCTGCATTCGACTGCGTTCCGCCTCCATAATCGCCGGAAACCCGCCGATGCCGGAGGCGATAGCCGTCCCGGCGCGAAGCTTCATGGCATCACTCAAATCCGACAGGCCGGCCTGTCGGACTGCTTCTTTTGCGGCCACCAGCGCAAACTGGATGAAACGGTCCATCTTGCGTCGGTCCTTTGCGGGTGCAGCCTCTTCCGGATCGAAGGCATTGGCCGCATCCCCCTCCGGTACGCGCGCGGCAATCTTGACCGGACAATCCTCAGACCAGTCCGTATCCAATCGCGAAACAACGGACCGTCCCTCGCGCAGCCCCTGCCAAGCGGCCTGCCGCCCAACGCCAAAAGGCGTTACCAGGCCCATTCCCGTGACTACGACTTCCCGCATATCCAACTCCTGCTATCATTAACGTGCATATACACTTTATTAAGTGCATATGCACACAATGTGTCGAAAGCAAGACAAATTTGAGTTTGTTTACGAAACAGAAGCAGACCACAACTTTACCTGAGGATTATTTAGTTTCTGAAAACATTAAACAGGGCGAACAAAGGGTTTTGGCCGCGCCCGGGTCTTGGCTACACTTTCAGGATGATCGGTATCCCAAAACAGTCAGACATCCCGCCACGCCTGCTTTGTGATGAAATGCTGGCGCGCCTTGCACGCTGGCTGCGGGCGGCAGGTCACGACACGCTGTTGGAAGAAGACGGGCACAGCGACCATCATCTGGTCGAACAGGCAGTAAGGGAGGGCCGCGTCATCATCACCCGCGACCGGGAAATGACCCAGCGCCGTGCCATTCAGGGCCGCGTGGTTCTGTTGGACAGCGACCGCCTGGAGGACCAGGTCAAAACCCTGACGGACCAACTGGGGCTGGACTGGTGCCTGGCCCCCTTCAGCCGCTGCATGGTGGACAACACGCCGGTGCGCCCTGCCACCCCGTCGGAGATTGCCCGGCTGCCCTGGCAAAAACCCGGCGTGCACGCCCCTTTCACCGTTTGCCCGACATGCGGCCGCCTGTTCTGGAACGGTGGCCATACGCGGCGCATGCTTTCCAAACTGCAAGAATGGGCGTCTCGCAGGCCAGATAAATAGCCCGGCGATCATAAATATCGGCGCACTTCAATTAATCTGTTACATTGCCCCCGTATTCTCAGCTTTCAGTATAAATAGAAGAGAAACAGGGGGAGGCCACAATGGCACTATCGAAGACGCAGGAACAATTTGTCCTGCATTGGGGCGAGGCTGGCGGACATTGGGGGATGAGCAAATCCGTCGCCCAGGTTCATGCATTGCTGCTGCTCAGTGATGAACCGGTCCATGCGGATTATCTGGTTGAGACCTTGGGCATCGCCCGGTCCAACGTCAGCACCAGCCTGAAAGAACTGCAGGCCTGGGGCCTGATCGAACGCGTTTCCAAACTGGGTGACCGGCGGGACCATTTCACCGCGATCAAGGATAGCTGGGAAATGATGAGCCGCATCATGGCGGAACGTAAAAAACGCGCCTTCGATCCCACCCTTGAGATGCTGCGAAAGCTGGCCGATGAGAGCACGTCCGGAAAGAAGGGAAACAGCAACGGTGCAGAAGTCCTGCAGGACTTGCTGGGCCTCTATGAAACCCTGGATGAATGGCAGCAGTCCTTGGGCGACCTTTCGGAAAAATCCGTCACCAAACTTCTGAACAAGGCGAGCAAGAAGGCCGCCAAACAGGAAGCCGAGGTCTAAGGGACGGGTCTCTCCGCCCCTTTTTGCCCCTGACCTACGCCCCCTGCGAAAGCGGGGCGAACCCGTAATGGTTCGCATAGGCATTTTCCACGGTGGGAATGATATCAATCACCTGGAAATAGTGGTCCCAGAATTTGGTCTCCCGCAAATTTTCCACTACGGACTGATAGCGATCCAGATTCTCGGTCTCCCAGACCGCGATGTCGGAACATCCGGCATGGAAGGCCTCCGCCTCCATGAAGCGCATACGGACATCGGCGTGTTGCTCCAAAATCGGGCGCAGGTTTTCTTCGCCAAATTCAAACCGTTGTTGCGGTGTCAGCGCGAGCCAGTTGGTGGTTGCCCGTAGATGCATGAAGATTGTGTAAGTCGTCATTCCCAATCTCTCCTTTCACGCTGAACCCCTTGCTCAGCCTTACTGACGACAATAATATGAGCCATTACTCACATCTCATACTCGCATTGGAGGCCCGCTGGCTCATGACCATATCCGGTGACCTGAAGCCCCGGAAACTGCCCCGTCAGGAACGCTCCGCCGCAACGGTGGAGGCCATCCTGATTGCGGGTGCTCAGATTTTGGAACGGGACGGCCTCGCCGGATATACCACCAATGCCGTGGCCGAACGCGCCGGGGTCAGCATCGGCTCCCTATATCAGTATTTTCCCAACAAACAGGCCCTGACCGTTGCCCTGCTACAACGGTCGGCGCATGAGCTGGAGGCGCGGCTCACTCACAGGTTGGAAGAGATCGAAGGCTCACCTTTTGAAGAAGGACTCAGGGCGTTGATCGAGGCAGGCGTGGAGCACCAGTTGGCCAGACCTGCGCTGGAACGCATTTTGGATTACGAGGAACGCAACCTGCCTCTGGGAGAACCGTCCTGGGACGACGACAGGTCCGCCCGCGAGATCGTGAAACGCTTCCTGGCAACACATTTCCCGTCACTTGCAATGAACGAGTTGGACATCGTCGCGGCAGACATCCAGGGCATTGCAAGGACACTGATTGATCTGGCGGCGGAACGGGAGGAGACAGACCGCGATGCCATTGCCGACCGCGTAACCCAAAGCATTCTGGGCTATTTACGCTGCCAGAAAAGTGAACCTGCTAAAGACTGAGCCAACCCAAAGCGACCATAAGCGGCACCGGAAATGTGGCCAACAAGCAGGTCAGCACATACCAGGCAAACCGATACCCGCCGCTCACCCCACAAAACACCGAGATTCCGCCACCGCCCCCCAAGACAGAATTGCCCGGCGTATTCAACAAAATCGCCAATAACAGATAACGATATTTCAGCAACCGCACCCGATCCATCCAAAGCAGTACCCTGTCGATCCGGCCGTTCACACCGTCCCCGCGGGAAGGTTTCGGCCAATCCCGCAACAAAGGCACCCACCGCCCGAACAGATAGCCCAGAACCAGTCCGGCGTTGGTCGCCAGATAGACGGCAAGACACCCCGGCCACCCGAAAAGCAACATAATCGCCAGCCCCAGTTCCAGACCGGGCACGAAAGGAACTGCAATCAATAACGCATAGCCAAGCCCCAGGACAGCAAGGCTCCCCACCCCCATGTCCAGCTCCAGGGCAGTCAACAGGGAACGCGCCTCCATCTCTTGTACGAAGGCCAATTGATAGGCCGTAACGATCAACGCAGTCCAAAGCAGCAACAGACCCCACCCACGGAGATTACGTGGGTAAAGACTGGTTATAGCCAAAAAAGCGAGCACGAGAACCAGGACCGACAAGACCTGAACGGAAAGAAGTTGCCATACGGGCAGCTGGCCGCCCAGTTGCTCATGCAAAACAGTCAGCAGACTGTGGGAGAGGACCAACAGAGCCAGCCCAGCCGAACAGACAGCCAGTTTCCGGAAACGCGTCATCACCGGTCCCTCGTATCGCCACCGGTTTCATTGCCCATCATATCATGAATTGGCTTACAAAAACCCCCGGCGCACCGCACCGGGGGTTTGTTGTCGAGATCAGATGCCGGACTTAGGCTGCTTCGGCCCGTACCGCGACACCGTTGATGGAAAGCTCTCCTTCCGCCACGGAGACATGGACAGCTTCGCTATCCTTGACCTTGCCTTCCAGGATCAGGGAGGCCAGCGGGTTCTGCAGATGTTTCTGGATGACCCGCTTCAGCGGGCGAGCCCCATAAACCGGGTCATAGCCACGATTGGCCAGCCAGGTCATGGCATCATCGTCCAGATCAAGGCTGATCTTGCGATCTTCCAGCAGCTTCTTCAGATGCTTAAGCTGGATTTCGACGATACCCGCCATGTTGTCGCGGCTGAGGCGACGGAACAGCAGGATTTCGTCCAGCCGGTTCAAGAATTCCGGACGGAAATGGGAACGCACCACATCCATTACCTGCGGACGGACGGCTTCCACATCCTCCCCTTCGGCCTGATTGGCCAGGAATTCCGCCCCCATATTGGAGGTCATGATGATGAGCACATTCTTGAAGTCGATTGTCCGGCCCTGACCATCGGTCAGGCGGCCATCATCAAGGACCTGCAACAGCACATTGAACACATCCGGATGGGCCTTTTCGATTTCGTCGAACAACACCACCTGATAGGGCCGGCGACGAACCGCCTCGGTCAGTGCACCGCCCTCGTCATAGCCGACATAGCCCGGAGGCGCGCCGATCAGACGGGCAACGGAATGCTTCTCCATATATTCCGACATATCGATCCGGACCATGGCCTGATCGTCATCGAAAAGGAACTCCGCCAGCGCCTTGGTCAACTCCGTCTTACCGACACCGGTGGGGCCCAAGAACAGGAAGGAACCAATCGGCCGGTTCGGGTCCTGCAGGCCCGCACGCGCACGACGCACGGCGTTGGACACCGCGACCACGGCCTCGTCCTGACCGACCACACGACGGCCGATATTCTTTTCCATCTCCAGCAGTTTTTCCCGCTCGCCTTCCAGCATCTTGTCGACCGGCACACCGGTCCAACGGGAGACGACGGCAGCAACATCCTCATCCTTGACTTCCTCACGGATGATCGCCTGATCGCCAGCCTGCTCTGCTTCGCCCAGGCGTTTTTCCAGATCGGGAATAATGCCATAGGCAAGTTCACCGGCCCGTTCGAACTGACCGCCGCGCTGTGCCTTTTCCAGTTCCAGACGGGCCGCATCCAGTTTTTCCTTCAGGTCCTGTGCGGAATGCAGCTTGTCCTTTTCCGCCTGCCATTTGATGGTCAGCTCGGCGGATTTGCTTTCAAGCTCTGCCAGTTCCTTTTCCAGTTTTTTCAACCGGTCCTGGGAGGCCTCGTCCTTCTCTTTCTTGAGCGCCTCACGCTCGATCTTCAACTGGACAATCCGGCGATCCAGCTCGTCGATATCTTCGGGTTTGGAATCCACTTCCATACGCAGACGGCTGGCGGCTTCATCCACCAGGTCGATTGCCTTGTCCGGCAGGAAACGGTCAGTGATATAGCGGTTGGACAGGGTCGCCGCCGACACAATTGCCCCGTCGGTGATACGGATACCGTGATGCAGCTCGTATTTCTCCTTCAGGCCGCGCAGGATGGAAATGGTGTCTTCCACCGTCGGCTCTGCAATGAAGACCGGCTGGAAACGCCGCGCCAGCGCCGCATCCTTTTCAATATGCTTGCGATATTCGTCCAGTGTGGTGGCACCCACGCAATGCAGTTCCCCACGCGCAAGCGCAGGTTTCAGCATATTGGATGCGTCCATGGACCCTTCGGCAGCACCGGCACCAACCAGCGTATGCAATTCATCAATGAAACAGATGATCTGACCGGCAGCCGCGGCGATTTCCTCCAGAACGGCCTTCAGGCGCTCCTCAAACTCACCGCGGAATTTTGACCCGGCCACCATGGCGCCCAGGTCCAGGCTCATCAGCTTTTTATCCCGCAGGGTCTCCGGCACGTCGCCATTGACGATCCGCAGGGCCAACCCTTCGATAATCGCGGTTTTACCGACACCCGGCTCACCGATCAGAACGGGGTTGTTCTTGGTCCGGCGTGAAAGCACCTGAATGGTCCGGCGGATTTCCTCGTCCCGGCCGATCACCGGGTCCAGTTTGCCATCGCGCGCCGCCTGGGTCAGGTCGCGGGCATATTTCTTCAGGGCGTCATATTTGTCTTCCGCGCTGGCGCTGTCTGCCGTACGCCCCTGACGCAATTCATTGATCGCGGAATTGAGGGACTGCGGCGTAACACCGGCTTCTTTCAGGATTTTCGCAGCCGGGCTGCCCTCACTCAGGGCCAAAGCCAGCAGTAACCGTTCCGCCGTGACAAAGCTGTCACCAGCCTTTTCAGCGATTTCCTCCGCCTTATCAAAGGCCTTGGCGAGAGACGCATCCAGATGCACCTGCCCCGCGCCCGATCCCTGTACCTTGGGCATTTTGTCCAAGGCCAGTTCGGTCGCATCCAGGGCCTGTTTCGGGTTACCGCCCGCAGCCTTGATAACGCCTGCGGCCAACCCTTCCTGGTCGTCCAGCAAGATTTTAAGGAGATGTTCGGTGGTCAGCCGCTGATGGTCGCTACGAAGCGCCAAGCCCTGGGCGGACTGAATGAATCCACGGCTGCGGTCCGTGTATTTGTCGAAATTCATGCTCATCCTCTTTCTGTCTCCCTGACTAATAGGCAAGACCATGAGAGTTTAAGTTTACGCGTTTTTGCAGACCCTCAATAGGCATCTACATCAAATATGTGGGAAGATATTTTCCGGTTACAAGATTTCATACACCCCAAAACAAGGGCGAAATGAACGGCTTATTCCCGCCAGAAAGTCGGCATCAGAACCACAAGCAACGTCAGCAGCTCCAGCCGACCGGCGACCATACCGATGGATAGCAGCCATTTCGCCGTGTCAGGCAAGGATTGGAAATTGCCAACCGGCCCGATGATGTCCCCCAGACCCGGCCCCACATTCGCCAATGCGGTTGCCGCACCGGACAGGCTGGTCACCAGATCCAGTCCCGTTACCGACAAGGCCAGGGACAACGCCGCCCAGGTCACGACCCACAGCGACGCAAAGCCCAATGTCCCGAACAGGATGTCTTCATCAATCGCGCGGTCCTGGATTTTCGCCAGCACAACACGGTGAGGATAGATGGCACGCACCAGGAATATCCGCGCCGCCTCCCAGAGGATCAGGACACGCATCAGTTTGAACCCGCCCGCGGTCGACCCCGTGCCGCCCCCCAGAAAGGTCAGGAAGAAGAACAGAACAACCGGCAACGCGCCCCATTGGCTGTAGTCACCCATGGCAAAGCCGGTTGTGGTGACAACCGAAACCACATTGAACAGGGCCTCGCTGAAGCCAGTGGTGAAGGCAACGCCATCGTTCCAGGCGCGATACCCGGCCATAACCACCGCCGCGCTGATGACCGTGAACAGCAACAAACGAAGCTGCCGGTCCTGCAAAAGAGGTTCGGGATCTCTGCGCGACAGGCGGATAAACAGAACGAAAGGCGTCCCGCCCAGCAGCATGAAAATGATCGCAATCCACGGCAAGGACGTGCCCTGGAAGGCCGCAAAGGAATTGTCATGGGTGGAAAAGCCACCCGTGGACAGGGTCGTCATGGCATGGATGAGCGCATCCAGAAAGGTCATGCCCCCATACCAGAACAAAATCGTGCAGGCCAACGTCAGCGACAGATAGATGGAAGACACCGCACCCGCCACCGCCTTGGCCCGGGGAAACGGCTTGTCGGATGTGTCGGAGGATTCACTGCGGTAAAGCTGCATTGCACCCGAACGCAGCAAGGGCAGCAGGGCAATCCCCATGACAATGATACCGACGCCGCCCATCCATTGCAGCAAGGCCCGCCAGACCGCCACGACGATGGGCAGGTCCTGCAACCCGGACAGCACGGTCGACCCCGTTGTGGTCAGCCCCGATACTGCCTCGAAATAGGCATCGGCGAAACTCAGGTGCACCTCGCCGAATACCAGTGGCAGCGCGCCGAATCCCGGCAGCACGGTCCAGGCCAGCGCCGTCAGGAAAAACGCGCCTTTCCGGCGCAGGACGATCGCGCCGGTCGGGCGGCAGGTCGCCATCAGCACACCGCCCACCAGAAGGGTCAGAACCGCGCTTTCAAAAAATGCCCCGGCTGCGCGATGGGCAAGCAGCCCGATAAGACCCGACAGCCCCATAAGCACGGCAAGCGCAGACAGCAGCAGGCCCAGCACAAAAAAAGTGGGGCGCTGGCCGCCGGATTGCTGTTCAACAGGATTGTCAGGGCGACGAGGCGCACGAAAATCGGGCATATCACAATGTCTTTGTCAAAAGTGAGGGGATCGTAAAAACCTACCCTTCCGAAGGCAAGCTATTAAATGCATGAAGGATTACTCATACTGCTTCAACCGACCATGAGAATTCCTCTTTTCCTTCGCGCCTCAAAGCCATGCTATGAAAGACGTCCCGACAGACAAACAGCCGGAACCAGCAGATGTCCACTCTACCGCCGACCCCGGAATTGATTGCAGTAGACCTAGTCGACAGTGAAATCATTCTCAATTGGGATAACGACATTCAACAGCGATTTCACGGCCCCTGGCTGCGCGACAATGCACGCGGTGCAGATGCGCGCCATCCGGAAAACGACCAGCGCCTGTTCGATATCACGGAACTGCCCGCCGATCTTTCCGTCGACAGCGCATCCATCCGGGACGGCGACCTCCATGTGACCTTCCGGGCTGACGGGTATGAAACGACCTTCCCGGCGGACTGGCTGTGGCGCAATGCCTATGACAAGCCCGAAGCCAAGCGGGATATCAGACAATTCTGGGCCGCGGCAGAGGCCAAATCCCTGCCCGCGCATGACTATAAGGCCCTGACAGAAGATAACGCCGCCATGGCGGCCTGGCTGCGGCAGGTTCACGACTATGGCTTTGCCATTGTATCCAACGTCCCGACAAAGCCCGGTATGGTCTGCGAAGTTGCGCGCCTTTTCGGTTATGTCCGCGAGACGAATTATGGTGAGCTGTTCGAAGTGCGCAGCGAGGAGAAACCGACCAACCTCGCTTTCACCGGCCTGGGGCTGAACGTTCACACGGACAACCCCTATCGCGACCCGGTTCCGGGGCTGCAGCTTCTGCATTGTCTGGAAAGTGTCAATGAGGGCGGCGAATCGGTCCTGATGGATGGCTTCAAAGCTGCAGACCTTTTGCGGCAGGAAGACGCCGGCGCCTTTGCATTACTGACCCGCCATTGGGTGCCTTTCCGTTTCCGCGACGACAAGGCCGACCTTCAGGCCCGCCGTCCGCTCATCGAAGTGGATGACCGCGGTGACATTCAGGCCATCCGCTATAACAACCGCTCCGCAGCGCCCTTCGACCTGCCTGCCGACGTCATGGAGGCCTACTACAATGCCTTCCGGACCTATGCGCGTCTGTTGCACCGCCCGGAACTGGAACTCGGGCTGAAACTGCGCCCCGGCGATCTTATGATCTTCGATAACCAGCGCGTCCTGCACGGGCGCAAGGGTTTTGCCGGTGGCAAACGGCACCTGCAGGGATGCTATGCCGATAAGGATTCGCTCTACAGCCTGATGCGCAAACTTGAAGAGGCCTGACATGGACAAGCTTGATCAGAACACCGTCACCCGCGAAACGGTTGTGGATTATATCATTTCCCTGTTTCACGAGATGGGGGACCGGTCCTATCTGGGTGAGGCCATCAGCCAGGCGGAACACGGCCTGCAATGCGCCGTGGTGGCGGATCAGTTCAATTCCCCCGACAGTCTTGTCGCCGCCGCACTCCTGCATGACATCGGGCATTTCCTGCATGACTTCGGCGATGACTGTATGGCCGAAGGTATTGATAGCCGCCATGAAGACGTCGGTGCCGACTTCCTCGCCCGTTTTTTCGCCGAAGAGGTGACCGAACCGGTGCGCATGCATGTGGATGCAAAACGCTATCTCTGCGCCGTAGAACCTGACTATTTCGAATTGCTATCACCCGCATCGATTGAGAGCCTTCGTCTGCAGGGTGGTCCGATGTCCGCGCAGGAAGCCGAAGCCTTTGCAAAATCGCCTCACCTTGAGCAGGCCCTGCAGCTACGCCGTTTTGAGGAGGCCGGGAAAAATGTCGGCGTCGAAACGCCCCCGGTTGAACACTATCGAGTTCTACTGGAAGGCCTCATAAGAAAAAGCCAATAACCGAGCTTTGTGATCAAATAATTAATAAGCATAACTAACAAAAACCATAAAAATACTGAAACTATTGACGGGAAGCACGAACTTGGCCCATCATCTTTGCATGTGGGGGTTTCCTTAGAGCTTGGGTAAAAAGGTGCGCTTTACTAAAGTAAAGAGGTCGCTTTTTCTAATATGGGTGACGTCAATATTTCTCTTTGCTTATTCTGCCCAGGCGGAAGAGCCCCTTTCCTTTGCCTGCAATGATTTCCCCCCTCACAAGATCGCCAACCCGGATGATCCATCCCTGCCCGGCTTTGATGTGGAAATCCTGAAAGCCGCCTTCGCGCAAACGAACACGCAGATGCAGGTGCATTTCTACCCGTGGAAACGGGCCATGCATCTGGCAAGGAAGGGCACTGTCACGGGACTGTGCAGTTGTTCCTATCGCCCTGAACGTGAGGAATACCTCCTGTTTTCAGACAAGATGGGCACCGTTTCCAGTGGTGTTTTCCGAACCGCGAGCGTTCCCGCCATCGACAGCCTCGACGATCTGAAGGGCCGGCCCGTCGGCGTTGTTTCAGGCTACAGCCTGGTCTCCTCCCTAGAGGAGGCCAAGGCAGCCCCTGTCATCGCACTCAACGACCAAGCCGCCGTTCGTATGCTGGCGGCACATCGCTTCGATTATCTGTACGGATTCAAGGCCGCAACGGAATTTCAGATGCGCCACAAGACCGGCCCGGTGGCAATCCACTATCAGGAAACCAGCAAGTCCAATTATTATATGTGTGTCTCCAAACGCGCGCCCGGCGCACAGGATATATTGGACAGGTTCAACCAGGGCCTTGAAGCCATCCACGACAACGGAACCTACCAGTCCATCATGGACAAATACCGCTGAGAAACCGCTGACCGGTTGACAGTCGGCAAGGAAAACTCCATTCCCTTGGCCCGAAATTCGACTTAGTCTGGATAAATGGCCGTGACCGACATTCGTGACGAAGACCGCAAGCTGTCCATCGCGCCGATGATGGACTGGACCGACCGTTTCGACCGCTATTTCCTGCGGCTGATCTCCAAACGCGTGTTGCTTTACACCGAAATGGTGACAACGGGCGCGGTCATTCACGGCGACCGGCAAAAGCTGTTGGGCTTTCATAAGGCGGAACACCCGGTCGCCTGCCAGTTGGGCGGCTCCGATCCGGCAGAACTGAAACAGGCCGCCCGGATTGTGGAGGATTTCGGCTATGGCGAGGTAAACCTCAATGTGGGCTGCCCATCGGACAGGGTACAGTCCGGACGTTTTGGCGCCTGCCTGATGGCCGATCCGCAACTGGTTGCGGATTGCGTGGCGGCCATGCGGGACACAGTATCCATTCCCGTGACCGTCAAACATCGCATCGGTATCGACGATCAGGACAGCTATGAAGGCATGAAGGCCTTTGTGGATACCGTGGCCGATGCCGGTTGCCGCCATTTCATCGTCCATGCGCGCGTGGCAATCCTGCAAGGCCTCAGCCCCAAGGAAAACCGAGATATCCCGCCCCTGAAATATGACTTCGCCTATCGTCTGAAACAGGAACGGCCGGATTTGCATATTTCCATCAACGGCGGCATCAAGACACTCGACGAGACCGAGGATCACCTGGGCAAACTGGACGGGGTGATGATCGGGCGGGCCGCCTATCAGACACCCTATATCCTGGCAGAGGCCGACCGACGCATCTACGGCGACACCACCGGCACAACGAAAAGCCGCCACGATATCCTGCGCGCCTTCCTGCCCTATGTGCACGAGGAACTGGCGGCGGGCACGCCGCTGAACCATATCACCCGTCACCTGATGGGAATTTTCTCCGGCTGCCCCAGTGGAGCCAAGTTCCGCCGTTATCTCAGCGAAAACGCCTATCACAAAGGCGCAGATGAAAGTGTGATCGAACAGGCCATGGCGCTGGTGCCTGAAAACAGTTTGGACGCCCCCGAAACCGCCTGAGGTGGAAGCCTGCCCTCAACCCATAGTGACGCCACCTCCATCATCCACATGCTTTGCCCGGTCGTGGTAAAGCGTCGTCAGGGCAATCCCGATGGCAACACCATTGTAGAGCAACCCGGCAATCACGATCACATGTCCGGGAATTGGGCCGACATCGGTCCGGGCCCAGAATTCAGCCATGCTTGTCAGGGGCGTCGGGTGGATCATCACCTTGCCGAAATAGGCAATCGTCTGGATCAGGAGTATCCAGATATAGTTGCGCCGCAATCGCCGGCCCACCGCCCGAATAAGGCTGATATGGTAATGGGGATGGCGATAATCTTGGGCCAACACATCCTGCCACCCGGTTTCGGTCTGCAAATCCCCGTGCATAAGCATGCGGGCGAAAAACTGGCATTCCAGCCAGCGCGCCCGCGCCCGCCAGACGTTGAAATAGCGGTAACGCCTGCTTTCCAGCATCAGGAAAATGAAGATCAGAATACCGACGAGGACCAGCGGCAAGGGCGTCGCCGTCGGCGATGCAAAGGAAATAGACAGGGCCACCCCCAGCGAGACCACGGCCCAGTTTGTGGTCGCATCCAAGCGCGACCGCCAGCTTGTGCTGCGATAAATTTCCCCCCGATAGAGATGTGACAGTGCACCGATCTCGGCCTGCGAATACTGTCTGCCGCTTTCAAAATCGGGCGACAACATGGAATCAGGTCCCTTCTTGTTGCCGATGACATAAGACAAAACAGTATGAACCCAATAGCTTTTCAGGACAACGGCGGTTAGGTCCGGCTTTTGGCCCCGCCACCATGGGATTCGGCTTCGGCCTGCAACAAGGCATCCACATAGGCCTCCAGCAGGGTGTTCTTGTCGACCATGCCGACCACGCTCATGCTGTCGACATCGCTGACCACCGGCAGGCGGTCCGCTTTCCATTTGCTCATCACGGCAATGGCGCGCGCCAGGGTCTGATCCGCCGTCAGCACCTCCGGGTATAGACGCACGAAGGACTGCGCCTCCAGCGCATCCTGGTTCGCCAGCGGGTCGAAGGCCACATCCTTCACATCCTCCAACTGAATTGTCCCGACAAACCGATATCCGTCCTCAACCACAACCGCCTCCGCCCCTTCCGGCAGCGTATGCAGGAAATCGATCACCTCCATCAGCTTGGTCGTGGCCTCCACCGAATGAAAGCCGGTGCCCGCAACGTCGCCGACCACCTGCTGACGCAGGATCTGCATGGCCCGCGCCCCTTCCAGTTCGATGCCCCGGCGCTGTAACCGCCAGAGGTAATAGGATTTGCCGAGAATGCTCTGCACCAGCAGGGTAGCAACCGCCGCCCCCGACATCACGCCGATGGTGATCTTGAAGTCCCCCAGCAACTCGAACACGATCAGGATGCAGGAAATCGGCGCGCCCAGGACCGCCGCAGAGGTCGACGCCATGCCGACAATCGCATAAAGGCCGGTGTGTATCCCCAGGTCCGGGAAAGGCATCGCGGCAACGGTGCCAAAGGCGCTGCCGACGATGGTGCCAACGAAGATCGACGGAGAGGAAACCCCGCCGCCGAAGCCGCTGCCGATACTGACCGCCGTCGCCACCGTCTTGAAAACAATCAACCCCAGCAGCCAGGTCAGGTTCATGCCCAGAGATTCATTCAACACCTTCGTCGTGGTTTCATATCCGACGCCCATGACATGAGGCAGGAACAGGGCAATCCCCCCAACCGTCAGTCCACCGATGGCAGGTTTCAGCCAGGCGGGCAGTTTGACCTTACGGATAATGTCTTCGGTGGTGAAGACCGTCCACATGAACAGGATGGCAGCAAAGCCACAGACAATCCCCAACAGCAGAAAGGCCGGGAACTCCCAGAATGTCACCACATCATAATGGGGCAAGATATAGGCCGGGAAATCACCGTAATAGATGCGGGTGATCATCGTGCCGATGACCGACGAGATCACGACAGGCGCAAAGGCCGTCAGCGCATAATGGCGAAGGACCACCTCAAGCGCGAAAAAGACACCGGCGATGGGGGCGTTGAAGGAGGCCGCCATCCCCGCCGCCACCGCACAGCCAAGAAGAATATGCTGATGATGCTGTTGCAGTCTGAGCCTTGCCGCGCACCATGTGGTCACCGTCGAGGTCAGATGCAGGATTGTGCCCTCACGGCCGATCGACGCACCTGCGCCGATGGAAATCGTATTGGCCAGCGCATTGCTCAATCCCTGTTTCAGGTCCATCTTCGCGCCGTGCAGGGCATTGACCTCGATGATATTGCCGACCCCCTGACCACGCCGGCCCTTCATCAGCCTTGTATTGACCTGACCGACCAGAAGACCGCCCAAGGCCGGTGCCAGCATCACCTGCCACCAGGGCAGTTCCGTCAGTCGCGAGGTGAGATTTTCCGCAGACACCTGATAGAAAAGCCGGTTGACCAGCGAAATCCCCTCACGAAAACCAAGCGCAACATGCGCCCCAGCCACACCGACGATCACGGCCAGCACCAGCAGCACGACATTTTCGTGAAGAAAAAAGGCCTTCGCCTTAAGCCCGATTTCGCCGACCGACATCAGGCTCTCCCGGACCAGTCCACAGACACTGAAACCTCCACAACAACCCCATTTTTGGCTTTTTATTCCATGGGTTATTTGTAGCGCGTTTACGAAGTCAGCGGAAGAGGTAGCAAGCTACCGGGCAGTCACAATGCCGAAATCGGGCTATCAGCGCCCAGGTATCCCCATACGTGCCAACTCGTCGGCGCGTTCGTTTTCCGGATGACCGGCATGGCCCTTGACCCAATGCCATTCCACCTGATGGGGTTTCAGCGCGGCTTCCAGGCGCTGCCAAAGCTCGGCATTCTTGACCGGCTTTTTGGCGGCGGTTTTCCATCCATTGCGCTTCCAGCCATGAATCCACTTGGTGATGCCGTCCCGCACATAGGTGCTGTCGGTGGTGATCACCACGGGCATGGGACGCTTCAGGCTTTCCAGGGCCATGATCGCCGCCATCATCTCCATACGGTTATTGGTGGTCTCCGCCTCACCGCCATTCAGCTCTTTTTCATGGCCGTTAAAGCGCAGGATAGCCCCCCAGCCTCCGGGACCGGGATTGCCGCTGCAGGCGCCATCGGTGAAGATCTCCACTACTTTGCTGTCGCTCATCGACCTATTCCACCCCATAGTCTGAGGGGCTGGAAACACGCTGATGGAAGCTGAGATAAGCGAAATATTCCAGCGGGTCCTTGGGCTGAACAAAGGCCCCTTCGGGATGGTTCAGCCAGTCATACAGCCGGGTCAGCAGGAAGCGCACCGCCGCCCCGCGCGCCAGGATCGGCAGCGCCTCGATCTCCTGCCTGGAAAGCGCGCGTTCCTTGCGATAGTTGGACAGCATCAGCCGCGCCTTGGTCAGGTTGAAACTGCGGTCCCGTTCGAAACACCAGGCATTCAGGCAGACCGCCAAGTCGTAAACCAGGAAGTCGTTGCACGCGAAGTAAAAATCAATAATGCCGGAGACCGCATCGTCACGGAAGAATACATTGTCCGGGAAAAGGTCTGCGTGGCAGACGCCCATCGGCAGATCATCCGGCCAGTTGTTTTCCAGGAAGGTCAGTTCCCGGTCCAGCATGCCGGCGAGACCGGGGCGCACCTCATCCGCGCGGTCGGCGCAGGATTCAAACAACGGCCGCCAACCGCTGACCGACAGATTGTTCTCCCGCGTCAGCTCATAGTCCAGACCGGCCAGATGCATACGCGCCATGGCCCTGCCCAGTTCCGCGCAATGGAAGGGCGCAATCTTGCGCGGCCACATGCCCTCCAGAAAGGTGAACAGGGCGGCGGGACGCCCGGCGAGCGTTTGCAACGCACGCCCGTCCCTGTCACGCAGAGGCACCGAGCAGCGAATGCCCTTTTCGGAAAGATGCTCCATAAGGCCCAGGAAAAACGGCAGGTCGTCCGGGTTCACCCGCTTTTCATAGAGCGTCAGGATATAAGGAAGCTGGGAGGTCTGGACAAAGAAGTTGGAATTTTCCACGCCTTCGGCGATGCCTTTATAGGACAGCAGTTCCCCCACATCATAGCGATTGATGAAGGTCTTCAACTCTTCGTCTGAAACTTCCGTATAGACGGCCATGCGGTCGCCCCTCCCTTACCCGGTAAAAACTGAAATTGCGCTCAAGACCTGATCACGCTGTGAGAAGACGGGGCAGCTTGAACTCGACATTTTCCTCTGCGGTCACGACCTCCCGCACCGTCACCTGATCGAAATGATCGCGACAGGCGGAAATCACCTCGTCCACCAGCACCTCCGGCGCAGAGGCTCCGGCGGTAATGCCCAAGGTTTTTACGCCGTCGAAATCATCCCAGTCGATGTCTTTGGCGCGCTGGATCAACTGGGCCTTCGGGCAACCGTATTCCCGGGCCACATCCACCAGCCGCCGCGAATTGGACGAGTTCGGCGCACCAATCACCATAACCATGTCACTGTCCTGCGCGATCTCTTTCACCGCCGCCTGGCGGTTCGTGGTGGCATAACAGATATCTTCTTTTTTGGGTCCGCGGATATCGGGAAAACGCTCCCTGAGCGCGGCCAGAATATCCCTGGTCTCATCCACCGACAGCGTTGTCTGCGTGGCAAAGGCCAATGGCTTGTCATCCGGCACGTCCAGGGCATAGACATCAGCCACTGTTTCCACCAGCGACATGGCCCCGTCCGGCAGCTGACCCATGGTGCCAACCACTTCCGGGTGCCCCGCATGACCGATCAACACGATATGGCAGCCCTTGCGGTGATGATGTTCGGACTCACGGTGAACCTTGCTGACCAGCGGGCAGGTCGCATCCACATAAATCATCTCACGCGCTTCCGCCGCCTCCGGCACCGATTTCGGCACGCCATGGGCGGAAAAGACCACGGGGCGATCCGTCGGGCACTGGTCCAGCTCGTCAACGAATACCGCGCCTTTGGCTTCGAGGCTTTCGACCACAAAACGGTTATGGACAATCTCGTGGCGCACATAGACCGGCGCACCGAATTTCTCCAGTGCGCGCTCCACGATCAGGATCGCCCGGTCGACGCCGGCACAAAAGCCACGCGGGCCGGCCAACAGGATCGTCAGGCATTCACCGCCAGTCTCTTTCGGACCACTCACGTCTGAACCTCCATTCCCTGGCTTGCCGCAAACACGCGGTTTCTCTACAGTTACAGCTAATCAACAGTAACGCATGTGTACACCAGCAGGCCCCCGGAAGGAAAGCATTGATGTCTGATCCTGTTGTCGCCTCCAAAACGCCCTATTCAACACAGGTGGAAGAAGGAAAATCCTATTTCTGGTGTGCCTGCGGACGGTCAAAGAAGCAGCCGTTCTGCGACGGCTCGCACAAAGGGACGGGATTTACGCCGGTCAAATACACGGCTGAAAAAACGCGGACCGTTTTTTTCTGCGGTTGCAAACATTCCGGCAAAAAGCCATTGTGCGACGGCACCCACGCCAAACTGTAGGCGTGTGACATAATTCAGGACTGACTAACGATACGCCGAAGGAAATCCATGCGCCTGTTTTTTCGCTCTGCCCTGAAACTGGTCCCTGTCCTTGCACTGCCTGTCGTGCTCTCAGCCTGTGAAGGTGTTAACTGGAGCAAACCGGCACCGGCCACATGCCCTGAAGTGCGCGTCCTTGAAGACCTGGGCAAGGTTACCCGATACAAACCCGGCCCCGGCCGCGATATCACGGATGTCCTTCTGGAAGCGGAATTCTCGCGCGTTGCAGGCGATTGTAACGTCAGCGACGATTCGATCGAAGTCGGTCTCTATGTTGGAATGAACGCCAGCCAGGGCCCGGCGGAGCAGAGCGATGCGGCAGAGGTCAACATGATCATGGCGATTGCTGATGCGGACCGGCATATCATCTCCAGACGCTCCATGCCGATTAAATTCTCCTTTGCCGGCAACAACTCAAAAATCTATTATCAGGAACGTTTCCTGGCCGAAATCCCGCGAAAAAAAGACGATAATCCGGAAGATTACTCCATCTATCTGGGCTATGAACTGAGCCGGGACGAGTTGAATTTCAACCGCGGAAACGAATAGGCCTGACGTCAAAATCGACATCTTCATGACGATTGTTATTGACATGAAGACGACACTGAATAGCTTTACAGCGTCAGCCTCGTGACGTGCGTGGGAGAGATCGCAAACCTTGGAAGATTAAGGATTTGCGACACCGAAGGAGCAACCACCCCGGAATCTCTCAGGTAAAGGGACCGCGCATGGAAGGCATTCTGGAAAGCGGGCATATGCCGAAATCGGCATAGGCTCCACCGAAGGGGTAAGCCGGTCGCGTCATTCCGGCAAGCAGGGCGCGAAACGGTCACACTCTCAGGTCCTATGACAGAAGGGGTACCTCGCTGGTAATTCCAGCGTGGTCGACCCAACTGTTGTTAAGGAGATGAGGGATGGCCTCACCGGACCAGGGAGAGTTGAAGCGGACTCCGCTTTACGATCTGCATGTCGAACTTGGCGGAAAAATCGTACCCTTTGCCGGCTATGAAATGCCGGTTCAATATCCTGCTGGCATTCTGAAAGAACATAACCAGACGCGTGAAAGCGCGGGCCTGTTCGACGTATCCCACATGGGCCAGGCATGGCTGATTGGTGACGGCGCGGACGCCGCACTGGAAACGCTGGTTCCTGCAGACCTGCAATCCCTGAAACCCGGCCAGCAGCGCTATAGCCAGTTGCTGAACGATGAGGGTGGCATCCTGGACGACCTCATGGTCACGCGTCCGGCCGACCCCGCGCTGGCGGACCGCCTCTATCTGGTCGTGAACGCCGCCTGCAAGGATCAGGACTTTGCCCTGATTTCCGAAAAGCTGGCTGGCAAAGCCACGTTACAGCCGATCGACGAGAGCGCCTTGATTGCCGTTCAGGGCCCGAAAGCCGTGGATGCCGCCGCGCGCCTGCTGGGCGAGACCCTTCGCACCCAGCCCTTCATGACCCAGACCGCCGTGGAATTCGAAGGCGTCACCTGCCTCGTCAGCCGTTCCGGCTATACCGGTGAGGATGGCTATGAGATTTCCGTGCCGAACGACAAGGCCGTGGCTCTCACCAAGGCCTTCCTGGACCAGCCGGAAGTAGACCCGATCGGTCTTGGCGCGCGTGATTCGCTGCGCCTGGAAGCCGGGCTTTGCCTCTACGGCCACGACATCGACACCACCACCAGCCCGATCGAGGCTGGCCTGACCTGGTCGGTTGGCAAGCGCCGCCGCGAGGAAGGCGGTTTCCCTGGTGCGGACGTGGTGCAGAAACAACTGGCCGAAGGCGTTTCCCGCAAACGCGTTGGCATCCTGCCGGAAGGCCGCGCGCCGGCCCGCGAAGGCACGGTTGTCACCGATGCCGACGGCAATGAAATCGGCAAGATCACGAGCGGCGGCTTCGGCCCCACCGCAGGCGGCCCGGTCGCCATGGGCTATGTCGCGATTGATTTCGCAAAAGTCGACACGCCCATCAATCTTGTTGTGCGCGGTAAATCACTGCCCGCGAAGGTCGTCAAAATGCCGATCGTGCCGCAGCGCTACTATCGCGGCTGAGACGCCGATAAAAGCAGTGAAATATTTGCAACGTACCAATGATTAATCACCAACCAATAAATGTGGGGACGGTAATATGAGCAACGTGAAATACAGTGAAGAACATGAATGGGTGCTGGTGGAAGGCGACGTCGCCACTGTCGGCATCACCGATTTCGCACAGGCAGCTCTGGGTGACGTGGTCTTCGTTGACCTGCCGGAAGTCGGCGACGAAATCGAAAAGGGCGGCGAAGCCGGTGTGGTCGAATCCGTAAAGGCAGCCAGCGAAGTCTATGCCCCCGTTACCGGCGAGATCGTCGAGGTCAATGACGAACTGGAAGGCAACCCGAGCCTGGTCAACGAAGATGCCGAAGAAAAAGGCTGGTTCTTCAAGATCAAGCTGTCCAATCCGTCCGAGCTTGACGACCTGATGGACGAAAACGCCTACAAGGCTTTCGCTGAAGAAAGCTGATCAGTCCAAGCCGTTCGATTTGAGAGCAGCTTTGGTAGGAGAGTAATGATGACGACGGAACGTACCAGCTTGGCAGAGCTGGAACAGCGTAATGACTTTGTTCGCCGCCATATCGGCCCGGGCAAGGAACAAATCCAGGAGATGCTGGAAACGGTAGGCGCGAAGGATCTGGATGACCTGATCGCCAAAACCATCCCGGCCAGCATTCTGACTGACCGGCCCCTGGCCACGCCCGGCGCACGCAGCGAACGCCAGACGCTGAGCGACCTGCGTAAAATCGCCAGTCGCAACCAGGTCTATATCAACATGATCGGCATGGGTTACTACGGCACGGTGCTGCCGCCGGTTATCCTGCGCAACGTGTTGGAAGATCCGGGCTGGTACACCGCCTATACTCCCTATCAGGCCGAAGTCAGCCAGGGCCGCCTTGAAGCCCTGCTGAACTTCCAGCAGATGATCACCGACCTGACCGCCATGGAAATCGCCAACGCCTCCCTGTTGGACGAGGCGACGGCCGTTGCCGAATCCATGGCCATGTCCCATCGCGTGACCAAAAAGAAGAAGGCCAACACCTTCTTTGTCGACCAGGATGTGCACCCGCAGACCCTGGAAGTGGTTCAGACCCGCGCCCATTCCATGGGCTTCGATGTCGTTGTCGGCGACCCGTTTGCAGCAGACCTGCAGACCGAAGACGTCTTCGGCCTAGTCGTCCAGTATCCGGGCTCCAGCGGCGAAATCCGTGACATCAAGCCGGTGATCGACAAGGCCCATGAAGACAAGGTCCTGGTCACCGTGTCCGCCGACCTGCTCGCGCTGACCCTGTTGACCCCGCCGGGTGAACTGGGTGCGGACATCGTCGTCGGCTCCGCACAGCGTTTTGGTGTGCCGATGGGCTTCGGTGGTCCGCACGCGGCCTATTTCGCGACCAAGGATGCCTACAAGCGTCAGATGCCGGGTCGTATCATCGGTGTCTCCGTCGACAGCCAGGGCCAGCCTGCCCTGCGCATGGCGATGCAGACCCGTGAACAGCATATCCGCCGTGAAAAAGCGACCAGTAACATCTGTACCGCACAGGTATTGCTGGCGGTGATCGCCTCCTTCTATGGCGTCTATCACGGTCCGGACGGACTGACCAAAATCGCCCGCAAGGTCAACCGCATGACCTCCATCCTGGTGGATGGCCTGAAGTCTCTGGGCGTGGAAGTGGTAACCGAAAACTTCTTCGACACCATCACCGTCCGGGCACGCGGCCAGGCCCATCGCATTGCGGCCCGCGCCCGCGAATCCCGCATCAACCTGCGGGTGATCGATCGCGACCATGTGGGCATCTCCTTTGACGAAACCACCAAGCGCCGCGACCTGCGCGCCCTGTGGAACGTCTTCAAATCCCATGCGGCCGACGGCCTGGACATCAAGGCAATCGACAAGAACGTCGCGGACAGCATCCCGGCTGGCCTGCGCCGGACGAGCGCCTTCATGGAACATCCGGTGTTCCACCTCTACCACGCCGAAACGGAAATGCTGCGCTATATCCGTTGGCTGCGTGACAAGGATGTGGCCCTGAACCGCTCCATGATCCCGCTGGGTTCCTGCACCATGAAACTGAACGCCACTTCGGAAATGATTCCGATCACATGGCGCAATTTCAGCCACCTGCATCCGTTCGCACCGGAAGACCAGACGCAGGGCTATCAGCAGCTCTTTGAAGAACTGGAATTCGCGCTTTGCGAAATCACCGGTTATGAAGCAATTTCCCTGCAGCCCAATGCTGGGTCGCAGGGCGAATATGCCGGTCTGCTGGTGATCCGCAAATATCACGAATCCCGTGGCGAAGGGCATCGTAACATCTGCCTGATCCCGGCCTCCGCCCATGGCACAAACCCGGCAAGTGCCGCCATGGCGGGCATGAAGGTCGTGGTTGTTGCCTGCGACGACAAGGGCAACGTGGATGTGACCGACCTGCGCGCCAAGGCGGAACAGCATAAGGACAACCTGGCGGCCCTGATCGTCACCTATCCGTCCACCCACGGGGTGTTCGAAGAGGAAATCCGTGCGATCTGCGATGCGATCCATGAATTCGGCGGCCAGGTCTATATGGACGGCGCGAATATGAACGCCATGGTCGGCCTTGTCCGTCCGGGCGATATCGGGTCGGACGTCAGCCACCTGAACCTGCATAAAACTTTCTGCATTCCCCACGGCGGGGGTGGCCCGGGCATGGGACCGATCGGCGTGAAGGCGCATCTGGCACCCTTCCTGTCCGGTCACACCATGATCGATGGCCTGAACCCGGCAGAGGGTGACGAAGGCACCATCGGCGCAGTTGCCGCAGCCCCCTGGGGTTCCGCCAGCATCCTGCCGATCACATGGGCATATATCGCCATGATGGGTGCGGAAGGCCTGACGGACGCCACCAAGATCGCGATCCTGAACGCCAACTACATGGCCAAGCGTCTGGAACCCTATTTCCCGGTTCTCTATTCCGGTAAAAACGGCTATGTGGCGCATGAATGCATCGTCGATATGCGTGACCTGAAAGACCGGGCCGGCATTTCCGTGGAAGACGTCGCCAAGCGTCTGGTGGACTATGGCTACCACGCGCCGACCATGTCTTTCCCCGTGGTCGACACGCTGATGATCGAACCGACGGAAAGCGAAGCCAAGCGGGAGTTGGACAAATTCTGCGACGCGCTGATCCAGATCCACAAGGAAATTGCGGATGTGGAAAGTGGCAAGGTGGATGCGGAAAACAACCTGCTGAAAAACGCACCGCATACCCACAAGCTGCTGCTCAGCGAAAACTGGCCCTATCCTTACTCCAAGGAAGAAGCCTACTTCCCGCTGCATTCGGTACGCGAGGACAAATTCTGGCCGCCGGTCGGACGTGTAGACAACGTCTATGGCGACCGTCATCTGGTTTGTTCCTGCCCGCCGATTTCGGCCTATATGGACGAAGCTGCGGAATAGCGCACAAGGTTACCACCTGTTCCCCACAGCAGGTGGTGGTCCGGAAACGGACCGAATTAAGGGCGGCAGGAAACTGCCGCCCTTTCTTATTGTCCCTCACAGAATAGTAACTGGACGCGATCAGATGTCCCTTCTACCGTCTTCGAAAAGAAAATCAGGGAGGGAGCCATGCGTCACAATCCGGGGTTCATACCTGGCGCCGCATTTGCGTTACTGGCATTGATTGCCTTCGCGGCCCCGCTTCACGCCCAGCAGGCAGAGCCCCTGGCCGTGAACACAGGCAAGCCGTTCGATCAGTATGTGACGGACCTGAAGGCAGCCATCAAAGCCAATAACATGGGCATCGTTGCCGAGGCTTGTGCCACCTGCGGCGCAAAGGCACTGGGCGTGACCATTCCCGGCAACCGGGTGATCATGGTGTTCCATCCCCGCTTTGCCGTGCGGATGTTGAAGGCCAGCATTCCCGCCGGGATCGAAGCGCCGTTGCGTCTTTATGTGACGGAACAGGAGGATGGCACGGCAAAACTCACCTACCATCGCCCCAGCACCGTCTTCTCGCCCTATGAGGTCGCTGAATTGGACATCATGGCCCGGGAACTGGATGAAATCTTTCACAAGATCATCCAGGATTCCCTACAGAAATGAGACTTAAAGCGACCGGTCCAGCCCCATCTGCCAAAAGGCGATTTCCAGTCGCGTCGCATCCCGGAAAGTTCGGGCCAGAGCCTCAAATCTTGCGTCGGAAATACCCTCTGCCAACCGGTCAAGATAATCCGCGGCGGCCTGTGCCGCCTCCAGATATTCATCGCCGGAATACATCTCGATCCAGTCCTGGTAGCGATTGCCATCCCGGACCGTCGCCGGATCATTTGCCAACCGCTGCCCGATCTCTGCATAGCCCAGCAAGCAAGGCGCCAAAGCTACGTGCAGGTCCAGGATTGTACCGGTCATGCCCGCACTGTGGACATAACGGGTATAGGCCATATTGGCCGTTGCCTCCGGCAGGTCTTCCAGCTCACCCGGTTCAATCCCCCACTTCCGGCAGAAGTCGACATGCAGCTCCAGTTCGGTATCCAGGATTGCCTTCATCGCCCCATGGGCCATACGGATATCGTCCAGCCGCTCCGACTTATAGGCTGCCAGCGCAAAGGCACGGGCAAACTGTATCAGAAACAGGTAGTCCTGCTTCAGATAATGCCGAAAACAGGCCTGGGGCAGCGTCCCTGCCCCAAGCTGACGCACGAAGTCATGCTCAACATAGGCCTGCCAGTCTTCGGCACAGGTTGCCTTCAGGCGGTCGAGAAATGCGGACCGCATTACTTCTTCTCCCCCGCAAACGGGTCAATCGCATAGTCATTCAGATCCATGGTCTTGTCGATCATGCCGCTGGCCTTCATGAAATCGGCAAACCGTTTGTAGCGTCCCTGGTCCAGCGCCGCCGGACGAAGGGCGAAACGCGGCAGGGTGTCTGCCCAGGCGCGGCGGTTCAACTCATCATCCAGTTCCGGATAAGCCTTGATAAAGGCCTGCCAGCTTTCCTGCGGATGGTTCACCAGATAGGTCCCGGCGTTCTGCAAGGCCGTCAGCACATGTTTGACCTGTTCGCTGTCGGCATTGTCCTTGTTGGCGATCAGGATCAGTTCGTCATAAGAGGGAACGCCCTCCTCTTCCACGTAGAAGGCCCGGCCCGGTGCCTTGACGATATCCATCTGGTTCAATTCGAAATTGCGATAGGCACCTATCACCGCATCCACCTGGCCCGCAATCAGCGACGGCGACAGGGAGAAGTTCACATTGACCAGTTCAACGTCTTTGATGGAAAGCCCGTTCTTTTTCAGCATCGCATCAAGCAGCGTGTCCTCGAATCCACCAACGGAGAAACCGACCTTCCGGCCTTTCAGGTCCGCGATAGATTTCACCGGCCCATCCTTCAAAACGACCAGAGAATTCAGCGGTGTTGCCACCAAGGTGCCAACACGAACCAGCGGCAGCCCCTCCGCCACCTGGACATGCAATTGCGGCTGATAGGAAACCGCCAGATCCGCCTTGCCGGCAGCAACCAGTTTCGGCGGGTCATTGGGATCGGCGGGTGCGACCAGATCCACGTCCAGCCCCTCTGCCTTGAAGAACCCCTTTTCCTTGGCGACGACCAATGTCGCGTGGTCCGGGTTGACGAACCAGTCCAACAGGATCGTCACCTTTTCCGCCGCCTGCGCCGAAGGCATCCAGGCAAATGCAGTCAACGCCAGTGCAGCTATATAACGTTTCATTCTTCTTCCTTTCCCCTGTCTTGGACACCGGCCCAGGCCGTCAGGCGGCGCAGCCCGGCATCCATCGTGAAATAGAGACAAACCGAAAACGCGGCGAGCAGGAAAAGCGCCGCAAACATGAAGTCCACCTGCATGCGTCCGTTGGCATGCAGCATCAGATAACCAAGCCCTTTGGAAGAGCCGACCCATTCGCCGATAATCGCACCGATCGGGGCAACGGCGGTTGCCACCCGCAACCCGCTCGCAAATCGCGGCAGGGCAGCCGGCACACGTATATGCCACAGGATACGCGCGGGGCTTGCCCCCATCACACGCGCCATATCCAGCCAGCCGGTCTCCGTCTGGCGCAACCCGTCATAAAAAGCCGCCGTCACCGGGAAATAGATGACCAGCACTGCCATCGCGACCTTGGACAGAAGGCCATAGCCCATCCAAAGCACCAGAATTGGCGCGAGGGCAAAAACCGGTATCGACTGAGACACCACAAAGATCGGCAACAGCCAGCGTCGCGCAGGCCGCCAGGATGCCATCATCAGCGCAGACACCGCCCCCAGTAACGCCCCGAACAGCAGGCCAAGTATAATTTCCAGAACAGTCACGGCCGCATGATCCACCAGCACCGGCCAACGGGTTCCAAGGGCCTTGGCCACTGCCAGCGGCCCCGGCAGAATGAAGGGCGGCACGCCTGTCACCCAGACCACGCCCTGCCAGAGCACGACCAGCCCGACAACAATGGGAAGCAACCGGATCACGACCCTGCCTCCAGCACCGCCAGCAGACGCGGATAAAGGGAGGAAACGCTGCTGTCCTCCAGCCGGCGTGGCGGTACGCCTTCGGGTTTGATCGGGTCGGTAATGGAAACCACGTCACCACCCTGCAAGACCCTTACCTCATCACCCAGGCGCAGCGCCTCCAGGGGGTCGTGGGTGACAAGTACAACCGTCCGGCCCTGCAACAGATCGAAGGTCAGCCGTTGCAGGCGGTGCCGGGTAACCGCATCCAGCGCCGAAAAGGGTTCATCCATCAGCACCACCGGGCAATCTTCCATCAGGGTACGGGCCAGCGCCACGCGTTGACGCATGCCACCGGACAGGGCGGCGGGTTCGAATCCCACCCTATCCGCCATACCAACCTGCTCCAGGATCGCCATCGCCTTGTCCCGCTGGCGTCTTGCTGCCGCCCCGCCCTGCCGCAGGCGAACACCTACGGTCACGTTATCCAGAACATTCAGCCATGGCAGAAGCAAATCCTGTTGCGCCATATAGGCCACGGCTCCCGGGCAATGCACGGCCCCGCTGTCAGGTTTCACCAGACCTGCCAACAGTTTCAGGATTGTACTTTTGCCAACGCCGCTCGCCCCCAACAACGCCGTCCACTGCTGCTCCGGCAAAGCCAGCGACAATCCGTCGAAAAGCCGAATATTTCCCAGTGTCAGGGACAGATCATCCAGCCCGACGGTCGGCAGCAGATGCGGCGTGGGGTGAGATCGCGGCATGACACTAACGCACGCGCAGGAAGGCCTGACGCCCGACCTTGCCCCAGTCGCGGCACAGATCGACCGCCTCCCGATAAGAGGTCAGGATACGACGCCCCAACTCGTCATCGGCCAGACGGTCGTCCAGCACCTGCGGGGTGATCCGCCGGGCCTCCGCGAGGACATCTTCCGGGAAGGCGCGCAGCTTCACACCATGTTTCTGGGACAGGGCCTGCAGGGCGCGGGCATTTTCCCAATCGCTTTCAGCCAGGGCATAGGCGTTTTCCGCCTGTACCGCATTCTCGACCACCGCCTTCAGGTCGGCAGGCAGGCCATCCAGTGCGGCCCTGTTGACCAGCGCCTCGCCGGTCCCGTTGGGCTTGTTGAAACCGGGCCAATAGTAATAGGGCGCGACCTTGTAAAACCCGAAGGCCGTATCGGTCCAGGGGCCGAGGAATTCCGCCGCATCCACAAGGCCGCTCTGCAGGGCTCCGAAGATATCACCGGGGGCCAGCACCACCGGCGAAACGCCCATGCGCCGCATGATCTCACCGCCGACGCCGACCACCCGTTGCCTGATCCCCTTCAGATCATCAAGCGACCTGATTTCGGTCTTGAACCAGCCCCCCATCTGCATGCCGGTATTGCCCGCCATATAGGGTTTGATGCCGAATGGCGCGTAAAGCTCATCCCACAGAGCCTGTCCACCGCCATGATAGACCCAGGCGCAATGTTCTTCCGAAGTCAGACCAAATGGCACGGAGGTATAGAAGAAAGAGGCCTTCATCTTGCCCTGCCAGAAGAGTGACGCCGTATGGGCCATTTCCGCATTTCCGGCGGCAACCGCATCGAAAACCTCAAGGGCAGGAACCAATTCGCCTGCCGCGTAGAGGGTCACTTTCAGGCGACCGTCACTCATCGCGGTGATGCGGTCGGCCAGCCGTTGCGCGGTCATGCCCGGCCCCGGCGAGTTTTTCGGCCAACTGGTTACCATACGCCATTCGGCGATCCCTTTGGCGACGGCAGGCGCACTGAAACTTGCTGTCGCGGCCACGGCACCGGCAGCCGATGCCGACAGGAATTTACGACGTGAAAATGTCATGATGCGGCCTCTTTCACTTTGACCAGAAAGAATGAAAATGATGGACCGGGCCGTGCCCGCCCCCGACAGTCAGCAGGTCCGCCTGCCGGATCGCTTCCTGCAGATAGGCATGCGCCTGCGTCACGGCGTCCACCAGTGGCAGCTTCCTTGCCAGTCCCGCCGCTATGGCCGCCGACAGGGTGCAGCCCGTCCCGTGAGTGTTCTTTGTATGAACACGCTCGCTGGTGAGGAAATTTACGCCATCACCGGAAACCAGAATATCCGTGCAGACATCGCCCTCCGCATGACCACCTTTCATCAGCACCGCCCGACACCCCATGGCCAGAAGCGCCCCACCGGCGGCCTGCATTGCATCCGCCTCGCCCGTCATATCCCGCCCCAGCAGAACAGCAGCCTCCGGCAGATTGGGCGTCACCACAGCCGCCAGTGGCAGCAGTCGTGTCTTCAAGGCTTCGACCGCCTCATCCTGCAGCAAATTGTCTCCGCTTTTCGCAACCATGACCGGGTCCAGGACAACCGGCACGTCCGGATGTTCCGACAGACAGTCGGCGACGGTTTCGATAACCTCAGGCTGGCTCAACATGCCGATCTTCACCGCACCGACCGCCAGATCGTCAAACACGGTTTCAATCTGTGCGCGGATAAAGCCGGACGGGACATCGTGAATGGCGCGCACCTCACGCGTATTCTGCGCCGTCAATGCGGTCAGGACAGAGGCCCCGTAAACACCCAGGGCAGAGAAAGCCTTCAAATCCGCCTGAATTCCGGCACCGCCGCCACTGTCCGACCCGGCAATTGTCAGGGCTATGGGTGTTGTCATCCTGCTTCCTCCACTCGTGATCCCGTAGACAATCCGTCCACCGCCAGGCGAAACCGTTCCGCCGCCATCCGTTTGTCCGGGGCCGCGCAAATTGAGGAGACAACAGCAATGCCGTTGATCCCTGCCGCCCAGACTTCACTCAGATTTTCAAGGGTAATGCCCGCAATCGCGGTGATCGGCATGTCACTGCGCGCCCGTGCGATGGCCACCAGATCCGCCAGACCATCCGCGCCGACCGGCGCATCGGGATTGTTTTTGGTACGCGTAGGGAAGACACCACCAATACTCCAATAGTCCAGCACATCCACCGGGGCCTGTAGCAGATGGGCGCGGGCCTTGATGGTCAGACCGATGATCTTGTCGGGCCCCAGCAGTCGCCGGGCCGTCTCCACCGGCATATCCGACTGGCCCACATGAATACCGTCCGCCCCTGCCGCCAGGGCAACATCAAGCCGGTCATTGACCAAAACGGGCACCTCATAGGGAGCCAATCCCCGTTTCAGCGCACGAACGTCATCTATCATGCGCCGGGTGTTGCCATGCTTGTTGCGGTATTGGACCAGCGTCACACCGCCCCGCACCGCCTCAACCGCAGTCGAGACAACATCCCCCTCCGGGCAGTTTTCCGGCCCAAGAACCAGGTAGAGGCGGGGATCGAAGGGAATTTTGCTCATGCCGTCACCTTTGCGCGGGCCGCCAGGGTCCTCGCATCCAGATTGAACAACGCATCCAGAAACTGGGGTTTGAAACTGCCGGGTCCTTCGGCCCGACTGGCCGCAATATCCCCCGCCACATTGACCGCCAACAGGCCGCAAACCGCCGCCTCAAATGGATCATCCAGCACGGCCGCAAATGTGGTGATCACCGCAGACCCGGCACAGCCCATGGCCGTCACCCGATCCATCAGCGGATTGCCATTGGCGATTTCCACCACACAATCCCCTTGTTCTATCCGGTCGATTGCGCCGGTAATGACCTTGATCGCGGGGGTCTCCCCCAAGGCAGCGGCCTCATCCGCATTGCATCGAATAATCGACGGCTCCTGGGCCAGCAGGTTGTGCGCGAAGTCCAGACGCCGGGGACTGCGATGCACCTTGACCGGGTCCAGAACCCAGGGCATGCCGACACGCGCGGCCTCGTTCACCGCAATGTCGATGGATTTCTTCCGGTCCTCGGTCAAGGTGCCCAGATTGACCAGAAGCGCCTGACTGCTAGCGATGAAATCAGCAATTTCCGTATGGTTCCAGGTCACCGAGGGCTGTGCCCCGATGGCAAGCAGCATATTGGCTGTCAGCTCCGGCGCGACCGCATTGGTCAGGCAGTGCACGCGCGGGCGGAACTTTCGAATTTTCTCTAAGGCGGCTGCGGTTCTAGACGGCCAATCGGTCATCGCGCCATATCTCCCTCGTCAGCCGACGAAGGGTCTGGGCGGATGCTGTCACATATTCAATTTTTGGATATGTCTGTCGTTTGTCCCGCATCTCAAATCCCTACGCCGGTCCTAGCCGGATCAGGTTCTACGGGTTGGCGCCCATCGCCTCTCAGCCATCTCCCCATGGATTGGAAAGACCGGCACCCCGTTGAGTACTGCGGCGACCATAATAAGATCGCCCTTTGCGTGCAAGCGCGAAAAAGAAAAGGCCGTGGAGGAAAAACCGCCACGGCCTCGCTTAATCCCATGAAAGGATTACATATTCGGGTAGGTCGGGCCTTCGCCACCCTGCGGGACAACCCAGTTGATATTCTGGGTCGGGTCCTTGATGTCGCAAGTCTTACAGTGAACGCAGTTCTGTGCGTTGATCTGCAGTTTCTTGCCACCGCCTTCTTCATCGTCGATGAACTCATAGACGCCCGCCGGGCAGAAGCGCGCTTCCGGCCCATCGTATTCGGCCAGATTCACCTTCACCGGCACGCTGTCGTCTTTCAGCGTCAGGTGGCAGGGCTGGTCTTCCTCATGGTTCGTGCCCGAGAAGGAGACGTTGGTCAGGCGGTCAAAGCTGATCACACCATCCGGCTTCGGATAGTCGATCGGCTTGCATTCCGACTTTTTCTTGAGGCTTTTGTGATCCGGCCCGTGATGCTTGATCGTCCAGGGTGCCTTGCCACGGAACAAAACCGTGTCGATAGCGCTGTAGATAAAGCCACCCCAGAAGCCCCATTTGAAGGACGGGCGCACGTTACGGACGGAATAAAGCTCATCCCACAGCCAGGTTTTCTTGAGCTGCTCCGGATAGGCCGCAATCTCGCGCGGTGCCTCGCCCTCACCTGTCAGCGCGGCAAAGGTGGCTTCCGCCGCCGTCATGCCGGACTTCATCGAGGTATGGGTGCCTTTGATCTTCGGCACGTTCAGGAAACCGGCCTCACAGCCGATGAACATACCGCCCGGGAAGGTCAGCTTCGGAATGGACTGGAACCCGCCTTCGTTAATGGCGCGCGCGCCATAGGAAATGCGTCGGCCACCTTCCAGATATTTCTTGATCGCCGGATGATGCTTGTAGCGCTGGAATTCCTGATACGGCGACATATAGGGATTGGAATAATCCAGGGCGACCACGAAGCCGATCGAAACCAGGTTGCCTTCCATATGGTAGAGGAAGGACCCGCCATAGGTATCGGACGGCATCGGCCAACCGGTGGTGTGGATGATCTTGCCCGGTTCGGATTTCTCCGGGTCAATTTCCCACAATTCCTTGATGCCAATCCCGTAGGTCTGGAAATTGTCTTCGCTACGCAGGCCGAATTTCTGCTCCAGCATCTTGCCCAGATGGCCGCGACAGCCTTCGGAGAAGATGGTCTGCTTGGCATGCAGTTCCATGCCCGGCTGGTACATAGGACCGTGTTCACCGGATTTGGTGATCCCCATATCCCCCGTGGCGACACCTTTGACGGAACCGTCTTCGTGATAGAGGACTTCGGCGGCGGCAAAGCCCGGGTAGATCTCAACGCCCATGGCTTCGGCCTGATCACCCAGCCAACGGCAGAAGTTGCCAAGGGAAATGATATAGTTACCCTTGTTATGCATCTGCGGCGGCGTCGGCAGACGGAAGGATTTGCTTTCCGTCATGAAAAGGATGTGGTCTTCCTTCGCCGGGGTATCCAGCGGCGCACCCTTTTCCTTCCAATCCGGAATAAGTTCGTTCAATGCCCGCGGCTCAATCACCGCGCCGGACAAGATATGCGCGCCGACTTCAGCGCCTTTCTCCAGGACACAGACGGAAATCTCCTTGCCTGTTTCCTGTTCCAACTGTTTCAGTCTGATCGCCGCGCTCAGGCCGGACGGACCGGCGCCGACGATGACGACGTCATATTCCATGGACTCGCGTTCCACCGCTTCCCCTGTCATTTTGCTCTCCCAAACAAAAAAAGTCCTGATCCGGCGTTGTTCTTATATGAAACACGCCTTGGGTTCCAAGAGTTATCTGCTAAAATAGCCACTCTTGCGGGGTAAGTTATGATTCAACACGACAGCAACATGACCGACAGCGACGCAATGCTGGCTGCCTTACAATGGCAAATTGCCATGGGCGCAGACGAATGCCTGGCCGAGACCGGCGTCGACCGCTATGCCTTGGTGGAACGCCAGGCCGAAGAACGCCGAAACGCAGCGCAGGCCGCAGTTTCCGCGGCACAAGGCGCATCGCGCCCGCAGCCGGCCGCCGCCCGGCCGGGTCTGTCTGCCAACGCCCCCTTGGGGGCGGCAGAAGCCGCTGCGGAAAGCCGGAAACTGGCACGCGCCTGCAACAGCCTTGCAGAACTGCGCGAGGCCGTCGAAAAATTTGAAGGCTGTGCCCTGAAACAGACCGCCAGCAACACCGTTTTCGGTGACGGTAATGAAAATGCCGACATCATGTTTATCGGTGAAGCCCCCGGCCAGGACGAGGACCGCCAAGGCAAACCCTTTGTCGGCGTCAGCGGACAACTGCTGGACCGGATGCTGTCTTTCATCGGACTGGACCGGTCAAAATTCTACATCACCAATGCGCTGTACTGGCGCCCGCCGGGCAACCGCACACCAACCGACGGCGAAGTGGCAACCTGCCTGCCCTTCCTTGAACGGCATATCGAACTGGTAAACCCGAAAGTCCTTATTTTCGTCGGCGGACGGTCCGGCAAAACCTTCCTCGACACATCAGAGGGCATCACGCGCCTGCGCGGTAAATGGAAGGACTACAAGACCGACCATATGGATCAGGCCGTGCCAGCCATGGCGATTTTCCACCCGGCCTATCTGTTGCGCAATCCGGAACATAAGCGCCTTGTCTGGCGGGATCTGTTGAGCCTGAAGCGTAAAATGGAAGAGCTGGGCCTCGAATAACCGCCGTCAGGCAGCGCCCTTGATCCTATGAAAACGGACGACATCCGCACTGGGGTCCACCGGTACCAGATTATCCGAATAGTCTGTATATTGGGTAACCCCCAGGATATAGCAGGACGTGCCATCGTCATCCGCCAGAGGCAGGGCCAGCCGTTCCGCCTGTTTTGCATGATCACTGCCTTCACAAAAGGCATGCATGATGCAGGGCACGGTCACAACCCTGTGCCAACGGGGATAGAGCGTTTCAAAATAGAGGCCATTCTGAACGTCGCTGAGCCGGTCGCCCTGCCCCATGTGGATTTGCCAGGCTTTCAGCACATCGTCTCCCACCACCCGGCATTCAAAATCCTGTTGGCGGGGCAGATATCTGTATAGCCAGACTTTCGACAGATAATGCGCAATCGGAAACGGCACGACTTCCGACTTACGCGGAACCGGTCTATCCGGCCCCTGGAAGCGCGACCATATTGCCAGCAGCTTACGCAACGAACCGTCGTACGGTGTTGGTAAGGCGGGTGTTAACTCAACTATATCCTGGTTCATATCCGCCCCCCGGTCATCCTTCTGCCATTGGTATCTGCGGACCTCCCCCAGGGGAAAACAATAGTGGCAATTGTTTAATAATATGGTAACAACGGTACGTTTTCGGCCATTTGTTCCGCCACTTACCACGTCGGATCAAATGCCTGCCGGACGTTGAGAGAACTTCAGGGGGTCGGGACGAGAAGTCGCCCCGCAAGGTGTTTGGTGGATCAGCATTTCTTGAACAAGACGCTGAAGACGTTTCGTGCAGCCTTTCTGGCGACTGCCCTTCTTGCGGTCCCGGCAGGTTCTGTTGCGCATGCCTCCGACGGCGATACCGCCGCCCTGCCACCTGTCGGCCAGGAACCCGACAACCTTGTTCATGACCAGACCCCGCTGCCGACCCTTCTGTCAAAGGCCGACGCCGATCGCTATGCCCGGATCTTCGACCTTCAGAAAGACGGCAAGTTGCGTGCCGCAGACCGCCTGATCAAACAACTCTCCGACGACGTCCTGATGGGGCATGTCCTGTTCCAGCGTTATATGCATCCAACCGCCTATCGGTCCAAATATGTGGAACTGAAAAAGTGGATGGATAAATACGCGGATCATCCGGGTGCGAAACGCATCTACGAACTGGCGATCAAACGGCGTCCCCATAACTACAAATATCCCAAACGCCCGCGTGGCGTGGACCTGCCCGATATCACGTCGGAGGAAAGTCCGGAAACGCCCGTCATCCAGAAGCGGCTGCGCCCAAAAAAACCCTACCGCTCCAAGGCGCAGCGGCGCGCAATTGCCAAAGAACAGCGGATTGTCCGCCGGCTGGTGCAGCGCGGCAGCGTGACTATCTCCCTGGAACGGTTGAGCAAGCCAAAATACAAGCGCCTTTTTGACAAAGTGACCTACGCGGAAAGCCTGGGCGTGATCGCACGCGGCTACTACCGCTATCACAAGGACCAGGAAGCGTTGGACGTGGTGGCACAGGCCATCAAGACGTCGGCCAAAACCGCGGAAGACGCCCGTTGGTGGGGTGGTCTGGCCGCATGGCGTGCCAAACGTTACGACCTTGCGGCACGCTATTTTTCGGCATTGGCGGACCTGCCTTATGCCGATGGCAATAAACGCGCTGCGGCGGCTTTCTGGGCTGCCCGCGCCTATCTGGTTGGCGGCCAGCCTGACAAGGTGAACCCGGCCCTTGAGAAAGCCGCCCGCTATCGCCGCAGCTTCTACGGCCTGCTGGCCAATCACGGCCTTGGCAACAAACCGGATTTCAACTGGAACGGCCCGACGCTGAGCGCGCTGGAGTCTGACTTCCTGCTGCGCATTCCTGCCGCCCAGCGCGCCATCGCCCTGATCCAGGCAGGCCAGACGAGCCGGGCCGAAACCGAACTGCGCCGCTTTGTCGGAGAACTTCCGCCCTCGCTCAGCAATGCCATGCTGGCCTTCACCGATGCCGCCGGACTGGCCGACCTCGCCTATCGCCTGGGCGCGGACCTGGAACGCCGTGAAGGCCGCCGCCTGGACACGGCGGTCTACCCGCTGCCCGGCTGGGAGCCGAAAGACGGATTCAAACTGGACAAGGCCCTGATCTTTGCCTTCGTGCGGCAGGAATCCCGCTTCCGCCCACGCGCCCGCAGCCGCGTCGGCGCCCGTGGCCTGATGCAGTTGATGCCCGCAACCGCAGGCTATATCGCCGGGACGCCCTTCCGTGGCAAGAACCGGGAAAAACTCTATGATCCGGCGACCAATCTGGCCTTGGGACAGAAATATGTCTCCTACCTCCTGGGTGACAAAATCAGCGGTGACAACCTGTTCACCCTGACCGCCGCCTATAACGGCGGGCCGGGCAATCTCCAGAAATGGATGGCCAAGGTCGATTATCAGGATGACCCGCTTCTGTTTATCGAAAGCCTGCCCTCGCGGGAAACGCGGCTTTTCATTGAGCATGTGGTCAGCAACCTGTGGATCTACCGCAGCCGCCTGGGGCAACCCACGCCTTCCATGGATGCGCTGTTGGCCGGATACTGGCCCAGCTATGTCAATCTGGACGACAACCGCTTTGCCGAAAGCGGAACCAACGTCACAAATTGACGGGCCTCAATTCCCTTTCACCGGCAGTCCACCTATATAAGACGTCAACGCTCACCAAACGCCACGAGGCCGATGATGCCCATAGATGAAACCCGCCCCTTCAAGCCGGTCCGGATTGCAGTCCTCACGGTGTCCGACACCAGAACCTTTGATGACGACCGTTCCGGCGATACCTTGGTACAGCGCCTCGAAGGGGACGGCCATATTCTGGCGGACCGAAAAATCATCAAAGACGATGCGACAGAAATTACGGCAATCCTGAAGGACTGGATCGCCGACCCGAACGTTGATGTTGTAATCACCACAGGCGGCACCGGGGTCACCGGGCGCGACGTCACGCCGGAAGCCTTCACCCAGGTCTGCGAAAAGGAAATCCCGGGCTTTGGCGAAATGTTCCGCTGGATCAGCCTGCCGAAGATCGGCACCTCCACCATTCAGAGCCGCGCCACTGCCGGTGTCGCCAATGGCACCTATCTCTTCGCGCTGCCCGGCAGCACCGGGGCCTGCAAAGACGGCTGGGACGAAATCCTGCGCAGCCAATTGGACTTCCGTCACCGCCCCTGCAATTTCGTGGAACTGATGCCACGCCTGCTGGAAAAATAGAAATTAGCAAACCCAGTAGTTTGTTACAGAAATTTCTACCTATGCCTGATATGCTGCACTTATGAATTTGCAGGCAGCAATCCGATTTGTCTCATTTTCCGCAGCTTTTGCTGCCACTGCCCTCTTGTGGGCATATACCGCCTGCGCGCAGGACGCGGCACAACCTTATAAAATCGTTGTAAATTCCGCGCCTCCCTATCGCATCATAGAAAGTTCTGCGGGCAAAACGATCTATGCCGGCATCTATATCGACATCATAAAAGAAGCCGCCTCACGGGCGCAGATGCCGATCAAATTCGTCGAAGTTCCCTTTGCCAGGGCCCTGAAACTGATGGAGATCGGCCGGGCGGATATCATGCTGGGCCCGAACAGAACCCCGGAACGCGAGGCCTATATGACCTATCTGATGGCGGAACTGCCAGAGGAGACAAAGGCGTTCTATATACTCCCGAATGCCCCGGATATCACGACATACGACGACCTGCTGGACCGCTGGGTCTTTGTGTTGAACGCCGCGAAATATTTCGATCCCTTCGACACGGACAAACGCATCCAGAAATACTTTTTCAACGACTATCGCACCGCACTGAAGGCGCTCAAAGGACGCGCAAACGCCGCAGTCATCGCCCCGGAACTGCTGGGGGATTATCTGCTGCGTCTCAACCGGCTTGTACGCAAGAAGGCGAGCTTCATGGCGCCGGGCAAGATTTCCTATATTACGGTATCCCGGAAATCCGCATTGCAGGACAAGCGGCAAACTTTGGAAAACGCCCTGATGGCAATGGCAGAAGACGGCAGCTTTGACCGGATTATCGCTCAATATGTCGATCGACCGGCAATCCGATAGAAAACTTTCCTTTCCCAGAAAAAGCTGATATAGCCCCCGTCACTGGTCCGGATCAACGGACCCCGGTCGCAGCCTACCCGGTTAAAACAAGGACGTGTAATGAAAACGATTGTTATCTGTTCCGGCGGACTGGATTCCGTCACCTTGGCCTATAAAGTGGCCCATGAGGCGGAATTGACCCGTCTCGTCTCTTTCGATTACGGCCAACGCCACAAGAAGGAAGTGGATTACGCCCGCCTTGCTGCGGAAAATTTGAGTGTGCCCCATGACCTGGTCGATCTGCGTGCTGTCGGCGCTTTGCTAAGTGGTTCGGCACTCACCGATGACGTGGACGTTCCCGACGGCCATTATGCCGAAGAGAATATGAAGATCACTGTGGTGCCTAACCGCAATGCAATCATGCTGGCGGTGGCCTTTGGTATTGCCGCGGCCCAGCAGGCCGACGCCGTGGCCGCCGCCGTCCATGGCGGAGACCATTTCATCTATCCGGACTGCCGCCCGGCCTTCACCGAAAGCTTTGAGGCCATGCAGCGTCAGGCGCTGGACGGCTATGCGGATGTGAAGCTCTACACGCCATTCGTGACGATCCCAAAGGCGGATATCGTGACCGAAGGCGCGAAGCATAACGTACCCTTCGCAGAGACCTGGTCCTGCTACAAGGGCGGGGAGCATCACTGCGGGCGCTGCGGCACCTGCGTGGAACGGCGGGAGGCCTTCCATCTGGCCGGTGTCGAAGACCCGACCGTCTATGCCGACCCGGATTACTGGCAGGCAGCAGTGGCGCGCGCCACGGAACATGGACTAGGGTAATGTTCCGCATATCAAAGGAATTTCACTTCTCCGCATCCCACCAGCTCAAGGGATTGCCGGAGGATCACCCCTGTGCACGCCTGCACGGCCATAACTATATAGTCGTGGTGGAACTGGAATCGGAAGCGCTGAACCACGTGGGCTTTGTGCGGGACTATCGTGAACTAGGCCCGCTCAAGTCCTATATTGATGACGAGCTGGACCATCGCCATCTGAACGACGTTCTGGGTGACGACCAGGTCACGGCAGAACTGATGGCGAAACATCTCTACGACTGGTGCAAGGCCATATGGCCGGAAACCAGCGCCGTGCGGATCAGCGAGACGCCCAAGACCTGGGCGGAGTATCGTCCATGACGACCAAGCGCATCCCAAAAATCCGCATCAGCGAGATTTTCGGCCCGACCATCCAGGGCGAGGGCGCCCTGATCGGCCAACCGACAGTCTTCGTGCGCACGGCGGGATGCGATTATCGCTGCGACTGGTGCGACACGCCCTATGCCGTAGGTTCACGTTATCGTTTCGACTGGCAGTCCATGACAGCGGAAGAGATTTTTGCGGAGATCGAAAAACTGTCCGGCGGCGAGCCGCTGATGGTGACGCTGTCCGGCGGCAATCCGGCGATCCCGCCGCTGGGCGATCTGATCACTTTGGGCAAGGCCAAGGGCTATCGCTTTGCCATTGAGACACAGGGCTCCATTCATCGTCCGTGGTTTGCCGATCTCGACGTTTTGACGCTCAGCCCCAAACCGCCGTCCAGCTATATGGAAACGGATTGGGACAAGCTGGACGCCAGCGTGGCAGCAGCCGGGCCCGACACCCGTGTGTCCATGAAGATCGTGATCTTTGACGACGCGGATTACGCCTATGCCAAACAGGTTGGCGCACGTTATCCCGACCTGCCGCTCTATCTGCAGCCCTGCAACCACACGCCCCATCTGGGGTGGGGCGTGAATGCGGATCAGGACCCCGACATGGCGGGCATCATGGACCGGATGCGCTGGCTGGTCGACAAGGTCGTCGAGGATCGCTGGTTCAACGCGACCGTATTGCCGCAATTGCATGTGATGATCTGGGGCGGCAAGTCCGGCGTATGACGCGGAAAGCGCCCACGTCCCCTGAGGAGAGACAAGAATGACCGAAGAAAATATCTACGCCAATCTGACCCAGTTGGGTGGCGCGACGGTACAGCCCAAAAGCCCGGAAGAGGCAGTGTTGGAAAAGGTACCGAACCCGCAGAAGGACACCGGCTATTGCGTGCGTTTCACCGCGCCGGAATTTACCTCACTCTGCCCGATCACCGGCCAGCCCGACTTCGCCCATCTGGTGATCGACTACGTGCCGGGCGACTGGCTGGTGGAAAGCAAATCGCTGAAGCTGTTCCTGGCGTCCTTCCGCAACCACGGGGCCTTTCACGAGGATTGCACGGTTTCCATCGCCAAACGCCTTGTGGACCTGCTGGAACCGCAATGGCTGCGTATTGGCGGTTACTGGTATCCGCGCGGCGGTATCCCCATCGACGTCTTCTACCAGACCGGCCCCGCCCCCGAGGGCGTCTGGATTCCCGAACAAAGTGTCGCGGGCTATCGCGGTCGCGGCTAACCGCGCGAAAAGAGAACAAAAGAACAAGGCCCGGGTCCGCAGGATTCCGGGCTTTTCGTTATCCAAGCGCCGTCGTTTGTTCTCATTTTGATCTTTTCTTCTTGATTTGTTCTATTTTTGATCTCAGTATGAGCCCGCTATGTACGGGACAGAAACAGCATATGACCAATTGCCGAACCTCCCCATCAAGGGGCGGGGGAGCATCAGCAACCGGGTTGGGCGTTTTGAGCGTCAGGACCGCGTCGCCATCGATGATGGCTGGCGTTCCCTGACTGGGGAGACGGAACGGCCCAAGCTGCGCACGACACTATCTGTTGATACCAGCAAGAAGGTCATCACCTACAACCAGTCGCCGGATGTTCCCTTTGACCGGTCCATCAATCCCTATCGGGGATGCGAACATGGCTGTGTCTATTGTTTTGCCCGTCCCAGTCACGCGTATTGGGGCCTGTCCGCCGGGTTGGATTTTGAAAGCAAGCTGTTCCACAAGCCGGACGCCCCGGAAATCCTGGCGAAAGAGCTATCAAAGAAGGGCTACAAGCCCGGTCCGATCGCCCTTGGCGCCAATACCGACCCTTACCAGCCAGTGGAACGGGACCAGCAACTGACCCGGCGCATCCTTGAAGTCCTGGCGGAATTCAAACACCCCTTCTCCATCATCACGAAATCCGATCTTGTCCTGAGAGACCTGGACATTATCGCGCCGATGGCAAAACAGGGTCTGGCCTCCGTTGCGGTGTCGGTGACGACATTGGACCGGAAACTGGCCAACCGTCTGGAACCGCGGGCCTGCACCCCGTCCAAACGGCTGGAGGCGATCCATGAGCTGTCAAAGGCGGGTGTGCCCGTGACAACGCTTGTGGCCCCGATCATCCCGGCCATCAACGATCATGAGATCGAGGCCATCCTGCAGGCGGTAACACGGGCCGGCGCATTGAGTGCAGGTTATGTCCTGCTGCGCCTGCCGCGGGAAATCGACGATCTTTTCTGTGAGTGGCTCGACGCCTATGCGCCGGACCGCAAGGACCGGGTTTTGTCCCTGATCGAAGAGTGCCGCGAAGGGAAACGCTATCGCAGTTTCTGGGGCAAACGCATGACCGGCAGCGGTGTCTATGCGGATATGATCAAGCAGCGTTTCCGCCTTGCACGCAAACGCCTCGGCCTCGACCAGCGGCACTGGCAACTGGATTGCAGCCAGTTCACCGTGCCGCCCCAGGTCGGCGATCAGATGTCTTTGCTGTAGGTGGAACCATCCTTGTGGAGGAACTGAAGCGCGCCGTTTTCTTTCACCGCCTTCAAATCCACATCCGGATAATGGGCGACCTCGTTGAGGGATCGGGTGCCGATTTCCAGATATGAGGCCGCTTCGCCGGAATTATTCACCAGGTGATGGGCGTCAGAATGCCCCGCCGGAAAACCGGCCACCATACCGGCGGTCAGTTCATGCTCCCCCTCATCGTTGATCAGGGTCAGCACACCTGAGACGACATAGATAAATTCGTCTTCCTCTTCGTGCCAATGCCGCTGGGAGGAACCACTGCCCGGCTGTAATGTCGTCAGGTTCACACCAAACTGGCTCAGGCCCAGAAGGTCGCCCAGACGCCGCTTTTCCCGACCGTCGCAAATCCTGCTCAACTCACCTGGATAGCCCGATCCTGTTGTTGCTTTCACGTCCAACGCATTCAATACGGACGGAAATTCCTTCATTTTCATTATCCTGTCCCAGTTTTGCCTTATTGGCCTTACTATTGTTGCCATATTGTCGATACATATGGCATTGGCATTATTTCGCCCCTAACATAGTACCCCAACGGACAATTTGAAACAGTAACCATGCACGGAGCAACTGAACTCACCGGGATCGCCATCGTCGCCGTGGCCGCGACGCTCTGCGGCATTTTCATGGTCCGCTACAAACAGCCCGCCATCATCGGCTATATCCTGGCCGGGATCATTCTGGGGCCTAGTGGCCTGGGCTTTGTCGAGAACCGTGAATATATCTCCCTGCTCGCGGAACTGGGCGTCATCCTCCTGCTGTATTTCGTCGGCATGGAACTGTCATTGCGCAGTTTCCGCGTCATCTGGAAGCTGGCAATCGTCGCCACCCTTGCCCAGATCGGCGGCAGTACAATTGCCGTTATCACCCTGTCCCGGCTGTTTGGCTGGCCGATGGAATATGCCGTCCTTTTCGGTTTCTGCCTGGCGCTTTCCAGTACCGCCGTCGCCGTGAAAGTCCTTGAAGGACTGGGCGAATTGCGCACCCGTGTCGGCCGGATCACGGTCGGCATACTGATTGCGCAGGACCTGGCCGTCGCGCCGATGCTGGTGATCGTGACCGGCCTGACGGGCGAGGAATTCGACCTGTCCGTATTGGCCGAAGTCGCCTTGTCCGTCGGCATATTGGTTGCCCTCATCCTCTATCTAACACGAAAAAAGCGGATCAACCTGCCCTTCCACCACCTGCTGGAAGGGCGTGGCGATCTGGAGCCGCTGGCCGCCCTTGCCTGGTGTTTCGCACTGGCAAGCTTCGCAGGGTTGATCGGCCTGTCACCCGCATTCGGGGCCTTCCTTGCGGGCCTGATCGGCGGCAACAGCGCCCAACGCAAACTGATCCACGATAACGCCGGACCGGTACAAAGCATCCTGATGATGGTCTTCTTCCTGTCCATCGGGTTGCTGATCGACTTCGGTTTCTTCTTCGACAATCTGGGTATCGTTCTGGCGCTATGGCTGTTCGTCACCGTATTCAAAACCGCCCTCAACGCAGCTATCCTGAAAATTCAGGGAGAGCAATGGGTCCGCGCCTTCACGGTCAGTCTGGTCCTGGGACAGTTGGGGGAATTCTCTTTCGTACTGGGCGCGGCGGCAGAGGACGCCAAGGTGATCGATTCGGAAATATACCGCCTGATCGTGGTCGTGACGGTCTTGTCATTGATCACCAGTCCGATCTATACCGATGCGGCCAAACGACTGACCCGTAAGGGCCTCAAGGTTCAAGGTTTCCGCAACACCCTGAAATTCCTGTATTGGAAGGAATGGACGATCACACGGGAATTCTCGCTCATGGTCTACCGCGTCCTGCTGGGTGCCAGCAGTTGGTCCCAGCGTCATATGGACCGCGTCAGAAACCATTCCGACAAAAGGGTGGCCGAGATCAACGCCCGCAAGGCCAGCCGCGGAAAGAAGAAAGAAGCCGCAGAATAGTAGCAAGAAAATGCCTGATTTTTCCCTGGAGCAGAATTACGTCGGGCCGGTCGCCGGCGTCGACGAGGTGGGCCGCGGCCCCTGGGCGGGGCCGGTGGTTACCTGCGCGGTAATCCTGGACCGGGAGACTTTCCCCGCCGACCTTGCGGCGCAACTGGATGATTCCAAAAAACTGTCCGATAAAAAGCGGGAAGCCCTGTTTGAACCGATCAAACAGAACGCCGAAGCCTTCTGTATCGCAGAGGCAACGGTTGAGGAAATCGACGAGCACAATATCCTTGCCGCAACCATGCTGGCGATGAAACGCGCCGTCGAAGGCTTGTCCGTCACGCCTGCCGCCGTTCTGGTCGACGGCAACCGCAGGCCTGATCTGGCAATGCCATTGGAAACGGTCGTCAAGGGCGACAGCCGCAGCCTCAGTATCGCCGCAGCCTCGATCCTTGCGAAAGTCACGCGGGACAGGATGATGGCGGAACTTGCGCAGGAATTCCCCCATTATGCCTGGGAACGAAATGCCGGATACGGCACCAAGGCCCATCAGGCAGGACTGGCAGGCCACGGGGTCACCATTCACCACCGCAGGAGCTTCGCACCGATTGCAAAGCTCCTGGCGGAGTGACAACGGCCTAGCCGTCCTTGATTCCCTTGTCGCGCTGAGCCAGCACACTGATCAGCGCCAGCAGGCCGGAACCCAGCATCAGCATCAGCGACACCGCATTCAGAACCGGTGTCGACCCTTCCTTCAAACGGTCATACATAGTGATCGTCAACGGCGCATCGGACCCGACCAGCATCAGGGTCGTGTTGAAGTTCTCGAACGACATCAGGAAAGCCACAACCGCCGATCCGATCATCGCCGGTTTCAGGAACGGCAGGGTGATGGTCCGCACTGCGCCCCATTTTGTTGCCCCCAGGTTGAGCGCCGCCTCTTCCAGCGACAGGTCGAATTTGCGCAGCCTTGCGGAAATCACCAGGGTCGCGATGGTTGTGATGAAGGAAAACTGCCCCATCACCACCAGGAACAGGCCGGGCCGCAAGAACTCCAGGTCCAGACCAAACAGGTCTTCCGTTCCGTTGGCGATTGTGTTGCTGAACACCAGGATCGAGATCCCCAGGATCACACCGGGAATGACCAGCGGCATCAACATCAGGATGAAAAAGAAACTTTTCATCGGGAAATTATGGCGCTCGAAAAGGAAGGCATTGGTAGTGCCCACACAGACCGATAACAGCGTCACCCAGAATGCAACAAACAGGGACACGCCCACACCGCCGAGCAGGCTGCGGTCATGAAACAGCCCCAGACGCGGTTCTGTATCGTTGAAGAACCAGTCCCAGGTGAAGCCCTCCCAGGGCAGTGAGGGAAAAAGGGAATCGTTGAAAGCAAACGTCCCGACGACCACCAGCGGCGCGATCAGATAGACGAAGAACATCGCCACATAGATGCCATAGGCGACGCGTGCGGATTTCGGTTGGGGAATGGATGGAATCATGGATCAACCCTCCGCCAAAGTGCTGCTCAGGGTCTGACGGCTCAGCTTCAGCCCCGCCCATACCATGATCGAAGACACAGCCAGCAACAGGAAGCCGAAGGCCGCACCCAACTCCCAGTTAAAGCGGGTGATGAACTGGGTATAGATCTGGCCGGTGAACCACAGGCTGTCTTTACCGCCCAACAGGATCGGCGTCAGATAGTTCCCTAGTGTCAGCATGAAGACCACAATACAGCCCGAAACAATCCCCGGCATTGCGTGGGGGATAACAACCTCACGCATCACGGTGAAACCATTGCCGCCCAGGTCATAACCCGCCTCGATATAGCTGTCGTCCAGACTGTCCAGTGTGCTGACCAGCGGCACCACCATGAACAGCATGGAGGTATAGACCAGCCCGACCATGACGGTGACATCGTTGTAGAGCATCTCCACCGGGCCATCGACGAGGCCCAGCCACTGCAGGACATTGGAAATAATCCCGGTCTCGCGCAGCAGGATCATCCAGCCGAAGGTCCGGACCAGCTCACTGACCCAGAAGGGCAACAGGCAGAAAAGGAACAGGACATTCTTGGTTTTACCACGCGCGATCTTGGCGATGTAATAGGCAATGGGAAAGCCGATCAACAGCGTCAGGACCGTCGCCGCAACAGACATGATCGTCGTGCGGGCCAACGTGATCCAGTAAAGCGGCTCCCCGAAGAATTCTCCATAGTTTGCAAAGCTTGTCGTATAGACGCGCGGGGCGACTTTCTCCCGCAGGGACAACATGAACATGTCCACATGGGGCAGAATGATGAAGGCGGCGAGCCAGACGACCAGGGGGGCCATCAGCAGGATCACCGTCAACCGTGAGGCAGAGCGTTTATCCATCGGGCCTAGGCCTCCCGCCTGGTGGCGCGAAAACATTTTGCCTTGGACTGATGCCAGCTCAGCGACAATTCCTGCCCGGCTTTCAGGTCCGCATAGTCACCCGTCTGCGGCAGGTTCACGGTGATCTCGCCACCGCTTTGCCGGTCTTTCAGAAGAATCCGACTGTTGGCACCGTTGAAGAGGAGATTGTCCACCACGCCGGTCAGGTGATTGTCACCGCCCTCGGCATCCTTGGACAGGGTGACCGATTCCGGACGGACAAAGATCTCAACCTGGTCCCCCCGAGCCACAACTTCGTGGCCCGCAGTTTCCGCAACAAATGTCAGGCCGTCTTCGGTTTCCACCTTCACCGACGTCGGGTCCAGGTCCACAACACGGCCAATCCAGCGGTTGCTATCGCCGACAAAACCCGCGACGAAAGCGGTCTGCGGATTGTAGTAAAGCTCCTGCGGTGTGCCGACCTGTTCGAAACGCCCGGCATTCATGACCGCCACACGGTCGGACATGACAAGGGCTTCCGACTGGTCATGGGTGATATAGACGAAGGTCGTGCCGAATTCATGCTGAAGCTGTTTCAGCTCTACCTTCATATGTTCGCGCAGTTTCAGGTCCAGCGCGCCCAGCGGCTCGTCCAGCAGCAGCACATCGGGGTCCAGAACCATACAGCGCGCAATCGCGATACGCTGTTTCTGGCCGCCGGAAAGCTGATCCACGCGCTTCGGCCCGGCGTCCGGCAAACCAACCTTTACCAGGGCTTCCGCCACTTTCTGGCCGATCCGGGATTTGGGCATGCCCTGGCGTTTCAGACCGTAGGCGATATTTTCGGCGACAGTCATCATCGGGAACAGGGCCAAATGCTGAAACACCATATTCACCGGACGTTTGTTCGGCGGCGTGTTCAGAACGGAGCGCCCCTTGATCAGCAGGTCGCCGGAGGTCGGGTCCTGGAAACCGGCAATCATCCGCAACAGCGTGGTCTTGCCACAGCCACTCGGCCCCAGGATTGAAAAAAACGAACCGCTGGGGATCGAAAACGATACGTCATCGACAGCGGTAAAGTTTCCAAAGGTTTTCACGATATTCCGGCATTCCAAATCCACCGGCATTGTCTCGCCACGTCCAGCCATGACCTGTTACCTACTATTTTTCTTGCTGTTCCAATGAATACACTATTTTGCCGACAAAAGGGGAACGGGCGTCCCGCAAGGGGACGCCCGTATGCCAGCCTTAACCTGACAATCGATCAGTCACTGCTGGCGGCCTGGACCTTATCCAGGACCTTGCCTTCGATTTCTTCCAGACCGGCCGGGACCGGCGGATACCATTTCACATTGTCGATATCAGCCTGGGAGAAGCTCTTCTGGAAGCGGGTTTTCAGATCCGCATTCACATATTCATCCGCCCCTTTGGCAGCGGTGAAGTTACCCGCAGCGTCGGTGATCATCGCGGCAACCTTCGGCTGCATCACGAAGTTGATCCATTTGTAGGCCGCATCTTCAGCCTTGGTCTTCTTCGGCAGGGCAAAGGTGTCGATCCAACCCAGCGCACCGGACTTCGGCGCGACAAAGGTCACATCGGCCAGTTCCTTGTTCAGTTTCCAACCACCGGTATCCCAAGCCATTGCGGCAACGACTTCGCCGGAACGGATCAGGTTCATCAGCGCATCGCCACCGGACCAGTAAGCCTTCACATTGGACTTACAGTCGATCAGCTTGTCCTGAACCTTGTTCATGATTTCCTGATATTTGGCGATGTCGCCGTAGGCAGCAAACGGGTCAAGCCCCATGGCATAGGCGAAACCGATCAGGGTCGGACGCTTCAGGCGATAGGAGACCTTGCCAGCCAGTTCCGGGCTGCACAGGTCGGTGTAATCCTTGACCATGGACGCCTTTTTGGTGTCCAGAACCAGGCCGCTGGTGCCCCAGATATGCGGCAGGCCGTAGACTTTGCCTTCCAGCGTGGTGTTTTTCTTGGTCGCGGCCAGCATGGACGGAATGAATTTGTCCGTGTCGATCTTGCTCAGGTCGATCGGCTTGTAGATTTCAAACTCATACTGTGCGCCGGTAACACGGTCCTGGCTGGGCTGCGCCAGGTCAAAACCGGAACCGCCCGTCGCACGCAGTTTGGAGATCATGTCTTCGTTGTTGGATTTGGTCACTTCAACGTCAATGCCGGTCTCGGCCTTGAACATTTCGATGACTTTCTCCGGTGCGTAACCACCCCAGGTCAGCAGGCGCAGGGTTTCCGCCTGTGCGGAAACGGAACCCGCCGCCAATGCAAACACGGCAACAGCGCTGCCCAGCAGCGTCTTCTTGAACGACTTCATTTAAACTTCCCCATTGTTATTCAGGCGCGTAGCACCCCATCCAAGACCTAGGCCGACTCCCTGTTTTCAATGAGCGGCACAACGTCCCTAGATGCACATGATCATATGCATCGGACTCTCTATAGCATAGAAAATTTTGAACATTTATGACAGGAATTATTTTCAATTCCGAAAAAGTCGAAAAAGAATTTACCTCAATACCCTTGCCGGAAACGACGGGGAGTAACACCGGCATATCGGCGGAAGCTGTTGGTAAAGTGACTCTGGGAAGAAAAACCGCAGGCCAGCGCAACATCCGCCAGCCGAATTGAGGCATCCGCCAGCAATTCCTTTGCCTTGGAAATGCGGCGATCGGTCACATAACGATGGGGCGGCTGGCCGAAACTGATCTTGAACATTTTCGCAAAATGATAGGCGCTGAGCCCCGCTTCCGCCGCCAGGTCATCCAGGGTCAGCGGCTGATCCAGATTGGCTTCCACATAGTCGGCAACGCGACCGCGCACCGCAGGCGCCAGACCGCCGCGCACCGCCAGCGTGGCATTCTTGCGCGTATGGTTTTTCAGCAGGTTCACAATCAGCAGGTTGGCCGCGCTGTTCAGCACCATGCGGTCGGCCCGGTCCTCCCAGTTCTGCGGCAGGATTGCGGTCCTCACAATATTGGCGACAAAGTCGTCTTCTGCGAAAGTCAGATCCTGCAATTGCAGCAGACGCGGGTCCATATCGAAAGACTGTACCGCGATCCGGTTCAGTTCCGCCGGTTCGATATAAAGGTGAAACATGTGAAGACGTTCGCAGATATCCCATGCGGACACATGGTCGGACGGCAGCAGGCAGACCTTGTCCGGGGCCCCGCCGGTGATCGCGCTTTTCCCGTCACGGCGGTAAATCCGCTGTCCGCCATCAAGATAAAGGCTCAGCGTATGATGACCGGGATTGTCATAGGCCGCCTGACTTTCGGTATTTTCCCATTCCGCCAGGGACAGCCCGCTGCCGATTTCACCGGAACGCAGCATCCTCGCCCCGATGGACGACAGGATATCTGACACATTTTTCGACGGCTGAAGGGACATGGTTCCACTCACAAAAGAACGGTCATATTAGACACCGCGCAGGCGTCCCTAGCAAGCCGGTGGCAAATCGGGCAATCAAATAACCGCAAGAATCTGCAAAAACGCCCAAACGCCTGAAAGACGCACGCCCCGGAATCCCGCATAATCCCGGTCTGTTTTGTTAGTATTCCGGATTGAACCATGACCGCATTTCTATATGGATTGACCGTGCTGATCTGGGGCACCACCTGGATCGCCATTAAAATGCAACTGGGCGTCGTCGCAATCGAGGCATCGATCATCTACCGCTTCACGCTGGCGGGCCTGACCCTGTTCCTGATCCTGCTGATCAGCCGCCGACTGAAACCAATCGCCTGGCGGGACCAGCCCTTTATCCTGCTGCAGGGGCTGTGCCTTTTCTGCTTCAACTTCATCTGCTTTTACACCGCCACGCAATATATCGTCAGCGGCCTGACGGCAGTGATTTTCTCAACGGCAACGATCCTGAATGTGGTCAACAGCTATATCTTCCATCGCCGCACGCCCACGATGAGTACGCTGATCGGGGCCATCCTCGGCGTGATGGGTGTCGTCGGCCTGTTCTGGGACGGCATCATCGGCAAGGAAATGGGCACTGATATGCTGATCGGGCTGGGTTTGTCGGTTCTGGGCACCTATTTCTTTTCGCTGGGCAATCTGGTTTCCGCCCGCAACCAAAAGCACGGCATCACCGTCGCCTCCGCCAATGCCCATGCCATGCTCTACGGCAGCATCGTCCTGGCGCTGATCGCCGCGGGCAAGGGCGTGACGTTCAGCTTCGACACCTCCCTGCCCTATGTCGGCGGATTGCTGTTCCTGGCCATTCCCGGCTCTGTCATCGCCTTTACCACCTATCTCTGGGTCGTCGGTCGACTGGGTCCGGAAAAGGCCGCCTATATGACAGTCCTTTTCCCTGTGGTGGCTCTCAGCATCTCCACGGTCTGGGAAGGCTATCACTGGGCACCGTCAGCCATCATCGGACTGCTCGCCATTCTGGCCGGTAATATTCTGGTCCTTACCAATTGGGACAAGGTTCTGCGTGCACGAAAGAAACCGGCGAAAACCTCCACCGAAACAGCCTGAGCCTCCCTTTAGCTTCGGTTACTTCCAAATGGGCTTGCCGGACCCCGGCAGGCCCAGTTTTTCCCACATATCCGAAACGCGGTCGACAATCTCCTGATCCATGCGGATTTCCTCGCCCCATTCGCGTTTGGTTTCCGGGAATACCTTGTCGGTGGCGTCCAGCCCGATCTTGGAGCCCAGGCTGGGTTCCGGGCTGGCAAAATCCAGATAGTCGATGGGCGTATCCTCGATCACAGTGATATCGCGGGCCGGGTCCATCTTGGTGGAAACCGCCCACATCACGTCTTTCCAGTCGCGCGCATTGATATCGTCATCCACCACGATCAGCCATTTGGTATACATGAACTGGCGCAGATAGGACCACGCGCCCATCATCACCCGCTTGGCATGGCCGGGATAGGCCTTCTTCATGGAAATGACGGCGATGCGATAGCTGCAGCCTTCCGGCGGCAGCCAGAAATCGGTGATCTCCGGGAATTGCTGTTGCAAGAGCGGGATGAAGACCTCGTTCAGCGCCTCGCCCAGAACCGACGGTTCATCCGGCGGACGGCCAGTGAAGGTGCTGAGGTAAATCGGGTTCTTGCGCATCGTCACCGCGGTCACGGTAAAGATGGGGAACTGTTCCACCGAATTATAATAGCCGGTATGGTCGCCATAGGGCCCCTCATCGGCGTAATCATCCAACGAGACATAGCCTTCCAGCACAATCTCCGCCTCTGCCGGGACTTTCAGCGGCACGGTCTTGCAGTCGACCAGCTCCACCTTCTTGCCGCGCAGCAGGCCCGCAAACTGATATTCCGACAGGGTGTCGGGCACGGGCGTCACCGCCGCCAGTATTGTGCCGGGATCGGCCCCAAGCACCACGGCCACGGGCAGCGGTTCCGCCTTTTCCTTTTTCCAGCGCGCATGATGCTGCGCCCCGCCGCGATGCTTCAGCCAGCGCATGATGGTCTGGTTGCGCCCCAGCAACTGCATCCTGTAAATGCCAAGATTATACGCATCCGTCTTGTCACCCTTGGGGTTCGGTCCCTGCGTCACCACCAGCGGCCAGGTGATCAGCGGCGCGGGCTCTCCCGGCCAGCAGGTCTGGATCGGCAGTTGCCGCAGGTTGACCTGATCGCCCTCCAGCACCACTTCCTGACAGGGGGCCTTGCCGGTGGTCTTGGGCTTCATCGCCATCACGGTTTTCAGGATCGGCAGCATCTCGAAGGCTTCCTTGAAGCCCCCCGGCGGTTCCGGCTGGCGCAGGAAGGCCAGCATCTCGCCCACTTCCCGTAACTGCTTGGGCGTGCGTTCCATTCCCCAGGCGACGCGTTCCACCGTGCCGAACAGGTTCACCAGAACCGGCATGTTGGAGGGAGAGCCGTCGGCGCGAATGACATTTTCAAACAATACCGCCGGACCGCCTTCAGCCAGCAGGCGTGTCTGGATTTCCGTCATTTCCAGAACAGTTGAAACCGGATGTTTCACGCGCACCAGTCGCCCGTCCAGTTCCAGCTTGTCCATAAAATCGCGCAAGGAGGCATAGGGCATGCGGCTATCCCACTCGAAATCAATCCATTTCGGCAGATATCGCACGCCCCGCCAGCCACAGCAAGCATTGGCAACGCCGTCATTGCGGCACTGGCGACAATAATGCGAAATACAGCAGGCGCGATCAAAACAACGATCCGGCATCGGCCTATAGTCGCCACACCAAAACGGGGGAATGCATGAAGCAGTTTTTTGATGCAGTTGACTTTATTGAGGCCAATCTGGACCAGAACATAACCCTGGACGATGTGGCGCAGGCCGCCGGTTATTCCGCCTTTCATTTTGCCCGGATGTTCCGGGCGATTTCCGGACTTTCGGTGATGGGCTATATCCGCAGGCGGCGTCTTTCGCTGGCGGCTCAACGCCTGTTGAGTGAAGAGGTCCGGTTGATCGAGCTTGCACTTGACTGTGGTTTTGAATCCCAGGAGGCCTTCACCCGCGCCTTCAAACGGGCCTTCGGCATGACCCCCGGCGAATATCGGAAACACACCGACCCCATTCGCTTTGGTTTTCAGCCTGTCCTGAGCAGGGACCTGCTTCATCATTTCAAGGAGAATATGACCGTGGAACCGAAGATCGTTGAGCATCCGGGCTTCAAGGCCGTCGGCATGGCAGACTATTTCACCCAGGATACCACCCACAGGATCGGCGACCTCTGGCGCATTTTCAACACCAGGGTTGGCGAAATTTCGAATATGACCGGCAACCTGTTTTTTGGCATCTGCGATGATTTCGACGAGAAGTCAGGCAGCAGCAAGTTCCGCTATACCGCCGCGTCGGAGGTGACTGAATTCGGCGACTTGCCTGAAGGCATGGACGCAAAGGAAATAGGACCACAGAAATATGCGGTCTTCACCCATAAGGTCACCAGCCCCGACCTCTCGGCGGATTTCAAGGCAACATTGAACTATATCTGGGGCACCTGGTTTCCCCAGTCGAATTACGAGCGTGTCCCCGCGCCGGATTTTGAACTCTATGATTCCCGCTTTATCCCGCCCAGCGCCCCCGACGGCCCCGGCGGCGAGATCGACGTCTATATTCCCATAAAGGAAAAATAGCCCCTATGTGAGAACAGGATCACAGATCAACCCGGGTTCCATGGTCACAGTGACCGGATAAAGACCGAAAACCGGATTTGAAAGGCTGTGCCATGGAACCCAGAATTGTTGACGACAGCGGCTTTCTGACCGTCGGCCTTGTCCAGGATTTCACCCTGGACGACACGCAGCCGATCGGCAAAATCTGGGAACGCTTTGCCCGGGAAATGGACAGCATTCCCAATACGACCGGCGACCGCTGTTTCGGAATCTGCATTGAATTCGACGAGACCAGCGGCCTAGGCCGCTATCTGGCGGGGGCAGAGGTCAACTCCCTTTACAATGTCCCCAAGGGTATGGCCGGGCGGGCCATGCCGCCCCAGCGATATGCCGTTTTCACCCACAGCCTGTCAGACGGCCCAATCGACCAAGGCCTGCTCGAAATCCGGCGATATTTCACTGATATCTGGCTGCCAAACTCCGCCTACAAACGTGCCTATGCGCCCGACTTTGAGATGTATGACCATCGTTTCAACAGTCGCAACATGTCAGGCGAAGTCGACCTTTATATCCCGATCACAGAAAAATAACCCCTCGCGCCATCCCCCCTTAATACGCAATAAATCTATCCTGATACCGTCACGTAAGTGCAATATTCGCGAGGCATTGTTCCTGCCGATCCGTGCTGAGCCTCCTCAGACGGGCGTGTTGGTTGCTGGGCAATTCCGCACGCCTTCAGGATCACCAGAAGAATTCGAATATTCAGGATCTTTGCAGGACAAGGGGTTCCCCAATGACCGATTTTGAAGCACGCGGCCTTTCCTGGCCGGTACAAGACGCCGACGATATTCCGTCGAACGAAACCGAAAACCCGCATTTCTACCAGGTTCTGGAAGGCCGCCTCAACCGTCGCGGCTTCCTCAAGGGCATGGCTGCTTCCGCCTCTGCCGTGGCTCTGGGCGGCGTGGCCGGTTCCGTTCTGCCGATGGGCAACCTGGCCGAAGCGGCTTCCGGTGTTTCCACGCTGACCTTTGAGGAACTGTCCCACGGTTTCGACCCGGATTTCCACGTCGCCAAGGGCTATGACGCCGATGTCCTGATCCGCTGGGGTGATGCGGTGCTTGCCAACTCCCCGGCCTTTGATCCGCTGAACCAGACCGCGGAGGCCCAGGCCACGCAGTTCGGTTACAACAACGACTTCGTCGGTTTCATTCCGCTGCCGCTCGGCTCCAACAATTCCGACCATGGCCTGCTGACCGTGAACCACGAATACACCATCCCCAAGATGATGTATAAGGGTTCTCCGAAAACCGAAGAGCTCAGCAAGGAACAGGCCGACGTCGACATGATGGCCCATGGCCTGTCGGTTATCGAGATCAAACGCGTTGACGGCAAATGGCGCGTCCTGACCAACGGCACGGCCAACCGCCGCATCACACCGCTGACTGAAGCCGTTCTGACCGGCCCCGCTGCCGGTTCCGACCGTATGAAAACCGCGATCTCCAAAGACGGTGTGCGCACACTCGGCACCTATGGCAACTGCGCCGGTGGCGTGACTCCCTGGGGCACGGTCCTGACGGCCGAAGAAAACGTCCAGAACTACTTCAAGGGCAAACCGGGCGACACCGCCGAAGCCGAAAACTACAAACGTTTTGGCATCAAGGGCGGCGACCACGCGCGCTATGCCTGGGCTGATTACTACGACCGCTGGAATGTCGATGTGGAACCGAACGAGCCGCTGCATGTGGGCTGGATCGTCGAAATCGACCCGTTTGATCCGAAATCCAAGCCGATGAAACGCACCGCTTTGGGCCGCTTCAAACACGAAGGCTGCAACGTCACCATCAACGCTGACGGCCATGTGGTTGCCTATACCGGCGATGACGAACGTTTCGAATATATCTACCGCTTCATTTCCAAGAACAAATACAATCCGGACGACCGCGCCGCCAACATGACGCTGTTGGAAGAAGGCACGCTCGCCGTGGCCGAGTTCAAGGAAGACGGCACGATCCTGTGGCATGACCTGGTCCACGGCCAGGGCAAATTGACTGCCGCCAACGGCTTCCACAGCCAGGCCGATGTGGTCATCGACGCCCGTAAGGCCGCCGACCTGCTGGGCGCAACCCCGATGGACCGCCCGGAAGACATCGAAGTGAACCCGGTCACCGGCACGGTCTTTGCCATGTTGACCAACAACACCAAGCGTAAGGGCGACCAGGTCGACCCCGCCAACCCGCGTGCGAAAAACGCCTTCGGCCATATCGTGGAAATGACCGCGCCGAACGGTGACCACAGCGCCCGCGAATTCAAATGGGACATGTTCCTGCTGGCCGGTAATCCGAAGGAAGAAACCGGTGCCATGTATAACAAGGGCATCAGCGAAAACGGCTGGCTTGCCGACCCCGACAACTGCGCCTTTGACAACAAGGGCCGCCTGTGGATCGCAACTGACGGCGCTTACAAACTGGGTGTGGCTGACGGCGTGTGGGCCTGCGACGTGACCGGCGAAGGCCGGGCCCTGACCAAGCATTTCCTGCGCACCCCGCAGGAAGCAGAGCTGTGTGGCCCGTTCTTCAACCCGGATAACAGCGCCTTCTTCTGCGCGGTTCAGCATCCGGGTGAAAAGTCCAACTTCGACGCACCGTCCACCCGCTGGCCGGATTTTGCCGACAACATGCCGCCGCGCCCGTCGGTTGTTGTCATCACCAAACAGGGTGGCGGGGAAATCGGCTCCTAAGCTGACTACCCCTTCACGCCAAGACAGGAATACCCCGGATTTCCAACGAGATCCGGGGTATTTCCTTATCTGTCAGGCTGCTACGCCATACAGGCTACATCACTGTGACTGGCACGACTTTCCACTTGCCATCGACTTTAACGACCTCAAAACCCAGTTCATCGCCCGCGCCAAACACGCCACGCAACAGCATCCGGTCCGGCCTATTCGGGTTGACCTTCGTCTCGTAGCCACCTGCAAGGACCACCGCCTCATCAGGCAGGGTCCGCGTCACCACCATCTCCAACGCCAATTGGGCGACATGGCCGCGATCCGCCCCCGGCGTCGAACGGCAGTTTTCCAGATCAATCAGGTCAGGATCAGTCACGATTTCCGCCAGTTTGTCCTTACGGCATTGGAAGCTGTAATAGAGGAAGGCCCGCACCCGCGCCTCGGGCTCTTCCGGGCCACATCCCGGCGGAAAGCTCCCATCCCCGTTCGTATCCTTGCATTCCTCCCTGAGCCGACGGTGTTCGAGGGCATACCGAAAGTCGGCTTTCCAGCCGTCCGGCGTCTTCATCATGAAAACCGCCGTGCCCCGTGTGGCAGTACGGAAATCCACCCTCACCCGCGACCACAGCGGAAGGTCATCGGACAATTCCTCCAGGTCAAAGTTGTCCACATTCCCGCCAAGCCATGAATCCGCGCCATCCTGATGAGGAACCTGAACGTTGCCAGCCCGTGTCCTCACATCCGGGCGTTCTCCCGCCCTCGGCTTGCCAAGATACCTGCCCAGCCTTGCCACGGAGACCTGCCTGTCCACACCAACCGGCAGGACCGATCTTTCCAGAAGGTCGTCGACCCGACTTGCCAGCATCAGATCATAGATTTCCACAGCGGCCTGTTCCGCCCGGTCGACATCCGGATGGGCGACAGCGACACCCGTATTACCCGAAAAAACAGCGATCATCAGTGCAACAACACCGATTCCCTTTATTTTCCATGACATAGCCAATCCCCAAAAAACACGATTGCCGTCTTACAGCAGTCAATTCTGGTGAGCGCAAGGCAAATTGGCGGACGGACTGCGACCGATCCGCCGCGCCATCTTGGCCTGCGCCTTTGTCATGTGTAGAATTCCGGACTATAAAAGCCTCAAAATGAAGCCTACCTCCTGAGGGATTTGATGACCGATACAAAGAAACAATATTACGTGGTCGGCGGCCTGTATAAAGACACCAGCTTCACCAATATCGCGGACGGCGAGAAGCTGTGGAAATTTGGTCCTTTCGACAACTATGAAGAAGCTGTTGCTGTCTGGCGCGCCAAGGCGATGGAAACCATCGACGAGGCCTATGCCAAATTCAACATCGAAATTCTGGAACCGACCGAATACTGGGTTGTTGGCGGCGAATATACCGACACCAATTTCAAGGAACTCAAAGGCGGCGTTCAGGAAGAACATATCGGGCCTTTCAACAACCGTGACGATGCCCGGTCCGCCTGGAAGTCAAAGTCGATGGAACATATCGACAATGCCTATGTGCGCTATCGCATTGAAAAGCTCTGACGCCTGAGGACCTCCCGTCGTGGAAGACGTTCAGGATATCCTGCACAGGGCGCGGGCCTATCCCTATGATTACCCGCGCCACTCCTTTCTGTTTCAAAACGGCGAGGTGCTGCCCTTTGAGCCGACGCAGACCGACGGTCGCACGCCGGTTCTGGCCTTTGGCTCCAACCAGTCACCGGCACAACTCACCCGCAAATTCGGCCGCGTGAACCATCCGATACCGGTGGAACGGGTGCGCCTGCATGACTTCGATGTGGTCTATTCCGCCCATATAACCAGCTATGGCGCGGTTCCGGCGATGATGCAGCATTGCCCCGGCACCTACGTGGACGTGGCCATTTCCTGGCTCGACGACGATCAGTTGGACGTTATGCACCAGACGGAACTCTATGCCGCAAACTACGTCTTTGCGGCCCTGGACGACGTCACCCTTCACCATCGCGATACCATGCGCGTCCAGACCGTATTCGCCTATGTCGGTGAAAGAGGACATCTGGTCCATGATGACGGCGCGGTTTCTCTCCTCGCCATTCAGGCGGAAAACCGCCGCTGGACAGCGCGCAGCACCGGAGAAGTCCTGGAGCTTGTCCGCAGGCGTGTTGCGCCCGACCGGACCACCGACCAGTTCATCCTTGATCTGGTTGCAGACAAGGATTATCGCCGGTCCGTAACGCAGGCCATCTCACAGGATGAAACCCGGTTTACCTATCCCTACCGGATTGTGGAACGTTTCTGAGCGTCACATATCCGAATAAGGCTTCTGGCACAGATAGATCATTTCTGGACTGTAGTCGGTCAGGGAATCACGGTTCCAGTCACCATAGACCAGTTGCAACTGAAACCCGGCCCGCTTCAACAAGCCGCGTATTTCATCATCCGTCAGAAAGCGCAGACGGCCTCCGCTCACCCGTTCCTGTCCGGTCTCGGTATTTTCACGCCAGACCTTATAGTCCAGAACCGCCTGTGAGGAATCATAGTCGCGGGCGATCGAACAAATGATCGCGCCCTCCTCCGACCGGGGAAGCCTGCGGTAAAAGGTCCGCGAGCAGGAGGACACCAGCGCGCTGGCGGACGGGTTGCGGGTCTCGAAGGCAAAATGTCCGCCCGGCTGCAAATGTTTGTATACGCAGCGAAACAAGCTGATGACATCGTCATCGGTGATCATATTCTGGAAAGCATGCCCCGTCATGATCGCCAACGCATACCATTCCGGCAGGTCAAAGTCCCGGCAATCGGCCTGGACATATGTTACCGGCAAGTCGCCTGACATATCCCGTGCGTGGGACAACATCGGCGCAGACAGGTCTATACCGGTGACCTCCACGCCGAAACAACGCGCCATCTCCCCCGCCAACAGCCCCGTGCCGCAAGCAACATCCAACACAGGCCCACCGGTTTCTTCAACCAGGTCCAGGAAGAATGTTTTTTCCGCACCTAAGGGGTTTTCCAAGTCGTAATGACGTGGGTCATCATATTCCGACAGATCTATATCCGTCAGCATCATTCGCCTCTTTAACAACCAATCCGGTATTATAGTAGGAAACGAATGTCCTCTTGAAAAGCATAGATAGATGACATTTTAACTAACAGGCATCCGGTCGCTGGCAACAGAAATATCGCATCAAAAAGAAAACGGCCCGTCCCAATGGGACGAGCCGCCTTCCTGTAACGATTTATGTTCCGGCTTAGTGCTTGATGCCAGCCCAGAGGCGGCGTTTCGCCGCAATGGCCAGGCCCAGCAGGACCACCAGGAACAACAGGACCTTCAGGCCCATTTCCTTACGCATTTCCAGCTCGGGCTCGGAAGCCCAGGCAAGGAAGGTAACAACGTCGCGAACTTCCTGTTCCAGCGTTGCCGGCGTGCCGTCCGCATATTCGACATATTCTTCGTCGAGCGGCTTCGGCATGGAAATGGCGTGGCCAGCAAACCATTCGTTGAAATGTTTGCCTTCAGGCAGGTGGAAGGAGAAGCCTTTAGCAATCTGCTCTTCAGTCAGAACGCCAGCAGCCTTTTCCTCGTCCCATTTCTCACGCATGTAGGCTTCGGCTTCGCCGGCTTCCTTGTAGCCGGTCAGCAGGTGATAGACATAGTCCGCACCGGATGCCGTACCGCGGCCGGAAAGCCACATACCGAAGTTCTTCACGATGTTGCCCTGGCCATGTGCACGGGACTTGATAATCAGGGACAAGTCCGGCGGCAGGGCGCCACCATTGGAAACACGCGCTGCCTGTTCGTTCGGGAACGGCGACACGAAGTGATCCGACGGCTTGGCCGGACGGGTGAACATTTCACCATCGTCGTTCGGGCCGTCTTCTACTTCGAACTGTGCCGCGAATTCCTTCACGGCGTCCTCGCTGTAACCCAACTCGGTCAGGTTACGGTAGTGAACGCGCTTCAGGCTGTGGCAGGAGGAACAAACCTCGGTGTAGACCTGCAGGCCACGCTGTGCAGATGCCTTGTCGAAGCTGCCGAAGAAACCGGTCCAGGACCAGTTCTCGATCGGCGGCGTCGCCCCTTCGGAGGCTTGAGCATTTGCACCGAACCCAACGGCCAGAACAGCAGCGAGAGCAATCAAAGACTTACGCATTGGTCTCATCTCCCCTTATTCGGCCGCTTTGAGGACGGGTTCGGAAATCGATGCCGGCAGCGGCTTCGGACGTTCGAACCAGCCCACCAACGGGGTCAGGATGATCAGGTGGAAGAAATAGTAGAAGGTCGCCCACTGGGACATCATCACATAGACGCCTTCCGCCGGCTTGCCACCGCAATACCCGAGGATCACGACGTCAATCGTAAAGAGAATGACCAGCCACTTGTAGACCGGGCGATAGCGGCAGCTACGCACACGGGACGTGTCCAGCCACGGCAGCAGCGCCAGCAGCCCCAGGGAGGCAAACATCGCCAGTACACCCGCCAGTTTCGGTGTCATCAGCCAGGAGATCGGGAAATAGATCCATGCGTCCTGGGTGAAGCTACGCAGGATTGCGTAGTAAGGCAGGAAGTACCATTCAGGTACGATATGCGCCGGCGTCGACAGCGGGTTGGCCGGAAGGTAGTTGTCCGGATGGCCCATGTAGTTCGGCGCGTAGAAGATGAAGAAAGCCCAGACCATGATGAAGGCAACCAGCGCGATGCTGTCTTTTGCCGTCATATACGGGTGGAACATCACCGTGTCCTGCGGACCTTTCGGGTCGATCCCGTCCGGGTTGTTGGACCCGGCGATATGCATTGCAACGATGTGCAGCGCAACGACGCCCAGGATCACGAACGGCAGCAGGTAGTGCAGCGAGAAGAAGCGGTTCAGCGTCGGGTTACCGACAGAGAAACCACCCCACAGCCAGGTCACGATGGTGTCGCCGACCACCGGAATGGCCGAGAACAGGCTGGTGATCACGGTTGCGCCCCAGAAGCTCATCTGGCCCCACGGCAGGACGTAGCCCATGAAGGCGGTCGCCATCATCAGGATCAGGATTATGACACCCAGAATCCACAGCAACTCACGCGGCTGTTTGTAGGAACCGTAGTAGAGCCCCCGGAAAATATGGATATAGACCACAATGAAGAACATCGAGGCGCCGTTCATGTGAATGTAACGGATCAGCCAGCCGAAGTTCACGTCGCGCATGATGCGTTCGACACTGTCAAAGGCGTGGTCGACATGCGGCGTATACTGCATCACCAGCATGATCCCGGTCAGGATCATCGTGATCAGCGCCAGGGTCGCCATGCCGCCGAAGCTCCAGAAATAGTTCAGGTTCTTCGGAACAGGGAAGGCACGATATTCATTATGAAGATACGAAAAAACCGGCAGGCGTACGTCGATCCAGCGTACGACCGGGTTTTTGAATTCAGGTGCGGGTCCGCTCATCGCTACTCCCCTTAACCAACTTTAACGACGGTGTCGCTGACGAAGCTATAGGTCGGCACAACCAGGTTTTTCGGTGCCGGGCCCTTACGGATACGGCCCGCCGTATCGTACTGGGAACCGTGGCACGGGCAGAACCAGCCCCCGAATTCACCCTTGGGCTCGCCTTCCTTGTTGCCCAGCGGCACGCAACCCAAGTGGGTGCAAACACCGACCATAACCAACCATTCCGGCTTCTGGACGCGATCAGCATCCGATTCCGGGTCCGGCAGGGTGGACACATCCACTGCCTGTGCGGCTTCGATTTCCGCCTCGGTCCGATGGCGGATGAAAACCGGTTTACCGCGCCATTTAACGGTGATGGCCTGTCCCGGTTCGATGCCGCTCAAGTCCACTTCGATAGAGGCCAAGGCCAATACGTCTTTGGACGGGTTCATCGAATCGATTATCGGCCAAACGAAGACCGCACCACCGACGGCACTGGTTGCCGCGAAGCTGATGCCTAGGAAGTCACGACGGGTCGGCTCGTCTTGTCCGGTTTCCGTCGTCTGGCTCACGTCCGCCATTTTCGTCCCCTCATTCCGATCACAATAGCCCCTGTCGGGCTCGTTAAAGGTTCCGTAAAACATACGGAACGTGCACATCCCGAAGTCAGCCGGATTCTTGGCCTCCAAGCCCTTATCCCGCTTTCCCGCATGGGTCATGCACGCTAATGTCGAGGTTCCTATACAAGATAAGGTCGTCGTTGGAAAGAGGCGGCTGCGCGAAATTGCGAGAGAAGTTAGTAAGGTATGACAATTAGACTGGCGCTTTTTCAACCCGATATACCCCAGAATACAGGTACAATGCTACGTTTGGCCGCATGTCTGAACGTCGGTGTGGACATCATCGAACCCTGCGGTTTCGTTTGGTCGGAGGCCAAAATGAAACGCGCCGGAATGGACTATCTGCGCCACGTGGATCTTGTCCGCCACCGGTCCTGGGATTTTTTCCGCCAACAAACCGGCCCGCGCCGTCTTGTCCTTTTGACCACCAAGACCGACAGGGCCTACACCGACTTCCAATTCCGGCCCGACGACTGCCTGATGGTGGGACGGGAAAGCGCCGGGGTCCCGGACGACGTTCACAACAATAGTGACGAACAGATAACAATCCCCATGGCCCCGGCCATGCGATCCATTAATGTTGCCATGTCTGCCGCGATGGTATTAGGTGAGGCCCTGCGCCAGACTGATGGCTTCCCCCTGAAAAACACCCAGACAACAGAGACCGCCTTATGACCGACGCCCAACGACTGGAAGTCCGGAAATCACAGGCAAGCGCCTGGTTCAAATCCCTTCGGGACCAGATTTGCGCCGCCTTCGAAAAACTGGAAGATGATCTGACCGGCACTAATTCCGACCAGGAAGCCGGTCGTTTCGAACAGAAGTCCTGGGAACGCCCGGACAGCGACGAAACCAAGGGCGGCGGCGGTGTCATGTCGATCATGCGCGGACGCGTGTTCGAAAAGGTCGGGGTCAATATCTCCACCGTCCATGGCACCTTCTCCGAGCAGTTTCGCAAGGAAATCCCGGGCGCCGAGGAATCGGACGGCCGGTTCTGGGCCAGCGGCATTTCGCTGGTGGCGCATCTGCATTCACCACTAGCGCCTGCAGTCCATATGAACACACGCTTCATCTGCACGTCAAAGAGCTGGTTCGGCGGCGGGGCGGACCTCAATCCGATGTATCCCGTCCAGGAAGACACCGACGCCTTTCACGCGGCCCTGAAAGCCGCCTGCGACGCGCATAACCCCGACTATTACGAGAAATACAAAGCCTGGTGCGATGACTATTTCATGATCAAGCACTGGAACGAGCCACGCGGCGTCGGCGGTATCTTCTACGACTATCTGGACAGCGGCGACTGGGAAGACGATTTCGGTCTGACCCAGGATGTGGGCAAGGCCTTCCTGAATACCTATCCGGGTCTGGTCGCCAAACATATGAACGATCCCTGGACCGCGGAACAGCGCGAATGGCAACTGGTCAAACGGGGCCGCTATGCGGAGTTCAATCTGGTCTATGACCGCGGCACCCGTTTCGGCCTGATGACCGGCGGCAACCCGGAAGCAGTGCTGATGTCGCTTCCGCCGGAAGCCAAATGGCCCTAAGAAATCTGAGTTCCTAGGCGGCGCGGCCTTCTTCCTGGCGCGTCGCCGCCCAGGCCACAGCCAGGAAAATCAGGAAGCTGGCCTGCCACCAGACGGACCAGAAGGAAAAATTGGCGAGCGAGCCAACAAAGAAGACAGCCGTCACCACGAAGGCAACCCATCCCGCCCTTGCCCCTGAATAGGCCGCCTGCATAAACCGGCCCAGCAAAAGCAAAATTGCCGCCAACATCAAAACAAGCCCCGGCACTCCGTTTTCCGCCGCGACTTCCAGCACCCAGTTATGCGGGTGGCTTGGCAGATACTCCAGGTCCAGAACGGTTTTGACCGTTTCTCCGCTTGTATTCTCAAGCCAGCGGAAGGGGTGGTGCCGCTTCTGGGCTTCCGGCGTCAGATTGATGGTGTTCATGCCGGTGCCAAAGACCGGGCGCTTTTTGACCTGATCTTCTGCGAATCCCCAGATCACCTGACGATGCGCATCGGGCAAGGGCATAACGCGGGCCAGTTCCCGCCCTGTCATCGGCGGGCGCGGCAGCTTGTCCAGAAAGACCAGCCCGCCAACGGTAACCGCCACGATCCCTATGACCACGATCGCCCGGCGGGCCACCTGCGGCAACGGACGAAACGCCACGAGCAACAGCACCGCAGCCAGCCCCGCGGCAACGCCCGCCACGGCGGACCGGCTCATCTGCGCGTCACCGGCATAAATGGCAAGCCCACTCAGGACGACCATCACAACAGCCGGGATGCGCCAGCCTCCACGCAGCCGGAAAGCCGCCCAGACCATAACCGGCAGGATGCAGGATATAACCGACCGGAAGCCTTTGCCGAAAAGTCCGGCATCCAGACTGTGCCCCTTCACCCATTCCATCAGGGCGATGAAACCGACATCGACGAAGCCGATAGCAACCAGATAGAGGAGGATCGGCATGCCTGCGACAATCACGGCTTTCAGGAACCAGTCGATCAGCCTACGGTCACAGGCAAGAAAATGGGTGATGGAATAGGCCAGGAAGACCAGCCCCACAGTACGCGCCCATGTCGAAAATGCCCGCCCGGGGTCAATGGAAACCAGCGAACAGACCAGCCACCAGGCAAAAGTCGCAATGATCGCAAGGCCGAGCGACTTTCCGAAATCGGCCGGTATCCGCGCCCAGAGACGCCGTTGGACGAAACGGGGCAGGATGATCAACGCGGCCAACCCCAGAAAAACCCCGACCAGCGCAGGCCCGAAAGCGACTGTCGTAACAGCAAGCCCAAGAAAGACAGCCGCGGTTTTATCGACCCAGGACAACGGCGCGTGCAGCGCCGGAATGGTGGTTTGTTCCATCTGTCGGATTGCTTTTCTCTGGCAAGAATGACTTATTCTTTAATGAAAGTGGCGGCGACTATATCAGCGCGCCAGCCGATAAACCAGCATCACAAACGCCGGGGGAAGACATGACCATTAAATCCGCCTACCAAGATTTGGAACACCGGTTTCAACGCATGGCTGTTTTTGGCGAGGCAATGTCCGTTCTGCATTGGGATATGGCCGTCATGATGCCGCCGGGTGGGGCAAAACCACGGTCGGAACAACTGGCGGCAATGCGTGTCATGCATCATGCGATGATGGTCGACCCGGCCATCGGCGATCTTCTGGATGCCGCCGAGGCCATGCCATTGGACGACTGGCAGGAGGCCAACGTCCGGGAAATGCGTCGTGAATATATCCACGCAACCGCCGTTCCCAGCGATCTGGTCGAAGCCCTTTCCATGGCCTGTTCGGACTGCGAAACCACCTGGCGCACGGCAAAGAAGGACAACGAATTCAAGGCAGTCCTGCCGGAAATGGAACGGGTTCTGTCCCTGTCCCGGGAAATGGGCGAGGCCAAGGCCGCGAAGTTGAACTGCGGCTTGTATGATGCGTTGCTGGACCAGTATGAACCGCTCGGTAAATCGGCGGAGATCGACCCCATTTTCGACGACTATGCCGCCTTCCTGCCGGACTTCCTGCAGGCCGTTCTGGACAAGCAGGCCCGCGATGGCGCGCCGGTTCAGGCCAATGCCCCCTTCCCGGTCGACAAACAACGTGAACTGACCCGCCATTTCGCCGAAGCCGTCGGGTTCAGCTTTGCCAGCGGCCGCCTGGATGAAAGCGCCCATCCGTTTTCCACCGGTTACAAGGGCGACAGCCGGATTACCGTACGCTATGACGAGAACGACTATAGCCAGGGCCTGATGGCCGTGATGCATGAATGCGGCCACGCACTCTATGAACAGGGCCTGCCCGACGCCTGGCACAATCAGCCCGTGGGCGCGGCACGCGGCATGGCGATCCACGAAAGCCAGTCCCTGATCGTGGAGATGCAGGCCTGCCGGTCGCGGGAATTCGTCGGTTGGGCATCGGCCTCCCTCGCCCGCGCCTTCGGAGAGCAGGCCGCGTTCGAACCCGACAATCTTTATCGCCAATATATCCGGGTGAAGCCCGACTTTATCCGCGTCGATGCCGACGAGGTCACCTATCCCGCCCATGTCATCCTGCGCTATCGTCTGGAAAAGGCCCTGCTGGAAGGCGACATGAAGCTGGCGGACCTGCCCGGCGCCTGGAACGACGGCATGCAAAAGCTTCTGGGCATCACGCCGCCGACGGATACCGTCGGCTGCATGCAGGATATTCACTGGTATGACGGGGCCTGGGGCTATTTCCCGACATATACATTGGGGGCCATGACAGCCGCCCAGTTGTTCAAGGCGGCCACCGATGCCGACCCGGACATAGAGGCCGGGCTGGCCCGTGGGGATTTCACCCCGCTGTTGTCCTGGCTTCGCGACCATATACACAGCCAGGGGTCGCGCTGGAACACCCGGGAACTGACGGAACGGGCAACCGGACGGGCACTCGACCCGCAGGCATTCAAAGACCATCTCCGTAATCGTTATCTCGGCGACGCCTGACAATTAAACCAAGCGGCAAGCTTGGGATTGAAGAAGCTGCGACATTTCGACTAAAATTTGCAGGTTCGCTTCACAGGGGATTGCCATAAAGGCATTAAAGGATTGAGCAATGGAAGAATTCTTGAACGGTTTGCAGGGCAGTCAGGGTGAACTCGCCCAGACCGCCTTGGCGTATCTGATCCAAATCGCACAGGCACTTGTGATCCTGGTCGTCGGTTGGATTATCGCCGGATGGATGAAGGCATTGACCCGCCGGTCGCTGGACCGGATGAAACGCATGGATGCGACGCTGAAACCGTTGCTGTCCAATATCGTGCGCTACACCATCATCATCTTCACCATCGTGGCGGTTCTCGCCCATTTCGGCGTACAGACCGCAAGCATCATCGCCGTCGTCGGCGCGGCCGGCCTCGCCATTGGCCTGGCCTTGCAGGGCACACTGCAGAATATTGCGGCTGGTATCATGCTGTTGCTGCTGCGCCCCTTCCGCAACGGTGACTATATCGAAGCCGGTGGCATCGGCGGCACGGTCCAGGAGATCGGGCTGTTCACGACGCTGCTGAATACTGCGGACGGTGTGTTCATCTCTGCACCAAATTCCACCCTCTGGAACGGTACGATCAAGAATTACAGCAAGAACAGCACACGCCGCATCGACCTGGATGTGGGCGTTTCCTATGACGACGACGTCAATGGCGCGATGGAAGTCCTGCGCACGGTAATGGCCGACGACAGCCGCGTCCTTACCGATCCGGTGCCGGAAGTCATGGTCGTTGCCCTGGCGGACAGCTCCGTCAACATCCGCATGCGCTGCTGGGTCAACGGCAGCGACTATTGGGGAATGCTGTGGCATATGAACCGCGAAGCGAAACTGCGCCTGGACGCCAAGGGCTTCACGATTCCCTACCCGCAGCAGGATGTTTACATGCATCAGATTCCGTCCTCATCGGAAAAAACCGCCGACTGACGCCGGAAACGAGACAAAGCAAGGCGCGCAGGTGCCAAGGTCTGGCGTGCATGACACAAAGAGATCGTGAAAGCCTGCCGTCGGGTAGGAAGCAAGCCGCAGGTGATGGAGACATCACCAAGATTTGCTGACGCCCTCCGACGGCAGGCTTCCACGACCGAAGGCGTTTTTTCCCGGCCACCGGTCCGCGTCGCGCTCCCCTTCCGATGCACCGCATCGCTACGCGGACCGCTTCTAGCCGGAAACCGGGAAAAGGCGTCTCGTTGCGCCATCACGCCAGACCTTGGCACCCCTTGCGGGCGCGCGCCTTTCGCTTTACAAGGGCAGACCAAACCGCAATCGAGATGCAAATTAGGTAGTCAAAAATGCGCTATATCAGCACGCGCGGCAAAGCCCCCGAACTTGATTTCGACGATGTATTGTTAACGGGTCTGGCCCGCGACGGGGGACTTTATGTTCCCGCCGAATGGCCAAAGCTGACAGCCGATGATCTGAAAAGTTTCCGCGGACTGGCCTATGACGAGATTGCCACCCGCGTCATGTATCCTTTTGTCGCCGGCTGCATCCCGGAAGATGATTTCGCAACCCTGGTCGCCCAGGCCTATGCCGGGTTCGACCATGATGCCGTCTGCCCGATGAAGCAGCTCGACCCCAACGCCTGGGTCATGGAACTGTTCCATGGGCCCACACTCGCCTTCAAGGATGTGGCGCTGCAACTGCTGGGCCGGTTGTTCGATTACGTGCTGAGCAAGCGCGGCGAACGGGTGACCATTGCAGGCGCGACCTCCGGCGACACCGGGTCGGCAGCGATCGAGGCCTGCCGTGACCGCGACACGATCGATATCTATATCCTGCACCCGCATAACCGCACATCGGAAGTGCAGCGCCGCCAGATGACCACCGTCATGGCCCCTAACGTCCACAACATTGCCATCGACGGCACCTTCGACGATTGCCAGGACCTGGTAAAGGCGATGTTCAACGACCAGCCCTTCCGGGACGAGGTGAACCTGTCGGCGGTCAATTCCATCAACTGGGCGCGGATCATGGCCCAGATCGTCTATTATATCTATGCAGGCGTGTCGCTGGGCGCGCCGGATCGTGGGATCACCGTATCGGTCCCGACCGGTAACTTCGGCAATGTTTTCGCCGGTTATGCCGCCCGTGAAATGGGCCTGCCGGTCGACCAGTTCATCATCGGGTCCAACAGCAACGATATCCTGACCCGTTTCTTCCAGGACAACGACATGACCGCAGGCGACGTTGTCCCGACCCTGTCGCCCAGCATGGACATCCAGGTATCCAGCAATTTCGAACGCCTGTTGTTCGACCTGATGGATCGCGACGGCGAAGCGGTCAACGACATGTTGCAGCAGTTCCGGGCCAGCGGCCGCATGCCGCTGGAAAAAGCCCGCTGGGAAAAGGCCTGCGAGCTATTCTCCGCGCATCGCCTGGACGACAGTGAAACGCTGGCCGCCATCGGCGCCATCTACCAGTCCAGTGGAGAACTGGTCGACCCGCATACCGCCGTCGGCATTGTCTCCGGCTGGCTGCAGCGGCGTGACCCGGCCTCCCCGCTGGTTTGCATGGCAACGGCCCATCCCGCGAAATTCCCGAAAGCGGTCGAGGATGCCACGGGCGTCTTCCCGCATCTGCCCAAACATCTGGCAGACCTCTACGACCGGGAAGAACGTATGAGTATCCTTTCCAATTCGGTTGACGCGGTGCAAAGTGAAATCCGCAAAAGCAACCGTGCAGGAGCGCCTGTGTGACCGACGACGTTCGTATCAGTACCCTGGATAATGGCCTGAGGGTCGTTACCGACAGTATGGCTTCCGTTGAATCCGCCACCATCGGCGTATGGGTCGGCACCGGAAGCCGGGCCGAGGAACCGGAAGTCAACGGCGCGGCTCATTTCCTGGAACATATGGCCTTCAAAGGCACGACCAGCCGCAGCGCCTTGGATATCGCGCTGGAGGTGGAAGCCGTCGGTGGCAGTTTCAATGCCTATACGGCACGGGAAAACACCGCCTATTTCATGAAGGTTCTGCGTAATGACGTCGGCCTTGCCACGGATATTCTCGCGGATATTCTGCAGCACCCGACCTTCGACGAAGAGGAATTGCGCCGGGAACGTGGTGTCATCCTGCAGGAAATCGGTCAGGCTCATGATACGCCGGACGATATCATCTACGACTATTTTCAGGAAACCGCCTATCCCGATCAGGCCATGGGCCGCCCGATCCTGGGGACCAGCGACCTGGTGCGCAACATGCCGCGCGATGCCCTTATCGGTTTCATGAAAGAACGCTATCAGGCGGGTAATATGGTGCTGGTTGCCGCCGGGGCCGTTGACCACGACGAAATCGTCGAACGCGCAACGCGGGACTTCGCCGACCTGAGCAATGCCGATCTCAACCAGCAGGAGCCTGCCCGCTATGAAGGCGGCGACTTCCGCCAGAACCGGGAAAGCGAACAGGTTCACCTGAAGCTGGGCTTCGAAAGCGCCTCTTATGGCGCGGATGACCAGTTCGACTTTGCCGTGCTGTCCAACATCCTGGGCGGCGGCATGTCGTCCCGCCTGTTCCAGGAAGTGCGCGAAAAACGCGGCCTGGTCTATTCGATCTTCGCCTATGCCAGCGCCTTCCAGGATTCCGGTCTGTTCGGGATTTACGCGGGCACCGGCCCGGACGAGGTGCCCGAACTGCTGCCCATCGTCTGCGACGAACTGGTGAAGCTGCCCGATACGATCACCGGGGAAGAACTGGAACGTGCCCGGGCACAGCTGAAGGCCAGCCTTTTGATGGGGATGGAATCCACCAGCAACCGCGCCGACCAGCTTGGCAACCAGATGCTGGTCTATGGCCGTCCGTGGAGCATGGAAGAACTGATCGAAAAGATCGACGCCGTGACCGAGGACAGCCTTGCCGGGGCCGCAAAAAAACTGATTGCCAGCAAACCGACCTTGACGGCCATCGGTCCTCTCGCCAAGCTTGAGTCTTACGACTCTCTGCTTGCGAGGTTTACGTGCTCGGCCTGAGTTTTCGCCGCTCACCGAAAGTCCAGTTGACCGGACCCAGGGTCCATATCCGACCGCCCGAGACCGGTGACCGGGCCCAATGGCTCGCCCTGCGCGAGGCAAGCAAAGCCTTCCTCCAGCCGTGGGAACCGACCTGGGCCCCGGACGCCGTGACCCGCCAGGGTTTCATGCGCCGCCTGCACCGTTTTCAGGCAAGTTGGGACAGTGGCGAAAGCTATCCCTTCTTCATCCTGACCAACCACGGCAACAAGCTGGCCGGTGGCGTTACGCTGTCCAACATCCGGCGCGGCGTCTCCCAGGCTGCCAGTGTCGGCTATTGGGTGGGAGAATCCTTCGCCCGGCAGGGCATCATGAGCGAAGGGCTGAACCTCACTCTGGACTATGCTTTCAAGATGCTGAACCTGCATCGGGTGGAGGCTGCCTGTCTGCCCCATAATGTGGCCAGCCGCGGTTTGCTGGAAAAATGCGGTTTCCGGGAAGAGGGGCTGGCCCGTCAATATCTCTGCATCAACGGGCGCTGGCAGGACCATGTCACCTACGGCATCCTACGCACCGACCCCCGCCCCCTATTACCGGTGGAAGAACTTTAAGCCACCGCCCGCGTCTCGTTATCCGGCTGATTCAGGCTGTCTACGAGGGCTGCCACATCCGCATGGGCTTTTGCGAATGACTGCTCATGCCGTGCATCTTTGAATTCCTGATATTCGATCCCGATGTGGTGAATATCCTCAACACCGAGATAACCGGAGACCGCACGGATATGGGTATCCAGATGGTTCATCTCTTCGTTGATGCCGCCGGGGCCGAAGCCGAATTCACCGCTGGCGGTCAGCAGCACCAGCGTCTTGCCGGACAATATGGGGCGCAGCGGCTTGTCGCCCCGTGCAAGATCAAAGGTGAAGGTCTTGTTGATCCGCACCACATGATCCAGCCAGGCTTTGAGCGCCGATGGCATGCCGTAGTTATACATAGGTGTGGCCATCACTATCACCTCCGCCCAATCCAGTTCCTCAATCAACCGGTCGGATAAGCTGAGTTCAGCCTCTTGCTCCCGCGTACGCGCCGCCTCCGGTGTGAAGGCAGCCGCCATCCAGGCCTCGCTCATCGCAGGTGGCGCGACCAACCCCACATCGCGGTTCATGATCTTGTAGGCGGGATCAATCTCTTTCCAGTGATCGACAAAAGCCCGAGACAACCCGCGACTGAGCGAGCCCTCCACACGGGCACTGGCGTCGATACGAAGTAGTTTGGACATGGGGATAGCCCTCTCTCATGGATGAATTCTTTCTCATGATGTGCCTCCGATTTCGCTTGATTTCAAAAGGGCATTTATCATCTACTAGATGAGGCAAATTCATCTAGGAATGATCATGCGTTATCTTCCGCCGTTAAATGCCCTGCGCGCCTTTGAGGCCGCCGCCCGCCACCTGAGCTTTAAGGCCGCCGCGGAAGAGCTGCATGTCACGCCCACCGCCATCAGCCACCAGATCCGCCTGTTGGAAGATATCTGCGGCTGTGAATTATTCAGGCGGCAACCGCGCCCGATCAGCCTGACCGCAGAGGGGCAAATCCTTCTGCCGGTGTTGAAGGATGGCTTCGACAATTTCGCCGCGGCAATCGAGCGCCTCAAAAACACCGCCGACCGTCCGCTGGTGATCAGCGTCACCACCGCCTATGCGGCCTATTGGCTGATGCCGCGCCTGCGCCGCTGGCGGGAGATCAGCGATATCGAACTGGAAGTGCGCGCCAGTGAAACACCGGTTGATCTTCACGCGGGCGAGGTGGATATCGCCGTGCGCTATGCCAAGTCACCGCCAACAGGCGTCAAGGTGGTCAAAATCGCAGACGATGTTTTCACGCCGATGGGCAGGCCCGACGTGATCGGCGACAGGCTGAACAACCCGGAAGACATTGTGAATTTCACCCTGACCGATTTCCGCTCAAAAATGCCGGGGCATTTCGGTTATGTGACCTGGGAAAAATGGCTGGGCGAGGCAATCGGCGATCCGCAAAAGGCCGAAGCCCTGCTCTCGAAAGCCAAATTCCTGAAATTCAGCGAGGCCTCCCACGCCATGGACGCAGCCCTTGCCGGAGAAGGTCTGGCACTCGCCAGCAACCTTCTGGTCGGGCATCTGCTGGACAACGGCACGCTGATCGCCCCCTTCGACATCACCCTGCCCGGCATGAACGACTACGCCCTCTATCTCGCCAGCAACCCGCGCCCGGAGTTGATCGAGCAATTCGTGGGGTGGTTACAGCGGGAGCATGAAGCGGACACCACATAATACCCGTCATGACCGTGCCTCACACGCCCTATACAAAAGCCGTTCATCCCGGCGAAGGCCGGGACCTTTAGCAGCAAACTTCAAGGACTGCCCCAAAGATTCCGGCCTTCGCCGGAACGAGCGGGTTTATAATAACAAACACATCCCGCATTGCGGGATATGCCAGCTCTAGTACTCGATCTCGACTTCGCCCAACGGGTTGGAACAGCAGGCGAGGATGTAACCGGCCTCGACATCCTCGTCGTTGATGCCACCGTTGTGGACCATATGGACGTCACCGGAGGTTTTCTTCACCTTGCAGGTGCCGCAGACACCGAACTGGCAGGCATTGGGGATATGGATACCGGCCTCTTTCGCCGCCGCCAGAATGGTCTCGCTTTCGCTCACCTTGACCGTCTTGCCGGAATTGATGAAGGCAACCTGGGATTTGTTGGTCTCGTCAATGATGACATCGTCGTGATCCGGAATATCCGCCTCGGTTTCCACCGGCGAGGTGAAGCTTTCCTCGTGATAGCGGTCCATGTCGAAACCGGCCGTGTTCAGGATATCGCGCACCGCCTGCATATAGGGTTCCGGCCCGCAGCAGAAAATCTCGCGTTCCATATAGTCCGGCGCGATCAGTTCCAGCATAAGCTGGTTGATACGGCCCGTATAACCGGTCCAGGCACCGTATTCATCCGCACGCTCACAGACCAGCGCCACCTTCATTTCCGGCGTGCGCGCGCTCATGCTTTCCAACTCGCGGGTGAACAGATTGTCGCTGGGCGTCTGGTTACACTGGATAAAGACCACATCGCTTTCGGTGCCGTAGTCGAACATCCAGCGCGCCATGGACATCAGCGGTGTAATCCCGACGCCACCGGCCAGGAACAGGTATTTGTCCGACAGGTGATTGTGGAAGCTGAAAATCCCGGCGGGGCCATAGGCCTTAACCTTGTCACCTTCCTTCATGTTTTCATGCAGCCATTTGGACACATAACCATCCTGGTTGGCCTTCACCGTGATGGAAATGCAAAGCGGGCGCGAGGGACTGGAGGAAAGCGTATAGGTGCGATGGACCGTCTTACCGTCGATATTCAGTTCCAGCGTGATGAACTGCCCCGGCAGGTAGACGAACCAACTATTGTCGGAGGTATGGAAGACAAAGGTCTTCACATTGTGGGAATCCTGGCGGACCATCACGCATTCCAGCAACTGGTTATGGCTGTCCCAGGGTTTGGTTTTATTCAGGGCCGTGATCGACTTGATAACGGACATCGCTCCTACTCCATCCTATTAGGCGCATTTAAACGGCTTTTGGGCCGAAACCGGCCCGCTGCCTTATTCTTAAAAAAAAGCGGGAGGGGGCGTTTGGGGGTTCTATCCACCCCCTCCCGATTTGCCTCAGGCGTTCACCACCTGAAGCTCTGGGGTCTCACGATCAATCTGCGCTTCCAGTTCCTGGCAGTACCAGTCGATGAAATTGCGCACACCGAATTCAATACGTTCCGAATAGGGGCCCGGCTGATAGGCCTTGGAGTTGATGCCGGCCTGGTTATCTTCGGCCAGCTTGCGGTCCTGGTCGTTTGTGGCGATCCAGACGCGGGTCATTTTCTCCAGGTCGTAGTCCTTGCCTTCCACCGCATCCTTGTGAACCAGCCATTTGGTGGTCACCAGGGTTTCCTGCGGGCCGACCGGCAACACGCGGAAGGCAAGCGCATGGTCGCTCTGCAGATGGTTCCAGCTATTGGGCAGGCTCAACATACGAACGGAGCCCAGTTCCCGGTCGGTCAGGTTGCCCATCAGCTTTTCACAGGCAGGCGACCCGTCGATGGTCATGGATTTTGCGCCATTGATGAAAGGCAGCCGCACCGCGCGATAGCGCAGGTTATCCGGGGTCGGTTCATGCGGCAGGCCCAGCGCATCCCAGTCCTTCGCCTTGCGTTCCTGGATTTCTTTATATTTCGGGTCGATACGCGGGTCATTCGTATTGTCGAATTCCGCCAGCGTGTTCAGCAATTCCGGATGAGACCCCGCACAGTGATAACATTCGCGGTTGTTCTCGATCACCAGCTTCCAGTTGGCCTTTTCCAGGATCGTCGTCTCATAGGCGACTTTTGCGTCTTCCAACCCATGCGGCAGCAGGAAAGGTTCCACATCGCGGCGGAAGTCACTGAAGTCCGGGGCCTCATCGGCCAGACAGACGAAGATATAGCCACCGACAACTTCGGTGTGAACCTTCTTCAGCGGATAGTCGGACGCCTTGAAATCATCGCCCATATTGCCTGCAAACAGGAGTGATCCGTCCAGGTTATAGGTCCACTGGTGATAGGGGCAGACCAGTTTCGGGCTGTTGCCCTTTTCCTTGAGGCAAAGCTTGGAACCGCGATGGCGGCAGGTGTTGAACATGCCATGGATGCTGCCGTCCTGGTCCCGGACCACGACGATGGAGCTATCGCCCACCTGCATGGTGAAGTAATCGCCCGACTTCGGGATGTCGGCGGTTACCCCGGCGAACAGCCAGGATTTGTACCAGACATGTTTGATATCCAGGTCATAGAAGGCCTGGTCATTGTAAAAAGGCTGTTCCAGACTGAACCCCTGGCGACGATTGGCAAGCAAGCCACGCATCAAACCTGTCGCATCCATAACGCAATTCCTCATCGTCCTGTCCTGGTCCCGTCTTGGCGTGCGGGTCGGACTGAATTTCGTTTGTTATGGATCACGGATTTTGGAGAGATGGTCTGATCGCGCCGGAGACGTAACCGGTTCCTTCCGCAGGGTCGCACGTCCCCTGTCGGACACCCGGGCTTTTCCCAAGCACGTCAGCCAAATCGCCCACCGCGATCCAATCGACTGTTCGGTCTCAGGCTGGTTTCCGGGCTCAAGAGGGGATTGTTTCATCCGCCTGCCGTCCCTTCCCAGGGTGTGCACCCCCAGTGGTTTGCGACGCAGGCCCTTCCTCTCTTACCGTTGCGGGGGCAGCGCCGGAATTGACGGAGATCCGTCGCACCGGCTTCCCAATTCTCCCCGGGCTCCCGCGAAAGAGACCCAAGGCACCTGCAACCGGCCATCGCATATCCCACGATGACGATCGGACATTATCAGCCCTGCTCTATCTGTCTCGTCTCAGGTGCGGCAAATTTCTACGGAAAAAGCGACGCGATGCGGATTCCGGTTAGCGGCTTGCAATCGCTTGGACAAAAGCAGTGATCAGCGGATGATCCCGTCCGGCCAGGGCAGAGCGTTCCGGCTGAAAAAGCGTTCCCATGAAAAAGGGATGCGCCCGCAATTCAAAGGCTCGCACATCGCCATTCTCGTCAAAGCCGGTGAAACGCATGTCACTTTCCACCAAAAGCGGTCGATAGGCCTCGTTCAGGCCATAGCTGCAGCGATAGCCTTCATGGGTAGGTCCCTGAAAAATCTCAGCCAGCCTCGACCCGGCTTCAAATCTAATCGCACCGGTCTTTTCCACCAGCGAACAGACCAAGGGCGCGATCACCGGCATGCTGCTTTCCGGGTTGGATTCCGCATGATCGGCCTCCCCCTGCCCCAGGACATTGCGCAGATATTCGATCACCGCATGCTGGAACCCGCCGCAGGTGCCCAAAAAGGGAACCTCTACCTCCCTGGCAAAGCGGATTGCCGCCAGCACGCCATCCATATTTCGATAGGGGCTGCCGGGCGTAACCCAGACACCGCCATAACCTGCCAACATTGCCGATGGGTCGACAAGACCACCGGTCTCGATCCAGTCATGACCGATCTCATGGCCAACGGCCCGCCCGGCACGGTCCAAAGCCAGGGGAAGCGCCTGATGCGCCGGAATGCTTGCATCGTAATCACCGATTAACGCCAGACGGAAAGACTGAGACATGCGGAACGCTCCGGTTTTAGGGATTGCTTGACAGGAGCCAGGGTAGAGCGCCATTCATAATAAATGAAGAAAATAGATCTACCATCAGATATAAATGAGATTAATTTACGGCAGGTGGATCTGAACCTGCTTCATGTCTTTCTCGTCCTGCTTGAAGAACATAGCGCGACCAAGGCCGCAGACCGCCTCGGCGTCACCCAGGCCGCAGTCAGCGCCGCCCTGACACTGGGAGAATTTCTTGCCCGTGACCATATCCTGATCTCCTGCGAAGGGCTGACTGGCGTCATCGACGATATACTGGCGGAACAGGGCTTGCAGCGCCGGATCGGCAGTGCGACCTCACATTATGCGGCCCTGCCCTTTCTCCTGCGTGGCAGTGAGGCCATCGCCACCCTGCCCGCCCATGCGGCCCGTGCCCTGGCACAGGCAAGTAGCCTCGACACCTGCCACTGCCCCCTCGCCCTGCCGGAATTCGGCGTCGACCTGAGCTGGCGTTTCGACGCGCTGCGCGACCCGGCATTCATGCTTTTTCGTGACCTGGTGGTCGACCAAGCGACAACATTCTTTCACGCATCTTCGCAATAGCGGCAATTTTGGGCATAAGTTTCGCTTGACCCCGTCGGCACCCCTTACTAACCTTGCGCCCATGATTAAGAACCGTGAACTGCAGCTACTACTAGGCCTACTACTAGGCGCCTGAGATTTTCCTCCGGCGGCCGATGGCCCCTGTCTTTGCCAAAAAGACATCCCGACATAGCTGACACCAGGTTCGATCAAGAGATGATTTCCAGCTTCGCGACATTCACCAAGACTACCGATACACAAACCATTCGGGCTTTGTGGCATCCGGGGCTACGACTAATGGTCGGTCACCGGGCACAAGCGGCCGCCGGTGACTGTGATCGCGCCGCACTCAAGACACCGTACTTAATTGACTGATTTAGACGACTATCCCGCAGGAGCGCGTATCATGGCCAAGATGCCAGTAGAGAAATACAAGGCCTTTCCCCCGATCGATTTGCCCGACCGCCAGTGGCCTTCCAAGGTCATAACCGAAGCCCCGATCTGGTGCAGTGTCGACCTGCGCGACGGCAACCAGGCCCTGATCGAGCCCATGGGCGCGGAACGCAAGATCCGCATGTTCAAGCTGTTGACCGAAATCGGCTATAAAGAAATCGAAATCGGCTTCCCCAGCGCCTCGCAAACCGATTTCGACTTTGCCCGCGAATTGATCGAAGGCGGCCATATTCCCGACGACGTCACCGTCCAGGTTTTGGTGCAATGCCGTGAACATCTGATCCGCCGCACCTTCGAGGCACTGGAAGGTGTGAAACGCGCGGTGGTGCATTTCTACAACTCCACCTCCACCCTGCAGCGCCGGGTCGTATTCAACCAGGACCGCGAAGGCATCAAACGGATCGCACTGGAAGGGGCAACGCTGGTCAAGGAACTGGGCGACAAGGCAGAGGCCAACGGGTCGGAAATCATCTATCAGTATTCCCCCGAAAGCTTCACCCAGACCGAGATGGACTACGCATTGGAAGTCTGCGAAGACGTGATGGATATCGTCCAGCCGACGCCGGAAAAGAAATTCATCATCAACCTGCCCGCCACGGTCGAGGTCGCGACCCCCAACATCTACGCAGACCAGATCGAATGGTTCTGCCGCAATGTGAAAAACCGCGACTGCGTCACCATTTCGGTACATCCGCATAATGACAGGGGTACCGGCGTCGCGGCAGCTGAATTTGCCATGATGGCAGGTGCCGACCGTGTGGAAGGGACGCTGTTCGGTAACGGCGAGCGCACCGGTAACGTCGACCTGGTAACGTTGGGCATGAATATGGTCAGCCAGGGCGTGGATGCGGGCATCGACTTCACCAATATCCCGGAAATGGTCAAAACGGTGGAATACTGCAACCAGTTGCCGGTCCACCCGCGCCATCCCTATGGCGGCGACCTGGTCTTCACCGCCTTCTCCGGCAGCCACCAGGATGCCATCAAGAAGGGCCTGACGGCGATGGAAACCTCCAACAGCGGATTGTGGGAAGTACCCTATCTGCCCATCGACCCGCGTGACGTGGGCTCGTCCTACGAAGCAGTGATCCGTGTGAACTCCCAGTCCGGCAAAGGCGGCGTCGCCTATCTGCTGGAGGCCGATCACGGCATCAAACTGCCGCGCAAGCTGCAGATCGAATTCTCCGGCGTGATCCAGCAGATTAGCGACGACACCGGCAAGGAAATCACCAGCCAGGCGATCTGGGATCATTTCGACCGGGAGTTCCTGTCCAATGAGACCCCTTACGCCTTTGTCGATCACCAGACCGTGCCCGACACCCATGCCCATGAGGTGCGTTCGATCACCGCAAAGGTGAAAAAGAACGGTCAGGAAATCGAAATCCACGGTCGCGGCAACGGCCCGATCGACGCCTATGTCAACGCGTTGAAGGACGAGGCCGGCATCGACATCAAGGTGTTGGACTATTCCGAACATGCCGTCGGCCACGGGGCCAATGCCTCCGCCGTCGCCTATGTCGAGGCGCGCACGGCTGACGGGCGCACGCTTTACGGCGTTGGCCGTCACCCGAACATCGTGACGGCCTCGCTGAAAGCCGTGACCTGTGCGGTGAACCGCGCAACGGCCTGATAGCAATACAAACCCGAAGGCAGAAAGGCCCGGGGCTTCACCGCTCCGGGCCTTTTTCTTTGCCATTTCATTAGCAACAGAAGAACTTGCATCACGTACAGACCTCCCCTAATTGTGTATCAAGGGCCGGATAAAAAGGTCGCTAACAAAAGATAAAATCTACAGGGGCTTCATAATGACGACATCCGGCGCAGAGCTGGCGGACCGTTTGCGGTCACAGGGGATCGACGACAGGACACTCGAAGGCGCAAAACGGTTCCACCCCGTCCTGCAGGCCAATATCGACGGTATTCTCGACCGGCTTGCCCGGCACACCCAGACAATAGACGGCCTGAAAGACGTATCGAAAGACGACGTTGCCTCCGGAAGCTTTCAAAAACAGACAAGGGCGCATTGGCTGGACCTGTTTTCCGGCAACCTGAATGAAGCCTATTACAAACGCTGTCAGGAAATCGGCCGCCAGCAATCGCGCAACGGGCTGCGCCCACGCTGGCTGATGGGCAACTACGCCTTCCTGCAGACAGAGCTTCAGGCGCTCGCGATACGCAGTTTCCGCCTGCGACCCAAGGCCCTGTCTCATGTGTTGGACAGCATCACGCGGCTCGTCTTTTTTGATCTGAACCTGCGGCTGTCGGTCTATTTCGCCCAGGCAGAAGAATCCGCCGTCGAACGCCGCAACGAGGCCCTGGTTACCCTGCGCCAACGGTTTGAAACCGACATGCAGGATGAAATCACACAGATCAGCGACATTGTATCCAGCATCAATCCCGTTTCCGCCACGATGATGGAGGTGGCGGAAAAGACCAACCGGCAAAGCGGCCGGTCCGTCGAAACCGCCAATGAAGTCGCCAACAATATCAGCAGCATCTCTGCCGCGGTCAGCCAGCTTTCATCCTCCATCAGCGAAATCGGCCGCACGGTTTCCATCTCCGCCACAATTGCGGAACGCGCCGTGACGGAGGCCGAACGGACCGATGTCCATGTGCATTCACTGGCCGAGGCAACCGACCGGATTGGCGAAGTGGTAAAACTGATCACGGAAATCGCAGAACAGACCAATCTGCTGGCCCTGAACGCCACGATTGAAGCCGCCCGCGCCGGTGAGGCTGGCAAGGGTTTCGCCGTGGTTGCCAACGAAGTGAAGAACCTGGCGAACCAGACCGCCAGCGCAACGGACGAAATTGCAACCCAGGTCTCCAATATTCAGGATGTAACGGGCAAAACCGTAGACGCCATCCAGGAAATCAGCCGCACCATCCGTGAGATAAGCGAGAACACCGCCGTCATCGCCACCGCCGTCCATCAGCAGGACAGCGCCACCAGCCAGATCCAGACCAACATCGAAGGCGCCGTGGACGGCACCGGCCGCATCAGCCAGGACCTGGGCACCGTCAACACCATGGCGGGTGATACCCGTCAGTCTTCCGAAGAATTGAGCCAACAGGCGGGAAATCTGTCGGATGCCACGAAAAGCCTGCACGAAGCAGCCCAGCGGTTTTTGGCCGACCTGACCTGAGCGGCCCAACCGGGGGCAGTGTTACTGACGGGCGGCAAGCTCCTGTCTGGCCCGCGCAAGCTGTTCATCCACGGAAATGGCTGTGATCGAGGTGATCTCCAGATCACGGTCTTCATAGACATCCACGTTGGGATGCATCGCCGTCCAGTCACCGATCTTGAGGTCACGCGCATCCAGCAGGGCGAAAATCTGGGGCCGGAACAGGCTCATCATCGCGGAAATCCAACGATTGGCGGGCCATGACGGCCAGGCATGGTCAATCAGGAAATAGTCCAGCATCGCCTTCACATCTTCCGCCTTGAACCAGTTTTCGCCGGTTACCCAGCGGTTGGTGGTAAACAGATGTGTCGGGTACCCCTGCTTGTCCATTGAGATCGCGGCGAAATGGGTGATGACATCTTCTCCATCCGGCACGTCCGCGTCACCGGAATAGGGCGCAGGCTCGATCCCCTTCGGCATCCCCTTGCGCCGCAGGAAGGTGTGAAAATGGCCGTGCTCGTTTTCCACCCCACGATGGGCATGGTAGTAATATTGCGCATGGGTGTCTTTGTCGTAGACGTCCCCGGTCGGATAATGATCCCACTCGTAGAAGGTGCCTTCATGGCGCAGGATCTCGCCGACCACATTGCCGCCGACCTTCGTCAACACCCGATAGCATTCCAGGATATCTTCCCCGGCAGCCACCATCATTTCCAGATCAGCCGGGGTGAGGTCGGCCCAGTACCGATCGTTTACCGTCAACATGTCACCAAATGGCATGCGTGTGTTCCTTTACACTTGCTCGCCAACTTCACTATGCCTAACCATCCAACTGCCTGACCGGTCCAAGGCCGATCAGAATATTTATTTGTTTTTTTAACCCTCGAGCCACCTTTGACGTTATGTCTTCCCCAACCGGCCCGGGTCACGATCCATTCATACAACCGACGCACCATATCCATCACCCCACAGGGAAATCAATGCCTTCCAGAGCGCAACCGGCATGTCCAATGTCGAACGGTCCGTGATCATGACTGTTTAATCGCATCGGATCAAATCGAAATCGCCCGGCAGGCCAGCGTCCATTCGCCCCATCAGCCGCCTGCGCTCACGCCATTGCGAGCCGCCTTCGGCTTCGGGAAACCATGCCACATCACCAGTCACAACAACCACAAGTCCTTTCATCCTGTCACGCGGCATTCATTCAACCGCCGACAATCCCGGCACCTATTTCTTCAAATAGGGATTCCGACACTTTCCGTCACGTCACAGCAACTCACATTCAATTGAGCCGACTTTATTCGATTTCAAAATCGGTTGGCGACAGTCTGTGCCCATAAGAAACAGGAACGACATCCGCTGGTTGCCCTCAACGGATGTTCTTCGAAAACCGCATGACTGTTTCCCAATTTGTCTAGGAGTGAAACCGTGAAATCACATAAGAATAAACTGCTTTCCAGCACTGTCATGGCGATGGTAATCGGCGCAGGCGTATCGACAGGGGCTTCCATCGCGCTGGCATCAGCCACCAGTCAGCCGATTACCGGCAATGCCGACGCCGTCAGCCACAGCACCGTCGGCATTCAGGTTGCGACCGGCTGCAATCCTTGCAATCCCTGCGCAGCCGCCAAAAACCCGTGCAACCCATGCAACCCCTGTGCGGTGAAGAAAAAAGCCGCCAATCCCTGTAACCCTTGCAACCCGTGCGCTGCAAAGAACCCGTGCAACCCGTGCGCGGCCAAAAACCCATGCAATCCATGCGCTGCAAACTAGGCTTTTCCCTCTGGCGGCCCCCAGGGGCCGCCATTCCTATAGTCCTGCAATAACCGTGTCCAATGCCTGTGAGTGACGGCTCAACTCGGGCACAAGTTGATGTACCCTGTCAAAATCCCGTTCCTTGGCAGCCCCCTCGATATCCGCACTCAGATGACTGAGGCCACGCGCACCAATGGAACCTGAGGCCCCCTTCAGGGCATGGGCTGCCTCCCGAACCGCCTGAAAATCCCCCTGCGCCATCGAATGCTGGATCGCCTGGAAGTGACCGGGCAAGGTGGCCAGGAAATCCTGTGCGAAACGCCTCGCCTCGTCATTGATGCTGCCGAAAGCCATCTCAAGCGGCCCCGGATCAAAAGTGTCATCCGGCAATACAGGCATGACGGATTTGCCGCCCCCGCCTTGTTCGATTCCAGGCTGCGCTACCCTGAAATCGTCACGCAGCTCCATTGCCCCGGGCAGGCAACGCCGCACAACCGCCTCAAGCTCTGCCAACTGGACCGGCTTGGACAAATATTCATCCATTCCCGCCTCCAGACAGGCCTGCGCCGTCCCAACCAGCGCATCCGCCGTCAGCGCGACGACGGGAAGATGCGTTGCTGTTTTCTTTTCCTTCTCCCGAATTTTCCGGACAAGCTCATAACCATCCATGACCGGCATATGACAATCGGTCAGCACCATCCCATAATCATGCACGGCCATTTTTTCCAAGGCCGACCCCCCGTTATCCGCCATATCAATAGCCAGGCCCAGGCGGTCCATCTGGCGTCGCATGACCTCCCGGTTGGTCGGATTGTCCTCGACAACAAGGATCAGGCAGCCCCTGTCTTCCGCAATATCACGAGGCGGAGGCTCATAGACGGCCGCCTCCCCGGCACCGCGGGGCCGCTCGACATCCCCGGCTTCGATTACACCAAGGGCAACCGCAGCTGCATCGCGATAGGCCTTGCGCGTAACCGGCTTGCTCAAACATTGGGAAAAACCGGCTTGCAGCGCACTATTACGCCGCTCCACATCCAGGAAACCAGTCATCAGCAAAAGCCTTAAATCCGGGTAGCGCGCCAGCATTAGCGCGCCCCAGGCAAGGTTATCCTCGCCGGGCACACGGTCATCCATAACGACCAGATCATAGATACAGCCCTCTCCTTCTGCTTTAGAGGCCATAGTCTCTTCGGCCTCCTCTACAGTCGTTACAGTATCAACCACAGCCCCGTAGTAAGCACCGTAGACCTGCAACACGCGCCCCAGCCCGGCGTCCGGCGCAATGACCAACAGACGGAACCCATCGAGACTGATTTCTTCAGTTTGGCGACGTTCCGGCAAGGCCGTCAGCGGCAGCTCAAGAACAAATGTCGCCCCTTTGCCCAACGTACTTTCGACCGCGAGAGTTCCCTGCATTGCATCCGCCAGACGTTTTGAGATTGCCAGCCCAAGCCCCGTTCCGCCGAACTCGCGGGCCGTCGACCCATCCAACTGCTGGAACGGTTCGAAGAGACCATCCGCCCTGCTCAAATCGATACCGACGCCGGTATCCTCCACCTCAAATCGGATTGTGCATTTATCGTCTTCTTCCGCACCCTTGGTCACCTTGATGGCCACATGGCCGCGTTCTGTGAATTTAATCGCGTTACTCAGCAGATTGACCAATATCTGCCGCAGTCTCGTCGGGTCCCCGACCATATGGTCCGGCAGGGCCGGGTCGACAAAACAGATAATCTCCAGCCCCTTTTCATAGGCCCGCGTCGACATGGGCATCGGCACATGTTCCACCAGATCGACCAGCGAGAATTCAACCTCCTCCAGGTGCAGTTTATCCGCCTCGATTTTCGAGAAATCCAGGATATCGTTGATGATATCCAGCAGCACGGAAGCGGATTCCTGAATGACCGATGCGATATTCTGCTGTTCTGCCGTCAGCGGTGTTTGCGCCATCAGTTCAGACATGGCCATAACGCCATTCATTGGCGTCCTGATTTCATGGCTCATCACCGCCAGAAATTGCGATTTAGCTGCGTTGGCGGCATCCGCCTCCATGCGCGCGCGCTGTATCTCTTCCTCGAAACGCTTGCGTTCCGTGATATCGACCAGCGTTATAACCAACCCGTTATCCGGCAGCCTGTTGCCCCGGATTTCCAGAATCTTGTCATCCTTGATCTGCCGCTCATAGGAAAAGGACTCATCCTCTTGCAGGATTTCCCGTAAATCCTTGACCGTCGGCCAGTAACGCTCGGTTCCGAGCCTGTCCGCAGTGATCAGCAGATTGCGGAAGGACCCGCCGGTCACCACATCGTCCCTGCTCAGGTCCACCAGTTCCAGCGCCCTGTCATTGACAAGCCGGACCTTCCCGTCCGGATCGAAGACCGCAACCCCCTGCGGCATCCCGTCGACAGCCTTCTGGAAGGTTGAGGACTGTTGTTGAATCTCATGTTCGATCATCACCTGCTTGGTGATATCGGAACAGGTGCATTGAAGCGCCACCTGCCCCTGCCAGTCTATGCGCTGAACCGCCATATCAAGCCAGACCAACCGACCATCATGGCCGATCCCCCGATATCTGGCCCGTTCTTCCGCCGCGAGACCATTGGCAATATCGAAGCCGCGTGAAATCAGGGCCGAGCGGTCCCGTTCATCAATCAGGGTACTAACCGGATCAACAGCCATCATACCGTCGGGTTTATCGAAACCGAATATCGTCGCAATAGCGCGGTTCACGTAGAGCGGCTTGCCCTCAGGCGTACAGATCAAGACCCCCAGCACAGACCCTTCGATCAGGTGGCGGAATTTTTGCTCGGACTGGACCAGGGTTTCCTCCCAGGTCCGGCGCTGGGTAATGTCGCTGCGCACGCCGACCCTGCCGCCATCCTTTGTTGCAACATAGGACTGGTGATGCCATGCGCCGTTGCCGCGCTGAATTTCAACCACGCCGCCTTTTCGGAACAATTCAAGCTGCTTGTTCCGCCACTGATTGACATCGCTTTGATCCTGGCCCTCCAGCCGGAACTGAATGAGCGCGTCCAGAAACTCCTCGAAAGACATGCCGGTCCGCACGACACCTTTCAGTTCCGGTTGCAGAGCCAGCAGGCGGCTGTTGAAAACCACCAATCCTTCATTGCTGTCCCAGATAGTGAAGGCGTCATTGATCGCCTCGATGGCATCCAAAAGCCGCTGCCGCGCCCGCTTCACGACCTGTTCGGCCCGGCGAATCTCGGTCACGTCGACGATATTCAACACGACACCGCCTTCTTCGAGGGGGTTGCCATTGACCTCCATAAATCTGCCGCGCTGCAGTTCCCGCTCGAAACGGAACGGCTTGCCGGAGGTATAGAGAACCTTCAAGCGCTCGAATTCTTCGTCAACATCGACACCTGTGAGATAACCCGCTTCCACCAGATATTTGACGGAATTACGCAACGGCTCACCAGCACGCATAATCTCTTTCGGAAGCCCGTAATAGTCGGCGACCAGTTCATTGACCAACAGGATATTCAGATCCTTGTCGAGCATGATCAGGCCAATCGGCATCGTGTTCAGCGCCGTCTGGAGACGCCTGGTGGTTTCAGCCAGTTCGCGCCGCGCCTTGCGTATGTCGGCTTCAATCTGATAGCGCTGCGTGATATCGGAGACCACGCCTTCGTAAAAGACGATATCGCCGTTCGGGTTCCGGATGGATTTATAATTTTCCGAAATCCAGATTTCACTTCCGTCCTTGCGCAGGGCCTTTGCCTCCACGCGGGCGCCATCCGGACTTTCATCCCAAACGGTATAGCTGTGGCTGTCCGGGCGACTGTCGGCGTAACGTTCCCAGAAGCCGGACTGCGCGGACCAGATCATTTCTTCAGCGGATTGATACCCGTAGATTTTCGCCAGGGTCTCGTTCACCTGAAGCAAACGCCCGTCAGTCGACCTGCGATAGGTGCCAAACCCGAAGGCCTCGAACAGGCTGACATATTCCTGCTCAGCCTGGAGAAGGTTCTGCGACTGGTCGTGGTACTTTGCAATGGCCCGGGCGAGACCGTCGAATTCGTCATCCTGCCCAAGGATATCACCTGCATCGGGCGCATCTTCCACAAAAGCCTTGAGCGCATTGGTCCTCCGGGCAATTGCACTTTCCCGCCGCCACAGGAAAAATGCGAAGGCAATAGACGCCGCGATCATCAGCGTGGCAATCCAGATGATTGTCGTCCAGTCCTGGTGCTCAAAACTGCTGACCGGTATTTCCAGAGCCAGGACATATCGCACGCCGAGGAAATCGATCGGCCTATAGCCTCCATACCCTGGTTTCCCGAAAACCGTAATGTCATTCAGGATGACGGTTTCCCCCTTCTGGGCCTTTACAATCCCCTTGTGCTCCCGCTTGGAGCGCAACATCATCCCCCATTCCCGGTCCAGCATGTCACTGCGTAGCAGATAATCGGGACCAATCAGGTAGACATTCCCTTCCTTTTCGCTTTTGAACCCGGCCTGAAGAATATTCTGGATCGGCGCTTGCGGAAGCTGCAGCGCCAAAACACCGAGAAACGCACCATTGTCGGTACGATGCAACGGTACGGCGATAAAGGCCGCAGGATCACCGGCACTGGGGCGATAGAGACTGTAGTCCTCGAAATGAACACTATCGTCATCAGGATTTGCCAATATGGTCCGGAACACACGGGCCAGCCCCGTGTCCCGCCAAGGCCCCGTCATCAGATTCGTGCCGAAATCCTGTTCCTTCAGAACGCTGTAGACAACGTCCCCGTCAGGGTTCACCAGGAATGCATCATACAAACCGCGCGGTGAGGTCAGCGTATGAATGGCCGGATGATAGCGGCGATGCACATGACTGTAGGGCGTATCGCGGCCATCATCATCCAGAAGATAGCGCCGGTGAGGAGATTTTGGATTTTCACTGATATAGCTGCGGCGCAATTGAAAGCGGCTGTCTTCACTTGTCGCGTCGAAAGCGGCATTGAAGGCCCCCATCGCATCCAGAACGGTTGCATTTTGGGATAGGAGTTTCGTTTCCTCGCGCAGCCCGTCGAGATGCGCAACCAGGGCAGCCGCCCGTGCATCAAGAATGTTCGTCAGGGCCCATTGATTGAACCTGGTCCCCCGTTCCTCCATGCTGCGGTCAACGAACAAGGTTATGCCCAGCACGACGACCATCGACACTGTCAATGCAAGCAGAGGAGCTTTCCGCGCACGCCGCAACCCTATATCCCTCAGTCGTCAGTAACTATATCCTGACGCCGCGTCCCCATCTGCCCCTGTAGGCGCCAATCCTATATTACGGCTCAAATATTAACGAAATCCAACGATGGCGCATCAAGTCCTGTCCAAATCCATCATCGAAGAGGACATACCGCCCAAAGCGATCATGCCGCAGAATACAGTGCATGGTGAGCTTTTTGGTGAGATCGCCCTGGAACCGGGCGCCGGCTACGCGGACTCGGTCTCTTTCGGTACCGTCGACGCGGAATAAAGAACGTCACCGGTATCGGCGGATACCCCGTCCAGGGTCACTTCATAACCCCAGAGATATTTGAGATGTTTCAGGGCCTCGTCCCGGTTCTTCTGATCCAGAAGAATACCATTGTGGACCGTATGACGCAGTTTCAGTTCGCGGTCCCCCCGCAAATCCGTATCAACGACCTGGATATCCGGTTCCAAATTGGCGGTATCATATGATTTCGCGAGAATCTTCCTGATTTCCCGATAGCCACGCTTGTTGTGGATATGCGTAACGTGAAGGTCTTCTTCCCGTTCGTCATCGGTAATCACGAACAGTTTGAACTGACGGATCAGATGGGGGCTGAGGAATTGCTGTATGAAGGATTCATCCCGATAATTGGCCCAGGCATCCAGCAACACGGCGTTCCAGTCGCCGCTGCCCGCGAATTCCGGGAACCATTCCCGGTCCTCGTCGGTCGGATCTTCGCATATCCGGCGGATATCCATCATCATGTTAAAGCCCAGCGCATAGGGATTGAGCCCTGAAAAACGCGGGTCGTCATATTCCGGCTGGAAGACCACATTGGTATGGCTGTGCATCATCTCCATCAGCGCACCTTCGGTAATCAATCCCAATTCGTGAAGGCGGTTGATGATGTAGTAATGGACAAAGCAGGCACAGCCCTCATTCATCACCTTGGTCTGTTTCTGCGGATAGAGATATTGCGACAGGAAGCGTACGATCCGCACGATCTCCCGCTGCCAGGGCTCCAGGATCGGACTGTTCTTTTCCAGGAAATACAGGATGTTTTCCTGTGGCAGATGCAAGGCATCTTGGCGTCGGCTGTGTTTACGCCGAACCTCGTCCCCCCTTTCGTCCACGGGGCTTAACGTGCTGTCGGTCCAAAGGTCGAGCAGGCTTTGCTGGTCGGCATATTCATCGCGTTGCCGCCGCATGGCCTCCTGTTCCTCACGCGAGGGGCGCGGCGGACGGCGATAGCGGAAAACCCCATGATCCATCAGGGCATGTGCCGCATCGAGCACTTCCTCCACTGCCGTGAAACCGTAGCGTTCTTCACATTTGGTGATGAAATTCTTCGCAAAGGACAGATAGTCCAGGATACCGTCGGCATCGGTCCATTGTTTGAACAAATAGTTGTTCTTGAAGAAATGGTTATGGCCAAAGGCGGCATGTGCCATCACCAATGTCTGCATCGCCATGGAATTTTCCTCCATGTTGTAGCTGATGCAGGGATTGGAATTGATGACGATCTCATAGGCCAGGCCCGCCAGACCCTTGCGATACATGGTCTCGTCGCGGACAAAGCGTTTGCCGAAGGACCAGTGATGATACATCAGCGGCAAGCCGATCGACGAATAGGCATCCAGCATCTGTTCCGAGGAGATAACCTCGATCTGGTTGGGATATATATCCAGATGCAAATCCTCGACCGCGATTTTTTCAATCGCGTCATAGACATCACTCATGATGTCGAAGGTCCAGTCGGGTTTGTCGAAGAGCGGCTGCACCGCCCGTGTTTTCGCTGCCATTAACGAACCCCTTCCTTCTTGCTGCTGAAGAAGTCACGGAAAACCGGATAGATATGGGAGGGCTGTGCGATGCGCCGCATGTCGAAATTGGGCCAGCGGCTTCGGACCTCGCGATAGGCGCGCCACAATTCACCGCCTGCCTCGTCGGAGGCAAGGATTTCCATCTCGCTTTCCTCCACAATCTCTACATAGGCATAGAACTGGCACACCGGCATCAGGCGCTCTTCCAGAAGCTGTTCGCATTTCAGCGAATCCCGGCTGAGGTTCTCGCCATCGGATGCCTGGGCGGCATAGATATTCCACTCACCGGTCGGATAGCGGTCCTTGACGATCTTCTCCATTTCTTCCAGCGCGGTGCTGACGACCGTGCCGCCGGTTTCCCGGCCATAGAAGAAGGTTTCCTCATCCACTTCCTGGGCATAATGGGTGTGGCGGATAAAAACGATTTCGGTATGTTCGTAACGCCGTTCCAAAAACAGGTGCAGCAACAGGAAGAAACGTTTCGCCAGCTCCTTTTCCCGTTCCGCCATGGAGCCGGAGACATCCATCAGGCAGAACATGACCGCCTTTGAATTCGGAATGATTTCCGGCACAAAGGAGTTGTAGCGGATATCCACCGGGTCGATGAAAGATACGATCTTCCGGCGCCGTTCCAATGCCTCCAATTGTTCCTTCAACTCTTCCAGCCGCTTGGCCTCGCCCGCCGTGCGGTTTTCCTTGGCCTCCAGTTCGGCGATTTCCGCTTCCAGCGCGGCAACCTCGTCACCCGAGGGCCGCTTGAGCGCAATACGTCGGCCAAGCGAATTTCTCATTGTGCGGATCAGGTTCAGGTTGGCGGGCGTCCCTTGCGTCGCAAGCCCCGCCTTGCGCTGTTTGACGGTTGTGGTTTCCTTCAAGGTGGTCTTTACCAGATCAGGCAGTTCCAGATCTTCGAACAACAGCTCCAGGAATTCTTCCCGGGTCAGGGTGAAGGTAAAGGCATCCTCGCCTTCGCCATCTTCGGAGGCCTGTTTGCCCTGGCCTTTTCCACCGCCCTGTTTGGGTCGGGGAAAACTGTCCCCCACCACAAATTCCTTATTGCCGGGAAAGATACGCTCGCGCTTGCCACCGTTGGGAGAGTGGACCAGATGGGGCTCCTTGATCCCCTTGGTCGGGATGGTGACCTGTTCACCATTTTCCAGGTCGCCCATGGAACGGTCCTTGATCGACCGGTCCACCATATCCTTGATGTGGTGCCGGGCACGCCGGAGGAACCTTTGACGGTTCCCCAGGCTCTTGCCCTTCGGATTTTGCCGTCGGTCTACGAAATGGTGCATGACCGGCCTCCTTTCCGGGTTAACCGGCCTTGTTCACGCGCATATACCATTCGACCAGACGGCGGACCTGACGTTCGGTGTAACCATGGTCCTGCATACGATCGACAAACTCCTTGTGCTTGCCTTCGGTATCGCTGTCTTTCTTGGTGCCGAAACTGATCACCGGCAGCAGGTCTTCAACCTGACTGAACATGTGCTTTTCGATCACATCACGCAGTTTCTCATAGGACGTCCAGGCCGGGTTCGACCCGGTATTGGCCCGTGTCCGGAGCGCGAATTTGACCACTTCGTTCCGGAAATCCTTCGGATTGGAAATGCCCGCCGGTTTCTCGATCTTGGACAGTTCCGCATCGAGGACCTGACGATTGAAGAGCTGTCCCGTATCCGGGTCCTTGTAATCCTGCTCCTCAATCCAGGCATCGGCATAGGAAATATAGCGGTCGAAGACGTTCTGACCGTATTCGGTATAGCTTTCCAGATAGGCCTTCTGGATTTCATTACCGATGAACTCGGCATAACGCGGCGCCAGTTCTTCCTTGATGAATTCAAGATAGGTGCTTTCCTGTTCCGGCGGGAACTGTTCGCGTTTGATCATCTGTTCCAGGATATACATCAGATGCACAGGGTCCGCCGCCACCTCTTCGGTATCGTAATTGAAGGTGGAGCTGAGCACCTTGAAGGCGAAACGGGTGGAAACACCGTCCATGCCCTCGTCAACGCCGGCTGCATCACGATATTCCTGTACCGTCTTGGCTTTCGGATCGGTATCCTTGAGGCTTTCGCCATCATAGACCCGCATCTTGGAATAGAGATTGGAATTCTCATGGGGTTTCAACCGTGTCAGAACACTGAAGCGGCTGAGAATATTGAGGGTTTCCGGGGCACAGGGGGCTTCATTCAACTCGCTGTTTTCAACCAGTTTGGAATAGATCATCGCCTCTTCGGTCATGCGCAGGCAATAGGGCACCTTCACGATGCAGACACGGTCAATGAAAGCCTCGTTATTCTTGTTGTTCTTGAACTGCTGCCATTCCGCCTCATTCGAATGCGCCAGGATAACCCCCTGGAAAGGCAGTGCGCCGAAACTTTCGGTGCCGATATAGTTACCTTCCTGGGTCGCGGTCAGCATGGGGTGCAGCACCTTGATCGGCGCCTTGAACATCTCCACGAATTCCATCAGGCCCTGGGTCGTGCGGTTCAGGCCACCGGAATAGCTGTAGGCATCCGGGTCGTGCTGGCTGAAATGTTCCAGCTTGCGAATATCAACCTTACCCACGAGGGTGGAGATATCCTGGTTGTTTTCATCACCGGGTTCGACCTTGGAAATGCAAATCTGGCGAAGTTTTGAAGGGTTCAGCCGGACCACGCTGAATTTCGAAATGTCGCCTTCGAATTCATCCAGACGTTTGACCGCCCAGGGAGACATCAGGCCGGTCAGGCGGTGCTGTGCAATACCATATTTTTCCGCCAGCACAGCCCCCATGCGATCCTTGTCGAAAATCCCCAGCGGAGATTCAAAAATCGGGCTGATCTGATCGCCTGCCTTCAGGACATAGATCGGCTCTTTTTCCATCAGCTGTTTGAGCTTTTCGGCCAGGGAGGACTTGCCGCCACCAACGGGCCCGAGGAGATAGAGGATCTGCTTGCGTTCTTCCAGCCCCTGGGCTGCATAGCGGAAATAACCCACGATGCGTTCGATCGTGTCTTCCATGCCATAAAAGTCATCAAAGGCGCGATAGCGCTTGATTGTCCGGTTGTGGAATATCCGGCCCAGGCGCGTGTCCTGGCTCGTATCCACCAGCTCCGGCTCTCCAACGGCGGCAATCATACGTTCTGCGGCACTGGCGTACATGCCTGCGTCATCGCGGCAGCCTCGCAGATAGTCGTGGAGCGTCATCTCTTCCTCACGCGCCAGACTGTAGTGTTCGGCATATAGGTCCAGAATATCTTCCATCAGATGCAACCTCCTTCGAAACGGAAACCGGTGAACCCCCAATCGCTTTCTGAAAACGCAAAGCGGGGGCGCTCGCAAAACGACCGCCCCCGCCTATTCACAATGTTCAAGCTCTTAGCTAACCTAACTTTATCACCGGATGGTTAAATATGAGTTAAGTGTAGCTGCAAATACTAAAGCTTAATGCCCCACAGAATTAATTAATGAATTTTTGGTTAACATAATAATACTTCAAATCAGGCCAAGATGCCATAAGTATCAGGTAATAACTCAAAAAGAATTTACAAGAGCTACGCCGTCAAGGGCGTGCCTCCAATTCAGCCGATCATCACTGCCGGATGCCCCGTCAGTTCGTGCCAATCGCGCCGACGATATGTGTGATATTGCCGTTTTTATCGACCAAGGGGCAGTCAACGGTTTCAAATTCCAGCACGTCCATATGCGCAGGGCGCAAATTGCCGGTACAGGCCCGCGCCTGTTTCTTTTCAACGATTTCCTGATAATAGCGGGCCAGGTTCGCCATCGCGATATCGTGATGATCCGGCGAGATCATCTCACCCTTCAGCGAGACGCCGACCAGCGACACGACTTCTTCACCATTGATGCGGTATTCGAACCGGCCGTCGCCCAAAACCTTGATCAGGAACAGATTGGGTGCAATCGCCGCATGTTCCACCAGATCGAACTGTTTACGCTGCGGCAAGGACGGCTCATACCCCTGCCACCAGTCATAGAGATACTGAACAACGCTTGATTGAAAGAAATGCGGTCCCTGAAGGAAATGCCTGACGATGTAATCGAAATTATCACTGCGATCCGCAGCAATGTCTCCCGCCTGAATATCCTTACTCACCGCTGAGTTAACTTTCTTTTCCTGCACCCTGTCCCTCATCATAGCGCAACCGCATTCTGCCGGAAACCTTACTAAGATAAGTTATTTCTTTATTATGTGCCTTGTCTGGCAGCTTGTTTCATAGCATCCCGCCGTGCGCCAAGCATGCATCTTTTAACCTGCTAACAATTGAAAATCCAACCATTACTTTTGTGGGGTTACTTCCGGAAAAAACCAGAGGCCTTCTTATATAAGAATTTCCGCAACTCCCCCTTCCACGTAATAAAGCCCTTCTCATTCCCCGGCAAGATTGATAGGTCTAGGCACCAATCGAAAAATGATTCATCCACCGACCAATCCGAAGGCCCTTCCGTGACCGCCTCTCAACCGGTAGATCAAGCCGCCCTTGATGTCCTGAAACAGACTTTCGGCTATTCGTCTTTCCGCAAGGGGCAGGCAGACGTCATCTCGCGCCTGCTGGCGGGCAACAATGTGCTGGCCGTCATGCCTACGGGTGCAGGTAAATCCCTATGCTTTCAGGTGCCTGCCCTGGTCAAAGGCGGACTGACCGTCGTCGTGTCCCCGCTCGTCGCCCTGATGGAAAATCAGGTTGCGGCCCTGCGCCTGTCAGGGGTGCGCGCCGCCAGCATCAATTCCGCCGTCAGCCGCGACGTCAATGTTTCGGTATGGCGGCAGGTGGCCGCCGGTGAGATCGACCTGCTTTATCTCTCCCCCGAGCGGCTCATGACCGACCGGATGCTGTCCGCCATCGCCAGGTTGAAGCCAACCTATTTTGCCGTCGACGAGGCCCATTGTATTTCACAATGGGGTCCCGCTTTCCGCCCGGAATATGAAGACCTTTCAAAGCTGCGCGACTATTTCCCCGACACGCCGATCATCGCGCTGACCGCCACGGCGGATGCGGTCACGCGTACACACATCCAGGACAAGCTGTTCGGTGGCGAGGCGGATGTTTTCGTGACCGGCTTCGACCGGCCCAACCTGCATCTGGCGGTGGAGGAAAAACAGAACTGGCGTAAACAGCTTGGCGATTTCGTCGCGCCACGGATCGGGCAAAGCGGCATTGTCTATTGCCTGTCCCGCAAGAAAACCGAAGAGGTCGCCCAGTTCCTTTGCGAGGAAGGCCATCTCGCCCTGCCCTATCACGCGGGCATGAGCCAGGAAGACCGTAGCCAGCACCAGGACCGCTTCATGACCGAGGCCGGCGTCATCATGGTCGCCACCATCGCCTTCGGCATGGGCATCGATAAGCCCGACATCCGCTTTGTTTTCCATACGGACCTGCCCGGCGGCCCGGAGGCCTATTATCAGGAGATCGGCCGCGCCGGTCGTGACGGTGAAGAGGCGACCGTCCATATGCTTTACGGCATGGATGATATACGCCTGCGCCGGACCTTCATTGAAAACGAAGACGCGGAAGACGGCCGCAAACGGCGGGAGCATCAGCGCCTGGACGCGCTGCTGGCCTATTGCGAGGCACCCGAATGCCGCCGCCGCGCCCTGCTCGCCTATTTCAACGAGACGATCGAACCCTGCGGCAAATGCGATGTCTGCCTCAATCCCGGCATGACCCAGGATGGCACCCATCTGGCCGAGGCCGCCCTGTCCGCCATTCAGGAAACCGGTGAAAGTTTTGGGGCTGGCCATATCGTCGACCTTGTCACCGGCAAGGAAACCGAAAAGGTCAAACGCTTCCGGCACGACCAATTGCCCAGTTTCGCAGGCGGGAAAAGCCAGAACGCCAAACAGTGGAAAAGCATCCTTCGCCAACTGGTCGCCACAGGATTTCTGGATATCGACATCGGTGGCTATGGCGCGCTGCAGGTGGCGCCGAAGGGCAAGGCTCTGCTGAGCGGCCGGGAGGTCTTCCGTTATCGCCCGACCTTGGCAGGCGGCAAATCATCCAGGTCGAAATCAAAAGTTTCCTTTGGCAGCGACAAACCATCCAGCATCGACCTGTCGGAAGCGGATCACGCACTGCTGCAGGAACTCAAAAGGCTTCGCCTGGAACTGGCCAAGGAACGCAATTTGCCCGCCTATGTGGTCTTCGGCGACCGCAGCCTGATCGATATGGCGCTGCAGCGCCCCACCAACGAAGCGGAGTTCTCCACCATCTATGGTGTCGGCCGCAGCAAGCTGGAAAAATTCGGCGCGCCCTTCATTGAATTGATCCGCGCACAATAGCCACGATCACTGAAGCGCACGCGCAAGCTCTTGCTGCTCATTCTCCGTTCCCTGGAACAGGGCACGCATATCAACCGTGGAACGCTGTCCCAGGTCGTCATAATGACGGTCCAGCCAGTCGAGCGCCGTATCACGGCCAATCGCGAAGAGATAGCGGAGGAAGGTCCATTCCGCATTCAATTTGGATGATGCCCCCAACGGCGCAATCTCGTCCTGGGCCTCCACCATATGAAGATTGATCCGGCGATAATCCTTTCTGTCCAGACGCCCATCCTCGATCAGTCGGCGGACAAAGTCGATCGCACGCAATTCCTTCATCAGGCTTCCGTTGAAGGTGATTTCATTCACCCGGTTCAAAATCTCGCGGGCCGTGCGCGGCGTGCCGGGCCGCTCAATCGGGTTGATCTGGACAATCAGGATATCTTCGGACGAGCAGGTCTGGAAAAAGGGAAACAACACGGGGTTCCCCATATACCCGCCGTCCCAATAGGGCACATCGTCAATTTCAACGGCCTTGAACAGAAAGGGCAGGCAGGCTGATGCCATGACCATATCAAGGGTCAATTCGCGTCGGTTGAAGACCTTGACCCGCCCCGTCTCCACATTGGTGGCAGAGATAAAAATCTTCATCTCGTCACAGGAGCGGACCCGCTCGAAATCGACGAATTCGTCCAGGATATCCCTCAGGGGATTCACGTCGAACGGGTTCATATCATAGGGTGAGGCAAGACGGTTCATCAGATCGAAGAAAAGGTAGGCCGGATTGTTGTCCAGGCTCCAGTTTCCCATGAAGATGTCGATCAGACTGCGCTGCAGCGGACTGAAACGCCCGGCGTCGCTGACGGCATGCCAGAAGTCCGATAGCGCCTGTCGCGCCCCGTCCTCACCGCCACGCATCAGCCCATCGGCGACAACCACCCCGTTCATTGCCCCGGCGGATGTGCCGCTGATACCTTCTACATGGACGCGGCCATCCTCCAACAGGGCATCGAGGACACCCCAGGTGAACGCCCCGTGAGCGCCGCCGCCTTGCAGCGCCAGATTTATCGGCTTCTTCCGCGTCATCGCCATCGCATCATTCCGCTTATCCGACCTGGCAGCCAACCGCGGCAGAACACTCTTCCGCCTCGGCCAGCTTTGCCTTTTTCAATTTATGCCCGACTTCCACGATTGATTTTATGACAGGCATCAACTCCTGTCCCAATTCCGTCAAAGCATACTCTACGGATGGTGGCGATGTCGGTTTTATTTCGCGCGAAATGACACCCTTTATCTCCAGGTCCCGCAGCCGGGCAGTCAGCACCTTTGCCGATACGCCCGGAATATCCGTTCGCAACTCACTGAACCGCCTTGGTCCTGCGCATAAACTCCAGACAATGTTGGGAGTCCATGCCCCGCCCAGAACCGACATGCATTCGGACAACGGGCAATTATAGGGCACCTTGGGACTTTGGTTTTTCCGGATTTTCAAAGCCATACGCATACTACCATTCACTGTTTCAGGTTACCGGACAGTAACTCGATAATTGCATAACATAACGTTACTTGGTTTACAAAGGTAACCATAATTCCTTAATCCTTTGGGCAACACCAACAGCCTATTCAAGGAATTCAAATCCATGAAACTCTATTACAGCCCCGGCGCCTGCTCTCTCGCATCCCATATCGTGCTGCAGGAACTCGGCACCGATTTCACGATCGAGAAAGTGGATAACAAGGCGAAGGTCACGGAAAGCGGCGAAAACTTTCTGGAGGTCAATCCGAAAGGCTACGTTCCCGCCCTGCGCCTCGACAGCGATATCGTGCTGACCGAAGGGGCCGCGATCCTTCAATATCTGGCCGACCAGCATCCGGAAAAAGGCCTCGCGCCCAAGCCCGGCACGCTGGAGCGTACGCATCTTCAGGCTCATCTGAATTTTGTCGCCTCCGAATTGCACAAGGCTTTCAGCCCGCTTTTCAAGCCGGACACCAGCGATGCGGACCGCGACACCGCCAAAGCCAATGTTGCCAGGCGGCTGGATACCTTCGAGGCGGATCTCAAAGACGGCCGCGACTATCTGGGCGGGGACCAGTTCTCGGTGGCAGACAGCTATCTCTTCGTTGTCGTCAACTGGAGTGGCATGCACGGTATCGATGTAAGCCAGTGGCCGCATATTGCCGCCTTCCAGGCACGCGTTGCCGCACGTCCTGCCGTACAGGCGGCCCTGAAGGCCGAAGGCCTGATCTGACCCAACCATGGCGCTCTCATTCCGGTGAGAGCGCCGCTGCCTGCCGACGAGGCTCTCATGACACAGGACTATCCGGAAATCACCAACCTGATGCAGACCTATTTCGATGGCTTATACAACAGTGACACCAGCCGGCTTGAACAGGTCTTTCACCCGGACGCGATCTACGCCTGCGCCAGCGACGGAGAATTACTGCATCTGACCATGGCGGATTATTTCCCTATCGTCGACAAGCGTCCCTCCCCCGCCAGCACGGGTGAACCGCGCCGGGATGAAATCGTCTCGATAGAATTCGCCGGCCCTGTCACCGCATTAGTCCGTGCCCATTGCGCCATCGGCCCTAAATATTTCACCGACCTTCTGACACTCATCAAACTGGACGGCCGCTGGCAGATCATCTCCAAGGTCTTCCATTTTCGACCTCATTGCCACCGATTAGGAGAATTCACCCAATGCCTTACGTGAATATCAAGGTCACCCGTGAGGGTGTCACAAAGGAACAGAAAGCCGAACTGATCAAGGGCACGACAGACCTGCTGGTCCGCGTCCTTGGCAAAGACCCGAAAACCACCTTTGTGCTGATTGACGAGGTGGATATGGACAACTGGGGCATCATGGGCATGCCGACAACCGACTACAGAAAGCTTGGCTCCGGCGACTGATGCCGTTTTCCGGATTTTGGCAAATTCAACTCAGCAAGATTTGTCAAAAAGACCTATGCTAGCGTCCGCGCCATCTTGAAGAATGCGGGGAACGGATGAGCAATCGCATAAGACCGTTGAGCTATGAGGACCGGTTGACCCGGGTGACGGACTATATCTTCGACCATCTGGACGATGATATCGACCTGAACCACCTGGCGGAAGTTGCCTGCATGTCACCCTATCACTGGCATCGGGTCTTTCATGCGGTTCGCGGCGAAACCATCGCCGCCTTCGTCAAACGGATGCGTCTCAACCGGGCGGCAGGCGATCTGGCCCGAACGACAATGCCGGTAGAGGAAATTGCCAACAGGTCCGGCTATAAAACCGTTCAATCCTTTAACCGCAGCTTCAAGGCCGTCTATGGCATGCCACCCATCCAATATCGGAAGTACGGCAACCATACCCAATTTCAATCCACAGACCGGGAAAGGCTTGGCGCAATGTATGATGTGGAAATCAAATCCGTACCTGCGATGACTGCCATCACAATGGATCATCGCGGCTCTTACATGGAAATAGGCAAGGCGTTTGAATCGCTTTACGGCTGGCTTGGTGCACGGAATATGATCACACCCGACACCCGAATGGTTGGCCTTTACTACGATGACCCCTCCTCTGTCGCAGAAGCCGATCTGCGGTCCAAGGCCGGGGCCGTCTGCCCGTCCGGAACCGCGGATGGTGCAAACACACAAATCACAGACATCAGGGGCGGAGAGTATGCCATCCTGCATTACAAGGGTCCCTATGCCGCCATACAGGCCGCCTATCAATGGTTTTATGGAGAATGGCTGACATCCTCCGGTCGCGAAGCGGCCGACGCCCCCTGCTTTGAGGAATATTTGAACAGTCCCCGCGACACCGCACCAAACGATCTGCTGACGGATATCTGCCTGCCGCTCAGGTAATTATCCGGCGGACGTCATTTTTGGTTGGCGTCCGCCAAACCCTTTCCTGTACCCTGCGTCCCGGAAACAATTGAAAGGGACAAGGGGTCCGGGATGAAAGCTGTTGTCTACGAAGCATTTGGTGAAAAACCGAAAATTCAGAATGTTGCCGACCCCAGGCCGGAACCCCATAGTGTCGTAATCAAGGTTGAGGCAACCGGCGTTTGCCGCAGCGACTGGCACGGCTGGCGCGGGCATGACGCCGATATCGATACCTTTCCACATGTTCCCGGTCACGAACTGGCAGGCATCGTCGCAGAGGTTGGCAAGGATGTGGTCCGCTGGAAGGCAGGCGACCGCGTCACCGTACCTTTCGTGGGTGGCTGCGGGTCTTGCCCGGAATGTCATTCCGGCAACCAGCAGGTTTGCGCCAGCCAGTTCCAGCCCGGTTTCACCCATTGGGGTTCCTTTGCGGAATATGTTTCCATTCACTATGCCGACACGAACCTTGTTCGCCTTCCGGAAAGCATGGATTTCGCCACTGCCGCCAGCCTGGGCTGCCGCTTTGTGACGTCATTCCGCGCCGTCGTCGATCAGGGTAAGACCGGTCCCGGCCAATGGGTCGCCGTTCATGGCTGTGGCGGCGTCGGCCTGTCCGCCATCATGATCGCCAACGCAATGGGCGCGAATGTGGTGGCCGTCGATATTGCCGAAGACAAGCTGGGACTTGCGCGGTCGCTCGGAGCCGTTGCCACGGTCAACGCCGGTATGGTTGGAAATGTTGTGGAGGCCGTTCAGGAAATCACAGACGGCGGCGCGCATGTATCCTTCGATGCGCTGGGGCATTCTGAGACCTGTGTCAATTCGATCGGCAACCTGCGGCGGCGCGGAAAACATGTTCAGATCGGCCTGATGGCAGGCGATCACAGCACACCTGCAATCCCCATGGGTCGCGTGATCGCTCATGAACTGGAAATCCTGGGAACCCACGGCATGCAGGCCCATCGTTATGACGCCATGCTTGCCATGATCCAATCCGGCAAGCTGATGCCGGAAAAGCTGATTGGAAAACGCATCTCGTTGGAGCAGTCCGTTGACGCCCTGACAGCAATGGATTCCTTCGAAGGCACTGGCGTGACCGTCATCACGGAATTCTAGGCACAGAAGAAAGAAAACGCCCGTATCGGGGGATACGGGCGTTTCTCTCGCACTATGGGAAACCACGAAGGTCGGCTTAGCTGTAACGATACGGCGCGCCGGCTTTCTCCATCGTTTCCTTGTATTCCTTCAGGATTTTGACGACACGGGCGCTGCGGTCGCTCTGCTGGGCGATCTCATCCCAGAATTTCAGTGCTTCGTCTTCGACCGTTTTCCATTCCTGCTCGGGAATCGTGGTCAGTTTCATCTTGCTGCCCTGCGTACGCAGTTTGGCTTCACCGCCCCAGTACCAATGCAGGCGATAGTAGTGGGAGCTGTCCATGCAAAGCTTGAACAGTTCTTTCAGGTGATCCGGCACTTCCGCCCAACGGTCGGAGTTGGCGAAGAAGGAACCACACCATGCACCAGAGATGTTGTTGGTCAGGAAGTAGCTGGTCACATCGGCCCAACCAACGGTGTAGTCCTCGGTGATACCGGACCAGGCGATACCGTCCAACTCACCCGTCTGCATGGCAACTTCCACGTCTTCCCAAGGCAGCGTGACGGGCACAACGCCAAAGCGGGACAGGAAGCGACCGGCGGTCGGGAAGGTGAAGACGCGCTTGCCCTTCAGGTCTTCCAGGCTGTTGATCGGGTCACGGGTTGCAAAGTTGCACGGGTCCCATGCACCGGCGCTCAGCCAGGTCACACCTTCAACTTCGTTGTACGCTTCTTCCCAGATTTCGCGCAGGCCATACTGGTTGAACAGCACCGGCACATCCAGGCTGTAACGGCTGGCAAACGGGAAGTAACCGCCAAAGACGGAGACATCGACCGGGGCCGCGATGGAATCGTCGTCACTCTGCACCGCGTCGATGGTGCCGTTCTGCATGGCGCGGAACAATTCGCCCGTCGGGACAAGCTGGTCTGCGTGATACAGTTCGATATGCATCTGGCCTTTGGCAACCGTGTTGAAGGCGTCGATGGCCGGTTTGATCACATGTTCCGCCAGGGCCGGACCTGCATAGGTCTGCAGACGCCAGCGAATTTCGCTTTGTGCCTTCACATAAGGCGCGCCAATCGTGGCCGTGGCGGCGGCGGCTGTCGTGGCGACACCCGCCTTCTTCAGAAACTCACGTCTTTTGTTCATTATCATAACTCCCTTGTTCAATTTCGGGTGCTCCCCACCCGCCCAGGTAAAACCGCGCCGCCGGGCAATCCGGCGACGCGGCAAACTCGCTTTACTTTCCGTAGTATTGATCCGGCAGCCACATGGCGATTTGCGGGAACATGATCACCAGGGACAGGCCCAGCACCATCACCGCCACGAAGGGGACGATGGATTTGTAGATGTCCGGCAGTGTTATTTCCGGCGGCGCCATGGCACGCATCAGGAACAGGTTGTAACCGAACGGCGGCGTCATGTAGGCAATCTGGCAGGTGATGGTGTAGAGCACGCCATACCAGACCGGATCGAAGCCCAATGCGATCACCAGCGGCACATAAAGCGGCGCTACGATGACCAACATCGCCGTATCGTCCAGGAACATCCCCATGACAATGTAGGAAAGCTGCATCATGATCAGGATTTCCCATGGGCCAAGGCCCCAGGAATCCAGGAACAGAGACTTGATCGCATGGACCGCGCCCAGGCCGTCGAAGACCGCACCGAAGCAGAGCGCCGCCAGGATGATCCAAAGGAACATGCAGCTGATGGCCAGGGTCTTGCGGATGGTTTCTTCCAGAACCCCCTTGGTCAGACGGCGTTTGTAGATCGCCGCAGCCGTCGCAGAGGCCGCGCCAACGGCGGAGCTTTCCACCAGACTGGTCACGCCCATCAGGAACAGGCCGGTCATCAGGAAGAAAATCAACAGCGGCAAGATGCCCGCCTTCAACAGGGCAAGCTTCTCACCCCAACTCACATCGCGCTCTTCCTTCGGCAGGGCCGGACCCATTTCGGGCTGCAACCAGCAACGAACAACGATGTAGAGGATGAACAAACCTGCCAGCAGCAGCCCCGGGAACACCCCGGCCAGCCAAAGTTGACCAACCGGCTGGCGGGCAATCATGCCATAGAGCACGAGGACAACACTTGGCGGCACAAGGATGCCAAGCGAACTGCCCGCCTGGATCACCCCGGTCACCATGATCTTGTCATAGCCACGCCGCAGCATTTCCGGAAGCGCAATACTGGCCCCGATCGCCATGCCGGCCACGCTCAACCCGTTCATGGCGGAAACCGCCACCATCAGGCCGATCGTACCGATCGCCAGACCGCCACGGACCGGACCGGCCCAGACATGGAACATATGATAAAGGTCACCGGCAATACCGGATTCGGAGAGCATATAGCCCATGTAGATAAACAGCGGCAGGGTCAGCAGCGGGTACCAGTTAAACAACTGGAAGCTGGCGTTGAACGGCATTTCCTGACCGCCTGTTCCCCACAGCATCATGGCAGCTGCCGCACCGACAAAACCAATCGCACCAAAGACGCGTTGCCCGCTCAACATCACCACCATCATGGAGGCGAACATCAGCAAGGCAATCATTTCATAACTCATGTGAGAGACTCCCCTTTGGCTTTCGCCAAATCCTTGAAGAACATAGAGAAAGCCTGCAGCAGCATGAGTGCGATACCGGTCGTCATTACAATCTTGATCGGCGCCAGCGGCGGCGCCCAGGCGGAATAGTTCTTTTGGTTGTATTGAATCGCGTATTCAGTACTGGAAATCCCGCCGATCAGCAGGACAACCAGATAGAAAATCAAAAAAGCGGAGGTAGCCGCATCCACCCGCGCCCGGGTTCTGGGCGACCAGCGGCTGTAGAGCAGGTCCATGCGCACATGGGAATCCAGTTGCATGGAATAACCACCACCCAGCAGATAATAGGCTGCCAACAGCATCTGGGCGACTTCCACGATCCACAGGAAGGAGACACCGAATACACCGCGCGTGATGGAGGAGAACAGCAGAACCGCCATCATAACGAAAATCATATACATCACCGCGCGACCGATCTTCAGGTTCACAGCGTCGACGTATTTCACATATAACTTAATGAATTTAGGCATTTGTCATGTCTCTTGTTACACCCCCTGTGGCAGTCCCGGCCATTAAGGCGCGCGGGAATACCGACGAACCGGCCACGCCGCGGCCCATGAAACACAGGCCCGCTTTGCCAGACTGATTGTTATGATGCCCCCAAGCCCCCGTTGTTCAGGTTTCCCTGTCCCGTTGCGACGTTACGTCCAACCCGCAAACCGGATGCCTTCTGATGGCCTCATGGCGGATTGCAATTGACGGTCCAATCGCTCTAATTTGAATGGTAAGTGTACTGTCGGGTGGGGGCTCGGTGTCCACGGAACAAAAGATTGCCCTTGTGAGAATTTTTTGTCGCAACACCATATGAGGCCTGTCGCATAGAATGCGCCCTTGCCAAACAGTCGAATAACGACAACAAGACTGATGGTATTTTGGAGGCACTGGGATGAAAAACCTGCGAGGCGCATTGCCGCCCCTGACCAGCCTTGTGGTCTTCGAGGCTGCCGCGAGGCAATTGAATTTTACCAAGGCATCGAAAGAACTTCTGGTGACCCGTGAGGCCGTCAGCCGCCAGATTCGCCTGCTGGAGGATTTCCTGGGCACGCAGCTTTTTGAGCGCAACGGCAAGTCACTCAGCCTGACGCCCGCCGGGGAAAGCTTCAGCGCAACCCTTTCCCCCAGCATCGAAAACATTGCCCGTGCGGCACAGAATATCATCCGCAATCCGGACCCGGAAAGCGACGCTGGAAGCGATACGCCAACGGCCCCTTTGCCCGAAAGTTTACCGGCGGAGGGAAAAATTCTGGTGGTGGACGACGAGCCGCTGAACCTCACCATGATCACGGAACTGCTGTCCGATCAGTTTGAGGTTCTCACTGAAACACGCGGAGTGCACGCCCTGAAGGTCGCCCAGGAAACGCCCGATATCGACGCGATCCTGCTGGACGTGCAAATGCCGGAAATGTCCGGCTATGAGATTTGCCGTCAGTTGAAGAACCACTTCCTGACCCAGCATATTCCGATCATTTTCCTGACCGTATTGGATAATGAGGAAGATGAAAGCCAGGGTCTGGAAATGGGTGCCAGCGATTATGTGGCAAGACCGTTCAAGCCATCCGTTCTCAAGGCGCGCATTCGCACCCATGTGGAATTGAAAAAGACCCGTCAGGACCTGGAGGGCCTGCTGGCCGCCCGTGCCGACAATCTTCGCCACGCGAAATCCGCCGTGACCCAGGCCATCGACATCTTGCAGGCTGTCGAGATCGCAGATTAATCCATGACCGACCAGGCGCAACCGCAGGATAACAGCCAGGACAGCGAAAGCGCACCGCCGCCGGTCCTTTGGTATGAAAGCCTGCAGTTCCATCTGCTGGTCGGGTTGCTGATCACGCTTGTCATGCTGATCACGGCGGTCGTCACCGTCAACCAGACCCTGTTGCACGACGTCCTGACGGAAAAGAATTTTGAATTGGTGGATCAGGCGGGTAATCGCCTGATGACCGAATTGGGTCAGAAGGTCGAGGCCACGGAATCCCTGACCCGTTCCATCGCCAATCTGGAAGAGATGCTGCCCAACGACCCGGAGCTCGTCAAAGAGGTCGTGCCCCATATGATGGATTATGAGGATATCGACGCCATCATTGCCGGCGGCGGCGTGTGGCCGGAACCTCATGCCTTCACCCCCGGCGTGGAACGCCGCAGCTTTTTCTGGGCCCGGAAATCAGGGCGCAAGCTGCTCTATTATGACGATTACAACGCCAAGGACGGTCGCGGCTATCACCATGAAGAATGGTATGTGCCCGCCAAATATGTCGGCAACGACCGGTGTTTCTGGTCGAAATCCTATATGGACCCCTATTCGCTGGAGCCCATGGTCACCTGCAGTGTGCCCATGCATAAAGACGGTGAGCTTTATGGCGTTGCCACGGTCGACGTCAAACTGACCGGCCTGCAGCGCTTTTTCGCAGACCGGGCACGCCGCCTGGGCGGTTATGCCTTTGCGGTTGACCGCAACAACCGTTTTCTGTCATTTCCGGACTTGGACCTTGTGCGCTCTGCCGCGCCGTCACAGGTGCCGCAGGATTTCATTTCGGTCAGTGAACTGGCCATGCAAAAGCCGGAATTCTCACCGATTGCCCAACGGCTTGAGAAATTCTCCGCCGATATCCTGCGGGCCGCCCGCAAGCTGCCCAGCTACGACCCGGAACTTGCCTCAAGACTGGCGACTGAAAGCTATCAGGTAAATTCCGCAGAGGCGCAGATGATTTCCGCCATCTTCGCCGATCCCATGGCGGCAGACACGGCGGAGACTGTCACCTCCGCCAGACTGTCCTTGCCGAATGATATCCTCCTGAAGGAGCCGGTGTCGGTGTCCATGTTCGTCATGCCAAAGGTCTACTGGAAGATCGTGGTGGTAACCCCGGAACGGATCGCCACCGCCGGGGCGCGTGAGGCCACATCCAAAATCCTGGCGGTTTTCATTGCCGTCCTTCTGGTCAGCATGGCCGGTGCCTATATCTGGCTGCGGCGCATTCTGGTCCGCCCGCTGCAAGGCATCACGCAACAGGTCAACGACACGCCGCTGTTGGGCCTTGAGGTAAAAACCGACGCCAACCAGCGTTTTACAGAGATTGACCTGCTGGCCTCCACGCTCAACCGGATGAGCCACCGCCTGACCCAGTCCTTCGACGAATTGCAGGAAAGTGAAAACCGGTTCCGGCTGATTGCCGAAAGCCTGCCCGAAGGCCTCGCCATCGCCCGCAAGTCGGACGGTGTCGTCCTTTATATGAACCAGCGCCTGATGGAGATGCTGGGCATTCCCATTCACGCGCATTACGACGACTACAGTTTTGGTGATTTTTACGCCGACAAGCGGGACCGTGAACGTCTGCTGGGCAAGCTGGAACGCGCCGGGCAAGTCCGTGACTTCACCTATCGCATGCGCCGTCCCGACGGCAGTGAATTCTGGGCCGCGATTTCATCCATATCCGTTATGTATGAAGGCCAGGAATCCCTGGTCTCCGGTGTGTTGGACATTTCCGAACGTAAAGCCGCGGAAGACGAGGTCCATCTCTACAAGACACAGTTGGAGCGCATGGTGCAGGAGCGTACCGCCGAACTGGAGGACGCCCGGACCGCCGCCCTGCAGGCAGCCCAGGCCAAGCAGAACTTCCTGGCCAATATGAGCCATGAAATCCGCACCCCGCTCAACGCCATTCTGGGCATCGGGCATCTGCTGAACACACGCGATCACCTGCCCACCCAGAAACGCTATCTCGACAGCCTGAACCGATCCGGCAAGATCCTGCTGAAAATCATCAATGACATCCTGGATGTCACCAAGATGGACGCGGACAAGCTGGAGCTGGAAGAGATCGAGTTCAACCTGCATAACGTGATCGACGACGTCATCGTGCATACGCGCCTATTGGCCCATGACAAGCCGATCAACGTCTATGTCATGCGTCCTGACAATCTGGACCGCTATCTGGTCGGCGATGCGCTGAAACTGGAACAGGTTCTTTTGAATCTGGTGACCAACGCCATCAAATTCACCCATGAAGGCGAGGTGCGCATCAAGATCGACGTCCTGCCCGACGAAAACAACATGGTTACCCTGCGCGCCGTCGTCAGCGATACCGGCATAGGCATGACGGCGGAACAGATGCATACCATGTATGAGGCCTTCACACAGGCCGTCACCAGCACGACCCGCGAATATGGCGGCACCGGCCTTGGCCTGTCGATCTGCAAACGCCTGACCAACCTTATGGGTGGCACGATTGACGCGGAAAGCACCCATGGCGAGGGTAGCGCCTTCACGATTACAGCCCGGTTTGAATTAAGTTCGGCCTCGGTTGAACAACCCCTGGCCGCCCTCACGCCAAAACCGAATATCCTTCTGCTGTCGCCGGACCCGACGGAAACGAAAAGCCTGAAACGCCTGCTGGATATCTGCGGCCTTGCCTCTGTCACCTGCGAAGCGCCCGCACGGCTTGCCGACCATCTGCACAATGACGGCCCGACAGCCGACCTGATCCTGATAGACTGGGACAGCCTGGGTGTCTGCCGGTCCGATGTCATGGCGATCCTGGCTGCCGAAGCAAAACGGAGCGCACCGCATGTCATTGCGCTGACCCGCAAGATCACCGAAGAGGATGAACGGATGGAGCCGACGGAAGGCGTGCATGCCTTCCTGTCGAAACCGGTGCGCCTGAACCGGCTGCAAAAAACAATGCTGACCCTGCTGACCAACGGGGATGCAAGCGAGGAAAACGATCCGCGCGACCGCCGCCGCAGCGACCTGCTGAAAGGCGTGAAGATCCTGCTTGTGGAGGACAACGAGGCCAACCAGATGGTTGTGGAGGAAATCCTGGGTGACCTGGGGGCCCAGATCACCATCGCACCGGATGGCCTGGCCGCCATGGACCGCCTGCGGCGCGATGGCGAGGACGCCTATCACCTCGTCCTCATGGACCTGCATATGCCTTCCATGGACGGCTATGACGCCACGCGGGCGATCCGGGAAGAGTTGGCCTACACCCTGCCGATCATTGCGTTGTCGGCCGATGCCTTCAAGGAGGTGAAACAGCGATGCCTTGCCGTCGGTATCAATGATCATCTGGGCAAACCCATCGACCCCAATGATCTGTTAAGCGTGATCGCCCGTTGGCTGTTCAAGGCCCATGGCCGACGCATCGGCGTTGCCATCGACCGCACGCCTGCCCCAAAGCAGGACGGCGCTGCGGCGAATTCCTTCGAGGCCATTTCCCTCAACAGCGGGCTGGTCAATCTGGACCACAAAAAGGCGCTGTACCTGAAACTTCTGAAGGAATTCCAAGGCAAGTATCAGGCAATCGACAAGGACCTGAAGCAGTTGCTGACGGATGGTCACCAAGAAGATGCCCGCCGTCTGGTCCATACATTCCGGGGACTGGCCGGAACTATCGGTGCCATCACCATCGACCAAACCGCCCAGACCCTGCTGACCAGCCTGTCCGGCAACGGCACCGATGACTTCGACGACGCCCTGAAGCCTTTCCTGACGGAATTCACAAAGCTGCAAAAAGATATCGCGGCCATTATTGACCGCGATATCCTGTCGGACGACCAATGATTGGGGGCATTGGTTCCGTCATTCCCCTGGGAGACGGGAATCCTAGAAGTCGATTTCCTGCGCCAGGCCGTTTTTGACGGCCACCTCAACAGCAATCGAGGCCACGGCCAAATCCTGAAGACCGACCCCCGTACCGTCGAATACGGTGATCTCATCCGCTGCGGACCGGCCCGGATGGCTTCCGCTGATGACCGCCCCGACCGGGGTAATATCGTCCTGATTGATAAGGCCTGCCTCAAAGGCATGCTGGCATTCACCGATGGAAATGGACTGCGCAACCTCGTCGGTGAACAGTTTGGCCTGCGGCATCAGGCCTGCCTCGACCTCTTGCTTGCCTTTGGTGTCTGTCCCCATGCAGGCGATATGCGTGCCCGGCAGCACCCAGTTCTTCATGACCAATGGTGAGAAGCAGGAGGTGATCGTGATGATCACATCGGCCTGCTTGCACAGGATTTCCAGTTCCGCCCGCTGAAACGGAATGCCATGTTCGGCGGCAACTTCTTCCAGAACAGACAGGCGTTCCGGCTCGATATTCCAGCCGATGATCCGATCGAATTTTCGCTGTTTCAACGCGGCGCGAAGCTGGAAGGTGGACTGGTGGCCCGCCCCGATCATCCCCAGGACAGACGATTCCTCACGTGCCAGGTGATAGATGGAAACTGCACTCGCCGCCGCCGTCCGCACCGCTGTCAGATAATTGCCGCCAACAAGGGCCTTGGGACGGCCCGTATCCGCATCGAATAAGACAACAGTCGACTGATGATTGGTCAGGCCGCGTTCTGCGTTCCCCGGCCAATAGCCACCGGATTTCAGGCCCAGCGCCAGACTTGAGCGGTCGAACCCGGATTTGAACCCGTAGAGCGCATCGGCATAGCCGATTGCCTCGCGCACCACAGGGAAGTTATAGGCATCCCCGCGCGCCATGGCGGCAAAGACCGCCTCCACCGCCTCAAAGGCAATCTCGTCGGTAACCAGATCCTTGACCGTCTGTTCCTTAACAACAAGCATTCTGACTCCTCCCCTTACAGGCACATGCCACGGGCGCTGACCGCCAGAATGCTTTCCACGACGCCGTTGCGCACCCCCACATACCAGTCATAGACATTGACGGTCGGGTCGCAGTGCCCCGGCACCAGATAAAGCTTGTCGCCCAGCCGCAGCTTGTCATCCGGATCGCTGATGACGCCATGCTCGTCAGAGGCCCCGATATATTCTACATCGGTCCGGCCATAGATCAGGGGCAGACCGCTATCGACGCTTTGCGCCTTCAGGCCCGCGTCACAGATCGCCTTGTCGATTTTGGTCTTGCTCATCACCTGGGTATAGATGAAGAGGCTGTTTTCAAAATCGTCGATCTGGCGCCCGTCCTCCATCAGGATGCGGCCATAGTCGGCATCCATGAAAACATAAGACCCGCATTGCAGTTCGTTATAGACGCCGCTGCCCGCCTCGAACTGATAGGTGCCGGAGCCTGCGCCCGCAATGATGTCGCAGTCCAACCCGGCATCTTTGAGGATGCCAACGGTCTTGCGAACCTTGTCCACGGCGGCGTCGATGGCGGCCTTGCGCTCGTTGAAGTCATGCACATGCTGCGCCTTGCCCTGATAGGCCTGAATGCCCGCAAATTTCAGGTTGGCGGAGGCGTCCACCTTCTGCGCCAGTGGCAGGGCGGCGTCCCCCGGCTGCACCCCGCAGCGGCCTGCGCCCGCATCGATCTCCACCAGCACTTCCAAAGTTACGCCGTAACGCCCGGCAGCCTCGTCCAGATCGGAGATATTGTCGATGTCATCAACACAGACCAGCACGCGGGCACGTTTCGCCAGCGCCGCCAGACGTTCGATCTTGCGCTGGCCGACCACCTCGTTGGAGACCAGCACATCGCGAACGCCGCCGTGAACCAGCGCCTCGGCCTCGCTGACTTTTTGGCAGCAGACACCGACCGCACCATGGGCGATCTGATAAAGCGCGATATCAGGTGATTTATGGGTTTTGGCATGAACACGGATACGCACCCCGGCTTGGCTGATGAAATTCGCCATGCGATCCACATTGCGCTCAAAGGCATCCAGGTCGATCAACAGGGCGGGCGTGTCCACATCCTCGACGCACATGCCGATTTCGGCGGGAATGTTAATGGTCATATTCTGTCTCCCAAACTTGTTTTGTCTTCACCCGGATCACGCCGCTTTGGGCAGCCAGGGCAGTTTGTTCAAATCCACGTTGCCGCCGGTCAGGATTACCCCGACGCGTTTTCCTTCAAAAATTTCAGGATGGGCAAAAATGGCGGCCAATGTGACGGCGGAAGAAGGCTCCACCACGATCTTCATACGTTGCCATATCAGGCGCATGGCCTCGATGATCTGTTCCTCCGTCACCGTCAGGATGTCGGTCACATGGTTACTGATGATGTGGAAAGTCAGGTCCCGCAGGGACACTTTCAAACCGTCGGCCACCGTATCCGGCGCATCATCCTCGATGATGTGTCCCGCCTTGAAGGACCGGTAGGCATCGTCGGCGTTTTTTGGTTCCGCCGCATAGACTTTGGTCCCCGTCGACAAAGCCGCCATGGACAGGCTTGTCCCGCTGACCATCCCGCCGCCGCCGATCGGCGCGATCACCGCATCCAGCGCACCCACCTGGTCGATCAATTCCACCGAACAGGTTCCCTGTCCCGCGATCACCCGATGGTCGTTATAGGGATGCACGAAATTGCCGCCGGTGCGCTCCACCAGATCCGCCAGGGTTTCCTCCCGGGCCTGCAGGCTGGGCGCACAGGTGATCACCTCACCGCCGTATCCGCGCACCGCATCCAGTTTCGCCTGGGGCGCAGTTTCCGGCATCACAACCGTGCAACTGATCCCGCGAAAGGATGCCGCGCGGCTGAGCGACAGGGCATGATTGCCGGAGGAATGGGTGACAACACCGCGCTTAGCCTCCTCCTCTGTCAGGGAGAAGACGGCATTGGTCGCCCCGCGCACCTTGAAGGCACCGGCCTTTTGAAGGTTTTCACATTTGAAGAACAGTTTCGCCCCGGTCATGCCGTCAAAGGTGGCGCTCGTCATCACCGGCGTGCGGTGAATATAGGGCTTGATGCGTTCATGCGCGGCAAGGACGTCATCAAAGGTTGGCACATACATGGGCGCTCTCTCCATCCGCTTTTGTCTCAGTGATTTGCAGGTCGCGGGACGGGCCGCTGCGCGTGGTTCGCGTCTTCTTCGCCTGCAAGGGAAAAGCCTCTGGAGAGAGTGTGCCTAGGTCGCCATAATTCCGGAATAATATAAAAACTAAAAATACTTTTAATATTTTTTTGAAAGAAAGATTGCATGCGGCAAGTCAGTGACTTACCGCAACGCATCACCCCTGTTGTTCGGCTGCCACCTGCGCCCGAACCGCGTCCTCGCCATCCAGTTTCGGCCAGGGAATGGTGATTTCCTCACGCCAGGCAAAGCGTTCCAGATGGCTGTCCAGAATGCCCTGCATCATCAAAACCCCGCGCAGGCTTTCCGACCGGCATTGCATGGTCAGGGTGTTTTCATCCGCATGCATGGCGCAAGGCCCCGGCGGGAAATGAACCGTCCCACTGGTCTCGCAATAGTCCACCTCGACCTTATGGGCGAAATGCTTGCAAAGCTGGACAAGATATTTGGCGGCCTTTTCCGTGGTCACCGTTGCGGTATTTTCAAACATGGTCCCAATCCTTGACTGTTTTTCATTGATGCTGGTTACGCCGGGGCGATGACCCGGTCGGTCATGACAAAGGGATGGCCGTTGGAACAGATTTCCACCCGTCCCTCCACACCATAGGCCCGGCGCAGGTTTTCCGGCGTCATCGCCTCCCCCGGCACCCCGAAGGACAGCAGTTGACCGTCCGCAAAAAGGGCAATCCGGTCACAATGGCGCATGGCGAGATTGATATCGTGCAATGCGATCAGACACAGGCCATCACGCCGCGAGAGGACTGAACGCACCAGTCCAAAGACACTCAACTGCCAGCGCAGGTCCAGGGCGCTTGTCGGTTCGTCCAGCAACAGGATTTTCGGCTGGCTGACCAGAACCTGGGCCAGGCCAACCATCTGGCGTTGTCCACCGGACAGTCTGTTCATGCCCTTGAAGGCCAGATGACGGATACCCAGAAGGGTGAGGATTTCTTCCGCCGCATCATCCACGGTTGCCTTGCCATATTCCGGGCGCACCGCACGACAGGCGCTTACCACGGCCTCATAGGCGATCAGGGTTGTCGGTTGCGGCAGGGTCTGCGGCAGATAACCGATCATGCCCGGACGCGACAGGTCTTCGCCCGGCATGGAAATGGTGCCATCGGCCCTGCCCTGACCGGCAATCGCCCTCATGAAAGTTGATTTCCCGACCCCGTTCGGACCGAGGATTCCAACCACCGATCCATAGGACAGTTCCGGCAGGGTCACATCCGACAGAACAGTCTGCCTGCCATGATGCAAAGACAGGTTTTCGATCAGAAGGCCGCTCATCCGCCCCTCCGCCGCTGGGTCACCAGCAAACCGAGGAAGATCGGAATCCCGATCAGGGCCGTGACAATCCCTTCCGGCACCATCACGCCCGGCACCAGCGTTTTACTGAAAATGGACGCAGTCGCCAGAATGAAGGCTCCTGCCAGCGCACTGCCCGGCAGGTAGAACCGATGATCCTCGCCAAAGGCCATGCGGGCGATATGCGGACCGACCAGCCCGACAAACCCCAGGACACCGGTAAAGGCCACCGCCCCGGCGGTCAGTACGCTCACCCGCAACAGGACGATCAGGCCCAGACGGTCCACGGACACGCCAAAGCTGCGGGCATAGTCCTCACCACCGCGTAAAATGGTCATCTTCCACATGTGCCGGATCGAAAAGGGCACGCAGGCCAGGAATATCAGACTGACGATGCCGACCTTCTCCCAACTGGCGCGGGACAGGCTGCCCATGGTCCAGAAGACAATTTGCTGCAGGCTGTCGCTGTCCGCGGCGAACTGGATGAGCTGGACCAGTGCCTCCAGAGCGAAAACCATCGCGATCCCGAACAGGACCACCGTATTCACCGTGGCCCCGAACAGGCGGGACAGGAACTGGATCAGGACCATCGCCGCCATCGCCCCGGCAAAGGCGCAGAAGGGAATGATGTAGTTTTCAGGAATGCCCAGAACTTCCGCCCGCAGGACGATTGCAAGGGACGCGCCCAGCGTCGCCGCATACATCACCCCCATGGTGGATGGGCTTGCCAGCGGGTTGTTCAGCACCGTCTGCATCTCCGCACCCGCCAGTCCCAGACAGGCCCCGACGCAGACCGCCATCAGGGCAAAAGGAAGACGAATGTCCCACAGGATAAGCCGTTCGACCGTATCCATCGTCGAGGGGTCGATCAATCCGGCAATCAGCTTGCTCAATCCCATGCCCGACGGACCGACCGCCACATTGATGGCAACGGCAACCACCAGCGCCGCCAGCAACACCGACAGCCAGAACACACGGCGATAGACGAATTTCCGGTATTGCGCCGCAAGCGACGGTGCGCTGCCCGCAGTTTGCGAAAGCTCACTCATTGACCGGCACTCTCACCCAACCCGGTCCAATAGACCCCGTCCAGTTCAAACGGCTGAAACCGGTGATACATGGTCCGCAGGGTCACTTGCGGATCAAGGTCCTTGAACAAATCAGGGTGGAACCATTTCGCCATGGCCTGAACGGCGGCCACATTCAGCGGCGTGTTGTAAAAGTGATGCCAGACCGCATAGGCACGCCCCTGTTTGACCGCACGCAATTCGGAAATTCCCTTGCGCGAGACGGCATGCCGCAAACTGTCACGTGCCAGCGCCGCATCGGCTCCAGCCCCCAACGTGACAAATTTAACGGCATCGCCGTCCCGCGAAGACGCCCCGATGGCAGTCGCCATATAGATGTCAGGCTGATCGACCAGAAGATGCTCCAGACTGACGATGCCATGCGTGCCGGGGATGGTTTCGGCAAAGATGTTCCGCCCCCCTGCCATGGCAACGAACCGGCCCATCATCTTGTCGCCCATGGCCTCACAGCAGTCATTGCGCAAGCCGACACGGCTTTCCAGAAAGACCGTCGGCTTCTGCTCCACCGTTGCAAGGCGATCCTGCACCAGAGCCAGTTGCTCCCCGTAATAGGTGAGGAATTCGGTCGCCTGCCTGTCCCGGCCGAACAGCCTGCCCAGCAGGGCAAGAGACTTGGGCGTGTTCACCAGCGGGTCAATACGGAAATCAATCGTCACCACGGGGATATCCGCCGCGGCAAACATATCCAGGATTTCCTTGCTCTTGGCACTGGGGCCGTGGCCGCTCATCAGACCGAAAATCGCCACGTCAGGCTTTACCGAAAGCGCCTTTTCCAGGCTGAACGACCCCGCATTTCCACCGCCGATGCGCGGGATATCGTCGATGGCGGGAAAATGCTTCCGGAACTGGGCATAGCCTGCGGGGTCGTATTTTTCAAAGTCTCCGACCATGCCGGACACGCGTTTGATCGGGTTGTCCCGGTCCAGAATGGCAAGCGCGGGCATATAGCGCCCTTCCCCAAGGATGACATGATCAACCGGCACCTGAACCCGGACCTCACGCCCGGCAATGTCGGTCACGGTAATCGCCTCCCTGGCGACAGCAATATTTGGAACGATGGCCAATACAGCCAGCACCTTGAATATTGTCGAAAGCATTTTCATCTTGGCTATCCACTATCCCTTGAACAGCGAAGCAGGCGGTTGGAAAACCACCTGCAGACGCCTTATTCCGTTGATTTGACCACCGCCTCTAGAAGAGCATTTTTGCCGAGACCAGGAAGGTCCGCCCCGGCTCATTGAAGGGAACCGCGGCCGCGCTGTCCGTGCCCGCCGTCGCCCGGCTGACATAGGTCTTGTCGAAGAGGTTTTTCACGTCCACCCGCACCGTCAGGTCTTCGACCACCTCCGGCATCCATTCGCCATGGATATTGGTGACCGCATAGCCGTCCCGGTTGAAGTCCTCATCCTCCAACGCCGCCTCCACGGAGACACCAGCCGCCAGCCCCAGGTCATACCAGTTGTGCATGGCCTGCAGCGTGAAGACATCCCCCATCTCAAGCCCGTGGAAGGAAGAACTGGTTGTTCCCAGATCGCTGCCGTTGGCGGAAAAGTCGTTGTGGGTGTAACCCGCACGGATATAGCCATCGCCGTATTTATAGCGGCCGGAAATATTGATGCCTTTGCTGACCAGATCCAAGGTGCTGTTGCGGGTGGCGCTGCCGCGCTCGTGGCTGCCATCGATTTCGGTGCGATAGATATTCACGTCACCGTCGAAGGGGCCGTGCTCGAATTTGGTGCCGACCTTGTAGCTGCGCGCACGGGAGGATTTCAGACCGTCGTAATTCCACACACCCGCAAAGTTGTAGATCGCCGCCTCGCCCAGGGGAATGCCGCCAAAGGTGTTCGACATGCCCGCATAGCCGGTCAGGCCGGGAACGAAATCATATTCCGTATTGATGTTACCGCTTGCGCCAAATTCGTCGATATCGGTGCCATCGACCCCTTCGAACCACTGGCGGTCCAGACGGCCACCGAAAGACACCCGCCAGTCTTCACGGATCGCCATCCTGAATTGCGCGAAGGCCCCGGTGTTAATGGACGTCTCTTCATAGTCGATCGGCGCAACGGCGGCAAATCCACCCTCGTTATTGCCAACACCCGTGTCGTGGTAGAAATCCATGCCGACCGTGATCTTGCCGTCCTGGAACATCCCCAGCCCGCTGGTAAAGGTATTGGCGAGCTTGCCATTGATACTGGTGGTTTCGGAATGCAGGTCGAAAGTGTTCGGGCCGAATGCCAGATCATCAATAAACAGTTCCGACCGGTTGTAACTGAGCACCACTTCCGGATCGTACATATCCGTCGGCGCGTCATCCTTGTAGGAGACATTCAGGGATTTGCGTTTATAGCTGTTGAAAATCGGCGTTGCGCCATTTGCCAGGGCCGCGAAATTCGCACGCGCCGGACGGATACCCTCATCCGTCAGATAGGTGCCGTTCACCTCAATCCGCCCGCCGTCATCGGCAGACCAGGCAAATTTACCGATCAGGTTATCCATTTCCGGCGCGGTGCCATCAACCTCGTTGCCGCTGCCGTCGTCATAGTTATGACCGCCATCCATGGACCCATAGATCATGGCCTCCGCCGGACCATGTTTGGCGGCAACTGCCAGGCCCTCACTAAAACCATCGACGTTGAAGTCATAGGAAAGACGCGCAAAACCGCCGAAGGTCTCGCCATCTTCCACCAGATCGCGGGCATCCTTCGTTTCATAGGCAATGGAACCGCCCAACGCGCCCGGCCCTGCGTCCGCCGGACCGACACCGGTTTCCACCCGCACAGCCTTCAACAGGCCGGGGTCGATAAAACTGGTCCCCAGATGGTGGAAGGCGGAGTTCACCTGGCGGGTGCCATCAATCGTGACATTGAGGTTGGTATCCTCAACCCCGTTCACATAGGTCTTGCGCACCGCATCCGACCCGCCGCTGACGGTCACCGCGGTTTCCCCCTCGAAGACATCCTTGATGTTCTGCGGGTTAGCGGCTTCCAGCGCGTCTTCATTGATCTGGACGCCGCCCGGCGCCACAGCGGTCGTTGTTACCTCAATCGGCTTCAGCGTGACGGCAGCGTCTTCCGCAGCCGCAGTTTTCATCATCACACCGCTTACCGACGCGGCGAGTGCGACCACCTGCAAGCAGCTCGACCCCCGCAAGGCGCTGAGATAGCTTTTCCCCCTGGATTGCACGAATACCATTGACCAGCCCCACCTCTATGCTATCAGTTAAGAATGATTTCCAATCGCATTGTTATTGCGAATGGCTCGCATTATGATCATTCAGACAGGCAGGGCTACCGGTTTGGCCTGTTCCAGATCGTCAAAAATATGTTCGGAAACCGAGCCCGGACAGTGCGGCGCCATCAAACGGATATGTAGGTGAAGATCATGTCGTTCATAAGTTGTGGCAATGTCCCTGCCACCACGAAACAGGCCATGCAGAAAACCCCGATTGCACAGGATGTCACCCTGCGTGGCACCGGCAGTTGGCTGGTGGATACAACAGTTGCCAACGACAGGCTGGTCCTGCGAGGACGGCTGGGGTTCCTCAAAGGACATGCCGGTTTGATGGTTCATGCAACCGATACTGAACAGGTGGATGATCTGGAAATGGAATTCTCTGCCCGGCCCGGCCTGACTGTATCCATTATGCTGGAGGGACGGATCGGTGTGCGGATCGGCGATCGGGAATTCACCCTGACTGACAGCCATACATCTCAGGCGCGCGCCTGGATGCTGACCAAACCGGCGCGGCTGACACGCCGCTCCCAAAAGGGCCAGCGCATACGCAAGGTCCATATCATTGTAACGCGGGACTGGCTGGAAGCCCTCTTCCCGGAGAACGACGCCCGCCCCGGTGCTTTCGAGGAATTTACCCGTCAGAATAAGGCCACCATCAGCTGGCAGCCATCCAAACGGATTCTGGGCCTTGCCGAGCAGATCATGAACCCGCCCCGACAGTCGGAGGCGCTTGAAAAACTATATGTGGAAAGCCGCGCGATCGAGATTGTCAGCGATGCCTTTTCCCAGTTCAGTGACCGAACAACCGCGGATGGCGGCGTCCTTTCCACCAAACAGCAGGAACGGGCCTCGCGTATTACCGACTATATCGACCATCATTTTCACGACGAAATCCCGCTTACAAAAATTGCCCGGGACCTGGCCATGAGCGTTGCCAGCCTGCAGCGTGTATACAAGGCCGCCTATGGCAAGACAGTCAATGAAGCGGTACGTGACCGCCGACTGGCAGCGGCCCGCGAAGCAATCCAGAAAAATGGACTGACCGTCGGGCAGGCTGCCTATCTTGCGGGATATGCGGACCCGGCCAATTTCTCAAAAGCCTTCAAGCGCCGCTTCGGCATCAGTCCTTCGGCGGCAAAAATCTGATCACCCGTGGTGAATGCCCGTCGGCGCTTGTCGGCCAGGTACTGGAGACTAGCTGACGTCTTCCGCTGACGGCACACGTTTGCGACCCGTCCACATGGCCTTCGCCAGGTTCTCATCATGGCGTATGGATGCCAGAACGACACCACAAACATGTAATACAACAAGACCCAGCATGACATTGGCCGAAAACTCGTGGACCTCTTCGACCCATTCCACGCCCCAGTAAGCATCAGTAATGCTGAGCCAGCCGAAGAAAACCGTCGACGCCAGTCCGGCTATCAATGCCAGGATCATGGCCCCGCCCGCAGGATTATGCCCGAGATACCGCTTTTCACGGCCCTGTGTGATATCGCAGAGATAGGATTTCGTCTCTTTCGGGGAGCGCACAAACTGTCCGAATCGGGCGTATTTCGGCCCAACCAGCCCCCAGAGAAGACGAAAACCGATCAATGCCCCGGCGGCGTATCCCGCCCAGATATGCATGCTTTGAATTTCTTCCGCGGAAAGCCAGGCCACTGCAAAGCTGGCAACCAGACTCCAATGGAACAGGCGAAGCAACGGGTCCCAAACCTTAACAGTGGCCTTCATGGTCAATCCTCGTCTTTAACTTTAACGACTTCCAAAGTGGCCGGATTGAAATAGGCCTCGATCCGTTTGCCCTCAGCCGTCAGGGCATAGGCTTCAAAACAACCGTCTTCCACTTTGATATTCTTCACGTTCCAACCACGTGTCTCGAGCTGCTGGCGAAGCTGTTCCTGCGTTTTCCAGGTGCTTTTGTCGGCATCGCACTTGCCGTCTTCGGCTCGCACGTCACCGGCCTTCACCATAACAGTCGCAGCCAGCGCCATTGCCCCTGCCGTCAAAATCATCTTATTCATCTTGTGTCCTTCTTGCACAACCATGCCTAATGGGCACAAACTGGCATGTGATCCTGACGGGAAGCTGAAATAACAACCAAAAGGCCTTCAGCTTATTGTCAGTTTTCCATGGTACCCGAGCCGGTCACACCACATTAGGATGAATACGTGCGTATCTTACTGATTGAAGACGAAGCAAATCTGGCCGATGCCATTACCGGCCATCTCACGGCGGCAGGGGAAGCCGTCGACTGGGTCTCGCTACTTTCCGAGGCAGACCTGGCCCTGACCAGCGTATCCTACGACATCATCCTGTTGGACCTGAACCTGCCCGACGGCAGTGGGTTGGACCTGTTGCGCCAGGTGCGAAAGCGCGGCGACGCAACCCCCTGTATCATCATGACGGCCATGGATCAGATTTCCGACCGCATTGCCGGACTGAATGCCGGTGCGGACGACTATCTGGTCAAACCCTTCGACCTTGATGAAATGATGGCCCGTGTGTCCGCCGTGGCCCGGCGTTACTCCGGCAACCCCAACCCCATGACAACCATCGGAGACCTGGAAATAGACCAGGCAAACCGTCTTGTGTTTGTCAGCGGAAAACAGATTGATCTGACCAGCCGCGAATGGGCGATCCTGGATCAATTCATACGCAGGCCATCCGCAACAATTGCAAAAAGGCAGTTGGAAGACGCCCTTTATAACTTTGGCGCGGAAGTGGAAAGCAACACGGTCGAAGTCTATATCAGCCGCCTTAGAAAGAAACTCGGCAGCCAGACCATAAAAACCGTGCGTGGCGTCGGCTATCGCATGGAAGGATAGACCCTTGCGGGAATACAGCATCAGCCGGAAAATCGTCTTTCGGACCACGATCATCATCATTGCGCTCTGGCTGATCGGCACCATTCTGGCCGCCATAAACATCCGCCATGAGATCGCGGAGACCCTGGATGCCGCCCTGCAGCAGACAGCCCAGCGCAGCGTGCCGCTGGCCATCGCCTATCTTTCCACTCTGAAAAACGGCGACACCGTCGTAACCGGCGGCATGCCCGACGACGACGAATACCTGATGTATCAGGTTCGCAAGGCCGGCGGGCCACCTCTGCTTCGTTCCCTCGCCAGTCAGGAAGCCCCGTTTCCGGCACCGCTGAAACGTGGCTTCTGGGATGATGCGAATTATCGCTACTATACGGAACCGGCAGGTGATAGCGGCCTGTTCATCCAGGTTGCAGAACCCAAATACCATCGCAATGAGGCCTGGGTGGAAAGCGCCACCGGTTTGCTATACCCGATCCTCATCCTCATTCCCGCATGCCTTCTGGGCATCTGGGCAAGCGTGCGTCAGGGAATCACGCCGCTAAAGCTGTTCCGTAAAGAAATCATCACTCGCGGTCACGGCAATTTGGAGGCCATCGAATTGCCTCGCTGCCCAACGGAATTGACGCCGATCGTCGCTGCGGTGAATTCACTCCTGACGCGGCTTCATTCCGCACTGGACGCCGAACGGGCCTTCAGTTCGAACAGCGCCCATGAATTGCGGACACCGGTCGCAACGGCATTGGCGCAAACACAGCAGCTTATCAGCGAATTGCCCAAGGACACCCCGGCCTACGAACGGGGAAAAAAGGTTGAAATGGCCCTGAAACGGTTGGCCCGACTGTCAGAGAAACTTTTGCAGCTTGCGCGCGCCGACGCCGGGATTGGCATAAGCGAGGAACCGCAGGCATTGGGCGACGCCACGAAACTGGTGCTGGAGGATTTCGCGCATGACCCGAAACAGGCCGAACGACTGCGTTTTGCCCCGCCGTCGTTTATCGGCCTGACCGCCAGAATCGACACGGATGCCTATGCGATCTGCCTGCGCAACCTGATTGAAAACGCCCTTGCCCATGGCGATCCGGATGGCGCCATCGACATCTGGTGCACGGAAAAGGCCGTCCATGTCGCCAACGACTGCCCGCCCCTGACACCGGACGCCCTGCAGGCGCTTACCAAACGCTTTGCCCGAAACGGCAACAGCACATCTCAGGGAACGGGGTTGGGGCTGGCCATCGTCGAGGCAATCATCGAATCCGCCGGCGGAAAGCTCGAAATGATTTCGCCGCGTCCTGGAACGGAAAGCGGTTTTGAGGCCAGACTGATCCTGCCCTAGAAGAACAGGCTACTTCGACAGGTCTATCCCGCCATGCTTGGTTGGCGGGGTGTGATCCGTATCTACTTCCGCGCCCAGCGCATCTAGGGCGGTCAGGATACGCTCCAGCATGTTTTCCTCTTTGTCAGACACAGGCATGCCTTCTTCTTCGGCGACATCAACCTCGCAAACATCATACTCCCAACGCCGCAGCAGTTCGATTTTCTGCGGAATACTGAAATTTTCGTCCGCCAACAAGGCTTCCGGCGAGACGAACATCGACGTCGGGTCAAGAAGGACTTTTTCGTAATCAATGGTCTTGTCGTCGGTGGTCATGGCAACGGCCCCTCATATGCGACTGGGGTCACGATGATAAACAGCCTGCCGGAGCACGCGTTCACCGCAGCCCCCTCGAACAGGCATTACCATATCATTTTCCGCATTCTGCTTAAAGCCGCGAGGCTTGAATTAAGAAAGCCTTAAATGCTTGTCTTTAGAATGTATCAAAGTTTACAAGGACAGCGCCTGTCGCATGCTCACAAAATACCGCTTCCCAATCCTGATTGTTGCAGCAATTCTGTCGGTTGCCTGCAACCTGGCTTTGACCCGGCAGTCCGACGCCCGCGAGTTGGTCGTCGGGGTCAGCGATACGGACTATACCCCCTTCTATTTTGAAAAGGATGATGCGTTCCACGGTGCCGCAGCAGAGATTGTGCAGCATCTGGCCAAGGAACTCGGCCATAGCCTGTCATACAAACGCTTTCCGTGGAAACGGGTGCAATTCAATCTCGCCACCGGGCAGATAGACATGGTTCTCGTCTATTTCAAAACCCCGGCCCGCGCCAAAACTGCGCTTTATGTGGACATCCCGCATATCTACGAGTCCAGTTCCCTGGTGGTGAATACGGGTAGCCGCATTTCTTATGACGGCGATATCAATACGCTTGCCGACTATAGTTTTGGCAACGTCGCAGGTTATTGGCACGGCAAGGACTACAGCCTGAACAGCGACCTGCAGAAACTGGAATTCAGCACGACCAAAGACCTGCTGGCAACGCTTGTGCGCGGGCGTATTGATATTGCGGTATGCAACAAGCCGGTCATGAGTGCCATTGCCGAAGAGATGGGCCTGTCCGGGCAAATTCGTTTTCTGGAACCCAAGATAGATTACGCACCGGACTATATCGCCTTCTCAAAAGCAGCCCCCGATGCGAAAGCGCTTGCCGCCTCCTTCTCGAAAGCCCTGAAGGCCTTTGTGAAGACGGAAGAATACAAGGCGATCCTGTCAAAATACCGCTTCGAAAGCCCCAGCAGCTAATCAACTTCGCCAGTCCGGTTACTGCATGCCGTCACCGGACGTATCAGCCCACAGGTTCCACCAGTTGGCTGACCTAAAAATTTAATTTCCAGCAAATAACTGAAAACAAATGGGAATCTTCAAACCTGAAACGGTTTTGGAAGAGATTTCCTTCCTCGCTGTGGACTTTCTCATCATAATTAGATAAAGATATCGTTATGTCTTTATCAACCAGGGCGACGAAAGTTATAGCGATGCCGACCAAATATCTGAAAGAAGCCTTGCCGGGAATCTCGGTATCTTTCGAATTTTTCCCGCCCAAGACTGCGGATGGGGCAACACGTCTGGACGAGGCCGCCACAAAGCTGGCCGAACTGTCACCGGACTTCATGTCGGTCACCTATGGCGCGGGCGGAACCACCCAGGACCTGACCCGCGACTGGGTCACGCGCCTGCAGAAATCGACCGGCGTACCGATCGCCCACCACCTGACCTGTGTGGGGGCCGCGCGGCAGGATGTGGATAATCTGGCCCGCGACCTGTGGGCGGAAGGCGTGCGCAACATCGTGGCCCTGCGCGGCGACCCGCCCAAAGGCAGTGGCAAATATGAACCGCACCCGGATGGCTATGCCTTTGCCGCCGATTTGGTCGAAGGTTTGCTCAAGGTTGCGGATTTCGACATCAGTGTCGCCGCCTACCCGGAAGTGCATCCCCAGGCCGCCAGCGCCAAAGCCGACCTGGACAACCTGAAGCGCAAACTGGATGCAGGGGCCAACCGGGCGGTCACACAGTATTTCTTTGAAAACGATCACTTCTACCGCTTCCGCGATCAGGCGGAAGCTGCGGGGATCACGCAGGAAATCGTGCCCGGCATCATGCCTGTTACCAACCTGCAGGGTCTGGTCAATTTCTCCAGCGCCTGCGGCGCGCATATCCCGCAATGGCTGGTCGATATGTTCGACGGCCTGGACGACGACCGGGAAACGCAGGCGATGATTGCCGCCTCAGTCGCCATCGAACAATGCCGCGACCTCTACGCAAACGGCGTGCGCAGCTTCCATTTCTACACCATGAACCGTGCAGATCTGACCCGGGCAATCTGCCACGCCCTGGGCGTGCGCGACCGGGCCGCCAAACACGCCGCATAAACACCGCCTTCATAGGACAAAAAGCAAGTTCAGGATCATGTCGACAGAGAGAACCAACACGTTATTCGAAGCCGTACGAAACCGCATTCTTGTGCTGGACGGTGCCATGGGCACCATGATCCAGGCCTATGATTTCAGTGAAGAGGACTATCGCGGCGCGCGCTTTGGCGACCACGCCAGTGACCTGCGCGGCAACAACGACCTGCTGACCTTGACCCAGCCGCAGGCGATTGAGGACATCCACCGCCAGTTCCTGGAGGCGGGCGCGGATATCCTGACCACAAATACCTTCAACGCCAATCGCATATCCCAGGCGGATTATCACCTGGAAGACCTGTCCTATGAGTTGAATGTCGAGGCCGCAAAAGTTGCCCGCCGGGCCGCAGCCGCCATTGAGGCGGAAACGCCGGACAAGCCGCGTTTCGTGACCGGCGCACTCGGCCCGACCAACCGGACAGCCTCCATTTCCCCGGATGTGAACGACCCAGGCTATCGCAACATCACCTTCGACCAGCTGGTGGAAGCCTACACAGAGGCCACCAAGGGGCTGCTTGATGGCGGTGTCGATCTACTGCTGATCGAAACCATCTTCGACACGTTGAACGCCAAGGCGGCGATCTTTGCGGTCGATCTGGTACAGACCGAACGCGGCACCAATGTGCCGGTGATGATTTCGGGCACGATTACGGACCGGTCCGGCCGCACGCTGACCGGACAGACGCCGGAGGCCTTCTGGGTATCCGTCGAACATGGCCGCCCGTTCAGCATCGGCCTCAACTGCGCGCTGGGACCCAAGGAACTGCGCCCGCATGTGAAAACCCTGGCCGGGGTGGCGGACAGTCTGGTCTGCATCTATCCCAATGCCGGTCTGCCGAATGAATTCGGTGGCTATGACGAAACACCGGACGACATGGCAGAGCAGATTGGCAACTGGGCCGAGGAAGGCCTGCTCAACATCGTCGGCGGATGCTGTGGCACCACACCGGGCCATATCGACGCCATCGCCAAGGCGGTCGATGGTATTGCCCCGCGTCGCATTCCGAAACAGAAGGATGCGCTTCGCCTGTCGGGTTTGGAAATTTTCGAGGCGGGAGCAGCCTAATGACACAATCGATTGCCAGCTTCATCAATGTGGGTGAGCGGACCAATGTCACCGGCTCCGCCAAATTCCGCAAACTGATCACCGACGGCGACTATGCCACCGCCCTCGACATTGCACGCCAGCAGATCGAGAGCGGCGCACAGATCATCGATGTGAATATGGACGAAGGCCTGCTGGATTCCGAACATGCCATGGCAAAATTCCTGAACCTGATTGCCAGCGAACCGGATATCAGCCGCGTACCACTAATGATCGACAGTTCAAAATGGACCGTGATCGAGGCCGGCCTGAAATGCGTTCAGGGCAAATCCGTCGTCAACTCCATCAGCCTCAAGGAAGGTGAAGAACCCTTCATCGAACAGGCAACCCTGATCCGCCGCTATGGCGCGGCGGTCGTGGTCATGGCCTTTGACGAGAACGGCCAGGCGGAAACCGCCGAGCGCAAGTTCGATATCTGCAAACGATCCTACGACATTCTGGTGGACAGGATCGGTTTCAAGCCGACCGATATCATCTTTGACCCGAATATCTTTGCGGTCGCCACCGGGATTGAGGAACACAACAACTATGCCGTCGCCTTCATCGAGGCGACCCGGCGGATCAAGGAGGCCATGCCGCTGGTCCATGTGTCGGGCGGTGTCTCCAACATCTCCTTCTCTTTCCGGGGCAACAATCCCGTGCGGGAAGCCATGCATTCCGCCTTCCTCTACCATGCGATCCGCGCCGGTATGGATATGGGCATCGTCAACGCGGGTCAGATCACCGTCTATGACGACATCCCGGAGGAATTGCGCGAGCGTGTCGAGGATGTGCTGCTGAACCGGCGTGACGACGCAACCGAACGCCTGCTTGAAATTGCCGACAAATACAAAGGCAGCGGCGAGAAACAGAAGAAGGAAGATCCGCGTTGGCGCGAGGCACCGGTGGAGGAACGCATCCGCCACGCCCTGATCCACGGCATCACCGAACATATCGTGGAGGATACCGAAGAAGCGCGGCAAAAGGCCGAACGCCCGCTGCATGTGATCGAAGGGCCACTCATGGACGGCATGAATGTGGTCGGCGACCTGTTTGGCGAGGGCAAGATGTTCCTGCCCCAGGTGGTCAAAAGCGCCCGCGTGATGAAAACCGCCGTGGGGCATCTGATCCCCTTCATGGAAGAGGAAAAGGCTGCCAACAACGACACCAGCACCAAGGGCAAGATCGTCATGGCTACCGTCAAGGGCGACGTGCATGACATCGGCAAGAATATTGTCGGCGTGGTCCTGCAATGTAATAACTATGATGTGGTCGATCTCGGCGTCATGGTGCCCAGCGAAACCATTCTGGAAACGGCCCGCAAGGAAAAGGCGGATATCATCGGCCTGTCCGGCTTGATTACGCCCAGCCTGGACCGTATGTGCGAGGTCGCCAGCGACATGAAGCGCGAAGGAATGGATATTCCGCTTTTGATCGGCGGGGCGACGACCAGCAAGAAACACACATCCATCAAGATCGAACCCAATTACGACCATGGGGTCATCCATGTGGACGATGCGTCCAAGGCGGTCGGCGTGGTCTCGCGCCTGCTGTCGAAAGAGCATCGGGGGGCCTATCTGCAGGATGTTGCCGCCGAACATGCCCGGATCCGCGATGGCCGCAGCCAGCGCCCGGAAGGGGCCGCCGTGACATTGGAACAGGCCCGCGCCAATGCATTTGACGGGAAATGGGAAGGTTATCTGCCGCCGGAACCCAGGATCAAAGGCGTCGAGGTCTTCGCCCGCTATGACCTGCAGGAACTGGTGGACTATATCGACTGGACGCCCTTCTTCCACACCTGGGAACTGCGCGGCTCCTTCCCCAAAATTTTCGACCATCCGGAAATGGGGGAACATGCGCAGGACCTGTTCAACCATGCCTCCGACATGCTGTTGCGCATTGTGGAGGAGAAATGGTTCCAGCCCCGCGCCGTGATCGGCCTTTGGCCTGCCAATGCGGTTGGCGATGATATCGAGGTCTACACGGACGAATCCCGGACCACGGTCAAAACCGTGCTGAACGGGTTGCGCCAGCAATCTGCAAAATCCGGCAACCGGCCCAATTCCTGCCTGACCGACTTCATCGCCCCGAAAGACAGCGGCATCCCCGACTGGGTTGGCGGTTTCGTTGTCACCGCAGGCGCGGAAGTGGACAGGATTGCCAAGGAATTCGAAGACAAGAATGATGACTACAGCGCCATCATGGTCAAGGCCCTGGCGGACCGCTTTGCCGAAGCCTTTGCGGAACGTATGCATGAACGCGTACGCCAGGAATTCTGGGCGTACGCCCCGCAGGAAGAACTCGATAACGAGGCCCTGATCCGGGAGAAATATACCGGTATCCGCCCGGCACCCGGCTATCCGGCCTGCCCGGACCACACCGAAAAGCGCACCTTGTTCAAACTGCTGGATGCGGAACGCAATGCCGGAGTGGAACTTACCGAAAGTTGCGCCATGTGGCCTGCCTCAGCGGTCTCGGGTCTGTATTTCAGCCACCCCGACAGCCGCTATTTCGGCCTGGGGAAAATCGACCGGGACCAGGTCGCGGATTATGCCAAACGCAAAGGCATGACCGTGGCGGAAGTCGAACGCTGGTTGGCGCCGAACCTCGCCTATACCCCGTCGTCCGATACCGGCGACGCGCAGGCAGAGGTCAAGAAGTCAGCCTGACGTCCAGCCTGCCGGAGGTGGGGCTCCGGCAGGCTGATTTCATTTACGCTCAATGGCATCGGCATTCATGCGACAGAAGCCCTGTGCAGGAACATCAAGCGCGCTATTGAACTTGCTGGACATATTCTGGAAGGCAATCAGCCCGGTCAGTTCCACAATTTCATCTTCGGAAAAATGGGATTTTAGCGTTGCAAAAACGTCATCATCCACGCCCCGGTCATAGCGCGTGACAGCATCGGCATAGTCCAGTGCCGCCCTCTCCCGGCCATTGAACAAAGAACTGTCCCGCCAGGTTTCCAGTGCATCGACTTTTTCTATTGGCACGCCACGTTTCAACAACGTTGCCGAATTGATATCAACGCAAAAGGAACAATGGTTGATCTGGGAAACCAGAACGGTCACCAGTGACCGCAAGGCGGGTTCTATCGGTGACCTGCGCCTGTCGATCATGCCGTAGAGGATTGCCACCCCGGCAAAAAGCCGGGGTGACCTGCCCCAAAGCAGGGCGGCATCCAGAATTGCCCCGTATTTCCGGCGCTGCCGCCAGAAAAACGGCCGGATGAACCATGCATATTGCGATGGTTTGAGGGCCTTCAATCGCATGGGGCTATCCTCCTGAAATCAAACCGCCTACATCTTGTGCTTCTGATAAACGATCCCATTGGCCACCTGGATTTCCCGGACATAGGCCACGATGGCTCTCAACTGGGCACTGGAGACCTGGGGCTGCGGCGGCATATCGCCAAAGTTCCAGTGGTGCGCACGCACGCCATTGCGAACGGCGGCCAGAAACGCCCTGTCACCATGGTGGCCGGGATTGTAGAAGGGATGCAGGAACGGCGGTCCTTGATCGGTACCAACGGCATTCGTGCCATGACATTGGGCACAGTTCGACTGAAACAGCGCTTCCCCACGCTTTGCGAGATCGGAATATTCCGGAATGACGGGTTGCGCGCCAACCGCCGCATCATTGGTTCCAAAGAATTTAGTACCCAGCACAACGGCCCCGCCAATCATAACAGCCAGCACCGCCAGCTTCGGCAGATGTTCAGTAATTTTCATCGAATTGAATCCTGTAAAAGTTTTATCGGGTCGTGTCAGGCAGCCGGGGTCAGATATCGACCCGGCGCAGACGCAACGCATTTGTGATGACGGAAACGGAAGACAGGCTCATGGCCGCTGCGGCAAACATGGGCGAGATCAATATCCCCAGAACGGGGTAGAGAACGCCCGCCGCCACCGGCACACCAAAAGCGTTGTAAACCAAGGCAAAGAAAAGGTTCTGCCGGATATTGCGCATGGTGGCCTTTGCCAGACGGCGCGCCCGGACGATCCCCGTCAGGTCCCCTTTCACCAGGGTGAAACCCGCACTTTCAATGGCAACATCCGCACCGGTCCCCATGGCAATACCAACATCAGCCTGCGCCAATGCCGGGGCATCGTTGACCCCGTCACCGGCCATGGCGACCTTCGCGCCTTTATCCTGCAGTTCCTTGATGATCCTGGCCTTGTCTTCCGGCAACACATCAGCCCGCAGGTCATCGATCCCCAACCGGGCGGCGACGGCCTTGGCCGTGCGTTCGTTATCGCCGGTCGCCATGACGATCCGGAAACCCTCCTCATGCAAAGCCTGCAGGGCGGAGGCTGTTGTCTCCTTCACCGGGTCGGCGACGGACACAAATCCCGCCACCTTGCCGTCAACCACGACGAACATCACGGTTTCCCCGTTATCGCGGCGACGATTGGCTTCATCAACAAGACCACCGGGTTCAAGCCCCAGATGCGTCAGGAGCTTTACGTTGCCCAATGCGACATTCCGGCCATTGATCTTGCCTGTCACACCCTTGCCGGTCAGCGCCTCGAAATCCTCCGCCTTCGACAAGGACAGCCCCGCCTCTTCCGCACCCGCCACAATGGCCTCAGCAAGCGGATGTTCCGAGCCACGCTCCAGACTGGCCGCAAGACGCAAAAGCTCGTTTTCGTCCAGCCCCTCCTGCGACAGGACAGAGACCAGTTTTGGTTTGCCGACGGTCAGGGTTCCCGTCTTGTCCACAATCAGCGTATCGACCTGGGCAAAGCGTTCCAGGGCTTCGGCATTCTTGATCAGGACACCGGCCTGTGCACCCCGCCCTGTCGCCGTCATAATCGACATGGGTGTGGCCAGCCCCAAGGCACAGGGGCAGGCGATAATCAGCACCGCCACCGCCGATACCAGCGCATAGGCCATCGCGGGTTCCGGTCCGACAAAGGACCAGACGATAAACGCAATCACCGCAACACCAATAACAGCGGGTACAAATTTTCCAGCGACGGAATCCGCCAGTTTCTGGATCGGCGCACGGCTACGTTGGGCCTTGGCGACCATCTCGACAATCTGGCTCAGCACCGTATCGGCCCCGACACGCCTTGCCTCGATCACCAGACTGCCTGTGCCGTTGATCGTTGCGCCGGTGACATCATCGCCTTCGGTCTTCTCCACCGGTACAGGTTCGCCGGAAATCATCGATTCGTCCAATGAGGAACGCCCCTCGATCACCACGCCGTCAACCGGCACCTTGTCGCCCGGACGCACGCGAAGACGGTCCCCGACCTTCACCTCTTCCAGCGGGATTTCCTGTTCGGTCCCGTCGTCGCGAATGACACGGGCGGTCTTGGCCGCAAGGTCGAGAAGGGCGCGGATGGCAGAGCCGGTCCGCTCCCGCGCGCCCAGTTCCATCAATTGCCCCACCAGCACCAGCACGGTGATCACGGCACCTGCCTCGAAATAAACCCCGACATGCCCTTCCGCATCCCGGAAACCCTCGGGGAAAATCTGCGGGAACAGAACCGCGACGACACTGAAGAAATAGGCCGCACTGACCCCCATGCCGATCAGGGTAAACATGTTGAGATGCCCCGTGCGCAGGGATTTCGCGCCCCGCAACAGGAACGGCCAGCCAGACCAAAGGACGACCGGCGTACTAAGCACCAGTTCGGCCCATAAGGACACAGTCTCCCCCAGGGTGTCACGAATAAACCCCAATCCCACATAGGGCCCCATGGACAGTATCAGCACCGGCACGGTCAAAACCGCGCCGATCCAAAAGCGACGCGTGAAGTCCACCAGCTCCGGGTTGGGCCCTTCATCGGGTGCGGGCACGCCCTGGGGTTCCAGCGCCATGCCGCAGATCGGGCAATCGCCCGGCGCATCCCGCACGATTTCAGGATGCATGGGGCAGGTGTATTTCGTACCTGCCGGCATTTTTTTCTGAGCCGCATCGCGATGGCGGCCGCTCAGGTAATGTTCGGGGTCGCCAACGAATTTGCCGTGGCACCCTTGTGAACAGAAATAGTAGGTCCGCTCTTTATAGTCGGCCTTGGGCCGTCCTTCTTCGGGGCGAACCGACATGCCGCAGACGGGGTCGGTCACCCGTCCCTCCTGATCGGCATGATGATGGCAGTGACTTTTTTCGTCCATTGCCTTGCCTCCAAATAAATCTCCAACGAAATCCGGGTCGGTCTGCTTGAGGCGTGACCGTTATAAAGGACCCCGGTGACCCGAAAATTTATCGGCGTCGCGGAGGATGTTTGGCCGGCGTAATTGCCAGGCTGGCATACCCGTCGTTGGAAAACACCGAAGGCACATCGGGACTGCAACCCCGATTTATTCCCTCCGGCGTGACGACAAGAAAGGCAACACATACGGATTGAACACAGCAGCCGGTCGCCATTTTATGATCAACCGACGATGACCCCGCCGTCGTATCCAGCAGGCGCTCAACGCCCTGCGAGGATACTGGCGCAGCCTTTGTTGCCATGGCGGGCATGCTCACGATGCTGACGACAAGCAGGCAGATCAATGCAAGCATGGCCAGCGGCGATTTCGCCACCCCACCATCTCTGCATAGCCTGGTCATCTTCAGCATCCGAACCTATCCATGGATACAATCCTAATACCCCAATGAACGCCGGGAAATGCGCGAGGTCAATATTTCTATATTCATAAACGGCTAATCAGTTGACAAAAATCCCCGAGGCAAACCATATTTGGCCGTTGAGTGGTGCCCCCTATAAAAGCGATAGAGCTTTGGGGCTTAATAGGGAACGCAGGAGGAATCTACCCATCAGGGGATTTCAGACCTGGGCTGCCCCCGCAACTGTAGACGGCTTGTCCGATGCATTGAGCCACTGGTGAGGTTTCGACAACACCGGGAAGGCGTATCGGATAAGAAGCCGTTAGCCAGGAGACCTGCCATTCAGAAGTCCGATTTCGGGCTGATATCTACGATCAAACGCGGAGGGAGTTATGACTGATCGTGTACTGACCCAGGGGCATAGCAATGCCACTGTCAGCATCCAAAACCGGGTTGCAGCGGCCGTTGTCGCCGGTCTGCTCGGTGTCTTCATGATCTATGGTGTTGGTTTCGCCCAGCCGTCCACGCTGCATAACGCAGCTCACGACGCACGGCACTCCTTTACCTTCCCGTGCCACTAATCCTGGCATAACGGGAGATCATAATCGTGATTCAACGAGTGTTGATGACCGCGATCATCGCCGGCTTCATAGCCGGCGTGTTCGCATCTGCCGCCCAGTCCGTTAAGGTAATCCCCCTTATTCTGGAAGCCGAAACCTATGAAACCGGCACTGCCGACGCCCATGACCATGGCGAAGAAAGCCATGGTGCCGTCGCGGCAGAAACAGAAGCCCACAGCCACGACCATGATGCTGGCGACTGGGCTCCGGAAGATGGTTTGGAACGGACTGCCTTTACCCTGCTCAGCAATGTCGCCGCCGGTGTCGGTTTCGGCTTATTGCTTTGTGGGGCAATTGTCCTGCGTGGACGGGATGAAGATGTCAAAACCGGTGTCCTCTGGGGCCTAGCCGGGTTTGCCGCCTTCTCACTTCTGCCAGCGCTCGGCCTGCCGCCGGAAGTGCCCGGCACGGTTGCCGCGGACCTTCAGGCCCGCCAGATATGGTGGTTTCTGACCGTTGCCTGTTCTGCCGTGGGACTGGCCCTTATTTTCCTGAAGCAAGGCCATATCTGGACCGGTCTGGGCGTAGTCCTGATTGCCGTTCCTCATATCGTCGGCGCGCCGCATCCGGATGTTCCGGGAGGCACAGTACCGCCGTCGCTTGCTGCGGAATTTGCCGTGGCCTCCCTGGTATCGGCCCTGCTTTTCTGGCTGGTGCTGGGTGCCTCGACAGGATGGCTTTACAACCGTTTCAATAAATCAGCCTGACCAATAAACCGGCCTCCCAGGAGGCCGGTTTTCTGCTATCCACGAATAAGATCAAACCCAGATCAGGGCCAGTTGCAGGTCGGCCACATTCGTGCCGGTGCCGCCGATTTTGATCAGGTCCCCGGAAAGCGACAAGGCATTATAGGCGTCATTTTCCGCCAACAAAGCCGCCGGGTTCCCCCCGGCATCCCGCATTCGGGCCAACGTCTGGGCATCCACCACAGCACCTGCGGCATCCGTCGGACCATCGCGACCGTCGGTGCCCGCGCTCAGGAATTCCCAGTTCATCCCCAATTCCTGCCTTTCGGCCTCAATCGCAAAAGCGAGCGCAAATTCCTGGTTCCGTCCGCCCTTGCCCTTACCGGAAAGTGTCACGGTCGTCTCACCACCAGCCGTCACGGCCATTGGCCCCCGCTTCACGTCCTTGTTCAGTGTCTTGAGATAGGCAACCAGCTTTGCCGCCTCGTCCCGGGCTTCCCCTGTCAGGGCATCATCATAGCGCCTGACCACAATGCCTTGTTTGGTAACCGCCTCCTCCATCGCTTTCAGACTCAAGGCATTGCTGCCAACCAGCGTGTTATGTACCTGCCGGTCAACATCACCGCCCGGTTTGGGCGTCTCGGGCAACAATCCCTGATGACCTTTTCGCAGCCGCGCCAGTACCGCAGCCGGCAGTTTGGTCCAGACGCCGTAATCCTTCAGGATTGCCCGGCAGAGCGAAAATCGCGTCGGGTCCGGCACGGTCGGCCCGCTGGCAATTGAGGAAAGGTCATCACCGATCACATCCGACAGGATCAGGGCATGCACGCAAGCCGGTAATGCCTTTTGCGCCAACTGTCCACCCTTGAGAGCAGAGAGATGCTTGCGCACCGCATTGACCTGGCTGATCCCGGCCCCGGAGGCCAGTAGCAGGTCCGTGGTCTGAATTTTTTCATCCAGGGAAATGCCTTCGGCAGGCAGCGGCAGCAAGGCCGAGCCGCCGCCACTGACCAGAACCAGGACCAAATCCTCTTTCGTGGTCTGGTCAAGCAAAGCAGCAATTTCCTGTGCTGCCTTCATGCCGCGCGCATCCGGCAGGGGATGCCCGGAGGCAAAGACGCGGCAACCGTCCATTTCCCGGAAATTCTCGTCATTGGTCACAACAATGGGCGGGGCCGCCAGATACTCCGGAGGAATTACAGCCAACGCCCCTTCGGTCATCCCGCAGGCAGCCTTACCGAAAGCAATCAGGAAGACATGTCTCCAGACGTCCTTGACACCGGCAACGGACAGGCCGGTCTTTTTCACGGAAAGGGCAGCACGCACCGCCTTGTCCGGATCGGCCGCCTTCACACCGGCAAGGAAAGCGGTTTCCGCCAAATCCCGTGCCTGAGAGATACCCATACGCTCCTGCAACGCCATGTCATTCCCCTGCGGACAATCTGATCCGTATCGTCGAATCAGACAACCACATCCGGCGGCGTCTCACCAGCGAAGAACGCTTTCAGGTTTTCCACGACCTTCATGCCCATGGCGGTCCGGGTCTCAGTGGTCGCACTGCCCAGATGCGGCAAAAGCACCGTGTTTTTGGCAGATAGCAGCGCCGGTGCGATATCCGGTTCGCCCTGGTAGACGTCCAGACCTGCGCCTGCGATCGTGCCATCATTCAAGGCTGTTGCCAGCGCCTGCTCGTCAACCACATCGCCGCGGGCGGTATTGATCAGATAGGCCGACGGCTTCATCCTGCCGATGCGTTCCGCATTCATCAGATGGAAGGTTTCCGCACCGCCCGGACAATGGAGCGAGACGAAATCCGCAGTTTCCAAAACTTCGTCGATACTATCGACCTGACGGGCACCCAGACTGCGCGCCTCAGCCTCATCGACCTTGGAGCGGTTATAGAAAGCCACGTCCATACCGAAACCATGATGGGCACGGTGGGCTACGGCCTTGGCGATACGCCCCATGCCGATGATGCCCAAAGTCTTGCCCGTTACCTGTGTGCCCAACAAATGCGTCGGCCGCCAACCGGTCCAGGCATTGTCGCGCACTTCCCGTTCGCCTTCACCCGCCCGACGGGCCACCATCAGGATCAGGGTGAGCGCGATATCCGCCGTGGCATCCGTCAGCACGCCGGGGGTGTTGGTCACCCTGACCCCTGCCGCCTTCGCCGCCTCGATATCGATATGGTTGAAACCGACCCCGAAATTGCCGAGGATTTTGGTGCGAATGCCCTCACCTGCAAAGATCGCCGGGCCGAGCTTGTCCGACACCGTCGGGCAGAGGGCATCCGCACGCATCATGGCATTGCGGATTTCATCTTTGGTCATTGGCCGGTCATCGGTGTTCAACTCAACATCGAACAGACGCTGCATTTCCGCCTCGACCTGTTCCGGCCAACGTCGTGTCACGATCACTTTTGGCTTGGACATTCAGATACCTCTTACAATCGGTTTCGATGGTTTCCCCCGAAAGGGGCCCCCGGTTGGTGAAGCGAGATAGGGGTCTGTATTACACCAACCGGGGATCTTGTCACGCCGCAGGCTTACCCGCCAGGGCTTGCGCCATGGTGGAGCCTAACTCCGATGGGTTAGGCGCGACAAGAGCACCTGCTTCCTTCAGGATTTCCACTTTTTCAGCAGCGGATTCCCCAAAGGCAGAAACGATCGCCCCGGCATGGCCCATCCGGCGGCCCTTTGGCGCCGTCAAGCCCGCGATATAGGCGACAACCGGTTTCGACATATGATCGCGCATGAATTGGGCGGCATCCGCTTCCTGCGGGCCACCGATTTCACCGATCATCATGACCGCTTCGGTTTCAGCATCCTGTTCGAAATGTTCCAGGATATCCTGGAAGGAACTGCCGTTGATCGGGTCTCCGCCGATGCCGATGCTGGTGGAAATCCCGATGCCCAGCGCCTTCATCTGGGCGGCGGCCTCATAGCCCAGCGTGCCGGACCGGGCGACAACGCCGACCTTGCCCGGCATATAGATATGGCCCGGCATGATGCCCATCATCGCCTTGCCCGGGCTGATCGACCCGGCACAGTTCGGCCCGGTCAGGATCATGCGCTGCTCCCGCTTGTAACGGCGCATATAGCGTTTCACCTCGATCATGTCCTGGGCGGGAATGCCGTCGGTGATGCAGACCGCATATTGGATGCCCGCATCTGCCGCTTCCATGATGGAATCCGCGGCGAAGGGCGGCGGTACAAAGATCACGGAGGCGGTAGCACCGGTTGCCTCCACCGCCTCTCGCACGGTGTTGAAGACCGGCTTGCCCAGATGGGTCGTGCCGCCCTTGCCGGGTGTCACCCCGCCGACAACATTGGTGCCGTAATCCATCATTTCCTGGGCGTGGAATGTCCCGATCCGGCCGGTGAAGCCCTGGACGATAACGGGGGTGGTCTCGTTCAAAAGAATAGCCATTTTATCCTCCCTCTCGTCCTAGGCCGATTTGGCCGTGTTGTCGCGCCAGGCCTGAACGGCCTTGTCTGCCGCTTCGCCCAGGCTTTCCGCCGTGATGATCGGCAGGCCGCTGTTTTTCAGGATTTCACGCCCCTCTTCCACATTGGTGCCCGCCAGACGGACCACCAGCGGGATTTTCAGGTCGATATTCTGAACCGCCTGGACCACGCCTTCGGCCACCCAGTCACAACGGTTGATACCGGCAAAGATGTTCACCAGGATCGCCTCGACCCCATCATCGGCCAGCACCGCCTTGAAGGCCTTGGTCACCCGCTCCGGCGACGCGCCGCCACCGATGTCAAGGAAGTTGGCAGGCTCCCCACCGGCATGTTTGATCATGTCCATGGTCGCCATGGCGAGGCCCGCACCGTTGATGATGCAGCCGATATTGCCGTCCAGCCCCACATAGGACAGACCGCGATCCGCCGCATAGGTCTCGCGCGGGTCTTCCTGTGATTTGTCGCGCAATTCCGCAATATGCGGACGGCGGAACATGGCGTTTTCGTCAAAGCTCATCTTGGCGTCGAGCGCGACCAACTCGCCTTCGCCGGTCACCACCAGCGGGTTGATCTCCACCATGGTGGCGTCCATTTCACGGAACGCCCGATAGCAGCCCAGGATCGCCTTTTCCGCCTTGCTGATCTGGCCTGCTTCCAGGCCCAGCTTGAAGGCGATTTCACGCGCCTGGAACGGTTTCATGCCGACAGCACTTTCCACCGCGACGCGGATGATGCTGTCGGGCTGTTCCGCAGAGATTTCTTCAATCTCCATGCCACCAGCCGCAGACGCCACGACGCAGACCCGTTCATGTTTCCGGTCCAGGACGAAGCCGAGATAAATCTCCCGGTCGATATTGGTCGCCTCTTCCACATAGAGGCGATAGACCGTCTTGCCCTGCGGACCGGTCTGGTGCGTGACCAGGGTCTTGCCCAGCAGGTCGTCTGCCGCTTCCCAGATTTCCTTGTCGTTTTCGCAGACGCGGATGCCGCCCGCTTTGCCGCGTGCGCCGGAATGGATCTGAGCCTTCACCACCCATTTGTCGCCACCCAGTTCACGGGCGCGATAGGTTGCCTGTTCCGGGCTGTAGGCGAGGCCGCCGCGCGCGATCGGCACGCCGAAACCGGCCAACAGTTCCTTTGCCTGATACTCATGGATATCCATTGGATGTCCTCCCTGTTCTGCCTGCCTGCTTACGCGGAGCGCGCCTTGATCGCCTGGTCGATATTCACGACATTTTCCGCCATACGGGCAGAGGCCGCGTCGATCATCTTGCCGTCCAACTGAGCAGCGCCACGCCCGGCAGCCTCTGCCTCGCGCAGGGCTTCCAGGATGCGATGGGCGCGGTCCACTTCCGCTGCCGGCGGGGAGAAGACGTCATTGGCCAGTTCGATCTGGGAGGGATGGATCGCCCATTTCCCTTCAATACCAAGTGCGGCTGCACGTTTCGCACCCAGGATATAACCGTCCGGATCGTTGAAATCGCCGAACGGACCATCGATGGCGCGCAGGCCATAGGCCCGGCAGGCAACCGTCATGCGGGACAGGGCAAAATGCCACTGATCGCCCGGATAATCCGGGTTCAGGCCACCGATATTGACCGTACGCGCGCGGTTGCTGGCGGCATAGTCAGCAACACCGAAATGCATGGCTTCCAGGCGTTTGGAGCCTTGAGCGATGGATTCAACATTGGCCATGCCAAGCGCCGTTTCGATCAGGGCTTCAAGCCCCACCTGACGGGTGTAGCCCTTGGCCTGTTCGATCTGGTTGCACATGGCCTCTACCATATAGAGGTCCGCCGGGACGCCGACTTTCGGCACCAGGATCGTATCCAGCTTGTCCCCGGCCTGTTCCATGATATCGACCACGTCGCGATACATGTAATGGGTATCCAGACCGTTGATACGCACAGAGATCGTCTTGCCTTTGGCTTTCCAGTCGATGTCGTTCAGCGCCTGGATGATATTGGCACGGGCCTGTTCCTTGTCCGGCGGGGCAACCGCGTCTTCGACATCAAGGAAGATATAGTCGGCAGCACTGTCGGCGGCCTTGTCGATCATCGACGGGTTCGACCCCGGCACGGCCAGTTCGCTGCGCTGCAAGCGGGAGACAACGGGCTGATAAATTGTGTGACTCATGGCATAAACCTCTCAAGAATAGGGTCTGAAGGTCGCGTCTTATTCAGCGGCCAGGGCCTGCGCCCGCGTTGCGGTTTCACGGAAATATTCTTCCGCTGCGGCCACACCACTGCCGGCCTCGATCGGGATACCCAGATCGCGCATGGTCATTTCGCAACCGGCCAGGGCTTGCAGGATCATCAACTCGTTCAGGCTGCCCAGATGGCCGACACGAAAGACCTTGCCTGCAACTTTCGACAGGCCGACGCCCAGCGACAGGTTGTATTGGTAGTAGGCATGTTTCACGACCTGGTTGCCGTCAAAGCCGTCCGGGACGGTCACGGCGGTTACCGTGTCGGAATACCATTCCGGCCCCTTGGCGCAGACACCGATGCCCCAGCCGTCGATTGCCGCACGGCGAACCGCCTCGGCCATGCGGTGATGACGGGCAAAGACGTTTTCCAGCCCCTCTTCCAGCAGCATGTCAACCGATGCGCGCAAGCCGCGCAGCAAGGTGGTTGCCGGGGTGTAGGGGAAGTAACCCTGTGCATTCAGGCGGATCATGTCTTCGAAATCGAAGAAGCAACGGGTCGATTGTGCGGTGTGGCGTTTTTCCAGAGCCTTCTGGCTGACACCGACGATGGCCAGACCCGTCGGCAGCATGAAGCCTTTCTGGGAGCCGCTGACCGCCAGATCCACACCCCATTCGTCCATGCGGAAATCGATGCTGGCGATGGAACTGACGCCATCCACATAAAGCAACGCCGGGTGATCGGCTGCATCCAGCGCCTTGCGGACCGCCGAAATGTCAGAAGTGACACCGGTTGCGGTTTCGTTGTGACAGCAGAAGACCGCCTTGATCTCATGGGCCTTGTCCGCCTCCAGGCGTTTGGCATATTCCTCAACCGGAACGCCCGTGCCCCACTCAACGTCGATCACATCGACGTTCAACTTCAGGCGCTCGCACATATCCACCCAGAGATGGGAGAACTGGCCGAAACGGCTGATCAGGACCTTGTCGCCCGGCGACAGCGTGTTGGTGATCGCCGCTTCCCAGCCACCGGTGCCGGAACCCGGGAACAGGAAGACCTGACCGGTTTCAGTCTGAAAGACCTTCTTCAGGTCCTCGAACAGCGGCTTGGTGAATTCCGGAAAATCCGGCGCGCGCATATCTTCCATGGAAAGATCAATCGCGTTGCGAATACGATCCGGCATGTTGGTCGGTCCGGGGATGAATAATGCGTTACGACCCGCCATGAGACACAATCTCCCTAAGCTGATGCGCGACCGAGCGGTATCACCTGTCCTGATTTAGGACGCAGTTCCCCCCTCCCACAAAAGGCGTGGGAAATTGGAAAATCTGTTCGGAGAAGACCTGCTTTTTATTCCATCCGTACAAGGATGGCGGCCACGTTGTTAAACCCTTACCCGAAACCATAATCGGGCGACAGAATATTGCGGTATTTTCAGTAGGGGCAATGTACGGCCTACGACGAATTTGAACTAAATAGCGACCTATCTGGTGGTAAAATTGCCATACAATGGAAATATAATACGCGACTAAAAAAAGCGGCTTCCGCCGGGAAGCCGCTTTCTTGTCAGGTCATTCAGGTCTGTTAGCTGGAGATTGACCGCAGTTCCGCCAACAGGCTGTCGCCAACGCCATGCTGGCTGATCACGCCCAGAACATCTTCTACACGCGGAACACCGGAACGCTTGGCAACGACCAGCGCGGTTGTATGCTCCCGCCGCGCCATGCGCCGAAGCACGTCGTCCAGAATGTTCCCGGACCGCGCCAGAACGAACTTCCGGTTGGTATAGCTGCGTACCAAGCTGTCCGGTGCGGTGATTTTCCGGTGCAAAAGCGCATCAATATTCTCGATCACCCCGAGGACATGTCCGTCGTGGGCCACCAGAACCGGGCCGCGTTTCTCGCCAAAGTCCGCAGGCAGTGCCTCTGCCAGGGTTTTGTCCGCGTCCAGCACATAGGAAATGTCATGCATGACGTCCTTGGCCGGGTGGACCATGAACATGTTACTGTGCCGGTCCTTCGGAATATGGTGACCGCGGCTGAGCAATTTGATCGAGTAGATATTTTCGTCGATCAGCATACGGCGGATGCCCACCGCAATGGCGACCGCGATGATCATCGGCACGATGATGTTATAGTCGCGGGTCATCTCGAAGACCATCACAATGGCAGTCAGCGCCGCCCCGGTAGAGGCCGCGTTGACGGATGCCATGCCGACCATCGCGCCTTCGGCGGCGTTCATGCCCGCCTCAGGCAGGACAATTGCCGCAATCCCGCCGAACAGGCCACCCAGCGCCGTTCCCAGGAACAGCGACGGCGCGAAGACGCCGCCCGACGCACCCGCGCCAAGACTGATCGAGGTGGCCGCCAGCTTTGCCAGGAACAACAGCGCCAGCAGCGGCAAGGCATTCATTGTCCCCTGCAGAACCGCCTGGATCGTTGCATAGCTTGTGCCCGCGATGAACATGTGACCGGCCTGGCTCTGGAACAGATAGAGCATGACCCCCACGGTCCCCATGCCGAGAATGGCTTTGACATAGTCATTAAACGGCAGGCGTTCGAACAGTTCCTCCGCGGAATGCACGCCCCGGATAAAGGACCAGGCCGCCAGGCCGCAGGCGATCCCCAGAATGGCATAGCCGATAAAGCCGAAGATATGCAGCGGCGCCAGTTCCGGTGCATGGGCGATCGGAACCACAAAGGCGGGCTGCAGGCCGAAGAACAGGCGCCCCACATAGGTCGCCGTGCCGGTTGCCACGACCACGGGCAGGAAGGTGCGTACGCTGATCTCCGGCATCATCAGTTCAACGGCGAAGATCACCGCGCCCAACGGCGTGTTGAAGGTGGCCGCGATCCCCGCACCGGCACCGGCCGAAAGCAGCACGATCCGCTGTCCGGCAGGCAGCTTCGTCCACTGCGCAAGACTGGACCCCAGGGCCGCACCGATCTGGATGATCGGGCCTTCGCGACCGACCGACGCGCCCGTCCCGATCGACAGGGCGGAGGCGAGCGATTTCACGACGGCCACGACCGGGCGGATCGCACCCTGGCGGAAATAGACCGCATCAATCACCTCGGGCACGCCATGACCGCGAGCCTCCGGGGCAAATTTCTTCACCAGGAAGACCACAATCAGCCCGCCTATTATCGGCACCAGGATCAGGGCCGGACCCCACTCGCTTGGCGGGCCGAAGACGTTGGCGTCATAAACGGCGGAAAGTTCACCATGGAAGGCAAAATTGTGAATAACACCAACCATAAAGCGGAACACGATAGCGCCAAAGCCGGTAACGACACCGACAGCAAGCGCCATGATCGAGAGGGACAGAAGCGAAACCCGCTTTTTCCCTCGTTCAAGTGCAGCCGCAGAGGTTTTAGACCCCCCGGCCGTTTGGGCTAGAGGAGCTTGTTTATTTTCCATGGTCTCTTTGAGCATATTTTATGTGTACAAACTAAAAAGTTTAGCTGCCTAAATATGGGCAGGCGTTGTCAATAGTATGTCTTGACGCATTACGCAAGGCACCCCATGTAACAAGATTTTTGAATTTGGGTCATACTTGCTGACCGTTTCCGGGTTGAATTTGGCTTACACCAACCCGGAAACGATACATCGTCCTGTCACATATTCATGCTTTAATGGTTAATTTCAGACCGGCGATCATTTACCCGCAGCATCCGCCGTCACGCGGCCTGTGCTGCGGGTTTCAGGCTGTCGGGCGGGTAAAGGCCGCGCGGGCCTTCTCCACCTTTTCCCGCATGATACAGCCCTCCACATGATCGTTGATCAGCCCCATGGCCTGCATGAAGGCATAAACCGTGGTCGGGCCGACAAATTTCCATCCGCGCTTTTTCAATTCTTTGGACAAGGCAACGGATTCCGGCGAGGTTGATTGGCTCTGCGGCGCGGCAAGCTGTGCCGGGTCCGGCTCATACCGCCAGACGAAAGCCGCCAGAGACCCCTCCTGATCAATCAGTTCCCTTGCCCGTGCGGCATTGTTGATCACAGCCTCGATCTTGCCGCGATGGCGGACGATCCCGGCATCCAGCAACAGGCGCTCGCGATCCTTTTCCGAATAATCTGCAATCCGGTCGAAATCAAAATTGTGAAAGGCGGCGCGAAAATTCTCACGCTTGGCCAGGATCGTGCGCCAGCTTAACCCTGACTGAAAACTTTCCAGACATAACTTCTCGAACAAGCGCCTGTCGTCATCAACCGGAAAGCCCCATTCCCTGTCATGATAGTCGAAAAATTCACGGGCCGCCGCACACCAGCCACAACGCGGTTGCCCATCCGGGGCTTCTATCGTCTTGCTCATTGTTCTAGCGCCCTTTTCAGCTCAGCAGGAAATTGAGACGCTCGTCAGCCCTGGCCGGTGCGATCTCATGGATTTCTGCCGTCACAATGTCTTCCGCGACGAAAGGATCGTCCTTCACACGGGCTTCCAACGCGTCACGGGATGTGCCATGGGCCAGTACAGCCCCACCCAGATCGGGCGTCAGGCTGCCGACCATCAGGAAGACACCGTCATCAAAACCCCGCTTTATCCAAGCCTTGTGGCCGTCCATGAACTGACCGGCCTTCGCCCTGTTGCCGGAGAATTTGAGGAATACAGCAAACATATTTCCCGCCCCTATTCGGATTTTATAGATGTTTCGCCTTTGATAACGCTGTCCAGCCAGTCGCACATCTGGCTCACTTCCGCCTCCACAAAAGCATCGTCCTGGAAGGCGTTGAACAGCGTTGCGACACCCTGGCTGCGGGCCAGCAGATGCATCGCCAGTTCATCAGCCTCATTTTCCCGGCCTAACGCCACGAATTGACCCTTCAGCCAGCGGTGAAACAAGGTGAAAAGATCGTTCGCATCTGCCTGGGCAGCGTGGCCCAGCTTGGCAAGTTCACTGCTCAAGGTGCCGACCGGACAGCCATACAGCCTTATCTTGGCCTGATTGGTTATCAGAATTTTGATGAAACAGCGGATACGGCCCGCCGGGTCTCCGCCGTCAACCTCCCACTGCGCCAGCATTTTTTTTGTATTGGCAAACCGCAGGGCAATCACAGCATCCAGAATCTCGTCCTTGGACTTGAAATGGTAATAGAAGTTGCCGCGGGAAATCCGCACCGCGTCGGCGATATCGGCAAAAGACGTATGCTCAAAGCCCCGCTGGTAGAAAAGCTGATCGGCCGCCTCCACAATGCGATCCCGCGTTGTCATTTCCCCCATCTCACCCTCCTCAGGACATTAGCGTAGACAATTAGGACAAACGTCCTATATCGCAATCCAGTATTAGGGCAAACGTCCTACTCGGTCAAGAACCCTGCTCATGGGGGCTTGCCGTCCCGAGGAGCAACCGGATTTCAGAAAGGCTGGAGAGGCCCTAAGATTGTTCATGGGACAAGCAACCTGAGGTGCCCTTGACCTCACACGTCTTGACAAAATAACATGTTTATGATTTTGTTCTATATATGTTCTTTTTAGAGGAACAGAACAACTCAAAACCAACTCATAGATTTCAGAATTCCTGGTAGCTCAACGCCCAGGGAATTTAGATAACTGCGCCTGCCCGGCCGGGACATCAGACCCGACAACCATTAGGCAGATAACGCCTCCCCAAAATCCAACCAATCGCAACCGGCCAGCCTGGCCGGTCATGATCGGTCGTGCCCATGGGACGCGCATGTCAGCCACTCCTGGACACGGCCCTAACGGCATTTTCCAGGAGACCAGATGAGCCGACCAAATCGCTTCCAGGTGGAGAACACCATTGGAAAAACCTATGACGTCGATCCCAAGGACGTCCTTCGCACGAAGACAGCCCTTCACAACCTCAATCACTATGACATGCCAGATTGGGGCTTAAGCGACACGCCAGACCAGGCCATGGTTGACGGCATCAAGGCCTTTCAGAAAAAGCACGACCTCACGTCCGACGGCATCATGCAGCCCGGCGGCCCCACCGAACAAAAGATCAATGAGGAACTGGACCGGGTAAAAGATAGGCCGGTGCAGGTGGCTGCCGCCGGCTTTGTGCCCGCGACACTCCCACCACCGCCGGGCGTCCCTAACCTGAATAAGGAAGCCACAGAAAAGGCGGGCGAGGTGCTGGCTCGGGAAGTCCGGGGACTGCCCGACGCCATTGAAGAAGGCCGTGTTGAAACCGCAGATCAATTACTTCAGCTATTCCCCCTCCTAGGTGACATATCCGGCAAGTCGGTCATCCAGTTGGACGATGGCCAAAAGATTGTCGTGGACGACCTGAAAGAAACGGAACCGGGCAGCAGCCTGTTCAGCGCCAAGTTCAAAGACGGCGCTGAGATGCTTCTTGTCCCGCGCAGCATTAACGGCGGTCCAACCTTTTGGTCAAAAGCCAACAACACACCCGACTGGAAACCATCAACACGGACTCAGATTGCCGATCCGGCCGAACCATCGCCCGGCCTGATCCCCCCGAAACCACCCCAAGGCAGGCGCGAGGAGTTTCCCTCTGATCCGAGTGAAGGACCTTCAACAACAGAGTTTCCGGCAAACGACCATGAAGACTCGATTTACCTTCCTCTCCCAATTGATGATCCGCTCAAGGGCCTCATCTTCCATGAGAGCCGTGGCAATAAGGAAACGCAGGCTAAAACGAATAAATCGATCGAAATGGCAATGGATGCGCTTACTAAAGCGCTAACGAAAGAACTTAAAAATCTTGGCATAGAGGTGGAGCACATACATGGAGGTCACACTCCTGAAAAATACCTTAAAGACGGCGAAATCTCATACAAAAAAGAACGCCTCTGGAAATTGAACAAGGCTATACGAGCCATGAGGGCGGACCTTGAGGTTCGCCTAAAGAAAGATGGCGAAACGATCGGATTGTTTGCTGGCAATACAGTGGACACCCGAAAAGACGGCATCACCCTTACAGACCGCGAGGCTGACGCAGAGGACCGCTTTCACAAACATCAGAAGTTAAGTGGAGAATTGGTAGAGTTTATTAATCTGCCAAAACTGCCGGGAATGGATCTGGATGAATGGGCTGAAAAGATGAAACCAGCCGTCGACAAACAGGTAGACGCTCTAGTGAAGAAAATTATGGCCCAAATTTTAAAATAAATACTACGTTGGCGTCACAGACCGGGGTGCCTGCCCCGGTCTTTTTTTTGATTACCGCAACAAAAACCCACCTTCTCCTTCCATACCGCCTCACGCGTACAGACGTTAACAGCAGCGTGCAGCTGCGAAGCAGCGCAGTGGTTGCGCATTGAGGGGGAGGTAAAGACTATGGTACTCAACCGGCTGAATCCGTTCAAAAAAACAGCAAAAGGGGTGGACTACCATGCCGCCGTGAAGGCTTATGGCGACGGCGACTATGAGACATCCTTTCCGGCGATGGCTGCCTTAGAATCTTCGACAGGTCACGAGGACGAAAATTTCGCCCGGCATTTTCTGGGCATGCATTATTTTTTCGGCCAGGGAACCGAACAGAATATTCCAAAGGCCATGGCGCTGCTCGAAGAAGCCGCCGAATTCCCCAATCAACAAGCTGGCGCCGCCGCCGCACAAATTTTCCTGGGTCATGTCTATGAAGCGGCGGGAGAGCCAGACATACCGGCTGATCCCGTCAAAGCCTTGTATTGGTTTCAGCGCGCGGCGGACATGGGTTACGAAGTCGCACGTGAGGCATTGGAACGTGTACTCTGCGACCCCGAAACCTATGTGGAAACCCATCCAGAGGAATTCGCCCCACTCGACACACCAAAACCTCCTGACCTGGACGGGATCAACGAAGATTTCTGGGAGTGCCTGGACAAAAACCCCGAAGAAACGCTGGCGATCGTCAATTGGCACGCCCACGCGGGCAGTGCCCGCCCCCAACTCTTCCTCGCAAAGATTTATTTAGCAGGCGATCCGATAGACAAGAATATCGAAGCCGGGATGCGATGGCTCTATTTGTCCGCCAAAAATGGTGAGGCAGAGGCCCAACTGATGCTCAGTATTTGCTACCGCAAAGGCGAATTCGCCCCGCGAAACCATGCAAAAAATCGCCGCTGGGCCCGGCTCTCGGCGGAACAGAACCACCCTGACGGCCTTGCCGAATATGGGTCAATCCTGATGTGTCCGGAGGATCCGCGCGAAAAAGCCGACCCCAAGGAGGCGACTAAATATTTCACCAGAGCTGCCCTTCAAGGCAATCACTTCGGTATGCTTATCCTCGGCGATATTTATGCGAACGGCTATAACGGCGAGCAAAGCTGGGAGTTGGCCTATGCGCTGTATCTGCAGGCAGAGGAAGCCGGCAACGCATTAGCCGCAGAGCGGCTGCAGCAAATGCAGGGATCAAACCGGCAGATCGCCGTGGCCAAGCGCATAAAAGACAGACTGGATGACCAGATGACCCTGCCCACCGACTGAGTAGTTTCAACGACAGAATCAACTGATTTTAGGAAAAAATGGTGGGCCCGGCAGGACTTGAACCCGCGACCAAACCGTTATGAGCGGTCCGCTCTAACCAGCTGAGCTACAGGCCCACTTCCACATTACATGCGGATTGACAATCGGGTTTTATCCGGCCCCTTGCCTGCTGGCAAGAGGGGAGCGAGGGAACAGGGGAAATTTCCACCTGTTCCCGCCTTTATTCCGCCGCCTGCAGGGTCTGGCTTTGCGAGGCCGTGCGCAGGATGCGGGTCAACTCGTCGCGCATGGCACCCATGGCCTGTTTGATGCTGTCGGAGGTATCGGTCAACTGTCCGGTGGCGGAACCCGTGCTTTGCGCGGCCTCCCGCATGGCGGCATTGCTCTGCGAGACACGGGTCGCGTTGCGCAGGCTGGTTTCCATATGGCCCGCAATCCCGGTGGAGGTGCTCATCTGGCGCTCAAAAGATGTCGCCAGTTCTCCCATGGACCCCTCCACGGTTGAAATCCGGCCCTCTATCGCGGAGATACCCTTGGCCGCCTGGTTCGCCACATTGCGGATCGTCTTGACCCGCTCGGCAATATTCTGGGTTGCCCCGGCGGTCTCCTGGGACAATTTCTTCACCTCACCGGCCACAACCGCGAAACCGGACCCCGCCGCCCCGGCGCGGGAGGCCTCGATGGTTGCATTCAGCGCCAGAAGATTGGTCTGGCCCGCGATATCCTGGATGATCTCGACGATGCCCTCCACCTGGGCCGCCGCCTCATGCAATTGCGCGACGGTGCGGCCGGCGGATTGCGCCTCCCGGTTGGCGAGTTCCGTCAACTGGCGCTGGCGCCGCACCGCCTGGGAGATTTCCTCACCATGGGCAACCAGGCTTTGCGCCATCTTCATGATCTCGTCGGCCGCATTGGCATTCTCGCTGGCAAGCTCGCTGGCCTCACCGGCCTGGTCGTTGGTATTGGACGCAAGCCCCCGCAGGCGATCCGACATGGAAACAAGATCATCCGCAAAATGCGTCAGATTGCGGACACTGGAATTCATGCCCGTCTCCAGTTGTTCCGCCACCGTCCGCAGGCGATTTTCCACGGCCTTCTGGGTCTCCAGGCGTTCCCTTTCCTGTTGCTCACGAAGGGCCGCCGCCTCGTCGCGTGCTTCCTGGAAGCGATTGATACCACGCGCCAACGAGCCGATCTCGTCCAGCCGCGTATCCTCTTTCAACGTCACATCCTCACCATCGGCCACGGCCCGGATGCCCGCCTGCAACCGCACAAGCGAGCGCGTAATCAGAATACGCCCGATAGAATAGACGATTGCGAAAACGACCAGGATCGACGCCACGCCAAGTACGATCAGGAACAGCTTCGCCTGTTCGGTGAAGGCATTGACCTCGTCGTCCTTGCGCTTGATTTCATCCACCATGGAGAGGATCGAGACACGCTTGTTTTCCGCCTCGAGCGCCGCATCGGCAAGATCCGCCTTCAGGGAAACCACCTTGCGCGCCAAGGCCGCCGGCCCATCATTCTCCGATACGATGCGCTCGACCTCCGCTTGCAGATTGTCCAGGGCAATGGACGAGAAGCGATATTCCACCACCTTGCCGGTATAGGCGCCATCCTTGAAATCACCATAGGCCACCGCAGGCGCGCCCTTACCGTCATCCACGACAAAGCGGCCCGGCTTGCCCAGGTCCCGCCGCTGGCCGCGTTTTTTATAGCGGGTCTTGATTTCCGCGCGCCCGTTATACTCGAAGCGCGCTGCCCCCTGGCTTTCCGCCCAGGTCTTGATGGCCCCGACCGCATTGACCTCCAGTTTCAACGGGATCGCCTGATAGTCTTTCTGCAAGGTGAAGATTTCCGCACGCAAGGACTGGTTGGTTTCCCGCAACAACTGGGTCCGGGCCTCTTCCGCCGCCAAGGTACGGTCCAGGACCGCCATATTGGCAAAGAGAATACCGGCCATCGCCACAGAGAGAATAAAAACCAGAGCAAGCCCCAGCTTCAGGTCGATCTTGGAACGGATACGCGTGAACATCTTTTCCCCATCGGCGCGCATTGCGCCCTGCTGAATTCGCGTCATACAGAAATATTATTTCAAGCTTCCTGTATGGCTTTAATGTTACAGCGCGGCGTCAGAAGGATGACCCCTTGAGGAAAGAAACGTAAAATTGATTGGAATTCGATATAGTAGATATAGATAACGCCTATTTCTTTACGGCAATGTTTCAGAAAACAAAAAACCCGCCGGCAATGCGGCGGGTTTTCTTTGAACATCGGGAAGCCTAGTAATCCAGGAAGCTCCGCAGTTTGCGGGAGCGGCTCGGATGTTTCAGCTTACGCAACGCCTTTGCTTCGATCTGACGAATACGTTCACGGGTGACCGAGAACTGCTGCCCCACCTCTTCCAGGGTGTGGTCCGTATTCATGCCAATACCGAAACGCATACGCAGGACACGTTCCTCACGCGGCGTCAGCGACGCCAGGACGCGTGTGCAGGTTTCGCGCAGGTTGGACTGGATCGCCGCATCAGACGGCAACAGCACGTTCTTGTCCTCGATGAAATCACCCAGATGGCTGTCTTCCTCGTCCCCGATCGGGGTTTCAAGGCTGACCGGCTCTTTGGCGATTTTGAGAACCTTACGAACTTTCTCCAGCGGCATATGCAGCTTTTCAGCCAGTTCTTCCGGCGTCGGTTCGCGACCGATCTCGTGCAGCATCTGACGCGAGGTCCGCACCAGCTTGTTGATCGTCTCGATCATATGCACCGGAATACGGATCGTGCGCGCCTGGTCCGCGATGGACCGGGTGATTGCCTGACGAATCCACCAGGTTGCGTAGGTCGAGAACTTATAACCGCGGCGGTATTCGAACTTGTCCACCGCCTTCATCAGGCCGATGTTACCTTCCTGGATCAGGTCAAGGAACTGCAGACCGCGGTTGGTGTATTTCTTCGCAATGGAAATCACCAGACGCAGGTTGGCTTCGACCATTTCCTTCTTGGCGCGGCTTGCTTCACGCTCGCCCTGCTGGACGCATTGGTTGATGCGGCGGAATTCCGGCAGCGGCATACCGGTTTCAGCCACCAGCTCACCGATCTTCTCGCGGGTCTTTTCAACATCCTGACCGAAGTTGGCGGCAAAGCGGGCCCAGGCATTGGACTTGTCCGCCATGTCTTCCAGCCAGTTCGGGTCCAGCTCACGGCCGAAATAGTTCTTCAGGAAGTCTTCACGTTTCACGCGGGCCTTGATGGCCATACGCATCATCTTGCCTTCCATCCCCGTCAGGTCACGGTTGATGGAATAAAGCTGTTCGACCAGTTCTTCGATCCGCTGGTTATTCAGGCGGACGGAATCCATCAGCTCGATCAGGTCGCGGCGGTGCTTTTCATAGGTCCGCTCCGTGGAACGGGAGACCTCTTCACCCTTCTGCAGGGAGCCCATACGCTTGTCCTGGGCGCGCTGCAGTTTCTGGTAGGTCGCGGCGATATTGTCGAAGGTTTCGATGACAGACGGCTTCAACGCCTCTTCCATCGCCGCCAGCGACATGTTGTTTTCCGCTTCGTCCGGGTCTTCGCCGTCGTCGCCTTCGCCGGATGCGGTCTCACCGCCTTCATCATTGGCCGGTGCGCCCTCTGCCGGGGCAGCGGCGGGCTCGCCCTCGGCGGGTTTCGCCTTTTCCGGGGCTTTTTCTTCGGCTTTCTCGTCGGTTTCCGCCTCGTCTTCTTCGGCAAGGATGGCTTCTTCGTCATCCATGTCCTCGGAATCCGGACCGCTGCTCATGGTCGCGTCCAGGTCGATGACGTCGCGAAGCAACAGGCGGCCTTCGACCAGTTCGTCATGCCATTGCGAGATCGCCCGCATAGTCAGCGGGCTTTCGCAGAGCGCGCCAATCATCTTTTCGCGACCGGCCTCGATACGCTTGGCAATGGCGATTTCGCCTTCGCGGGACAGCAGCTCCACAGAGCCCATCTCGCGCAGATACATGCGAACAGGGTCATCGGTGCGGCCAACTTCTTCGTCGGACAGGTTCCCGGCGGCGGACTTGCCGTCGCTTTCTTCCTCTTCCTCGGTATAGTCCTTGGCTTCGCTGCTTTCGCTTTCTTCATTGTCGATGACATTGATGCCCATCTCGGACAGAAGGGTCATCACGTCCTCGATCTGATCGGTGGACACCTTCTCCTGCGGCAGAGCCGCATTCAATTCATCAATGGTAATGAAGCCGCGCTCTTTGCCTTTGGCGATGAGCTTTTTGACCGCTGCGCGGTCATCACCGATAACGGGTGCATCCCGCTGTTCATCGGTTTTTTTGTTTTCGGTCGCTTCTGCTTGTTTGGTGGACATTAAGCCAGCATCCTCAAGTCACGCAAATAAACGGTTGTCGCCGCAGTCCCCCTGCGCCGAAAAACCGTCGCTAAAATTCGTCGTCGCCTTCACTGAGCCGATGTTCGCCTTCATCAAAATTCCGGCGAAAGGCCAGCACGCGCGCTTCTCGTTCTTCCGGTGTCAACCTTTCCGCGCCAGACATATCCCGTCTTCTCAGTTCATCGGCGATGTGATCCTGCGTCTGCAACATCAACAGATGTTCCAGCAGATCGGACGCCTCTGCATCCGTCGACTGCGGTCCGGCCTGCCGGGCCAGATCATAGACCTGGCGGGATAGAACCGAACGCAACAGCGCGTCATCACCACGACTTGAGAAGTGGGTTGTCACCACCTCAACGTCAAGGGTCTCCCCGGAAGAACTGATCTTTTGTAGTTCACGGCAAATTTTGTCAAGGTCTGCGTCAAAATGGATTCGATCGAGCGTCTCGAAAAACTGGTCGATCACGCCCGGATGATTGATCAGTGCCGCCAGCACGATCTGCTGGGTGCGGCGCGACAATTCCTTGACAACCTGGCCTTTGAGCACCTCGCCACGGGGCTCCGCTTCCTGCCATTTTCCCTTGGCCCCGCCATAGGTCCGGCCGAAACGGCCCTTCCCGTTTGCCGCCCGGTTCATGGCCCGCAGATGGTTCCACAATTTATCGGAAAAGCCCCGGCGATAATGTTTTTTGACCGTTTCGTCCTCGATCCCGTCGGCCAGGGAAAATAACCGCCGCTCCAGATCGGCCCTCATTTCCGGGGTCGTCGGCTCCGCAACGGCAAGTTCACGCTGCCACAGGAACTGGTCCAAAGGCTGTGCCGCATCCAGGAACGGCTGGATTGCCGACGGCCCCTTGGCCTGGATCAGGCTGTCCGGGTCCTCACCCTCGGGCATGAACAGCAATCGCAGGGATTTGCCCGGCTGCAACTGCGGCAGGGCGCGGTCCGACGCGCGCGACGCCGCCATCCGGCCTGCCGCATCGCCGTCAAAACAGACATAGGGCAGGCTGTCCATTTTCCACAGTTCCGCAATCTGCACTTCCGTCATGGCCGTGCCCAGTGGCGCCACGCCACCGGCCCATCCTGCCTGGGAAAGGGCGATCACATCCATATAGCCCTCGGCAACAATCAGGGGCTGCCCGTCATAGACCGCCTTTCGGGCCTGCGCATGGTTGTAGAGGGTCCGCCCCTTGTCGAAGAGCGGTGTATCGGGAGAGTTGATGTATTTGCCAATACCCGCCGCCTTGGCATCCCCCATGAAGCGACCACCGAAGGCGATGACACGCCCGCGTTTGTCGGCGATGGGAAACATAACCCGGTCCCGGAAAAAGGCATAAGGCGGACGCCCGTCCTTTGAGCGCCGGTAAATCCCTGCCTCCACCAGCAGGTCCATATCGATGCCTTCATCTTTCATGGCCTGCCACAGGCCACTGCCCTCGTTGGGGGAATACCCCAGACGGAATTCGGCAATCGTCTCGTCCGACAGGCCACGGGATTTCAGATAGTCCAGCGCCTCACGGCCTTCCGGGCGTCGCAAGGCCTTCTGATAATACCGGCAGGCCGCCTCGGTCACCTCATAGAGGCTGTGCCGCTTCTTCTCGCGCGCCGCCTGTTCCGGCGTCGCCTTCGGCACTTCAAGACCGGCAAGCTCTGCCATCTGTTCAACGGCTTCCGGAAAGCTCAGGCCTTCCGTCTTCATCAGAAAGGTGAAGAGATCCCCGTGCTCGCCGGAGGCAAAGCAATGGTAAAAGCCCTGATCCTCGCGCACGTGGAAGGACGGGGTCTTTTCGGTGTTGAAGGGCGACAGCCCCCAGAAGTCACCGCGGCTTTTCTGACGCAGTTGTACGCTCCGGCCGACAACATCGACCAGCGACACACGTGCTTTTATTTCATCCAAAAATCCCGGTGGAAAGGCCATGACTGTTCCCTAAGCCCGGTAGGATAACAGGTTTATCATGGCCCGTCTTGAGCCGATTTGACCTGGACGACGCATCGCCCCTTTCACCATCAGGCCAGCTTTTGCTTGACCATGGCTGAGGCCTTGCCGAAATCCATCCGGCCGGCAAAACGCGTGCGCAATTCGCCCATCACGTTGCCCATTTCCTTGAGGCTGCTGGCGCCCAGTTCCTTGACCAGCCCGTCAATCGCCTCGCCCATTTCCTCTTCGGAAAGCTGTTTGGGCAGGAAGCGTTCAATCACCTCGATTTCGGCGGCTTCCTGTTCGGCAAGCTCAAGGCGGCCACCCTGTTCATACATGGTGATGCTTTCACGGCGCTGTTTCACCATAGTTTGCAGCATCATCAGGACCTCGTCATCGGTGATCCCGTCAGGCTGCCCCTTGGTGCGGGCCGCGATATCGCGGTCCTTCAAAGCGGCCAAAATCAATCGCAGAGTGGCAACGGCGTTGCTGTCCTTTGCGCGCATGGCGTCTTTCAGCGCCTGGTTCAGTTCCTCGCGCACAATCTTCCTCCATATTTGTACAATTTTTGGTCGCACAGGTCGCGGATTGTTCCATCAACGCGCACCAAATTCTACGACAAGGGCGCACCCTACCGAAAAAATACCGGAGAGGCAACCTTTGCAAAAAGTATAAGTATTTGATTTTATTAAGTAATTTAATTTCATTGAATCTTGACGGATGCCCTCTTCTCCTTTACAACCTCGAAAAATCGAATGGCGAGGACCGCAATTCCATGACAAATGGCTTGGAAAATATGACTCCACCCCCGGGCGCAACGGCGGTGGTCGTACTCGCGGACGGCTCGGTCTTCTGGGGCCGGGGCGTCGGTGCCGCAGTCACGACAGTCGGCGAGGTTTGTTTCAACACCTCCATGACCGGCTATCAGGAAATCATGACAGACCCGTCTTACGCCGGGCAGATCATCACTTTCACCTTCCCCCATGTAGGCAATGTCGGAACCAACCCGGAAGACGTGGAAACCACGACCCCGGCGGCGCGCGGCTGTATCCTGCGGGAAGATATCACCGAACCATCCAATTTCCGGGCGACGCAGCATCTGGACGACTGGCTGAAGGCCCAGAACCTGCCGGGCATTTCCGGTGTGGACACGCGCCAGTTGACGCAGCGTATCCGCAACGAAGGCGCTCCCAACGGTGTTCTATGCCATGCACCGGACGGCAAGTTCGACCTGCCCGCGCTGCTGAAAATGGCGCAGAACTGGCCGGGCCTTGAAGGCATGGACCTTGCCAAGGACGTTTCCTGTACCCAGACCTATGACTGGGATGAGACGCTTTGGAAACTGGGCGAGGGTTACGGCAAGCTGACCGATCCGGAATTCCATGTGGTCGCCGTCGACTTTGGTGTGAAACGCAATATCCTGCGCAATCTGGCAAGCCTTGGCTGCAAGGTCACCGTTGTTCCGGCCACGGCCACGGCGGAAGACATCCTGCGCCATGAGCCGGACGGCGTCTTCCTGTCAAACGGCCCCGGCGATCCGGCGGCAACGGGCGTCTATGCGGTTCCGATGATCAGGGACATTCTGGCAAGCGGCAAGCCGCTGTTCGGGATCTGCCTCGGCCATCAGATGTTGTCGCTGGCGCTTGGCGCGAAAACCACGAAAATGCATCTGGGCCATCGCGGCGCCAACCACCCGATCAAGGACCTGACCACCAACAAGGTGGAGATCACCAGCCAGAACCATGGCTTTGTGGTGGATAAGGAAAGCCTGCCGGATGGCGTCGAAGGCACCCATTTCTCGCTGTTCGACGGCTCGCTGGCCGGAATCCGGGTAAAGGGCAAGCCGGTCTTTTCCGTGCAATATCACCCGGAAGCAAGCCCGGGCCCGCAGGACAGCCACTATCTGTTCCAGCGCTTTGTCGACCTGATGAAGTCCGCGAAATAAGCCCAGGTGGCCTGACAGTTACGGAAAAACGCCGACCCTTTCGCGGTCGGCGTTTTTTGTTTCCCTCAAGTCTATTGGCCTTAAACCCCGTCCGCCGGAATACCGAAGACCAGCACCGCCACCGCCAGCAGGGTAGCCAGGGAATAGAGCGTCATCTGGATCAGCCGCTTCATGCCGTCCTTGTGCCGCCAGGTCGCGACCACGGCGGTCACCGACTGCAGGCCGTAATAGATCACGAAGGCCTTTGACGCGTAGACGATAATCTCGAAGATATCGCCAGCCCAGGTGACCAGGATCGCCACCGCCGCCGTTGCCAGATAACCCAGTTTGACCGAAATCCGGCCCCGCGTCCCATCTGAAAGCAGGCCACCCGCGCCATTCATATCCGCCACCGCCGCCGATAGCTGCGATGCCAAAGCGGTGAAAATCACCAGAGGGGCGACCATAGTGCCCAGGGGATTCAGCATGTCGATAATGGCCGTCTCCCTGCCTTCCGGCGGCAAACCGCCCAGCGCGAAAGGCGTCACCATCAGGATGAAAACGATATAGATCCCCGTCGACAAAAGCTGTGCCCGGCGCATGGTTCGAATACGCATGGCGCTGTCATATTCACTGCCCAGATAACGCGAGGTCTCAAACCCCTGCACAAGGATTACAAGGCCCAGCAGCGTCCTGATTTCATGCATGCCAGTTCCGGGATGCCCGGTCACCAGTTGCAGCGTCCCCGCCTGCCAACTATCGACATTGGCAAAGACCAGGGCCGCCGACAGGCCGGCAATAAACGCCAGCTTCACACCAACCGTCGGCACCTCGACCCCCTCCAGGGCGGTCAGGCCGCGCCAGCCGCCCAACAGGCCAAGGATCGCAATCACCCCCGTGGCGAGAATCTGGGAATAGACCGGGTCAATCACATCCGCCGCACGCAGGGCAAAGGACGCAAACAGGTTCAGGTAGAAGGCCACGGAAATAAAATAGGCCAAGGCGAGCGCCAGCCCGGACAAACGCTCCAGAAAGGCGATGGACCGTGGCGGGCCTTCCGCCATCATGGGTTCGACCAATGCGATATTCTGCCGGACGGCCGAGCCGAACAGATAGCCCATCCCGCAAAGGGTCAGCATCGCCGCCCAGGCCCAGTTTCCGGCAACATCTTCCAGAACCGGCCCGGACACCAGAAAACCGGACCCGATGATGGAGGCGAGCGGCGTCACTGTCGCCCGCCACCAACGTCTGCGGATCAGCTTGGGTCTCAGGGTGAACACCGCCGTCGTGGCGGCCCCGATAACCATTACCATATTGGGCGTCACATCTGCCCCCTTCCCTTGGAAATTTGACGCATATTAACGGAAGGCAGGCTCTCGGAAACTCCTTAATTTACGGGAATGAAGCTGATCCACCTGGGCACGCAGGGTCTCGATCGCCTTGATGCTGATATCCAGATGCTGGCTGATCCGCTCCCGATAGAAGGCATTGGCCATGCCGCGCAGTTTCAACTCCCCATGAAGCGGCTTGTCCGACACACAAAGCAGGGTCCCGTAGGGCACCCGGAAACGGAAACCATTGGCCGCGATGGTCGCGCTTTCCATATCCACCGCAATGGCGCGGGACTGGCTGAACCGTTTGGAAAGCTCGTCATGGCGAAGCTCCCAGTTCCGATTATCGGTGGTCGCCACCGTGCCGGTGCGCATGCTGATCTTCATATCCTGACCGTGCAGGCCAGTGACTTTCGCCACCGCATCCTGCAACGCCACCTGCACCTCGGCGATCGGCGGAACGGGCACCCAGACCGGCAGGTCGTCGTCCAGCACGCTGTCCTCCCGGATATAGGCGTGGGCCAGAACATAATCACCCAGAGACTGTGTCCGGCGGAGGCCGCCACAGTGGCCGATCATCATCCAGCAATGGGGGCGCAGCACCGCAATATGGTCGGTGATCGTCTTGGCGTTGGACGGGCCGACACCGATATTGACCAGAGTGATGCCATCGCGGTCAGCACGTTTCAGGTGATAGGCAGGCATCTGCGGCAGATGATCCAAGGGCGTGCCGGAGGCCTGGATATCCGTCAGCTTCGGGTTCGGCGTGACCACGTCGCCCGGTTCGACAAAGGCCTCATAGTCACTGCCGTTGGCGACCTGCTCCTTGCCGTATCTGATGAATTCATCCACATAGCGCTGATAGTTGGTGAACAGCACGAAACGCTGGAAATGGTCCGGGCTGGTGGCGGTGTAATGGCTAAGCCGCATACAGCCCAGGTCCACGCGCGGCCCTGAAAACAGCGACAGCGGGAAGGCCTCGCCATCCTTCGGTTCATAGTCACCATTGGCAATGGCGTCATCGATATCCGCCAGATTGGGCATGGTGAAGATACGCTTCATATCATGCACATCATCCGAGGTAATCTCCGCCGTCGCCTCCTCGATCACGAAGGGCAGCGGGATGGCCTTGTCGCTAACGCCGATTTTGACGGGCTTGCCGTGGCTTTTCAGCAGAAGATGGATCTGTTTTTTCAGATAGCCGCTGAACAGTTCCGGGCGGGTCAGGGTCGTGCCGTAGAAGCCGGGAAAGGCCAACGTCCCGTAGGATGTCTTCACATCATACACCGGCTTGGGATGCTCGATCTCGATCCCCATGTAGGGATAGAAAGCTTCAACCGGCTCCATATCCCGGTTCCCGGCGGCGAATTCAGCAAAGGCCGCCCGTATCTTGGCGACCCCTTCGTCATAAATCCGTGTGATTTCTGCAAACGCTTGTTCAGGGTCGTTAAAATCCCGCAGATCGCGGACGACACCATGTCCATTACCCGGCATGTTTCACCTCTTATTGTTATTGCCGTTATCGACGTTAATTGACCGATCCTGTGGTAAGTGGCTCCGCTTTGCAAGCCTGCGCCCGCGCATAAATTATACGTGGCCCACATGAACCCAGTATAGCAGATTGCCGGTTACGGATTGGTTGCAGGAAAGTCGTTTCGTCTTGCCATCCCGCGACGGATAAGTTGAATTATGAAAAATAATTCAGCAATTACGAATTTCGGATATAGTAATGTCAAAACCTCCAAAATTACTTTGCCCTCAAAGCGGCAACATTCTTGAATTCTACGACGGCCGCTTCGAAAGCGTATATGTAATTTTGCATCCATTTCTGAGAGTAAGAGCCGAAGACCTTAATAAATTCGGCATTGAAATTGCTCAATTGCAGCGAAAACACGGCCCGGTAGACGTTGTGACCCACGATGACGGCCTTGAAAAGTTTGAGCTTCTCGAACGCTGTGAACCGGTTACATGGAAAACGGTTTTAGAATTAACGTCACTTTCCGATATTTCAGAGATCAACATCGGGTTGCAGACGGCTATTCGCGCCCTAAGGAAGGAATTCTGCAAACCCGATATTGAGGCCAAGCTTGTAAGCTTGAAAAGCCATAATATTGTCATGCCAGAAGAAGGGAGCTTACCGCCAATTCTAGAAAACAGGATTTTAGCTGCGCTGAAATCTCTTGGGCATGACTGGGTCTGGGTCAGCGACGAGTTCGATACAAAACGCAATTTGCATCTTATTGATGACCTCATTCAGACAGACATTTTACCTTACAGGGTGAATATATTTCCGAAAAATCATGACTTTCTACTTACGACACATTGGGATAGCCACTTTTCATTCTTATGCTCGTCTAAGGAAAAAATAGAAGCTGTGCTAGCTCAAGATGCTTTTGAAGGCTTCTATTGTACGAGCAAAACGGAAATTGGTTGGAGTATTTTTGGTATCTAGTCCATCGTGAGGCCGAAATCGGCAACCCCTAGCGACTTGCCGTTGGCGACAATCTCCAGCTTATGCAGGCCGGGATAATAACGCCGGGTCGTGATCGGCCGGATCGCATGTTTGCGCTGTGCCTTATGGGCCCCACCGGCAGGCAGGGTGATCGTGGTCCATTTGAAGACCTTGGGTGTCAGGCTGCCGTTCGCCTTCATGTGATGAACCACATAGTCGATCACCAGTTTCTGGTCATTGGCGGCCTTTGACTGCAACTCCACCTCGAATTCCAGGGCGTCCCCGAATGTCACGACCGGCGTTTTGATGGCAAGGCGGGCAAGGTCCACCTCTGCCTCGTCAAAGCCCAAGGCCGCCAAGGCTTTCGGATGCCCCTGTTTCACCAGCGTCCGCAAGGCATGACGCACCAGCCATTGCCGTTCCTTCGTGGCATCCTTCATCCAGCGGGCCGCCACCTCCGCCACCAGATCGGGATGATCCTTGGCGATGTCGTTCAGGTTATTGGCGACCGACCGGCGGACATATTCTTCCCCGTCATCCTTCAGTTTCTCCAGAAGAGCCAAGACCGGCGCGGGATCTTCCTGAAACATCGGCAGACGCATGGCCCAGGGCAGACGGGGCCGCGTGCCTTCGGAAACCAGACGCCGCACATGGCGGTTGGGGTCACAAATCCAGTCCTCCATGATCGCCAGCGCCCGGTCCCTGTCCTCCAGCAGGAAGAACCGGACGGCGAATTCAGCCGTAAAACGCTTGGTCATTTCCTTCAAGGTCGCCATGGCGAGATCGAAATGCCCCATGCCCTGCTCTGCCACATAGTGGCTCATCGGCGCAATCATCCAGCCGCGCACGCCTTCCGCCCCGAAATCCGCGTCGCTCTGGAAGGCCGTGTCTTCGTCCGGATGCAGGCAGCGTTGCAGGATGATGGCGGATTGCGCGAAATTCGCAGGCAGGAAATGGCCCAGCCCCTCCGCAATGCGGGCGCTGCGCTCCTTCAACTCAAGGTCTTCCAGGCCGGATATGACAAAATCGACAAAGCCCTGTCCGTCAAACTGCGGACAATAGCTGACAATCTGGGTCGCCAGCCCCTTCACGCGGGCTTCATTAAAGAAATTCTTAAACGGTTCCGGCATCTTCCCCTCCATCGGCAAATCAATTGCCGGTGGATATAAACACCCCCTCCTGACAGGGGTATGTCAGGAGGGATTTCCGTTTTCAACAAAAACAATTAGTTACCAAATATCTCTGCCCTAGAAATCACTGAGCGCTTCTTCATATCTTTTCGGGTAGATCGATTTAAAAAAACTATTCATTGCCAATATGCTTCGCATTTCGCTTTCCAAATTACTGTCTATGAAATTCTCGAGATGAGCCATAGACACATCGTCAATAAAACTCTCGCAGTTAATACTCAGTGAGTGGATAGCTTGGTATATCTCGCTCGCCAGTTCTATATCTCTTTTAGTTTCTTTCATGCTGGCATGTAGACTACGCCACACCAAGGTCCAATGGTTATATGTGTCACTGGGAATAGCTTGCGGTCTGTATGCGTCAAGAAGTGCTAAATGAATATTATGTGGCACCCAGCTCGAAGCCAGATTCTCTCTTATCTCTTTATGTTTCTTTCCGAAATATGATGTGAATAGCTGCCTCCCTGCCAGAACGTTCGCTCTTTCAGCTTGTCGAACTTGATCTGCTAATGCTTCTTTCGATCCTCTCAACTCTTCCTTTTGTTGGTCCAGCGTAGAACGCTGCAACTCATACTCCTTCCTCTGAAGGGCAAATTCTTTACGTTGATAGACTAGGCCGCAGACTCATAACTTCTGATCCAGATGCGGCATGAAGCGAGCTTGACGGCAGCCAGGAAATTCTCTGGGTTACGGTCGTATCGCGTGGCGATGCCCCGGAATTGCTTGAGCTTGTTGAAGAAGCGCTCGACGAGGTTGCGCTGGCGATAGACCCAGCTTGAGAAGGCGAAGGTCTTTTTGCGGTTCCGTTTTGGCGGAATATTGGCCCAGGCCTTGCGCGCGTCGGCAAGGGCGCGGATGGCGTCACTGTCATAGGCCCGGTCGGCCAGCAGGATGGCCCCCTCCTTCAAGTCTTTGAGCAGGCCCTCCGCTGATCGGCCGTCATGAGCTTGCCCCGGCGTGAGGGCCAGTTTCACCGGCCGACCTTCAGCGTCGACAAGGGCATGGATCTTGGTCGTCAGTCCACCCCGGGAACGGCCCATGCAGCCATCGTCAGATCCCCCTTTTTACCGGTCGCACCATGCTGATGGACCCGGACGCAACTACTGTCGATCATGACGATGTCGCTGTCGTAAGCCGCTGAGATTGCCTCCAAAAGCCGATCCCATACCCCGGCCTTGCGCCAGCGGACGAAGCGATTGTAGCAGGTCGTATGGGGGCCGTAACGCTCCGGTATCTCCGCCCAAGGCGTGCCTGCCCGGAACCGCCACAGAATGCCGTTCAGCACCCGCCGGTCATCGACACGTGGTACCCCGCGCGGCTTGTTCGGCAGCAAAGGTGCGATAATCGACCATTCGAAATCTGTCAGTTCGTAGCGGCGGCGGCTCATGAAAACTCCCTCGTTCGGCAACAAGAGACATGAATCACATCAAGACCGAAAGGGGAATCCTGTTTATGAGTTTACGGCCTAGGGTCCCAACAAACCAAACGAGCGCTAATGGCGACACAAAACCAGTCAGGTAATCCCCCCATTCGTTGAAGTGCATATGCGTAGAAAAAGTTACAGGGAGCCATTCAGCGTGCAACAATGGCAGTACTAGAATTGCGAAAACATAAAGTAACGATAAGGCAACACATATCCCAAACAACACAGCATCAACCTTCTTTCTATGCCACAGACCTCATAATCACCATAAACACTTATAATAGCTCACTTTTTCAATTCAAACAAAAACCCCCGCCGGTTGCCCGGACGGGGGTTTTCCAGGATGGAACCGTCTGTTGTCTAGGCCAGCAACCCGGCCTTGCGCGCAACCTGTTCCAGATGTTGATGGCCCATGGTGGCATATTGCAGGGGGTTGGCCTTGTCCGGGTCCTGTTCGGCTTCTACGACCAGCCAGCCGCTGTAGTCCTGGGCGGCCAGGATGTCGGCGACGCGCTGATAGTCGATGCTGCCGTCGCCGGGCACGGTGAAGACGCCTTCGATCACGCCGTTCAGGAAGCTCCAGCCTTCCGCCTTGGCACGGGCCAGCACATCCGCGCGGATATCCTTGCAATGAACATGAACCACGCGATCCCGATGACGCTCAAGCGTTGCGTAAGGATCGCCGCCCGCGAATACCAGATGCCCGGTGTCGAGTAACAGACCGACCGACGGGCCGGTCTCCGCCATCAGGCGGTCGACTTCGGCCTCGGTCTCTATCACGGTGCCCATGTGATGATGATAGGCCATGGCGATACCCTGGTCGCGCAGGTAGTCGGCCACTTTGGTCATGCGTTCAGCAAATTCGGGCCATTGCTCGTCCCGGATCACCGGGCGCTGGGAGACCGGTGTGTCGATATCGCCATGGACACAGCCGGTGACTTCCGCCCAGACCATGACCTGACAGTCCATTGCCTTCAGGAGGTTCAGATGATCCTGAAGGGCGGCGATTTCCGCATCCGCATCCCGCTCCAGCAGGCGGCCGCTATACCAGCCTGACACGATTTTCAGGCCATAGGGGGCGACGGCGGCCTGTAAAGCTTCCGGCTGGCGCGGGCATTTATGGTAAAGCTCCAACCCGGCATAGCCTGCCTGCTTGATCTCGCCAAGGCAGGTCTCCAGCGGCGTCGCCCCACCCAGGCTTTGCAGGTCGTCATTACTCCAGGAAATGGGATTGATCCCGATCTGTATGGTCATGTCAGCGGTCTACCTTCTGCTGAGACGTGGCGGTTACATAGTTGGCGCGGGCGGCGTTCACCTCCGCGCGTTTTGAGACTTCCGGCACGGCCACATCCCACCAGGCCCCGCCCTCACCCGTTGTCGTCAACGGGTCCGTGTCGATCACGATCACATGGGTCCGGTCGGAGGATTTGGCACGCACAAGGGCTGCTTCCAGTTCGGCAATGCCGGAAACCTTCTCCGCAATCGCCCCCATGGAACCGGCATGCTGTGCGAAATCAATATTGCTGGGTACCACATGGTTGGCATCCTTGAGCAGGTTGTTGAACCCTGCCCCGCCGCAGGCCTGCTGCAGGCGGTTGATACAGCCATAGCCCCGGTTGTCGAGTACCACAATGGTGAGCTTGTGGCCCAGCATCACAGAGGTGGCGATTTCGGAATTCATCATCATATAGCTGCCGTCGCCGACCATGACGGTCACATCGCGCTCCGGCTTGGCCATTTTCACGCCAAGCCCCCCGGCGATCTCATACCCCATGCAGCTAAAGCCATATTCCAGATGATAGCTGTCCGGTCCTTCGGCGCGCCAGTTCTTGTGCAACTCGCCCGGCAGACCGCCTGCGGCACAGACCACCGTGCCCATCTCACCCGCCTGGCGGTTCACCGCGCCCAGAACCTGCGCGTCACTCGGTAACTCGGCATCACTGGCCCCCGTCGCCTCGCTGCAAGCAACTTCCCAGGCTTCCTTCACGGTGGCAGTTTTCGCCTGCCAGTCGGCGGGCGCGCGATAGCCTTCCAGACCATCCAGCAGTTCCGCCAATCCAGCCTTTGCATCCGCCACCAAGGATACCGCGCCATGTTTGATGGCATCGAAGGCCGTCACATTCAACTGGATCAGTTTCGCATTCGGGTTTTGGAAAAGCGACCGCGAGGCGGTTGTGAAATCCTGCAACCTCGTCCCGACCGCCAGAATGACATCGGCCTCCGCAGCAAGATCATTGGCCGCACTGGTCCCGGTCACGCCCACCGCGCCGACCGATTGCGGATGGTTCCAGGCAAGCGTGCCCTTGCCCGCCTGGGTCTCGCCCACCGGCAGCCCGGCGGCTTCCGCCAGCGCCTTTACCTCTGCCGTGCCATCAGCATATTGCGCGCCGCCACCTGCAATCACAAAAGGCTTTTTCGCGCCTTTCAGCAAGGCAATCGCATTTGCTAACTCATCGGCATCAGGCCGAATCCGGCGCGGGTGATGCACGCGTTTTTCAAAAAAGCTTTCGGGATAGTCATAGGCCTCTGCCTGCACATCCTGGGAGAAGGCGATGGTGGCCGGGCCGCAATTGGCCGGATCGGTCAGCACATTGATCGCCTGTGGCAGGCTGGTGATCAACTGTTCCGGGCGGGTGATACGGTCGAAATAACGCGACACCGGCCGGAAGCAATCATTGGCGGTCACCGTCGGCCCGGCGAAATCCTCGACCTGCTGCAACACCGGGTCGGGGCGGCGATTGGCGAAGGTATCGCCGGGGATCAGCAGGACCGGCAGACGGTTCACATGGGCAAGGGCGGCGGCAGTGACCATATTGGTCGCCCCCGGCCCGATAGAGGTGGTGCAGGCCATCATGCGACGGCGGTTGTTGGCCTTGGCATAGGCGATCGCCGCATGGGCCATGCCCTGTTCGTTATGCGCACGATAGGTCGGCAGGTCGGCCTGCGCGTGGTACAACGCCTCGCCCAGACCCGCCACATTGCCATGACCGAAGATGGCGAAGACCCCACCGAAAAGCGGTAATTCCTCGCCGTCGATCTCTGTATATTGCGCCGCCAGGAAACGAACCATCGCCTGTGCCGCAGTCAATCGAAGCGTCGCCATAGACGCACCCTCCCGGATAGATTTGTGTTTCTTCTTTTATGCAGCGGCCTTGCGGCTGCTGCGCCAGATAGTGATCAGACTGGCATAATTCGCCGCCACCTGATCGACCAGAGTGTCATCATCGATCCGGCCCGCCAACCAGTCTTCCACCGGTTTCGCAAAGAGCGTCCGCCCGACGGCAAAACCTTTGACAAGCGGGAACTCCGCCACGGCGGCAAAACCCTTCGCCAGTTCATCCTGCGGTGCCTCCAGGCCCAGCAACAGCACCCCACGGCAATAGGGATCGTTTGCCTCGATCACCGCGCTGATATTCACCCAGGCCTCCCGGTCCGGCGCCGGTGGCAATTTCCACCAGTCAGGCCGGATGCCCAACTCGTAAAACCGCGTCATCGCGCGCGACACGGTATCGGACCGAACATCCGATCCTTTGGGCGGGATGATTTCAATCAGCAATTCCTTGTCCGCGGCAATGCAGGCGTCGTAAAGCGTCAGCAGTTTGTCTTCCTGGGCCTGTTTCAGGTCCGCCGAGTCGTCCGGATGATAGAAGACCAGGCATTTCACCACCTGTTCCTTGGGCCAGGTGTTGAGATGGGCGGCAATATTGCGCCCGATATTGAAATCGAATTCCAACGGGCGGGAGGCAGGCAGTTCCACCGGGCGTGCAACCCATTGTCCGACGCCGGTCATATCCCAAAGTGCCTCTTCCCCCCAGCGCCCGTCCACCAGAACGCCAGCCTTGGCATTGTCTCCGCCAACGCGGCGCGCAGCCTTGGCGATCAGTTTCTTGGCATCCGAAATCCGGCTTCGGTCAACACCGACCCGATCGGCCATATCCTCAAACTGGATACGATGGTCAAAGGCCATGATTTCCAGTTCCGGCCAGTTACCCCAACGGGTCGACGCGCGATGCAGATGTGCAAAACCGGCATCCTCATCGGGGTGTTTCCCGACACCGTTGCGGTCGATAAAGACCTGCAATTCGTCAAAGCTGGGGATCGCGGGGGCGCATCCATGCCGCGTCACCACCAGGGCACCGGAGGCATTGGCATAGGTACAGCAGGTCTCCAGGTCTTCACCTTTCAGCCAGCCACGCAGGAAACCGCTCATGAAGGCATCGCCCGCGCCTAAGACATTGAACACCTCAATGGCGAAAGCCCGGCCCGAAACGCCGTCATCCAGGCTCGCCGGGATAGCATCCGTATAGACGGAGCAGCCCAGCTCCCCCCGCTTCAGGACAAGGGTTGCGTCCGTACGCGTACGCACATTCGCCAAGGCCTGAAGGGTATCCGTGCTGCCTCCGGCGATATGGAACTCCTCCTCCGTGCCGACAACAAGGTCACAATCCGGCAGGATGGATTGCAGATGTTCGGTCACACCAGCATCGGCCACAAAACGGTTCTCGCCTTCACCCTTGCCGGTCAGCCCCCAAAGCACGGGACGATAGTCGATATCGAAAACAACCCTGGTCCCGGCTGCCTTGGCCGCCCGGATCGCAGCCCGGCAGGCGGCATCGACGGTTTCGGTCGAGAAATGCGTGCCCGACACCAGAAGCGCCTTGGCGGAAGCGATGAAATCCGCATCCACATCCGCCGCGCACAGCGCCATATCCGCGCAATTCTCCCGATAGAAGATCAGCGGAAACGTGTCGCGATCCTTGATACCGAGAAAAACCAGCGCGGTCAGGCGGTCCGGGTCGGTAATCAGATGGCTGACGTCCACGCCTTCCTTGTCCAGCGTCTCGCAGATGAAACGCCCGTTATGTTCATCACCCACCCGGCTGAACATCGCCGATTTCAGGCCCAGACGGGCCGTCCCCACCGCAATATTGGTCGGACAGCCGCCAACATATTTGCGAAAGCTCTGCATATCCTCCAGGCGGCCACCCACCTGTTCGCCGTATAGGTCGACGCCCGCCCGGCCCATGCAGATCAGGTCAAGGGACTTACTCATCGTCATTGGCCAACTCCACCGGCATCCAGAAATCGGCGTCAGGCTTCATGGTCCAGGTATGCTCTTCGGTAAATTCCGGCACGGTATAGGGATTGTCCGGCAGATGGCGGATCACCCAAGCGTAATACATGCCATACCCCGGCGCGGAGGTCTGGGAATGATCGAAACCGTCAAAGATTTTGACCGTATCATTCTGACGCACCTTCAAGACCGTCTCACCCAGTTCCGCGTGGCCGTAACCCTGCGGTTTGGTGAAACGGTAATGGTAGATTTCCGGCTGTGGATGGTGATGCGGCGGATAGCTGGACCAGCGGCCCGGCATCGTAATCACCTCACCCAGAACCAGTTCGGCATTGCTGTCGCTGTTGCTGCCGTCAAAGATTGTGCGGACGAACCGCAGGCAGGTGCCGCCGACCTGGCCCTTGCCGCGATGCTCATTGGGCACATCGTCCGGCGTATAGATGCGTGGTTCGAAGGTCTTGGTATTGGCGGTGCCGTAATGGGTGAATTCCACATCCGTTTCCGCGCGGATCACCAGATTGCTGTCCGCCGGGATATGCACACAGCTCGGGCTCTGGTCGAAAATCGACTGGCGCTCGAAGGTGGTGGTCTTGCCGCCAACCGTCACCGTCGCCTTGCCTGTCATCAGCAACCAGGCCGTCTCGTGATCGGTATTGACCTCATAGGTTTCACCGGCGCCCAGGTGCAGCACCCCCATGGCGATACCGGTATTGTCCTCCGCCTCGTCGAAACGGGTGATTTGCGTGATTCCCGGACCGAAGCCTTCGCGATGATCCTTGATATGCAGCGTCATTGTCCCCTCCCTGGCGGGCATTGCAGTAAATTTCAGTCAGGCGCCGTGCAGATCGACTATAGTTGATTGCAGGCGGAATGTTCATTTCGCATTATGAAACAAAAATTCTATTTGACTTGCAAGAATAGAATGAAGATTTTTTAGGGCAAATGAATTTTCTATCCGTCAACAGGGCATCCGCCCGATCGGGGAGACCTATCAGATGATCACTTTCTGCCAATTCGGTGCCGGGCGCATCGGTGCCATCCACGCCGCCAATATTGCCGCCCACCCGCAAGCCAGTTTGAAATATGTGGTGGACCCGGTGGCGGAAGCCGCGCAAAACCTGGCCGATAGACACGGCGCGCAGGTAGCGACCATGGAAACGGCGCTCGCCGACCCGGAGGTCAACGCCGTCCTGATCGCCAGTTCCACGGACACCCATGCGGATTTCATCGAGGCCGCGGCCAGGGCCGGTAAGGCAATCCTCTGCGAGAAGCCAATTGACCTCGATCTCGAGCGGACCAAGGCCTGCCTGCAGGTAGTGGAAGAAACCGGCACGCTGCTGGCGCTGGGCTTCAACCGTCGTCACGACCCCAATTTCCGCCAGATCAGGGACGCAATGCTCGACGGCAAGATCGGCAAGACCGAAATGGTCCAGATCACCAGCCGCGACCCCTCCCCGCCGCCCGCGGAATATGTGGCGCGCAGCGGCGGGCTGTTCCGTGACATGATGATCCACGACCTGGACATGGCCCAATGGTTGTTGGGCGAAAAACCGGTGGAGGTTTTCGCCACCGCAAGCTGTCTGGTGGACCCGGCCATCGGCGAGGCGGGCGACGTAGACACAGCCCTTGTCACCCTCAAAACCGCCAGCGGCAAACTGGCCCAGATCAGCAACAGCCGCCGCGCCGCCTATGGCTATGACCAGCGGGTGGAAGCCTTTGGCGAAAAAGGCATGCTGCGCGCGGAGAATGTCCGCCCGACCACGGTAGAACTGATGACCGACGACGGCGCGACAACTGACAAACCGCTCTATTTCTTCCTGGAACGTTATGAAGCGGCCTACCGGGCAGAACTGGACGATTTCGTCACCGCGCTGACTGACAAGCGCACCCCGCTTGCAATCGGCAGGGACGGGCTGATCGCCCTGGAACTGGCCGAAGCCGCATTGGAAAGCTGCAAGACCGGCAAGGCGGTCAGGCTTTAACGAAAGAAGGGGGCCACATCATCCCGTAGCAACGCGAGTCCAAGCCCAGACATGTTGACGATTGATGTGATGCCCCGTCAATCCGTTCGTCCCGGCGCAGGCCAGGATCTTTGGAGCGCGCTCTAGGGCTGAGCTGCCTACGGAAGATCCTGGCCTGCGCCAGGACGAACGGTTGTGTTTTTAGGGCCCATGCCGGGATTTCTGCACTCCCATCATCGTCAGCAGTCTGAAGGGCGGCCATCGAGCCGCCCTTTTCAATTCAAGATATGCTTCTTTTCCAACTGCCGCCCAAGTCCCACGACGAGCGCGATGGCGAGCGTCATGGTGGCATTCAGGGCGCGGAAGGAATGGACCTCCACCTCCTCGACTTCCAGGCAGACAGTTGCGTTGGGCACAAGCGGGCTGAGCGGGCTATCCGTGATGCTAAGCACCGGGATGTCACGCTCCGCCGTGTCCTGCACCAGTTGCACGATTTCCGGCGAATAGGATTTGAAGCTGATCGCCATCAGCATGTCGCCCCGGCGCATGCTGGCCGCCTGTTCGAAGAACATGCCACCGGTCCCGTCCAGCAGAATACAGCGCTTACCCAGCTTGGACAGCGCATAGGAAAGATAGGCCGCCACCGGAAAGGAGCGGCGCTGTCCGGCCAGATAAATCGTATCGGTATCGACCAGCAACTGGATTGCCTTGTCGAGCAGATCACGCGGCAGGGTTTCATTCAGATGGTTCAACGCCGCAATACCGCCTTGCACGAAATCCCCGATAATGCCGTTTTCACCGGCCTCGCCCCCGCCTTCCTCTGCGAGACTGCGGATGCGCTCCTTGTAGTCGGGCTTGTTCTCAAGCAACCGCGCCCGGAAGACCCGCTGCATTTCACTGAAACCGGAATAGCCGAAAGCCTTGGCGAAACGGATCAGGCTGGAGGGCTGTACATCCGCGCGTTCCGCAATTGTCGACACCGTTTCCAGGGCCATGTCATTGGGATTTTCCAGGGCATATTCGGCAATCTGACGCAGGCGCTTGCTAAGGCTGGCGTGTTTGTTTGCCAGTTCAATACGCAGGTCGTCGAAATCTTGCGGCGCGGTCATTGTTTCTCCCTGACTGCTGGTCTGAAAGGACGAATGGAAGTTCCAAAAATAGAATTTTTATTCTATTGCATGACTATATTGTCAAGTGAACTTTCAATATGGCCGCTCGAAATCACTGCTAATCCGGATATTTTAGCGTCCTGTTTCAAAAGAACTTTTGCAGCGCAGCAACGAAAGTTATTTACCTCCAATTTAGAACGTGTATTCTATTTTTTATATTGACTGAAATTTTCGTTTTGAAAAATAAACGGAAGCGAAAACGAACATAACGGGGCACGGCCCAACCACCTTAGCCATCAACAAGAACAATAGGTTGGGGAGAGGACCGTCACTCATGATCTCTGGGAGGATACAGATGAGAAAATTAGTACAATCGGTTTTGACCGCCGGTGCAATCGCCGTGGCCACGCCTGCGATGGCTGCGGATATCATTGTTGTGGCCCACGGCCAGGCGAATGACCCCTTCTGGTCGGTGGTCAAAAACGGCGTGGAAGCAGCCGCGCAGGATTCCAACGTGCATGTGGACTATCGCTCGCCCGAAACATTCGACATGGTCGCCATGTCGCAGTTGATTGACGCCGCCGTGAACCAGGAGCCCGACGGTCTGGTGGTTTCCATTCCCGACGCAGATGCGCTTGGCCCGTCGATCAAACGCGCGGTTGCCGCAGGCATTCCGGTAATCTCGATCAACTCGGGGTCCGACGTCTCCAAGGAATTGGGCGCGCTGCTTCATGTCGGTCAGGACGAATTCGATGCCGGTAAAGCTGCCGGTGAAAAACTGGCGGAGATGGGGGGCAAGAAAGCCATTTGCGTCAACCAGGAAGTCGGCAACGTCTCGCTTGACCTGCGTTGTGAGGGTTTCACCAAAGGCTTCGGCGGCAATGTTACCGTCCTGCCGACCAGCAACGATCCCTCCGAAATCCAGTCCAAGGTCCGCGCGGCCCTCGAATCCGACACGGATGTTGATACGGTAATGGCGCTTGGCGCATCGACGGCCGGGGAACCTTCGGTCGCCGCCGCCAAGGCCACGGGCCGCAAAGTGAATGTCGCCAGCTTTGACCTATCGGCCAATTTCCTGCAGTCCGTTGTGGATGGCGACGCAGCCTTTGCCATCGACCAGCAGCAGTTCCTGCAGGGCTACCTTGCCGTGGACTTCCTGGCACTTCATGCCAAATACGGCCTGATGCCCGGCGGCAACGTGCCTTCCGGTCCGAACCTGATCACCGCCGACAAGGCCGCCCAGGTCATCGACCTGTCCGCCAAAGGCATCCGCTAGACTAAACTGTGATACTGACTTTGGGGGCAGCGCCGGGTCCGGCGCTGTTCCTGTAAATGGGAGAAACCGATGAGTGTAACGACCCTGGAACCAGCCGATGAGAGGCTGAAAAAGGAATCGCTCGGCACGAGACTGATGAAACGGCCGGAGCTGGGGGCCATTGCCGGCGTCATCCTGGTCGTGATCTTTTTCCTCATCACCGCAGACCCGGCAATGTTCAGCCTGTCCGGTATCATGAATTTCATGACCCCTGCGGCACAGTTGGGCATCCTTGCCATCGGCGCATCCTTGCTGATGATCGGTGGGGAATTCGACCTTTCCATCGGTTCGATGGTCGCCTTCGCGGGCCTGTTCTTTGCCGCCTGCGTTGTGACCTGGCATCTGCCGCTCATCGTTTCCATCCCGTTGACCTTCGTCTTTGCCGCCGGTGTCGGTGCGATCAATGGCAATATCGTGATCCGGACCGGCCTCCCCTCCTTCATCGTGACCCTGGCTTTCCTGTTCATCCTGCGCGGCTTGTCGCTGGTTGGCCTGAAACTGGCGACGGGCGGCTCCACGCAGCTGCGCGGTGTGCGCGACGCCGTCGAAGGCGACTGGCTTGCCCCGTTGTTTTCGGGCGACGCCTTCCCCGCCCTGTTCACGTGGCTGGCAGAGGCCGGGATCATCGACGCCTTCAAAAACGGGACACCCAAAGTGCCCGGCGTGCCGATAGAAATCATCTGGTTTGCAATCATCGCACTGGTCGCAACCTATGTCCTGCTGCGCACGCCGGTGGGCAACTGGGTTTTCGCGGCCGGGGGCGACAAGGTCGCGGCCTCCAATTCCGGTGTACCGGTGAACAAGGTCAAGATTTCGCTTTTCATGCTGACCGCCTGCTGTGCTGCGCTGGTCGCGATCATTACCGTGATGGATGCGGGCTCCACAGACGCACGCCGTGGTTTCCAGAAAGAATTCGAGGCGATTATCGCAAGTGTCATCGGCGGCTGCCTGCTGACCGGCGGTTACGGGTCGGCCATCGGCGCCTTTTTCGGTTCCATCATCTTCGGAATGGTGGTCATCGGCCTGACCTATACGGATTTCGACCAGGACTGGTTCCAGGTCTTCCTCGGCGGCATGCTGTTGCTGGCCGTTGTATTCAATAACTCCATCCGCAAACGCGTCACGGGGGAGCGATAAGATGACCGATCCGATTATCCATATGGACAAGATCGAAAAGCATTTCGGCAACGTCATCGCCCTTGCCGGGGTCAGCTTCGACGTCTTCCCCGGCGAATGCCACTGCCTTCTGGGTGACAATGGCGCTGGTAAATCCACCTTCATCAAGACCATGTCCGGTGTATTCCAGCCAAGCGCCGGTAAAATCCTGATCGACGGCAAACCGACCCTCTTCAACAGCCCCCGCGACGCCATGGAAGCCGGGATCGCAACCGTGTTTCAGGACCTTGCCATGATCCCGCTGATGTCGGTCACACGGAATTTCTTCATGGGGCGCGAGCCGACCAAGGGATGGGGCCCCTTCAAGCGCTTCGATGTGGACATGGCCAATGACACCACCATGGCCGAGATGAAAAAGATGGGCATCAACCTGCGGGCACCCGACCAGGCCGTGGGCACACTGTCCGGCGGCGAACGGCAGACGGTTGCCATTGCGCGCGCGGTTTATTTCGGCGCCAAGGTGCTGATCCTGGATGAGCCGACCTCCGCACTTGGCGTGCGCCAGACCTCCAACGTACTGGCCACGATTGACCGTGTGCGCAAACAGGGTATCGGCGTTGTTTTCATCAGCCACAACGTGCGTCACGCCCTGGCTGTGGGCGATCGTTTCACAGTGCTCAATCGCGGTAAAACGCTGGGCACCGCAAAACGCGGAGAAATTACTGCGGAAGAGTTGCAGGACCTCATGGCGGGCGGTCAGGAACTGGCCCAGCTTGAGGGTTCTCTGGGTGGTACGATCTGAGCAGCGTTTAGGGAGACCGAGGATGACTTTCCCGCTTGCCGCCTGTGCCGAAATGATCTGGCGCGACCGCCCCATTGAATGGCGGGCCAGCCGACTGAAAGAAATGGGGTTCGGCGTCGGCCTGTGGAACTGGCCGGACCATGACCTGACCAAACTGGAGGCAACCGGGGCGGCCTTCACGATCATGAATGGTTATCTGCAAGGGCGGTTGGCCGACGACGAGGGGGCGGACGAACTTCTCAGGTCCGCCCGGGAGACGGCACAGGTGGGCAAGCGCCTCGGCGTGCAACGCCTGAACCTTCATGGAACCGGGCTGGGTGACGGCGGCCTGCCGCTGCAACCGGTTGAAACAGTTACCGGCGCAATGTGGCTCAAGGCCCACGATACGCTGTGCCGGATCGCCGATATGGCAGAGGAGGAAGGCGTTGTTTTCACCCTGGAAAACCTCAATTTGCCCGTCGACCATCCGGGCGTTCCTTTCGCGCGGGCGGAAGACACGCTGGCGCTGGTCTCCTGTGTGGATCATCCCCGTCTGCGTCTGAATCTGGACCTCTATCACGCCCAGATCGGCGAAGGAAACCTGATCGAGCTTTGCCGCAAAAGTTTACCCTGGATTGGTGAAATTCAGGTCGCCGACGTGCCGGGCCGCTGCGAACCCGGTACGGGTGAGGTCAACTGGACGGTCATTGCACAGGCCCTGCGGGCGATGGGCTACACCGGGCCGGTCGGCATGGAGGCCTTTGCCTCCGGTGACCCGGAAGAGGCCCTTGAAGCCTTCCGCAAAGCTTTTTCATAAACGACTGAACAAGTCTCTTTTCCAAGGATATTCGACATGCCGGAGATCGGTATCGGCCTGATTGGCACAGGTTTTATGGGCAAATGCCACGCCATGGCTTTCCAGAATGCCGCCAGTGTCTTCAACACGGCCCTGCGCCCCAGATTGACTGTGGTCGCCGATATTGACGAAGCCACGGTCAGCAACTTTGCCGGTCAATTCGGTTTCGGCCGCTGGACCACCGACTGGACGGATCTGATCAACGATCCGCATGTGGATATCGTCGCAATCACCACACCAAATTTCCTGCATAAGGAAATGGCGCTCGCCGCGATTGCGGCAGGCAAGCATGTCTATTGCGAAAAGCCGCTGGCCCTGACTTCCGAAGACGCGCTTGAAATGACGCAGGCCGCCGAACGGGCCGGGGTGAAGACCATGGTAGGATACAACTATCTCAAAAATCCGGCCACCGCCTTGGCCAGGGAGATCATCGCCTCAGGCGAAATCGGTGACGTGGTTCATTTCCGTGGTATCCACAACGAAGACTATATGGGGGACCCGACAGTTCCCCATAGCTGGCGTTGCACCAGGGATCGGGGCGGTGCCGGTGCTCTGGGCGATATCGGCAGCCATATTATCAGCATCGCCCTCTACCTGGCAGGCGATATCCGGGCCGTGAACGCCCAGATGCAAACAGTGATCGAGGCGCGGCCCGATCCGGCCTCCCCCGGCACCTCCCTGTCGGTGGAAAACGATGACCAGACCCATGCCATGGTGACATTCGAAAGCGGCGCAATGGGGACGGTGGAATGTTCCCGCATCGCCCAGGGCCGCAAGATGCATCTGGCCTATGAGGTGACCGGCACCAAGGGCTCCATCGTCTTCGACCAGGAACAGATGAACGAGCTTCACCTCTTCACCGCAGCCGACCAGCACCGCCTGGGGGGCTTCCGGCGCATCCTGATCGGTCCCGATCATCCCCATTACGGTGCATTCTGCCCCGCCCCCGGGCACAGCCTTGGCTTTAACGATCAAAAGGTGATTGAGGTAAAATGCCTGCTGGACGGCATCGATGGCGATGAGACAGCACTTTACCCGGGTTTCCGGGCAGGCTACGAGATCGAGAAGATTATCGACGCGATGATCCGCTCTGACGCCGAACAGGCCTGGGTTCAGGTCTGACCGCAAAAGCCTCAGTTCGGGAGACTGCCTGTTCCATCCTCGCCCTTGAAGGTGCTGTTTAAGATGGCAGTCACTTCGGTAACGTTGACCGGCTTGGTGAGATAGGCGTGAAAGCCTTCCTGCAGGCCGCGCTGGCGGTCTTTCTGGGAGGCCCGTGCCGTCAGGGCGATCACCGGCGTTTTCTTCGTAACCTCGGACTGGTGGATCTGCTTCAACGCTGAAAAGCCATCAATGCCCGGCAGGTTAATGTCCATCAACACCACATCCGGCCGGTGGATTTCCGCCAGATCAATCGCCAGTTCCCCGGTATGGGCCGTGATCAGGGACACACCGGGAATTCGATCGACTATGGACCCCATGAGCTTGAGGCTGCTGGGGTTATCGTCCACGCAAAGCACCGTGTATTTGCCCTGCGCCTTCAGCGTGATCGGGTCGGAATCCGTCGGCGTTTCGCGCAGGCTCAGGATGCCGCTGACGATCGGGAAGTCCACCCAGAAGGTCGACCCCAGATTGGGTGTGCTTTCAAAACCGATGCTGCCGCCCATCGCCTCCACCAGTTCCTTGGTAATCTTGAGGCCGATGCCCGTGCCGGGAATGCCCGACCCTTCCTGCCCCAGGCGACTGAAGGGTGAGAAAATACGATCCTGTTCCTCCTTGGCAATGCCCGGCCCGGAATCGATCACCATGAACCGCAGTTCGTGCTTTTCACTTTCCGTCACGGCAAAGGTCACGCAACCGTCTTCCCGGTTGTATTTGACTGCGTTGGACAGGAGGTTCAGCAGACATTGGCGGAAGCGTGTCTGATCCACATTGATTTTGGGAAGGTCCCAATTGGCAACGCGGTTGAAGAAGGTAATATTCTGTTGCCTGGCCAGATTCTCCGCGATCATGGCACAATCCAGAATAATATTGTCGGGATTGACGGTCTCCACCTCAACACGCACCTGCCCGGATTCAATAGCGGACAGGTCTAGGACCTGCTCTATCAGGGACAGGAGATGGGCGCTGGATTTCAGGACATATTCGGTGGATTCAATCTGTTTCTTGCTGAGCGGGTTATCCTTGTCGGTCTGAAGCAACTGCGTAAAGCCGATGATCGCATTCAGCGGCGTGCGCAGTTCGTGGCTTATCGACGACAGGAATTCCGACTTGGCCTGATCCGCCAGTTCCGCCTGTTGCTTCGCCTCCAGCAGGGCCTGCTCCCACTCCACGCGGTCCGAGATATCCGTGACAGTGCCGGTGAAAAGGCGCTGGCCGTTGTCATTCAACTCGCTGATTGCAAGTTCCATGGGAAAGACGGTCCCGTCTTTCTTCAGGCCTTCCACCTGACGGCCGATCCCGATGATCTTGGCCTCCCGGGTGCGGATATAGTTGGAGACATAGGCGTCGTGATATTTGGCGTCCATGTCCGGCATCAGCATCTTCACGTTCTGGCCGATCACCTCTTCTGCGGAATAGCCGAAAATATCCTCCGCCGCCCGGTTGAATGACTGGATCACCGCGCGGTCATTGATGGAAATAATCCCGCTCACCGCATTGTCGAGCACCTGATGGAAAAGGGTCTCGCTTCGCTCCCGCGCCCTTTCCTCCTTCTTCTCCGAAAGAGTGATGGCGGCTGACAGGACGATGATGGCAAGCGCGATCAGGCGTTCCGCCATCGTATTCCAAACCTCGCCACCATCCGGGACGATGACGTAGCCGGCCACCACCAGGGCACAGGAAAGTACAGTAATGAAGATCACCTGCCAGCGTGCGCTGAACCAGCGCCCCATCAGGACAACCACGATAAAGGGCACACCGTCGGTGATTTGAAGTGGCAGAAATACATCCGCGGCGAAGATGCCGAAGCAGGCCAAAAGGGCCAGCGCGAACACCCAACTGGATTGAGCCTGGAATACTAGAGCTTTCCACTCAACTATCTGTCTGCCGTCCTGCACGTGAAACCTCGCTTCCCTCACACCAATTCGTAAGGCCTGCCCCCCATAGCAACTCGGTTACGCTACATGCATGGTACCTAATAACTAAATGACTGGGAAATATATTCTCCTTTTCCGAAGAAAAATAATATAGCATTCTACTGAGGATACACCAACCACTGGTAGAATATTTCTGAGGTCAGGCCTGCTCTTTCGCCAGTTGACCGGCCTCCGTCCAATCGTTCCAGCCCGCAAATGACAGCGGACGGGAACGGTCCAGATTTTCCAACCGCGCTGCCCAGTCATCCTTGAGATCGTCCAGCAACTGACCATAACCGTCATCGGACTGATAGGCGTATCCATGCCCCTGCACACCATGAGCAAGAAACGGCGGAAGCACCGAAAACCCCATATAATGCAATGAATAGTGAATGGGCCACATGAGCTGGTCCATATCACCGCCCCGTGCGCCGGGACCAAACGCCTCCTGCGGCGCACCGGTCGTGACGGAACAGATGGCCCGCTTGCCCCGGAAAACACCCCGGTCATAGCGCATGCGACTGGTATAAAGACCGCCACTGACAAAGACGCGGTCAAACCAGCCCTTCAGGATGGCAGGTTGGGCATGCCACCAGAGCGGAAATTGAAACACCACAAGATCCGCCCATTTCAACCGGTCAATTTCGCGCTGTACCTCCCGGGACAGACTTGCATTCTCACTGGCATGCCGTTGTTCCGCCAGGGCGGAAAAACGATCCTTATTCAACCGGTCCGGATAATGCTCAGGCCCTTCAAGCGGAGAAAATCCGTCCCGGTACAAATCCGATATCACGACGTCATGACCTGCGGCGCGCAATGTTAATACCGCCACCTCTGTCAGCGCTCCGTTGAAGGATTTCGGCTCCGGGTGGCTGTGAACAATCAATATCCGCATCTCAATTCTCCTTCCATCGCTTGAACGTTGATAAGGAGAAGGTTAGCCTGTTCAATAACGACGTGACATTCGATAAATCTGACAACTGACTTTGCAAAAATGAACAGAAATCTTCACTGGGACGACCTCAATCTGGCCCTGGCAATTGGCGAAACCGGCACCCTGTCGGCGGCGGGACGGAAACTGGGGGTCAGCCATGCCACAGTCTACCGACGCCTTAACCAGGTGGAGGATCGTCTGGGCGTTTCGCTGTTTCAACGCGATCGCAACGGATTTGTCCCGACCGACGCCGGGGAGGAGTTGATAAAGGCCGCCCGTGGTGTCGAGGATCAAGTCCTTACCGTGGAACGGCATATTCTGGGAAAAGACCTCAAACCGTCCGGCACGGTACGCATTACGACGACGGACACGCTGTTCGACGGCATGTTGTCGCCAATCCTGACTGGATTTGGCGAGAAATATCCTGACATCACCCTGGAGATCGCGATCTCCAATCAGGTCCTGAACCTGTCCAGACGCGAAGCCGATATCGCCCTGCGGCCCGCCACATCGCCGGCTGAAACCCTTGTCGGCCGCAAGGTGAGCGCCATAGAAATTGCGGTTTACGCCAGCAAGGGCCGCAAAGAGCCGAAGGATACAACGGACTGGCCAACACAAGACTGGATCGGCCCGGACGAGCGCATGTTCTACCGGGAGCTGGAACAATGGATGGCCACCAACGATCTTGATCGGCTGTGCCGATATCGCGTCGACACCGTCATGGGTATGATTGCGGCTGTCAGAAACGGTCTGGGTCTGGCTGCCCTGCCTTGTTATCTCGCCGACAGAGACGCAAAACTGACAAGGGTCAGCGCCCCGATCCCTGAGTTGACCGTTGATCTCTGGCTGCTGACCCATCCTGATCTTCGCCACACCGCGCGCATTCGCGCCGTTTTGGATTACATCACCGACGAAATGAAGACCTGAGGCCGGTCAATCCGCCTCTGACGGCAGGGGTTCGTGGCGGTTCATGTCGTGCCAGCCGACGAGGACCGCCAGCACCATCATCGTACAGATCGTCACCATCAGGCTTCCCAACCCCAGTTCCAGGATGATCGTCGCCCCGATGATGATGAAGGCGGTGTTGAAGATACCGAAGAAGATTTCCATCCGGGTCAGGACATGAATCCGTGACGCCTTGCTCAATTCCCCCAGTTTCAGGTTTTCCAGCGAGATCGGGCGCACGCAGCCGGACCCGAAGCCGAAAATGGAGATGGCAAGAAGCAGCGGATAAAGCACGTTGGTAAAGAGGTTCGGCCGGATGATCGTCAATGTGAAGATCGCAAAGGCGACGATCATCGCCCCTGTCATGACCAGAAAGGTCATATTCAGGCCCAGCGTGGACATGATCCGCTGATATTTCAAAGCCGAGATAAAGGCAAAAAGCGAAAACAGGCTCAGCAGGATGGCGAACAGATAGGGGTCCATCAGAAGCTGAATGAAATAAAAGGGCAGAAAGACCAGGAACGGTGCCAGCGAAAGCGACCGCACAACCGCGTAATAACAGGTCCAGAACAGGATACGATTGCTGTTCGCGGCCTCATCGACAGCCGGTAGTTCCGCCGCGGCAGCCCCCTTTGACGCCGTTTTCTCGCTGTTGTCCGAAATGAAAAAGATCAGAACGAAACAGGTCAGCAGTTGCGCACCGATTGAAAAGTAAAACGGCAGATGCTCGTCATGGGAATAAAGGATAATGCCGACAAAACCGGCAACGAATGTGCTGATGAACATCAATCCCTGGGACTTGAAAAGAATGGCCGTCAGCTTTGCGGAATCCGTGAATGTCTTGTCGGATGTAACAATTTCCGTGTCACGCGAGATGCAAAGCCCGAACCCGAGACCGCCCAAAGCCTGACCAAGGGCGACCACCATGAAATCGACGCTTGTCTGTATCGTGCCCGTGATGATCAGATAAACCCCGGCGAGCTTCAAAAACTCTCCGATGATCAGCGAAGTTTTGAAACTGAGCCGATGACTGATCCGCCCGGTCAGCATGCCGGACAGCGACAGGACAAGCCCATAGATCGAAACCAGAAGCGACGAGTTAAACAGGCCAAAGCCTATCTGGTATAAAAATATAAATAAAACAATGACATGAAAATACATCCGGGACAGTATCCGGTAGGCATAGAATATATATGCTTTCATGTCATGATCCCCCTGTTTGCAACAGTTTCGGGGCGCTTACACCCTTCTTGTTATTTTTGGGGGGAGGCATCGCCGGGCAGGCTGATGCCTCCGGAAGATAAAGATCTGGATCAGGCTGCTTCGTCAGCCCATTTCAGATTTCTCGGCCCGATGTAATCGGCTTTCGGGCGGATCAACCGGCCTGTCTCCGTCTGCTCCAGGCAGTTGCCGATCCAGCCGACAACACGGGCGGCGGCAAAGGTCGGGGCAAAGAATTCAGGCGTCAGGCCGATCCCGTTCAGCAGAAGGGCCGTATAAAACTCGATATTCGTTTCGAGTTTCAGATCGGGTTTGTATTCCTTGAGAAGTTCCAGCGTCACGCGCTCCACTTCCTTGGCCAGATCATACAGCTCTTTGTTGCCGGAATGGCTGTAAAGCAGGTTCACGGCCTTATCGAGTGTCCGCGCGCGCGGGTCATAGGTCTTATAGACCCGGTGACCAAAGCCCATGATGCGTTCTTTTTTCTCAAGTTTTTCACGGATGAAGGCTTCGGCATTTTCGGGTTTACCGATTTCGATAACCATGTCGAGCGCCGGGCCGGGCGCACCGCCGTGCAGCGGACCTTTCAAGGCCCCAATGCCACCGACAATTGCCGACAACAGGTCCGACTGGGTCGAAATGATCACCCGCGAGGCAAAGGTCGATGCGTTGAGGCCGTGATCCACACTTACGTTGAAATATGTTGCCAACGCATGCACCGTGCTTTCCTGCGGTTCTTCACCGGAGAGCATATAGATGAAGTTGGCGATATGCCCCAGGTCAGTACGGGGTGCCACGACCGGTTTGCCGTTATACAGCCGGAAATAGCTGGCAACGATGGTCGGAATGGCCGAGACAATCTGCGCGCCGACCTCCTTCAACTCACCATCCGTGTCAATCGCCAGGGCAAGCGTATCCGTTGCCATGCGAAGCGCGGTCATCGGGTCCAGTTTCACCTTGGCTGCATCTTCCAGCAGACGAAGCGTAATCTCGGGCAACACCCGATGTCCAGCCAGTTCAGTTTTGATCTCTTCCAGTTCCGCAACTGTCGGCAGCCGTCCATTCCACAAAAGTGAAATCACCTGTTCGTAGGAGGCATTCGGCGCCAGATCAGCAACATCATATCCCGCGATAATCAGTTCGCCCTTTTGGCCATTGGGAGCACTGAGACGTGTCTCAGCGGCGACTACATTTTCTAATCCTGCGTCAACCAATTCTATAATCCTCTCTCAACTTTCTATCTTAATTTGCATGCAAAGTTTTAGGTGCACTGCACCATTTTGGCAAGCTAAACAAGTTGAGTATGATATTACAAAAAACAACTAAAAGGAGAAATTCTATGATAGAGCGTTGTATCTTTTGATTTTTTTATTCACATAATATTCAATTATAGATGGCATCATAAAATAATATGGCCCGCACAAAAGACATCCCGGAATACCACTGGAAATATATTCAAATGAAACAAATTACTCGCATGGATAATTTGTGTTTATGAGATTCTTCCTATAAAAACAAATGCTTATGAAATTCATGCAACATTCTGAACAGTTTTCCGGACATCAGATTTAGCAATCACACCCAGCACCACCATCACAGCCTGTAATAAAGCAGAATAATCAACCCTCAGTTGACAGTATTTTTTAATTATGCCTCTATCAAATCACTGGTGAGGACGCTGTTGCACAGCGGAAAACAGCGTTGATTGACGGCGAAATTCCTTACCAAAACGACGGGGTAAACCCCGGATAAAAACAAACACAAGACAATAAGAATGAAGTCTTGGTTTGAGTGTACTTCCGCCGATTAAGTACGAGCGGTAAAGAATACGGAACGAAACAACGCTCGTCAGTGCCGAAGCACCTCAACCTGAGAAGCGGGTCGGATTTGGAATGCCTTGTTCAGGCAGGAAGATGACGGATTCACAGGGACAGACGGGAGTAAAAAAATTGGTTAGCGACTTGCGCTGTTTTGAGGACGGCGGTGCATCGAGCCATCCTCAAAATTCATCTCCAGACATTATGGATATTTCTGAAACGGCTGATAAGTCTAACCGGACGGAAAGCGGGCAGCTTCGTTATCGGACGGTTTCCACTCTGGGTCCGGAGAGGACGAACAGTCACGACGCCGCACGGCATTTCCTGATTTCACGCGGCGGCGCCGATGACGCCTTGCTTTGCCGGACGGCGGAGGACTCATTTCAGGTTCTGCTGGACGGTGAGGTTGACGGCTGTGTGGTCTGCAACCTCTACCCGGACATCCACAAGCTTTATCTTCCCAATCTTCACCGTGTCTATGCCGCCGACGTGTTCCTCTATTCCGCCGAAATGGGCCTTTTTGCCAGGGCCCATGACGACAAGATCAGGACCGTCGCGGCCCCGCCGACATCAACGGCCTTCCTTGGAAACGACAATTTCGAATGGGTCTGGGCGCCCAGCAATTCCGAGGCCGCCCGCATGTGCAAACGCGGCGAAGTCGATGGCGCGGTTGGAACGGATGCATCGGCAGCCGAAGCAGGCGTTGTCAAAGTCAGGGATTTCGGGGCCTTCCCCGTGCCCTACACGGTGTTCCGCTTGAAAGCAGCATAAGAAGTCAAAAAGACAGGACAGGAGCAATCAGCGATGTATGATCTTAGCGTACCAGGTTCAGTGTCCGGCGATAACACACTCCAGCGCGCGCAGCGCCTCCGCAGGAAACGCAGCGCCTCCATTCACATGATTTCGGTGCCAACGCCGGTTCTCCTCCACGGCGACGAGCCGGTGTCACCCAATCGCACCAACTATTTCCCGACCCCCCAACTCATGCTGGCAAGCTCCGTCCTGGACAGGCTGGAGGCAGAAGGCATTCCCTGGACCGTCCATTTCGATGACTTCAAAAGCATCCCGGACATGGAACATTGGGATGCCTATCTGCAGCCCTATGCCGAATTCCAGTATGGCCACAAAAAACTGACCAAGGCCTATGTCGGTGACGGCATGCAGCGATTGCCTCATGCGCTTTGGGATGCCGATGTCGTCTGCATTACGGCGAATTTCACGCTGGAAGCCTATCCGGTGGTCCAGGCCATTGCGACGCTCCGGCGCCTCGACCCGAACAAGCTGATCCTGGTCGGGGGCCGTGATGCAATGGCGCGCCCGGATTATTTCCTGCGGATGGGAGCCGACCTCGTCGCCTATGGCGATGCCGACTATTCCCTGCCCGAACTGCTGGTGCGGCTGTATCGGGACGAAGACCTCGACGATCTGGTCAAAAGCCGCTGCCTTGTGCAGACCGGCGAGCGTATCCAGATGGACGGCCTGCCCTTCATGCGCTTCGAGTTCCTGAAAAATCCGCTGACCCATTATTGCGAAAGCGGCGGCGGCCAGTTCCTGCCCTCGATCCTGAAAAAGGGTGGTGTCGCCTATTTTGAAAGCTCCAGGGGGTGCTTCCGCGAATGCGGCTATTGCACCGAACGCCTCACCAAACGTAGCGAAATGAGCGTCCAGCGTTTCAAGGACGAGGTCGCCTGGTACCGTGCAAACGGCGTCTCAACCGTCATGCTGTCCGACGACAACCTGCTACAGCGGTTGAACCATGGGGAGCGCGGGGAACTCGAACTCATCGAGATGTTCGAATATCTCAAGAAAATGGAGATGGTCTGGGAGTTCCCGGTCGGCATCGAAATCGGCCGGTTGATGCAGAAAGACAGCAGTGACTTCCGGGAGCATCTTTTCGACCTCATGTTCTGGAACAGCGACGATCCGGACAATTTCTCCGGCGCGTTCCGCGGTCTGGTGCCGTTCGAAAACATCCTGGCGGATGGCGACGCGCCTGAAACCAACCTGCGCAAGATGCGGACGGTGAACGAGAATATGCAGATCCTGAGCCGGGTTATCGCGGCAGGCATGCCCCAGATCAACCTGGCCGTCATGCTCGGTTTCCCCGACGCGACAAAGGACAAGCTGAAAGCAACCCGCAAGAACCTTGAGACCATCATGGAAATCCGGGACGACATCACCGATGAGTCGGACCGGTTGATCGGATCGCATATCAACTTCAGCCTGTTCAATGCCACACCTTATCCGGGCACGCCCTATTTCGACGAGGTCATACGCGAGAAACGCCTTGAATATGGCATCGAGGAACACCCGGAACTGTGGAACCTCTATACCTCGGTCGTACGTGGCGACACCTTCACCGCCGCCGAGAATACGGAAAACCGCCATGAACTTCTGCAACTGACGCGTTCGCACCATTCCAGCGGCAAGGTGAAGCTGCATTTCGGGTCCGGTGACGAGGCAAGGCCGACCACCCGCAAGTCCAAAAACAACATGGTTCCCCCAGGCGCCCAGCCGGACGCAAGGGATTCATATGTCGGGTCGGGCTTCCGGGGAGATTCCTTCGATGTCGTTTGATCAACCGCCAATCCTGATCGTCAGCACCGGCAGATGCGGGTCGACGTTGCTGTCCAATCTGCTGCGCGACCATCCGGATGTCCTGAGCCTGTCCGAGTTCTGGCCCAATCGGCTGAACCTGCCGGAGCTGTTTTCCACCCGGCCGATGTCCGGCAGCGACTATTGGGATCTGCTCAGCGTTCCCATGGCGGACGATATCTTCAAGATCGCGTCCGACGGCCGGATATCGCAGGTTCCCAAGCGGACGCTGCATGAACGGAACTATATGCGCCGCATCGCCCTGCCGTCCCTGGTGCAGGACTATGAAAGCCTGTTCCATGAAATCGCTGACTTCATGAGGGCCCGCGAAACCGCCATTCCCGCCGATCACGTCAAGGCAATGTTCGGTTTTATCGCCCAAAGCCTGGGGCGCAAGGTATGGGTGGAACGGACCGGGGCCAGCATCGAATACCTGCCGTTATGGCGGACCATGTGGCCCGACATGAAAATCATCCACATGTATCGCGATGGCCGCAATGTCGCGCTTTCCATGAGCAAACATCACGCATTTCGCCTGATGATCATGCGGGCGGAAGCAAATCCGGAAAGTTCCTGGCTGCATATTCGTCCGCTGCCGGCCGATCAGGTCGATCTGGACGCCTTTTATGACCGGGAAATCCCGCTTTCCACCTTCGGAGGCCTCTGGAACCGGATGGTGGTGGAAGGGTTGGACGAACTGCGCCACATCCCCGCCGCCCAGCAACACTGGATGCGCTACGAGGATTTGCTGGATGCCCCGCAGGAGGTCCTGACGGAGATGCTGGCATTCATTGATCCGGCACTGCCTGCGGCGTCCTGGGCCAAGGCCTGCGCGGATGACCTCCATCCGCCAAGGAATGACTGGCGCAGCATCGACCCAGCGGCACGCACCGCCCTGGAGGAGGCCTGCCGCCCCGGGCTGCAAGCACTCAACTATCTTGAGGAGGCCGCAGAATGAATCCGGAAGACCTGACACTGATCCATGACTGGAACCCGTCGGGAGACTTCATCCCCAAGCGGGTCGCGGTTCTGGACGACACCATCCGGGACGGCCTGCAGTCTCCCTCTGTGCGCGACCCCGAACTTCAACAGAAAAAACAGCTTGTCCGCCTGTCCAGCCGGATCGGCTCCGACGGGATCGTCCTCGGGCTGCCCGGGGCCAGCCCGAAGGCCTGCGACGAGATCGCCGAACTGGCGATCCATCTGCAAAGCCACGGTCAGGCACCTGACCTGGTGACCGGGGTCCGCACCCATTCGCACGACATCAAGGCCCATCTCGCGGCCTGCGAGAAAAGCGGGGCCACCCTGACGGCAGGTATGTTCCTCGGCAGTTCCCCCATGCGGCTTTTTGCCGAAGGCTGGGAATGGGACGATCTCGTGGAATTGACCCGGAATTCCGTCCGGTCCTGCGTAAAAAACGGCGCGCCGGTCATGTTCATTACCGAGGACAGCACGCGCTCACGGCCCGAAGATTTGCGCGATCTTTACAAGGCGGCCCTGGACGAAGGGGCAACACGGATCTGTCTGGCCGATACCTGCGGCCATGCGGAACCGGCAGGCACCCGCGCGATTGTCCGCTTTGCCCTGGACTTGATCAAGGAAAGCGGCACCGGTGCAAAACTGGACTGGCATGGCCATAACGACCGTGGTCTTGCCCAGGCCAACGCCCTTGCCGCCGCCGACGAAGGCGTCGACCGCATCCATGCAACCTGTCTGGGTATCGGCGAACGCGTCGGCAACACGGCACTGGACCAGCTTCTGGTCAATCTGGAACTGAAATTTCCGGGAACGGGCCGCGATCTGTCCGCCCTGCCGGAATATTGCGAGCGGGTTCGCGAATGGTGCGATGCCCCCCTGCCCGGCAACTACCCGATGATGGGCAACGATGCTTTCCGGACCGCCACGGGCGTCCATGCAGCCGCTATCGTCAAGGCGCTGGACATGGGCAGCAACTGGATTGCCGACCGGGTCTATTCCGCCGTTCCGGCATCCCTGTTCGGGCGCGACCAGACGATAGAAATCGGTTTCATGTCCGGGCGTCATAACGTTCTGCACTGGCTGAAAGTCAATCACCCGCATATGGAGGAGCTGCGCAGGGAAAGCTGTGTCGAGCGTGTTCTGAACACCGCCAAAAGCTCCCGGACGCTGCTGACAGAGGATCAGGTCGCACGTCTCGTCGCCGATGAAATCCGCGTGGGAAAAGAGGCCGCCGAGGGCCTGATGGCGGAGAGCGTCCGATGACTGCGGGCCTTACCCTGACGCAGAAAATCCTCTGCACCCATATGGTCGGTTCCGGTGCGGTTGCGCCGGGCAGCACCGTGCGGGTTGCGGTTGACTGGACCATGGCGTCCGAACTGGCGCTCAACGGTATGATGAGCACCTTCGAACGACTGGGAAATCCCCGGCTCTTCGACAAGGACCACTTCTATCTGGCAGTCGACCACACCGTAGACCCGGTCACGGTCCGGGAAAATGAGAAAACCCGCCGCCTTGTGGCGCTATGTCAGAATTTTGCCAAGGCAAACGGCCTGACGGCCTTCTACGACGCCAATGAAACGATCATGCACACGCGTTTCTACCGCGATCACTGCCTGCCGGGCCAGATCGTTCTGGGGGCGGATTCCCATACCACCTCCCACGGCGCGCTTGGCGCACTGGCAATCGGCCTGGGCGGCGCGGATGTCGCAATCGCCGCCCTGACCGGGGAAACATGGCTGGAGGTGCCAGAGGCCATTTCGGTTGTCTATGAGGGCGAAACGGCCTTCGGCATCGGCGGGAAGGATATCATCCTGCACACGCTCGGAACCCTTGGCCGGAACCGCGCGGCCCTGGAACGCACGGTCGAATATGGCGGCCCGGCTGCCGCAGGCTTCACGACCGACACCCGCTTTACCATCTGCAACATGACCGCCGAACTGGGCGGCATGAACGGCATTTTCGAACCCACCGCAGAAACGGTCCGATTTCTGGAAAGCAGGGGCAGGACAGCCGCGGACGCCCGCTTCCTCCGCGCGGACGAGGATGCCGACTATGCCGAGACGATCCGGATCGACCTGCATCACCTGTCACCGAAAGTCGCAAAACCTTTCTCGCCGGACAATGTCTTCGATGTGGAGGACGTCACCGATCAGGCCCTTGATGGCTGTTTTATCGGCGCCTGCACCACAACAGAGGAAGAACTGGTTCTCGGCGGGATGTTGCTGGACCTGATGTGGCAGGATGGCCACCGCCCGGTTCCGAGTTCACGCCGTCTGGTTGTTCCCGGCGATCTGGAAATCCGCCAACTTCTGGCGGACACAGGCCTGGACAAGATATACGAACGCGCCGGTTACAGGATTGGCGTTCCCGGCTGTCACCTGTGCCTGGGGGTTGGGTCCGAACGGGCCGGAGACGGCGAAATCTGGCTCTCCTCACAAAACCGGAACTACCGCAACCGTATGGGCAAAGGGTCGCTGGCCTGGTTGTCATCCGCCGCAACGGTTGCCGCCAGTTCATACGGGATGACAATCGCCGACCCCCGTCCCTATCTCGCGCGGATCGACCAGAACCGCTACCACAATATCCTCGGCCGACAGCCATCGACGGCCCCGGCGGCGATCGAAATCCGCTACGAAAATATCCCCGCCATGAAGGTGGATCATCAGGATGCCAACAAAAGCGCCTCCCTGTCCGGTCTTGTCTCCGCAGGGGTTCAGAAATTCGGGGACCATGTGGATACGGACGCAATAATTCCGGGTGAATTCTGCAACCTGTCGGACTGGACCGAACTGGGCGAGCATTGCTTCGAATATGTCCGCCCGGGCATGAAGGAAAGCTGTACATCCGGCAACACAATCATCGTTGCCGGCGAGGCCTGGGGCAGCGGCTCCGCCCGCGAACATGCCGCCTGGGCCCTGATCGGTGCCGGTGTGGAACTGGTTATCGCCCGCGGATTTGCCGCAACCCATCGCCGCAATTTGGTCAACGAGGGCCTTCCCACCCTGGTGGTCGATGACCCTGATTTCTTCGATCTGGTCGACGATGGAACACAGCTTCAGGTCGATCTGGCAACCGGGTCGATACGGGTCGCGGATACCGACCGCATATTCCAAGGCCAATGTCCGGCTGGAGAAGCCGCATCAATCCTGGCATCCGGCGGGGTGATCGCCGCCCTGAAACAGGGAAACGGCCAACCAACAAGAATAACCAATGGAGGATAACATGACTGTTTCTGGAAAAGTCCTCATTGCAGGGGCGGGTCCGGTTGGGCTGTTCCTGGCGCTTGGCCTCTTGCGCAGGGGGATCGACGTTCAGGTCTTTGAACGCGAAGAACGTCTGCCGCAACGGCCCGGCATCGGCACGATATTCCCTTCAACCATGGAGATGTTCCAGCAGAACGGGATCGACGACGCCATCCTCGAACAGGGTCAGCGCGTCCCGGAACTGCAATTCTGGGACTGCGACGAAACCTCGATGGTGGCGGAACTGCCCTTCTCCATCATTGACCAGCAAACCGAATATCCTTTCCATCTTCACTGCACGCATGAGGACATTGTCCGCATTCTGGCAGACCGCGTAAGCCTTCTGTCACCCTCCGCGATCTGCACCGGCTATGATCTGCAATCCGTTGAGGAGCGGGGCGACAAGGTCGTTGCGAAGGTCGCGACATTCGAAGGCGAGTTCGAGGTCGAAGGCGACTATATCGTCGGCGCAGACGGCAAGGACAGCAGCCTGCGGGACATGGCCGGGATTCCCTCCAGGGCCCTGGTCGAAGACCACCGCTTTCTGATGGTGGAAAGCGACCTGGATTTCAGCCGCCATTTCCCGGATTTCGGCAATGCCGCCTATCTATATTGTGGTCAGAATTGCATCAGCGTCATTCGTTACGGTGACCGCGTCCAGGCCGTCTTCCCGATCAGTGCCGATGAAAGCGACCGACAGATCCGTGATGAAAATCAGGCACGCGAACGTCTTTTCTCCCTGATCGGAGACAAGCCGGACATAGACATCAAACAGGTGGCGGTCAGCTATATCCGTCCCTCTGTGGCGGACAGTTTCAAAAAAGGCCGCGTGCTTCTCGCAGGCGACGCCGCCCACAGTCACGGCACACCGGTCGACGGCGTCTGCCTGAACAGCGGCTTCCATGACGCGGACCATCTGGCACGTGTTCTACAGATGCATCTGGTAGGCAATGCGGACGTCAGCGAGCTGGACGACTATGCCAGCCTGCGCCGGCGAGCAGCCCTGGATCACATCCAGAAATCCACCAATGCCTACTACCACGACCACGCCAACCGGCAGTCCCGCAAGACGGCCCTGGCCAGTGCGCGCCTCGCCGCCATGGCGTCGTCAAAAGAAACGGCCCGCACCTACCTGCTGCGCGCGTCCTTCATGGGCGCCCATGTGTCCGTGTCGTCCGCGGAGTCCCAGTCCCTCACTTTGGCATAAGGAAACCAGTATGGATACGATGGCTAACACCGCCGAAAAGGCACATCCTGAAGCCTTCTCCGCCTCGGAGCTCGAGCAGGCCTATCAGGTCATCGAGAACGGCGGGCTCACCCTGGTCAAACTCGATATCGGCTATGGCTTTGTCGGGCATTCCGAAGAATCCATCAAGCGGATGTATACGCTCAAAGGCCGAAGCTGGCAGAACCCCTGCGTGGTTCCCGGCGACCTGACCATTTTGCAGGAATTGAGCGGCGGAAGTATCGACCCTGTCATCCTGGACTGGCTCGCCGAACAGATGACCTGGACCACCATCTCGGTGATCGCAGACCTCGACGAGACAAGCCCGCTTTGGCTGTCGCTGCCCGAATTCGTGCGCAAACAGTCCAGCTTCGAACAATCGGTCGCGGTTTTCCTGAAGGCAGGCGCCTTCCTGGAGGCCCTGGTCGAACGTGCCTATCGCGACGGAAAACTGTTGGCGGGATCATCCGGAAATGTCAGCGGCAAGGGGAATTCCTATCGCCCGGACGAGCTTCCCGACGATCTGACCAAGGGGGTGGATCTGTTCATCGATCACGGGGTTGCCCGCTATGAGAACGAACAGCGCATGGCAACGACCATGATCGACCTGCGGACACTGGAAGTCGCGCGGCGCGGCGTCAATTTCGACGAACTGCAAAAACCGCTGGCCGAATTACGCACCAAAATCAAAGGGGGAAAATCATGAGTAAAAAGATCGAAGACATTCTTGCCAGTTTCGACGCCGAAATCCAGCGACGGAAATACACGGACCATTCCTGGACGAAATTCGTCCTTAGCGGTCAGGCAACCAGAGAAGGCCTGAAGAACTGGGCAATCCAGAAATACCACCAGACCTATCTCCAGATTCCGATTTTTTCCATTTTGCACGCCCGCACGGACAGCCGGGCCATCCGGCTGTTCATGGTGGATCAGTTGATCGACGAGGAAACCAGCATCAGTTCCGGCGGCGACGCCCATTACGAACTGATGAAACGGTTTGCCCTGGAAATGGGGGCGACGGAAGAGGAAATCGCCAACACCCCGCCGGGCGGCCCGGTGCAGCGCTATGTCGACGAAATCAAGGATGTCTGCTGGACGGAACATCCGGTTGTCGTCCTCGCCGCCATGTATGCGGGCGAAAGCCAGACGGCGGAGGTGATCACCCAGGTTCTCCAGAAGCTGAGAGATCAGTTCGGCCTGAGCGATCACGCCCTGGAGTGGTTCGAGGTCCATGCCGGTGACGACGAACATGCCGATGCGGAACGGGTGTTGATGGAAGAGGAAGGCAGTGACCTGCCAAACCTGGAACAGGACGGGCTTCGGGTCATCGACCGTTTCATGACCCAGTGGAACCACCTGCAGGACTACTACTACGCCATCACGACAGAACCGACCGGTGAAAAACAACGGCTCGCGGGCTGACGTTACAAGCCCACAAGCGATGAATGAACAGGGGATTTGAGATGGAAAATTTGAAAACGGATCTCGTCATTGACAGCGACACCCATGTCGAGGAACACCCTGCGGTCTGGGAATATATGTCGGAAGAATTCAAGGCCCGCAAACCGGTGACGGTCAAGATCGACACCATTCCCGACCGGCCGAAGCGGGACGTGCATTGGTTCATCGACGGGGAGATCATGCCCCGCCGCATGGGCCATGGTCACACCTGCCACGGCAGCCCGGTTCTCTCTACCTTTGCCTTGGAAAAGGACGCCTCCATCGAGGAACAGGCCATCATGACCGCCGAGGCCCGCCTGCAGGCGATGGACCGCGGCGGTGTGGATGTGCATGTGGTCTACCCGACGGTGTTCCTGCAGAACCTGACCAAGGACCTGCAATACGAACTGGCGCTGATGCGCAGCTACAATGATTATATTGCCGAACGTGCGGCAGAATCCGGCGGCCGTCTGCGCTGGATCGCAACCGTGCCGATCCGGGATGTTCCAGCGGCCGTGGAGGAAATGAAGCGGGCGCATTCCCTGGGGGCATCCGGTGTCATGCTGCTGGGCACGGCGGGCGACACCTTCTTGCATGAACGCCAGTTCGACCCCTTCTGGAAAGTGGCGGAACATCTCCAGATTCCGATCTGCTGTCACCTCGGTTGGGGCCATGATTCCCTGATGCGATCCTGTGACAGCCCGGCGGCGGGTGTGTGTATCGGCGTCGATTTCTGCCTTGTGATGGGCTTGTTCAGCTTTGTCGGCGGCGGCATCTATGACCGTTTCCCGGCCCTGAAGGTGGCCCTGGTCGAAGGCGGCATCGACTGGTTCCCGGTGGCTTTCAAGCGGATGACCGCCTGGAAGGGTACGGCAGCCGCCCACCCCTGGCCCGCCCTCAAGGACCCGGAATACTACCTGCAGGAATGCCCGATCTATTTCGGAGCGGGTGGCGACGAGGACAACCTTCCCGACCTGCTCAAGACACTGGGTCCCGATCGCCTGCTCGGCGGGCAGGATTTCCCGCACGCCCATGAAGAAGACGGCGGCATGTCCCATTCCTTTATCGACCTGAGACGGCGCACGGATGTGTCGGATACGGCCAAGAAGGGAATTCTTTGCAACAACGCCATGGAATTCTACGGGATCAAGAAAGAGACCGTCGAATCCTATCAGAAGAAGCAGGAGAAGCTGGAACTTGCCTGATACGACACCGATCCTGAGCACCAGCGGCCCGTTTCTGGAACGGGCCGTCCAGGTGCTGTCGGAAGGGGGATTGGTTATCACCCCTTCCGTAACCAATTACATCCTTGTGTGCGACGCCACCAACAGGGACGCCGTGCGGCGCGTATTCGACGTAAAAAAACGCCGCCAGACCGGGCCGCTTTCGGTCGCCCTGCCGGACACTTCCGACATCGGCCAATATGTCCATATCCCTGATTGGGTGTCGCAATACGCCCTGGATTCCCTGTTCCCAGGCGAGATTGCCATGATATTCCGCCACAAATACCCGTTTCCACGGGAACTGGTCAGCGGACTGCCGACCCTGGCGATCACGATCAGTTCCGACAGAAATTTCGGACCGCTGGTCAAGGAATACGGAAAGCCGTTGGCCGGTACATCCGCCAATATTTCCGGTCAGGGCAATATCTTCGTGTCGCTTGACAAAGCCATGGAGGATATCGGCGACAAGGTGGACCTGATCCTGGATGGCGGGCCGACAGTCGCCCAGGCCTTTGCGGAACATACCGACAGGGTGAACACGCTTGTGGATTTCACACAGGGCGAGCCCTGGCTGGTGCGCAAGGGCTGGGTGCCGGTTGAGAAAATCCAGCAATTTTTCCCGAACCTGAACCTGGATACCGACGCCTACAGCGCCGGGTTCGAGGAGCGGGTCAACAGTGTGGTGACCGCTGTGAATGACAGCCCCGCAATGCTGCAAACACATGAGTGAGAACCATGAAGAAATTATACGCCGCCGCCGCCGTTGTCCTGCTGGGTGCAGGGGCCTATTTCGCGCATGACGCAATGGAAGGCGCCGAAAGTGTGGAGGCTTTCGTCAACATCGAAGTGGTGGAATATAAAGCCAATGCCGTTGGGGCCTGGGAGCCGAGCAAACGCCTCGTCAGCGATGAGGAGTTCCAGGCCGGAGACATCTTCGGCAAGATTGTCGTACCGGAATCCGACCCCGGCGTCCTGGGCCTCAAAACCCGGATGCTGGAAGTTAAAAACCAGATCGCCGACGCCCGGAACCAGCTCAAAAGCATCGACAACGAAAAGAAACTGAACACCAGCCATATCAAACATTACCGCGACAAATACGACCAATCCGTCGAGATTTCCAGCAAGGTGGCCAAGCTTGAGAATGAGTTGATCCGCGTCCAGACCGAACGGAAAAGGATTCTGCTCAACCGGCAAAAAGACGACTACAACCGCAGCCGCAGCCTGAACGTGAAAAAGATCATTTCCGATTCAGTCCTGCAGGATGATGAAACCAATTACCTGGCCAGTGTTCAGGAAGTGAAGGCGCTCAACATCCAGAGCAAGATCAATGACTGGAACCGCCGTGCCATGGAACAGGGCCTCCAATATGAGGAAAGCCAGGTCTTCAATTATTACCTGTCGCGGGTGAATGAATATGTGGAAAGAAACCGCTATCTGAACAACAGCATCATCTCCACCAATAATGACATCAAAACCGCCGAAGAACTCTACCACGCCTATGAAACGCTCTACGGGCAGGTCGCCAACCTGCAGTTCACGGCCAGCGGGCGCGAAAGGGTCTGGGAAATCCATTCCTATGGTCAGGCGGTGACCGAAGGCGGAGAGCTGCTTTTCACCACGTTGAAATGCGACAATGTCTGGGTCGAGGCCTATATCTATCAAAAGCATGTGGATGAATTCAGCGTCGGCAGGAAGGTCCATGTCCGCTTCAAAGGGGCCGACGAGGCGGTAACCGGCACAGTGCGCGCGATCAGGCAGAATGTGGACCGGGTTCAGATCGGAAGCCCGATGCCGATCCCCCCGATTGACCTTGTCAGGCGTCAGTTGCCGGTGAAAATCGCATCGCTGCTGGTGGATATCGACAGCAATGACTGGTTGCGGCAACAGGCCTTCTGCGGTGCCGGTGTAACCGCCATCGTCACCTCTGACTCATAACGGGGCCGGTCATGGATTTGCTGGTTACCCTGGAAGACCACCCTGTCTGCCACGACATTCTTTTCAGTCTGGCAGCCCGGATGCATCCCGACGAACACCGGCATAATGTCCGCATCGCAATCAGCGCGGAAGACATCATCGCCGCCATCGGGTCCGCGTCCTGCGTCAAATTCGTGACCTATTCCGCGAACGGCGCGGTGTCTCCTGCCACTAGACGTCTTGTGCGGGTCCTGCAGCGCCATGCCGGGGATCTGGCCTTTGACACTTATGAGATTGTCGATGTGTCCAGCCCTGAAATCCTGCTGAATATCGTGGAAGACGTGGCAAGCGCCTGCCGTGGCAAGGACATGTCTTCCTCCCTGTCCACATTCCTTGCGGAAACGGCAACCGGGCTATATGGCGACCTCGCTGCCTCGGCGCGGCTGCTGGACGATTTCCTGCGACAGAAGGGAAAGCTTTGCCCGGAAAGGATTAAACTGGTCATGGACCCCGGGGCCAACGCCCCTTTGGCATCCATCCATTAATCCCAACACCGAACGCACAGTCTACAAGACGGTTGTGCCGCCTGCCGTTGTCTTTTCCGTTGCGACGACGGGCGGTTGGGACCCCAGGAGAAGTTTGCCTTCCCAGTTTCCCTGCGTGGCCTGTTCATAGACCAGAATCTTGATAAGGGCCGCAATAGCCTCCCGGGCATAGCTGAACGGCAGGACCGTCGTGGTGCACAGACAGGCTTCGCGGATGAAGGAGGGAAAGCCGATCGGGCGGCTTTCGATTGCGCTGCTTTGCTTTTTCTCAAGGATCGCCGTGGACGGTACAATCGAGAAATAGTTTTTGCGTTCAACCAGTTGCAGGATCGTGGAGGCGGAGTCCACCTCTAACGCAATGTTCAGGGCAATCTTGTTGTCCCCCTGCCAGCGGTCAATCAGCGCCCGCAGCCCATGCGGCGGGATCGTCGAAACCAATGGCAGCCCTGACAGCCTCTGGGCGGGAAATTCTTCCGGGAAATTCTCGAAACTGTCCGCCGGGCCGATCACATGCAGCTTTTCCCGGATCATCGGCTCGGATGAAAACTTCTGGGTCGCCTCCCGGTCGAACAAAACCGCGATATCCAGCATCTGATGCTCAAGCGCATATTCCAGACTACCGCTCATGTTTTCCACAATCATCAACTTTATGTCCGGATAAAGGATGGAGGCCCGCTCGATGAGGGGGAAGGACAGGAAGGGGCATAGCGAACTGGGAAGGCCAACCGTCACATCACCGAAAGGATGCTCACGCTGGCCCCGGATTTCCGCATCGGCCCGCGCCGCAGTATCCAGGATAAGCCGGGCATATTCGGCCAGTTTTCGCCCCACCGGGGTTGGCGTTGCGCCAACGGAGGTCCGGTCGAACAGCCGCTCGTTCAGCTTCTCTTCCAGCTTCTTGATGTGCTGGCTCAAGGCAGGTTGAACAATGTTCAGGTCCTCGGCGGCGCGCGAAAAACTACCCAGCTCAAGAACTCTCAGAAAACTACGGAGATGTTTAAATTCCATGGGCCTACGATGCTACCGCCATAACGTTTCATACTAACGAATATCACGAGATTATATTTAATAGCTTCAAAATTAACGAGTAATTTTTAATCAGCGACCATCCAAGAGTTGCAATCTTTTAACTCGCAGGGGGAGGCAGCAATGCGAACGCTGATGATAATTTGTGCGCTGATCACGGCTTTGCCGGCAATCGCGCATGCAACCGGTTCCTTTCCGGACAGACCTGTCACCATATTCGTCGGCTTCCGCGCCGGCGGCGGCAGCGACGCGGCCGCCCGCATCCTGGCAGCAGACCTGGAGAAGACATTGGGGCAGACGGTCATCGTCCAGAATGTCCCTGGCGCCGGAGGCGGTGTTGCCGCAGCCCGGATAAAATCCCTGCCCGCAGATGGCTATACAATCGGCTTTGCGGTTGCCACCACATTCAGCTTCGACCCGATGCTGGGCCAGGTCTCCTTCGATATCGACGACTTTACACAGATCGCCGCAACCCATGGCTCGCGAAGCGTTTTCGTCAGCCCGCCAAATGCCGAATTCAAGGACTTCAAAGGCATGATCGCCCTCGCCAAAAAGCGCGGTTGGCTGAATTACGCGTCCATCCTACCACTGGACCGGATGCTGATGGAATATATCGGCAAGAAGGAAGGCCTGGCGATCAACATCGTGCCGACAAAGGGAGGGGCCGGGGCCCGCCAGGCGGTGCTGGGCGGTTACGTGGACCTCGCCTATTCCGGATCGAATGCCATTCCCATGCATGAGGAAGGCGCGCTGAAAGTTATGGCGACATCCTTCCCGGACGGCATCAAGGAATTGCCGGAAGTCCCGTCCCTGATCGACCTCGGCTATGGCGTCTATTCCGAGAATTATTCGGTTTTCTTCGGACCGGCCAATATGGACCCGGAGGTCCGGAAAGTCTGGACCGAGGCGCTCAGAAAAGCATCCAGCACACCCAAATATGTGGATTTCGTCCGTAACAGTTTCCGGGGCAGCGAGGTCTTTCTGGATGGCGACCAGTTGGATGCGGCAATCCGCAAACAGCGAACAGACTTCACGGCGCTGAAGAAAGCGGTTGAAGAGAAATGAACGCCGCAGGCCTCTGCCTGAAAGGATCAGCCCGGACCACGGAGAGACAATGGAAATGAAATCGCGTACCGATGCCGTCCTGGGGGTGGTAATCGCCACGGCCGGCATCACCCTCTTCTTCTGGGTGATCCCGTTTGAAATCAACGATGCCGGTGCCTACGGCCTGCCGCCGAGCTTTGTGCCAAAGTTGTTGGCCGGACTAATGTTCCTTCTCGGAAGCCTGATGGCCGCCCGCAACTGCCGGGCCTTTCTGCCTGTTTCCCGGAGAGACGGGCAAAGCCGGGAAAGGGCCGCCCTGACCTGGTCGAATATGGGGCATCTCTGCATCGTCGTCGGCACATGCGCCGCCATGTTGTGGACCATGGGCGAAGTCGGTGGTCTCAGCCAGGTTCCCTATGCAGGGTTCTGGGTCGCCGTTCCACCGGCTGTTGTCGTCTTCACCCTGATACATGGCCAGGTCCGCCTGCGTACCCTTTTTATCAATGCCGTGGCGACGCCCGCCTCCATCTACGCAATGTCCTGGTTCGTCTTTCACATTCCGATGCCCTGAGGGACCACATCCATGGATCAGATCCTCTCAGGCATGATTGACGCGATGTCGCTTTGGACATTCCTGGCCGTTGCGGGCGGCGTGTCCATCGGCATCATCGTCGGGGCCATTCCCGGCCTGAATGCGCCGATGGCCATCGCAATCGCGGTTCCGCTGACCATGTCCATGTCACCGCTGGCGGGGATCGCCATGCTGGTGGGGGTCATGAAAGGGGGCGGATATGGCGGCGCCATCGGCGCGATCATGCTGAACACACCGGGTGAACCTCATTCGGCAGCCACCACATTGGACGGCCATCCCCTCGCCCGCCGCGGCAAGGCCAAGAAAGCCCTGCAAACCGCCCTGTTTTCTTCCGCCTTCGGCGATACCTGTTCGGACCTTGTCCTGATCACCTCTGCACCGGCGCTGGCGGTAGTGGCGCTTAAGGCCGGTCCGGTAGAGATTGCCGCCTTCCTGGTATTGTCCCTGTCGGTGATTGCGGCGCTGTCCGGGTCATCCCTGTTGAAAGGTATTTTCGCTGCCGTTCTGGGGGCGTTTCTGGCGACGGTCGGTCTGGACCCGGAAACCGCCTCCCCCCGGCTCACCTTCGGTTCCGTTGAACTGCTGGACGGCCTGCCCCTGGTGGCCGTGGCCATCGGTGTGCTGGCAGTGCCGGAAATCGTCATGCGCATGGAAGAACGGCATACCGCATCACAAGGCAGCCCCATCCAACCGGACATCGATGCTGTCTCAGACGAGGGTATCCGGTTTTCCGAAATGTGGGCGGTTCGGGCAACGCTGTTGAGGGGGGCAGGAATTGGCACCGTAATCGGCGCAATCCCCGGACTGGGCTCCACATTGGCTGCCTTTATCAGCTACACCGCGACAAAGCGGTTTTCCCAAAAACCCGAGGCGCTTGGAACCGGTGCGATCGAAGGGATCGCCGCCACGGAAAGCGCCAATTCAGCCGTTTGCGGGGCCAACCTTATCCCCCTGTTAACCCTGGGGATTCCCGGCAATCTGTCGGCAGCCTTGCTAGTCGGGGCCTTTCTTATTCACGGCATCGCCCTGGGGCCAATGATTTTCACGCGCAATCCGGAACTGGTCTATGGGCTGTTCGCAGCGATGATCATGGGAAATATACTCGTCATCGCCATCGGCAGTATTGGCCTGCGGTTATTCGCCAAGATCGCCCTGGTGCCCGCCCAGGTGATCTACCCGGTTGTCCTGATGCTCTGCCTGGTCGGCGTCTACCTGTCCCAGCGGTCCTTGTTCGCCGTCTGGCTGATGCTGGGCTTTGGCCTGCTCGGATATGTGATGCGCAAGCTCGACATCTCGATTGTCTGCTTTGCCATCGGGCTGGTTCTCGGCCCGATCATCGAGCTTTCCGCCCGCCAGTCGATCATCCTGATGCGCATGAACCCGGGGGCCATCCTGGATCATCCGCTGGCCCTCGGCCTGTTCGTCGCAACCCCCGTTGTTGTCTGGGTCCTTCTGCGGGACCGGAAAAAGCAGATGGCGAAGGAAAAGGCCATGCAAGACCATACAACGCCCGATTTTCCAGGGAAGGCCCATGGACTTGATCCACACCCTTAAGAACCGCCGGTCGACAGGTGTCGGTTATCTGACGGACCCCGCCCCTTCAGACGCAGAACTCAACGAATTGCTCACCCCCGCGATGAGTGCACCGGACCACGGGGCCATCCGCCCCTGGCGGTTCAAAATCATTCGCGGAGAGAGCCGCCATCACCTGGGCAGACTGTTCGAGAAGGCACGGCGGGTGGACAAACCGGACGCAACGGAGGACGAACTGGAAACACTGCGCCAGAAGCCTTTGCGTGCGCCGCTGGTCATTGCCATCTGCGCGGAAATCAGGGAAGGCCATCCAAAGGTGCCACCGGTTGAGCAGATCATCGCCGCAGGCTGTGCCACGCAGAATATCCTGCTTGCAATCCACGCCAGCCCCTATGCCGGGGTCTTGCTGACCGGTTGGATGGCCCATCACGATCTGGTCAAGGAGGGTCTTGGACTGGCGTCAAAGGACGTGATCATAGGCTTCCTCCACCTGGGATCGCAAAAAGAAGAACCCCGCATCAAGAAGCGCGCCGACGTTGCAACCTATCTGGAGCGATGGCCCGCACCAACAGGGGGCTGATGCCTCCCTCCATTCAAACAACGCGCCAGTCGACTGCCAGTTCCTCCCGGAAAGCAAAGCGCTGCAGATGCCTGTCGATCACACCCCGAAGCACTTCGTTCCGCGCCTCATCCGGTGCCGTGACCGTCATGAGCAGTTGCCCGGCCGCGGCTTCCAGATAGCAATCACCATCGTCAAAGGCGATATGACCCGACTGCGCATCGAAGGTGGTCGGCCTCTTGTGCGAGAAATGCTTGCAAAGCTGCTGCAGGTATTTGGAGGCAGCGGCTGTGGCTACGATGCTGACGCTTTCTACGCCGCCAGTGATATCATTCATTGCAGTCTCGCTCATTGGCTTTTCTCCACAGCCTGGGCCGCAGCATCGATGGCTGCGGCAATCTTGTCTGCCGCCTCACCGTCCACCGGGCCTTCCCGGAGGCGCAGGCGCAGGGCCATTTTCAGATTTTCCATAGCACGCACGACAGGTGCCGGCGCGTGGCCCCGGGCGGTACCGCTGCGTTGCAACAGGGCATCCGCAGCGGCGCGATTGGCCTCCAGAAATGCCTTGCCTTCCGCCGTGATGCGATAGCATTTGCGGTTACCGCCATCGGCATCAACCTCGGCATATCCCATGTCATCCAGCCAGGCCAAAGTCGGATAGATCACGCCCGGGCTTGGGCTGTAAGCACCGCCAAAGCGCTCCTCGATCAGCTTGATCAATTCATAGCCGTGACTGGGTTGGTTCTCGATCATGGCAAGAACCAGAAGGCGCAACTCTCCATAGTCGAAAAGCCGTCCGCCATGGCGGCCGCGACCGTGACGGCCATGTCCCCGGCCATGACCGGCGTGATGATCGCCGCCCTCATCATGGTGATCGTGATGGCAGTCTCCGCCGCCCCTATGTCTGTTTCTGTGTCTCATTGATTTCTACTTCTCTGTTACGTGTTTTTTTAAGTTCATATTCCCGATATAACTCTCGATATATCGAAATTCAAGATATATCGAGATATATGTCGGATAATTTGTGAAACTCCTTTAGTGAAGGAATTTCCAAAGCTCACCTAAAACACTGACAACTATATATTAATCATGGAAAAGCATGTCGCTCTGATACAAAAAATTACAATTTTTGCCTTGAGAGAGAACCAGGTTCCGGGTGCATAAGGGGCTGCTTAATCACTCGGAAATGCTCTGGAGCAACCGCCATGTTCAAAAAAATAAAATCCAATGGAACAACCTTCACCGCAGGCCTCTTTCTTGTTTCAACCGTGTCCGGGTTGTTCCTGTTTTTCCATGTGGCGTCACCACTGTTCCATTCGATGCATGAATGGCTTTCGGTCCTGTTGATCCTGCCCGTGGCGATTCACCTCTGGAAAAACTGGCCCGCTTTCGTGAACTATTTCCGCCGCCGCACGATAATCCTGCCGCTTGTGGTGTCCCTGATTGCCGGAACCGCCTTCGCCTATCCGGCCCTGACCAGTGGACAGACCGGCGGCAACCCGATGCGGGCCGCCGTCGGGGCGATCCAGAACGGCACGATTGCGCAGGTCGCACCGTTATACGAACTGTCCCCGCAGGCCCTGCAGGAACGCCTGCAGGCCAAAGGCTATGTCATCAAAAATGTGGACCAGAAGCTGATCGAGGTCGCACGCGCCTCCGGCAAGGAAGCCGGGCCCGCCCTGCTGGCCGCCGTGGCCTTCCCGCATCAGGCGGCACGCCAATAATCACCAGCGCCGTTGCAGCAGGGGACTGCCCGTCCCCTCACTGGCAGCACCTACAGGATACGGACCAACAGGCTGTCCAGACGGGAGCCTTCCCGATAGAAGGCCCGCACCAATAGGGCCCCAAGCATGCCGGTAACCGCACCGCCAACGACATCACCAAAATAGTGAATGCCGATATGCACCCGGGAATATGCAACCAACGCTGCCGCCGCCAGGAAAATCAGACCACGCCGCCGGAACCCGTGCAGCAGGAAGGCCACCCCAATGGCAAAGCTTGCAGTCGCATGATCGGAGGGAAAAGAATAATCAGTGCTCGGCGAGATGAGCAGGTCCGTTATACCGGCGTCATAGGGACGAACGCGATGAAGGAACAGCAGGATAAGCTGGTTCAGGGCGAGACCGAGAAGAAAGGAAAAACCCGTCGCCACCAGAATGTGACGGGTGTGCGACCGCCCGTTTCGAACCCACCATTGCCCGGCAACCGCAAGCACAAGAACCTCCACAGCAATCGCCGAAACCCAGATCATCAACGTATCCATGGTGGCACTGCCCCCGGCGAGGCCATTGATGGCTTTGGTCACTGCGACATCAAAATCATACATTCTTTATCCCCGCATCACCGGTCCTGTTAATCGCCCATATGAGCGGCAGCTATCGCGATTGGCAAGCACAACCACATCAATGCGCAAATGATCCCCTCAACCGGTTCATACGCGCTGACCCGGGAAACGGGGATGCGGAAATAATGGAGAGCAGCGCCTCACAGGAACCGTATGAAAGATAACTTTTTTTTGCATAGCCGATAAAAGACTTGCCCTATTACATCGAAGCACCTTCAATGCTCCTAACCTTGATTATTCGAGGATGGGTGGAAACGATCAGGGAACGGAGTGCTCGGGGGCGGGTTTGGTCGAAATCTTCAACGAAAGAAATCGCCAGTTTTATGACTACTGGAAACAGCTTCCACGGGCGGAGGGTTCCCTCCTGCCGTACCGGAGCAGCTTCCTGCCTGAAGAGATTCCCGACCTGCTGCCAAACCTGCTGCTGTTTGAGGTGATTTCCAAAGACTTCATGAAAATCCGGCTGCAAGGCACGACCATCGACGAACAATACGGCAGCGACATGGCTGGCGCGAACTATCTGGATTTCGTTGAGCCGAAACGCCGCGAGGTTGCCGCTTCTGCCTTCCTTATGATGGCGGAAACGCCCTGCGGTATCGTCGCCCGGCTCGACCAGTTGCTGACCACCGGTCGCTATGTCACGGTCGAGGCGATCGGTTTCCCATTGCTCAACGACCGCGGCGACAATCCCATCATCATCTATTCCAGCAATGAACTGCGGCGCAGCAACCGGTTTACCTTCGAAGACGAATACCAGCTACACTATATCTATGTGCTGGACCGGGAGATCATCGATATCGGCGCCGGTGCCCCCGAATTCCACGACCTCCCCGACGACGACCACTGACCGGATAGCCGTTGGCAGGGTGACTGGTTCAGGACTATTTATTCGGCCACATCTGCGCCAGGAGGAAATCCACCCGGCTCTCAACGTCTGTGCGAGGCAGTTCGACAATCTCGTAGCCAAGCCCCTTATATGTTTCTACCATAACGCCGCAGGTCATTTCCGCCTCTGCCCGGGTCTGCTTACGCTCGGCATCCTGGATAAAAATGTCGTCCCAGCAAGGCGCTAGAAACACCCGTGGATTATAGCGGACCTGGCGGGCTGCAGCGGCGATATAGGGCGGTACCGGAAGGTCACAAAGCGTTAAATAGCCCAGGGTGTCGGGAATGCCCCGGTCAAAGATCACCGGGCCTGCCAGCGCCCTTGCATCGCTGTAGGCGCGCAGGTCGCGGTCCACCATACGCTCGGCGTAGGCCGCGCGGTCCGCCCACGGCAACGCACTGCCACCACGGCATCGTTCATCTTGGATAATAGCCCTGCCGGATTCGGGCATGACATGCAGCCCACGACGGGACAATGCCTCGATCAGGCTGGTTTTGCCCGCACCCGGGCCGCCCGTCACGATGAAGAAATGGTCACTCATGCACCATCCTCGAACTTCAAAATAGGGAGGGACAGGAGAAGAAAATGCTGCAAAACGCCCCGGGCAGCCAAGGCGCAGGTCAACATGAGTGTGTGTTTTCGGAAAACGAAACGACAGGCATCCGCACGGCAGAGGTAAACTCTGCGACAGAAAGCGCGGAAATATATGTCGTCTTTTTCGGAGGGGAACTGGTGGAGCCGAGGGGAATCGAACCCCTGACCTCTACAATGCCATTGTAGCGCTCTCCCAACTGAGCTACGGCCCCATTCACGTCCGTTATGTGCCGGACGGCGCTTCTTATCGATCAGCCGCGCCGTCCATGCAAGAGAAAAATTATCTCAACGGACGATTTTTTTAGTCGATCAGCTATCGTCGCCGTCGTCGCCGTCACTGCCGCCACCGACAACAGGAACGTCGTCACCGTCGTCCAGGTCGCTGGTGTCTTCCAGGACGTCTTCGTCATCGTCGTCGATATCGTCTTCAATATCATCGGTCTCCAGCAGTTCGACGTCACCGCCGTCGGACTTCTCGACCTTTTTCTTCTCTTCGCTGACGACCGGACGGCCACGTTTCAGTTTGATTGCCGCTTCCGGATCAAACTGTGTACCGCAACTCGGGCACAGGATCGGATCGCGCTGAAGGTCATAGAACTTCGCGCCGCAGCTTAAGCACATGCGCTTCAGTCCCCACTCGGGTTTCGCCACGGGAAATCTCCTTGGAATTCAATCAACTAAGGGTTTCGTTTCTAAACTCAAAACCGCCAGGTGCCCGACAGTATGGCACCACAAAATAACGCGTTGCAGGGGATTAGCCAAATTCCGCGGCATCTGTCAAAAGCATTTTTGCACAAAACCGTCACTTTTCTTGTCGCTGCGTCCGAAATATCACAGCACACCGCACACCCATAGAGTTTGGCGCATCTTTTGCTTCTATTTCCAATTGATTGTCTGAAACCATCTTCAAGAGGCAAAAAATGCAGGTCTCCGGATCAAGCGCTGCTTACAACCTGGCCCTATTCGGTTCGTCCCGGCCGCAAAAGGACGACGCACAGAGCGACGTCCTTGCCGCCCCCCAGAAATCGGAAGCCGGCCAAAAAGCCAGCGACGCGATCAAGCGCATCAAGGAAGTCGGCTTCCAGCAATGGGCCGAAGAGGAAAACGACCGCAAGCTGGAAGAGCTTCGCGAGAAAATCCTGAAATCCATGGGGCTTACCGAGCAGGATCTGCAGGGCATGCCCGCCGACCGGCGCGCCTCCATCGAAAAGATGGTCCAGGACGAAATCCAGAAGAGGCTTGCCGCCACCTCCGAGATGAACGGCAGCCAGTCCGATGACAAAGCCGGGAAAACCGCACTGGGCGAGGCAACCAAGATCTTCAACGCAAGCAACATCAGCAGCCGGATGGGCCTGGACCTGTTGAACCCGAAAACCGGCCTGACCGCCCAGGAATCCGGCAATGACGCCAATGATGAAAACGACTTCAAGTCGATTTTCCGCCGGGATGAGGACGACAAATCGGGCCTGTTCGGATAATCGCCCGTCGGGTGCTAGACAAAACGGAAAAAACCCAGCACATTCAGGCGCTCTGAAGGTTACTACTTTTGTCTGTTAGAAAGGGTCCATCCCGTGCGTCCGCTTCGTGCCTCCCAATCCGGCAAACTCATCGGCACCGTCCGCGTTCCGGGCGATAAATCCATTTCGCACCGCTCGATCATGCTGGGCTCGCTTGCCGTGGGGCGAACGACGATTTCCGGACTGCTGGAAGGCGAGGATGTGCTGGCCACCGCCGCCGCCTTCCGCGCCATGGGGGCCAAAATCGAAAAACACGAGGACGGCACCTGGACCGTCGACGGCGTCGGGCTTGGTGGTCTGGCGGAACCCGACGACGTGTTGAACATGGGCAATTCCGGCACCTCGGCCCGCCTTATCCTGGGCATTCTCGCCGGTCACCCGATCACCTGTTTCCTGACCGGCGATGGTTCTTTGCGCAAACGCCCCATGGGCCGCGTCATCGATCCGCTCGGCCGGATGGGCGCCACATTCACCAGCCGCGACGGCGGCCGCCTGCCGCTGGCCGTGACCGGCGCGGAAGAGGTCATGCCCATCGACTATGAACTGCCCATGGCCTCCGCACAGGTGAAATCCGCCATCCTGCTGGCCGGACTGAATGCGCGCGGGCAGACCACGGTGATCGAGAACAAACCGACCCGCGACCACACCGAACGCATGCTGACCCATTTCGGTGGCAAGATCACGGTGGAACCGCTGGATAACGGCGGCAACCGCATCACCGTCGTCGGCCAGCCGGAGCTGACGGCCGCCGATCTGGTTGTTCCCGCCGACCCCAGCAGCGCTGCCTTCCCGGCGGTCGCCGCCGCCCTGGTACCGGGGTCCGAGGTTACCCTGCCCGCCGTTGGCATGAACGAAACCCGGACCGGCCTTTTTGCCACGCTGCAGGAAATGGGTGCGGACGTGACCTTTGCCAATGAGGCGATTGAAGGCGGCGAACCGATTGCGGATATCATCGTCAAAGGCGGCAAACTGAAAGGCATCGAGGTGCCTGCGGAACGCGCCCCCTCCATGATCGACGAATACCCGGTTCTGGCCGTGGCCGCGGCCTTTGCAGAAGGCAAAACGGTCATGACCGGCATCGGCGAGTTGCGGGTGAAGGAATCCGACCGCCTGGAGGCCGTCGCCTCCGGCCTGCGCGCCAACGGCATCACGGTTGAAACCGGCGACGACTGGATGATTGTTCACGGCACCGGTGGCAAGATTCCGGGCGGCGGCACGGTTGTCACCCATCTGGATCACCGCATCGCCATGAGCTTCCTGGTCATGGGGCTGGTTGCGGAAACCCCCGTCACCGTCGACGACGGCGAGCCGATCGAAACCAGTTTCCCCGGCTTTGTAGAACTGATCAACGGCCTCGGCGGCAAGATCGCGGCGACGTAGGCCTTCAAAACAAGACTGCTAGCCACCGTTTCACTGTCCCCCCTGCGCCGTCCGGGGCGGCGTTGAACCGCCAAAAGAAACTCGCCCTTCCCTCAAATATTTGATAGATTGCTATCAATAAAACCTGCTCTGGGGAGGGGAGACCGATGCAAGAGCATGCGCCTTCGATCGACATCCACGTAACGGCGGAAGACGGCAGTGAAAGCACTGAAACGCAAACGCTGGACACCCAACGGGATTCCGTCGATTTTCGCGACAAGATTTACCAGCCCTCACTGCGTTCCCTGAAGAACCGATGCTATCCCGCCCTGGACCATGTCCGGGTTCTGAACCAGGGCCGCGAGGGGGCCTGCACCGGCTTTGGCCTGGCGGCGACGATCAACTATCTCAACAAACAGCGCAGCCTGCCGCAGGACAAGCAGGGCCGGGTCAGCCCGCGCATGCTCTATGAAATGGCCAAACGTTACGACCGCTGGCCGGGCGAGAATTATGACGGATCAAGCTGCCGGGGGGCCATGAAGGGCTGGTTCAAACATGGCGTCTGCCGCGAGGACCTGTGGCCCTATGTGGTGAAAAAGCCCGGCCATCTGACCCTTGAGGCCCGCACGGACGCCGCCAATAATCCCTTGGGCGGTTATTACCGGGTGCTGAAGAACCGGACGGACCTGCAATCCGCCGTTGACGAGGCAGGCGCGGTCTATACATCCGCCAAGGTACACAGCGGCTGGTCACGTCCGAGAAACGGCAACATCCTGACCGACAATGTCCACCCGACGGGCGGTCATGCCTTTTGTATATTGGGCTATGACGAGGACGGCTTCATCATCCAGAATTCCTGGGGCCCCGGCTGGGGTGGCATCGAACTGGACGGGGATTATTTCCAGGGCCTCGCCCGATGGAGCTATGACGACTTCGAAACCCATGTCTGGGATGCCTGGGTGGCGCAGGTGGCCCCTGCGGTCAATTCCAAGACCATGTTGACCACGACCGGCGGCCTGACCCATCGCGGCACCATGGTGGAACGGATTGAAAAGGCCCCGCCACGCCATGAGATCGCCGATGACTATATCCATATAGACGATGGCCGTTTTGATCCCCAAGGCGACTATTATTCCCAGGAGGATGAAGTCCGCGACCTGATCACCCGGACCGTGGCGGAGGCCGCAGGCGGGCATCTGCTGCTTTACGCCCATGGCGGGCTGAACTCGGTCAAAAGCTGTGCCGCCCGCACCAAGGCTTTTCAGCCGGTGATGAACGCCAATGGCATCCAGCAGGTTCATTTCATCTGGGAAACGGGCCTGTTTGCCGAGCTGCGCGATATTATTTTCGGAAAACAGACGCAGATCGAGGAACGCGCAGGCGGTTTTTCCGACCATTGGGACAGCATGATCGAAAAGCTCACCCGCCCCCTGGGCCATGCCTTGTGGCAGGAAATGCGCGACGATGCCGGATTGGCCTTCCAGATCGACCGCGCCGGCGACAAGACCATGGCCATGCTGAAAGACGCCCTGGCCAACAGCCCCAATCCGCCCAATGTGCATCTGGCGGGGCATAGCGCCGGGTCCATCCTGCTGGGTCATCTGGTCCAGGTCTGGCAGGGCATCGGTGGTACGGCGATCGCCCCCTTCCAGACCCTGCAACTTATGGCCCCGGCCTGCACCATCGATTTCTACGATACCCGCATCAGGCCGCAGGTCGGACCGGGCAAGGCGGTCAGCCGACTGATCCACTACCAGATGGACGACGCCACCGAGCAGGACGACAATGTCGCCAGCATCTACCGTAAATCCCTGCTCTATCTGGTATCGAGAGCCTATCAGGACAAAACACAGACCGTGCCGATCATGGGCATGCAGAAATACTGGCAGGGTGCTGCCCAGGGACCGGAAATCACGACCTTTAACAATGCCGACAATCCGGACCGCACACGGTCTGAATCCCATATGGATTTCGACAATGACGTCACCACGATGAATTCGGTCCTGGAACATATTCTGGACGCCGCACCCCAGCGCCGCTTTACCAAGGAGGACCTCGATTACTGAACACCGACCCGCTTGTCGCCTCGCCACCGATCGGCTATCAGTCGGCAGCTTTAACGACATGAAACGAGTTGCCGAAAGATGATCATCGCCATCGACGGACCCGCCGCCAGCGGCAAGGGCACGCTTGCCCGCCGCCTGGCCGACCATTTCGACTTTGCCTATCTGGACACCGGAAAGCTGTACCGGGCCGTGGGCTTGGGGGTATTGCGTCTGGGCGGTGACCCGGAAGACGAAGACGCTGCAGGCGATGTCGCGCGCAACCTGCAGCCGTCGCAGCTGGATGACGACGAGTTGAAAAGCGATGCCGCGGCAAGTGCCGCCTCCAAAGTAGCGGCTATTGAAACAGTCCGGGCCGCTCTGCTGGACTTCCAGAAGTCCCTGGCGGCCAATCCGCCGGGCGGTAAAAAAGGCGCCATTCTGGATGGCCGCGACATCGGCACGGTGGTCTGCCCCGACGCCGATGTGAAGCTGTTTGTGACCGCTTCTGTAGAAGTTCGTGCCGAAAGACGGCACAAAGAGTTGCTTCAACGGGGCGAAACCTCTATATACGAGCGCGTCTTGGAAGATTTGAAGGAACGTGACGCGCGGGACAGCGCCCGGGCCGTGGCCCCGCTGAAACCCGCAGAAGACGCCACAATGGTCGATACGTCGGCCATGGATGCGGACCAAGCGTTTGAAGCAGCGCTGAAAATCGCCTCCCCTGTTGTGGCTGAAAAGTTACGCTAACCCTCAAGGCCGAAGACATCGGGAGGCCAGTCGGCTTGCGTTAGAGCCCCACAGCGCAGGCCATTTTGATTTTGGGGTGAGACCGCCGGAGACAACCGTTGCGGCCGGAATAACGTGATATACGAAAGGCTAACTTAAATGACGAACGAAAGTTTCGCGGCTCTCCTGGAAGAGTCCCTGGGCGAAAACGACAGCCTCGAAGGCACCGTCGTAAAAGGCACCGTGATCAACGTTGACAGCGATGCAGCATTGATCGACGTCGGCCTGAAGGCTGAAGGCCGTGTTGCCCTTAAAGAATTTGCTCCGGCACCGGGCCAGCCCGCCGAGCTGAAAATCGGCGACACCGTAGAAGTTTACATCGAGCGTCTGGAAGACAAAAACGGCGAAGCCGTTCTGTCCCGTGACAAAGCCAAGCGCGAAGAAGCCTGGAAACTGCTGGAAGAGCAGTTCAACGCCAACGAGCGTGTCCAGGGTGTTATCTTCGGTCGCGTCAAAGGCGGCTTCACGGTTGACCTCAATGGCGCCGTTGCCTTCCTGCCGGGCAGCCAGGTGGACATCCGCCCGGTTCGCGACATCACTCCGCTGATGGGCAACCCGCAGCCGTTCCAGATCCTGAAAATGGATCGCAGCCGCGGCAACATCGTTGTTTCCCGCCGTGCGGTTCTGGAAGAAACCCGCGCCGAACAGCGTGCAGAACTGGTCGAAAACCTCAAGGAAGGCCAGGTTCTGGAAGGCGTTGTCAAGAACATCACCGATTACGGTGCGTTCGTTGACCTCGGCGGCGTTGACGGCCTGCTGCACGTCACCGACATCTCCTGGAAGCGTATCAACCACCCGTCTGAAGCTCTGTCCATCGGTCAGACCGTCAACGTACAGGTTATCCGTTTCAACGCTGAAACCCAGCGTATCAGCCTCGGCATGAAACAGCTCGAAGCCGATCCGTGGGAAGGCGTCGAAGCCAAATACCCGATCAATGCGAAATTCACCGGCCGCGTGACCAACATCACCGACTACGGTGCATTCGTCGAGCTGGAGCCGGGCATCGAAGGTCTGGTTCACGTTTCCGAAATGAGCTGGGTGAAGAAGAACGTCCATCCGGGCAAAATCGTCTCCACCAGCCAGGAAGTCGAAGTTATGGTTCTGGACGTCGATCCGGCCAAACGTCGTATCTCCCTTGGCATCAAACAGTGCATGGACAACCCGTGGGATTCCTTCATGGATAAATACCCGCAGGGTGCCGAAGTCGAAGGCGAGATCAAGAACATCACCGAATTCGGTCTGTTCATCGGCCTCACCGACGACATCGACGGCATGGTCCACATGTCCGACATCGACTGGGATCTGGCTCCGGAAGAAGCACTTGCCAAATACAACAAAGGCGATGTGGTCAAAGCCAAGGTTCTGGATGTCGACGTCGACAACCAGCGCATCTCTCTCGGCATCAAACAGCTGAGCGGCGATCCGTTTGAAGAAGCCCTGGGCGACATCAAACGCGGCGCGACCGTGACCTGCACCGTCACTGCCGTTCAGGACAACGGTATCGAAGTTGCAATCGCCGACGGCGTTACCGGCTTCATCCGCAAGTCCGACCTGAGCCGTGACCGTTCCGAACAGCGTCCGGACCGTTTCGCCGTTGGCGAAAAAGTCGATGCGAAAGTCACCAGCCTGGACAAAGGCAGCCGCAAGCTGTCCCTGTCCATCAAGGCTTTCGAAAGCGACCTGGAAAAAGAAGCCATGGCCAACTATGGCAGCACCGATTCCGGTGCTTCCCTGGGCGACATCCTGGGCAAAGCCCTGCAGGAAAAAGCGTCCAAGGACTAAGGCCCGACATGTGGTTTTCCGTATCGGCCCCGCCGGTACGGACAGCCTCCGACGGTTTGAACCGGCAGCCTATCTGGGCTGCCGGTTCTTTATTTATCGGCCCTGCTGCTTTCTGCCTTGACCTTCTACAGTCGAAATGGCAAGCTTTTCCAGTGACTTGGGATCGCAAACCTCACACTTGCGAGGATGAGGCGAGCCGGTTCGGTTATGGTGGGGCGCCGCCCTTCGGCGCCGTAACTTCAGGAACCACGGGGGCTCCGGATATGACGCGTTCTGAACTCATCGCGCGTATTGCACAGCAGAATCCGCATCTCTACCACCGCGACGTAGAACGGATTGTAACCACAATTTTTGAAGAAATCTCTGCCGCACTCGCCGATGGAGACCGTGTGGAACTACGCGGGTTTGGCGCCTTTTCCGTGAAGCATCGCGATGCCCGTACGGGCCGCAATCCACGGACCGGTGAATCCGTCGACGTGGAAGCAAAGGCAGTGCCTTTCTTCAAAACCGGCAAGCTTCTACGTGAGCGCCTGAACAAAGACGGCTCCTGAGCCGCCCTGTCTTCAACCCTTTCTGATATGGGCTCTTGATGCGCCTGCTTCATACCGTTCTCGCCGTTATCTTTGCCGTTGTTGCGATTTCCTTTGCCGTCTCCAACCGGGCGGTCGTACCGATGTCGCTATGGCCGCTTCCTTTTGAATGGCCGATGCCGGTCGCCATGGTCGGCTTCGTCGGGGTCATCATCGGCTTTGTCCTGGGTGGCATTGCCGCCTGGATCGGCGCCGGAAGCAGCCGCCGCAGGGCACGGCAGGCAGAATACAAAAACCGCAACCAGGAACGCGAAATAACCCGGCTTGAAGCCCGGACCCGCGAAGCCGAAAAAGCCAAGGTTGACGCATTGGGCAACCAGGAAAACGCGGCCCTTCCAAAAGCGGAATAGTCCTTCATTTCGCGCCGCTTCCCGATACCACCCGACCCGAAAAATCTTTAATCACGGGATTTTCAGGCATTTTCGCTGTAATCTTTTTGCCAGTATTTGAGTTTCGGTAACGATCTCGAAGGCGATTGTGATGATAACCTTTGAACCGGGCTTCCATATGTGGGCGACCTTTGCCTTCACCGCGGTTCTGGTCGTGCTTTACATCTGGGAACGTCTTCCGATCATCCTTTCATCGACGCTTTGTCTGGCGGCGATGACATTGACCTTCCATCTTGTGCCCCTGCCCGGCCCCAATGGCACCAACCTCCTGGACCCGCATAAATTACTGGCGGGCTTTGCCAACCCCGCCCTGATCACGGTCCTGTCGCTGATCATTATCGGCCGCGCCCTGGTGACGACCGGTGCCTTGGTCCAGATCACCCAGGTGATCTCCACCGCCGGACAAAACCGCAACCGGCTTGCCGTTGTCTCCGTGCTGTTATGCGCAGCAGTGATCACGGCTTTTTTGAACAACACCCCCGTCGTGGTCATGTTCATCCCGATCCTGCTGGCACTTGCCAACCGCACTCACCAATCCCCGGCCACCATCATGATGCCCCTGAGCTATGCAGCGATCCTGGGCGGCATGACGACACTTATCGGGTCCAGCACCAACCTTCTGGTATCCCGCAGCCTTGTGGAACTGGGACAGGCCCCGTTTCGGTTTTTCGAGTTCACCGGCTTCGGCGTCATCCTGGCGGCGGTTGGTCTGATCTACGTGCTTTTCGTGATGCCCTTTCTGCTGCGCCATCGCAAGACGCCGAATGTGTCACTGTCCAACCGGGGGTCGCGGCAGTTTCTGGCGCATCTGACCTTGCGGGAGGATTCCCCGATGGTCGGGATGAAACCGGTCGCGGGGCATTTCAAGGAACTGCCCGACATCGTGGTCATGATGATCTGGCGCAACCGTCGCGCCATCCTGCCGCCCTTCGACGAAACGCCCCTGCAGGCGGGTGACATGCTGGTGATTGCGGCAACCAGGCAGGTTCTGACGGATGCCACCATGCATCGCTTCGGACTGATCCCCGCCGATGAAAGCCTCCAGATGCGCTCCGGCCCCGGCGGCACGGCTCCTTCCGTCCATCGTCAGGTGGTAGAGGCCATGGTCGTACCCGGCGGCGACCTGACCGGCACGACCATCCGCAAAAGCCGTTTCCTGCGGCGTTTCGGCTGCGTGGTGATCGGCCTGCAGCGCCGCGCCCATATGATCCGAACCCGCATGACGGAAATTACGCTGGAACCCGGCGATGTTCTGCTGCTCTACGGCACCCAGGATACGGTGGACGCCCTTCAGCGCAGCAAGGACCTCGTTGTCCTGGACCAGTCGCAGGAAGACATGCCCGCCTATCACCGGGCAAAACGGGCATTGGTGATTTTCGCAGGCGTAGTGCTGTTGGCGGCAACCAACCTCATTCCCATCGTCGTCCTGGCCCTGATAGGGGCCGCCCTGATGGTGCTGCTGAAGGTCATACGGTTGCCGCAGGCCCTGCGCAGCATCGATTTCAATCTGGTCTTCATCGTCGCCACATCGCTGGCACTGGGGGCCGCCCTGGAACTGACCGGGGGCGCCACCTTCCTGGCCCAACATATTCTCATTGAACTGAACAACACCGGCCCGGCCATCATCCTGTCGGCCTATTTCCTTGTCGTCGCCTTTTTCACCAACCTCATCAGCAACAATGCCTGTGCGGTCCTGTTCACACCCATCGGGGTGCATATGGCCTTCAACATCGGCATCGATCCGCATATCTTTGCCATCGCCACCCTGTTCGCCGCCAACTGTTCCTTCTGCACGCCGATCGGCTATCAGACGAACCTGCTCGTCATGGGTCCCGGCCACTACCGGTTCAGCGACTTCCTCTATCTGGGCATACCGCTCATGCTTCTGATCTGGGCTACATTCAGCCTTCTGGCGCCCGTCGTCTACGGCCTATAATCCATCAGCGCTATTATTTCGCTTCGCAAGGCACAACTTTTGCGATAGCATGTTGAAAACGCCTAAAAAAAGACAGGACAAATTCAAAAACAGGGGGACCGTCCGATGCAGCTTTCGCGTCGAACGTTGCTGAAATCCGCTGGCGCGGCCATTACCGTCAATTGCATCAATTTGCCGAAGGTTTTTGCCGAAGACCTGCCCGCGCTGGCACCGCCGCCGGGCTGGTCCGGCCGCCCCGGCAAGGCGCGGTACCGCATCGACGGACTGGCGAAGGTCACGGGCCAGAAGATTTTCGCCCGCGACTATCATGCCAGCGATATGAACGGCTGGCCCGCGCAGGAACAGCCCGTGATGATCCTGCGTGCCCTGCATGCCGACCGCCCGTTCAAGGGGCTGGACCTTTCCATGCTGCCGGATGCGGCGCGGCCATCCGAAATCATCACCGGCGATATGCTGGGCCGCGGACTTCCGGCGACCAGCCGCTATGGCTGCAGCCTGACCGGCAAACTGGACCCCACCCAGGACAATCCCATCACCCTGCCCAGTTCCATCTGCTATGACCTGTTGGTCGTGCCCGGCGACGTTCCGGCTTATCTGGGACAGCCGCTGGCGATGCTGTTGTTCAGGGACCGCAAAAGCTTTCGGGCGGCGAAAAAAGCCCTGCAGTTCAATGCCGATGTCCAGGTCTATAACCCACCAACATCGCCCCTGCCGGATGTGGTCTTTCCGCCGGAAACAAATTACGTGCGCTATACCCATGGCAATGAGGAGAAATTCTCCTATGCCCAGAATGGCGGCGACGCGGACTACGCCACCCGCGCGGATAAATATGCCAACCTGATCAATGAGGAAATCAAACAAAGCGACTGGCTGACCTTCACGGCGGATTACAGCATGCAGGCCATGGACCCCATGTTCATGGAACCGGAAAGCGGGCTGGCCTGGTATGACGCCTCGACGAAGACCATGCATCTGGTGGTCGGCACGCAATCACCGGACGACGACATCAAGGAAACGAAAACCCTGTTCGAGTCACAGGAAGCACCGGTCGAGGTCGAAACCGTAAACCTGTATTCCTGCTATCCCGGCGGCGGCTTTGGCGGTCGTGACAAATCGGTCTTCACCATGAATCTGGCAATCGCCGCGGCCTATGCCAACGGACAGCCCGTCCGCATTGCCTATGACCGCTTCGAACAGTTCCAGGCGGGCCTGAAACGCCATCCGGCCAAGCTGCAGGAAAGCGTTTCGGTGGACAAAAACGGCAAAATCCAGGCCGTGGTAACCGACATGGAATATGATGCGGGCGGACGTAAGAACCTCAGCCCCTATGTGGCACAGCTTTCCTCGCTTTGTGCGGGCGGCGGCTATTCCATTCCGCGTTCTTCCATTCAGGCCAATGCCAAACACAGCACCAATATCAGCGGCGGGTCACAGCGCGGCTTTGGCGGTCCGCAGGCCTTCTTCGCCTTGGAAAGCAGCCTGGACGAGGCAGCCGAGGCCCTGAATATGGATGCGATTGACCTGCGCCTGAAAAACATCCTCTACAAAGGCGATCACACGGTGGTCGGCGGACCGGTCAACGAATTGCTGCGGCTGGAGGAAATCTGCCATATCGCCAAGAAACACCGCCTGTGGCAGGAACGCTACAAGGAACAGAAGCGCCACTCGGAAAATGGGCAGCTCTATGGCGTCGGCTATGCCCTGTCGATGCAGGCCTATGGCACCTCCGGCGACGGGATGCTGGGCGCGGTGAAGCTTTTGCCCGACGGCCGGATTGACGTGATCAGCAACGCCGTCGACATGGGCAACGGATCAGCCACGACGCTGGCCGTCGTCACCGCGCGTTATCTGGGCAACAATGCCCGTGAGGTTCAGATGGGCGACCCGGAAGTCTTCGCCGCCCTCGATCTGGCAAGCGGCGGCACGACCCAATGGGACAATCCGCGCTGGACCAAGAAATTCTCCGGCTCCTCCAGTGCCTGCCTCACCGCCTTTCATCAGGTTCATGCCATTGAACAGGCCAGCAAGGTCCTGTTCGACACCGCGATCCTGCCAGCAGCCAGACGGATTCTGGGACCAAGGGCCGACAGGTTCCACGGCCGTTCCATCCGCTGGCTGGAAAACGGAAACCTTAAAATAGGTAACCTGCCGGAACTGCCCATGTCGGTTCTGGCCCATGAAATCTTCAAGTCCGGCGGTTATACCCAGGCCATGATCCACGCCTATTTCCAGGAACATTGGGTCCGGGCGGAATATCAGGTCGACATGCGGCCATACGAGTGGGAGATCGACGCCCTGGCCCTGTTCCCCGCGAATTCGGACCAGGCCGAACTGATCAACCGCCAGAACGGACATTACCCCAGCGCGGAATCCGGGCGCTATTCCCGGACCACCTTCGCGCCCTGCGGCAACCTGATCGCGGTCACCGTCGACCCGCAAAGCGGCAAGGCCACCGTGGTCGATTCCGTCAGCATCCTGAATGCGGGCCGGATTATCACCGAAGGGATCGTCTCCGGCCAGAGCCAGGGCGGCGTGGCCCAGTCCGTCGGCTATACCCTGCTGGAAGACATGCCCCCCGGACTGGCGGGCCCTGCGAACGGCCAATGGAACCTGAACCGCTATCACGTGCCTCTGGCCCGAGACGTGGCCCTCCAGAACCAGGAACTGATCACCCTGCCGCCGCTTCACGGCGAATGGGCCGCCAAGGGCATTGCCGAGGCGGTGATGTGTTCCGTTCCACCGGCAATTGCCAATGCACTGGCCATGGCGACCGGCACCCGTTTCCGTGACCTGCCCATCACGCAGACCAAGATTCAGGAGGCTTTGGCAAAATCATGAGTAATCCGGTCACTTTCTCCGTAAACGGCAAGATGGTCACAGCCCCAGAAGACGAGCTGGACCTGCCGCTGGTCGATTTCCTTCAGGAGGACCTGGGCCTCACCGGGACCAAATTCTGCTGCGGCATCGGCGTCTGCAGGGCCTGCACGGTGGCGGTTCGCCGTCACAAGGATGCCCCTTTGGAAACCACGCTCGCCTGTTCCACAACAGTCGGTAGCCTGCAGGGCGTGGATATCATCACCATCGAATCCCAGGCGACCCATGGTCAGCTAAGCCCCCTGCAGGAGGCCTTCCTGACCGAATTCGCCTTCCAATGCGGCTATTGCACCTCCGGCTTTCTGATGGCGGCGGTCACATTGGCCGAAAACCTGCAGATGAGCCCGGTCCGGGAAGACCAGCTGGACACGGAAATCGAAAAGGCGCTCGGTGAACATATCTGCCGCTGTACCGGCTATGTCCGCTATTACGAGGCCACCAGAAAGGTATTGCTGAAAACGCCGGGAGCCGTGATATGAGGAAAATCCTGACCTTTGTGACACTGTCCCTGGCGATGCTGGCAAGCCTGCCGGGCAAGGCGGAAACCGTTCTGCAATATGGTGAGACCTGCGCCAAGGCGATTGAGGCGCTGCCCGCCTTCAACTGTCTGGACGGTGACGTGATCCCCATCACCGTCGACGGCGGCCAGACGCCGATTGAATATAAACCCGACATGGATTGCGACCGTCCGTCCCTGTTGCCGCTTGGTAATGATGACGGGCAATGCGTGCCCTATTCCCGGGCGCTGCTGCTGTCTGACACCAAGACCGCACAGATCACGGCACTGTGCCGCCAGAAGACCATCCGCAGCGCCGACAGCCCCATGTTCGACGAAGTGGATATCGTCGCCCATAACCCGACAACGGGTGATACCTGTTGGTTTCAGGCGACGGCCAAATCACCGGAAGGCATGAATGTCACCCGCGTGCCGCCGCCCAATGAAAAGACCCCGCCGCCGGGTCATGTGGCGGCCAAGGACTTCTGGAATGCACCTGAAGACGTCGCCAAGGATGGTTGCGGCGGCTGCCACGACAACGATCCTTTCATGTACAGCCCCTATATCGCGCAGGTCTGGCATCAGGTGCCGACCGACCCGTTTGGCTGGTACAAAAATATCGGCGAGGATTTCAAAGGCTGGGAAAAACCGAAGTCCATCACGACGCGCGGCAATACCTGCACGGGCTGTCACCGCATCGGCACACAGTTCACCTGCAGCCAGGGCATCCTGGAGGCCGCGGGTGAAATCCCGCCCGAAAACGGCAATGCCTGGGCCAATAGCTACCCGAACAGCCATTGGATGCCGCCCGGCAATTTCCACAATCTGGATGCCTGGAATGTCATCTACAAGGATTCAATAAAACAACTGTCCACCTGTTGTACCGACCCGGATGCACAGGGATGTTCGGTGACGCCTATCACCGGCAATGAGAATGCCGGGAGCTGACGGCCGCAATCAAGAAATTGAAGATCATACAAAGTTGTCATGGCCGTGCTAGACACGGCCATCTTTTTCAGATCACCGCAATGCCCTGTGATGACATTTGAAGGTGTTCGGTTTTTAGTCAAGTCGTCATGCGCGGGCTTGACCCGCGTACCCACGAAGAGGAAGTGCTTGTGGCGCAAACACGTTTCCTCCCGATAAGACCTTGCTCTCATGGGTGCTCGTGTCGAGCACGAGCATGACGGGATTATTCGATTGTTTCAGCCTTTGCCCTAATGCGCCTCGCGCCAGTTGTCGGCGATACCTGCGTCGACATCCAGCGGCACGGATCGTTATGCGCCTAGACAGTAGCATCTCTTCAATTCAGGCTTTTTCGAGGATGGGACCACAACATGTAGTGCTGAAATCGCTGAGTGCACATTTTCGTATACCTTAAAAACCCGCGGTAAATCATACGATCATTGACTCCGGGCCATTTAAACACTATATATTAATTATGAGGCAGTATTTGGAAACCCAGATCGACGAGCGTAATCGGCGAGTTGCAGAGATACAGGCTGAAATCGACGAACTTCAGCATGAGATTTCTACGCTTAAAGCAGAAGTACGCGCCTATCAGGATGCGCTTGAACATGCACCTGAAGATACGTCAAAAGCTACAAAACGTCGCAAAGGTACTCGCCAACGCCAACTTTCAGAAACGTGGAAGAGAATAATTGGCGGAATTTTTGCGTTTTACCCAGAAGACCTAAGCCTCGATCACATAAGTGTCATTGCAGGACTCCTGGGATATGACGACATTAAAGAGGACAGCATGCGGTCACAGATCGCATCTCTTGTAAACAAAGGGTATGTTGAACGTGTATCTCCGGGGCTATTTAAAGTTACTCAAGAAAATATACGCGCCGCAGGAGTTTCTAAATCTGATTTGGAATATGTCCAAAGTAAAATAGGAATAAAAAACGAAGCGCCCGATGTTGCAGCATCAGGCGCTTCTACTAGTGGTGGATCTGAAACTCCACCAAACGAGAGCCGGGATAGTCTTGATGATATCCTCAGCTGAACTCTCGACTTCACCGGTCGAACTTCCAAAGGAGGCCACAAGGATGGTAATTCCTCTGGTTTTATTAGGGTAGTGCTGCGTTAGCAGCGCATCCCACCTGCCCCCTTCCAAAAGGGGCAAGGAGCAACGGCGTTCCAGGTCCAAACTCGGGGCGCCGTTGTGCATTTCAATATAGTAAATTGTACAAAAAAATCAACATTTTGTCAATTTATCTTGTTGATTCTAAAAGATGAATCAATTGAATCACTTAGCCGATTCCATTTTTTAATGCGCCTCGCGCCAGTTGTCGGCGATACCTGCGTCGACATCCAGCGGCACCGAAAGGTGATGGGCCGGGGCGGCGGCGTTTTCCATGATTTCCTTGATCAGCGGCACCACGGCCTCCGCCTTGTCTTCCGGGGCTTCGAAGATCAATTCGTCATGCACCTGCAGCAGCATGGTGACATCGCCGAAACCGGCGTCGTCCAAGGCCTTGGGCAGGCGGGTCATGGCGCGCTTGATGATATCGGCGGCCGTGCCCTGGATCGGGGCATTGATCGCCTGACGTTCCGCATAATTGCGGCGCATCGGGTTCTTCTCGTTAATGGACCCGATATGGATGCGGCGACCAAACAGCGTCGTCACATAACCTTCCGCCCGGCATTCCTCGATAACATCATCCATGAATTTTCGGATGCCGGGGAAGCGTTCGAAATAATGGTCAATGAATTCCTTCGCCTCGCCGCGCGACACGCCAAGCTGGTTGGCAAGACCGAATGCGGAAATGCCATAGATAATGCCGAAGTTGATCGCCTTGGCATTACGGCGGACCACAGGGTCCATGCCCTCAATCGGCACGCCGAAGACCTCTGACGCTGTCATCGCGTGAATGTCGAGACCCTGACGGAAAGCGTCCTGCATGGTCTTGAGGTTTGCGATTTCGGAGATCAGGCGCAGTTCGATCTGGCTATAGTCGGCAGAGATCAGCTTGTAACCCGGCTTGGCGATGAAGGCCTCACGGATCTTGCGGCCCTCTTCCGTCCGCACGGGGATATTCTGCAGGTTCGGATCGGTACTGCTGAGGCGGCCCGTCTGCGCGCCGGTCATCATATAAGATGTGTGCACGCGTCTGGTTTCGGGATTGATATCCGCAATCAGAGCGTCCGTATAGGTGGACTTCAGTTTGGACAGCATGCGCCAGTCAAGAATCTTGGCGACGATCTCATGTTCATGCGCCAGGCCTTCCAGCACGGAAGCATCGGTGGAGAAACCGCCGCTCTTGGTCTTTTTGCCACCCGGCAGTTCCAGTTTGCCGAACAGCACCTCGCCCAACTGTTTGGGCGAACCGATGTTGAATTCCTGACCCGCCAGTTCATGGATTTCACCGGCAAGCGTCTCGATACGCTGGGCGAAGTCTGTGCTCAGTTCCTTGAGTTTGGCCGGATCGACCAGAATGCCCGCCTGTTCCATGGAAGCCAGAACCGGCACCAGCGGCCGTTCCAGCGTCTCATAGACGGAAGTCAGTTTTTTCTCCAGCAACTGCGGCTTCAATATCTGGTGCAGGCGCAGCGTGATATCCGCATCCTCCGCGGCATAGTCACAGGCCTTTTCCAGCGGCACATAGTCGAAGGTGATCTGAGACTTGCCGGTGCCCGCCACTTCCTTGAACTTGATCGGGGAGATGCCGAGATGCAGCTCGGACAATTCGTCCATGCCATGGCCGTGCATCCCGCCTTCCAGCACGAAGCTGAGCAGCATCGTGTCATCGATGGGGGCAACCTGCACGCCGTTGCGGGCAAAGATAGTCATGTCATATTTGATATTCTGACCGACCTTCAGCACGCCCGGATTTTCCAGCATGGGCTTCAGGATTTCCAAGGCGCGCGCCTTGTCGATCTGCTTCGGCGTTTCCTCCGCACCACCGCCCAGAAGGTCCCCCTGGGCCGCCTGTACCTTATGGGCCAGCGGGATATAGCAGGCCTTGCCCGCCTCCACGCAAAGCGACACGCCGACCAGATCCGCATAGGCCTGGTTCAGGCCGGTGGTCTCGGTATCGACGGCGACCGTGCCGACCTCCATTGCATGGTCAACCCATTTCTGCAGCGTCGCCTCGTCCTGCACCAGGCTGTAGTCGGCCTTTTCCGGTACCGGTGCGCCCTTGCTGGTCTCTTCGGCCCCGCCGAAATCCGCCTCGAAACGGGACAGCAGACGCTTGAAGCCCATGTCTTTCAGGAAGGTAAGAAGCTTGTCCTTGTCGATCTCGACACGTTCCAGCTTCTCAAGCGGCACTTCCACGTCCACATCCGGCTTCAATGTCACCAACTGCCGGGAAATGCGCGCCATGTCCGCCTGTTCGGTCAGGCGCTCGCGTCGTTTGGGCTGTTTGATCTCGGAGGCACGCTCCAACAGGCTGTCCAGGTCGCCATATTCGTTGATGAGCTGGGCGGCGGTCTTGATGCCAATGCCTTCCACGCCCGGCACATTGTCCGAACTGTCGCCCGCCAGCGCCTGTACATCCACCACGCGGTCCGGACCGACACCGAATTTCTCATGGACCTCATCCGGGCCGATGGTCTTGTTCTTCATCGGGTCCCAGAGGGTCACGCCGTCGCGGACCAGTTGCATCAGGTCCTTGTCGGAGGAGACGATGGTAACCTCTGCCCCCTGTTCGCGCGCCTGGGCGGCGTAGGTGGCGATCAGGTCGTCCGCCTCATAGCCTTCCATATCGATGCCCGGCAGGTTGAACGCCTCGACCGCATCGCGGATCAGCGGGAATTGCGGCACCAGGTCTTCCGGTGCCTCCGGGCGATGGCCCTTGTAGTCTTCGTAGATGTCGTTGCGGAAGGTCTTGCGCCCCCGGTCGAAAATCACGCCGACATAATCCGCATCACTTTCTTCAACCAGTTTGAAGACCATGTTGCAGAAACCGTAGACCGCATTGGTGGGGGTGCCGTCGGAACGGCTCATCGGCGGCAGGCCGTAAAAGGCCCGGAAAATATACCCGGACCCATCGATCAAATAGACATGACGCGGCGCCGCCATAATGGCTTCCCCCCTGTTCGGTTCGGATTATGGTTTGGAGGCGCGACACCCGCGAGCCCTGAAGCAGGCTCCAATGGATGTGCTTTTACCTCCCGTCATTCCCGCGAAGGCGGGAATCCATATCTAAGGTGACACTCCGTACCCGGCATGGCCCCCCGCCTTCGCGGGGGTGACGAAATTCAATTACTGAAGCGACTTCCAGCCCCGTCCATCCTAGTGATGGTCGTGGACCTTCGCCCCTTCTTTCAGCTTAAAGCGCTTGTCGCAATACGGGCATTCGACGAAGTTTTCTTTCGTCGGGTTGATGGTCAGATAGACCTTCGGATGGCCCAATGCGCCACCGCCCCCATCGCAGGAGACTTTCAGCGTTTCCACTTCTACCGTTTCCGGCTGGTCGATAGACGGAGCACCCATGGTTTTCTAACTCTTCCGTTGTTTTACCTGATCCGATGCCTATATAGACAAAGGCCCCCGCGATTTCCACGTTAGGGGCTATGCTTTTTAATAACCGGTTGGACGGGTGATGTCAGCTACTCAAGACAAAAATTCGCAGCCTGAATTTGCGATTGAGATCGAAGGCCTTTGTAAAACCTATGCCGCGGCGGGGCGGCAGGCGGAAAAGGTCGCCCTGGATAATGTGGATCTGACCATCCCCCGTGGCAGCCTGTTCGGCCTGCTGGGCCCGAACGGCGCCGGTAAATCCACCATGATCAACATCATGGCCGGTCTGGTTCAAAAGACCGCAGGCACAGTGAAGATCTGGGGCCGCGACATTGACGATCAGCCCCGCAATGCCAAGGCCGCCATCGGCATCGTCCCGCAGGAATTGAACATCGATCCCTTCTTCACGCCGGAAGAACTGTTGAATATCCAGGCGGGCATGTATGGGGTGCGCAAATCCGAACGCCGGACAGAGGAAATTCTCAAGGCCGTTGGCCTGTGGGACAAGCGCGACGCCTATGCCCGGACATTGTCCGGCGGCATGCGGCGGCGCATGCTGATCGGCAAGGCCATGGTCCATAATCCGCCGATCCTGGTCCTCGATGAGCCGACCGCCGGTGTGGACATCGAACTGCGCCAACAGCTTTGGGACAATGTGGTGGAGTTGAACAAGCGCGGCACGACCGTCTTGCTTACCACCCATTATCTGGAAGAAGCGGAAGAGCTGTGCGACCGGATCGCCATCATCAACCACGGCCAGGTGGTCGCCCATGACGAAAAGAAACGTCTGCTGGGCCGCCTGGACGCAAAAACCGTCCGTGTCAGCGTTGCCGAGGCAATCACCAGCATTCCGGATGCCTTGACGCCGCTGGAACCGCAGTTGAGCCAGGACCTAGACGGCCTCACCTGGCTGACCGTCAGCTATCGCCCCAGCACGACCAATGCAGGCGATATCATTACGGCGGTTCAGGGGGCGGGCCTGACCATCGTCGATCTGGTGACGGAAGAAACCGACCTGGAAGACATCTTCCTGCAGTTGACCTCGTCGAAGGGCAACGGCGCGCCGAAGACAAAGGCACAGGCGGCATAGGCCCTAGGTCGGGCCGCCGTCCCTGACAGGAGTGTCGGCATATTTTACAGATACGCCGAAAGCCTTCCGAAAAGTCAGCACATATTATTATTTATCAATAGCTTATTTTCTTGGCATGAAGCCTGCGTAATGACGCCCTGGCAATCAAAATGCAAATTGGGGGGTCATACCTATGCAAAAGTTCCTGGCCATTGCGGTCACAGTCCTTGGTCTCTGTCTGCCTGGCCTGGCATCGGCCACGCCGATCGCAACCGCCACCCTTTCGGGCTTTATTCAGAATGGAGCAGTTACCAACAGCGCCTCTGCAACGGCAAATATCACGCAGGTGGTCTACAGTCTGGGAAGTGCCGGTGATGGCATCGCAACCTGGGACACCAACACAGGTGGCGGCATTGCGTCCGACTTCCTGTCAGACGGGAAACATTTCCAGACGATATCCTTCCTCGGCCTGTCCATCGCACCGGGGGCGACCTTCAATTTTGGCGGGCTGGATATCGACCTGATCGAAACCCTGTCACCGCTTTCCGTCACTGGCAGTATACTTGATATGGTAGGAACCAGCCTTGCTAACGCGTTTATGACCCTTGTCTACAGCGACGGGTCATCCGCAACGACCTCTCTGGCTCAACAGGGGTGGACGACCCCGCAAAATCTGGAATTCAACATCACATCCCAGAATGTGCCGGTACCCGGCGCCCTCGGCCTGCTGGGTCTGGGTCTGCTGGTTATTGGCCTGCGCCGCCGCTACGCCTGAGACTTGCACTGACAAACAAGAAAGGGGCCGATCCTGTCGGCCCCTTTTGTCATATCTTGATATGTCTTGATGCTTAATCCACCGTCCCGACATAGGGCAGATGGCGATAGCTTTCGGCATAGTCGATGCCGTAGCCGACCACGAACAGGTCGTCGATTTCAAAACCGGTATAATCGGCGGTGATATTCACTTCGCGGCGGCTGGGCTTGTCCAGCAGGACGGCAGTCGTGACCGCAGCAGCGCCGCGTTCCTCGAAGGTCTTCTTGGCAAAGGTGAGCGACCGGCCGGTGTCGAGAATGTCGTCTACGACCAGCACATGCTTGCCTTCGATATTGTTGGGGATGTTGCCGGACACCAGGATTTCGCCGCTGCTTTCCTTGGAACTGCCGTAGGACGACAGGCGCAGGAATTCCACCTGCGGCTCCAAGCCCACCCGGTCCAGCGCGCGATAGAGGTCTGCGGTGAAAACGAATGCCCCTTTCAGCAGGCCGATCACAACCACATCCTTCGGCATCGATTTGGCAATCTCCGCCGCCATTTCGGCAACGCGGTCGTGAATGGTGGCTTCTTCAAAAAGAGTGCGCACGGTGGTGGTCATCGATCCTGGTCCTTCGGATGTCTGTGCCGGGTCCTTCACGGCCCGCTGGTTCTGTCTCAAGGGGAACCGATCCGCGGCATAGTCTGCAAGCGATGTTCAAGGTCGGTTCGCGGCAATCTGACCAAATTACCAGCCAAAGGCAAGCCCCTGCCGCAACCCCCTGGATTCGAGCGGTGAATCGTCACCCGGAGAAAATCCTGAAGACCTCCATTCAATAAATATTGCTTGCTATATATAAATTCTAAATATATAGCAAGCAATATTATTTTGATGGAGGTTAATATGCGGTTTGGCAAATTCCTGCATATCGTCGGGCTGTCCCTGTTCGTGGGCAGCATTGGCGGACATATCCTGTTCAGCAGTCTGGCTGACAGCATGATGGATCTGGCACAGATCGCAGTCCTGCGGACGGGTCTGGATTTATCGGTCCGTTATCTGACACTGCCCGGCATCGGGTTGCTGTGGCTGTCGGGGCTTTATATGGTTCTGAAACACAGTCGGATGTTGCGCGCGAACTGGCTGCGCGTGAAGATCGCGGTGAGTGTCCTTGTCACCATCAACGGCATTTTCATCCTGACCCCGATTGTGGGAAAACTGGCTCGGCTGGCGAAGCAGGCCGTGGGCGATGGCGGTTTCAGTGCAGAATATTGGACATTCAGGGTCTATGAAGATATTGCCGGAACGATTAATCTAGCCATGGTTCTCCTTGTGGTTGTTATGGCATGCTACAAGCCAACCCTGAAATTCTTTAAAAGGCGTATCCTCAAAAGTGACAGTCCTGCCGCGCAATAAATCCTTCGGTTATCAGGTCAACCATCTGGCCCGCCTGTTTGCCCGCGCCATTGCCATGCGCAATGCCGCTGTCGGCGTCATGCCGGGCCAGATGCCGACCCTGCTCGCGCTTCTGGAGGAAGACGGACTGACACAAAAGGTTCTGAGGGAACGCATCCAGGTGGAACAGCCGACGCTGGCCAACACCCTCAACCGGATGGAACGGGACAGCCTGATCGAACGCCACCCGGACCCGGCGGACAAAAGGCAAAGCTTTATCTTCCTGACAGACAAGGCCCGCAATGTCGCCAAGACAGTGATCACCAATGCGATGGCCGTGAATGACACGGCGACAACCGGCCTGTCCCCGGACCAAAAAGCCCTGGCCCTGAGCCTGATTGATCATATGATTGGAAATCTCACCGATATGGTCGACTCTCAGGAACAGGAGGGGGAATGATCCGGTCTGCAAGGCTCGCCATTCCGTTGCTTTGTTTGTTGTTGCTGGGCGCTTGTGCGCCGCGCGTGGAACATGCCGGGCCCACCATTCAGAATGCCATCCTGACGGCTGAAAATTTCGTCATGCCGGACGGCAACAAACTGCCCTACCGGCTTTGGCGCGACGAGACGGGACTGCCCCCGAAAGCCGTTATTCTGGCGCTGCACGGTTTCAACGACTATTCCAAATCCTATTCCGACCCGGCGGCCTATTGGGCAACACGGGGCATCTGGACCTATGCCTATGACCAGCGCGGCTTTGGCGAAACCGAACAGCACGGCCTCTGGCCTGGCGGCGATACCCTGCGGGCAGACCTGCGCGAGGCCGCCCATCTGCTGCGCCGAAAACACCCCGACGTGCCGCTGATCCTGCTGGGTGAAAGCATGGGAGGCGCGGTGATTGCCACGGCGGAAGCCTTCGGCGCACGCCCTGAAAGCGACCGCATCATCCTGAGCGCCCCGGCGGTCTGGGGACGTCAGCAACTACCCTGGCTACAGGAGGGGGCGGCCTGGGTGATCGTCCATCTGATCCCCTGGGCCAAGATGCAGCCGCGCACCCATTTAAGGCCTTCCGACAATATCGAAATGCTGCGCGCGCTGGGCAGGGACCCGCTGATCATCAAGAAGACCCGCCTCGACAGCGCCTGGGGCCTGTTGAACCTGATGACAGAGGCCCAGCAGGCCGCCCCGCTTCTTTCAGAGCCCGCCCTGATCCTCTACGGCCAGGACGAGGAACTGATCCCGGATGAATCCCGCCAGCATTTTCTGGGGAGCCTTCCCAAGGGGCCGGAACGGCATTGGTCCCTGATCGAATATGAGGACGGCTTTCACATGCTGATGCGGGACCTGAACGCCAAACGGGTCTGGGAGGATATCGCAGACTATGCCCTGACCGGCGCGGCCCCTGCCCTTCGGGCGACGGTCGACAAGGATGGCAGGATCAGCGCGCGCGAACCATTGCCTGATACAGGACAGTAACAACATCCGACGGGCGATAGCGTCCCGACTGCAGGGCATCCTTGCCCGCCTCCACCTGCTTTTCCGTCGGTTTTTCCTCAACCACCACGAACCCTTTGGCCTTCAACCCCCGGATCACAGCTTCGGCCTGCTTCACATAATCCTCGTTGAACCAGGATTTATCAGCGCCTTTTATCGCCTGTGCGATCAACTTCTTGACGTCGGACACATTCTTTCCCCATCTTGAACAGACTAAAGAATCGCGGATTTCCTGATTTTGTTCAAGCATCTAACGATGCTGCATTGCCACCATACGGTAGCGTATGGACAATTCCGGCAAGCCCGCGTATTTTAGCATCGAACAAAGAAAACCTTGGGAGCAGCACGTCATGGCGGAGTTCGAAAAAAAGTCGGTGGAAGACTGGAACGCGCAGGCGGAAAAAGAACTGAAGGGCCGCACGGCCGATAGTTTGACCTGGGAGACCCCGGAAGGGATCGACGTCAGGCCGCTTTACACCGCCGCCGATCTGGAAAACCTGGAGCATATGCAAAACGGCGGCATGATGCCCGGCTTTGCGCCTTTCCTGCGCGGCCCGCGTGCCACCATGTATACCGGCCGCCCCTGGACGGTGCGCCAATATGCCGGTTTCTCCACGGCGGAAGACTCCAACGCCTTTTACCGCCGCAACCTGGCCGCCGGTCAGATGGGCCTGTCGGTCGCCTTCGACCTTGCCACCCACCGCGGGTATGACAGCGACCATCCGCGTGTCGTCGGTGATGTGGGCAAGGCCGGTGTCGCCATCGACAGCGTGGAGGATATGAAAATCCTCTTCGACGGTATCCCGCTGGACAAGATGTCGGTCTCCATGACCATGAACGGCGCGGTCCTGCCGGTGATGGCGGGCTATATCGTGGCGGCGGAAGAACAGGGCGTTTCCCAGGACAAGCTTTCGGGCACCATTCAGAACGACATTCTGAAGGAATTCATGGTCCGCAACACCTATATCTATCCGCCGGAACCCTCCATGCGGATCATCTCCGACATCATCGGCTACACGGCCAGTCATATGCCGCGCTTCAACTCTATCTCCATTTCCGGCTATCACATGCAGGAAGCGGGCGCGACCCAGGTGCAGGAACTGGCGTTTACCATTGCCGACGGACTGGAATACGTACGCGCCGCCATCGACAGCGGCCTGGACGTGGACAAATTCGCCCCGCGCCTCAGTTTCTTCTTCTGCATCGGCATGAACTTCTTCATGGAAGTCGCCAAGCTGCGCGCCGCGCGCTATCTCTGGTCGACGCTGATGAAAAAGCATTTCGATCCCAAGGATGACAAATCGCTGATGCTGCGCACACACTGCCAGACCAGCGGCGTGTCGCTGACCGAACAGGACCCGTATAACAACGTGATCCGCACCACGGTCGAGGCTATGGCCGCCGCGCTCGGCGGCACACAGTCCCTGCATACCAATGCCCTCGATGAGGCCGTCGGCCTGCCCACCGATTTCTCCGCCCGGATCGCGCGTAACACGCAACTGGTGTTACAGGAAGAGACCGGCATCACCAAGACCGTCGACCCGCTGGCTGGCAGCTATTATGTAGAAAGCCTGACCGCCTCCCTGATTGCGGAGGCCGGAAAGCTGATCGACGAGGTGGAGGAAATGGGCGGCATGACCAAGGCGGTCGAAGCCGGAATGCCCAAACTGCGCATCGAAGAGGCCGCGGCCCGCAAACAGGCGCGCATCGACCGCGGCGAGGAAGTCATCGTCGGCGTCAATAAATACAAGGTCGAAGGCGATGAGGCCATCGACATCCTCGACATCGACAACACCAAGGTGCGCGAACAGCAGGTCGCCCGGCTTGAGAAAATCCGCAGCTCCCGCGACGAGGCCGCCTGCCAGCAGGCACTGGATGCCCTGACATCAGCCGCCAAATCGGGAACAGGCAACCTGCTGGAGCTGGCCGTGGAGGCCACCCGCCGACGGGCAACCGTGGGTGAAATTTCCGACGCCCTAGAGAAAGAATTCACCCGCCATCGTGCTGTAATCCGTTCTATCACAGGTGTCTATGGTTCCGCCTATGACGGTGACGAAGGGTTCCAGAAGATCAAGATGGATATTGATAAATTCGCCGAGGTCCATGGCCGCCGCCCGCGTATGCTGGTGGTCAAGATGGGTCAGGACGGTCATGATCGCGGCGCGAAAGTGATCGCCACCGCCTTTGCCGATATCGGTTTCGACGTGGATGTGGGACCGCTGTTCCAGACCCCGGAAGAAGCCGCCCAGCAAGCCATCGAGGCAGACGTGCATGTGATCGGCGTATCCTCCCAGGCCGCAGGCCACAAGACGCTGGTGCCGCAGTTGATCGAGGCGCTGAAGAAAGAAGGCGCGGAGGATATCCTCGTCGTATGTGGCGGCGTGATCCCGCCGCAGGATTACGACTTCCTGCGTGCATCCGGTGCGGCCGCCATCTATGGCCCCGGCACCAACATCCCGACGGCGGCAGCAGAGATCATCGACATGATCAACGCACAGACGCCCAAAGCTGCTGAATGACCACGGTAACAATTGCAGGCGAAGCGCCCGATCAGCCCGAAATCCTCGCGCTGATCGAGGCATTGGACCGTTATCAGGAGGCCCTTTATCCGGCAGAGAGCAATCATCTGCTGGATATCGACAGCCTGAAACAACCCGATATCAGCTTCTTTGTCGCCCGGCTGGACTGTAAAGCCGTCGGCTGTGCGGCGCTGAAAAATCATGGCGGTTTCGGGGAGATCAAACGCATGTTTGTCCACCCGGACGCCCGCGGCAATGGCATTTCCCACAAACTGATGGCCGCCCTGGAAGCCGAAGCGGCATCCAGGGACCTCGCCTGGATCGGCCTTGAAACCGGCATTTCCCAACCCGAAGCGATCAGCCTCTACCGCCGCTCCGGCTATGAGGAATGCGAACCCTTCGCGGATTATCAGCCTGATCCGTTGAGTTTGTTTATGCGGAAGGCACTTCAGGCCAGCTAGCTGGTATAAGAACTAGATCACTTCTTACATTCGCCGGATAGCGTATTCACTGTGGTCGTTTTTCCGCTTTCGCCGGGAAAATCCTTGAACATGGCATCTATTAGACAATCACTGACCGTTGCAAATGTATTACTGCTTCCGTCGCTTGTCACTTTACCCTGAAAAACATCCACAACATTATCTTGTGTGGATTGTTTAATGTCAGTGATATTCAATGTGAAACGACGCCGATATACGGTTTTTGTTGAAGTTGACGTCCCAACAACACCAAAGCTCGGCGAGGTATAGCTCGTCCCGGAATAGGTCGCACTGCCATCTAAAGAGTTCAGAGATCCTGAGGTGTAGGTTGTTCCACCTCCGGTCTGACCGTAGATCGGGTTGGATGACACAACAGTCGTTCCATTATCAATCCCATACTGGAAAAAGACTGCGTAATCCGCGTTTTCCCAGCTATCTGCAAGCTGATAGCCAAATGCACTCAATTTCTCTGCGACAACTGCGGCATATGCTTTAAATTCCAGACTTCCCTCTTGGTCTTCATACGGCACCACCACGAAAGTTTTATGTGCCGTGTTCGTCCCCAAAGTATGAAACCGCGTGACATCTGACCGAACGTTCGCGATGCACCCGGACAGGAACACTGCCAAAATAAATGTCAGGACTAGTTTCTTCATTCTTTCCCCCCTGAAGAAGTCAATCTCTACACACTATTGTATCATTCAAAATCAGTAATATATGCATGTGAGGATCTTTATCTACTCAAAACTCCCCTTGCGGACCTGTTCGCCATTTTCCATCCAGGACTGCCCAGCGGCGACGACCCAGCTAAGGCTCAGGTTGTCATGGGCGAGCAGCAGGTCCGCATCGGCGCCGATGGCGATCCGGCCTTTATCCTTCAGACGCAGGATACGGGCCGGGTTTTCGGTCACTGTTTTAAGCGCCTTTTCCAACGGCAGCACGTCCTGGCGCACGATATCGGCCATATTGGCGTAAAGCGCCGAGGGTTCGCCGATCTTGGCGCCAATGATATGGCCGTTCTCGTCGAATTCGGGCAATGAGCCGCAGCCGTCCGACGTCATGGTGATATTGTCGAGCGGCACACCGCCATCCACCAGTTGCCGCATGGCCTCCACAGGGCGGATTTCCTTGCCCCAGAGCGGTTCCATTGGGTCGACCGCCGCCGTGATATCAATGGCGGTCAGCTTGCCCAGCTCCACCGCATCCTTCAGGATTTGCGAGTTGCGGTTCACATGGGTCGGGTAAAAGCGCGTGATCGGCAGGTCGCTTTTCTCCACGGCTTCATAGATCAGGGCAAAGGGATTGTCGCTGTCACCCATATGCAGATGGACCACACCGGCCTTGCCGCCCAGCAAACCGCCCACCAGCGTCGCCTTGGCCAGTTTGATCAGCTCTTCCACCGTCGGCGAGGAGGATCGCCGGTCCGCCACGGCAGTTTCGCCCACCCCCACGATCTCTTCGATATAGGCCAGGTCGGAGGAAACCTCCCCCGTCAGGGTCGGCGCGGGCACCTGATAGGAGCCGGTATAGACATAGGCCGACAGGCCCTGGGCCCGGATTGCCTTGGCCTTCATGACAAGGCTGCCGACACTGCGCGTGATCCCGTCCGTGCCCAGACAGCCGATCACGGTCGTGATCCCGCCACGTACCAGTTGCTTTAACTGTACCTCTGGCGTGCGGGTCGCAGGGCCGCCGTCGCCACCTGCGCCTGCGATATGCACATGGCCGTCGATCAGACCGGGCATCAGCTTCATGCCATCGGCATCAATGATCCGGCATTCCACACCAACCGGTTCTTCCAGCGAACTGGCAATCGCCTGGATTTTGCCGCCGGCAATCAATACGTCTTTCCGCCCCAGGGCCTCCGGCGCATAGACATCCGCATTCCGGATAAGGATCAGGCCTGACATCCGGCACCCCCCATGCTTTCCACATCAATCGTCCAGACCTGGGCGTTGCGCAGGTCGCTGTCTTCCATCAGGCTGGTGGTAGGCGCGTGATATTTGGCAATGCGCCGCAGCCCCATCTTGGGCAGATAGAAACGCCCGGGGTCGCCGATCAGCACATCCTTGCCATTGGCCGCCAACTGACGAATCCAGGGCAGGACCGCATCCGCCGTTTCCTTATCATAACAGACATCGCCGACCAGCAGGATATCCCAATCGGACCCGTCCTGCCCCACCACATCCTCCGTAGAGATCGTGAGATCGACCTCGTTGGCGGCGGCATTCAGCCCCATGACCAGTTCGGCCACCGGATCAATATCGGTGGCGACCACTTCCCGCGCACCGGCCTTCATCGCCGCAATGCCGACCATGCCGGAACCGGACCCGAAATCCAGCACGCGTTTCCCCCGCACCGTTTCCGGGTTTTCCAGGATAAAGCGGCTCAGCGCCTGCCCGCCCGCCCAGGCGAAGGCCCAGAAAGGCGTGCCCAGCCCATGTTCCTTCAACCCATCCTCACCCATCCGCCAAAGCGGCAGGTCATCCACGGCCAGATAAAGCTTCATCTCCGGCAGGAAGCGCGGGGATTCCAAACGGGTATTCTCGAGGATCAGTTGTTTGAGTTTGTCCATGGATCAGAACCCACCGGCAATCATCGCCACCGCCACGATCAGGCCGAAATGCCGGTTCGACCTGAACAGTTTAAGACACAGCTTGTGATTGTCGATATTAAGACTGCGTACCTGCCAGCCCAGATGCACCGCCGCCACGAAGTAGATCGGCCAGAAATAAAGCGAAAGCTGTGCGACCGCTGCCGCCGCCCCCAGCAGGATCAGGGTCATTCCGTAAAAGCCGATCACCCAATAGGGCGTGGCCCGACCCAGTTTCAGGGCCGTGGATTTCACCCCGATCAGGGCATCGTCTTCCTTGTCCTGATGGGCGTAGATCGTGTCATAGCCCAGGGTCCAGAAGAAACCCGCCGCATACATCAGCACCGCCGGCAGGGCGATCTCCCCTTCCATCGCCGCCCAGCCGAGCAGCGCGCCCCAGTTGAAGGTCAGGCCCAGCCAGGCCTGCGGCCAGTAGGTAATCCGCTTCATGAAAGGATAGGTCACAACCAGCGCCAGCGAGGCCGCCCCGACCATCCAGGCAAAATGGTTGAACTGCAAAAGCACCGTCAGCCCGATCAACAGCAACAGCGCCATGAATGCGAGGGCCTGTTTAACCGAAACGTCGCCCGCCGGGATCGGACGGTCGGCCGTGCGCGCCACACGGCCATCGAAATCCCGATCAGTGATGTCGTTCCAGACACAGCCCGCGCCGCGCATGACCAAGGCACCGATACCGAAAAGCGCCATGTAATAGAGATTGGGATAGGCCATCGCCGGATGCAGCGACGAGGCCGCTATGGCCAGCGCCCACCAGCCGGGCATCAACAGCAACCAGGTGCCAATCGGCCGGTCGAACCGCGCCAGCCGGGCATAGGGCTGGGCAAAAGAGGGAAGGAAACGCGTTACCCAACTTTGGACCGGAATATCGCTTGCTTCTTGACGCATGGATGAATTTACCCTTGTGCATTACACTAGGTCTGGTTTAACCAATCGCGCGCTTTCGGCCAAGGGCTATACGCCAGAGTTTATTGATGAACATTGTTTCCAAGACCCGTCTTTTCGTCTCCGACGCCCTGCAGGCGGACGCCGTCGTCGGCGTGACCCCGCCGCAGGCCCACTATCTGCGCTCCGTCCTGCGGCTGCAGCCGGGTAATCCGGTGACCCTGTTCAACGGGGCAGACGGTGAATGGCTGGGCCATATCGACGGGCTGGGCAAGGGCTGGGCATCCATCAGCCTGACGGAAAAGCTGCGCGATCAGGCCGACAGCCCGGATTTGTGGCTGTTGTTCTCACCACTGAAACGATCCGCCACCGATCTGGTTTTCCAGAAGGCGACCGAACTGGGGGCCAGCCGCATCCTGCCGGTCACCAGTGAACGCACCAATACCGAACGCCTGAAACTGGAACGCGCCGTCGCCACCGTGGTCGAGGCCGCCGAACAATGTGAACGTCTGGACATTCCGGAGATTGCCAAACCGGCCAAATTGACCGACGTCATCGACGCCTGGGACGAAAGCCGCCATCTCTACGTCTGTGCAGAGGCCGGGATTGCTGACCCCGCGTCAGAAGTGTTTGCCAAAGCCGAAAAATCCAGCCCCAGTGCAATTTTGACCGGGCCGGAGGGCGGCTTTTCGCAAAGAGAGCTTGAATTTTTGAACGATCATTCTTTTATTACCCCCATCAGTCTTGGCCCCCGTGTTCTGCGGGCCGAAACCGCTGCACTGGCCGGGCTGACCTGCTGGCAGGCGATTTGCGGCGATTGGCGCAACCGTCCGCCGCACCGTGGAACAGGGTCATAAACACAAATTAGGGAAGCCTGCCATGTCGGGACCATCGGCACCAAATACCCAGACGATCGAATCCAAGGCGCAATTGATTGCGACGCTGGAGGCAGGCAACAAGCCGCCGGAAGACTGGCGCATCGGCACCGAACACGAGAAGTTCGCCTATGATCAGAAGGATTTCCGGCGCCTGCCCTATAACGGTGAACCGGGGATCAAACAGCTTCTGGAAAGCCTGGCTGGTTATGGCGACTGGGAACCGGTGCTGGAAGGCGGGAATATCATCGCGCTGAAATGCAAATCCGGTGCCTCCGTCAGCCTGGAACCCGGCGGGCAGGTGGAACTGTCCGGCGCACCGCTGGAGACCATCCACCAGACCTGCGCAGAGGTGAACCGTCACCTGAAACAGGCCAAGGAGGTCTGCGGTAAGATCGGCGCGGGCATGATCGGGCTCGGCTTTGACCCGCAATGGACACGCGACGACGTTCCCTGGATGCCCAAGGGCCGCTACAAGATCATGCGCGAATACATGCCCAAGAAGGGCAGCATGGGCCTGGATATGATGATCCGCACCTGTACCGTGCAGGTGAACCTGGATTTCGAAAGCGAACGCGACATGGTGCGCAAGATGCAGGTGTCGCTGGCCCTGCAGCCGCTCGCCACCGCGCTTTTCGCCAACTCCCCCTTCAAGGAAGGCAAACTGACCGGCTTTCAAAGCCTGCGTAGCCATGTCTGGACCGATACCGACCCGGACCGTTGTGGCATGCTTCCCTTCGTCTTCGAAGAGGGTTTCGGCTTTGAACGCTGGGTCGACTATATGCTCGACGTGCCGATGTATTTCGTCTACCGCGATGGCATCTATCATGACGTCTCGGGCAAAAGCTTCCGCGACTATATGAAGGGCGAGTTGGAAGGGTTTGAAGGCCAGCTGCCGACGCTTGCCGACTGGAACGACCATATGACCACCGCCTTCCCGGAAGTGCGGCTGAAAAGCTTTATCGAAATGCGCGGCGCCGACGGTGGCCCCTGGCGCAACCTTTGCGCCCTGCCCGCCTTCTGGGTCGGCCTGCTTTATGACAGCCAGGCCCTGAACGAGGCGGAAGCCCTGATCGGCGACTGGTCGATTGATGAAATCAGCAAGATGCGCGACGATGCCCCCGAGCAGGGCCTCAACGCCACGGTCCAGGGGCGCAGCCTGCAGGATGTGGCCCGCGACGTGCTCGCCATCGCCCAAGGCGGGCTGGCCCGCCGCAACAAGCTGAACTGGGATGGCGAGACGGAGGAATATTACCTCAACACGCTGCATCGCGTGGCCGACAGCGGCCGCACCCAGGCCCAGCTTCTGGCGGAGCGCTTCCAATATGACTGGAACGGCGACATCACCCAGGTCTATCGGGAATACAGCTACTAACTGACGAAAGGCCCCGGGCCACACCAAACGTGGCTTGGGGTTTCAAGCGTTTCAAAAACGAAGAACGGCAACTCTCGCCTGACCGGCAACCCAATCCAGTCCTAACCCGGAGTGACCGGTGTTAGGTAATTACCGTGTTTGTTGTGCTTAGTATTGGCTCATCAACTTTGTGCCTTGAGCCTTTCTCCTCCAAGCATGCGGTATTCTAACTCATACCCTTCCCCAAGAGCCATTTCGAGCTCTTGCAAGAGGCTTTTCCCTGCTTCGATGAACCTTTCCCGATCATTGGCATTTTCAAAACCCGATGATGCGGGGTCATCAGGTACAAATGTTGCTTCGAACTGATCGCCCCAATCTTCTATTTTCTGTGCCAATGGAAAAGGTATGTTTAGCTCATAAGCCGCAAAATTAGACAGCCCATCCTCTTTTGCTTCCCAAAGAGGGTAACTGTTATACTCTGACATTATTATTATTTTTCTCATTTTATACTCACAGGATTAGCGCCAACCACAAATCCGTTATTACCGGTCGTAATGGCTGTATGATGTTTTTGTCCATTATAAATGAGTTCATATATCGGCCTACCTTTTCCCTTCCCCTGGTACCCTACAATTTTTCCATTGTCTAAATTCTTCATGATGAAATCGGCGACCATATCATCTGATATTCCTTTTTTTCTGAAGTCATCTCCATGCCTCAGGATATGCTCCAACCCTGCACTTTCATTACCATTTTCAATGAAAACGATACGTCCATCATCCAACTTTCTAATAGCAACGATGTCTTCTGGCGTATGCTTTACCCCATGCACTTTAAGCTCGTTTTTAAGTCTTTCATCCAGTTCTATAACTTTTGACTGTCTGCCTTTATCGCTGACTGCGTTGTCGTAAACGTCACGGCTTACGGTATTGTCCGCCTGTTCCGTCGTTGCAGTCCGGTTAGAGGTCTCTGTCTCCCGGACCGTCCGAGGAGTTTCCACTTCCCTGGGCGCTTCAAAGCGTTCCCGGCTGGGCGGGACGGTTTCAAAGTCGTTTGTTTGATTAGTCCTTACCCGGCTTTTGCCGCCGACGCCGAGGCGTCCGGCGCCGCGGGTGAGCAGGGTGATGAGCACACCGACGGTAAGCTCGGCGGCGGCGCTGGCCAGTTTGGTCGCCGCCCGGTCCAGATCCCGTTCATCGGTCGCGTTATAGACCAGCAGGAAGGTATCGATCAGCTCCCCCACGGCGTTGAAGATCGCCCAGCCCACCAACGCATAACCAATCGCAATGATGACCGGCACCGCCGTGCCGCCACTGGCGACCGACACGCCCGCAATCGCCACCGTCGTCGCCACCGTAAACCCGATCGCGGCAGGTGATATAAGGTTGCGGAAACTGTCGCGAAAACCCTCCTCCAGATGATCGGGCACTTTCCTGAAGGCAATCGAGAATTTCTCTTCCAGGCTGAGGCTGCCGATATCCCCGGAGCAGGGGCCGATCACCGCTGGCCGGATATCCGCCTGTCTGCGTTCCTGCTCAAGACTGACCGCGCCACGCCTTTCCTCCTGGACCTCAAGGGCGAGCCAGTGCCCGGCGCTGACATAGCGCACGACTTCGGCGATCAGGTCCTGAACCCGCCAGGGCGTGTTCATGCCACCGGCCACACGCCACCAGAAAGCCCTCAGCTTTCCTTCATTACCGGATTGCTGAAGATAGCGGCGCATGAGGTCCGCCAGACGGTGCGGATCGCCAACCACCCCCGGCATGCGATGACCACGCGAGGACAACTGGCCAAAGCTCAAACGGCGGCCGATCAGCAGGTAGCTGCCGCTGCCCCGCAATTCAACGGCGTCGGATGGCACCATCAAAGCATTCCCCCGGAAAGATAAAGCGATGGCTTCAACCCTGCCGGAAGGCTTTGTGCAGAATCTCAGGAAAAAACGGCTTTTTCCCGTTTTTCGGGTAAGCGGGTAAGACCCTGTTTTATTTGGAACTTTACGTTGAGAGCAGAAATTCCCTTTGCGGATGCCGGGCGGATTTCCGCCCGACCGGGCGAAATCCCGCCCGCAGGCATCCCGATCCGAATCCGCCTACTCGTCGCCACACAATTCCGCAGCGCGGTTCCTGAGATGAAACTTCTGGATTTTTCCCGTGGATGTCCTTGGGATTTCCGCAAAGATGAATTTGCTCGGGACCTTGTAAGACGCCAGATGCTCGCGGCACCATTGCCGCAGAGTGTCGGCGCTCATCTCCTGGGCATCGGCAAGCTCGACGAAAGCACAGGGCGTTTCGCCCCATTTTTGATGAGGCATCGCGACAACGGCGGCGACCGACACCGCAGGGTGCCGGTAAAGGGCCTCCTCCACCTCGATTGAGGAAATATTCTCCCCACCCGAAATAATGACGTCCTTCGACCTGTCCTTGAGCTGGATATAGCCGTCGGGATGAACCACCCCCAGGTCGCCGGAATGGAACCAGCCGCCCGCAAAGGCTTCCTGTGTTGCCTCCGGATTGCGGAAGTATCCTTTCATGACCACATTGCCCCGGAACATGACCTCGCCCAGGGTTTCGCCGTCATGGGGCACGGGGTCCATGGTTTCCGGATCGCGCACCTCAAGCCCTTCCAGCGGCAGGTATCGAACGCCCTGGCGTGCTTTTAATGCCGCCTGCTCGTCCACCGGCAGGTTTGACCAGTCCCGGTGCCAGTCATTCACCACGGCAGGCCCGTATGTTTCGGTCAGACCGTAGAGATGTGTGACTTCAAAACCGGCTTCCTGCATATCCGCCAGCAGTTTCTGCGGCGGCGGGGCAGCAGCCGTGAAAAACTGGACGGTGTGATCAAGGGCACGTTTCTCCTGATCGGGCGCGCCGATCATCAACGACATGACAATCGGGGCCCCGCACATATGCGTGACGCCATGATCGGCCAGCGCATTCCAGATCGGTTCGGCCCGCACCTGCCGAAGGCAGACATGGGTCCCGGCAATGGCCGAAAGCGTCCAGGGGAAACACCAGCCATTGCAATGGAACATCGGCAGGGTCCAGAGATAGACCGCATATTTTGCCATTGATGTCGTCAGGGCATTCCCCTGCGCCAGCAGATAGGCACCCCGGTGATGGGAGACGACGCCCTTGGGGTTCCCGGTTGTGCCGGATGTATAGTTGATCGAAATGGCGTCCCATTCATCTTCGGGCATCAGCCAGTCGAAATCCGGGTCTCCCTGCAACAGGAAGTCTTCGTAATCGGTAACATCGACAGTCGATTGCGCGCCGTGAAACTCCGGATCGTCATACTGCACCAGAAGCGGGTTTACCGTTGCCAGCGCAAGGGCCTCCTGAAGAAGCGGCATGAACTCACGATCGACGATGACAACCTTGGCCCCTGCGTGGTCCAGCTGGAAGGCAATCGCCTCCGCATCCAGTCGCGTGTTGATCGAATGCAGCACGCCCCCGCACATCGGCACGCCATAATGGCATTCCAGCATGGCAGGCGTGTTTAACAAAAGTGCCGAAACCGTATCACCGCGACCGATGCCATGCTGGCTCAGGACGGAGGCAAGACGCCGCGAGCGGGCGTAGAATTCGCCATAATTTCGGCGCAGCGCCCCATGAATGATCGCCGTTTGATCCGGATAGACGCTGGCCGCCCGCTCCAGGAATGTCAGCGGGGTCAGGGGCTGATAGTTGGCATCATTGCGATCAAGGCCGGTGTTATAGGGGTTTGCCATGTCAGATCTACTCATCTCGCCATTCCGGGTCACGTTTTTCGATGAAGGCACCGATGCCTTCCTCCGCATCATGTGCGAGCATGTTTTCCACCATCACATTTGATGCATAGTCATAGGCATGCCGCAGCGTCATTTCACGCTGTTCGTAAAAGGCACGTTTGCCGACAGCCAGCGTAAAGCTGGATTTGGCTGCGATCTTATGTGCCAGGGCCGTCGTGGCCTCCTGCAGTTCTGCCGGTTCGACAACGCGGTTGACCAGCCCCATTTCGGCGGCGCGCGCGGCAGAGATCATATCGCCGGTCAACAGCATTTCCATCGCATGTTTGTTGGAAACATTACGCGACAAGGCCACCATCGGCGTGGAACAGAAAAGGCCGATATGCACCCCGGGTGTGCTGAAGCGCGCGGTGTTGGAGACCACGGCCAGGTCGCAGCTGGCAACAAGCTGACAGCCGGCTGCCGTCGCAACCCCGTTCACCTCTGCGATAACCGGTTTCGGGCAGGCGACAATGGCCTGCATCACGCCCGAACACATCGCCATCACCGATTGGAAATAGGCCTGTCCGCGATCAGGGGCGTTGCGGCCTGCTGTCATTTCCTTCAGGTCATGACCGGCACAGAAAGCAGGACCGTTCCCGGCCAGGACAATCACCCGAACCGACTTGTCCGTGGCGGCATCAGAAAATGCATCCCCCAGCCGCGTCAGCATCGCTTCGGACAAAGCGTTGCGGCGTTTGACGTCATTCATCGTCAGACGCAGAACGCCGTTCGCATCCTTCTCACTGAGTAAAATATCCGCCCCTGAATTGGACATTCCTTAATCCCTTCCCGTCATATTAGAGAATGTTGACTTCGACATTTTCCGATAAGGCATTGGCTATAAAGCAGTAACGATGCGCACGATCCTGCATTTTGTCCAGTTCCTCTGTCGCAACAGTGAAGCCTTTATCAAACCGGACGACGGGATGCAGGTCTATCCGGGTCACCGTCGTCTGGCCTTTGTGGTTTTTTCCCAGATGGGCAATTGCATGATCCTGAAAGCTTGCCACCGGCCAACCGGCTTTGGCGGCAAGCGCCAGAAAGGTCATCATATGGCAACTGGACAACGCAGCCGCCAAAGCCTGTTCAGGGTTGGTATTCGCCGCATCGCCACCCCAGTCCGGGGCCACATCCACGTCCAGCGTGATGTCCTCGGTAAACCGCACGGTATGGGCGTTGGAATACTGGCCGGGGCGAAAATCCGGCTCGGAACGCGTCCAGTCAAGTTCAACCTTAAGATCAGACATCACAGTCGCCTCGCATGATGGGGTTATGGTTACGCCGCTATCGCAATCTTCTTTTTGGGATCGAAAAACGGCTTTTCTACGACAACGGCCCGGGCGGGACCAAACACGGTCTCAACGTTCAACTCAGTACCGATTTCGGCATCTTCTGCCGACACCATGGCAAGCGCAATATTCTGTTCCAGTCGCGGCGAATAGACCGCGGAGGTTACCTTGCCGACGGTATCCCTGCCCTTGGTGATCGGCCAGAATGACGTGTTCGGCCCTTTGAGCGGGGCACAGTCGAGGCGCAGCCCGACCTGTTTGCGTTTGACGCCCTTGTCACGGATGCGCCGCAGCGCAATCTTTCCGATAAAATCCGCCTCCATATCCGGGCTTACCAGGCGATCCATCCCAAGCTCGTAGGGGTTGGTGTGGATGTCGGCATCAGCATGGTAGGAGAGCATCCCGCCTTCAATCCGGCGGATCGACGAGGTATGGCCGGGTTTCAGTCCATAGGGCGCACCGGCAGCCATGATTTTTTCCCACAGCACATCGCCACAGGCACCGTCACGCAGATACAGCTCATACCCCAGTTCGCTGGACCAGCCGGTCCGGGAGACAATCAGGGGGATACCGTCCAATTCAACCTCGCGCAGCCAGTAGTAACGCAGGTCCATGATCTTATCGCCGAACAGCGCCTTCATCACCTCGCCCGATTTCGGCCCCTGCAACTGCAGCGGCGAGACATCAGGCTCGCGAATTTCGATATCCATTCCGGAATGAACCGCAACGCCCTGCGCCCACAACAGGACGTCGCTGTCCGCCAGCGAGATCCAGAAGTGGTTTTCGGCCAGACGAAGAAGGATCGGGTCGTTCAGAATGCCGCCTTCCGTATTGGTGATCAGGATGTATTTGCACTGCCCTACGGCCATATTCGACAGATCGCGCGGCGTCAGCTTCTGCACGAATTTCGCGGCATCCGGCCCGGTGATTTCCACCTGCCGTTCCGCAGCGACATCACAAAGGATCGCCTCATTCACGAGGTTCCAGAAATTCTGTTCCGGATCGCCAAAAGCACGGGGAATATACATGTGGTTGTAGACGGAAAATGCCGTCGCCCCCCAACGAACCGTTGCGTCAAAATAGGGGGATTTCCTGATCTGTGTGCCAAAGCCGAAGTCGTCTGTTTGTGCCATTCTGGTTACCTTTCCCGGCAGGGTGTTCAAGACACCACACGAACTCTTCCGAAGTCGGGCGAATGATAGCCGAACCGGAGATTGCAAAGCGGACCAAAATTGGTGCTTCCGCAGACCGAATGGCCCAAAAATCCTCTGTAGTCGGACCGTTTGGTCCAACCCGTGTCATCTGGGTCCGCGCCGGTTCAGTTTTCAGGGTCTGCCACCAGCCGGGCAAGGTTGGGCTGGGCCGATTTGATCTCCCGGGTGACAATGTATGTCATGTAACGGGCAATCTGGAATTCCTCCGCCAGAAGGTCGTCCATCACGTCCTGAAAAACGGACAGATTGGGCGAGACTACCTTCAGGACATAATCCATACCGCCGCCCGTCGCGATGCATTCAACAATCTGGTCCAGTTGACGGATATGATTTTCAAAACGGTCAAAATCCGATTTGCGGTGTTCCTTAAGCGAAACCGTCACGATGACCGTCACGAAGTCCGTGATTTTATTCAGGGCGATTTCCCCATGGTATCCACGGATAAGACCGGCATTCTTCAACCTGTTGAAACGCGCCCAACATGGCGTCGCGGAAAGGTTCACAAGTTCGGACAACCGGGTTTTGCTGAGCTGTCCGTTCTGCTGCACGGCAGACAGGATGCGGATATCCGCGGCATCGAGTGCAATCTTCCTCATTCTGCTTCCGCCTTCACCCCCGCTTCGGGACCTTTCGCCAGGACAAAGAAACTCTTCTACCCGGACTGGCACTTTATCACATATCGACCGTGACGATGCGCAATCCATTCGTGGACATCTGCCAGGTCTGTCACCAGTATAATTCCCGGAATCCCTATCGTCAGAGAGAAAATTTCTCGCATTAATTGAATTTCCTCCGCCACCCTATCATATTATATGAAACATCAATCAAGATGGCGGGGGCATTATGACTGATAAACAAAGCGATGTTTTAAGTGTAGACCGTCCCGACAATGTTACGCGGCCACCCTATATCTACGGTACCGCCGTGATCATGGCGGTGATCATGCATATGGCTATGCCCTGGAATATTCCGGACAGGCTTATAACGGCCGAACACGGGCTGGTGACAGGCATCGGCCTGATTGCACTGGCGGCCATCGTGATCATGACGGCTTTTATTCAGTTTCGTCGGGCAAAAACGACCGTGGACTCGATGAAACCCAGTACGGCCGTAGTGACAAACGGCATCTTTGCCTTATCCAGAAACCCGATCTATCTGGGCATGACGGTTGCCCTCGTCGGCATTTCGCTGGCGTTGAACAGTCTGTGGATTCTGGTCATGGCCGTGCCAGTGTTGTTTGTCATGCATTTTGGCGTGATCAAGCGCGAAGAAGCCTATCTGGAGGCCAAATTCGCCGACAGTTACCGTGCCTATAAACAGAAGGTCCGGCGCTGGCTTTGATACGCAAATCACCTGAATTCTGTTATCGTTAGACAAACAGGACAGGAGGATGGCATGCGATCTCTTGGACAGGCCGTCGGCAAGGCTCTCTATGACGTCAGCCAGCAGGCGCGCATCAACTGGTTCGGCAGCCAGTATGCGCTGGCCCAGTTGCTCGCCCCGCCTTTGGATGCACCGATCCCGGAACCCGGCAGCATGCCGGGGTGGGCCGCGATCCGCCAGGACCTGAACCAACTGCTGCTGCAGGACTGGCAAAATATCGACCAGGACCTTTACAAGGCACCGGAAGACCTGATCCCGAACCCGCTGCATGTGGCGAAACAGTCTCTCCAGTTCCTGCGCGACCTGCCTGCGATCAACCAGCGCCGCCGGGGCCGCAGCCCGATCAAACTGCAGGAAGAGGAGGCCGCCGGGTATCCCGACTATTACACCCAGAACTTCCACTTCCAGTCGGACGGCTATCTCAGCGACCATTCCGCCGACCTCTACGACTATCAGGTGGAGGTGCTGTTTACCGGCGGGGCGGACGCCATGCGCCGACAGACCTTGCCTGCCATCCGACAGGCCCTGATCGACCGGACAAGGCCCACGCCTGTCCTGCTGGACGTTGCCTGCGGGACAGGCTGTTACCTGCGCAGCATCTGGCACAACTGGCCCAATCTGGCGATGATCGGACTGGACCTGAGCCCGGACTATCTGCACCATGCGGAACGCCAGCTTGCCAAGGCGGAGCATGTCGATTTCCTTCACGCCAACGCAGAAGACATTCCCCTGGCCGATGAAAGCGTGGATATCGTCACCTGCATCTATCTGTTCCACGAACTGCCCGAGACCATCCGGCGCAAGGTCGCCCGGGAAATGGCGCGGGTTCTGCGTCCCGGCGGGCGGTTGATATTCATGGATTCAATCCAGTTGGGCGACCATGCGCCCTATGATGCGCTGCTGGACCGTTTCCCCTATGCCTTCCACGAGCCCTATTACCGCAGCTATATCCGTGACGACATAGACGGGCTGTTCCACGAGACGGGATTGCGAATGAAAGAAAAGGAACGGGCTTTCTTCTCCACGCTGTGGGTGCTCGAAAAACCGGTCTGAAAAGGTGGAAGATAACGCGATTTCAGAAGCGATGCCAAAAGCCTAAAGCGGCACCCCTGTTTCGATGTCATGGGAAGCCACCCGGGATGCGTGGACGGGCTGATGAGAGCTGCGATAATTGCGTGGTGCCAGCCCGATCACTTGCTTGAAGGCGGTGCTGAAAGCACTTTCCGATGTATAGCCCAGCGACAAGGCGATTTCCGCGATACTGTCCCGACCGTCACGCAATGCCCGTTCGGCCAGGCGCATCCGCCATGTGCGAAGATACCCCAGTGGCGCCACACCGACCACCGCACGAAAACGGGCGGCGAAGCTGGTGCGGGACATACCGACGGCGCGCGCCAATTCGGCAAGCTGCCAGCTCCGGGCGGGGTTTTCGTGAATAAGCTGCAGGGCATGGCCGATCTTGGGATCGGCCAGACCACGCAACCAGCCAAGTGGCAGGGCCTCGCCCCGGTCGAGATGGGCGCGCAGGATTTGCACGAATATCAGTTGGGCCAGTTGGGCGCAGGTCAGGCGCCCCCCGGCCCTATTCAGACTTTTTTCCTGCACCAACTGTTCAAGAAGCCAGGCAATCGTGACGGCCTCACGGGCATCGCTGTGAACATGGAGACTGCGTGGCAGCACATCAAGCAGCAGCCCCTTACCGGCGTCGTTCAAGTCAATGTGGCCGCCAACGGCATAAAATACCGAGCCATCACCGATTGTCGCAACATTGTCGACACGCATGGCGGGACCATAGTCACCTGCCTTCTGCACAGGGGCCGAAAGATCACTGGCAAGGACAAAGCCCGGGGGGCAGTTCAAAAGGACAACATCGCCTTCACCCATGACCTGCGGCGCAGTCTCCCCGTCAAATTGCAGCAGGCATTCGCCCTTGATGGCGGCGATGAATTTCAACCTGTCGGTAGCAGGAAAGCGCAAAGCCCAGACCCCGCCGGCACGCAGCCCGCCTGAGGTCACAGCAACCGCTTCGACCAGGGTCAGGGTATCGGAGAGAGGGTCACTTGTCATTTCGTACGATCACCAAGATATTGCGGACTGATACGTATTAATAGTCCGGTTTCATGCCTGTATAAAGGGCCATCATCAGCATGGAGGACTAAATGAATACCCGACAGGCACCTTTGGAAAGTGAGTTTGGCGCGGCCTCGACTGCCGCCGATGTGATCGCCGGACATGACCTTGGTGGCAAGCTTGCCATCGTGACCGGCGGTTATTCCGGGATTGGCCTGGAGGCCGCCCGCCTTCTGTCGGAGGCCGGTGCCAGGGTAATCGTACCGGCCCGCAACCTGGAAAAAGCACGCAAGGCCCTGATGCCATTTCCGGCAATCGAGATCGAAGAGATGGACCTGATGGACCCGGCATCGGTGGGCGCATTTTGCGACCGCATAGTCGCGGGCGGCGCGGCATTGCATCTGCTGATCAACAATGCTGCGGTGATGGCCTGCCCTCTCACCCGTGACGCGCGCGGCTTCGAAGCGCATTTTGCGACCAACCATCTCGGCCATTTTCAATTGACCGCCGGATTGTGGACAGCCTTGACCAAGGCCCATGGCGCCCGAGTGATCGCAATGTCCTCGCGAGCCCATAGGCGCGGCCAGGTCGATTTTGACGATCCAAACTTCAAAAACCGGCCCTATGACCGATGGGAGGCCTATGGCCAGTCAAAAACCGCCAATGCACTGTTTGCCGTCGCGCTCGACCGGCGTGGGGCGGACCGGGGTATCCGGGCCGTTTCAGTCCATCCGGGTGGAATTCTGGACACCAATATCAGCCGCCATATGTCCGAGGCTGAAATCGAGGCGTCCGGCTTTCGCGCTGCCGACGGCCAATCAATCGTCGATCCTGAGAAAGGGATGAAGACCATCGCCCAGGGTGCGGCCACCACCCTCTGGTGTGCGGTCAGCCCCCAGCTTGACAACAAAGGCGGGGTCTATTGCGAGGATTGCAATATCGCCGTCGCCGAAGAAGCCGATTCCGCCACCCTCAGCGGTGTACGTCCCTGGGCGCGTGACCCGGCCCTCGCCGACCGTCTCTGGCGCCTCAGCGAAGAAATGACAGGCATCACGGTCGCGGCGAGCGCCGCATAGGCCAGCCAGGCGAAGACAACACGGCAGTCACTAAACCGCCAAGCCCCGGTAAAGGGACCGCTTGTGCGGTCCCTTATGCTTTTCAGTTTTTCCAGAAGGTCGGCGTCAGCAACACCAGAACGGTGAAAATCTCCAGCCGCCCCAACAGCATACCGACCGCCATGACCCATTTCGCGGCATCCGGCAGTGAGGCAAAATTGCCCGACGGCCCGACAATCGGCCCCAGCCCCGGCCCCACATTGGCAAGCGCGGTTGCCGCCGAACTGGTCGCTGTGATGAAATCCAGGCCCAGCACCCCCAGAACAGTCGCCAGAATGGCGAAGATCACCCCGAACAGGAAGAAGAAGGCCATCACGGATTCCGACACGCTTTCCGGGATCGGCTTGCGGTTGTAATAGGCAATGAAGACGCCATGCGGGCGCAGCAGGCGTTTCAACTGTACCAGGGTTGTCTCGAACAGGACCTGCACGCGGAAAATCTTGATCCCGCAGGTAGTCGACCCGGCGCAGCCCCCGATAAACATCACCACGAAAAACAGCGGATTGGCGAAGGTTCCCCAGGCGCTGTAGTCGGTCGTGGCATAGCCGGTCCCCGTCATGATCGAGGTGACGTTGAAAACCGCGTGACGCAGAGCCAGCCACATGGACAGGTCGTGCTGCTGCATCACATTGATCATGACCAGCAGGGTGGCTGCCCCCAGGATGACAAAAAAGCCGCGGACCTGATTGTCGCTGACCAGTGGACGCCAGTCCCCGCGGACGGCCTGGAAATACAGCAGGAAGGGCAAGGAGCCCAGGATCATGAAGGCCGTGGCGATGATCTCGATCCAGGGATCATCGAACACGCCAAGCGAGGCATCATGGGTCGAATGGCCACCGGTCGCCACGGTGGTCATGGCATGATTGACCGCATCGAAGCCGGACATACCCGCCCAGACATAAAGCAGGGCGCAGGCCGCCGTCAGCGTGACATAGATGATACTGATCCAGGCACCGATCTGCGCGGCGCGGGGCAAGGCCTTTTCAATCCGCTCCGCAAATTCCATGCGGAAGATCTGCATGCCCCCCACCTGAAGGATCGGCAGGACGGAGACCGCCATCACAACGACACCGATCCCGCCCAGCCATTGCAGGATGGACCGCCAGAGAAGAATACCGGGCGGCGCATTGTCCAGACCGACGATCACGGTGGACCCGGTCGTCGACAGCGCCGACATCGCCTCGAAATAGGCATCGGTATAGCTGAGCTGCAAATCCGAAAACATCAGGGGTAAAGCGCCAAAACCGGAAAGCACCACCCAGGACAGGGCGGTCAGGATGAACGCCTGCCGCACATTCAGCAGGTTGGCGTTGGTTCGCGTCGTCAGGATCAGGGTTATCCCGACAAAAAGGGTAAAGCCCGCGGACATGGTAAAGACTTCCCAATCCGCATCATAGACAGCCGCATCGACCAGCGCAGGCAGCATCATCGCCACCGACAACATGCTCAGAAGCATTCCCAGCACAAAAAAAATCGGTCGAAAGTCCAACAACGGCCGACTACCCCACTTTTATCCCTGATCGTTCCCGCCGAACGGCCCCGTCAGTCATCTGAAATGCGCTGGGCCGCAAAAAGCGGCCCAGACGATAGCATATCCTGAACAAGGTCAGGCAAGGTTTATTCGGTCAGATATTATGCGGCTTCATCTGCTTGCGGCCACCCACCAGCGACAGGAATTCGCCGCGCGTGCGCGGGTCGTCGCGGAACAGGCCGGTCATATAGCTGGTCACCATATCCACGCCCGGTTTGTGAACGCCACGGCAGGTCATGCACTGGTGCTGTGCGTTGACGATCACCGCAACGCCCTTCGGTTGCAGGGCCGTGGTGATGGCATTGGCGATCTGGGCCGTCATCTTTTCCTGGATCTGAAGACGCTTGGCATAGATTTCCACGACGCGGGCCAGTTTGGAGATGCCGACAACGCGCTGGTCCGGCATATAAGCCACATGGACCTTACCCAGGATCGGCGCCAGGTGATGTTCGCAATGACTTTCAAAGGTAATGTCCTTCAGGACAACCATTTCGTCATAGCCGTCGGTTTCCTCGAAGGTCCGGGTCAGCATCTTGTCCGGATCTTCGGCATAACCGGCAAAATATTCTTCGAAGGCACGCACGACGCGGCCCGGCGTATCAAGCAGGCCCTCACGATCGGGATCGTCGCCCGCCCAACGCAGCAGGACCCGTACGGCGGCTTCAGCCTCATCCCGCGAAACACCGCCAGGGTTTTGGTTATCCTTGCTCATAACACGCTCTTTCCTTAGCTTTCGTCTCTTGCCGCATGGCCCCGAAGGACATTCACGACCCACCCATCAATGCAGTTGTTGCGGCTGGTGTGGGCTGTCCAGGGAAAAGGTCGGGATCTGCACCTCGAACCGCCCACCGTCAGCCGTTTCCATCTCATATTCGCCGCCCATGAAGCCGGACGGCGTCGTCAGCGGGGTTCCGCTGGTATATTCGAAGCTGTCACCCGGTTTCAAGACCGGTTGTTCACCAACCACGCCCGGCCCGCGCACTTCCTGATTGCGCCCCATGGCATCGGTGATCATCCAGTGACGGTTGATTAGCTGCACCTGAAAATCACCGTGGTTTTCGATGCGGACATTATACGCCCAGACGTAATGGCCGTCTTCCGGGGACGACTGGTCTTCCAGATAGATCGGTTCGACGATGACCTTTACGCCGTTTGTGGTTTCCTCATACATCGGGACTAACGTCTCTTTCGGGCTCGATTGCAAAAACCTCCCTGCTCCCTAACCAACGGTAGACGAAATGGCAAGCGGCCAATCGCCATTCGCCGGGACAATGGCACATCACTAATATGGGGTTTCCCATATGCGCGTCCACTATAATTGATTATGCGCCTTTTGCCCGGCAAAGCGAAAAACCCTGCGTCAGCGCGGCCTTAGCCGTCGTCACCCGCCGGGTAGAATAATACCTCCACCCGCCGGTTCAACCCGGCAGGAACGCTGTCCGCCGTCGCCAGAAGCGGACGGTCCTCTCCATAGGCGCTGACGGCAATCCGGTCACCCGGCAGACCGGCGGCAATCAGTTGATCGCGAACCGCATCCGCTCGTTTCAACGACAGCGCCATATTATATTCCGGTCGGCCGCTGCGATCGGCATAGCCAACGACGGAGGCCACCGGTGCATCCCGGCGCATCGCCTCCTGCCCCAGTTGGCGAACAATCGCCTGATCGGCGGAATTCAACTGGTAATCGTTAAAGGCAAAGGATATCCGATAGGGATCGCTCAACTGCCGCTCCAACCGCAACACCGCCGTCTGGAAGGCGTCATGACAGGCGGCGATGTGATCCATCTGCCAGCCTTCCTCCAACTGTTCCATCCAGCAGTCATAAGCCGCCTGCGCCTTGGCTGCCTGCCGGGGATGGGTTTCCGCCGCGCCGCGCGCCATCAGGGCGGACAGGCGTTTACGCGCATCGTCCAACCGCTGCCGACCATAGGCCAAATCCCAGTCAGCCGCCCGTTCGGGCAAGGGGCGTTTACCTGCCGCTGCCGCAAGGCCCTTGCGCGCAAAAGTCCTGGCATCCGGCCAGTCATACATCTGTTTCGATTCAAACAGCGCCAGACGGCGGTATTCCTCGGTCAGCGCCTTGTCAAAGGCACTGCCTGTCGCCTGCGCCGTCTCTACATCTTTCAAATCCGTCGTCAGACAGGCCCCCAACGGCAAGGTCAGAACCGCCAGACAAACCAGTTTACGATAATGATGTCCAATCCTCACAACACCCTCCTGTTCATAAGCACAGGCAGGAGTGTCCCAACAGATCAAGCCGGGAATATGCAGGAAAGAGGGAAAAAATGTGTCCACAGCCCTTTCCCGCGATGCCCGGCTGCAGTATTTCCTTAAAGGGTTGAGAAATATTGATATTATAGCCGGATCACCCGTGCCGGAGGAGCAAACCGCGTTTGAGCGAGCAGACCAGAATTCCCCTTTTGGAACCCGATATCGGCGAAGAAGAGCGCCGGATGGTGGACCAATGCCTTTTGGAAAACTGGGTCTCTTCCGCCGGCCCCTTCGTGGAACGCTTTGAAAGCGCCCTCGCCCGGCGCTGTGGCGTCAGCCATGCGGTCAGCACCGCCAGCGGCACCGCCGCCCTGCATCTTCTGTTGATTGCCGCCGGGATCGGGCCGGGCGACAAGATCATCCTGCCCGACTGGACCTTTGCCGCAACAGCCAACGCGGTGATTCATGCAGGTGCGGAGCCCGTCTTTCTGGATGTGGACAGCTATTGGGGTCTCGATTGTGCCCTGGTTGAGGACTGCCTCAGCCAGCCCGACCACGGTATCAAGGCCATAATTGCCGTCGACCCGCCCAACGGCACGGCTGATTTCAGCACCCTGAAAGCGATCGCCGACCGGCATGGGGTCCTGCTGATCGAGGATGCGGCAGGCGCGCTTGGCACCACATGGGATGGAAGGCCCGCAGGCAGCCTCGCCCATGCCGCCATTGTCAGTTTCAACGGCAACAAGATCATGACCACCGGGGCGGGCGGCGCGATCCTGACCGATGATGAACATCTTGCAGAGCAGGCCAGGCATCTGGGCAGGCAGGCGCGCGTCGGGGCGGACTATCATTATGACGCCGTCGGCTACAACTGCCGCATGGCCGCGGTCAACGCCGCCATCGGCATCGCGCAACTGGACCGCTTTGACCAGACGCTCTCCCGGCGGCAGGAAATATGGAGCCGGTATAACAGGGAGCTGGCCGCGCTGCCCGGTGTAGAAATTCAACCCCTTCGCCTCGGGACCGTCGGCAACGGCTGGATGGCCTGTATCCGCCTGCCCCACCGCGACGACGCCGATGCCCTTGTCCGTCATCTGGAGGATCATCACATCACGGCCCGCCCCTTCTGGACCGCCTTAAGCAATCAGCAACCCTATTCGCGCTATACTAGAGTTTTAACAGGTGCCGCCGCCGCACTTTCCGGGACGGTGGTCAGCCTGCCCAGCAGTACGGGGTTGAACCATGGCGACCAGACACGGGTTATTGACGCTGTCAAAGTTCACGCCAAGGCCAAGGAAGGGTGACGATATGCGATGGATTTTGATCGGAGGCGGCGGCCATGCCAAGGCCGTGGCGGATATGCTGGCGCTGCGCGGGCAGACCATTGCCGGTTACCTGGCGCTTGAAAAAACGCCCGGTTCCCCCTGGACCTATCTGGGCGGTGACAAGGATACGGAAATCCCTGCGGGTTCCTTTGTGGCGCTTGGCCTGGGCGGGGTAACGCCGGAAGGCCTGACCCGTCGGCTGGACCTTCTGGACTATCATCAACAACAAGGCCACACCGCACCGCCAATCGTAAGCCCCCATGCCATCATCGCCGGGTCCGCCGATATCGGCACCGGCAGCACCATCATGATGGGGGTTTCCATTCAGGCCGCGGCAAAGATCGGCATGGGCGCAATCATCAATACCGGCGCAATCATCGAACATGACTGTATAATCGGCGACGGCGCGCATATCGCACCGGGTGCGATTGTCCTGGGCGGATGCCGGATTGGCCGTTGCGCGATGATCGGCGCAGGGGCCATCATCCTGCCCGGTGCCGAGGTTCCCGACCAGGGCATGGTCAGCGCCGGTAAACGTCTGGCGGCAGACACATAGGAAACAGCGGACTGAACGGCATGTCACACCTCGTCGAAACCGATATAAAGCGCCATTGCTGTAATCCGGAGGCCAGCATCCGCGAGGTGCTGGAACGGATGAACGGGCTGGCCCCGCATGTCTTCATGGTGGTTTGTGACGATCAGGGCGTGATCCAGGGCACGGTTACCGACGGCGATATCCGGCGCGGCATCCTGGCGGGCAATACGATCGACAACCCGATCAGCGCCTGTATGTTCACCGACTTCAAGACCGTTCCCTTCGGCGGCAAAATTCCCAAAAGGCGTTTGCGGGCCTTTGAATTCCTGCCTCTTGTGGATGAGAGCCACCGCCTGAAGGCTCTGGCGATCTGGCAGGAAGGTGCGGGCAATGAAATCCGGCATTGCATGATCATGGCGGGCGGTTACGGCAAACGCCTGGCCCCACTGACGGCAACCGTACCCAAACCGCTGGTCAAACTGGGTGACCGGCCAATCCTGTCGCATATTCTGGACGGGTTGGAAGCGGCCAATATCGCCCATGCCTATCTGTCCGTGCACTACCTGTCGGAACAGTTCGAGCAATTTGCCAGCCAATGGCAGGGCGACATCGACCTGGAACTGATCCACGAAAGGGAAAAGCTGGGCACTGCCGGTGCGCTTGGCCTGCTGCCGAAGGTGCCGGACGCGCCCATCCTTGTGATCAACGGTGACGTCCTGACCGACACCAACTATCAGGCGCTCAAGGATTTCCACGATGCCCATGGCTATGACGCCACCATCGGAGTTACCGTGCATGACACGGAAATCCCCTTTGGCATCATCCGCCAGCAGGAGGACGGTACGCTGGACAACATCGAGGAAAAGCCGGTGCTGACCCATTTCGTCGCCGCGGGCATTTACTATCTGGCCCCCGAAATCCTCGAAATGGTGCCGGAGAAACAATCCATCGACATGCCGGACCTTCTGAATCAGGCCGCCGCCGCAGGCAAGAAGATCGGCCTGTTCCCCATCCACGAATACTGGCGCGATATCGGCCGCCCCGCCGACCTGCAGGCCGCCGGGATCGACATCCAACGCTAGCAGGACAGGCAGCATGCAGAACCGCAAGATATTCATCACCGGCGCGGACGGCTTTATCGGCAGCCATGTAACCGAGGCCGCCGTGAAGGCAGGCGCGCAGGTCACCGCACTGGCCGCCTATAACTCTTTCGGCACCAACGGCTGGCTGGACGACCTGGAGGACGATATCCGCCGGGAGGTCAAAATTGTCCGGGGCGATATCCGCGACAGTGGCTTCATCCTGCGTGAGGCACAGGGCCAGGATATCATCCTGCATCTGGCCGCCCTGATTGCCATCCCCTATTCCTATGCCGCGCCACAGTCCTATGTGGATGTGAACATCCAGGGCACCCTGAATATTCTGGAGGCCGCCCGCCATTGGGGCATCGCCCGCGTGGTGCATACCTCCACCAGCGAGGTCTATGGCACGGCGCAATTCTCGCCGATCACCGAGGACCACCCCCTGCAGGGGCAGTCGCCCTATTCGGCCAGCAAGATCGGCGCGGACATGATGGCGGAATCCTTCGCGCGCAGCTTCGACCTGCCGGTGGCGATCCTGCGGCCTTTCAATACCTATGGCCCCCGGCAAAGCGAACGGGCGGTGATCCCGACCATTATCCGTCAGGCCCTGGACCCGGATTGCGCGGAAATCCGGATCGGCGACCTGACGCCAAAACGGGATTTTACCTTCGTCACCGATACCGCCGGGGCCTTCCTTGCCCTGGCAGGGGCAGAGGGCATCGACTTTGGCCGCCCCTATAACGCAGGCACCGGCCATACGGTGAATATCGGGGATGTGCTGGACGAAATCCGCAAGCAATGCGGCGGTGACAAGCCGGTCGTCACCGACAGTCGGCGCCAGCGCCCCTCCAAGTCGGAAGTGCGGCTTCTGCAGGCCGACCACAGCCGCCTGACGACAGCCACCGGCTGGCGGCCCGAAACATCTCTGGCAAAGGGACTGGAACAGACAATTGCCTGGTGGCAAAAGCAGATCACGCAGGGTAAGCTGCGCCGCGATACGGATTACGCGACCTGACCACCTGCCGGAAAGTCTTCATCCATGAAACGTCTGCTTGCCTTTGCCCTGCTGACCCTTGTCGTATTGGGCGGCCTTGCCTACGCCGGATATGCCTATACCCATTACTATCCGCCGGGCCGGATCTGGTACAAACGGATGAAGGCGGACAACAAATATGTCTTTGACGAAATTCCCCCCGCCATCGCCAAGGTTGACGCCAGCAAACTGATCTCGCTGACCAGCCAACAGGCGGTCGCGGAACGCCGCGCCAGGCTGGCCGCCCTTTATTTCCGCGATGCGCGGACCCTGATGACAAGCCTGCCGGTGGTGAAACAGGTGGAAACCGACCCCTACGGTATCGCCACGGGGCAGGACCTGGCGCTGGTGGAGCGGCTGGAAACGGAAATCGAGCTGCCGGGCACCCCCAACTATCGCGCCGTCTATTTCCATTTCCGCCCGAAGAACTGGAACGGGCGCGCCGTGCAATATAACAACGGCTATGCCAGCAATATCGGCGCTCAGACCAAACTGATCCGTCAATTGCTCAAGCAAGGCTACGGCGTTGTCGCCCATAACTTCCCGGGCTATGGGGAGCAGTTCCCGTCACAGTTCACTCATGACCGCTTCGGCCCGATCTCGCTGGGCTTTGACGCCCAGATGGATTTCATCGACCATGCGCTGCGTATCTATCTGCAGCCGGTTTTCGCAGCCAACAATTACCTTCTCAAGCAGGGTGATGTGAAGGAGGTCGACCTGATCGGTTTCTCTGCCGGGGGCTGGGTGGCGACCCTGACCGCCGCCGCCGATACGAGGCTGACGAAAACCATTTCCATTGCGGGCGTCTATCCGATGTATGTGCGCCCCCATGCCTTCGGTAACGAGCGGCCACGGGTGCATTATTATCCGCCCCTGTTGCAGACCACCAACTATCTGGATGCCTTCGTGGCAGCCGCCAGCGGCGCGGAGCGGAGCTATACCCAGATATTCAACCGCTATGACCGCTGCTGCTATCGCAACCGCTATGGCAAACTCTACGAAAAGGACGTGGCCGACGCCGTCACCAAGGTGAATGCGGGTGGTCATTTCCAGGTCCTTCTGGACGAGACCCATGCGGAACACAAGATATCCGACTGGTCCATTGAACAAATTCTGAAAATTCTGAAAGATTAAGCGAAGGGGGAGAGGAAACCATGGCCGTCTTGCTTTGCAGCACATCCGAGTCCGTCGACGATTGGGCGGAGGCCCTGCGCAGCCTTTCCGGGATTGACCTGCGCGTCTGGCCCGACGCCGGTGACCTGACAGAGATCGACTATGCCATTGTCGCCCATCCGCCGCTGGGCGTCTTGCCGTCGCTTCCCAACCTGAAGGCCGTGCAGTCGCTCTGGGCGGGGATCGAACATATCACCTGCGACAAGGACCTGGACCCGACCGTCCCCATCCTGCGTATGATCGACCCGGGCCTGACCGGCGGCATGACCGAATATGTCACCATGCATGCGCAACGCTATCACATGCTGGCCCATGAATTCGACCTGCAACAACAGCAAGGCAACTGGCAGCCTCGCACCCCGCCGCTGGCAAGCGAGCGCAAGGTGGGCGTGCTTGGACTGGGCGTATTGGGATCGGATGCGGCAAAACGGATGGCCGATCTCGGCTTTCAGGTCCATGGCTGGAGCCGCCGCCCCAAGACCCTCGACGGGGTGACCTGCCATCACGGTGACGACGGGTTGTTCGACCTGCTGGAACAGGTGGAAATCCTGATCTGCCTTTTGCCACGCACGCCGGAAACCGAAAACCTGATCGACAGCACGACCCTGAATGCCATGCCCGAAGGGGCCTGCATCATCAACGCGGGCCGGGGGGAGCTGATCGTCGATGAGGACCTGATCGCGGCCTTGGACAGCGGCCATATCGCCGGGGCCACACTGGACGTCTTCCGGGAAGAACCCCTGCCCGCCGATCACCCTTATTGGACGCATCCTCGCGTGACGGTGACGCCGCATATTGCCAGCGTGACCCGCATCTCAACCGCCCTGCCCGTGGTGGAGCAGAACCTCAAACGCCTGATGAGTGGTGAAAAGGCCGAAGACCTGCCCGGACTGGTGGACCGCAAGGCCGGATATTAGAGCGGCGACGTCTGTATTTGGGCAGAAGCCGCCCGCTTACTTGTGATTGACCAACGTATCCTGATCGGTGCGGTCGCGGATTTCCTCGCGCCGCGCCTCCGCCGCCAGTTCCATGCGCAGGGGCCGCTCGCCGCCGACCCAGCGGTTCATGACCAGGGATGCCACCATATCCCCGGTCACATTCAGCGTCGTGCGGCTCATGTCCAGGATACGGTCGACGCCCAGGATCAGGGCGATTCCGGAGGATGGGACCCCCACCGTGCTCAGCACGGTCGCGAGGATGATAATGCCCACGCCCGGCGTTGACGGCGCGCCGATAGACGCGCCCACCGAGGTCACTACAATCAGCAACAGCCCGTCCATGCCCACATCGATCCCGAAAACCTGCGTCAGGAATATCGCGGCCACGCCCTGATAAAGCGCAGTGCCGTCCATATTGATGGTCGCCCCGATCGGCACGATGAACTGGCTGATGGAAGGGCGGACCTTCAGTTTTTCCTCCGCCGTGCGGATCGACAGCGGCATCACCGCGGCAGAGCTGGAGGTGGAAAAGGCCAGCAGCATCAGTTCCCTGATGCCGCGTATGAAGGTGATCGGGTTATAGCGCGCCACCAGCGTCACGATGAGCAGGTAGGCACAGAACAACAGCAGCAGCCCCGCCAGCACGGTCAGCACATAAACCCCCATGCCGACCAGTGCCTCCAGCCCGGTGCGCGCCGTCAGCTGCGCGATCAGGCCGAAAACCGCAAGCGGGGCCAGAAACATGGCCCAGCGCACCACCGTCATACAGACCCCTTGCAGCGATCCCAGCAGGTCGAGCAGCGCCTTTGCCTGTGCGGCCGGCATCAGCACCAGCGCCAGCCCGACCACGACGGCAAAGATCACCACGCGCAGCATATCGCTGTCCGCCATGGAATTCAGCGGGTTGGTCGGCAGGACCCCCAACAGCATCTGCGGCACATCCTTGAGGGCGGGCAAGCCCTGGGCCGCCTCCGCCGCCGGGATTTCCTGGCCCAGGGTCGCGGTCAGCAGACTGCTGTCGATATAGAGGCCGGGCTTGATCACAAGCGCCAGCGCCAGGCCGATCACAATGGCCATGGTCGTGGTGGTAATGAAATAGGCAACAACGCGCAGCCCCATGCTGCGTAGCTGGTCAGCACTTTCCGACGCCGCCAGCCCACGGATGATGGAGGCAAAGACCAGCGGCATGACAATCATCTGGATCAGCGCCAGGAACAGATGACCCGGCAGCGCCACCCAACTGCTCAACACCGCCGTGGTCTGGGGTGAGAGCCACCCCGCGGTTGGGCCCATCACAAGCCCCGCCCCAATTCCCAACACAAGCCCGACCAGTACCTGCAGCCACAACCGACCACGCATGAGGATGGTCAGCCGGTCGCTCATATGCTTCAGCGAACGCGGGTGCAAAGCCTGCAAAGGGTGTTGGGGTGCATCGGTGGGCATTGGCGCAAACCTGTTCTAATCGACGATTTGCCCGGAAGGGTATCACAGCACGCAAGAGGCGTGGATGATTTGGGTCATCCCGGATAACGCATCGGGAACAAACAAAACCGTTTCAGAAACACCGAAAGCCCCCGTTTCCACGGAGGCTGAAAAATCCCTAAATCACAGGATTATCGCGTCTTCAAACGACGGCCCAACCGGACGTCTTTACGCGTAAGTATTCACCAACTGGCCGCGCCCGCTGCTGTTCAGCTTCGGCGCATTGTCGGTCACTTCCGCGACCATGTCGGCGATCTGCTGCTCACCCTTCAGCATCTGCTTCAAACTCGCCAGGGACATTCCCTGACGGTTCATGGCACTGACGGCGGCGCTTGCTACGGCAACATCACTCATGACTTCATCTGGTCTTTCTGACCGCTCCTTTTTCCGTCCGTGCTTTCTGCCTCGGACCTGTGAAACCTCATTGGTATCGGACAGAGGTTAACAAATCGAAAACACATGCGCCAGGGAAAATACAATTAGAAGGCGATCTACCTGTCCACAGACAACGCAAGCAGGTCTGCGCGCAGGTCATCGGCATTCCTGTCGGGTAATGATTTTTCCAGGGCCGCATGGGCCTCACGCCAGACCGGCACCGCACGCGCCAGCAGGTCCCGCCCTTCGTCAGTCAGGAGCAATCGCCGTGTGCGTTTATCCTTTTTATCCGGCGCAACCGTCAACAGACCGCGCCGTTGTAACGGCTTCAGGTTGGCGGTCAGGGTTGTCCGGTCCATGGCAAGCAGTGTTGCCACGCTGCTGATGGCTGGCGGTTCCGGCCGGTTCAAGGACATCAGCAGGGAAAACTGCCCGTTGGTCAGTTCAAACGGCCTCAACAGGTCGTCGAAATAACGCGCCATGGCCCGCGCCGCCCGCTGTAGGTGCAGGCACAGGCAGGCGTCCCGCACCTCGATCGTCACCCCATAGGGAAGAGTGGCTTCTTCTGTCATACCTACCATTATGTTGACATCAACGTATTTATCAAGTTATACAAAATTTGCCGCCATGAAATCTACCCATGATTGCATGGCCCTGCGACAAAACGAATTCCGAACAGGGACGATACCACGTCCTTCAGGCCGTCCTATAAGGAGACTGCATATGAGTAAACATGAAAACGCCGCCCCGGCCAGATGTATGCACAGCCTTTCGCCTCATCTGGTCTGCGAGGGTGCCGCCGCCGCCGTTGATTTCTACAAGAAAGCCTTCGGTGCAGAAGAAATGATGCGCATACCGGCACCCGACGGGAGACTGATGCACGCCTGCCTGTGGATCAACGGGTCCACCGTCATCGTGATGGACGCCTTTCCGGAAATGGGTGCCGTCTCTCCCCAGGCACTGGGCGGCTCCCCCGTCACGTTGCACCTGATCGTGGAAGACACGGACAGCGCCTTTGACCGCGCCATCGACGCCGGGGCCGTTGAGGTCGCGGCACCGGACGACATGTTCTGGGGCGACCGTTACGCTGTGGTCAAGGACCCCTTCGGCCATAGCTGGTCCATTGCCACCCCGCAAAAGAACTTTAGCGAAGAGGAAATCATCGAACGGGCCAAATCCGTCATGATGGAATGCGGGTAAGCCTAACGCCGGTTTCTACCGCCTGAAAATCAAAGCCCCCGCCTTATGCGGGGGCTTTGTTATCCAGATGCCATGCTCGCCAGGTCATTTCTGTATTTGTTCAATATAGTTGTCGACCAGCGCCCGAAGCTGCTTGTCCTGGGAATAGGCCTGCTGGATGGCATTATACTCCGCCACCTGCAAACCTGCGGCCTGGACCGCCGAAATCATCTCTTCCATCCGCTGTTGCTTCAGGGCCTCCTGCTTTTCGGTGCTTTCCGTGGCCTTCACCTGTTCCTGATATGATTTCGCAATCTGCTGAACATCAAGGCTCGCCACGGCAAAGGCCTGCAATTTATCGTCAGGAATAGTCTGTGGCGCCGACGGCGCCGTTGGTTGTGTCTGGGCCTTCGCCATCGGCCCCGCAACGATCAGAGCAATCGCGACGCCAAGTGCGGCCAGAACGAGAAACGGCGGGCGCAGAAAAGTTATACGTAAGTCAGTCATGGAAATCCTTCCGGCATCTGTCGATACCTGCTGTGACACTCAAAATGGGCTCTGCACGACAAGCCCGCTTACTCAATCGACGGGCAGATGCGGCGAAAGTTCCAAAATCAAATTATTTTTTGCCTATCTTTGCGCAGGGTAAATCGGGGTGTATCGTCTTTGGCGTTATTTGGCAGCCAAGGGGAAATGAATATGCTCAAAGGACGCTGTGACTGCGGCAAGGTCAGTTTCGAAGTGGAAGACGCCCGCAAATCGGTGACGGTCTGTCACTGCAGCCAATGCCGCCGGACAAGCGGCCATCTCTGGGCCGCCACCCATGCGCCCTTTGACAAGCTTCATTTCACCAGCGAAGAGGGGCTCGAATGGTATGCCTCCTCCGACTACGCCAAACGCGGCTTCTGCAAATTCTGCGGCTCCAGCCTCTTCTACCGCATGAATGACGAGGACGGCATCGGCATCGCCGCCGGATGCCTCGACAGCCCCACCGGCATGACGGTCGAAAAACACATCTTCGTCAAAGACAAGGGCGACTATTACGACATCGGGGATGGCAAGCCACAGATTGAGAAGTATTGACGGAGACGATTAAGGGCTTTTGGAATAAAGCATCGCTTACATTAGCGCCTTTTTATGAGGTTGCTAATATTTTGTAAGGGGAAAGGACAACCTCGGTGGATAAAATTACAGAGTTTCTCCAATACCTGAACCAATACTCGGCTGGCATCACCGCCATTGCGACAGTCGCGATTGCATTTCTAAGCTTTTACTTGGCAAAGGAAAACAGACTTCTACGGAAAGCAGGAACTGAACCTGAGATTGTAGCATATCTTACTCCGACACCCAATGGCAGCGGCGGTATAGATTTTATTATTGCCAATATTGGCCAAGGGCCAGCGAGAGAGGTTAACTTCAAATTTGAATGCAACGAAGACGATTTTGAACAGCACAATGTGCTGCTTCGTAATCATGAGAACCGCGCGGCACTTTCGGTTCTCCCACAAGGCGAGCGATTAGTGTCACTCTTTGGAATTGGGTACGTTTTGGTTCAGGGAAATGAGAATAGCAGTCACGAAATGCTTAAACCCTTTAAGGTTAAGATCAGTTATAAGGGTCTAGATGGAAAGGAACATCAATCAGTTCAAAATATCGATATATCTCAGTTCTCCGGTTTACGCGGTATTTTCTCCAAGCCAAGCGGCGACCAACTCATTGATATAGCCAGGACAATAGAAAAACACCTGGGGAAAATAAGTAAGCATACCATTGTTTGTTCAGACGTATTAGACACCACGGAGATAGCGGAATCCTTCCGAACCTTTGCAGCCGGAAAGCCAATAAAGCCCAACAAGAAACATCAATAGAGGTTAAGCCCCACCCGTCAGCCTAACCGCAGTTCCCTGTATCGAGCACGAGATTGCCGTTGTTTGTTGGAAGGCCTCAATAGATCGTCACCCCCGCCTTCGCGGGAATGAGCGGAGGATGGTTTGGGACTGCCCTAGTCCTCCGACCGGCCTGTGTCGTCGCGGTCGCGGTCGTAGTGGTGTTTTAGGGGGAAGGGTGGCAGCCAGCTTTCGCGGCGGATGGTCCAGAGTTCGTAGCTGGGGGCCAGTTGGTCGGGGGCGTCGAGCGAGCCCAGATTGACCTCGATCTCGTCATCTGTTTGCGAATAGACGGAAGAGCCGCAGCGCGGGCAGAAATGCCGCCCGGCATAGTCGCCGGTTTCGCCCTCCACAGTTACCGCCGCCTCCGGGAAGATCGCAGAGGCATGAAACAGCGCCCCGTGATGCTTGCGGCAATCAAGGCAGTGGCAAAGCCCGACGCGATAGGGCTGTCCTGTCGCCGTGAGGCGGACGGCCCCGCAAAGGCACCCTCCCGTGAAATGTTCCATGCTTCCCCTCCCCTGCAACATCCTTTGCTGTCAAAGAAAAACGGGGAGGCCGCAGCCTCCCCGTCCTGACTTAACCTTCCACGTCCGAGGCAACTTTCAGGGAGATGATCTTGTCCGGATCATCAACCGCGCCGCTGCCGGGAGAGCCTTTCTTGATCATGTCGACATATTCCATGCCGTCGACCACCTGACCCCAGACGGTATACTGGCCGTCCAGATGCGGGGCATCCTGGAAGCAGATGAAGAACTGGCTGTTGGCGCTGTTCGGGTCTGCGGTGCGCGCCATGGAAAGCGTGCCGCGTTTATGCGGTTCGCGGGTGAATTCCGCCTTCAGGTCCGGCTTGTCGGAGCCGCCCATGCCGGTGCCGGTCGGGTCACCGGTCTGCGCCATGAAACCGGCGATCACACGGTGGAAGACGACCCCGTCGTAAAAGCCTTCCCGCGTCAGTTCCTTGATCCGGGCCACGTGGTTGGGTGCCAGATCCGGACGCAGTTCGATAACGACACGCCCATCCTTGAGTTCCATATAAAGCGTGTTTTCCAGGTCCTGCGCCTGTGCCGCACCGCCGGCGGACAAGGTCATGCCTGCCACCAGGGCAACGGAACGGAGTAACCGCGAAGAAAAGAAGGCCATGAGAATCCCTTTCCCAAGTCTTGAATGGTCTGTATAGCGGGCCGCAGATTACCCAAGTGACACGGCAATTGCACCCCTTTCCCGACTCAGGCTAGTCTCTTTTCATGCTCGACCAGATTTTTGTCTTCGATATTGAGACCATTCCCGACACCGATGCAGTCCCGCTTCTGACCGGTGTGACGGATGAGGATATCCCCACCCGCCGCAAGGCGCTGGAGGACTATCACCTGGAGGTGACCGCCGGTCGCAATGCCTTTCCGCGCCAGTGTTTCCACCGCGTCGTGGCGATCAGCTTCCTGCGCGCCAGCATCCTGCGCGACGGCCCCTATGAGGCCTATCAGATCGAGGAAATCCGCTCTGGCGGAACAGAGGAATCCGACGAGCAGGAGTTGATCAAAGGCTTTTTCCATTATTGCGGCCGCCACCTGCCGCGCCTGGTCAGTTTCAATGGCCGGGGCTTTGACATGCCGGTGCTGAAATATCGCGCGATGAAATACGGCATCTCCGGCGAGTGGCTGCACAAGGGCGCCAATAAATGGGAGAACTACCAGCAGCGTTATGCCAAGGACTGGCATTGCGACCTGCTGGAGGTCCTGTCGGACTATGGCGCATCGGCGCGACTGAAGCTGAACGAGGTTTGTGCGGCCTGGGGCCTGCCGGGCAAGACCGGCACCGACGGCGGCGACGTGATGGAATTGTTCGACGCGGGCAAGATCAAGGATATCCGTGACTATTGCGAAACGGATGTGCTGAACACCTTCCTGGTTTATCTGCGCTATGCGCTGCACGCGGGCATCACCGATGTGGACGGCTACAACCACAGCCGTCTTCTTCTGCTGGGCGAGATCGAGGAACGCGCGGCAGAGACCCCCGCCTATCAGAACTTCCTGAAGGCCTGGCAGGACGCCTCCGGTGGCACCATGTCGGCGTTTTAGCCCGCCGCCAGAACGGTCTGCAGCACAGCCGTCTCCGGACTGTCGCCGCGCCTTTCCCCGCAGACCAGATAGTAACCGCGGCCGGTGCGGATTTCCGGGCCGACCCGCACCACCTGCCCGGCTTCCAGCGCCGGGCCAATCTGCGTGCCCCAGCCGAGGCCGACACCGCGCCCTTCGGTCACCGCCTGCAGCAGGAAGGTGTAATGGCGCAGCATGGACTTATGGCTGCTTCTTCCCCGCCCAGAAGGCAGCCCCATACGGGTCAGCCAGTCTTCCCAGGTGAGCCAGCCCTGCCCGCCCTCGTCCAGATGCAACAGCGGCATTTCCGGCAACGCATGCCAGCCCCCATCCGATTTCAACGCCGGATGCCCATCCAGAAAGGCGGGTGAGCAGATCGGGAAAACCACCTCATCGAACAGTTTCACCGCCGCCATGCCCGGCCAGTGCCCGGTCCCGAAACGGATTGAATAATCCACATCCGCCCGGTCCAGTTCACGATAGGAATTGGTTGTCACAATGCGGATTTCGCGATCCTCGAAGGCATCCTGCAGGGCGGCAAAACGCGGCATCACATAAAGATGGGCCAGGTCATAACTGCAACCGATGCTGAGCGCCCGATCCTGACGGGTCCGCCGGATTTCCTGAAACACCGCCTGGATATGGCTGAGCCCCAGATTGACTGCATCATAGAGGCGCCGCCCCGCAGGCGTTAATTCAATTCTGTTATGATGGCGCTCGAATAATGCGCTGTTCAGGTGATCCTCCAGATTGGCGATATGGCGGCTGACAGCCGGTTGCGAGGTGCCAAGTTCCTTTGATGCCCTGGTAAAGCTGCCGTGACGGCCCGCACATTCAAAGGCGGCCAGGGCATTCATCAGGGGCTGAAGATCACACAGGGTTTTCATAACTTGATGTTATGCAGTGGCCCAGCATTTTCAATCTTTAACTGACCCCGCCATACCGGCATTCTGCGCAGGAGAAAAATAACCCAGCTTGAGGATCGGGCATCATGACGGAACATCGCGAATGGACGGGCGGCACGGTTTCCTTCACCCAGATGAAGGACGGCACGCCGGAGGACACGAAGCTGGTTTTTGCCAATGAGGTCGTCCATGCGGAAGGCACGGCGGACCGCGTTCTGGCGGAACTGAAAAAACTGAAGGATACCTTCAGTTGCTATCAGGTGGACCGGCTGGAACATTCCCTGCAATCGGCCACGCGCGCCCATCGCGACGGTGCGGATGTGGATATGGTGGTCTCGGCCCTGTTGCATGATATCGGCGACCTTCTGGCCCCGCATAATCATGCGGAATACGCCGCAACCATCCTGAAACCCTTTGTGCGGGAAGAATGCTGGTGGGTGGTGAACCATCACGATACCTTCCAGAAATTCTATTACGCCCATCACATCGGCGGTAACAAGGATGAGCGCGACAAGTTCAGGGATAACCCCTATTTCGATGCCTGTGCGCACTTTTGTGAAGTCTATGACCAATCGTCCTTCGACCCGGCCTATGACAGTGAAAACCTGGAATTCTTTGCCCCGATGGTCCGGGAAATCTTCGCCCGCAAGGCCTTTGACCCCAATATCCTGAAACGGCATCTTTGACGCTGCCATAATGCTGTCAATTTCATAGGCGACAGAGTATGGTATCGCCAACTTTGAGCATTAACCCGGTACCATACTCCATGTCCTTGAAAGCTGTTATTCCCGCCACCCTTCTTTTCGCATCCCTGATTGCTGGCGCACCGGCCCTGGCCGAGGACAGCACCGCCAAGCAAGCCGGAAAGGAAATTTCCGAAGCCGCGAAGTCGGTCAAGGATTTCGCGGTTGAAACCTCCTCCAACGTCGCCGACAAGGCCGGTGAGGTCTACAACGACGTCAAGGAGGGTGCGAAGGAAGGCTGGGACAGTGCAACCGATGCAGCCGCCGACGGCACTGCTGCGGCCAAGGAACAGGCCGGTGAGGCCTCGGATGAAGCAGGCGACTGGTTCAGCAGCCTGAAATCCGCCGCCGCCGATGCCTGGGAAGGCACCAAAGAGGGCGTCGCCGATTTCTGGGACGGCCTGACCGACGGCTAACGCCGCGTTCCACAATTCCATCAGGACTTGAGCCATCGCCCATGGCGGCCGGTGGCTTTTGCGCCTGCCCTGATGACAAAGGGCCATAATTACGTAACAATATTAAATTCCTAATGATCCGGTTTCGGCACTGTAATACAGTGGATATATAGCTGGGATACACGATTAATGACGGAATTCTCAGACAGGGAACTTATTGGCTGGCGTGAATGGGTGTCCCTGCCCGATTTCGGTATCGACCGCATCAAGGCGAAAATCGATACCGGCGCCCGCAGTTCGGCCCTGCATGCCTGGGATATCGAACCATTTCGCCAGGATGGCGAGGACTGGGTGCGCTTTAACCTGCACCCCTTCCAACGGAATGACGCCGTCGTGGTGTCGGGACGGGCAAAGATCGTCGACCAGCGGCCCGTGACCAATTCGGGCGGCACCCGCGAAGACCGTTTCTTCATCCAGGTGGATGTGGTCATAGGGCATCACCATTGGCCGATCGAGGTCAACCTGACCAATCGGGACCAGATGGGGTTCCGTATGCTGTTGGGCCGGACCGCCCTGCAGGAGAGGGTCTTTGTGGCCCCGGATAAATCCTACGTGCTGGGCCGAAACCGAAACCGCAAACGTAAAACAAACAAAAAAGACAGACCATCGAACACAGATGAGGGGCAACCATGAAAATAGCGATGCTCGCCAGAAACCCGAACCTTTATTCCCATAGACGTCTGGTAGAAGCCGCTGAGGAACGAGGCCACGAGATCGAGATCATCGATACGCTGAAGGTCTATATCAATATCACGTCGCACAAGCCTGAAATCCGCTATCAGGGGCGGGTGCTTGACGGATTTGATGCCGTTATCCCCCGGATCGGCGCATCCATCACCTTTTTCGGAACCGCGGTGCTGCGGCAGTTCGAGATGATGAATGTCTGGCCGCTGAATGAATCGGTCGCCATCAGCCGGTCCCGGGACAAGCTGCGCAGCCTGCAATTGCTGGCCCGCAAGGGGATCGGCCTGCCGATCACCGGCTTTGCCCATTCGTCCAAACATTCCGACGACCTGATCGAGATGGTTGGTGGTGCGCCTGCAGTCGTCAAGCTGCTGGAAGGCACACAGGGCGTTGGCGTGGTGCTGGGGGAAACCCATGACTCGCTGAAAAGCATCATCGAGGCCTTTCGCGGCGCCAAGGTGCATATCCTGGTGCAGGAATATATCAAGGAGGCCAAAGGCGCGGACCTGCGCTGTCTGGTGATCGGCGACAAGGTCGTCGCCGCCATGAAACGCCAGGGCCCGAAGGACAGTTTCCGGTCCAATCTACATCGCGGCGGCACCGCCAGCACCATCAAGATCACGCCGGAGGAACGCTCGACTGCCGTGCGCGCCGCCAAGACCATGGGCCTCAACGTCGCCGGGGTGGACATGCTGCGCTCCAACCACGGGCCGGTGGTCATGGAGGTAAACTCCACCCCCGGGCTGGAAGGCATTGAAAACGCAACGGGCAAGGATATCGCCGGACAGATCATCCAGTTCATCGAAACCAATGCGAAACCGGGCAAGACCCGCACAAGAGGGCGCGGATAGGTGGCCCGCGCGCCTTTTGTAATCGGCGGCAAGAAGGTGGCCCCTGGCGAACGCCATGCCATCGACCTGCCGATCAGCCTGCTGTCCAACCATGCGCCCATGGCCCTGCCGGTGCAGGTCTTCCACGGACGGAAGGACGGCCCGACGGTTTTCGTCTCCGGGGCGTTGCACGGGGATGAGGTCAACGGCGTGGAGATCATCCGCAGGCTGTCCCGCTCCCCCGCCCTCAAGTCTTTGCGCGGCACGCTGCTGGCGGTACCCATCGTCAATGTCTTCGGCTTTGTGAACCACACCCGCTATCTGCCCGACCGGCGGGACCTGAACCGCAGCTTCCCCGGCACCACCGGCGGATCGCTCGCCTCACAGCTTGCCCATATCCTGATGAATGAGGTGGTCCGGCATTGCGACTATGGCATCGACCTGCATACCGCCGCCGTCCACCGGGAAAACCTGCCGCAAATCCGCGCGGATATGGACCTGGAGGGCCTCAGTGATATCGCCCATGCCTTTGGCGCGCCGGTCATCCTGCACAAGGCCATCATCCCCGGTTCGCTGCGTCAGGCCGCTGACGAGACGGACGCCAAGGTCATTGTCTATGAGGCGGGCGAGGCCCTGCGCTTCGACGAGGTCAGCATCCAGGCGGGGCTGAAAGGCGTGTTACGCGTCCTCCATCATCTGGGCATGATCAGCAAACGCTGGCGGCCCAAGTCGCCGATCACCCCGGTTACCGCATCCGCCAGCGCCTGGACCCGCGCGCCTTTCGGCGGCATCCTGCGCAGCGGCTGCCGCCTCGGGGCCTATGTCAAAGAGGGTGACGTGCTGGGCCAGATCTCCGATCCCTTTGGCGAATTCGAGGAACCCGTGATTGCGGGCCACAGCGGCCTGATCATCGGGCGGCTGAACCTGCCGATGGTGAACCAGGGCGATGCGATCGTCCATATCGCCAAGGTCGACGATGGCGATCAGGCCACTGAAACCATCGAAAGCTTCAAGGACCTGATCGACGAGGAAATGGAGGCCGACGACAGCGATCCCTACGCCTGATTGCGCAGGCTCTCCAGGCTCTGCCGCTGCTGGCCCTGTTCATCGAAATTCTCCGGTGACAACCAAGCCTCCAGCGCTGCCTTGCAGTCCGGCCATTCTGCATCGAGCAGCGAGAACCAGGCGGTATCGCGGTTGCGGTCATGGACCACCATATTCTGCCGGAAGGTTCCCTCATAGGTGAAACCCAGCCGTTCCGCCGCCCGGCGCGACGGACCGTTCAGGGCATTGCATTTCCATTCATATCGACGATACCCCAGGTCCTCGAAGACATGGCGCATCATCAGATACATGGCCTCGGTCGCGGCAGGTTTGCGCTGTAACAGGGGGGTATAAAGAATGCTGCCCACCTCGATCACCCCATGTGCGGGATTGATCCGCATATAGCTCGCCATGCCAACCGCCTTGCCTGTCGCCAGGTCGATGATGGCATAGAAAAGCGGGTCCTTCTGAGCGGCGATTTCCGCAATCCACGCCCGGAATGACTCCAGGTCCCGTGGCTTTCTGGCAATCAGATAGGCCCAGTTGCGTCCCTCCCCGTCCAGGGCAAGGCCGTTAAAGAGATCCTCTGCGTGCAAGTCGGCAGTCAGGCCCTCCACACGGCAGAAACGACCGGCAAGCACATCGCGTTGCGGTGTTTTCGCCGCCTTCCAGTCCGATACGGGCAGTCCGATCGGCAGGCCAAATTCATTCGGTTCGGATGGGGGGATATAGTCGGTCATCTGCGGCTCCAGACATTGATTGGACCTATCAATTATGACAGGACCAACTGAAACCAAAGAGCCATTTTTCAAAAGCTATATGGTCCATTTTCACAGCGCATTGCCCCGCGAAGCGAAATCCTACAATATAAGCAACCACATGAACTAATGGGCAGTTATGACAGTCTCTTTTGAAGTGCAGACGCAAAGTGAAGGCCGCTGGACGATCGATTCCGTCCACGATCAGGAACGCGGCGCTCTGAAGATTGCCGGCACCCTGGTCCAGGCTGGGCAATTTGACGCCATTCGCGTTGTCCGCGAAGACGAAAAGCGCGCCAAGCCGGAAGTCATTTTTGAAGAGGCCTGCCAGCGCAAGGAAGGCAAGCTCACCATCGCCACGGTGGAAACAGCGCCGCCTTGCAAGACAATCGACGATTTCTATGCCGTGGACGCCCGGCTGGCGCTGGGGCGGTTGCTGCGCCATTACACCGCGCGCGAGCTTCTGACGCCGCTGGAACTGTTGTTCAATCACAATCATCTGCGCCTCGTGATGCGCAACAGCGATCTCTATGATCGCGGCGTGCAGAAAATTGCCTCCATGCAGGCCCGCATTTCCGAAGAGAATTACCAGGACCGGGTCGACTTCCTCTATAAAACCACCAAGGAAATCTGTGACCGCGCCGGGCAGACAGACCCGACCTCCAAAAAAGGCACGGACAGCGACCTGTCGCCCCTTGCCCAACTGGCCGAAGAAACCCAGGGCAAGATCGACAACGAATATGCGATCCTGAGCGCGCTGGCAAAGGAACTGGGCCAACAGGGCGGCTGGGAGGACAAGCTCATTGTCCTGCTGGACCATCTGGAAAGCGACTATGGCCGCAACCTGCAGGAACATCTGGACGGGGCCATTGCGGAAATCTGCGACAATGCAGAAGCCCTGAAGGATTTACTGGGTCCGCATGAACACCAGCTTGCCGCCATGCAGACCCTGGCCGGTATCTGCACCGGGCGCTGGGAGACCGACCGCTGGACCACCAAGGCGCTGGAACGGCTTGCAAAGGCGCTGACCCGCTTCATCCTGCCTTATACCCGTACCGTCATGATGGAACGGGTCGCCGCCTATTTCCGCCGCAGCGGGCGGATCGGCGTCGGCAAGGTGACGGATGCCGCAGCCCTGACCCTGCTGGCCAGTATCCTGCGTCAGGATATGGGCTTTGCCGGCGGCCCGAATATGGCGGAGGCACTCACGCTTCGTGCCTTGTCCGCCCTGTCGCAGAACGAAGAGGACCTGTCGCCGGTGCGCTGCCTGGAACAGGTCTGCCGCCTTCTGCCCAACAAGATGGCGCGGCTGGGGTATCTCTTCGACATGCTCTACAGCCGTTTCGGACGGCGCAATCTGGATGCTCTCACCACCACGGTGATTGACGTCCTGACCGAGGCGATCAAGACCCCGCCGCTTTTCCCCTCGGATATCGCCACCAATCCGCAAAAACTGGAACAGACCAAAGACAGCCTTCTCGCGCGCCTCGACCAGTCGGTCACCCCGAAAGAGGTCAAGGCGGAGATCCGCCAGTTGTTCGATATCGCCCTGTCAGCAATATCCAAAAGCGATCTGGGTGAGAAACAGCCCCTGCCTGCGGACCTTCACGAGGCGGAACTGACGCTGGAGGAAAACAGGGACAAGCCGCGCAAGACAAAGACCGGCCATCTGGTCTATCCCGCCGGCAGCTATATCTTCCGGCAGGGGGAATTAGGCGACAATGCCTATTTCGTCCACAAGGGCCGGGTTGAAATCATCCTGGAGCAGGAAAAGGGCAATCAGGTAATTGCCGTGATCGGCCGGGGTGATGTGACCGGCGAGATGGCCCTGATCAACAGCATGCCGCGCATGGCCTCCGCCCGCGCTGTGGAGGAAGCGGAGGTGTCCGCCCTGTCCGGCGAGGCATTGAAAAAGCGGCTGGACAAGCTCCAGGATTTCGACCCTGTCCTGCGCCGCCTGATCGATATCTTCAGCCAACGCCTGCGCGACTGGCCCAGCATCACGCGCTAGGCTTTTCCTTCCGTTCGGGGAACCAACGGCGTCATCACCCGACTATGGATTGAATCATAGACCAACGACGTCTCAATCTTCGTGATATACGGACGGTTTGTGAAGCATTCAAACGCCAATTGTTTGAGATGATCGGTGTCACAAACACCGACATTAACAACGATGTCGTAACGCCCGGTTATCAGAAAAGCGGATTTCACTTCCGGAATGGCGATTATCTCCTCCAGAAACTCTTCGACGACGCTTCCATCATGCTTATCCAACTGGATTAAAATCAGAGCTTCCAACCGCATGTTCATCGTCTTTTCATTGACGACCGCATGCGCCGCGATCAAATGCCCTTCATCTTTGAGCGTTTTAACGCGCTGACTGGTTGCTGAGAGAGACAGGTTAATTCGCGCGGCGAGCTCTTTCGTGGACGTCCACGCATTTTCCTGCAGAATCGTTAATATACGAAAATCTGTCCTGTCTAACCGTCCAATTACGCTCATATTTCGCAACCTTTTCGCCACAACGCAAAATAGTCATCTGTATACTATAAACAGCAACTAAAAGCTTATCAGTCAACCAGAGGCTGTCTTTAAACAGGTGCCCGCAGATGGCAATCGATACTTTGGCAGGAAAGGGGCAGGGTTAATGGGAGGGGACGTCACGCTATTTTTAATTACGGTGCTCAGTCTTATCATCGTTCCCGGGCCGGACATGCTTTATGTCACAAGCCGGTCACTGGCCGATGGAAGGAATGCTGGCATCAAAGCCGCCATCGGCATATCAAGCGGCTATCTCGTCTTCACCCTTCTTGTTGCTGTCGGCCTTGAGGCGGTTTTCAAAGCCTATCCAAATGTATTCTTTGGATTCAAGCTCTTGGGCATGGCATATCTGATGTATCTCGCCTATCGGCTGTTTGTGGCTGACATCCAGAGTTTTTCATCTGGCGGACCAGATCAGATAAAAGTCGTCAATGACGTAAAATACGGATTCTTTACCAGCGTTCTTAATCCGAAGGGTCTTATTTTCTATTTCTCCCTTCTTCCACAATTTTACATTCCCGGAACAATGCCATTTTGGCTGTATGCTCTGATCTTCGGAACAATTACGAGCAGTTTGTGCTTCGTGGTCTACTCGTCCGTTGGCATTTTCGCATCCGGCAGCGGGCATGACTTTCTTATGAGTCACCGCAACGGTAATGTAATTTGCAAAATCGCCGGGCTGATTGTTTTCACAATCGGTGTTTCATTGATCCTGTCGGAATTCTAGGACTTTCCAGAAAAGCAGAGTAACGCCTGCGCGACTGGCCCAGCATCACGCGCTGAACACCTCAACTGTGCATTTTTGCGCCTTTGGTGACTTTGTCGACGGCCTTTTTGTCGGCGCGGATGGCAAGGCCGACAATCTTGGCATCCTCCGGGCCGTATTCCTTGAAGACAGCGCGGTTCGCGGCGTCATGGCCGGTTGAAAACATCTCCTCGATATAAACGGATGTCCGCAAATTCCGGGTCAGTGCGCGCTGATGAATTTTGGACAAGGTCGTCCCGTCGCCTGACAGAACAATCATCGGCTGCACTGCCAGCGGATTGAACCGGTTGCCTGCGGCGTCCTCATATTCCGCACCCAGGATTTCCGGGTTCTGGCCAACGATGCCGGAGGTTAAAAACGCCACCACATTCATCTTCTGCCAATTCTCGAGATCATCCCGCAGGACAATCGAAATTTTACTGTCGAACATCACATCCTCTTTACAAGCTCAATTTCTCAACCCGTTTCAGGATGCGGCGGAAATCGTCTGCGTCATCACCCAGAAACCTGTCTACCTCTTCATTGAGGCGCTCCATGGCCGCATCCATGTCAGGCAGCCGCCTGCGACCATAATCCGTCAGGGACAGGCATTTGACCCGCCGGTCCGTTTCATGCGGCACGCGTTGAATCAATTCCAGCCGAACCAGCCTGTCCAGCACCCCGGTCATCGTCGCACTGTCGATGTGCAGCAATGCGGTCAACTGCGCCCCGGTTTGGCGATCCTGATCAGACAAGGCCCGCAACACCGCGTATTGAACTGGCGTCACGTCAAAAGCCGCCAGATAATCGCGCGCAGACCGGCTGATCCGCTTGGCGGCAACGCCAATCTGATAACTGATGCAATCCGAAATCTGTTTCATAGTAGATATCTCGCATACATATCTCTCGTATACAAGATATTTTCAGAAAAAAATCCCGGCCGAAGCCGGGACCTCCATTCCCATACAAGACGGCTGCGTTTATTCAACACGGCCAGTCATCATTTCCCCATCCGCGACGGTCGCGATGCTTGCCTCCTGTGCAATCTGGCGTTTGCGGCGAAACTGCACATAAACCATCGGCAGCATGGCAAGCAGACCAAGCCCCATGGTTTCAAGCCCCGGCGCGATAAACAGGAAGGAAACGATGGCGACCCACCAGCGTTCAACCTTTTTCATCGGGGCCAGCCAGAAGCCCGAGAAGGCCACACCCAATCCGGCAATACCCAGCATCGCCCCGGCAAGCGTGACGACGAATGCGGTCCAGGTAAAGCCGTCCGCCACAAGCAGCAAAGCCGGAGAATAGACAAAGACAAAGGGTACCAGCGCCTTGGCAATGCCCAGACGAAAGGCTGTATTGCCGGTCTTGAACGGGTTGGCGCCCGCGATCCCCGCCGCCGCATAGGCCGCAAGCGCCACCGGTGGCGTGATATCGGCCAGCACCCCGTAATAGAAAACAAAGAAATGGGAGACCAGCGGCTGCACCTGAAGCTGCGCCAGTGCCGGTGCGGCGACCGCGACCAGAATGATATATGTGGCCGTTGTCGGAATCCCCGCCCCCATGATGATGCAGGACACCGCAATCAACAGCAGCGACACAAGCAACGTCCAACTGGCCACATCAAAGAAACTCAACGGCCAGACGGAGCCGAACACGGCGGCCACGTCACCGGCGGTCTGCACCACGACATAGCCCAGACGGAAACCGACCCCCGTCAGGGTAACCACCCCGACAACGATACCCACCGTCGCCGCAGCCGCCCCGACAGCCAGGGTTCCCTTGGCCCCCAAGGCAAGAGATTCCCACAGCTCTTTCAGGGTCAGCCGGTTGACCGGGTTCAAAAAGCCGACAACCACGCAGGCGATAATGCCATAGACCGCCGCGAAATCCGGGGTCCTGCCGGACAGGATGAAATAGACGAGGATGCCCAGCGGAATCAGAGACAGCCAATGCTGGCGCAGAACCAGGCCCAGTTTGGGAAGCTCTTCGGCCCGCAGGCCGCGCAGGCCGAGGCGACGTGCCTCCAGATGGACCATGATGAAGATGCCGAAATAATGCAGCAGCGCCGGAAAAAGTGCTGCGGCAAGCACATCACGCAACGGCAGTTCAAGATATTCCACCATGATGAAGGCCGCCGCCCCCAGGATTGGCGGCGTGATCTGCCCGCCGGTGGAAGAGGTCGCCTCGACCGCACCGGCAAAACGGGCGGGATAGCCCACCTTTTTCATGGCCGGGATCGTCAGCGCGCCCGTTGTCACCGTATTGGCAATAGAAGACCCTGAAATCGTTCCCATCAGGGCGGATGAGAAAATTGCAACCTTTGCCGGGCCGCCGGAATAACGCCCGGCAACCACCATGGCGAGGTCGATGAAAAGCTGCCCCAAGCCGATCCGGGTCGCCAGAACCCCGAACAGGATAAACAGGAAGACATATTGCGCCATCACCCCGATGGCGATGCCGTAAATTCCCTGATTGGTCATATACAGATGGTTGATCAGGCCCAGCCAGCTTGTCCCGCCATGCTTCAACGCACCTGGCGCATAGGGACCCAGGATGGCAAAGGCGATGGCAATCAGGGCAATGATCGGCAGCGTCGGCCCGACCGACCGGCGGCAGGCCTCCAACGTCAAAAGCAGCAGCGCCGTTCCCATGAGGACGTCCATCTGGGATGGATTGCCCACACGGCCCGCCACGATTTCCGGCGGCAGAAGCGGCAGGTATAATGCGGCGGCGACAGCCAACAGGCTGAAGATGATATCCGGGATGGCAACACCGGATATCCGGAACCAGCCGCGCAACGGTTCCACACTGTCGGTGCGGCGCCAGGAAAAGAGCAGGAACACAAGCCCCAAGACGAAGGACAGGTGAATGCCGCGATGCAGCAGCTCGCGGATCAAGGCAAACCCGGCAGCGTAAAAATGATAGACCGACATCGCCACGAGGGCGACCGTTATCACCATTGCCAGACTGCGGCCGGTCGGACGGAAGGCCTGTTCGGGATCGTATTTACGTTCGATCCGGGCCAGTTCTTCCGACGTCAGCGCGCGTTGACTTTCGGCGTTCATGGGGGAACTCCTGACAGAAATACAAAACAGAAGCCGGGCGCCCCAGGGACGCCCGGTTCGTCGGATATCTGATTTCCTAGTTCAGCAGACCTGCTTCACGATAGAAACGTTCCGCCCCTTTGTGCAGCGGCACGCCGACACCGTTCAGCGCCGTTTCCAACGTGATTGCCTTGCCCTTCGCATGACCGTTGTCCAGCAGCTTGCGGGTCTTGTCATTCCACAACGCCTTGGTGATCTGATAGATCAGCTCTTCATCCTTGTCGGCGCTGGTGAACCACTGCGCACCGACTGCAACGGTCTTCACCGATCCCACACCTTCATAGGTGCCTTCGGGGATTTCGCTGGCCGAGAAGAAACCGTATTTCTTGGTCAGGGCAGCCGCCGCATCCCCGTCAATCGGAACCAGCTTGATATCCTCTGCGGAGGCCAGTTCAACCAGGCCGCCCGTCGGGTAACCGGCAACGACAAAGAAAGCGTCGATCTTGCCGTTACGCAGCGCTTCGGAGGCCGCATTGCCTTTCAGTGCCTCGGCGGTGACGTCATCGACGCCCATGCCGTTGGCTTCCAGGATCAGCTTGGCATCCACATAGGTGCCTGAGCCCGGCTCATCCAGAGACACGCGTTTGCCTTTCAGATCGGCAACGCTGTTGATGCCACTGTCCGCCAGCGCCACCAGATGAATATGTTCTTCAAAAAGGGCCGCGATCGTCCGCAGATTCTTCGCCGGTTCCTTGCCGTCCATCGTGCCGGTACCCGTCGCCGCCCAATAGGCAACATCAGACTGTGCAAAACCGGAGTCCCGCAGCCCCGACAGGATCGCGTTGATATTGTCCACCGATCCCCGGGAGGAAACCGCAGAGGCAATCAGGCCCGGCACCCCGCAACTGCCGCCCTCTTCGCAGGGGCGGGACCCCGGCGGATTGGAAATGGCATTGGCGATCACGCCGCCAACCGGATAATAGGTATAGGCTGTCCCGCCCGTACCGATGGTAAAGAAGTTGATTTCCTGCGCCTGCGTTGCACCGATTCCGGCGATCATCGCAGCACCCACAGCCGCTGCCCGGATGGCTTTGGTCATGAAAGTCATCTCTATCTCCCTGTCTGACTTTGAATTTTTTATTCTTGTTGCTGGCCTCTATTAGCATTTCAGGTCTGATTTAAGCCGTTTTCGCTAATATTAACAACCCGCAATAGCGCGAAACGATACGATTCCCGCAACAAAAGGATGCAGGCAAAAAAAACCCTGGCCGAAGCCAGGGTGTAAGGTCGAGGGATAAGGAAAAGTACTAGGGGGGTTACTCGGCGGCCCCCGCCGCCACATCGCCGTCCAGAGACAGCGGATGTTCCAGTTTGCCGACGATCTCATGCGGTACCACATGCCAGAATTTCTCGCGCACGCGGTCCCATTCGTTAAGGATCGTGTCGGCCCATTTCGAGTGGGTTTCGGCGTGATGCTCTGCAATCAGCTTGTGCACCACTTCGGCCCAGTAATCCGTTTCCAGGCGGTAAAGCCCGATCGTGTCCGGGTTGACCCGGGATTCAAAACTGCCGGTCCGGTCCAGAACGAAGGCCATGCCCCCGGTCATCCCCGCCCCGAAGTTATCGCCGGTCTCGCCCAGGATCACAACCTTGCCGCCGGTCATATATTCACAACCGTTGGAGCCGCAGCCCTCGATCACCGCCGTCGCCCCGGAGTTACGGACCGCGAAACGCTCGCCCGCCTGCCCTGCGGCAAACAGCGTTCCCGCCGTCGCACCATAGAGCACCGTGTTGCCGATGATCGTATTGGCGTTGCTCGCCAGCGGGCTGGTCGCAATCGGGCGCACCACGATAGTGCCGCCGGACAGGCCCTTGCCCACATAGTCGTTGCTGTCGCCAATCACTTCCAGTTTCAGACCCTGCACCGCAAAGGCACCCAGCGACTGACCGGCAGAACCGCGCATACGCACATGGATATGGCCGGGTTTCAGACCCTTCATGCCGAACTGGCGGGTGATCTTGGAACTGATCTTGGTGCCAATGGCGCGGTCGGTGTTGCGGATGTTATACTGCAACTGCATCTTTTCACCGTGGCTGAACAGCGCCTCGGCATCCTCGATCATCTGCGCGTCCAGCGTTTCCGGCACCTCGTTTCGGCCTTTGATGGAGCAAACCATACCCTTGGCTCCGGCATCGGCCCGCGCCAACAGCGGGTTCAGGTCGAGGTCGTCCAGATGGGCGGCGCCACGGCTGACCTGCTGCAGGAGGTCGGTCCGCCCAACAACTTCCTTCAGCGACCGGACACCCAGTTCCGCCAGGATTTCGCGAACCTCTTCGGCCACAAAGCTGAACAGATTGACCACTTTTTCCGGCGAACCGACGAACTTGTCGATCAGTTTGGGGTCCTGCGTGCAGACGCCGACCGGACAGGTGTTGGAATGGCACTGACGCACCATGATACAGCCCATGGCAACCAGGCTGGCTGTGCCCAGGCCGAATTCCTCGGCACCCAGGATCGCAGCGATCACCACATCGCGGCCTGTCTTGATGCCACCGTCGGTACGCAGGCGGACCTTGTGGCGCAGACCGTTCAGGCTCAACACCTGATGGGCTTCCGCCAGACCCATTTCCCAAGGCAGACCGGCATATTTGATGGAGGTCTGCGGGCTTGCCCCCGTGCCACCGGAATGGCCGGAAATCAGGATCGTGTCCGCATGGGCCTTGGCGACGCCGGCGGCAATGGTGCCGATACCGGCGCGGGCCACCAGTTTGACGCAGACCTTGGCCTCCGGGTTGATCTGCTTCAGGTCGTAGATCAACTGCGCCAGGTCTTCGATCGAATAGATGTCGTGATGCGGCGGCGGGCTGATCAGGGTCACGCCTTCCGTGGCGTGACGCAGCTTGGCAATCAGGCTGGAGACCTTGAAACCCGGAAGCTGGCCGCCCTCACCGGGCTTTGCGCCCTGGGCCATCTTGATCTCAATTTCCTTACAGTTATTGAGATATTCCGCCGTCACGCCAAAACGGCCACTTGCCACCTGTTTGATCGCGCTGGAAGCATTGTCACCATTAGCTTTTGGCTTGTAACGCGCCGGGTCTTCACCGCCCTCGCCACTGTCGGAACGTGCACCGATCCGGTTCATGGCAATGGAGAGCGTTTCATGGGCGACCGGGCTCAAGGCACCGAGCGAAATCCCCGGCGCGACGAGGCGCTTACGGATTTCGGTGATGCTTTCCACCTCGTCCACGGAAACCGGCGTTGCCTTGGGATCGAAGTCCAGCAGGTCACGCAGGCTCACCGGCGGCAGTTTGCGCGTGCCTTCGGCATATTTCTTATAGGTCGCATAGCTGTCGGTGCTGACGGCATTCTGCAGCGTATGGATCAGGCTCGCTTCCCAGGCGTGGGTCTCGCCGCCGTTGCGATAGCGGTAGAAACCGCCCACCGGCAGGGCCGCCGCACTTTCGTCATAGGCCTTGTTGTGCTGGGACAGGATCTGGCCCTGGATACCGGTCAGACCGATCCCGGAAATACGGCTCGGCAGGCCGGGGAAGAATTCCGACACCAGGCTGCGCGACAGGCCCACGGCCTCGAAGTTATAGCCACCGCGATAGGAGTTGACGATCGAGATGCCCATCTTGGACATGATCTTCAACAGTCCGTCGTTGATGGACTTCTGATAGCGGCGCATGGCCGTCTCGATATCCAGATCGCCAAACAGGCCCTTGGCGTGACGGTCGGCAATCGCCTCCGTTGCCAGATAGGCGTTGATGCTGGTCACGCCGACACCGATCAGAACCGCATAGTAGTGTACGTCCAGCGCCTCTGCCGTACGTACGTTAAGAGAACTGAACGTACGGAGCTGGCTTTTCACCAGATAGGTATGTACCGCACCTGCCGCCAGGATCATCGGGATCGCAGGCCGTTCGGGCGTTGCATATTCATCGGTCAAAACCAGATGGGCCGCCCCGCGGCGCACGGCATCCTCTGCCTTGCGCTGGATTTCATAGATGGCTTCGCGCATGGCCGACGGGCCACGGCTGGGATCAAACGTACAGTCGATCTCCGCCATTGCGTCCTTGATATATTCGCGGACGGCTTCATAGTCGCCATTCAGCAGAACCGGCGAGTCAAGCTGCAGAATTTCAAGCTGACGTGCGTCTTCTTCCAGGATGTTGCCCAGGTTGCCCAGACGGGTGGCAAGGCTCATCACCATGCGTTCACGCAAGGGGTCGATGGGCGGGTTGGTTACCTGGCTGAAATTCTGGCGGAAATAGTGGTGCAGACCACGGTATTTCGAGCTCAACACCGCCACCGGCGTATCGTCGCCCATGGAACCGGTCGCTTCCTTGCCGGTTTCCACCATCGGCTGGAGGATCAGCTCCAGGTCTTCCATGGACCAACCGGCGGCCACCATCCGGCGGCGCAGGTCCGCCCGGGTCATCTCGCCGACCTTGCCAGCGCCACCGCCACCCAGTTTGTCGATGGTGGTGATATTGTCCGCCCATTCGCCAAATGGCGCGAGACCAGCCACATAGTCCTTCAGTTCGGGGTCTTTGTAGAATTTGCCGGTGCGCAGGTTCACACCCACCATCTGCCCCGGACCGACACGGCCTTTTTCGATGACGCTTTTCTCGTCAACCTTGACCATGCCCGCCTCTGAACCGACGATCAGCAGACCGTCGCCGGTCACCACATAGCGCAGCGGACGCAGCCCGTTCCGGTCGAGACCGGCCAGCACCCAACGACCGCCGTAGGCGCAGATTGCCGCCGGACCATCCCAGGGTTCCATCACGCCATTGGCATATTTATAGAAGTCCTTGTGCGACTGCGGCACCGCGTTGGACTGTTCCCAGGCTTCCGGGATCAGCAGCGATTTCACTTCCGGCAGGTCGCGTTTGGTCCGCACCAGCACCTCAAACACCGCATCAAGCGCGGCGGAGTCCGAGCTGGACGGCTGGATGATCGGCTTGATGTCTTCCACATGCTCGCCAAAGACCGGATCGTCCATGCGGGTCTCATGGGATTTCATCCAGTTGACGTTGCCCAGCAGCGTGTTGATCTCGCCGTTGTGGGCCAGCACGCGGAACGGCTGTGCCAGCGGCCAGGACGGGAAGGTATTGGTGGAATAGCGCTGGTGATAGATGGCAAAGTTGGATTCAAACTTCTCATCCATCAGGTCCGGATAGAAGACCGGAAGCTGTTCGGCCAGGAACAGCCCCTTATAAATGACGGAGCGGCAGCTCAGCGAGCAGATATAGGCCTCGGTCAGGTTCTCCGACAGAACCGCCTTTTCGATCCGGCGACGGATAATATAGAGGTCCACTTCGAACTGGCTGTCATCCACGTCGCGCGCGTTCTCGACCAGGATCTGTTCGATTTCCGGGCGGGTGGAGTTGGCCTTTTCACCGATCACGTCGATATTCACCGGCACCTGACGCCAGCCGTAGATACGGTGACCCATATCGATGATTTCCGCCTCGATGATCTGGCGCACGCGTTCCTGTTTGCCAAGGTCGGTGCGCGGCAGGAAGACCTGACCGACAGCCAGACGGCCCTTGCCGAGGGCCTGCCCCATGCGGCGGATATGATCCTTGAAGAATTCCTGCGGGATCTGGATGTGGATACCGGCGCCATCGCCGGTCTTGCCATCGGCGTCAACCGCGCCACGGTGCCAGATCTGGCCCAGGGCCTCGATTGCGGCCAGAACCACGTCGCGGCGCGCGGTGCCGTCGATGCTGGCGACCAGACCCACGCCACAGTTGGCGGTCTCGGTTTCCGGCAGATAAAGCCCGTTCTGCGCCAGATGGCTGGCGTTTTCCTGATAGCGTTCGATAAAGCTGCGGTCCGTCATTATCGTGATCCCTACTACTTATTCTGCCGCGGCCTGCGCATCGGCCAGGGCCTGCGCTTCGCTCAACTTGTTCTGGATAAAGTCATGCATGCTGTCCGCGGCGTCCCGCGCATCGCGGATCGCCCAAACTACAAGGCTTGCCCCGCGCACGATGTCACCGGCGGCAAAGACACCCTCCATCGCGGTCATCGCCGTCTTATGGTCAACCTTGACCGTGCCCCAGCGGGTCACCGGCAGGTCCGGCTGGCTCCACAAGGTCGGCAGTTCTTCCGGCTCAAAGCCCAGGGCGAAAATCACCAGATCGGCATCATGAACCGTTTCAGACCCTTCAATCGGTTTCGGCGTCCGGCGGCCAGTCGCATCCGGGGTCCCCAGGCGCATGGAAATCGCACGTACGCCGGTCACTTCATCCCGGTCGTTGCCGACAAAGGCCTCCGGTGCGGACAGCCAGACGAATTCCACGCCTTCCTCTTCCGCATTGGCGGTCTCGCGCATGGAACCCGGCATGTTGGCCTTGTCCCGGCGATACAGGCATTTGACCGACTTCGCCCCCTGGCGGACGGCCGTACGGACACAATCCATCGCGGTATCCCCGCCACCGATCACGACCACATTCTTGCCGTCGGCATTCAACTGGCCGTTTTCGAATTCTTCGACCGTATCGCCCAGTCCCGTCCGGTTGCTGGCGGTCAGGAAAGTCATGGCCGGAACGATGTTTTTCAGGCCGACACCCGGGGCCTTCAGGTCACGCGCCTTATAGACACCGGTGGCGATCAGAATGGATGCATGTTTTTCGCGCAACTCGTCGAAGGAAACATCCTCACCGATGTTGCAGTTCAGGTGGAACTGAACACCGCTGTCTTCCAGCCATTTGGTCCGGCGCTGAACAATATCCTTGTCCAGTTTGAAATTCGGGATGCCATAGATCATCAGGCCGCCGACACGGTCATAACGGTCGTAGACATGCACCTGATAGCCCTTGCCGCGCAGCTTGGCGGCAGCAGCCAGGCCACCGGGGCCCGCCCCGATGATGGCAACGGATTCCTCACGCTCACGCACGGGGGCAATCGTTTCGACCCAGCCTTCTTCCCAGGCCGTATCGGTAATGTATTTCTCGACCGATCCGATGGTCACCGTGCCGTGACCGGACTGTTCAATCACGCAGGACCCTTCGCAGAGCCGGTCCTGCGGACAGATACGGCCGCAGATTTCCGGGAAGGTATTGGTCGCGCTGGAAACCTCATAGGCCTCCTGCAGGCGGCCTTCCGCGGTCAGCATCAGCCAATCGGGGATATTGTTGTGCAGCGGACAATGGACCTGACAGAAAGGCACGCCGCACTGGGAACAGCGCCCGGCCTGCGATGCCGCTTCGTCGGTCGTGAATTCGGCATAGATTTCCCCGAAGTCCTGACGGCGATTTTCCGCATCCCGTTTGGTCGGCATCTGCCGTCCGCGGGAAACAAATTTCAGCATCTTATCAGTAGTCATCTCTTGTCGTTCCTGTCCGCCTTTACAGAAGGCTTCGATTACTGGTCCGGCTCGTTTTTATCGACACAAAGCGGTCGGGCGATTTCGTTCAATCGCCGCGCAGCACTCAGGTCCTTTTCGATTAGGCCGCCTCGGATGTTGTTTTATTGCCTCTTTCCCCAAATTACCAGAAAAAAATGCACGATAGTAAACAAAACGGAACTATTTAGCTAAAACAGGACTTTTTCCGACCTTAACAAACAAATTTGCGACCCTTGCGACTCCGTCAATAGTACCATTTCGGTACTAATTTTCATGAAACGATAGGGATGCATTGATTTTTTTCCGGTGCTATAAGCGATGGTCTTTTGAAAACGGGGAAAAACTCTTGGTTCTTTACCACCTTTTCGTCCTCGCCCTGGTCCAGGGCTTCACCGAATTCCTACCGATCAGCTCCTCAGGCCACCTTGTCCTCACCGGCAAGCTTTTGGGGTGGAGCGACCAGGGCCTGGCCATTGATGTGGCCGTCCATCTGGGCACCCTGCTGGCCGTGATGTTGTATTTCTGGCGTGATCTCTGGATGATGATGGTCGGTATCGGCAAGCTTTGCATTGGCCGTACGGGCGTGGAAACACGTATGCTGATCAATGTGATCGTGGCCACCATCCCCGTCGTTATCGCCGGTTACCTGCTTCAGGACACGATCGAGGCCCATCTGCGCGACGTCCGGCTGATTGCCTGGGCGACAATCGGCTTCGGGGTTCTTTTGTGGATTGCCGACAAGGTCGGCCTGACCGTCTGGCGGGTGGAACATCTGACCCTGAAAAGCGCCTTCCTGATCGGCTGCGCGCAGGTTCTGGCCCTGATCCCCGGCACCAGCCGCTCAGGGATCACGATGACGGCAGCCCGTTTCCTCGGAATGGAACGATCCGATTCCGCACGTTTCTCCATGCTGATGTCCATCCCCACCATCGCCGCGGCAGGTATGCTGATCGTCCTCGAGATCATGCAGAGCGACAATGTATCGCTGGAACATGACATGATCCTGGCGGCAGCCCTGGCCTTTGTTGCAGGCTTCCTGTCAATTTTCGCCCTGATGGCCTGGTTGAAACGCGCCACCTACACACCCTTCGTCCTTTATCGTATCCTGTTGGGCGGCGGCCTGCTGGCGTGGGTCTACCTCGGCTAGGCAACAGACAGGACCGGACCCATGGCGCAATTTTCCCTGCAAGGCAAAACCGCCTATGTCACCGGCGGCAACGGCCTGATCGGACGCGCCATCTGTAAAACCCTGGCGGAGCTTGGCGCAACAACCGTCAGTCTTGATGTTGTCGGAAACAGGGACAGCGGCATCATCCACCGCCCCTTTGACATTACCGACAGCAAAGGTCTGGAGACCGCTATCTCCGCCCTTTTCAGGGATTGCGGGACTGCCGATATCTGGGTCAACTGCGCCTACCCCCGGCCGGAAGGCTATTATAGTGCCGACCCCGACCACATTACGCCTGATGCCTGGCGCAAGGCGGTTGAACTTCTTCTCGACAGCTATTGCCTTTGTTCGGCAACCGTCGCCCGGCAGATGGCCGACGCCGCGCACCCCGGCAGCATTGTGAACCTGTCGTCCATCTACGGCCATGTCGGCCCGGATTTCAGCCTTTACGACGGCACGAAGATCACCCCGACGCCACCGCCCTATGCCGCAATCAAGGCAGGTATCCAGGGGCACAGCCGCTATCTGGCCTGCCAATACGGTCCCCGGGGCATCCGCGTGAACACGGTGTCACCCGGCGGCGTGGAAGACAATCAGGACAAGACCTTCCGGGAACGGTATTGCGCAGGCACCCCCCTGCGCCGCATGGCATCCCCGGATGACGTGGCCGGTGCCGTCGCCTTCCTGGCAAGCGACGCCGCCGCCTATGTCACCGGTATCGACCTGCCCGTCGACGGCGGACGGCTGGCACAGTAATCCCGCAAAAGAAAAGGCCCTCACATTCCTGCAAGGGCCTCTCCCGAAGTAATATCCGCAAGACTTATGCCGGTTTCAGCGGATTGAACTGTCCGCCCTTGCGGTACATGCCCATATAGGTCGGTAGGATAACCTCGGCTGCGGTCGGTTCGATGCCCAAGGCCTCAAGGCCCGGCGTGTCACCCGACAGGACATTGTCCTTTTTCAGGAGCTTGACCTGATCGCGCGTCAGCGGCGGCACCGGAAGCAGCTCCAGCACGGAAGCCAGCAGCGATGCAAAGGGGAACGGCAGCGGGATCAGGCCGCGATGCGCGCCGATCTCGTGCAGGACCAGTTCCATCAATTCCTCGAAGGTATAAACCGACGGCCCGGCCAGATCATAGGTATGACCCGCACAGGTCTTGTCTTCGAGGCATTTCAGGAAGGCGTCCGCCACATCACCCACATAGACCGGCTGGAATTTCGTGTGACCACCGCCAATCAACGGCAGCGCCGGGGAAACCTTGGCCATGGCCGCGAATTTGTTGAAAAAGTCGTCATGCGGGCCGAAGATCACGCTGGGCCGGATGATGGACGCTTCCGGGAAAGCCTCAAGCACGGCCTCTTCGCCAAGCGCCTTGCTGCGTGCATATTTCGACTTCGACGCCTTGTCCGCACCCAGTGCCGACATATGGACCAGCGTCTTCACCCCGGCGTCCCTGGCGGCCTTCGCGACGGTTGCCGCACCGATACGGTGGATGGCATCAAACGTCTGCTTGCCGCTTTCATAAAGAATGCCCACAAGGTTGATCACCATGTCGGACCCGTCGATAGCCGCCCGGACCGATGCCGGGTCACGCAGGCTTGCCTGAACCGGCGTGACCTGCCCGACACGCCCCATGGGCTTCAGGTAAAGGGCCGATTCCGGATCGCGAACTGCAACACGCACCACATAACCCTTATGGGCAAGGCGCTGAACGATATGCCGGCCCACAAAGCCGGAGCCACCAAACACAGTAACGAGTTTCGGACCCATTATAATCCCCTGGATGCTGTGACCTGTTGATCCTCACGCGGGCACGCTCTGTCTAGTGCCGCCCGCTGAAATTCTTGCGGCCAAGGATATAACCCATTGCGCCCGCCCCGCCAAGAGGCAGCCCAAACCGGGGAAAAGCGACCAATTTTCGCAGGCGGTCAAAAAAAATTCATTTTGGCCGAATTTCCGTGTTGACATTGGGGGGCTAAAATCGCAAAAAGGCGCCGCGTTGAGCCCAGGTGGCGGAATTGGTAGACGCGCAGGTTTCAGGTACCTGTGGCCGAAAGGTCGTGGAAGTTCGAGTCTTCTCCTGGGCACCAATTCTTTAAGTGTTTAACACACTTACAAAATGGACAGCATCGGCTGTCCTTTTTTGTTTTCGGGATGGTCTCGGGCCACCCCGAAATCAGCGCCCGATTTCCGAGTTGCCGCAGATCATGTGTTTCTATAGGCTTCGGGCCGCTCACGTTGCTTGGCGACGTGCCGTTTTTTATATATGAACAGCCCATTCCCGATTGGTTGAGCAAGACGTTAGAGGGCCTAGACTTGAATATTCATCTTCACCACGACGACCTGCCGGACGGCCTGGACCTTGGCGATGTGATCGCCATCGACACCGAGACCCAGGGCCTGAACCCGCATCGCGACCGCTTGTGCCTGGCACAGCTTTCCGCCGGCGATGGCGAATGCCATCTGGTGAAATTCAAGCGCGACCAGTATGACGCCCCGAACCTGAAGGCGCTGCTGACCGATCCCAATCGGCTGAAACTGTTTCATTTCGCCCGTTTCGATGTGGCGATCCTGCAGAAATACCTGGGCGTGCAGACCCGCCCCATCTATTGCACCAAAATCGCCGCGAAACTGACCCGGACCTATACGGACCGGCACGGACTGGCGGTTCTGTGCCGCGAAATGCTGGGCGTGGACCTGTCCAAGGCACAGCAGTCGTCCGACTGGGCCGCCGACGAGTTGAGCGATGCGCAACTGGAATATGCCGCCAGCGACGTTTTGTATCTGCACCGCCTGAAAGAGAAATTCGACACCCTGCTGGCGCGGGAAAACCGCACCCATCTGGCGCAGGCCTGCTTTGATTTTCTCCCCGCACGTGGGGAACTGGACCTCTGCGGTTGGGACGAAGTGGATATCTTCGCCCACTAGCCCCGGTTTTTCGCAGGTTTCCGCGCTTGAAGGGCCGGAACGGCGACCCATATAGGTTGGGCGAGAAACAACTGCCCGAGCAGATTGACGAAGGCAGCGGGACAGGCGTATTTTATTGCCCTGTCCACGAATGATATTTACTAATGATTCTGCGCCATTAACGGATGTTGGTGGATGCTTCAACGACAAGGGTCGTATGCGTGATCAGTCAAGTTTTGCAGCTTTCCGATGACAATAGTCAGGTTCAAACCGACGTTGAGGCGGGGCGGCGCGTTCTGGATCTGGCCAGCGACGCCATCAGCCAGCTCAGCCGGGAGCTGAACGGCGACTTTGCCCGGGCGGTCGCGCTTTTTGCCCAGGTAAAGGGCCGCATCATTGTCACCGGCATGGGTAAAAGCGGCCATATCGCAAGCAAGATCGCGGCGACCTTTGCCTCCACCGGCGCGCCGGCACAATACGTCCATCCCGCCGAGGCCAGCCACGGTGACCTGGGCATGATCACCTCCGAGGATGCAATCCTGGCGCTGTCCAATTCCGGCGAGACCAAGGAATTGAGCGACCTGCTGCAGTTCTCCCGGCGGTTTTCGATCCCCATGGTGGCGATCACCTCTCGGGCCAAAAGCACCCTGGCGGAAACCGCCGATATCGCCCTGATCCTGTCCGACCGGCCGGAAGCAGGCGCCCTGGGACTGGCGCCGACGACATCGACCACGATGACGCTGGCGCTGGGCGATGCGATTGCCGTCGCACTGTTGGAACGCAAGGGATTTTCCGCCCAGGACTTTCATACCTTCCATCCGGGCGGCAAGCTGGGTCAGCAATTGGTCCGTGTCAGGGACCTGATGCATACCGGCGACGAGGTTCCCCTGACGGCGAACAACCCGACCATGCGCGACGCCATCCTGATCATGGCGGAAAAACGGTTCGGCTGTATCGGCGTGCAGGACAAGGACGGCAAGCTGATTGGGATCGTGACCGACGGCGACCTGCGCCGCCATATGTCCAATGACCTGCTGGATCGGCATGTGGAAGACATTATGACGCAGACACCGAAGACCACCACACCGGATATCCTGGCGATGGAGGTCCTCAACCAGATGAATAACGCGGATCACCCCTTCACCACGATCTTCGTGGAGGATGAGGGCAAGCCGGTGGGCATTGTCCACATGCATGATCTGCTGCGGGCAGGCATTGCCTGATTGAGAGGAAAGCCAGTATGGCGGAAGCCATAGACGACACGCCAAACGTTGCGCGCAAGGGCGCCAGTATCCCGGTCGGTCAGCGGATCGTCCGGGCGCAACGTTACCGCGCGCGGATCGTCGGCTTCCTGAAAATCCTGTTCCCGACCATTGCCGTCGCCCTGACGCTGGCGGTTGTCGGCTGGCCGCTGCTGGAGGAAAGCCAGCGGGACGGTCTGGGTTTCACCCAGGCAGAACGGGACGCCGCCCGTGATATCCAGATCACCAACGCGGTCTATACCAGCGTACAGAACGGCAACTCGCCCTATACTGTGACGGCGAAAAACGCCAAGCAACATGATCCGGACATCCCGATCATCGACCTGACGGACCCCAAGGCGGATATCACCTGGGCGGACCAGACCTGGTATGCCGTCACGGCCCCGACCGGGCGCATGAACCAGGATACCAACACCCTGGACCTTTGGGGCGGGGTGAACCTGTTCCAGGATCAGGGCTATGAATTCCACACAGAACGTATGATGTTGAATTTCGACCAGAAAAGCGGCTACAGCCTGACCCCGGTCGAAGGCCAGGGACCGGATATTTATGTTTCCGCAGAGGGCATTCGCGTCTACAACATGGGTGAACGCATCGAATTGCTCGGCAAGACAAAACTAATCCTCCGGCCGACTGAACGCGGGTCATAACAATGAAGTCACTTTTCCGTCTTTTGCTCCTCCTGGTTTCCACAGCATGGGCAGCCGGTATCACGACCGTCGCCAGCGCCCAGACGGCAACCAACAGCAGCCAGGAAATCCAGATCGAGGCCGATGACGGGATCGAATGGATCAGGGACAAAACCGAAGGGTCCGGCGAATATCGTGCGCGGGGCAATGCCCATGCAACCCAGGGCGAACTACAGGTTTACGCCGACGAACTGGTCGCCTATTACCGCGCAGGCGCCAATGACAAACAGCAGATGTACCGGATGGACGCCCTCGGTAATGTCCGCATTGTGAACACCGATACGACGGCAGTCGGCGACAAGGGTGTCTACCACATGGACAAGCAGGTCATTGTCCTGGTCGGCAACAACCTGAAACTGACCAATCCGAAGGCCATCATCACGGCCCGCGACTCGCTCGAATACTGGCAGGTGAAAAACATTGCCGTCGCCCGCGGGGATGCGCTTGTCACCCAGGAAGACAAACGCCTGCAGGCCGGTGTCCTGACCGCCTTCATCCAGCCGAACATATCAACCGGCAAGAATGAAGTGAAACGTATCGACGCCACCAAAAACGTTCATATCTCCACCCCGACGGAAATCATCCGGGGGCAGGAAGGCGTCTATGAGGTGGACCGGCAGGTCGCGACCTTGTGCGGGTCGGTAAAAATCACCCGGGGCGAAAACCAATTGAATGGTGAATGCGCCGAGGTCAATATGAAGACCGGCCGGAGCAAACTGAAAGGTGGAACCGGCCGCGTTAAAGGCTTGCTTATTCCGGATTCCACCGGCAATTAGGCTGTAACTCATAAACCCCGCACGATAAGCGGGAAAAACAGGCAGCGGGTATGAGTCGACCAAAGAACGTGGCAAATCGCGGCGAAAAAGATCAGGGGCCAATCAATGCGACCGGCCCCGACGCGATGAATGACGACAGCGTCGTGCCAGCCCCTCCCCCCGTGCCTGCAACCTCCCGCGCACAGCCCAAGGCCGCGGCATCAGCCCGCCAGGCATTACGCGCCTCCATGGAACAGGCCGCCGCCGCACAGGACCGGACCGATCTCACGGCCAAAGGCAAGGACGACGCCCCTCTGACGTTGAGCGATATGGAACGAGCCGCAACGCAGTTGGAAGAACGTGCCCGCGCCCGCCGCCAGGCCCTGCGCGAGGGCGGCGAACTGACGGAAAACACCCGTCAGGACGAGACCGACAGCAACACGGCGCATGTTACGGCGGAAAAAGTGGCCGCGCTGCGCGGTTTCCTGGAAGCGGTTCAAAAAGACCGCTCCGCCAAACAGGAACCAAAGGCTGCGGACGAGCGCCGCTCCGGCGGCGACCGCCGGAAAGACAGAAACACCGATCAGGCACCGCCCGCGGCGGATGACAAGGAGCAACCGCCCATGGCCGACGCAGCCGCCGCAACGAAAGACGAAGATACCCCTCACATTGTTGCGAAGAACCGGGGTCTGGAGGTTCAGTCGCTTGGCAAGCAGTTCAAGAAACGGCCGATCCTGCGTGATGTCAGCCTGCGCGTGCAGCGCGGCGAGGCGGTCGGTCTGCTGGGCCCGAACGGTGCGGGCAAGACCACCTGCTTTTACATGATCAGCGGACTGATTGCCGCCGACTATGGCGAAATCCTGCTGGACGGCGAGGATATCACCGAACTGCCCATGTATCGCCGGGCGCGGCTGGGGATCGGCTACCTGCCGCAGGAGGCCTCCATCTTCCGCGGCCTGACGGTGGAACAGAATATCCGCGCCGTTCTGGAAGCGGTGGAGAAGCGCCGCGACAAACGCGAAGCCATGCTGGATGCGCTGATGGCGGAATTTTCGATCACCCATCTCCGCCGCAGCCCTGCCGTTGCACTTTCCGGTGGTGAACGCCGCCGCCTGGAGATTGCGCGCGCCCTTGCCAGCCAGCCGCATTTCATTCTGCTGGACGAACCGCTGGCGGGCATCGACCCCATCGCGGTCCGCGACATTCGCGAACTGGTCAGCCACCTGAAGGATCGCGGCATCGGCGTGCTGATTACAGATCATAATGTGCGGGAAACACTGGACTTAGTCGATCGGGCCTATATTTTGCATGACGGACGTGTTTTGATGGAAGGCACGCCGGATGAAATTGTCGGAAACCAGGAAGTCCGACGGGTTTATCTCGGAGATCGTTTCAATTTATAACAACAATAAGTCCAACTGCATTTTGAGAAGGTTCGCACGCTAAAATGGCAATCGGCCCTCGGCTCGATCTAAGACAGACACAGTCGCTTGTAATGACGCCGCAGTTGCAGCAGGCGATCAAACTGCTGCAACTGTCGCATATTGAGCTGTCGAATTACGTCGAGAGCGAGTTGGAGACGAACCCGGTCCTGGAGCGCGACGAACGCGACAACGAACCGGACCGGGACCAAAGCCCGGAGGCATTATCCGATACGGCCAACCCCGGCGATGACAGCACCGCCCAGCCTGACAGCCACGAGTTGCTGAAACCCGACCATATGGCTGACGGCAGCGAAGCCCCCTTGGACACCGACTATCAGAATAATTACGACGGCGATATCGCAGGCCCCGGCGCGGACGCCCCCGGGGGCAGCCTGAACCATCTGAGTGGCAGCGGCGGCACGATCAATTTCGGCGATGATGAATACAACCTGGAAGCAACGGTTTCCGATACCCCATCGCTGGCCGAACATCTGACCGAACAGTTGCAGATGGAAGTCACCGATCCGGGGGAACGCCTGATCGGCCTGCATCTGATTGATATGCTGGATGAATCCGGCTGGCTGTCGGGCGACCTGTCGGAGGTGGCCGACCGTCTGGGCTGTGGCCTGGAACAGGTGGAGGCCGTGCTCGCCCGGATGCAGGGTTTCGACCCCTCCGGTATCTTCGCGCGCACCCTCAAGGAATGCCTGGAAATTCAGCTACGCGACCTCGGCTATCTGACGCCGGTCATGCAGAAGCTTCTGGATAATCTCAACCTGCTCGCCGCGCGCGACGGCAAGACCCTGCGCAAGATCCTGCAGGTGGATGAGGAACATCTGGGTGAACTGATCGCCGATATCCGCGCCTTGAACCCGAAACCGGCGCTTTCCTTCGACCACAGCATCGCCCAACCGGTCGTGCCGGATATCCTGATGCGGCCCGATCCAGAAGGCGGCTGGCATCTGGAACTGAATTCCGACACCCTGCCCAAGGTTCTGGTCAACGAGCACTATTTTACCAAGGTCACGAAGAACAAGCTGACCAAGGACGAAAAAGAGTATCTGACGGAACGCTACCAGACCGCGAACTGGCTGGTCAAAAGCCTGCAGCAGCGTGCCCACACCATCCTGAAAGTCGCCAGCGAGATCGTCCGCCAGCAGGAAGGTTTCTTCGAATACGGCATTTCCAAACTGCGCCCGCTGGTCCTGCGTGACATTGCCGAAGCCATCGAAATGCATGAAAGCACCGTCAGCCGCGTGACCAGCAACAAGTATATTTCCACGCCGCGCGGCCTCTACGAGCTGAAATTCTTCTTCACTTCCGCAATCGCCAGCACGGGCATGGGTGACGCCCATTCCGCAGAGGCCGTCAAAGACCGGATAAAACGTCTGATTGATGACGAGGACCCGAAAGCAATCCTGTCGGATGACAAACTGGTCGATCTGCTGAAGGCAGACGGTATGGATATTGCCCGCCGAACGGTCGCTAAATATCGGGAATCAATGAAGATTGCCTCGTCTGTGCAACGGCGGCGGCAGAAGAACCAGACCTTGTAAAAAAATCTGCCATTTCACGGTTTACAATCGGGGTCGGTTCGGGGGAAGATGACCATACAAGCGGCGCTTGACTTAGGCGGTTGGCGTCGGTAGGTTCCGGCCTCGATTTCGATCTTGGCCCACTCTAATGCGCTTGTGGAGCGCGCCGTATTTGCCGGAATCGGGGCCTGTTTAGGGATCGCCTACTGAAAGACGCGGATCTGCTGCCTGGGGTGCAGCGACGTCTGAGAAAGACGGCGTCGGCTTGGCGGAACCAAAAACAACAAAAGGCATAACAATGCAGCTCTCTGTAAACGGCAAACAAGTTGATGTTGGCGACGCCTTGCGTTCTCACATTGAGGAAACTCTGCCCCTGTCGGTCGGGAAATATTTCGACCATTCCACCGATGGGCAGGTTACCGTCACAAAAGTGAACAGCGGCTTTCGCGTTGACATCCAGGTACATGTGGGCAAACGGGTCCTGGTACAGGGGCAAGGCAATACAGGCGATGCCTATTCCGCCTATGAAGAAGCGCTGGAACATGTGACCAAGCGCCTTCGGCGTTACAAACGCCGCCTGCGGGACCACAAGGGCCGACCCCAGACGGGAGAGATTTTACCCGCTCTGCAATATGTCTTGCAGGCAGAGCCGGAGACACATGAGGAGCCAGAAGGCGATCAACCGATTATCGTGGCAGAAATGCCTGCGGAAATTGAAACCATGTCCGTCGGCGAGGCTGTGATGCGCATGGATCTGGCAAATGTGCCGGCCATGCTGTTCCGCAGCTCCAAGCACGGCGGGCTGAACCTGGTCTATCAAAGACAGGATGGCAATATCGGCTGGGTTGACCCAGAGATACCATCCGGGGCATAGATCAAACCACTATAGGACGAGCATAAACGGGATGCACCCGCGCCACGGGTGCATCTCGGTGCGTTTAAGACAAGGTGACTTATGGAAATCCAGGATTTGGTATCGGCTGAGGCCGTCATTGCCAAGTTGAATGCAAGCTCCAAAAAGCAGTTGCTGCAGGAGCTGTCCAAAAGAGCCGCAACCCTGACCGGGCTGGCCGAACGGGAAATTTTCGACACCCTGCTGGAGCGGGAACGCCTCGGCACGACCGGTGTCGGCAATGGCATTGCCATTCCCCACGGCAAACTCCCGGGCCTCGATGGCATCGTCGGTATGTTCGCCCGCCTGGACAAGCCGATCGACTATGACGCAATCGACGATCAGCCCGTGGACCTTGTCTTCCTGTTGCTGGCGCCGGAATGCGCAGGCGCCGACCATCTGAAGGCCCTGGCGCGGATTTCCCGCCTGCTGCGTGACCGCACGACCTGCGAGAAAATTCGCGGTGCAGACACCACCGACGCACTCTATGTTCTGCTGACCGAAGAAAACGCAAACAGCCAGGCGGCCTGACGCGCTTTCCGGTTATCGCCTGAAACAGAAAACCCCCGCCGATTGCGGGGGTTTTGTTTTACCGGGAGCATGAGCCGTCAATGCAACTCCCCGGAGCCCCAGGATATAAGCATCCAGAGGCGTTCATGCAGGAAGTAGCACACAAAACCGATTGCCGCCGACAGGAAGGCAAAGCCGCCTGCCTGCGTAACCGACCCCGTCAGCCCATAGGCGATGGCCGTTGTCGTCAACAGGCCCATGACCTGCCAGCTTATGGCCTTGGCGATACTTCTCATTTTTCGTTCGTTCCGCATTCTGTGTTTCTCCGTCACATTTGATACTGGCGGAAATAATCACCTTAACCTCCTGCAAACAATGAGTGAATTAGAACGGATTGGTGACAGAACGCCCCTCGTCATACCGCCGCGTTGTATAACGCCACCGGAATTTCGGAAAGTCACAGGATGCGGGACAAATGAACAGCCTCCCTCCGTGCCAATAGAAAACGCCCCGGCCAATCAGCCGGGGCGTCATTCACAACAGGTCCGGTCAGCCGGTCAGTGCAGGGTCGCGGCTTCCAGTTCGAAATGTTCCAGCGCCATGCAGGCGGCATCGTAATTCTCTGCCTCGGCAACGGCCTGGCCGTCCGCCGTGGTGATGCGGAAACGGATGCCTTCGGGCATGGAAACCGGCTTGATATAACCGATGCTTTCCATACCAAGCTCCGCGAATTCCTCTTCACTGAGCGATTTCAGGTCGAACAGGTCCGCGGCGTCTTCGCCCACGGCATCTTCCCAGTTAAATTCGTCGTCATATCGGCTCATTATTCAGCCCCTTCATTCGGGTCTACATCCAGGGTCCGGCCCTGAATCGCCTTGTTCTTTCCGCTGTCGATCTTGATCGTCTGGACACGTGATTGCGGCAACGGCTGGCGCAGATCCACGTTCAGCAAGCCGTTTTCCAGGCTGGCGCTTTCGATGTCGATCCCTTCGGCAAGCAGGAAGCTGCGCTGGAACTGGCGCGATGCAATCCCCCGGTGCAGGAAGATACGCTCATCATCCTTGCGGTCGAGGCGACGACCGGCAACCACAAGCTGGTTACCATCGCGCTGAACGGTCAGTTCTTCTTCGCTAAAGCCGGCAACGGCCAAAGTGATACGCAATCGGTCTTCGCCAATCTGCTCAATATTATAGGGCGGATAACCTTCCGCCGAGGTCTTGGCAATACGGTCCAATGTGCGCTCGAAATGCTCAAATCCCAGGAAAAGCGGGCTGTCAAACATGGTAATCCTACTCACAACCAGCGGTCTCCTCCTAAAAGCGAGATGCTGTGGCGGCTCTCAGAACCGGCCTTCCCTGCCCGCCTGCGGCACAGAGGAGATCGGCTCTTCCCTAATGTGGGGAAGTTGGCCCGGAAGTTCAACAGGAATCATGCCGCACAAGCACGGCTTTTGTGCCGACAGGCCCGGTCTGTTTACCCGACCAGCCTGACGGCTGGCATGGAGTTCTCGAACGACCAGGAACCGGAACTCGGATAAAGGGCCGAAGGCGGCCCGAAGGGATCGCCGCCGCTGATCAGGCAGACAATGGCGAAAAGGGCGATCATCAGGAAAAGAGTGGCTACGGCACTTCTGAGCAATTCAGTCATCTCGATCTGGCAAGACTACTTTGTGGATTACAATTGGTTTCGTTATGTCGGATAAGAAAGGCAAAAATTAGGCGTCTTTGGCGGGATATCCGGGCAGCACCCATCACTCAATAACTTCATCGGGGTAAAGCCCCCAGATGCCGGTGCGCGGAATCCAGCCCTCGTAATCACGGACCGTGACCTCGCACCAGGCCGGTTCGCATTGTTCGATCCTGGCGACCATCCCCTGGGCCAGACGGGCCACCGCCGGGGATTGTTCGTTTGAATCGCGGCGCATGGTGACCAGATCGCCGGTCACGATCACGCTGCGGCTGCCACTCAGCATCGCCCGGTGGACCCAGCCTTCAGCCCCTTCCCAATCCCGGACTTTGCGCCAGACATCGAACTCCGCGACAATTTCCACCGGCATGTGGCGGCGCTTGAAAACCCACATGATCGGGTGGTCCAGATCCGGGCCGGAGCGCACGTTCACCTCGTCTGCCCTCAACGAGACCATGCGAGGGACAGGCAGGTTCTGGCTATGACCTACACCGATGGGCAGGCTTGCCATCAAACATACGGTCAGCATAGAAAGGAGTGAACGGCGAAATCGCATCGTTTTACGCAAAATCCGGTGTTGTGTCGTCGGAATGATTGATTCTTAATACAATAGGGGCGTGGGGCATGGTCAAGCCGTAATCCGGGACCAGGCACGAAATACGTCCAAGAAAGCGGTCGGAACAGGAGTGGGTCTTTAGATGAGCTATAAAAAGCCTTTGGTCGTTGTCACGCGGAAGCTGCCGGAAATCATCGAAACCCGGATGATGGAACTGTTCGACTGCCAGTTGAACCTGGATGACCATCCCATGTCGCGCGAGCAACTGCTGGATGCCGTCAAACGCGCCGACGTTCTGGTTCCCACCGTGACCGACAAGATCGACCGGGAGTTGATCGACGCCGCAGGCGAACAATTGAAACTGATCGCCAGCTTCGGCACCGGGGTCGACCATATCGATTTCCCGGCAGCAAAAAAGAAAGGCATCATGGTCACCAACACGCCCGACGTGTTGACCGAAGACACCGCTGACATGACCATGGCCCTGATCCTCGCCGTGCCCCGCCGCCTGTCAGAGGGCGAACGCCTGGTGCGCAGCGGCCAGTGGGACGGCTGGAGCCCGACCGGCATGCTGGGCCACCGCATCTGGGGCAAGCGCCTCGGCATTATCGGCATGGGCCGCATCGGCACCGCGGTTGCCCGCCGCGCCAAGGGCTTCGGCCTGTCGATCCACTATCACAACCGCAACAAGGTGCATGAAGAGGTTGAAAACGAGTTGGGCGCGACCTACTGGTCATCGCTCGACCAGATGATCGCCCATATGGATATCATCTCCATCAACTGCCCGCATACGCCCGCCACCTATCACCTGCTGAACGCGCGCCGCCTGAAGCTGATGAAACCGCATGCCTATGTGGTCAACACCAGCCGTGGCGAGGTAATCGACGAGAAAGCCCTGGTCGAGGCGCTGGCCAACAGGGATATCGCAGGCGCAGGCCTCGACGTCTTCGAGCAGGAACCGCGCATCAACCCGAAGCTGCTGAAACTGCAGAATGTGGTGCTGCTGCCCCATATGGGGTCCGCCACCATCGAGGGCCGCGTCGCCATGGGCGAAAAGGTCATCATCAACATCCGCACCGTCATCGACGGCCACAACCCGCCCGACCGGGTTATCGACACGATGTTCTGATCGGGTCGGTCAGGACCTGATCTTCGCCAGTTGTGCGGCAAATGTAGTAGAAGCATTAGAAAACGCCGCTCATCCCCGACTTGATCGGGGATCTCGGGAAGCGGGCTTTGACGGCAGACTCGTCCAGATTCCGGCCTTCGCCGGAATGAGCGGATTATTTAATTTTTCCCGAAAGCTGAACTAATCCCAATCCACTGCACGGCCATCCTGGATGGTCTGCAGGCTGAGATAGGTGAAATCGCTGTCGGCGGCGGCGCCGTGCCAGTGTTTTTCACCCGGCGCGAACCAGATGCAATCCCCCTGCCGGACTTCGCGAATGTCGCCGCCCTCGCTCTGAACCAGCCCCACGCCGCTTTCAACGATCAGGAACTGGCCTGCCGGATGACTATGCCAATGGGGTCTGATCCCGGCGTCAAAGGTCACCCGCATGGCGGTCAGCATTCCTTCTTCCGACCCTGTCCTCAGGTTCTGCAGTTGGAAAGGGCCTGTCGCATACTGTTCCGGGCCGGTTTCCATATCGCGGCTCATGCGCATGATATCCATGACCGTTCCCCTCACCCGATCTCATCAATCAGGGCGCGGCCCGAACTGAATGACCAGTCCTCCGCCTGATTGGTCTGAATGGTTACCATGACATCCTCTGCACGGACACCGGGCCTTTGCCCCAGCAGGTCCACCAGACGCCGGTAGAAGGCTTTCTTTACCTCCGCGCTGCGCAGGCGACCTGCGTTCACCTGGAACAGGATGAAATCGGTTGAGCGCGGCCCGCCCATGTAATGCGGATCAAAGACCAGTTCACCGGGGGCCAGTTGATGGATTACCTGAAAACGGTCATCCGCCGGGACTTCGAAGGCATCGACAAGGGCCTGATGCAGGCTGTCGGAAACAGCCTTTACATAGTTCGGCGATTTACCCTGATGCATGGAAATTCTGGTGAAAGGCATGGCGTATCTCCCTGATGGCCCGATTGACGCGGTCACGATAACGCGCCATGATCATTAGTAATATCGGCATTATCTGCATAATTAGTCCGGAAAATCAGGATGATTGAAAAGGCCCCGACGATATTCGATCTGGAAGCCCTGCGCATTTTCGTGGCCGGTCAGGACCTGGGCAGCTATGCCAAGGCGGCGGAGCGGCTGAACAAATCCACCTCCGCGGTCAGCGCCCAGCTCAAGAAACTCGACTATCAGGCGGGCACGGCGCTGTTGCGCAAGGACGGGCGGGGATTGTTACCAACCGACGCCGGGGAAACCCTGCTGGCCTATGCCCGGCGGCTGCTGGCCCTGAACGAGGAAGCGGCGGAGGCCGTGTGCAGCACCGATCTGGCCGGTCGGGTGCGCCTTGGCCTGCAGGAGGATTTCAGCGAAATGCTGTTGCCGGAGGTTCTTGGGCAATTCACCCGCGCGCATCCAAAACTGCGCCTTGAGGCCTCCATCGCGCGAAACCGGGAACTGATAGAGCGCATCCTGGGCGGCAATCTGGATCTCGCGCTGGTTTGGGGGCAACCCGATGCTATTCGCTATGCTGAGCCGATCGCGTCCTTTCCCATGCAGTGGATTACCGGCAACCGGTCCATAGCCAAAGATGACCATCCCCTGCCACTGGTGGCATTCGAGGCACCCTGCCTTTTCCGGCAGGCCGCGACCGAGGCTTTGGATCAGATCGGCAAACCCTGGCAGGTCGCCTTCACCAGTTCCAACCTCAGCGGCCTTTGGGCGGCGGCCCGCGCCGGGCTGGGTCTCGTGACCCGCCCGTCTATCGGTCTGCCGGGCGATCTGACGGTGATCCGGGAGGGTCTGCCACCCCTGCCCAGCCTGCCGCTGACGCTGATCCGGCCCCAGGCAAGGCAGAATGAGGCGACGGCACGGCTGGCGGAAATCATCACACGATCCGTGAAATCCTCACAGGAGCGGGCTGCCTAGCGCGGCGAACACCGCCAACAACTTCTCAGGTGATCATCGACCAGTCCGGTCGCCTGCATGAAGGCGTAGATGATGGTGCTGCCGACAAATTTGAAACCGCGTTTTTTCAGGTCCTTTGACAAGGCGTCGGAGACCTCTGTCGTGGCGGGCACCTGCCCGATGTCATCCCATCTGTTCACGATGGGCTGGCCACCGACAAAGCGCCAGACATAGGCATCGAAGCTGCCGAATTCCTTTTGCACTGCCAGGAAGGCTTTCGCATTGGTGACGGCGGATTTCACCTTGAGCCGGTTGCGCACGATACCAGGATCGGCCAGCAGGCGTTCCTCGTCCGCCTCGGTAAAGCGCGCCACCTTTTCCGGGTCGAAACCGGCAAAGGCCGCACGATAGGTCTCCCGCTTGTTCAGGATGGTGGACCAGCTCAGCCCCGCCTGCGCGCCTTCCAGGATCAGGAATTCAAAAAACGTCCGGTCGTCATGGACCGCTACGCCCCATTCCTCATCATGGTATGCCGCTTCCTTGTCGCTGCCATTGGCCCAGTTGCAGCGTGTCCTGCCGTCGTCACGCATCGTCTTCCCCCTTTGAGCAGATTTGCCCTATGGGTATAGCCGATCCCCTCCCGAAAACAAGAACAAAGATGGTATATTTATGCGATCTTTGCTGTGCGGCGGCGACGCCAGAGCAGTGGCAGAACCTCCACCGCCAGCACACAGGACAGGATCATGGCACAGCCAAGCAATTCCACCGGTGCGAGGCGTTCCGCCAGGAAAACAGCCCCGGCAACGGCGGCGAAAACCGTTTCCATGCTGAGCAGGATCGCCGCATCTGCAGGCTCCGTATGGCGCTGTCCGATCACCTGCAGGGTGAAGCCCACACCCACCGACAGGAAACCGGCATAGGCGATGCCCCAGAACCCGTCCGCCAGTCCGGCCAGCGTCACATCCTCCGTACCAAAGGCAAAGGCCCAGCCCAGCGCGGAGGCCGTGAAGAACTGTATCATGGCAAGGGTCAGCGGGGCCTTGCTGCGGCTGCCCACGACACCGACCAGCACAACATGGCAGGCCCAGAAAATGGACGAACTGATCACCCAGAGGTCACCCACCTGCAGCGAGATCGCCCCGCCGCCGCTGCTCAGGAGATAGGTTCCCCCGACACAGCCGAAGGCTGCGGGCCAGACCGCCCAATGGGGTGCCTTGCGGAACAGGATCATGGTGAGAAGCGGCACGGTCGGCACATAAAGCGCAGTCAGGAAACCGGCATTGGTGACGCTGGTATAGATAATGCCGATCTGCTGCAGGATCGCACCGGTAAACAGTGCGCAGCCGGCAAGCACCATGCCGATGAAATAGAGGGGTTTTATGGCCTCGCCACGGTTCTTCAGGCGGCGCTGTTCACGCAGGGCCAGCGGCATGACAACCAGCGCACCCAGGAAAAACCGTGCGCCCGTGAAGACATGCGGGCCGATCGTATCCATGGCCATATGCTGAACCACGAAGGTCGAACCCCAGATGGCTGCCGCCAGCAACAACACCAAATTCGCCTGCAACCGGGACATCGCCCCACCTCATCCACAAAAAAGGCCGCGCCTCAACGGCGCGACGCTTCAAAACTAATATATCACGACGAAAGTAGCCGAAGCCCTCCCATTGGGCAAGCGCGGTTATCCAGCCGCCTGATAGATCGCCATGGCCGTCATCACATCCAGATGTGCGCCGCCGCCGTTTTTAAAGACGGTGATATCCTCATCGCTCTCGCGGCCCACCTTGCCCGGGACCAGATCATAATAATCGCCGATCACGTCGTCTTCGGTGATCACACCGTTTTCCAGTGGAATGCGAAGCTCGCCGATATCTTCCAGTGTGGTTTCACGGCTGTCGACGAACAGGCGGCCCTTGCGCAGCAATGCGTCGTCGCCTTCACGCATGTCGGGGGTAAAGGCCCCGATCAGGTCCACATGGGTGCCCGGTTTGATCCATTCACCCTTGATGATCGGCTGTTTGGCCATGGTCGCCGACGTCAGGATATCGGTGTCGCCCGCCGCGTCGCCCAGGTCATCCGCAACCGACACCGGGAAACCTTCCGCCGACAGTTTTTCGACCAGTTCCTCTGCCCGCGCACGGGTCCGGTTATAGATTTTGATCCGGTCCAACCCGGGGAAAATCTCGCTATAGGCACGGACCAGATTTTCCGACACCACGCCCGCGCCAACCACCAGCAGGCGTTTGGAATCCGCCCGCGCCAGCAGCTTGGCCCCGAACACGGAATCGCCCGCCGTCTTCCAGTTGGTCACCAGACGACCGTCGACCATGGCATCCAGCGCGCCGGTCTTGTCGTTGAACAGCATCATGCCCGCATGGATGGAAGGCAGGCCATTGGCCACATTACCGGGGAAGACACTGGCGGTTTTCACCCCCAGGGCAAGACCGTCGATCCAGGCGGCGCGGCTCAACAGGCGGTCATCGCCGCGGCTCAGCAGGCTATCCTGGATTTCCGCCCGCGGCAGCCGATGCCCGGCGGCAATGGCCTCCGTCACCTTCGTCCAGGTCAGTTTGCCCGCAACATCTTCCGGACCGATCACTTTTGTTGTCATTGCCTTATCCCAGTTCCTCATTCCCGATGACGACAAGATGCGTCAACAGGACTGCGAAAAGCAACCATGTCTCGGAGATAAGCACTTTTTCCGGGAGGGATTGGAGCGGGTGAAGGGAATCGAACCCTCGTCGTAAGCTTGGGAAGCTTCTGCTCTACCATTGAGCTACACCCGCGTCTCCGCGCTATATAGGACAGGTTTTTGGCGGGCACAAGTAAGAACCGCATGGCGCGGGTCAATCAGCCGCAGAGCGCGCGCACCTCTTTCCATTCCCGTTCCGACATGCTGCGGCCCGTGCCGTGCGTGGCGTTCTTGATTTCTTGCGCGCGGTCTTCAGTTGCCGGATGGCTGGACATCCAGTCCATGTCCTTCGCCCCGCCATTGGCCTCTTCGAGCTTTGTCAGCAGGCCCGCCAGCGGGGCGGCATCCCAATCGGCCTCGGCCATGCTGTCCAGCGCGAACTGGTCGGCCTGGCGTTCCATATCCCGCGAATAGGAGGTGTCGATCAGGGTTTCGGCCACATAGGTGATTGCCGCCCCGCCCGTCACATCGCCCAGGACAAGGCTGATCAGGGCCGCCGTCGCAGAGGACTGGATGACACCGGCCATGCCGTGACGATAGGTGGCATGGCCCAATTCATGGGCCAGCACGGCGACCACCGCATTGGGGTCGTCCGCCAGGTCGATCAGGCCCCGGAAGACCAGAATGCGCCCGCCGGGCAGGGCCACGGCATTGGCAATCGGGCTGTCGACCACGCTGAGGTTGATGTCATGGCCAAAGCCGGTGACCGCCGCCAGATGCTCCACCCGGTCGCGCAGAACCGACAGTCCCGGCCCGTCGCAATAGCCTTTGCCCTTACCCCCGAAAACCTGAAGCAATTGCGGCTCCACCTGTTCGGTGAGCGCAACCTCCCAGGGCCAGGGAACGATCTTCGCCAGTTGGGCGGAAAGCTGGGGAATGATGACGGTGAAGATCACCACGACGGAAACCACCGCCGCCGACCCCCAACCCAGATAGGGCTTCCACCAGCCGCTTTCCCGGCCGGGCCTGGCGTGCAGATCGGCACAGACCGCCTCCAGATGCGCGATGTCATCGGCATCCCGTACCGTCAGCCGCGCCCCCGGACCATGCCCCAGGGCGACGCGGACCTCACCGCTGCCATGGGGGATCGGGACCGCCCGGATTTCCGGCAGTGGCCATTTCGCAACCAGCCCGCCGTCCTGATCCAGGATCGTCAGCGCATTTTCGCTCCACGACAGCCGGACCGCCTGGGCTTTGGCGGTCTTGCCATCGTTGAAAACGGCGGTCGGCTGACGATCATCCATGGTTAAAAGGCCCCTATATCCAGTGCATCCGCAAAGCCTTCGCCGGTTGTCGGCACCGGCCCGGCGTTCTGGACAAGCTCGCTCAAATCAGACGGATTTTCAACCACTGTGCCATGCAGGAAGGTTCGGATCGCCGTGAAGGCAAAGCCCGCCATGGAGATCGTCGAGATCAGCGGCATCACCAGCAGCGTCGAGATCATCCCGAGCCCGATGGCAATGGAAACCCCGGCCAGAGCCATGTCATCCCCGCCACCGAACAATTCACCCGAGAACAGCGCCAGAAGCGAGCCGCCGAAGGGGATTGCCAGGATCAGGACAATCAGGAAGCCGGTCACGATCGCGGACCAGACCAGCGGCCCCATCGGGACCGATGCATACACCCCCACCGAGCCAAGCTTTGTTGCCTCCAGCATCTTGCGATAGGCGAAGACACGGTAAAACAGAAACACAGCCACCAGCAGAGGGGCAATCAGCAACATCCCGCCAAAGGTTCCGATGAAGCTGACCGCCATTATGGTGTCCGAACTGCCGTCCGCGAAGACATCGGACAGGGCGGCCACCATCCCCACCAGGAGGCTGAAGACGAATACGGGGATCACGATGGCCATGGCCGCCAGGAAATAGCATAGCAGGAAGCGGGGGAAGAGCTGCCCACCGGTCAGAGTACAGGTCACCTCCGAACCACCGACTTCCGTCTCGTTCAAACGCTTGCGGATCAGGGCCGCCTGCATCCAGGGATAGGCCAGTCCCGCCGTGATTCCCGTCAGGAACGACCACAGGATCGCTTGCAGGGCATAGTTTGACGCAGACCCCGACATATTGAAGCGGATCGACCGCCAGGAGGTCCGCGTCAGGCGATAGCGCCACATGCGGTAAAAGGCGAAATTGAACAGGAACAGAAGGGCGATGCCGTAGACAAAACTGTAGACCGAAAAGGCCGCCGGTGACGTCACAAGCGCCGAACGAATCAGGCTGTCACCGATCAGAATCGGCAACAGGATCGCCATGGCAATGAGGAAGCCCAGGAACAATTCCTTGACCGTGCCGTGCCATTCGAACCGGTCACCGTCGAATTCGGTCGCGCCCCAAAGGTAACGCCGCAGATGGGTCTTGGCCCAAAAGCGATAAATCCCCAAGGTCAGCAATGTCAGGATGCCGTATTTGAAAACCATCCAGGCCAGCGTCTTGCGCTGTCCGTGAAACTTGAAACGTTGTGGCAGGGCGCGCTTTTCCGGCCCGCCATTGGGCGGCACGGCACCCGCTTCAGGAATGACCCGCATGAAATTGTCCCCTCTTTACCCCGATACCATCATGTTGCCCCTTTAAAGGGATTAATCGAGACATAGAAAGGTTTCAACTGAATTCTGGTCAGGCCGCAACTGCCTGTTGGTCGGGAAATACCAGGCGTGCCCTGGTGCCGGCACCCGGCTCGCTTTCAAGGACAAGCCGCCCGCCATGCAGCGCGACCAGCCCGTTGACCAACGCCAGGCCGAGGCCCGTTCCGGGATATTGCCGCGCAACGCCGATATCGGCCTGTTCAAAAGGCCTGAGGGCCTTCCTGAGCTGTCCTGCGCTCATACCGCGCCCGGTGTCGGAGACCTCGATTTCCAGCGCCCCTCCCTCACCACGGGATGCAGACAACGCAACGTGGCCCGACGGGTCTGTGAATTTAACCGCATTACTCAACAGATTACCCACCATCCGGGACAGGGCTTCCCGGTCGGCCTGGATGATGTCGAGCGTCGGGTCGATCGTCAGCGACAGGTCGATCTTCCGTTCCCGTGCCATGGGTTCCACCAGTCGCATCGACATGCCCAGCACATCGCGCAGGGAAACATCATCCATGGCGAGCCGGACCTTGCCCGCCTCCACTTTCGAAAAATCCAGAAGGTTGTCGATCATCGACATGATCTGGTCGGAGGTCTCGTATATGCGATAGCCGAAATAGGCCAGACGCTCCAGATTGGCATCCGACGGCGACGGGTTGCTGATCAGTTCCGCATATCCCCGGATGGCGCTCAACGGGGTGCGCAATTCCTGGCTGGTCGTCGCCAGAAAGCGCGACTTGACCCGGCTTGCCTCCTCGGCGTCTTCTCGCGCCGATTTCAATTCCTCTGTGATATCCATCAGGCTGCGGGTCTTTTCTGCGATCCGCCCGTCCTGCGCCACCGCCTCTTTTTCCGGCACAACCGACAGCGACCGGGTCAGAACCAGGGCCACAAGCGCGCCAAGAGCGGCCAGCACCGCCGCCACGGCGACAGACAGGCGCAAGGCGCTGTAAAACGCGCCATAACGGGATTCAATCGCCCGCCGCACCATGACATGCCAGTCCGTACCGGGCACGACGGCGGGCGCAAACCCGACGTCACCATCCTCGTAATAGCCGGTCGGCGACGCCCCCACCAACAGGCGGTCCGTAAGAGCGGGACGGGCGTTGAACCGCCGGAACATGGCAAGATCCACCAACTGGCCGTTTTCCTGTCCCTGGAGGAAACGCCAGTCTCCGTTCACCCGGGCGGCAAGGACGGCAAGGCTGCCCTGTGCCTGCGCATGGCCTTGCGCCAGGACGCGGGCCAGTCCGTCGGACGAAAACGATAGAATATCCGTGCCAAGCGGTTCTTTTTCTCCGGGTACACGAATCAACGACCGTACAATCAGACGCCATTGCCCGTTCACGGCAACCGGCCCCGCCACCGTCATCCCCTGTTCCGGGCCGGGCACCGGCGGCCAGAACAACGGGTCAATCCTCTCGCCTACGGAGACCAGCCGGTTATGGTTGGCATCGACGCGCTGAATGCCAACAACGTCCTCGCCCTGGACCAGGGCATCCGTGAGAACCGGGCGAAGCATCGCCTGCACAGCCGTCTTCGTTATCTTGTGCCGGTTATAGTCCTCCAGCACCAGCCGGGCCCGCGTGTCGGCAGCAACCTGAAGCGCCACTTCCCGCAGGCGGTGGCTGTATTCGGCCAGGCTCACCGCCTCAAGCCGCGCGACATGCTCCAGCGCGCTGCGACTGTGGTCCCGTTGTTTCAGGTAAAGGGGATAGGCCAGTACCACCGCCGTGATCATCGCGACGCAAAAAGCCCCGAGACTGGTATAGATCAGAATATTTCGCCGGATTCGTGACGGATTCGAAGGGGCGGTCGGCATGTTGTAGCAATCCCTGGCCAATTCCCCCCAAGGTCACTGCATTGTATCATGCAATTGGTCGACAACCGTTAATAAACCGCTTGTCCCGATGCTGTCCAGAGTCAGTTCGCAGCCAAAGGAAATGTTGCCGCTTTGGCCCTAGGCCTGTCGTTCGATCACAGACGGCACCGGCGTGACCACACCCTCAACCGTCTTCAAAGGCACAGAACCATCCCGTTCGAAATCCAGCGCCATGAAGGTCAGCGGATGAACCGACCCCGGCATTTCCATGGCCACCGCATGGCTTTCCGAAAAACCGAACTGGGTATAATAGGCCGGGTCGCCGATGATCAGAATGCCATCATGCCCCGCCTGCCGCACAGCCTCGATCCCGTGACGCAACAGCGCCTTGCCGACCCCTTTGCCCCGCAACGCCTGTTCCACCGCCAGCGGCCCCAGCAACGGCAGGACCCGCCCGTCCGGCAGTTGCACCGGCCAGAAGCGGAGGCTGGCGACCAGTTCACCGTCGTCATCACGCACAACAAAGCAGAATTCAGGATAGGGAGGGATGCCGTCCCGGAAGGCATAGACGGTCCGTTTGTTCCGGTTGGGGCCGAAACAGGTCTCGATCAGCCGCTCTACAGCAGCAGCATCACCGGTTTTTTGCAGATCAATCAAGTAGGTCATCGGGTCTCTCCCAGTCAGGCATCACATTCATGCCGTCGGAGACCCCCTTGGGCCATCAATCCAGGTTCCGGGCCCTATGGTCGTTCCGAAGGCAACACATCGCGGTCACAGCCGGCTCCTGCCGGTTGCTCTGGCGACGTCGTCGTCGTCGGATGACAACATGTGAGACCATCGGGTCTTTCCCTCGAACCTGTTACGCGGGCCGGGCAAATTTCTGCCGTCCCTCAGTCGCTTCTATAGCAGAACCCTTATCCAGCGCAAGCGACAATTCAATGATAACAACAAGTAACTTTCCTGTGTAACCAAACCATAGCCTGCTGACAAAACTATGTGGTGAAGCTAGTCTCCGCCATAAAGCCAGCTATTGAAGAGGAAGACGGCATGCGCCTGAAATCGTTGATCTTTGCCGCAGCGGCCATGGCCTTTTTGCCCGTGGCGGGGCAGGCTGACGAGGCGGACTGGCCGTCCGTCACCAAGGCCGCCCGGGGGCAGACCGTCTACTGGAATGCCTGGGGCGGCAGCAGCACCTATAACAGCTATATCGACTGGGTCGGCCAGCGGGTCAGGCAAGACTATGGCGTCAAGCTGGTGCATGTGAACCTGGGCGACACGGCAGAGGCCGTGCGCCGGGTGCTGGCGGAAAAGTCCACCGGCCGCGACGAGGACGGCAGCATCGACCTCATCTGGATTAACGGCGAAAACTTCAAGGCGATGAAGGAAGCCGATCTGCTCTACGGTCCCTTCGTGGAAAACCTGCCCAATTTCGCCCTGGTCGATACGGTGGAAAAGCCGACAACGGTCCTGGACTTCACCGTGCCGACCGACGGGCTGGAATCCCCCTGGGGCATGGCGCAGATGATCTTCATCCATGACAGTGCGCGCCTCAAAAACCCGCCAAAATCCATGGCCGCCATCCTGGCGCATGCCCGCGCCAATCCGGGCCGCGTCACCTATCCCGCGCCGCCCGATTTTACCGGCAGCACCTTCCTGAAACAGGCGTTGCTGGAACTGACGCGGGACCGGGACGCGCTGTTGAAACCCGCCGGGGATAATTTCGATACTGTAACAAAGCCGCTTTGGGATTATCTCGACAAGCTTTCCCCCTATCTTTGGCATGAAGGAAAGGAATATCCGCGCAATGGCGGCGCGATGATCCAGATGCTGGACGATGGTGCGATCGACCTGGCCTATTCCTTCAATGTGGGCGCGGCCTCCAATGCCATCGCCGAGGGCCGCCTGCCGGAAAGCGCGCGGTCCTACGTCCTGGACGGCGGCACGATCGGCAACACCCATTTCGTCGCCATCCCCTTCAACGCAGCCCATAAGGAAGGCGCGATGGTTGTCGCCAATTTCCTCATGTCGCCGGAAGCCCAGGCACGCAAGCAGAACCCGGACTACTGGGGGGAGCCGACGGTCCTGTCCATGCACCGCCTGACGCCTGCGGACAAGGCCCTGTTCGACGATCTGCCGCGCGGCGTTGCGACGTTGAGCGCCGGGGAACTGGGCCGTGTCCTGCCGGAGCCGCATCCCTCCTGGATGACCAAAATCGAGGAAAGGTGGCTGACCCGATATGGCAGCTAACTCTGCCGTTGCAACGACGATTTCCACAGGCCAGCAGGTAAGGTCGGGGCGCTGGCTGCGTCTTTTTCCCCTTGTCACGCTGGCCGTCTTTCTGTTGCCGGTCGGCGCAGGGCTGGTCGGCGCAGTCCTGCCCGCCTTCAATTACCTGCCCAGCCTGGGCGGCGAGACGCTGTCGCTGGATGCCTGGCGGAGGCTTTTGGCCTATCCCGGCCTTTGGGACGCAGTGCTTTTCTCGCTTTATACCGGCATTGGCGCGAGCCTGCTGTCCTTCCTGATTGTCTGCCTGTTCTGCGCCTGCTGCTATCAGACGAGGCTGTTTGACCGGATGCGCCGGGTGCTGGGGCCGTTGCTGGCCGTGCCTCATTCGGCGATTGCCATCGGCTTTTTGTTCCTCTTTGCGCCCAGCGGCTGGATCATCCGGCTGATCTCCCCCTGGGCGACCGGCTGGGACCGGCCACCGGACCTGCCATTGGCCCCGGATGCCTATGGCATCAGCCTGATTGCCGCGCTGGTCCTGAAAGAGACCCCCTATCTGTTGCTGATGATGATCGGCGCCTTGCATCAGGCCCCGACCCACCGGACTCTCACCATATCCCGATCCCTTGGCTATGACCGGGTTACCGCCTGGTTCAAGACGCTCCTGCCGCTGATCTACGGCCCCATGCGTCTGCCGCTTTTCGCGGTACTGGTCTTTTCCCTGTCGGTTGTGGATGTGGCGCTGATCCTGACGCCCAGTTCACGCCCGACGCTGGGTGTGCTGGTATTACGCTGGTTCAACGACCCGGATCTCGACTTCCAGTTCCTGGCGGGGGCCGGGGCCTGCCTGCAGGTGATGATGGCCCTGGCCGTGCTGCTCGTCTGGCTGATGCTGGAACGTCTCATCGCAAGACTGGGACTTGGCTGGGTCCGCCAGGGAGGCCGTGGCCGCTTTGAAGCCCCCCTTCGCCGGTTGGGCAGTGGCGGGATCATGCTGGTCCTGATCGCCGGGATTACATCCTTACTGATGCTAGCGCTTTGGTCGCTTGCCTGGCGCTGGCGTTATCCATCCGCCCTGCCGGATCAATGGGGCCTTACCATGTGGATGCGCCATGGCGAGATGCTGACCGGCCCGATGGTGACCACCGTCCTGTTGGGGGCCTCAGCGGCGGGCCTTGCCCTGATCCTCACGCTGGGCTGTCTGGAGACCGAACAGCGCCACGGTTTGCATCCCGGCAGCCGCGCCCTCTGGCTGCTGTATACGCCGCTGCTGATCCCGCAGGCGGCTTTCCTGTTCGGGGCGCAGGCCCTGCTTGGATGGGCCCGGATTGACGGCACCTTCCCTGCCCTGATATGGGGGCATCTGCTTTTTGTCCTGCCCTATGTATTTCTTTCACTGGCGGAACCCTATCGGCGGCTCGACGACCGCTATGCCCGCACGGCGGCCTGCCTGGGGGCGTCGTCGGCGCGGGTCTTCTGGCGGGTCAAATTGCCGATCCTGCTGCGCCCGATCCTGGTTGCCGCCGCCATCGGCTTTGCCGTCAGCGTGGGCGAATATCTGCCGACCATCTTCATCGGTGCCGGACGATATGCCACCCTGACCACCGAAGCAGTCAGCCTTGCCAGCGGTGGTGACAGGCGGCTGGTCGGCCTGTTCGCCTTCCTGCAGGCGACATTGCCCCTGGCGGGCTTTCTTGTGGCCGTGGGACTGCCCGGCTGGATTTATCGTAACCGGCGCGCGATGCGGGGGGGATCATGACCGACAAGACCACCCCGAAACCCAGTCTGATCTTGCGCAACATCAGCATCGAACTGCGGGGCCATCCCCTTTTTGAGCCCATTGACCTGACGGTGAACCCCGGACAGGCAGTCACCATCATGGGGCCCAGCGGTTCGGGAAAATCAACGCTTCTCGCCTATCTCTGCGGCAGCCTCGGCACGGATTTCACCGCTAGCGGACAGGTCGCACTGGGCGCGAAAGACCTGACCACTCTGCCCCCGGAAAGGCGCCATCTGGGGATTCTGTTCCAGGATGACCTGCTGTTTCCGCATCTGTCGGTGGCCGACAATCTGGCCTTCGGCCTGCCGCCCGGCCTCAACAAGGCAGACCGCGAGGCGCGCATTGCAACCGCCATGACCGAGGCCGGTCTGCAAGGGTTCGGCGACCGTGACCCGGCCACATTGTCCGGCGGACAGAGGGCCCGGATCAGTTGCCTGCGCACCCTGTTGTCCGAGCCGGGCGCTTTGTTATTGGACGAACCCTTCTCAAAACTGGATGCGGCCCTGCGCGATCGCTTCCGCCGTTTCGTGTTTGATCAGGCCCGCGACCTTCCCGTAATCCTGGTCACGCATGACCCCGGCGACGCAGAAGCGGCTGGCGGACCGGTGCTGACGCTACAGGCTCATTGACCGGAATCGGAAAAGCGGCCAAATTTGCGCTAAGTCAATGTCTCACGCGATGTGGTCATGTAGATGCCACAGGCTGTACCCGTGTGAGGAACCCAAGTGGATGGCTTGGGTATCATGGCACCGTGTTAATGGGCAAGAGGGGAAGGAAATGAAAATTTCCAATTACAAAATCAGTCTTCTGGGCGTTCTGTTTTCCATCGTGATGATGTCGACCGTCGTTTTCGTCGGCGCGATCTCCTATATCATCATCACAGGGTCGAATACGGTCTTTGACATGGTCTCCGCGCCGGGAGAGCTGAATGTTGCCGCCCTGCAGCATGAACTGGATACTCTGGTGGAATTCACCAACTACAGCCTGGCCGCCATCGTCCTGATGCTGCTCGGCATGGCGATGATGAATGTCTGGTGGACCAGACTGCATCTGGTCCGCCCGCTGAACGCGATGACCAGCTCCATGAGCCGCCTCGCCGATGGACAGCTCGAAACCGATGTGCCTTACCAGGACTGGAAAAGCGAGATCGGTGACATGGCCCGCGCCGTGCTGGTCTTCAAGGAAAACGCCATCCGCGCCAACAAGCTTCAGCAGGAAAAGGAAATGGCGGAAGAAACCAGCAAACGGGAACGCAAGGCGGTCCTGACGAAGCTGGCCGACGATTTCCGCGCCAGCGTGGGCACCGTTGTCGGGACGGTCTCCAGCGCCGCATCACAATTGAACGGGTCCGCAGGCAACCTGTCCGGGGTCGCCAGCCAAAGTGCGGAACGCGCCATGACGGTGGCCGCCGCCGCCGAACAGGCCGCAACCAATGTTGAGACCGTTGCCGCCGCCGCAGAGGAACTGGCCGCCAGCGAACAGGAAATCTCCCGCCATGTGGAGCGCGCCTCCCATGTGGCCGAAGGGGCCGTCACCCAGGCAGAGAAAACCCGTGCGACCGTCAACAATCTGGTCAATGCAGTGGAAAAAATCGACGAGGTGGTCAACCTGATCACCGATATTGCCGAACAGACCAACCTGCTGGCGCTGAACGCGACCATCGAGGCGGCCCGTGCCGGTGAGGCCGGCAAGGGATTTGCCGTTGTCGCCAACGAGGTCAAAAGCCTGGCCAACCAGACCTCCAAGGCCACCGACGAAATCCGCAATCACATCACCCAGATTCAGGGTGCCAGCCAGGCCTCCGCAGGTGCGCTGGCGGGGATCGCCAAGACGATCGAGGAAATCAACGACATTGCCCATGCCATCACCAATGCGGTGGAGGACCAGACCGAGGCCACGCGGGAGATCGCCCGCAATGTGGAACAGGCCGCCATGGGCACGACCGAGGTTTCCTCCAACATCGCCGCGGTAAACCAGGCCGCCGGCGAAACCGGCGACGAAGCCAGACTGATCGTGGATGCCGCCGGGGATCTATTGTCCAAATCGCAGAACCTGGAATCAGAGGTCGGGCGCTTCCTGGAGGATGTGAACGCAGCCTGATTTCAGGACCCGACCACGCCTGACCATTAGGTCAACAAATTCTTGCCAGCATCAGTCGTGGTGCTAATCTGGGCGTCTTCCAAAAGGAAGGCGCCTGTTTTTTTTCGCTTACTGAATAAATGACCAACAGTCACTCAGGGGGAAACTACCCATGTTCCGCATGAAAACCTTGGCCCTTTCCGCCGCCCTTGTCGGGGGCATTGCCCTTGCCGGCGCCGCCCAGGCCGACAGCGCCAAGCCGATGGCCGGTGCGAACGACAATCTGAACGCCACCTACTGGATGCAGAAGTCCGTCGAATACAAGGCCAGCACCATGGCTGCCTACGCCCTTGCCAAACTGCGCCTGGACCAGGCCCTGGCCGACAAATCCTGGACTGCCGTCAGCGAACCGGGCAACGGCTACAAGGATCTGCCGCCCGCCGTCATTCTCGACGTGGACGAAACCGTTCTGGACAACTCCGACTATCAGGCCTGGATGGTCGCCACCGGCAACCATTTCAGTGGTAAGACCTGGGACGCCTATGTGAAGACCGAAACCTCCCGCGTTATTCCGGGATCGCTCGATTTCATCACCTATGCCGCGTCCAAGGGTGTGACCGTCTATTACGTGTCGAACCGCACGGGCAACCTGGAGGAAGCCACCCGCAAAAACCTGAAAGCCCTCGGCTATCCGATCGAAGAGGCCTATGACACCGTTCTCCTGAAAAAGGAGAAGGAAGAGTGGAAATCCTCCAAGAAAGGTGTCCGCCGCGCCCATGTCGCCAAGGACCATCGCGTTCTTCTCCTGATCGGTGACAACTTGGGTGACTTCGTGGACGGCTATAAAGGCGACCGCGCCAAGGAATACAGCAGCAACAAAAGCCATTGGGGCAAAGACTGGATCATGCTGCCGAACCCGACCTACGGTTCCTGGGAAGCAGCCTCCTTCGGCTTTGACTACAAGAAACCCAGCGACCAGAAGCGCAGTGAAAAAACCAACAAACTGAGCATCTGGAAGCAGTAACCGATAGATCACTGCAGATTGCGAAGGCGGCCCGGATTTCCGGGTCGTTTTTGTGTGTCCTCATGCACGATCAGAAAGACGGCGACTTGCCCTGGGATGCGCCTCTCTTGCGTGCCTCGACCCGGCCACGGGGCATGGAGACCTCGTCCTCGAACAGGTCCGCGAGCTGTTCCATCATGGTGCCACCCAACTGTTCCACATCGACGATGGTCACCGCGCGCCGATAATAACGGGTCACGTCATGGCCGATGCCGATGGCGACAACCTCGACCGGCGACTTGGTCTCGATATAGTCGATCACATCGCGCAGATGGCGTTCCAGGTAGTTGCCCGGGTTGACCGACAGCGTACTGTCGTCCACCGGCGCCCCGTCGGAGATCACCATCAGGATGCGGCGTTCTTCCGGGCGGGCCAGCAGGCGCTGATGCGCCCACATCAGGGCCTCGCCGTCGATATTCTCTTTCAGCAACCCTTCGCGCAGCATCAGGCCCAGATTACGGCGACCCCGGCGATAGGGTTCGTCGGCGGCCTTGTAAACGATATGGCGCAGGTCATTGAGACGGCCCGGATTGGCGGGCTTGCCGTCGGCGATCCATTGTTCGCGGGACTGGCCACCCTTCCAGGCGCGGGTAGTAAAGCCCAGGATTTCCACCTTCACGCCACAGCGTTCCAGCGTCCGTGCCAGAATATCGGCACTCATCGCCGCAATGGTGATCGGACGGCCCCGCATGGAACCGGAATTATCCAGCAGCAGGGTCACGACCGTGTCGCGGAAATCCGCTTCCGTTTCCCATTTGAAGGACAGCGCGTGCAGCGGATTGGTAACCACGCGGCTCAACCGGCCGGTGTCCAGCATGCCTTCTTCCAGGTCGAAATCCCAACTGCGCTGTTGCTGGGCCATCAGGCGGCGCTGCAGCCGGTTGGCCAGCTTGCCAATAATGCCCTGCAGATGGGTCAACTGCTGGTCCAACATCTGGCGCAGCCGTTCCAATTCTTCCGGATCACAGAGGTCTTCCGCCCGGACCACCTCGTCGAACCCCTGCGTAAAGATGCGATAGAAGGCTTCGTTACCGACATTGGACAGGTCGTTTTCGGGGCGCCATTGTTTGCCCATCTCGCCGGCCTCTTCGGAACCGGGCGCAGGCATCATATCTTCAGCCAGCATCTCGTCCAGCATGTCGCCGATATCGGAATCCATGCTGCTGTCGCTGTCGCCCTGTTCGGACGAACCGTCATCCATCTGGGACTGCTGGTCGCCCTGCTCGCCGTTTTCCTCGTCGCTGCGGGCCTGGTTGTCCTGCATCTCCTCGGTTTCGTCGCTCTGGTCGGACTCGTCGCTGCTTTCAGACGACTCGTTCATGCCCATGTCGACATCCATATCCTGGATCAACTGGCGGGCGGCCTTGGCATAGGCATCCTGGTCATCCGTCACCGGAACCAGATTTTCCAAAGCTTCAGAAATTTTCGTTTCCAGATAAGGACGCCAGAGTTCCACCGCCTGCATGGCCGACGGCGGCGGCGTCATACCGGTCAGACGCTCACGCGCCAGCATGCGCACCACTTCCGGCAGGGTGGCCTCGGTACGTTCCGAGATACGCTGATAGCCAAGCCTCTGGTAACGCTGTTCCAGGGCCTCGGCCATATTCTGGCGCGCCCCTTCCATATGGCGCAGACCAACCGCCTCTACCCGCGCATCTTCCAGCGCGTCGAACAGGACCGGTGCCACGTCGCCGGTCGGGCGGCGCGACATATGCAATTGCTGATCGTGATGCGCCAGTTTGATCGCAAGGCCATCGGCCTCGCCACGGGCGCGGGCCAGATCATCGGCGGGCAGGTCACGGGCCGGGAAAGGCAGGCGGGCGCGTTCCCCGGTCATATGGGCCGGTTCCGTGCCATAGGACACTTCAATATCCAACCGGCCGGAGATCGCCCGGAAAGCCGCCGCATTGCAGCGTTTGAATTCCTCTAACCGATCATTGGAATCGCTCATTACCGACCCTTTTCACCACCTGTATCCGCCCTCGCCCATAGCCCCCTCCATCAAGGAGAGGGCGGGCGCGGGTAACCCTGCCTTAGCTCAACTGGACGCCGACCGAATGCGGCAGTTCCTCGCCAAAGCAGCGCTGATAGTATTCCGCGACAATCGCGCGTTCCGTCTCATCACATTTGTTCAGGAAGGTGACGCGGAAGGCGAATGCCGGGTCCTTGAAGATTTCGGCATTTTCCGCCCAGGTGATAACCGTACGCGGGCTCATGACGGTGGAGATATCGCCGCTGATGAAACCGGCGCGGGTCATATCGGCCAGTTGTACCATCGCGTTAATCTGGTCGCGGCCGTCATTGCTGTCATATTCCGGCAGCTTGGCGAGCAGGATTTTGACCTCGTCGTCATGCGGCAGATAGTTCAGCGTGGACACGATCGACCAACGGTCCATCTGGCCCTGGTTGATCTGCTGGGTGCCGTGATACAGGCCGCTGGTGTCGCCCAGGCCGACCGTGTTGGCGGTGGCGAACAGACGGAAATATTTGTTCGGGCGGATCACGCGGCTCTGGTCGAGCAGGGTCAGGCGACCCTCTTTTTCCAGGACACGCTGGATCACGAACATCACGTCCGGGCGACCGGCGTCATATTCGTCGAAGCAGATTGCGACCGGACGCTGCAGCGCCCAAGGCAGAATGCCTTCCTGGAATTCGGTGACCTGTTTGCCGTCACGCAGGACAATTGCGTCCTTACCGACCAGGTCGATACGGCTGATATGGCTGTCCAGGTTCACACGGATGCAGGGCCAGTTCAGGCGTGCGGCCACCTGTTCGATATGGGTGGATTTACCTGTACCGTGATAGCCCTGGATCATCACGCGGCGGTTATAGGCAAAGCCCGCCAGGATCGCCATGGTCGTGTCATGGTCGAACTGATAGGTGGGGTCCACCTCCGGCACATGGTCGGAACGCTCGGAGAAAGCCGGAACCATCATGTCTGAATCCAGATTGAAGGTCTGGCGAACGGACACTTCCATGTCGGGGGCATCCAGTTGATCGGTGCTCACCACCGCCGTATCGGTCATTGCAGTCATGGTCCTGTCCGGCTCCCTACTTAAACAACAATAATCCCAAAAAAACTTGTCGGTTCCGGCGGGTTTTTGCCGGACCCAGTCCTAAATAGCCTCGTCCACCGTGTTTTGCATCAGATTTTTCTTCAAAACCGTGTAGGCATGGTTGATCACCTTGAGGCGGTTTTCCGCCTCCTGATCCTGGCCATTCAGATCGGGATGCAACTCCTTCGCCAGCGCCTTATATCTCACTTTAAGCGCCTCCATGGTCAAAGGTTCCTGCAGCCCCAAAATCTCTAACGCTTCCAGGGTCGGATGATCAACCGCTGATTTCGTCTCTTTTTCAGCCCCGGACTGCCTGTTTCTTCGGATTTCGTCGAAAACGTCGAACGGATCGTCAAAATCCGGCTGCGCCTTATGGGCCGCCCCCTTGGACCCCATGGGCCAGGTCGGCCGCCCCCAGCAGGCATCCTCGCGCGCCAGCCGGTCCATCGCATCGGGCGCCATACCCTTGCAGAAATTCCAGTTGGCATTGTATTCGCGCACATGCGTCAGGCAGAACCAGTAATAGTCGCGCAAGGCCTCATGCGACCGGGGCGCACGATGCACCCCCGCCTCGCTGCAATCGGGATGATCGCAGGCCCGGGGCTGTGGTTTCGCCCCAAGTTTGTATTTTTCACTCAATGGCCTTGGCATGGCATAAGTATGGTGCGATGCAGCGGATGCTTCAAGGGACAGAAAGCGGCAAGGACCGGTGCCAGACGGGAAAAATTGTCACCCGTACAATACCAGACGGACCCAAACCGGATTATCGCCGGTCCCGGCCGATTTCCTCGGCCAGGAAATCGAAGACAATCCGCACGCGCCTGCTGGTCCTGAGTTCGCGATGGGTGGTCAGCCAGATCGGCACCACGAAGGGTTCCATATCCGGCAGAATCCGTTCGACCGTCGGTTCCGCGTCGCCGATCTCTGCCGTCATCACGCCGATGCCGACACTCTGTTTGACCATCTCCCATTGCACGGCGTGATTATCAATCAGGATCGGAAAATTCCGCAACGTCAGGCCCAAACCAACGGTATTCACAGCGGCCAGCATTGTTTCGATGCCGTCAAAGCCCAGGAAATCCGCATGTTGGAAGCCATCTACCGTGGTCGGGTTGCCAATTTCGCGCAGATAGTCGGGCGTTGCATAGAAATAGGCTTCCGTTTCGTGGATCTTGCGGGCGATCAGGTCCGGTTCTTCCGGCCGGAAATGGCGGATCGCGATATCGGCCTCCCGCCGCCGCAGGTCGCTGGGTTTGTTGGAGGCGATCACACGGATCTCGATACCCGGCTGCTCCCGGCGCAGCTTCCCGATGATCGGGGCCAGGCTGTAGGTGGCAAAACTGTCGCTGGCGGAAATACAGATAGAACCCTCGATCTGTTGCGACTGGCCCGCCGCTGTCAGGGAAACCTGATTGGCCGCCTCGCCCATGGCGCGGACATGGTCCACCAGTTCCCAGCCCGACGGCGTCAGGACCAAATCCCGGCCGACACGCTCGAAAAGCACCACGCCCAGTTCCTGCTCAAGTGCGCTCACCTGACGGCCCAACGTCGGCTGCGCCACCCGCAAGGCCCGTGCCGCCGCCGACAAGGACCCTTCCTCCGCGGCAACGAGAAAAGCACGTGCTCTGTTCCAGTCAAAGTTGATCGCTCTCCAATCCATGCAAATATGCATATATAACTTCCGAATTTAGGCAATTCAAAAAATCAGATTTGCATGGAATACCGCATGAAACCGTATTTCTCGAAAAGGATGGGACGTTGAACGACGCCGAAGCATTCTGGAACAAGGTAGCCTTCAAATATTCCAGGAAACCAATCAAGAATATCCACGCCTATAAGCAAACCATGGAGCGCACCCGCAGCCATCTGTCGAGACAGGACAAGGTTCTGGAAATCGGCTGCGGCACCGGCAGCACCGCCCTGCTGCTGGCGGATTGCGTCGGCACCATCACGGCCAGCGACGTTTCCGCTACCATGATCGCAATCGGGCTTGAAAAGGCTGCCGACCACGACGTCGAAAACATCGAGTTCCGGCAGGCAACCCCCTTCGACCCCTGTTTCGACGAGGAAATTTTCGACGCGGTACTGGCCTTCAACATGCTGCACCTTCTGGATGACGTTCCGGCGGCAGCCGCCCGGATCAACAGCCGTCTGAAACCGGGCGGACTGTTCATCTCCAAAACGCCCTGCCTGGCGGGAAAGGCCTGGCTGTTCAAACCGCTGGTCTCCGTCATGCGGTTGTTCCGTCTTGCCCCGCCGGTCACCTTTCTTTCGATCCCGCAACTGGAAGGATACCTCAAAGATGCCGGTTTCGAGATCGTCGAGACAGGCGACTACCCTGCCTCCCCGCCCAACCATTTCATTGTGGCAAGAAAGCCTGGCGACTGATCCCGACGCCAGAGTGCAGAGACATCCGAATTCTGATTGATTTAAATATACGATCCATATATTAATCGTATATAGATCGTATATAAATTCTGTCAGGAGAATGTCTTGGGCATCGTAAAGATTGATGAGGACCTGCATGAGAAGGTTCGCCGGACAAGCACCGTCATGTGCCGTTCCATCAATGCACAGGCCGAATTCTGGATGAAGATCGGCATGCTGAGCGAGGCCAACCCGACCCTGTCTTTCAATGAAATCGTGGAAATGCAGGTCAAGGCCGCGCAGGAGCCTCTCTCCGCTGACAAACAAATATCGGCGGCGTGACATGGTCAAAACACCGGATGAAATCGCGCTGATGCGCGTATCGGGTAGATTGCTGGCCTCCGTCTTCGAGATGCTGGACGGGCAGGAGCTTGCCGGCATGTCCACCATGCAGGTCAACGACATGGTTGACCGTTTCATTACCGGGGACCTCAACGCGCGACCGGCGAGCAAGGGACAATATGGTTTCAAATATGTCCTGAACTGTTCGATCAATCATGTGGTCTGCCATGGCATCCCCGACCATGACGAGATCATCCGGGACGGCGATATCATCAACCTCGACATCACGCTGGAAAAGAACGGCTTTATTGCGGATTCGAGCAAGACCTATGTGATCGGCAATGCCTCGCCTGCCGCGCGGCGGATTGTGCAGATCGCCCAGGCGGCCATGTGGAAAGGCATCAAACAGGTGCGGCCCGGCGCCACCCTTGGGGATGTGGGCTTTGCAATCGAACGCCATGCCAAACGGAACGGTTGCGCCGTGGTGCGGGAATATTGCGGGCATGGCATTGGCCGCGAGATGCACGAGGAACCGAATGTGCTCAATTTCGGCAGGCGCGGAACGGGCCTGACGCTGCGCGAGGGCATGGTCTTCACAATTGAACCCATGGTCAACCAGGGCACCCGCAACGTCACCACCGAAAGCGACGGCTGGACGGTCGTGACCAATGACGGCAAGCTCTCCGCCCAGTTCGAACATACGGTTGCCGTCACGAAGGATGGGGTGGAGGTCCTGACCCTGCGGCCCGACGAGGCACCGATGTTGGCGCGCCGGGCCTGATCGCCATAGACGCCTAATCGCTGGTCAGCGCCAGCCGCAGCCCCAATCCCATCAGGATCGACCCGCCCGCGCGCCGCGTCCAGAGCGTCGCGCGCGAGGAGCGGTTGAGCGCGCCTGCCACCGTTGCGGCCAACAGCACACAGACGATGTCAGCCGAGGAAAACACCAGATTGGCAATCGCGCCCAGGGTCAGCAACTGTGCCCAGACCGGCAGGCTGGCGGCAGGATCGACAAATTGCGGCAGGAAGGCAATGAAGAAAAGCGCCGTTTTCGGGTTCAGCACCTCCACCGATACGCTTTGCAGGAAGGCGCGTCCGGGGGAGTGCGTTGCCGCCTGCGCCACCAGTTTCATTTCCGCCTTCTGGATCAGCATGGAAATCCCCAACCAGATCAGATAGCCCGCCCCGGCCAGCTTCACGACCAGGTAAAGGGTCGGCACATGGATGAAAATGGCCGAAAGCCCGAGAGCCGCCGCAATCACATGCACATAACAGCCGGTATGAATGCCAAGCGCCGCAAAGAGCCCCGCCCGTCGCCCGCGCGCCAATGTCTGGGCGGAAGCATAAAGCAGCGCCGGGCCCGGCATATAGGCAAACAGCATTGAGGCAATCACGAAGGACAGCAGCACATCCCAGGACGGCATCGGAGGGTCCCCTCTTGGCAAATAAATCCGCAGCTTGCTAGGATCAGCCAGAACCGACCGGCTTTCAACACCCAATCTTCCGGGAATAATCCTGCAAATGGCCCCTTTGGACAAAGCGACCCTCGCCGCAATCACCGACGACCTGAACTATCTGAATATGGGGGAGCTGAAACAGCTTTGCCGCACATTCGGCCTGCCCAGCGCCATTCACGCGGAAATGCCGGACGGCAAGCTGAAAAAGACCGGCGAAGCGGACCGCAAAGGCATTATCCTGGACCGTCTGCGGCACTATCTGGAAACCGGTGACATCACGGAGCCAACGGTCTTTCCGGCCCATGTCGTGGCCGGGCCCGACGCCGCGCCCATCGGCCCGAACAGCCCCGTGCTCTACGGCCAGTATAAGAACCGCGACGCGCAAATCCTGACCCTGATGCAGGAATTGACGAACGGGCAGTTCAAATTCGGCGCCATCGCCCAGGAATTCCTGCGCGAGGTCTGGACCAAAGGCGAGGCCCCGACCTATCGCGAATTCGCCCACCTCTGGCTAGCGGCCCGCGACGCCCATCAAAACCCCAACCCCGAATGGGCCTATCTCACCGACCGCAAAAAAGACGGTCCGGACAAAGACTGGAAAAAACTCCGCCAGGACAAGGCGGATGCGGTTATGAAGAGGCTTCTGGATTAGCCCTCCACCGTTTCCTTTTCGCCTTCATAGAAATCGGAATGGAAGTCGCGCACGACTTCCCCGTCCAGCGCCAACGCGTGGCAGGTGCCCAGATGGGGCGGACGTTTGCGCGGGGCGTCGGGATCGCGTTCGGGCACGGTCTGGCCGATCAGTTCCTTACCATAGCGGTTGGAGGCAAAGATCGTCTGGAAAGCGGTCGTGGCAATCGGGCCCAACAGTTCGGTCAGATGGGTACAGCCCGCCGTGCCGCCGAACAGCTTGCGCGTGATGCCGGTGAAACCGGGCCGGATCTGATGGCCGATCAGTTGTTTGTAATCCGGGTTGATCGCCGCGCAGGTGTTATAGGGCGCGTGGTCGGTGGAGGCCTCTGCATCCCGGATGGTGAGCGTATCGTCCAGGGTCAGCCGCAGCCACATGTTGTGGATCGGCTCGCCCGGCGTGATCTCACCGCGATGGGCACTGGTAAAGCCATAGGTCTTCACGTCCGTCATATGGCCTTCGATATCCCAAAGGCCGTCTTCACGGATATAGCCGAAACACTCCACCCGCCGGGTGTGGATATGATGGCGCTTCACCGGCTCGCTCAAGGGCATGGCGGCTCGCTCCTGTCCTGTGATCCCATTATGCCAAGTCTGGCATTACCTTTTTCTTGTATATGTATATGGCCATAATTGTGCAGCGCGTCAAATGGCGACACACGTCACAGCAGTTGTGAACGCACCCTACAACTGGTGCCAAGGTCGTGCCCTGTCAGTAAAATGACGCTTGCCCGGTAGGTTTATCCGGCGCATCACACTAGACTGGCGGTAGACGGAATACAGGGGGATGGCCGGTGGATTTAAGACAGCTTGAGTTTCTTTGCGCGTTGGCGCGGGAAAAGCATTTCGGCCGCGCGGCGGATGCCTGCGCGGTGACCCAGCCAACCCTGTCCGCACGCATCCGCCAGTTGGAACAGGAAATGGGCATGCCGATCGTCAACCGGGGCAGCCGCTTTGAAGGCTTTACCCCCGAAGGCCGCCGTATCCTGGCCTGGGCACAGGGCATCGTGCAGGATGTGAACGGCCTGCGGGCGGAAATTTCACTGGCGAAGGGGCCTGCCTCGGGCCGCCTGCGGGTGGGCGTTATCCCTTCGGCCCTGACCCGCGTTACCCTGTTGATCAGTGAGCTGCGCGGCGAGAACCCGGATCTTTATTTCGACGTGCGGTCCCTGTCGTCGCGCGCCATTGAAACCGGCCTGCGCGAGGCAACCATGGACCTGGGCGTCAGCTACAGCCGCCATCTGTCCTTCAAGGCCTATGAAAGCGTCTCGCTGTATCAGGAAAGCTATCGTTTTCTCTTTGCCCGCCATGCCTATAGCCCCGACGGCGACAGCATCGGGTGGGAGGAAGTGGCGGAAAAACCGCTCTGCCTGTTGACCCGCAATATGCAGAACCGGCGCATCGTCTCCGGCGTCTTTGCCGAACTGGGCCTGACGGCAGACCCGGTGATCGAGACGGATTCCTTCACCCATCTGTTCAGCCAGGTCGCCACCGGCGAGGTCTTCAGTGTCGTACCGGAAGGATATCTGCAGGACCCGATGTTTGCGGATTCCCTGGGGTCGATCGCCATCGGCGACCCTGTGCCAACCAACCCGGTCAGCCTTTTCGCCCTGCGGCGCGACCCGCAATCGCCGCTGATTTCGCTCGCCCTTCGCAAGGCGGAACAGATGCTTATGGGCAATGCCACCTGACACCAAACACCTCCGATAGACAGTGTCTATCGCACCATGACAACTAACAATTGGACGCACCGTCCCAATGCAGGGAAAAGAGCCTGAGTATCGACCTGCGTTAAGGACTGAACCATGGGTGCACTCCTCCCCGCCGCCAAATGCCGAACAGGACAGATTCCCCCTCTGTCCCGGCCCGGCAATCAACCATTGGGCCTTGCGCCGGAAGTACCGGTCGCCCTTGTCCTGAACGGGGAAAGCCATGCCGTGATGATGGCGAGCCCGTTTGACATGGAAGACTTCGCCACAGGTTTCCTGCTGAGCGAAGGCGTGGTCTCAGCCCCCGACCGCATCAAGGCGATAAATACCCAAGTTTTGGACGCGGGCATTCATGTGAATGTCACCTTGAATGAAGACGATTTCCTCGCCGCCATGGACCGCCGGCGCAGCATGGCCGGGCCGGTCGGCTGCGGCATCTGCGGGGTGGACAGCCTGAAGGCAACCATGCGCGCCCTGCCCGTCGGGCAAAGGGCGGAAGCGCCTGACCACGGGACGATCCGCAACATTCTGGATCACCTGCCGGACTGGCAGGCCCTCAACAACCGCTTTCAGGGCGGGCTGCATGCCGCCGTCGCCGTGGCAAAGGACGGCACTGTCCTGGCCGTGCGCGAAGACGTAGGCCGCCACAATGCCATGGACAAGGTGATCGGGGCCGCTGCCGGACAAGGGCTGGACTGGCTGATGACCACCAGCCGCTGCAGCGCGGACCTGGTGCAAAAGGCTGCCACGGTCGGTGCGGGAACACTGGTGGTCATGGCGACCCCGACCGACCTCGCCGTCCGTCTGGCAGATCAGGCCAATATCAACCTGATCAGCACCTATCGCGGGGCGCGGATCGTTCAATACAACACAGCAAAATAAACCAGAATAACGTTACGGTTAGGAAGAAGATCATGGGCGTTCAGAAGTCCCGAATTGAAGCCTATAAGGGCGCTGCCGGTGGTTGGGGCGCGTTGAAAAGCTGTGGCAGGCATCTGCTGCGCAATACGACCGCGCTCAGCGGCGTCAAAAGCATGCTGAAGGCCAACCAGCCGGATGGCTTCGACTGTCCGGGATGCGCCTGGGGCGATCCGGAGCACGGGTCTTCATTCGAATTCTGCGAAAATGGCGTGAAGGCCGTCTCCTGGGAGGCCACCGGCAAACGGGTCGGGCCGGATTTCTTTGCCCGCCACACGGTCACCGACCTGTTGGAATGGAGCGATTTCGACCTGGAGGATCAGGGCCGCCTCACCCACCCGATGCGCTATAACGCCGAAAGCGACCGCTATGAGGCCTGCGACTGGGCGGAGGCCTTCGACGCCATCGCAGCCGAGCTTAATGCATTGGATCACCCGGATCAGGCGCTGTTCTACACCTCCGGCCGGGCCAGCAACGAGGCGGCCTTCCTCTATCAGCTTTTCGGGCGGGTTTTCGGGACCAACAATTTTCCCGACTGTTCGAATATGTGCCATGAGGCAAGCGGCGTTGCCCTGAAGCAGAGCATCGGCGTCGGCAAGGGCACGGTGCTGCTGGATGATTTTGAGAAGGCGGACGCCATTTTCGTCTTCGGCCAGAACCCCGGCACAAACCATCCGCGCATGCTGAAGGAATTGCGCGAAGCCTCCCTGCGGGGTGCGACCGTTGCCAGTTTCAACCCCGTGCGTGAACGCGGCCTTGAACGCTTTGCCGATCCGCAGGACAAGCTGGAGATGATGCGGGGCAAGTCCAAGGCAATCAGCTCCCATTACTACAAGCCCAAGCTGGGCGGGGATATGGCCGCCGTCCGGGGCATGGTGAAGGCCATCCTGGAATGGGACGATGCGGGTGAAAAGCTGATCGACCGGGACTTTATCGCCGACCATACGCAGGGCTTTGACGCCTATCTGGAAAGCGTGCGCGCCACCGGTTGGGACAGCATCACCGATCAGTCCGGCCTGACAGAGGTGGAAATCCGCGAGGCGGCCCGCCTCTACGCGGATGCGGACAGCGCGATCTGTACCTGGGCCATGGGCCTGACACAGCATAAACATTCGGTACCCACGATCCGGGAAATCGTTAACCTGCTGTTGCTGCGCGGCAATATCGGCAGACCCGGCGCCGGGGCCTGCCCGGTGCGCGGCCACAGCAATGTGCAGGGTGACCGCACCGTCGGCATCAACGAAAAACCGCCACAGGCCTTCCTGGATTCCCTCGAACGGGTCTTCGGTTTCACACCACCGCAGGAACACGGCCATGATACCGTCACCGCCATCGAGGCCATGCTAAAAGGCGAGGCCCGGACCTTCATTGGCCTCGGCGGCAACTTTGCCCGTGCCACCCCGGATACCGAATTGGTGGAAGCGGCCCTCAAGTCCTGCAGCCTGACGGTGAATATCGCCACCAAACTGAACCGGGGGCATCTGATTACGGGCCAAACCTCCTTCATCCTGCCCTGTCTGGGCCGTACCGAACTGGACCGGCGCAACGGCGTGAAACAGATCGTGACGGTGGAAGATTCCATGTCCATGGTCCACGGGTCCGGCGGCATCAATAAACCGGCCTCACCACATCTGCTGTCCGAACCGGCAATCATTGCCGGGATCGCGGCGGCCACGGTGGGCTGGGATATCGTGGACTGGGATTATCTGGTTGAGGACTACGACCATATCCGGGACCTGATTGAAAAAACCATCCCCGGCTTTGACGGATACAACGTACGCGTACGCCAGCATCGCGGCTTTTATCTGGGCAACAGCGCGGCGGAACGCCAATGGGTTACCGACACGGGCAAGGCCAATTTCTCGGACGCCGCCCTGCCGGAAAAGGTCACCCATCAGGAGGTTCGCGACCGGGCGGAGAAAACCTTCACCCTGCAGACCTTCCGTTCTCACGACCAGTATAATACCACCGTCTACGGTATGGATGACCGCTATCGCGGGGTCTTCGGGGAACGGCGTGTGTTGTTCATCAACCCGGCGGATGCGGAACAGGCCGGGCTGAAGAAAGACGACCGGGTCGATCTCACCACCGTCAGCGAAGATGGCCGCGACCGTACCGCCAGGTCCTTCCGTGTCGTGCCCTACGACATCCCCGAAGGCTGTGTCGCCAGTTATTATCCCGAGACCAATATTCTGGTGCCGCTGTACAGCCGCGGCGACGGCAGCAACACGCCAACGTCGAAAGCGGTGCCGATCACACTTGCGAAATCCGCCTGATGGACAGCCCCGAACGCCTGCTGGAACAGACGGTCCTGGAGATACAGGACCGTCACCCCGGCCTGCCCGTGCTGGAGGCAGTCCTGCTGGCCGCGGTCTATCTGGAAATCTGTGCGGACAGCCGACAACTGGCGAGACTGCTGGAAACCGAACATGCGTTAATCCTGCGGGCGCTGAACACTCTGGTGGAGGCAAACCGGCTGCAGATCACCAATCGCCATGACCGCACCGCCCGCCTTCAGGTCTCTCTCGCCAGCGATCCGATGGAACAGGCAGCGGCGGCCTGATCAGGCCGGGACGGGATCATCGCCTGTCTCGCTGCCCTGCTGGTTCGGCGGGGTCACGCGCAGGGTCTTGATGCGGTTGCGCTGACGGCGCAGCACTTCGAACTGATAGCCGTAGAAACGGAAGACCTGCCCCGCGTCGGGGATACAACGCGCCTCATGCAGGATCAGACCCGCGATGGTCGCCGCATCGTCATCCGGCAGTTCCCAGTCCAGGTCCCGGTTCACATCGCGCAGGGTCACCGCCCCGTCGATGATATAGCTGCCGTCGGCCTGGGCATGGATGCCGTGGACCGCGATGTCCTGCTCGTCATCGATCTCGCCGACGATTTCCTCCAGGATATCCTCCAGCGTCACAATGCCCTGGAAGCTGCCGTATTCGTCGACCACCACGGCGAAATGCTCGCGCCGTTCGCGGAAGGCATGCAACTGGTCCAGCAATGTGGTGCTTTCCGGGATGAACCAGGGCGCGGATGCCAGGTCCTTCAGGTCGATGGCGTGGCCCTGGGCGCGGTTGGCGCGCACTGCCCGCCACAACGGTTTGGCATGCAGGATGCCCAGAATATTGTCCGGGTCGCCCTGTACCAGCGGAATACGGGTATAGGCGCTGTCCAGGATTTTGGTGATATTGTCTTCCACCGGATCGTTGACGTCGACCATCACCACATTGCTGCGATGGGTCATGACGTCCTCCACCTCGACATCGTCCAGGTCCAGGATAGAGCGCAGCATGATCCGCTCATGCGGGTCTTCGCCCTCATGCAGGTCGATCACCCCGCGCAGTTCCTCGACCTTATGTTCCTCGTCCTCGTCTTCCTGCAGGCGCACCCCGAACAGGCGCAGCGTACCGGCCACCACGATCTGGACAAACCCCGTGACCGGCGAGAACAACACGGTGATCAAGCGCATGATATAGGCAACGGTCAGCGCCATGCGGTCCGGGTGGGTGATCGCCCAGGTCTTGGGCAGGACTTCGGCAAAAATCAGAACCAGCGCGGTCATCACCAGCGTCGCATAGGCCACGCCCGCATCACCGAAAACCGCCAGGAAGGCAGAGGTCGCCAGGGCCGAGGCCAGAATATTGACCAGATTGTTGCCAAACAGGATCGCCCCGATCATGCTTTCCTTTCGGTCGCGCAGCGCCAGCACCGCCTGGGCACGGGCATCGCCGTTCTTCGCCAGTTGATGCATGCGCGCCTTGGACGCGCCGGTCAGCGCGGTCTCGGAGCCGGAAAAGAAGGCAGATAGGGCCAGAAGAACCAGGACTGCCAGCCCGACCAGCCACCAATCGGCCAGGACGGACAAGAGGGTGTCAGTCATGCGCTTATCGCTTCAGCCACAGAAAGCTGCAACTGCTCCCTGGTGACATCCTGGGTGATGTAGGCCTTACCGAGACCCTTCGCCAGGATGAAGGTCAATTTGCCGTCGGCCACCTTTTTGTCGGTCTTCATGCGGTCCATCAGGTCCAGCGGGTCCCAGGCGACGCCCGGCACATGGTTCGGGTCGGTGTAAAGCCCGACGGAGGCCAGATGACGGCGCAGGCGCGCGGCATCGTCAGCCGGGCAAAGCCCCATCTGAACCGACAGGTCAAAGGCCATGACCATACCGATGGAAACGGCCTCGCCATGCAACAGCAGGTCGCCATATCCACAGACGGATTCCAGCGCATGGCCGAAAGTATGCCCCAGATTGAGCAGCGCACGCACGCCACCTTCCTTTTCGTCCTGGGCGACAATCGCCGCCTTGGCCTCACAGGAATAGCGCACTGCCTCCGCCCGTGCGGCGCGGGACCCGTCCACCAGATCGGCCCCGTGGCTTTCCAGCCACTGGAAGAAATCCGGACTGTCGATGGCACCGTATTTGACCACCTCCGCATAACCCGCCAGCAGTTCGCGGCGCGGCAGGGTGTCCAGCACCGCCATATCCGCCAGCACGAGGCGCGGCTGATGGAAGGCCCCGATCAGGTTCTTGCCCGCCTTCACATTGATGCCGGTCTTGCCGCCGACGGAACTGTCCACCTGGGCCAGCAGGGTCGTCGGAATCTGGATGAAATCCACACCGCGCAGCGCAATGGAGGCGGCAAAGCCGGTCAGGTCACCGATTACCCCGCCACCCAGCGCAATCAGCATATCCTTGCGTTCCAGCCCCAATTCCAGAATCCGGTCCATCAGCCCGGCCAGATGATCGAAGCTTTTGGTACCCTCCCCCGCGGGCAGGACAATCGCATCATGACGGATACCCGCCTGATCAAGCGACGCGGTCAGCGGCTCCAGATGCAACGGCGCGACATTGCTGTCGGTGACGATGATCGCACGCGGCGTCTTCAGCAGCGGCTTGATCAGCCCACCCGCGCGGGACAGGACATCGGACCCGATGACGATGTCATAGGCGCGCTCACCCAGCTCTACGGCCACCGTGTGATGAATCACTGCTTTTTCTCCTGATAGCTTTTCAACGCGTCGATCACGCGATCCACCATGTCTTCCTTGGATATATGATCGCTGTCCACCGTGATCGCGGCTTGCGCATAGACCGGATAGCGTGTGTCGATCAGACCTTTCAGCGTGCCCTGCGGGTCCGGGTTCTGCAGCAGCGGCCGGTGGCTCTTGCGCGAAACACGTTCCCACAACACGTCGAAAGACGCCCGCAGCCAGACGCATATGCCGCGCTCCGCGATGGCCTCACGCGTGCGTTCGTCCATATAGGCGCCGCCGCCGGTGGCCAGGATTTTGGGCTTTTCGCTCAGCAGGCGGTCGATCACCCGGCGCTCGCCGTCGCGGAAATAGTCTTCGCCGTGGATTTCAAAGATTTCGGCAATGGTCATGCCCGCCGCTTCTTCGATCTCGCGGTCCGCATCGACAAAATCCAGCCCCAGCCGGTTTGCCATCAACCGGCCGATCACGGATTTACCCGCGCCCATCATGCCGATCAGCACGATCGGCCTGTCGAGACGCAGCCCTTCGCGGGTAATAACCGCCGGGTCGTTGTTATTTTTCGATAGGCTTTGCATTACCAGCCTTCATATATATACACTGCCGCAGAATTGCCATAGTGGATCATTAGCGTAAAGGGCCATGACAGCGCCACATTTTCTTTGTTCTTCTGGAAAAATGGCGGCACTGGCCTAGAATACACGTCTGAATCAATATCTGAACCAAAAGACTTCTTGGGAAGCGGTATGAGTAACCTCCTGAAATTTTTAGTTATTCTCGTTGCAGCAGTCATCGTCGGCGGTGGTGCATTTCTTGCCACCTGGGATATTCCCGCCCCGACGCACCAGGTGGAGACGGTCCTCGATGACAGTCAGTTCCCGCGTTAAGCAAGGGGCCCTGCTGGCAACACTTGCCGGCGGGTTGTTCACCGCGCAACCGGCGCTGGCTCAACAGCAGAATTCAGGCAGCGCGCCGGTTCCGCTTTTCCCGACCAACCCGGTTGAACCGGACAACGCCCCCGATGCTGCCACCAATGGCGGCAACGGCCAGGGCGTGACGCCCCGCCTGCCGCAAACGCGGGTGATCGAGACCGACAGCGGCACCATCACCGTGGAACGCCTGCAGGCAGTCGATCCCAACACCACCGGCCTGTTGAGCGCCGATGGCGGCCTGGGTGTGGATATGTGGCAAGGAACAGACCGCGCGCGCATTCGCCTGCTGCTGGAAAGCCTGCCGACGCAGGTGAGTTCACCGGCCCTGCGCGATCTGGCGCATCGCCTGCTGGTCACCTCTGCCGAACTGCCCGGTGCGGAAAGCAAGGCCGACGGCAATCCCGCCTTTCTATTGAGCCTGCGCATCATGCGCCTGGCCCAGCTCGGTTTCCCAGAAGACGCACTGAAACTTTATGACAGCGCCAGTCTGCCGGAGGGAACCAACCAGGACCTGACCCGCACGGTGGTCGAGGCAAGCCTGCTCAGTGGCGAGGTCGCCCGGGCTTGTGACATTGTCCGAGCCCAGAAAGCAGGCCTTGAGACCGCCTATTGGCAGAAACATCTGGTCTTGTGCGAATTGTCCGCCGGCAATATGGACGCCGCCCGCTTTGGCGCGACCCTGCTGGAAGACCAGGGCACGTCGGACCCGCTGTTCTTTGCGCTGGTTTCCAAAATCGCCGACGGACGCAAACTGTCCCTGCCTGAGGTGGACCGGCTGACGCCCCTGCATATGGGCATGATGTGGCTGGCGGAGGCGCCGATCCCCGCGCAGGCCCTGGACAATGCCGATCCGGCCATGCTGCGCGCGATTGCCAGCAACCCGAACACCGATATCGAAACGCGCCTGATGGCGGCGGAAAAGGCCGCCTTTTTGGGTGCCGTGGACGCCGATATGCTGGCGGAACTGTATAAGTCCGTGTCCTTCGACAACACAGAACTGCAGCGCCCGATCTCCATTGCGACCGAAAATTACGACGCCCGCAGCCGCGCCCTCCTGTTCCAGGCGGCAAGCATCGAATCCGCCCCGGAAACCAAGGCCCTGATCATCGGTACCTCGCTGCAACTGGCCCGCCGGAACGGCTTCTATCCGGTGGCGGTAGAGCTGCACAAACCCCAGGTTCAGCAAATACCCGTGCGCGGTGACCTGTCCCAGTTTGCGGGCGAAGCCACCCGCCTGCTCTTTGCCATCGGCCGTCCGAAACCGGCGGAAGCCTGGCTGGACCATCTGCGCATCCAGGCCGCCCACGACCCGGAAGCCAAACTGGAATACCAGCGTCTCTGGGCGTTGGCCCGCCTTGCCAGCGACGACTATCGCGCCAACCGTGAAGAAGCGGACCGGACCGGCTGGGTCCAGGCCGTGCAGTTGGAAAGCGAGGATGAAAGCAACCGCGACCTGACCCGCAAGGCCTATCTCGCCTATCGCCTGCTGGACGTTGCCGGCCAGGAACCGGCCAGCGATCAGGCCTGGGCCGACCTTGCCGACACCACGCCGGTCCAACAGGTCAACAAACCCAACCCCGCCGCCACCACGCTGATGGTGCGCGCCGCCCAGAAAGGCGCGCGGGCAGAGGCCGTTGCCTGGATGCTGGTCGCGCTCGGGGCCACGGATGAAACCGCAACCGACCCGGATGCGCTGGTCGATGCCATCTACACCCTGCGCAGCCTCGGCCTGACGCTCGACGGGCAAAAACTGGCCCTAGAGGTGGCGCTGACCAACGATCTGTAGGACGGGTCATGGCAGCCCGGCTGGACGCCTTCCTTGAAATGATGGCGGCGGAGCGCGGCTCCGCCCGCCACACCCTTGAGGCCTATCAGCGTGATCTTCTCGACCTGAACGGCTTTCTCAAGGCCCGCAGGACCAGTCTCGATCAGGCACAGGGCAAAGACCTTCAGGAATATCTGAAATATCTGGCCGATCAGAGAACCAAGGCCAGCACGGCGGCGCGGCGGCTGTCCTGCCTGCGCCAGTATTACCGTTTCCTCTATGACGAGGGCGCGCGGGAAGACGATCCGACAACGGTTCTGGAAAACCCGAAAACGACCCGCCCCCTGCCCAAGGTATTGAGCGAGGCGGAGGTGGATGCCCTGCTCCATACCGCGCATCGGGACGGGGAACCGGAAGGCATTCGTCTGGTCTGCCTGCTGGAAATGCTCTACGCCACGGGCCTGCGCATCTCGGAACTGGTGGCCCTGCCCGCCAATGCCGCCGCCCCCGGGCGCGACTTCCTGACCGTCAGGGGCAAGGGCAACAAGGAACGGATCGTCCCTCTTTCCGGCCCGGCGAAAGACGCGCTTTCCGACTATGACAGCATGCGAAGCGTGTTTCTGCCCAAGGGTATGAAGGACAGCCCCTTCCTCTTCCCCTCCACCGCCAAGGAGGGGCACCTGACCCGCCAGCGCGTCGGCCAGCTTCTCAAACAACTGGCGCTGGACGCAGGATTGGACCCCAAAAAGGTCAGCCCCCACGTTCTGCGCCACGCCTTCGCCAGCCACCTGCTGCATCACGGCGCAGACCTCCGCGTGGTCCAGCAACTGCTCGGCCATGCCGACATCTCCACCACCCAGATCTACACCCATGTGCTCGGCGAAAAACTCAGGGAGCTGGTGGAAACAGCGCATCCGTTGGCGCGTGGTTAAAGTCATCAATCAAACAACCACCGTTCGTCCCGGATCTGATCCGGGATCTCAGGCCGTAAGCTCCGGCGGTTGAGAAGGCATCAGGAGATCCCGGCCTTCGCCGGGACGAACGGACTAAGGTGTACTGCTAATAGTAATTCGTCATGCGCGGGCTTGACCCGCGTACCCACGGAGGCTTCCAAGCTGAAACATTTCACCGGCGGCAACACTACCCATTCGGAGACCTGCATCAGACATGAGGGTGGCAGGAGACAAGTTTCGTTTTATAGTGCCGGTCCAAGTATTTATTGGAGACTCCGATGATCGTCACCGTTACCCCAATCTATGCTGCACTTGCCGCGCTGCTCCTGCTTCTGTTGAGTGTCCGCGTGGTTACCATGCGACACAAGCTGCGCGCCGCACTCGGCGACAAGGGCGATACGATGCTGGAGCGACGTATCCGGGTCCACGGCAATTTTGTCGAATATGCACCGATTACTCTGCTGCTCCTGCTGTTGGTGGAGCTACAGGGCGGGCCCGTCTGGCTGCTGCATGCAATCGGGGTAAGCCTGTTGGCAGGGCGTTGCATCCATGCCTATGGCGTCAGCCAGGCACAGGAAAATTTCAAGATCAGAACCACCGGCATGACCCTCACCTTTCTCGCCTTGCTCGCAGGCGCCGCCGCCAATCTGGTCCTGACAGTGTTATAGCCATTCCTTCGCGGGAAGGACGGGTTCAATGGATTTTCTCGCCCCGGCCCAGCATGTCCAGCAGCGTATTGAAACGTTTTGTCCGGGTTTCCGGCTTTTTGGCGGTGTGCAGCCGGTAATAGATGGCGAATAGATTGGCCCGGTTGAGGCCATCGAATGTCTCCTTGGCCTTGGGCCGTTCCGCCAGCGCATCAAGGAAATCAGCGGGGATTTCGAAATTCGATTGACCCGCATAGGCCTGGTCCCAACGACCGTCCGCCCTGGCAGCCTCCACATGGACCAGCCCGGCAGGCTGCATCCGTCCTTCTGCGATCAGGTTTTCCGCTATGTCACGGTTGCGTTTCGACCATGCGGACTGGAGTTTGCGCGGCGTGAAACGAAGAAGATAGGCCGTCTCGTCCAGCCCCTTCTTCAATCCGTCGATCCAGCCCCAGGCCAGCGCCACATCAATGCAGTCCGCCATGGTCGCGGTCCGGACCTCTGCGCCTTTCTTGGCAATCCTGACCCAAAGCTCGGTCTCGTCGGCGTGATGCTCTGCCAGCCAGTCATGAAATGCCTGACGGTCGGCGAAACCTCTGATTTTGCTGTGATCGACGTCCATCTCCCCTCCCCTGAACGGTAACCCTGTATACCTCATGTAGGAAGCATGCGCCGGAAATGCCAAGCCCAAAACGAAAAACGCCGGGAAAATCCCGACGGTCATGGTCATTTGTGTTTGTCTGTCTTTTGCGGAATGGTGCCCCAGGCCTGACTCGAACAGGCACGTCCGTAAGGACAACAGATTTTGAGTCTGTCGCGTCTACCAATTCCGCCACTGGGGCGCGGGGGCTTTGATAACCTTCCCGCGCCCGGCGGTCAATATGGATTTATGACATCGCGTTATATTTGTGGATCAGCCGTCGCCGTCATGACGGTGGGGCAGTTCCTGGTATTCCCGGGACTGCATTTCCATCAGGCGCGAGACCGTGCGTTCGAACTCAAAGGCGTGGGTGCCTTCGCGGTAAATCTCGTGGGGCGGCGTGTCGGCGGCCATGACCAGCTTGCAGCGCGCCTCGTAAAGCGCGTCGATCAGGGTCATGAAACGCTTGGCCTCGTTACGTTTGTTTTCACCCAGCTTGGGCACGCCATCGATGACCAGGGTGTGGAAACGCTGTGCGATGCGCAAATAGTCCTCCGCGCCAAGCGGCTGTTCGCACAGGGAGGCAAATTTCACCAGCAAGACGCCACGGGCGGTATGGTCGAAAGTCAGGTTGCGGCCCTTGACCGTCACCGTCTCCGGGATCACATGCGCGCCTTCGGTCAACTCCTCGAACGCCTTTTTCAGGGCCGTGGTCGCCGCCGGGCCCAGCGGCGCGTGATAGGCCTTCATGGTCTTCAGCCGGATCAGGCGATAATCGGTGGGCGAGTCCAGATGCAGGATATCGACACGCCGTTTCAGCAACTCGATGAAAGGCAGGAAATTCTCCCGCTGCAAGCCGTCCTTGTAGAGGTCATCCGGCGGCCAGTTGGAGGTGGCGACCACCACCACGCCACGCGCAAAAAGCGCCTCGAACAGGCGGCCCAGGATCATCGCATTGGCGATATCGGTCACATGGAATTCGTCAAAGCACAGCAGCCAGGTATCTTTCGCCACATGCTCTGCGATCTTGGGCAGCGGGTCGGTCTCCTTGGAGCCGCGCGTCTTTTGTTCCTGACGCCACTGGTGGATGGCTTCCTGGATTTCGATCATGAATTCGTGGAAATGGACCCGGCGCTTCTTCTCCACCGGCGCATCCTCGAAGAACAGGTCCATCAGCATGGATTTGCCGCGCCCGACACCACCATACATATAGAGCCCCTGGGGTGGTTCCTCCTTACGCCGGGTCAGGCCGAGACGCGCCTTCCAGCCACCGTCATCCACCGAAGGCTCATAGCCTTTCAAGGCATGATGCAGGCTCTGCAGCTTTTCCGCCGCCAGTTCCTGAACCGGATCGGCGCGCAGGCTGCCGTCCTTTTTCAACTCACGATATCGAAATAAGGGCCCTTCAGTCATAAGGGGTTAATAGCGGGCCAAAATTGGGCTGGCAATGGGCAATTGCCAAGCTCCATCCCAGATTCCCGCCTGCGCGGGAATGAGCGGAATCCATAACAAACCAAACACTGCTCATCCCCGACCTGATCGGGGGTCTCCAGAAGGGGGCAGCCGGATGAAACGACTGCCCCATCCCGTCACTACAGGCTCTGTTTCGGGTTGAGATCAACCGTATAGAGGCTGTTGTCGGCGATATCCTTGAGGGTCACGGTCATGACCTCGGTGTCGCCGTCGATTTTCACATGGCCGAAGAACTGCAGGCCTTCGGTCGGGGGCAGATTGGCTTTGCCACCCGGGTTCTTGGTATACATGACCTGCGGCCCGAAGGTGTTGTCCATGTCGCCCGGCCCGAAGGACCCGGAATGGATCGGCCCGGAGACGAATTCCCAGAAGGGTTCGAAATCCTGGAACTGCGCCTTGTCCGGGTCATAGTAGTGGGCGGCCGTGTAATGCACGTCCGCCGTGAACCAGACCGTGTTCTGCACCTTGTTGTTCTTGATAAAGCGCAGCAGGTTGGCGAATTCATGTTCGCGGCCCAGGACCGGACCGTCGCCGTTTGCGCCATTCTCGAAGGTGCTTTTGTCCTTCCAGTTGTCATAGACGATGAGGCCGATCGGCATATCTGCCGCGATCACTTTCCAGGTTGCCTTGGAAGCCAGCAATTCCTGTTTCAGCCATTTCAACTGTGCCTCGCCCAGGAAGGCGGTCTGCTGGGACGGCTCCACCTGGTTGTTGGCATCGTTGGGGCCGCGATAGCTGCGCATATCCAGGATGAAAACATCCAGCGACGGGCCGTAGGAGACCTTGCGATAAACGCGGCCCGGTTCGATGGCATGTTCGCGCATCGGCATGAATTCGCGGAAAGCCTTGGCCGAACGGGCGGCAAGCAGGGAGACGCTTTTCACCGTGTAACGGTCGTCTGCATCCAACATCTCACCCGGATACCAGTTGTTCAGAACCTCATGGTCATCCCACTGGGTCAGGACCGGCACTTCGCTGTAGAAGCGGCGGACATTTTCATCCATCAGGTTGTATTTATAGTTGCCGCGGAATTCGTTCAGCGTTTCCGCCACTTTGGATTTTTCCTCGGTGACGATGTTCTTCCAGATCGTACCGTCTTCCAGTTTGACCTCCGCCTGGATCGGGCCGTCGCAATAGGCGTTGTCGCCGGAATGGATCAGGAAATCCGGGTTCTGCTTGCGCATGGTCTCGTAACCGCGCATGCCGCCCCATTCCTCGTTGATCCCCCAACCCTGGCCCGCCGTGTCACCGGTCCAGACAAAGGTGATGTCGCGTTTGGCGGCGGGCGCGGTGCGGAAATGCCCCACCTGCGGTTCGCTCACCAGGTTCAGGTCATAGAGGTCCTGGAAGCGGACGCGATAGAAAATATCCTGATCCGCCGGCAGGTTGGTCAGAACCTGTTTGGCGGTGAAGTCGCTTGCCTCGATCGCCGCCGGGCCGCGCAACTGGACGGAATTCTTGAAGGTATCGCTGGTCGCGATTTCCAACAGCATCTGCGAAGGCCGGTCAGCACGCGCCCAAACCACACCGCCGTCCACGGCGATATCGCCGCTTTGCAGGCCGTGCGTCAGGACCGGTTTACCACCCCGCGCCAGGGCCGGCATCGGAAAACTACCAACGGCTGTCATGGCCCCCACGGCCGCCGCGCTACCCAGGAAACGACGCCGGGAAAGCGCCGCTTTATTCACCATCTTGTCCTGCGACATGATCGTCACCCCAAATTCTTATGTTAAGAGGCGCGCAGTATCATGCCACCACGTGACAGATGCGTTTCAGTTCGCTGACCGCTTCATGGCCTTTCCATTAAATCATCAATCGAGGTGTAATTATTTGATTACTTCCGTTTCGGTCACAATTACCGACATGGGAATATCGAAAGGTTGCGGGTGGATCGTCGGGATTTCCGCCTGTGCATAGCCCACCCCGATCACAAAGGGCATGGGGGATAAAGACGCCAATGTGCGGTCGAAAAATCCACCGCCATAGCCAAGCCGATAACAATTCCGGTCAAAGCCGACCACCGGCGCGAAGGCGATATCCGGCGTGACCACCTCCCCTTTGGCAGGCACCGGGATATTCCACACGCCACGTTCCAGCGGCTCCCCCTTGGCCCAGCTCTTGAAGACCAGGGGCTGACCGTATTTCTCGACAATCGGCAGGGCGCAGATGCCGCCAAGGTCGGTCACGCGCTGCATCACGGGTTTCAGGTCCGGTTCTTTCTTGATCGGCCAATAGAGGCTGACAACCTTGCCGCGCACATCTCCCAGAACGTTCTCCAGGTTGGCAATCAGCGCGGCATCGCGCGCGGCGCGTTCCTCTGCCGAGAGGACCCGCCGCAAGTCGAGCAGTCGCTCCCGCTCTGCCTTGCGCCATTCCTTTAATGCTGCCCCGTCCATGAAATACCCCTCCTACCTCTTTGTCTCTATCTAGCTAGACTCGCTTTCAGCCTGAAAACTTGCATGGAAACGACGGTTTATGATGCGTCACGCCAGAAGAAACTGCGAAAGGTAAAAAGAGCGAAACCACAGCATTACGAATGTCGGAATCCTACGGCCAATCAGGCAAAACCATCATTCAAATTTGCTGGAATATACCTATTTTGTTACAATTCGTACTGGCGCATGGAGGGGCATGTTAATACTTCCAGATTTAAAGGGATAATAAGATGATCTCCCGCCGTTCTTTCATCGCAGGCTGCCTCGCCAGCGCCCCGGCCTTGGCTGCTTCTCTGGCTCCGGCCCAAACATCGAATCGACCCCTGGTGCGAGCAGCCTACTACTATAGCTTTCAGCCCTATTCCTTCATTAATAAAAAAGACGGAACGGCGCACGGTATTCTCATTGACCTGATGGACGTGCTTGGCGAAACCTGCGGCTTTGACTTGACGCATAACGGCTATCCCTGGGAACGGGCACAACGGATGGTTGCCATCGGCACCGCGGACGCTTTGTGCTGCCCCATTACGGCAAAAAGGTTGGAATATGTCTATTTCGCCCCTACGGCCGTAACTCCCTTGGCAGAGGCAGCGTTATTCGTTGCCGTCAACAACCCTCGCGCCGATGCCCTCCGCGCTGTCCGCACCAAGGAAGAGCTGTATGAGTTCAGCGCAGTGGACTTCATCGGAAACAGCTCCGGCGAACACATCTGGAAACATCACCCCAATCGGACAACCGTCTACAAAATAGACCAGATACTCAAGATGCTGCAGTTTGGTCGTGCAGACTTTTATTACGCCGACCCGTTCGTGACACGATACAAAATGCGTGAACTGGGCATCCTGGACAAATTCTTCAGTATTCCTGCCGACTTTGTGACCAAGGGGCATAGGGGCAGTATGAATTTTGGGCTGCGCAAGACCTATCCCGACGCGCAGGCCATCGTCGCCCAAGTAGAAGAGGCCATCCCCAGGAGCCTCACCGACGACAAGCGTAGTCAGATCATCGCCCGCTACACCGAATAACCGTCTTTCCGGATTAGAGATCGAAACCTGTTTTGACCCGGCAACAGGCTGGGAGATCAATAGGCAGGCGGCGGTCCCGGACATTGGCGGCCCAGATGGCTGAGGTCCATCGGCTGGCCGGTCTTGCAGTGGGACATGGCCGCAGGCTTACCACAGATGCAGACCTCATCATCGAGATTATAGCCGTTCATATCGGCATAGAAGCTAAGCAGTTTGTTATCCTGATCACGGGCGGCCTGGCAATAATCCCCCTCCGCTGTCAGGGTGACCCAATAGCAGTCTTCCGGCGCTTCTTTTTCAAAGGGAACGAGCGTGCAGGCCGACAAAAGCACGGCGGGGGACAGCATCGCGAATATCCGCCCCCCGATCATGATGCTTAGAGGTCCCGGCCAATCGCCAGGAATTTCTCACGCCGGCGCTTGCGCAGGCTGGCGCCGTCCATCGCGGTCAGCTTTTTAAGCTCATCCTCGATGACATTGCCCAGGGAGATGATCGCCTCGGACGGGTCACGGTGCGCACCGCCCATCGGTTCCGCCACAATCCGGTCGATAATCTTCAGCTTTTCCAGATCCTGTGCGGTCAGGCGCAGGGCCTCCGCCGCGGTCTGGGCATGTTCGGCGCTGCGCCACAGGATCGAGGCACAGCCTTCCGGCGAAATCACAGAATAGATGGAATGTTCCATCATCAGGACACTGTCCGCAGCCGCCAATGCAATGGCCCCGCCGGACCCGCCTTCACCGATGATCGTGGCGACAAGCGGCGTCTTGATCTCGAGGCATTTCTCGATGGAACGTGCAATGGCTTCCGCCTGGCCGCGTTCTTCCGCGCCAACCCCCGGATAGGCACCGGCAGTGTCAACCAGCGTGATCACCGGCAGGTCGAAACGGTCAGCCATTTCCATCAGGCGGATCGCCTTACGATAGCCTTCCGGGCGTGCCATACCGAAGTTATGCGCCACGCGGGACTGGGTGTCGTGGCCTTTCTCATGACCGATCACAACGCAGGACTGGCCGCGGAACCGGCCCATACCGCCCTGGATCGCCTTGTCTTCGGCGAAACCGCGATCACCCGCCAACGGCGTGAAATCTTCGATCAATGTGGAGACATAGTCGCCGAAATGCGGCCGGTCCTGATGCCGTGCGACCTGTACCTTCTGCCAGGGCGTCAGTTTGGCATAGGTCTGGCGCAACAATTTGTCGGCCTTGGTCTGCAGCTTGCCAATCTCGTCGGCAATATTCATCTCGCCGTCACCGGCGAGGTGGCGCAGCTCTTCTACCTTGCCTTCCAGTTCAGCAATAGGCTGTTCAAAATCCAGAAAATTTCGCATTGAATCCGCTTCCGCTAACCCGGGCCAGGCGCACCCTATCAGGGGCAAACCAGCCATAAACCGGTCAGGGGGTAACACAACCGCCCGCACTTGAAAAGACGGCGCGGCCCCACACCCTGCATTTCATAGCCCCAGTATATAACAGGAATAGACCAGGATAATAAGTTGAGATTTAAGGAAAATTCGATCTGATTTGGCTATGGAAAACTGTCACAGATATGCAACAAATACGTAATGAAAAACCAATAAGGACAACCCGCATCCAATAATCAGCCATCACACAGGGGAGTTTTGGGCATGACGGACATTGCGGCCGCTCCGGCGGACATAGGCGGCCTTGCGGAAGGAATGAACACCAACAAACCCGGGAAGGGCGGGCTGACGGTCGCGATGCGCATCTACGCCGTTGTCGGTTTTGCCTTTTTGTTGTTCATCGTTTCCGCCATCGTCGCCCAGACCAATATCGCCGCCATCGGCGAACAGGTGAACCGCCTGGCCAACAACGCCATGCCGATTGCATCCGCGGTGCGCGAAATCCACCTGCATAACCTGGAACAGGGCCGCCAGTTGGAAGGCACCATGCGCGTCGGCGAGGAAGTGATCTATGACGACGATGCGGAAAAAATCTACAAGACACGTGTCGCCGCCTTCCAGCAACAGTCCGAACTGATCGCGGAAAATCTGACGGATGCCAAGGGCATCGCCCGGAACGTACTGGACGGGAACCCGGATGCCGAAACAACCGCCCGCTTCCAGGCCGTCCTGACGGGGCTGGACAAAATCGCGGAGGCCCATGCCGCCTTCGACAAGCAGGCCGGCAGCGTCTTCAGCTATATCGAGGAGGGGTCCTTCCTGACCGCCGTCAAAATGGAAGAAGACCTCAAGACACTTGAGGCGGCGCTTGGCGAACAGCTTCAGGAACTGCTCGGCAATCTTGAGTCCGAAACAAAACAGGCCGTTGCCCGCGCAGAGGCACAGGAGAAAGAAGCCAGCCAGTTCATGCTGGTCTTCAGTGTCATTGCCCTGACGGTCGCCGCCACCCTGACGATCTGGATCGTGCGCAGCGCCATTTCACGCCCCCTGTCCAAAGTGGCGGAAGCCCTCAATGCGCTGGCTGCCGGTGACATGACCGCAGACGTGGCGGTGAAAAGCCGCGATGAAATCGGCAAAGTCGCCGCCGCCTTCCACAGCTTCAAGGAAAAGCTGTTGGAAAACGAGGACCTGCGCCGTCAGCAGGACGCCCAGGCAGAGGCCATGGCCGAAGAAAAGCGCAACGCACAGCTTCAACTGGCCGATGATCTGGAACGGGGTGTGAAAGAAGTCGCCGACACCATTGCGACCATGACCGGCGAATTGGACCAGAATGCCAACCGCCTGCGCGGTGCCTCCGAACAGGCCGAAAACCGCACCAACGCCGTGGCCGGTGCCGCCCAGGGTGCGTCGGACAACGTCGGCGCCGTGGCAGCAGCGGCAGAAGAACTCTCCTCTTCCATCCAGCAAATCCGCCAGCGCGCCGGACGGTCGTCCGAAATCGCACAATCCGCCGTCGACCGGGCTGGCCGCACCGACGCCACCGTCGGCAGCCTGTCGGAAGCTGCCGACAAGATCGTCGCGGTCGTGACCCTGATCCAGGACATTGCCGAACAGACCAACCTGCTTGCGTTGAACGCCACCATCGAGGCGGCGCGGGCCGGAGATGCGGGCAAGGGCTTTGCCGTGGTCGCCAACGAGGTCAAAAGCCTCGCCACCCAGACCGGCAAGGCCACGGTGGAAATCTCCGAACATGTGAACCAGATCCAGGGCACTACCAAAGAGGCCGTGTCCGCGATCCAGTCGATCCGCGAAGTGATCCAGGAAATCTCCGAAATCACCGTGGAAATCGCAAGCTCCATCGACCAGCAGGGCGAGGCCACCCATGAGATCGCGGAAAATGTGCAACGTGCCGCCTCCGGCACATCGGAAGTGACCGGTACGATTGGCGAATTGCGCGATGCGGCGGCCTCCTCCGGTTCTGCGGCCACAGCCATGCACAGCGCCACCCGAGGCCTGACCGATCAGGCGACCCGCCTGCAAAACACCATGGACGAATTCCTGACCTCGATCAGACAGTAATGCCAACCCTGCGGCTCAACTGAGACGGGGGTGGCCCCTCAGCCACCCCCGCTTTTTTCTGCCATATCGTTTTTCAGGCGTCTTCCGCCAGCATGGCGTTATAGCGCCGCTGCATCTCTTCCGGCTCCACCGCCTCGATACTGTGTCCGATATTCCAGCGATGGCCGAAAGGATCGATGATCGTGCCCGACCGCTCACCATAGAACCAGTCCTGTGGTTCCTGCTGAACCGTCGCCCCGGCGTCAACCGCGCGCGCAATGCAGGCATCCGCATCATCCACATGCAGATGGATCGTGGCCGACGGGCCGCCCACCGTTTGCGGACTTTGAATATGGCATTCGGGGAACTCATCGGCCATCATGATGGTCGTTCCGCCGAAATCCAGTTCCACATGGCCGATGCGCCCTCCCGGCTCCGTCAGCCGGAACAGCTCGGTCACCCCGAAAGCCTGCTTGCAGAATTCAATCGCCTTGTCGCAGTTCTTCACATGCAGATAGGGATATACGTCGTGAATTTTCATGGTCTGCCCTTCACCCCTTGGGTTATCGAGAGGTTGGAAAATACCCGCCCTCCGCATGCGCCGTATTGAAGGAATTTGACCTCACGGGATTTCACTTTCCTCAAACGGCACGTGAAAGACGGCGTTGGGGCGGCTGCGCCGGTAGGCACCGGGTGTCATATGGGCAAAGGCGCGGAAATCACGGTTAAAATGCGCCTGGTCGCTGTACCCCTGGTCCAGGGCAAGCTCTGCCGGAGCCTGTTCCGGGCTTGCCGCCAGACTTTCCAGCGCCTCCCTGAACCGCAAAATCCGGCAATAGCGTTTGGGCGACAGGCCCACGGCCTGACGGAACAGGACATTGAAATGACGGTGGCTGTAGTCGGTCTCCTCAACCACGGCCGCCACATCCACCCGATCCGCAAAGCGGTGCAGGGCAAGCGCCACCGCCGGATGCATCCCCCTCGCCCGCTGCAAACGGCTTTCCAGAAGCCGCGCGAACAAGGTAAGGCGCTCATCCGCCGTCGGGGCCTCCGCCAGACGCTCCCGCAGTTCATGGGCAAAGCGCCCCCAGAGGTCATCCAAGGGCACATGCATATCGGCCATTTCATCGGCGGGCATCCCGAACAGGACCGGCCCCGCGCCGGGGCGAAGCTGTACCCCCACGGAAATGACCGGCTCCCCGCGAAGGCGGTAATAGGGCTGGCTGCGCAGGCCGCAGGCAACCATCGGCCCGGCCCGCAATGCCCCGTTGCTGTCTGAAATGTCAAAGGATGCATCCGACAGCCGGATCGCCAGATGCGCCATCCCACTGGGCAGGACCGCCTCACGCGTGATTACCGCGCCGGAAGAAGCCGCCTGCCCGTCATCGGCATTGGTCCAGAAGCGCGCCACGAAAGGTTGCAGCCCCGGCGGCGGTTTCATCGTCACATACATGCCTTCCCCCAGGTCGAAATGCTTGCGGTGAAACTATAACAGATCAACAGGTGTCTGTGGACAACAGCAAAACCCCGGCACTGGGCCGGGGTTCTGTCTGATAATCGGAAAGGTGCAGTCCTGCCTATTCCCGACGCAGGGTCCTCAGGAAGTGATCCACCCCGGTCTCCAACTGTTTGGACTGGTCGGACAGGGCCGCCGAGGAGGTCGACATGCGCTGTGCGCTTGCGCCGGTGGCCTCTGCCGCACCACGGACCTCGGTGATATTGTCGGACACCACCAAAGCGGACTGGGAAGCCTCTTCCATGCTGCGGGCGATTTCGACCGTTGCCACGCTCTGCTGTTCGATCGCCGCCGAGATTGTTGCGGCAATTTCCTGAACGTCGCTGATGACCGTGTCGATTTCCTCGATGGCGGCCACGGCGACATCTGTCGCGCCTTGCATTTCAGCCACCTGGGCCGTGATATCGTCGGTGGCCTTGCCGGTCTGGTTGGCGAGCGTCTTGACCTCATTGGCAACCACGGCAAACCCCTTGCCCGCCTCGCCCGCACGGGCCGCCTCAATGGTGGCGTTCAACGCCAGCAGGTTGGTCTGGTCGGCGATCTCGCGGATCAGGGTCACCACTGTGCCGATATGGCTGACCGCCTCCTTGAGGCTGTCGATATTGCCGGTGGCGCTGCGGGCGGTTTGAACCGCCTTATTGGTGATCTGACCAGCCTTACTGACGTTCCCGCGAATTTCGCCGATCGACGCGCTCAGCTCTTCGGCTGCCGCGGCGGCGGTCTGGACATTTTCAGACGCCGTGCGGGCCGCATTCGCCACCGCGCCCGCCCGTTCGGTCACGCCGCTCGCCTCGCCAACAAGACCGTCGGCGGATGCAACCAATTCGCCGGCCGTTGTTCCGACGGCATCGGCCACGCCCTTGACGCCACCCTCGAATTCCCGAGCCATCTCGTGCAGTTTCTGATCCTGACGCATCATCGCATCGGTTACCGCATTGCAGGCCTCCGCCGACCGTCGGAACTCACCATCCAGACCCCGGCGCAGGATACGGCGATAGAATTTGCCTTCCGCCACATGGCGCAGGCTGGCCTCGGCCTCGCGGACGAAGGCATCGGTCACATCGAGCAGGTGGTTGATACCCGCCTGCAGCTCACCGAACTCATCCCCATGCAGGACATAGAGGACACGCGCCTCCATATCGCCAGCCGCCGCCCGCTTGCAGGCGTCGCGTACCGTGCTCAACCGCTGGCGCAGTTTTGCCATGGCGAACAGGCCGACGCCGGTGATCACAAGTGTCGCCACATCGGCCACGATCACCGTCCAGGACGGCAACCCAAGCAGCGCGAAGACCACTGTCGCCAGACTGGAGACAGCCACCAGGGCAAAAACAATATTAATATTGGCGATGGTTCCTTTAATCATAGCGGCCCCCTATCAACCCTGGCTTTCCAAAGAGAAGATCAATTCATCGTAGCTTTGCCCGCTTTCCTCGATAAAGGCGTTCAGGGCTGCCAGTCCGGCGGCAAGACCTTCCTTCTTGTTCTGGTGTTTGGCTTCTTCGGCCAGCAGTTGCGCGTAAAGCCCCTCGATCTTGCCTACAGCCTCGCGGTTCGGCACACGCCGGTTGGAGTGATAGCCGATGATCCTGTTATGGCTGTCGCGGCTGGGGGTGACATGGGCCAGCACCCAATAGTGATCGCCGTTCTTCGCCATGTTTTTCACATAGGCGAAAATCTCGTCACCAGCCTGGATACGATCCCACAGCAGTTGAAACACACAGCGCGGCATGTCCGGATGCCTGATAAGCGAATGCGGCTGTTCAAGGACTTCCTGTTCCTTGTAACCGGCGATTTCCAGGAAAACATCGTTGGCATAAACTATGCGGCCCTTGGGATCGGTCTTGGACACGATAATTTCGTTATCCTTGAAGAATCGCTCCTTGCCGGTCGGCTGCGCCTTGTATTTCGACATACCGTCGCCCTCTCAAAAACGGGGCCCCCCTCCGGGAAACCAAGTATTACACTTAACTAAATTTACTGAAATCCACTGAGAATTAAAGAGTTATAGGCTGGGAATAGCGGTCCAGGTTAAAAAACTCAATCCACAAATCCAAGGAAGGCCCTCAAATATGGCGCCAACACTTGTGAAGTTTTTTACAAGTTTTTTGTAATCTTCGATGACAGTGAAAAATTCTGCACTAAACCGCGGAAAAAGCCGGACTATCTATTGAATCCGCCCAACGATCGCCGCATTATTGTCGGCAATTGACAAAAATAAGCACCGATCGGTCTGGGTGACATGCCAGCCAGCCGTTACGTGAACCCACCCATTGAATAAGGGGGCATCATAAGAATGTTCAACGTCCATGATTTTGCCGTTCCGGAGGAATGGGCCAAAAAGGCTCATGTCGATGACGCCAAATACCAGGCCATGTATAGCCAGTCTGTCGAAGACCCCGAGGGGTTCTGGGGCGAACACGGCAAGCGTATCGACTGGATCAAACCCTACAGCCAGGTAAAGGACGTTTCCTATGACGCCAAAGACCTGCATATCCGCTGGTATTACGACGGCACGTTGAATGTTGCCGCCAACTGCCTGGACCGGCACCTGGAGACCCGCGGCGATCAGGTCGCCATCATCTGGGAAGGCGATGAACCCACCGTCGACAAGAAAATCACCTATCGCGAATTGCACGAGGAAGTGTGCAAATTCGCCAATGTGATGAAGGCACAGGGCATCAAGAAGGGCGACCGTATCACCATCTATATGCCGATGATCCCGGAAGCCGCAGTCGCCATGCTGGCCTGCGCCCGGATCGGGGCGGTTCATTCCGTGGTCTTTGGTGGTTTCTCGCCGGACGCCCTGGCAGGCCGTATCCAGGACTGTGAATCCAACTGCATCATCACCGCCGACGAAGGCGTGCGCGGCGGCAAGAAGATCCCGTTGAAGGCCAATGCCGACAAGGCCCTGGAACAATGCCCCGGCTGCACGACCTCCATCGTGGTCCAGCATACCAAGGGCGATGTCAACTGGACCGAGGGCCGCGACGTCTGGTATCACGAGGAAATGGCGAAGGCATCCGCCGACTGCCCGGCAGAGGAAATGAGCGCGGAAGACCCGCTGTTCATCCTCTACACCTCCGGTTCCACCGGCAAGCCGAAGGGCGTGCTGCACACATCCGGCGGCTATCTGGTCTATGCCTCCATGACCCATAAATATGTCTTCGACTATCACGAAGGCGATATCTACTGGTGCACGGCGGATGTGGGCTGGGTCACGGGCCACAGCTATATCGTCTATGGTCCGCTGGCCAATGGCGCAACGACACTGATGTTCGAGGGCGTGCCGAACTATCCGACCACCTCGCGCTTCTGGGAAGTCTGCGACAAGCATCAGGTCAACACCTTCTATACCGCACCGACCGCAATCCGCGCGCTGATGCGTGACGGGGAGGAACCTGTCAAGAAAACCGACAGGTCCAGCCTGCGCCTGCTGGGCACGGTGGGTGAGCCGATCAACCCGGAAGCCTGGATGTGGTATCACGAGGTAGTCGGCGAGAAACGCTGCCCGATCGTGGATACCTGGTGGCAGACGGAAACCGGCGGCATCCTGATCACGCCGCTGCCGGGTGCGACCGCATTGAAACCCGGCTCCGCCACGCGGCCCTTCTTTGGCGTCCAGCCGCTTCTGGTGGACAACGAAGGCACGCCGCTGGACGGGGCGACGGAAGGCAACCTCTGCATTGCCGATAGCTGGCCCGGCCAGATGCGCAGCGTCTATGGCGACCACGACCGTTTCGTCCAGACCTATTTTTCCACCTATCCCGGCCGCTACTTCACGGGCGACGGCGCCCGCCGGGACGAAGATGGCTATTACTGGATCACCGGCCGTGTGGATGATGTGATCAACGTATCCGGCCACCGCATGGGCACCGCAGAGGTCGAAAGCGCGCTCGTCGCCCATGACAAGGTCGCCGAGGCGGCTGTTGTCGGCGCCCCGCATGATATCAAGGGCCAGGGCATCTATGCCTATGTCACGCTCAACGCAGGGATCGAGCCCAGCGATGAGTTGAAGACGGAACTGGTGAAATGGGTCCGCGCCGAAATCGGCCCGATCGCTTCGCCGGACTGGCTGCAATTCGCACCGGGCCTGCCCAAGACCCGTTCCGGCAAGATCATGCGCCGTATCCTGCGCAAGATCGGCGAGAATGAGTTCAGCAACCTGGGCGACACTTCGACACTTGCCGATCCGGCCGTGGTGGACGATCTGATCGAGAACCGCCAGAACCGGGGGTAATCGTCAGTCAGCCTGACAAGACAAAGGCCGGGGCCCTGTGCCCTGGCCTTTTTTTGCCCGGTTCACAAATTTGTCACAGAAACATCCTTGGTTTTTCTACCTATACGATTGTTAAATGGCTCTACTTCCATTATTGTCCGGAAATAATCTGGCACGGTACTTGCGTCGTATTTCAGCAAGAGCTTCTTGTTCCCCAACGAGAAACGAGGAATGAGCCAATGATGTCGAAAGTTATAGGGATAACACTGGGCGCCGCCATTTGCGGATTGGTCTGCCTCACCCTTGTCCTGCTCGCCGGTCATTGGATTAGCGTGTCTTTTTCCACAGATCAGGTAGGTCATTTCACGATCATTGCGGCCGTTCTCGGGCTGGGACTGATCGCGATGGGCCTGCAGATGCGCCAGCTTCGCCGCAGTTTCCTTGAGTTACCGCGCCGCCGCAAGTAACAGGCCGGACTACCATTCATCATCCAGCTTGAAGCGGAAGTCGACGACAATCATCAGCCGGTCGACCTTCTCCCCACAATCCGACAGGGGCAGGATAAGGTCTTCCAGTTCCGCAATATCTTTCTTCGGCCCCACATAAGGGGTATTCGCCAGAATGGGTTGGCGGGTGTCGATACATGTCGAAAAATTTTCCACAAGCATGTCAGAGGGTTGCAACGCATCCACCTCGGACAACCGCCTTCCGGTATAATCGTTGGATAAAAATTCCCGCATTCGTGTACCAAGCAGGCGGAACAGGAAATCCCCGCCACCATCCAGAACCGCCAGCATGCACATATTGGGCAGAATGGACTTGAGCTTTGCCGGGTCGATATCCGCCCGGCATGGAATTCGGCTGTCCCGGCATTGGCTGTGCCAATAACGCAGAGCCTTGCGCGTTACCGGGGACTTCAATTCGTCCGAATCCGGATCAATAACCAGTCGCCTCGACAAGGCGCACTCCCTTACCAACGTTGTCGCCCCCACCGTATATTTCGTCATTGTAACGGTGAGCCGGTTTCAAGTCTTGGAAAAATTTGGAAAAGCCGTGCAAACCGAGCGTTATTCCGCTGCGTCGCGGGTCGCTTTCCTGTGGCGTCGGACAACATCCACCGCCCCCGGAAGAACCACCATTTTGCGTTTGGCGAGGGGCCGCATCGGCGCTGCCGCATAGACCTGCTTGCAGGCCTCGACCAGCAACACCCCGCCCAGGCGCGGGAACCAGCGCGCGCCCAAACGCTCCCAGAACGGGGCTGTATGCAACAGAAACTCCCATTTCTGCGGCGGAATATAAAGGGCGCGTGTCACCTGCTGAGGTTCAAACTGCGTTTCGCGCAACAACCGGCGGACCTGCCCCACCGTATAGGGTTTTCCCATGCCGAACGGCGTCACATCCCGGCGTGCCCAGAACCCCCGGCGTGCGGGCACAACCACCAGCATCCGGCCATTTCCCTTCAACACACGCCAGGCCTCGCGCATGGTCTGGCGCAGATATTCCGCGTTTTCCAGGCCATGCACCAGAATCAGGCGGTCGACGGAATAATCGGGAAAGGGCAAGGCCGTTTCATAGGCCAATGTCACCCGGTTGGGTTTGCCGCGCGGCCAATGGGTCACGCCCTGATGTGCGGGCATCACCGCCAGCGTGCGTTCCGCCTCACCTTCAAACTGTTTCAGATAGGGCGTCGCATAGCCCAGGCCGACCACGACCTCACCCTTCACATCCGGCCAGAGCTGACGGATGCGGCTGCGGATGAAATGCCGCGCCACCTTGCCCAGTCGGCTTCGATAAAATGCATTCAGGTCAACGACATCTATCCACATGGCGTTATCGTGTCACGGCCTGCAATTGAAGGCAATCGCTTTACCGGCCATAGACCGGATGACAAGCCCAGTTGATCCCTATACCCTGACCGCCAGACAACCTAACCCCGGGGGAAAATATGTCACGCCTACTCAGTCTTTTTGTCGGCATCCTGCTTGCCGTTTCCACCCTGCAAACGGCCCATGCCGAATCCAAACAGGACAAAATCCGCGAGCTGATCAAGATCAGCGGCGCCAGCAGCACGCTGGACATGATGCGCGGCCCGATGATCCAGCAGCTTCGCGTTAATCTTGACCAGGCGCTGCCCAACCTGACGGACGATCACCGGCAACAGCTTATCGGTGTCATCGAAGAGGAATTCGAGGCAACCTTTCCCGAATTCGTCAACATGATGATCCCTGTTTTCGATGAAACCTTCACCGAAAAGGAAATCAATGACGTTGTGGCCTTCTACAAGACGGACAGCGGCAAGGCCTTTGCCGAAAAACAGCCCCAGATGATGATGAAAAGCATGCAGGCCGGACAGGCCTGGGGCCAGCTTTTCGGACAGCGCGTCACAGAAAGAGTGAAAGCGAAAGCCAAGGAACTGGGCTATAATATCTAACCCCAACAGGGACAGTCGCCAGCCATGCTCGAAATCGTTCAAATTCCGGTCCTAGACGATAACTACGTTTATCTGGTCCACGAGCCCGGCCAGAACATGACCGCCGTGGTCGACCCTGCAGTCGCCGCGCCGGTCCTGGCGGAGGCCAAGGCCCGTGGCTGGCGCATCACCCATATCCTGAATACCCACCATCATCCCGATCACGTGGGCGGCAACCGGGAAATCCAGGCGGCGACCGGCTGTACCATCGTCGGCCCCCGGGCCGATGCCGCCCGCATTCCGGGCATTGAGATCGAAGTCGGCGACGGCGAGCAGTATGATTTCGGCAATGCCCGGGCCACGGTCTTCGATGTGCCCGGCCACACCCGCGGCCATATCGCCTACTGGTTCGAGGCGGACGACGCCCTGTTCTGCGGCGACACGCTCTTTGCACTGGGGTGCGGCCGTCTGTTCGAGGGCACGCCGGAACAGATGTGGACGTCGCTTGGCAAACTGCGCCGGCTTCCCGATCAGACACGCGTCTATTGCGCCCATGAATATACCCAGGCCAACGCCAGGTTTGCGTTAAGCGTTGACCCCGACAACAGCCTGCTGCGCGAACGGGCAACGACGATCGACGCAAGGCGCGCCAAGGGACAGCCGACGATACCGTCGCTTCTGGGCGATGAGAAGGCAACCAACCCCTTCCTGCGCGCCGATGCCCCGGCGCTTGCCGCCAACCTCGACCTCTCCGCCGACGACCCGGTCCGGGTTTTTGCCGAAGTGCGTCACCGTAAGGACAACTTCTAAGCGCAGGTTCCGCCAAATTGGCTCTGCCAGCCGGATGCGCGGTTATCCTAGACTGCTGCCCGGTCCTATAAAAAAAGGGGAAGACAACAATGAAACTGCTTTACAGCCCGACCTCACCCTATGCCCGCAAGGTTCTCGTCCAGGCCCATGAAACCGGCCTGATGGATCGGATCGAGGTCGTCTCCGTCAAACCTTTCGAGGATGACAGCCTGCGTGAGACCAACCCCTTGGGCAAAGTCCCTGCCCTGATCCGCGAAGACGGCCCTGCCCTTTTTGACTCCACGGTTATCTGTGACTATCTGGATCACCTGCAGGGTGGTGAGAAACTGGTCCCGGAAGGTGGTGAAGAGCGTTGGGATATCCTGCGCCTGCATGCCACGGCCCAGGGGGTGACCGATGCGGCACTGAACCTGCGCCAGCAGGCCATGCGGGAAGAGGCCACCGGCACCGCCGTCGCCAAGGACTGGTGGGTGGACCGGCAGTATGCGGCGATCAACGCGGGGCTGGACCTGCTTGACCATGAAGCCGCCACGCTGGACCGTTCGGTGAGCCTGGCGTCGGTTGCATCCGCCTGCGCCCTCGACTATCTGCAGTTCCGCTTTGCCGACCACCCCTGGCGCAGTGGCCGTTCGGATCTGGCAAACTGGTTCGACCGTTTCATGGACCGGCCGTCCATGCAGGCAACCGATCCGCGCAAAGGCTGACCGTAAACACAAGAATCTGTTATGCCGGACAGGCCCAGAAACCCGGTGGCCCGGGCCGTTATGTGAGGGGGAAGACCGTGACCTCATCCACCACATGATGCAAAAGGTCGCCGGGACGGACATCCCGCCCGAAGGCATATTTGGTGACCCCGATCAGGTCGGTCACCGTCCTTCCGTCCTTTGACAGTGGAAGAACCAGCCGGTCATGCTGACTTTCAGGGCCGTTGCGATAACGCGTCCGGCCATGGGAATAGAGGATACAGGGGCCCTGCACCACACGGTCGAGGCGTTCGCGGATACCCTCCAGACTGTCGGGAGCATGCACCTCTTCCAGCAATTTCCCTGCAAGGCTGAACCCATAGACCATATTGATGTCTTCACCGGCCAGACGATAGCGGAAGCTGCTCTCTGACGGCACCGCCTCCATCAGCCAGACATGACCGATCGCGGGCGCAATGGCGGTCGGGTCAATATCCGCACGCGCGGGCATCAACCGGTCCTGCCGGGCCACAAACCAATGATCCAACAATTGACGCAACGGCCGACTGGCGATGCGATCGCGAATATCGGCCTCAATCCGGGATGGCATCATCGCTTTCCCTGAGACATTCCCCCCCTGCATATTCCAAACCTGTCCACTTGTTTGGTATTCAGGCTGATTAAGAAACCTGTAAGTAGTTAACAAAAGGTTTACGATGGGTGAATTCCTTTGTTTTCGAACGGATTGCAACGCGCTAGGGTGCGGATATGAACGCTGACACGATTATCGAAGAGTTGAACATGCAGCCGCACCCGGAAGGGGGCTGGTATGTTGAAACCTTTCGCGCCGCTGAAGAAGGCAACCGCCGCGCCGCCTCGACGGCAATCTATTACCTGCTGCAACAGGGCGAACGCTCTCACTGGCATCGGGTGCTCGACGCCGATGAGGTTTGGCACTGGTATGCGGGTGGCCCGTTGCGCCTGAAATCCTGTGTCGAGGGCGGGCCGGTCGAGGAAACCATCCTGGGCAATGATTTCACCGGGGGACAGCGCCCGCAGGCCGTCATCCCCCATAATGTCTGGCAAGCGGCGGAGCCCCTGGGCGACTGGGTGCTGGTGGGATGCACCGTCGCGCCCGGTTTCGATTTCCGCCAGTTTGAAATGGCGCCGCGGGACTGGTCGCCGGAGGAAGGCTGACCCGTCATGCTGGAGCGGCTGGGCCATTATCTACAGGACTACGGTCTGATCCTTCGCGGCGGGTTTCACCCTGCCGATGATGATCCTCTGGCCACAGAAGCCGGCACGCTCGTCCTGATCGGCAACGCAGGCAGCGCGATCTGGCCCCCCTTCGAGGAACAGCATACTCCGCATAAAGACGCGCTGGATATCTGGACCAAACAGGTGCTGGACAAGGCCGCGGCGCTCTTCGGCGCGACCGCCTTTTACCCCTCCGACGGGCCGCCCTATCACCCCTTCCAGCAATGGGCACAGCAGGCGGAGGGCCTCAGCCCCTCGCCGCTCTTCATCCTGATGCATCCGGAATATGGATTGTGGCACGCCTATCGCGGGGCACTGGCCTTCAGGGAAAAACTGGACCTGCCCGAACGGAAGGCTGCCCCCTCGCCCTGCGACAGTTGCGTGGACCGGCCCTGCCTCACCGGATGTCCGGTCGATGCCTTCAGCAGTGACGGATATGATGTGGCCGCCTGCGCCGCCCATCTTCGCACGGCGGCAGGCGCGGATTGCATGAACCATGGCTGTGCCGCCCGGCGCGCCTGCCCCATCGGACGCGACTATCACTACACCCCCGGCCACGCGGCCTTTCACATGAAGGCCTTCGTCAGGGCGCGCGGCGATTAGGCAGCGGCCTCCGCCGGGGTCAGTGTCTGCAGGGCCAGCGCATGAACCGGACCGGCCATTTCCACTTTCAGCAGATCATAGACCAGACGCTGGCGCGCAACGCGGTTCAGCCCATCGAATTTGTCGGAGACGACAACCACACGGAAATGGGAAGACCCGGTCCCGGGGGAGCCTGCATGGCCCGCATGCAGATGGCTTTCGTTTTCCACGGCCAGCTGTGCAGGCGAAAGGCCCTCGGTCAGTTTGCGGGTGATATCCTGTTCGACTGTCACTCTTTTATCCTCAACTCATATCCAGCAATTTTTTTACGTCCGCCCGCAGCACCGGCAAAACCTCCTCTGCGAACCAGGGGTTCTTTTTCAGCCAGGCCGTCGTACGCCAGCTCGGGTGCGGCAAAGGCAGGAAACCCGTCTCCCGATAGCGCCTGAAATCGCGCACGGTTTCAGTCATGGTCCGGCCCATGTCCTTCCCCAGATAGTATTTCTGGGCGTAACTTCCAACCAGCAGGGTCAGTTGAATTTCCGGCAGGAAGGCGCGCAGGGTGTCGTGCCAGAGCGGCGCGCATTCCGGACGCGGTGGATTGTCACCGCCTTTCGGGTTGCGGCCCGGATAGCAGAAGCCCATGGGCATGATGGCGATTTTCGAGGCGTCGTAGAACACGTCCCGGTCGAGCTGCAGCCACTCGCGAAGCCGGTCGCCGCTGGGGTCGTTCCAGGGGATGCCCGTCTCATGCACCTTGGTGCCCGGGGCCTGGCCGATGATCATCAGCCGCGCCGTGGCCTCCATCCGCACCACCGGACGCGGCCCCAAAGGCAGATGCGCCGCGCAGTGATCACAGGCCGCAACCTGCCCCAGCGTCTTGTCGAAATCCTGCGCCGTCACGCCACTGTCGCCAGCAGGCGCTCCACCAGTTCCGGCACCGTCTTGGAGGCAGGGCCATAGAGCGCCTCGTGAAAATGGGACGCCCCTTCCGACGGCTCCAGATTGGCCTCGATCGTGCGCGCCTCGCCCGCCTCACGCACGGTGGCGACAAAACCCGCGGCAGGATAGACATTGCCCGAGGTGCCGATGGAAATGAACAACCCGCAGGTATAAAGCGCCTCGGCAATGGCCTCCATCATGAAGGGCATTTCGCCGAACCAGACCACATGGGGCCGCATGCGGCCCGCGCGTCCACAGGCCGGGCAGGCCGTGTCGGTGCCCAGGTCCCGCCGCCAGCCCTGCACATGATCGCAAAAGCCACAGCGCGCCTTGAGCAACTCCCCATGCATATGGATGACGTTCCGCGATCCGGCGCGCTCGTGCAGGTCGTCGATATTCTGGGTGACCAGCAGCACACCGCCGGGCCAATCGCGTTCCAGCCGCGCCAGAGCCTCATGGGCGGCATTGGGCTGAACCGCCTCGCGCTGCAGGGCTTCGCGGCGCTGGTTATAGAAGTCGTGGACCCGCACCGGATTGGCGGCAAAGGCCTCCGGTGTCGCCACATCCTCCACATTGACCGTCGCCCAGATTCCATCCGCATCGCGAAAGGTGCTGAGCCCGGATTCCTTGGAGATTCCGGCCCCTGTCAGAATAACGATCGGTTCGTCCTGTTTCACGCCCTGATGCATCAAAAATGGTTTCCGCTTTTCCCGGCTTATGGTACCTCTGCCATAACCTTAAACCAGGGGCGGGGCTATGGTAAAAGTACTTTTGGTTTGCACCGGCAATATCTGTCGGTCTCCCACCGGCGAAGGGGTTTTTCGCCATCTGCTGGCCGAGGAAGGCCTGAGCGACCATATCATCACCGATTCCTGTGGTCTGGAAAGCTGGCATGTGGGCAAGGCACCCGACCCGCGCACCATCGCCGCCGCCGCAAAACGCGGCGTCGACCTGAGTGAACTGCGCGCCCGCCAGATCCAGCCCGACGACTTTCATGACTTCGACCTGCTACTTGCCATGGACGGCGGCCACTTCAACGGCATGCGCGACCAGGCCCCGAAACAGACCCAGGACAAGATCCGCATGTTCCTGGAACCGGTTGCCGAGGCCATCGGCCGTCTGGACGTGCCCGACCCCTATTACGGCGGCGCGGACGGTTTTGAAGACGTGCTGGACCTGATCGAGGCCGGGTCCCGCGCCTGGATCAGCAATCTGCGGAACGGCTTTCAACCCAAATAATCACCGATGCAGGACGGTCATCGCAGACGCATAGAGGAAATCCGGGGCAGCCAGTTGGCCCGCGCCGATTACCTGCCCGGCGGCTGTGTGGGCGAGGTCTGGAAGCTGACTTTCGAAGACGGCGGACAGGCGGTCGCCAAGACCGCCAATGGCGAGGATACGCTGGATATCGAGGCCTATATGCTGCGCTATCTGGCGGATCATTCCGGCCTGCCGGTGCCGCATGTGATAGAGGCCACGCCGGACCTGCTGTTGATGGATTATGTGGAAAGCGGCGGCTCAATCAACGTACGCGTACAGGAAGATGCCGCGGATATCCTGGCGAAACTGCATGATGTGACGGCCCCGAAATTCGGCCATGAGCGCGACACCCTGATCGGACCCTTGCATCAACCCAACCTCTGGACCGATCGCTGGATCGATTTTTTCCGGGATCATCGCCTGCTTTATCTGGGCCGCGCCGCCAATGACGCCGGACAGTTGCCCCCTGGCACGATGGCGCGGCTGGAACGGTTATGCGGGCGGCTGGACAGCTGGTTGAGCGAACCGACGGCGGCCAGCCTGATCCATGGCGATATCTGGGGCGGCAATGTGCTGGCCAAAGGCGACCGTATCGCCGCCTTCATCGACCCGGCGATCTACCACGCCGACCCGGAAATCGAGCTGGCCTATACCACGCTGTTCCACACCTTCGGCCAGCGCTTCTTCGACCGCTATCAGGAACACCGCCCGCTCAGCCCCAATTTCTTCGACGAACGCGTGGCCCTCTATCACCTCTACCCCCTGCTGGTGCATGCAAGGCTTTTCGGCGGTGGCTATGGCAGCCAGGTGGATTCAATTTTGCGGCGGTTTGTGGGGTGAGTCAGAATTTAGAAAATGAAACGACGTTGTCCGGTGTGATGCAATAAGTCTGTGTGCTGGACGCTACGCCCTGACCGTCGAATTGCACCATCCGGACTCTTGAATACAACATCTGTTGACATTAAGAGGTCGAATGTCTTTTCCATACCACGTTTATCTGCAGGATTTCCATTCGCTGTTCTAAGCATTAACTCTTCAACACTAAGACCAAAAAGCTGATTGTCAGTTATGTATTTTAGCAAACTCTCCGCTAGATGCTCTGGGAGACGTCGGTCTAATGCCTCTACCGTGTTTTCCTTAATGAGGTCATCAACATAGGAATGCCTCGGGGCATACCCCAACATCATGAGGTCAAGCCCTTCTACTCCATAAAGAACTGAATGAGTTGCATAGGAACGGTGGACGCCAAGCATTACTTCGCGGGCCTTCCAGCTCCTTGTGATATGTGCAAACCAATATTCACGCCCATCCGTATAAGACTTAATCGAAAATGGGTGAATGTATATTTGCCCTAATTTTGAAAGATATGACTGTAATAGGTATTTTCTACATTCGTACTGATATACTGGGATTAAATTTGACTCATTCCTCTTGGAGACCAACTCATCAATCGGCAAATCGTAGCCAGCAATATCCAATGACTTTCTAAAGGCATCTGATGGATTCAGAAAATCCACTATCTTATCAACAGAAAGAAATAGTAAGACTTCTGCTTTCTTTAATTCAGTAAATATTTTTACAATATCGTAAACAGTAGCATCCGAGTAACCATATTGATCTAGGATAAACAGAGCTTTGCCAGCACGCGGAGTGTGTTTTTTCGCGCTAGAAATCAATTCATCTACGATTTCTGAACATGTAGCAACACGACATCTATCCAATAACGTATCGTATGATCGATCTCGAAAGTGCCCCTTCAAGCTTTCGATAGCTTCAGGTTTAATATCCGAAAAGAAATAGTTTACATCAATTAGTAGGTCTTTGTGCCTATCTTGCTCTCTAATCTCATTTTCCGCTTCGCGAACAGCTTCTAATATCTGGAAAGGTGACCCCATATGGTCGCTGTCGCCGTCTTTATATATCCCACCCCCACTAAAACAATCGAAGATAGATGTCTTAAACTCGTCCGCTGTCCGTGGTTTGCTAAGTGTTAGAACATATTGCTTAACGTAGTCATGGATAATTTTGTGTTTTATTTTTGTGTGGGGATCAACCGGGGGCTTATCACCCCAGTTATACTTTTCTTTTTTCTTTGCCATTATCACCTACACAATAATGTATGGCCCAAATTCGGTTTGTCATTCGCACAAGGCTTAAGCTCTAGTCACAAGAGACTAGGCATTTCATCCCAGACCTGCCCTCTATACGTACGACCGTTGGCCTTTTTGGATCTGCGCTTGTTATCCTTGCCCCAAGTGCCCCACTGCTTAAAGAAAAAGGCCGAGTCGTATATTTGACATTGCAAATAAATCTCGTCAATCCAAACTTCCCTTATTGGGCGAGCTCTTGGGCCACTTTCGCCACCAACAATTGCCCAATGTATATCAGTTAGATCGACAGAACCAACAGCACCTATAAGAGGCTCAAATGATATAAACCGAATTTTTGCGGGGACAGCTCGCAACACCGAAATTCTGCCTGCCGTCTCCGAATTTTCAACGCTTGTTCCAAGCCAAACATTCTCAAGCACAGGTAGTTGAGCTTCATCAAATACCGCAATCATTCTTTCTGGTCGTTTGGTTAATATTTGATAGTTATGTTGCGGAGTGCGCGCCATCACAGACCAAACATCTGCAACAAATTCGTTCGGAACATCTTCGTGAAACAGGTCGCTCATTGAGTTGACAAAGATTTGTCTCGGCTTTCTCCATTTTAAAGGAGCTTCAAGTGACTTGTAGTCTAGCTTTACCCCACCACGCCATACTGTACGGGAACCACTCCTACGAGTTAACCCGGAATACTTATCAACCCCCATTGCTTCCAAACGCCGAGCCATTTCCATTGCGTAACAATTTGAACAACCCGCAGACACAATGGAGCATCCGGCAACAGGATTCCATGTTGCATCAGTCCATTCTATAGTAGTTTCAGCCATAAGAGATACTCGACTAAGCAATATGCTGAATGGCAGACTTTTATTCGGAAGCCTACATAAACTAGTGCTATGCGTGCGACACTATATCCTCTGATTTTCTGTTCGCACAACCACCATAAATAGATATTGAACAAAAAGTGAACATTTCCTCAATAGTCAAATATTATAATAAACAAAAAAGCGGGCTCCATACGGAACCCGCTTTCTTTTGGCTGGGGCGGTAGGATTCGAACCTACGGTACACGATACCAAAAACCGATGCCTTACCACTTGGCCACGCCCCATCAGCGACGCGCAATTTATGCATTCTCTTCTAAAATGGCAAGACCGATTTTACCACAAATCGTCCGGTCTTCAAATCGGCCGCGCCCCGGAAAAGCGTGTGGATTGGGCCCACCAGCCGGGATGGGTGGTGCGGAACACGTCGGCGGCGCGGGCGGCGTGACCGGGGTCGTCGAACAGGCCGAAACAGGTGGCGCCACTGCCGGACATGCGCGCCAGGCGACAGCCGTCCAGCCCCTCCAAGGCGGCCAGCATCTCGCCCACCACCGGGGCGATGTTGACCGCCGGGGCCATCAGGTCGTTGCGCCTTGTGTGGAGCGCGGCCAGGAAGGACGCCGGGTCGGCAAAGGCCGCGTCGGGGATGCGATCCGCCGGGCCAAAGGCCCCATTCAGCGCCTTGAAAACCTGCGGGGTTGATACCCCCTGCAGCGGGTTCACCAGCAACACGCCCAGATCGGGCAGGTCGGGCGCAGAGGTGACTTCCTCGCCGATGCCCGCCATATGGGCAGGCCGCCCGTGCAGACAAACCGGCACATCCGCACCAAGGCCCAGCGCCAGATCGTCCAGTGCGGTGCGGTCCGGGTTCAGGTCCCAGAAGTCACAAAGCGCGGTCAGGGCAGCCGCCGCATCGGCAGAGCCGCCGCCAATCCCGGCGGCAACCGGTATGGTCTTGTCAAGATGGATCGCCGCGCCCAGGGTCACCCCGCAGAGATCGCGCAATTCACTGGCCGCCCGCAGGATCAGATTGTCCGGCCCGTCGGTCAGACCGTCGGCAAACGGCCCGCCGATGGTGAGCGACAGCCCCTCCCCCGGTGACACCATCAACCGGTCGCCGAATTCCGTGAAGGCCACGAGGCTTTCCAGCAGATGATAACCATCCGCGCGCTGGCCGGTCACATGGAGGTAGAGATTGACCTTGGCCGCCGCGGTTACCGTCACTGATTGCATGGCTTTCGTCCGAAAAGCGTCAGTCCGTCAGACCATTCTCGATCTTTTTTCGGAGTTCGTCCCCGTCAATCTCGTCTGATTCAAAAATCGATGCACGTTCCCACTGGTAACGGGCCTCGCGTTTGCGGCCCACCTTCCAATAGGCGTCACCCAGATGGTCATTGATCACCGGTTCGGTCGGTTCCAGACTGACGGCGCGTTCCAGTTCACGCACGGCATCGTCATATTTGCCCAGCCTGTAATAGGCCCAGCCCAGACTGTCGACCACATAGCCGGTATACCGCTGTTCCACCGCCTTTTTCAGCATCGCCTGCGCCCGGTCCAGGTTGCGGCCCATATCGACCCAGCTATAGCCCAGATAGTTGAGAACCTCCGGCTGGTCCGGCTGCAGTTCAAGCGCCTTGAGGAAATCCTTTTCCGCCGGGTCCCAGTTCTTCTGGCGTTCTTCGGCCATGCCGCGCAGATAGTAATAGAGCCAGTATTCCGGGCGGTCGTCCTTGAGGCGTTTGATCAGCCGGTCATAGGTTTCCGACATTTCCGGATAACGCTGTTCGGAATGATAAATCTGACCCAGGCTGCGCAGCGCGCCGATCTGGTCCGGCCGTTCCAGCGACAGTTTTTCCAGCGTGCTGATGGCTTCCTTCGGCTTCTTGAGATCATAGAGGTCGGAGGCAATCAGAACCTTGGACTGCCAGGCATAGGGAGAGCCCTCGCCCACATTGCCATAGGCCGCGATGGCCTGATCGAAAAGCTGGCGGTCCTCCAGCAGCCCCCCCATCAGGATATTCGCCTTGTCCAGCGACGGGTTCAGCCAGGTCGACAAGCGCAGGAAGATCATGCCGTTTTCCCAAAGACTGCGCGAATAGGGAATGGCGATCTGGTAGACGCCCTCGGCAATCGCATCCGCCGGAGTTGCGGCCAGCGGTGGCAGCGCCTGCTTTTTCATGAGCTGCGCCATATCCGCTTCCATTTCCACCTGGTTCGGCACGCGCACCAGATACTGGCTCAGCAATTCGCGGGCCTCGTCCGTGCGCCCTTCGGCCAGACGTACGCGAATTAAAGCCCGCACCAGCAGGCCCGGCGCTTTCAGCGGGTCTTCCACCTGGGACATATAGGCCGTTTCCGCGCCTTTCAGATCACCGAAATGCTGGCGTACCATGCCTTCCATCAGGGCCGCGATCCCGGCGAAGGACTTGCGCAAGGGCTCGATCGCCTTCAGCGCCGCGTCCTGCTTTCCGGCCCCGGCCTCCGCCCAGATCTTGGAAAGCTGGATCAGAACATCGTTATGGCCGTCCTGTGCTTCCTTCAGATAGCCCAGAGCCCCGTCCCAATCCTCACGCTTGATTGCATCCAGTGCCAGGTAGGTCACGACAAGCGGCGGAACACCGGTCTTGCTGTCATATATTTCCTTGGCGAGCGTCAGGGCGCGATCCATGTCTCCCGCGCCCATATTCGCCTGGAAGGCCCGCACGCGCAGCATGATATTATCCGGGCGCTCGGCAAGTGCGGCATCAAGGAAGGCGGCAGACTGTGGAAAATTGCTCAGCCGTTCGGCATGCAGACCCGACAGGTAATTGCCATAGACGTTGAGGTCTTCCACGGGCATGGCGCCGGACTTGTCGGCCTGTGCCGGCAAGGCGGACAGGCAGGCGATTGCCAGCATACCACCGCTGAGCGCCGCGCGACCGGCCTTTGTCCAAATCCGCATCTGCCTCTTCATGCCGTCCGTTCCCAAACCGTTCATTTCCTGTTCCTTCCCGCGGATACTAACGCGACGTCGATACTTCTGCCTGTGGACAAGGCGGCAAATCAGTCGTCTTGTTTTGTGAGATGGGCATCGACCAGGGGCGCAAACTCCCGGACGACCTGGTCATAGGTGTCCCGCTTGAAGGGGACGATCAGGTCACTCAGCCGGTCCAGCGCCACCCATTGCCATTCACTGAATTCCGGATGGTGACTGTCCAGCACGATATCGCTGTCGTCACCACGGAACAGCAACAGGAACCATTTCTGCGTCTGGCCGCGATAGCGCCCTTTCCAGACCCTGCGCGACAACTCCCGCGGCAGGTCATAGGCGTACCAGTTTTCCGACTCGCCCAGGATCATGGCATTGTCGGTCCCGATCTCTTCCTTCAACTCGCGCAAGGCCGCTTCTGCCGGTTCTTCGCCCTCGTCGATACCGCCCTGCGGCATCTGCCAATGGTCACCCGGCGTATCAATCCGGTTGCCAACAAAAACATGGCCCGCGCCGTTCACAACCATCAATCCCACGCAGGGCCGGTAGGGCCGATCTTCCTGTTGATCCATCTCTAGGGCTTTCCACTGCTGATACATACAATACATTCGTTTGACGTCATGGCCTCCGCCTCTAGCCGCTGCCCTGCGCATTCTTGCGATAGCCGCCCGCGACCACGCCGGAGACCGGGATCAGGGCAATGCCCTTGGCGGCCAGTTCACGGGACCAGACACGCAGACGGTTCAGACTGGCCGGGAAGGGATGCACCACGCCCACCGCGACACCTTTCGCCCGGGCAATCGTCTCCAGACGGGCCAACTGCCCCACAATACTGGCGCGGTCCGGCGGGTTGTCCAGAACCAAATCCGCAACAACCGCAGGCGCATCCGTATCACGCGCCACATCGCGGGTCATCGAAAGCGGTGCCGCACCATTGTCGACATAAAGCAGGCCACGCGCGGCCAACTGGGTCAACACCGGCGTCAACAGTTCCACATTCCCGCTGAAACGGGTGCCCTCGAAATTGATCAGGCCCACATAGCCCGTCGCACGGGTCAACACCCAGTTCAGCTTTTTCATATTCTCCGCGGCGTCATAGCTGGTCATCAGGGCATAGGGACCAGGATCGCTGCGCGGATAGTCATAGGGTTCCATCGGCAGGGTCAGCAAAACCTCGTGACCACCGGTCCGCGCCTTGTCGATCCAGTCCGACAGGCCGCCTGCATAGGATGCAAAACCCAGGGTCATCGCGCCGGGCAAGCCGATCGCCTCTTCCGACAAGGCCTGGTTCAGGCCCAGATCGGTCACCACGATGGCAACCTTCGGGCGCTTGTCCAGGCTGTTGAACATACGGGCATAGACCCGCCAGGGCTGACGCCCGTCCGCAGCAATCTTTGGCAGCGGGCCAAGCGGCGTTTCCTCAACCAGGTTCGGATCGGGTTGCGGCTGGAGGATCTGATTGGAATCCGGCTGAAGTTCAGGGGTGGGTGGCGCGGTTTCCTGCGACGCCATCTCTTGATGATTGTCGCCTTCCCCGTGACTGTCCCCGCCCTGATCCGTGGACGACGCATGCGCGTCTCCGGCCATTTCCTGCCCCGCATCGCCAGCCGGAACGGGCGGCCCGCCGGGAAGAGGCTGCACCACCAGCTTGGGGCGCAGCGCCATCATTTCCGACTGGATGTCGTCGGCATGGGTGGAGAGATAGTAGACCGTGCCACCGGCAACGGCGGCCACGCCCAGATAAGCCAGCGCCACCCCGCCCCAGGGCAGCCACTTCCGGAAACCCGTCGGCTTCCGGTCTTCATCCGACTCAAAATCCTGAGCCGGGTCAAAATCTGGCTGAAAGGCCGCTTCCTCTCCGCTTCCCTTGGAAGAAGAGAAGAAGGGCAATTTCAGTTTCACTATCTTCGGCAGCTTCAGCGTCAACCGTCCCGCACTGTCTTAAACAGCGCTTTCCAACTCACCAAACCCCATTCGTACCTTTTTCGCTCCGTTACTGGTCGCTCATGCCGCGATAGAGCGAAATGGCCCGGACAAGGTCCACGGCACGGGAAAGCTGGTAATCCTGCTGGGCCAGATCCGTGCTGTTGTCGATTGCCGGTTCCTCGTCGCCAGCGCCATTGGTCGTGGTATCCGCGCCCTCGTCCGCAGGGGCCGTATCCGCGCCGCCTGACTGATCGTTGGTCAGGGCGTTGCGCAGGTCTGCCTCATGACGGAAGCGGGATTCCACTTTCTCCAGTTTGGCCTGCTGTACCATGATATCGGGGACAATACCCTTGGCCTGGATCGACCGGCCGCTCGGCGTGTAATAACGCTGCGTCGTCAGTTTCAGACCGGCGTTGAACTGCGGCAGCGGGAAGATGGTCTGGACCGACCCCTTACCGAAGCTGGGTTCACCGACGATGATCGCGCGACCATGATCCTGCAGGGCGCCTGCCACGATTTCCGAGGCACTGGCCGACCCGCCGTTGATCAGCACCACCAGCGGCAGACCGTCTGTCGCATCGCCCGGACGGGCGCGGAAGTCCTGCGCATTGGCGTTGTCACGGCCACGGGTGGAAACCACCAGACCGCGTTCCAGGAAGGTATCGGAGACCGAGATCGCCTGATCCAGCAGACCGCCCGGATTGTTCCGCAGGTCCAGGACATAACCGACAATACCGTCTTCGGCCTTTTCATTCAGGCGGCGGATTGCCTTGTCCAGACCCGGCTGCGTCTGTTCGTTGAAGCGCGAAATGCGGATATAGCCCACATTGCCGCCTTCGACCCGATAGCGCACGGAGCGAATCTTGATCTTGTCGCGGGTGACGGTAACTTCGAACGGTTCCGCGCCTTTGCGGGCAATACCGAGGACGATATCCTCGCCAACGCCGCCGCGCATTTTCTCGACGGCCTCGTCCAGGCTCATGCCCTGAACCGATTCACCGTCCAGATGGGTGATGTAGTCACCGGCCTTCAGGCCCGCACGATAGGCCGGGGTGTCGTCAATCGGCGTGACCACCTTGACGAAACCGTTTTCCATCGTGACCTCGATGCCCAGGCCGCCGAATTCGCCGCGCGTATCGGTGCGCATGGCGTCGTAATCCTTGGCAGGCAGGTAGCTGGAATGAGGATCAAGAGAGCGCAGCATCCCCTGGATCGCCGCCTCGATCAGTTGTTCCTCACTGACCTCTTCAACATAGTTTTCGCGAACCTGTTCAAAAACTTTTGAGAAGAGATCGAGAGATTTGAAGGTCTCCTGCTCGTCGGCAAAAGCGGCAGGTCCGTGCAACAGAACACTTAGGCCAACAGCAGCTCCGATCTTGAGGGCCGTCGCCCGTCCAAACTTCATCATCCATGCACCCTAATGCTTGCGGCCGAAATCCAATTCAGCGGGTTAACCGGTTGTCCATCACGCCGCAATTCCACATACAATTCCGGGTTGCGGCCGTCTTGACCACCACCCATAACACCGACGGGCTCTCCCGCCAACAGCCACTGTCCAGTTACGACGCTTAACTGATCAAAGCCCGATAGAACAGTATGATATCCGCCCCGATGTTCAATAATCAAGATCAGCCCGTGATCACGAAATTTTCCGGCAAATGTGATGCGCCCGTCATGGGGGGCGACGACCTGTGCCTGACGGCGGGTACTGATTTTCAGACCCTTGGCCGATTGCCCGTATCCCAAATCCTGTCCATAGCGTTGGACCAGCCTGCCGGTGACCGGCGCATTGACCCGGCCATGATCGGGAAAAGCCTTTACGTCAAAGGGGGCCACATCCGGCATTTGCGGCGGACGGACGGCCAGCGCCCCGTCCGACGGGGCCGGCGGCACCTGCCCTGCCTCGGGCATCGGGGGGGCGGGCCTCGGCGCGGGTCTGGTCCGGTTCAGTTTTTCCATCAGGTCCTTGATGGACTTTGCCTCATTGACCAGTTTCGACACCCGTTCCGCGCTTTGGCTGCGGTCCCGGTTCATCTGTTCCGCCAGACGCTGTTTTCGTTTGATCAGGTCTTCCATCCGGGCGCGTTTCGACCGTAGCTGGTCCTTGGCCCTGGACAGGTCCGACAGCTTGCCCGCGATATCAAGCTCCACTTCCTTAAGCGCGGCCAGTTCCACCCGCAGGATATCCGCCCGGTCGCGCAGCGCAGGCACCGCGGCCTGCAGCAGCATCGCGCTATGCACAGCCTCGAGCGGCTCACCGGGATAGAGGAAAAAGTTGCGGGTTGAATCGGTACTGAGCTTGCTCAACGCGCCAAGTGTGCCGCTGAGCTTTTCGCTGCTTTTGTTGAGATCACGCTTGCGGTCGTCCTGGTCCTTGCGCAGGGCGACAAGCTGATCCTCAAGATTGGTAATCAGGGCTTCCTGTTCCTGGGTCCTGGCCGCCGCCGCGATCATTTCCTGACGCAGGTCCGCCGCCTCGCTTTTCAACCGGGCGGCCTTGGCCTTCAGATCCTTGACGCGCTGTTTTTCCTTGGACAGCTTGTCTTCGATCTTTTCCAGTTTTCCCGATGTGCTGGCCGGGGCCGCCCCCGGCATCAGCACAGCACCGACCATTGCCGCGGAGACCAGCGGCACTACCCATTTCCTGAAACCTGTCCGGCGCCTATTCGGCAGCAGTCTGTTGCGCATGTTGGATGAGGGAACGTCCCGTCATTTCCGCTGGTTGTTCAAGCCCCATCAAGTCTAGCAGCGTCGGTGCCACATCCGCCAGTCGTCCTTTATGTAAATTGACAACGTCGCCCCCTGCACCGACCAGCACCAGCGGCACCGGGTTCAGGGTATGGGCGGTATGGGCCTGGCCCGTTTTCGGGTCCTGCATCTGTTCCGCATTGCCGTGGTCGGCGGTAATCAGCATGGCGCCGCCCACCTTTTCCACCGCACCTGCAAGGCGTCCGATGCAGTTGTCGACGGTTTCCACCGCCTTGACAGCCGCCGACAGGACACCGGTATGGCCGACCATATCCGTATTGGCGAAATTCACCACGATCAGGTCGAAGGTTTCATTTTCGATGGCCTCGACCAGTTTGTCCGCCACTTCCGGCGCGGACATTTCCGGCTGCAGGTCGTACGTGGCAACCTTTGGCGAAGGCACCAGGATACGTTCTTCGCCCTCGAACACGTCTTCCGCGCCACCGTTGAAGAAAAAGGTCACATGGGCGTATTTCTCGGTCTCGGCAATGCGAAGCTGCTTCAGGCCGTGGCCGGCAACCACCGCGCCCAGAACATTCTTCAGGTCTTCCGCCGGAAACAGCGTCTCGAGGAAGGCATTATGGGCCTTGGAATATTCCACCATGCCAAGTGCTGCAGCAAAGTGAACAGCCTTGCCACGGTCGAAACCGTCAAAGGCCGGGTCCAGCAGCGCCGACAGGATTTCACGCGCGCGGTCGGCGCGGAAATTTGCCATCAGAACACCATCGCCATCGGCCATGCCCGCGTAACCGCCCACCACCGTCGGCAGCACGAATTCGTCATAGGCTTCCCTGGCATAGGACTGGTCGATTGCCTCCAGCGCCGATGCGGCGGCCTCGCCCTGCCCGGCCGCCATCGCAGAATAGGCTTTGACCACGCGGTCCCAGTTCTTGTCGCGGTCCATGGCGAAATAACGCCCGGACACGGTGACCACCTCGGCATTCGGGGCGGCAGCCAGGAATTCTTCCATATAGGGTTTGGCGCTTTGCGGCGGCGTGTCGCGGCCATCCAGGATCGCATGGACCTTCACCGGCACACCTGCCGCATGCAGCACATTGGCCAGCGCCGCCATATGCGCCTGATGGGCGTGAACGCCACCCGGCGACAGCAGGCCCAGAAGATGGGCGGCCCCACCGCTTTCCTTCAATTTGGCGATGAAGGACTGAAGCTGGGGCAGCTTTGCCAATTCGCCATTTTCAACCACCTGGTCAATACGCGGCAGATCCTGCAGGACAACCCGGCCCGCGCCCAGGTTCATGTGACCGACTTCGGAATTGCCCATCTGGCCTTTCGGCAGGCCGACAAATGTTTCGGAGGCTTCCAGTTGCGCCCGCGGACAGGAGGCGACAAAGCGGTCCCAATTGGGGGTGTTGGCCTGTGCAACGGCGTTGTTTTCCGTGTCGGTCCGGTCTCCCCAACCGTCCAGAATGCATAGGACAACGGGACGCTTTTTAAGGGAAATATCTGCCATGGTTCTGTCTTGCTTCCTGTGCGGGTTGGTCAGCGCGGGCCACCTCGCCCCGCCAAAAATGATCCACAGGCCGTATATAGGCCAAGCGCGCCCAAAATGCCACCCCAGGCCGGGTGGGGAAAAGCCACCCTTTTGACGGGGTATGCCTAGTCTTCAGACAGTTTGTGACTGTCCGCCGCGGTCAGGTCCAGCCCGTAGGCCTCACGCATGGTTTCGATGAAGGCCAACGTTTCATTCCCGAAAGGAACCTTACCCTCGAAACTGTGGAGCACGATGCCTTCTAGAAGGTCACCCAAGGTCATGTCGTGGCGCGCCGCGATAGCCTTCAGGATCTTGAGCACCCTCTTTTCAACCCGCACCCCCGTCTGGACCCGTTCGATTTTCTTGCTTTTACCGGCCATACCGGCACCTCCCCGTCCCACATCGGAAAATTCACTCTTTACAAATCGTGTATATTGGTACCAAGGTATTAATATAACATCAAGGGAAAAGACCAATGTCCAACACATCTCAGGCGATCCTGCTGGCTTTCGCCGCAACGGCCCTGTTCGCCATTGCGGCAGCCCTTGCCAAAGTCGCCGTGCAGGAATTTCATTTTCTGCAGATTTTGTTTGTACGGCAGGTCATTGTCCTGCTGTCGGCCCTGCCCACCCTGGTCAGAACCTTCCCGGCCAGCCTGAAAACCGGCCATCCGCTGACGCATGGCCTACGTTTGCTTGCCGCCTTCACCGCCCTGTCGTCCGGCATTTGGGCGGTGGAGGTTCTGCCCCTGACAACCGCCATAACCCTGGCCTTTGCACAGATCTTTTTCACAGCCCTCCTTGCCTCAAAATTCCTGAATGAGCCAGTCGGGCCACAGCGGCTGATCACCATTCTGGTGGGTTTTATCGGGGTGGTTATCGTGATGCGTCCCACGGTCGACGGAATGCTGAACATACATGCCGTGATCCCTGTGGCCGGTGCTTTCGGCGCGGCCATTGCCGTGGTCTGCGTGCGCAAGCTCAGCCAAAGCGAAAGCACCGCCACCCTACTTGCCTATCAGTCGGTTTTCGTCGGCCTAATCGCCGCCCTTCCGCTTCCCTGGGTCTGGGTCACGCCCACGGCGCTGGAGCTTTCGCTGCTCATCGCCATCGGAGTGATCTCAACCGCCGCCCAATGGATCGGCGTCAAAGCCTTGCGCCTGGGCGAGGCCAGCGTCATCGGCAATGTCGAATATATGAAGCTGATCTATGCCGCGCTTATCGGTTACTTTGTGTTCTCGGAAATCCCGGACCGCTACACAATTATTGGGGCGGCTATCATCATTGCCTCTTCAGCGCATATCATTCACCGTGAAACACGCCAGAAAGCACAGGCGAAACACGCCTGAGAACCACTGCCCTTGAGTCACAGGCGAGGCGGATTAAGATAGAAATCCGCCAACAAAGACATGGGACTTCCAGATGCAGCCACCCATCGATCCTCCCAATGCCTATCCCAAGCTGGACGAAGCCGTTCGCGATCATATGAAGCGCGAGCTTCTGGCAACCCTGCCCACCGACCGGGACATGTGGGTTTTCGGCTATGGCTCGCTGTTGTGGAACCCCGGTTTCGACCATGTGGAGGCCCTGCCTGCCACGCTGGTCGGCTGGCACCGGTCGTTTTGCGTTTACTCGCACCGCTATCGCGGTACGCCGGAAAATCCGGGTTTGGTTCTGGGCCTGGATCAGGGCGGGGAATGTCACGGCATGGTCTTCCGCACCCGGCCCGACCAGTCCCATGCCGCCATGGATTATCTGTGGGACCGGGAAATGGTCACTGGGGTTTACGAGCCGATAGAGGCAATGGCACAGGTCGGATCGAAGGAAATTTCCTGCCGCACCTTCGTGGCGGACCAGGCCCATCCGCAATATGCGGGCGGCCTGGACCAGCAGGAGGTGCTGGAGCTGATCCGCAAGGCACAGGGCGCTGCCGGCCCCAACCGGGACTATCTGATCAACACCGTGCGTCATCTGGACGAAATGGGGATCGAAGACCCGGCCCTGCATGATCTGGCCCGCATCATCGAGGCGGAAGAATCCGGCGGCGCATGATGCTGACAAAACGCTTCGACGACGCCTTTCAACTGGCCCATGACCTGCACCGGGAACAGACCCGGAAGGGGTCGTCCGTTCCCTATATCAGCCATCTGATGGCCGTGGCCGGGCTGGTGCTGGAATTCGGCGGGGACGAGGATATGGCTATTGCCGCCCTGTTGCATGATGCCGTGGAAGATCAGGGTGGGCAGGCGACGCTGGACAAGATCGGGGAGCGTTTCGGCGCGCGGGTGGCCGGGCTGGTGCTGTCCTGTACCGACAAGATCGAACGGACAGCCGCCGATGATGCCCCAGCCGCCTGGCGCAAACGCAAGGAAAAGGACATCGCCGCCATCGACGGCAAGTCCGCGCCGGAACTGCTGATCACGGCCTGTGACAAGCTGCATAACCTGCGCACGATCGTGACCGACCACCGCCACCTGGGAGATGCGCTTTGGGCGCGTTTCAACGGCGGTCGCGACGGAACATTGTGGTATTACCGGGAAATGATCGCAGCATTGGACCGAAAGGAAATATCGGCCCCGCTGCTTGCAGAGTTGCACTTCAACTTTGGCTGCCTGGAGGGCCAAATCAGCGACCGGAAGGCAATCCCCTGAGAGGCGCGTGCCGGTCGATGATCCAGATAACCTGATACCCTGACAGCCTAATGCATTGTGGCGAGTTTGTCCTGACGGGCCTTGGCAATTTCGAGCATATCGACATTCGCGCGTCTTTCCCTGCGCTGCCTGCCGTATTTCTCCATTTCCACTTCGATCGCCTGAAGTAGAATTTGGGCAATGTCACCTTTTTTCTGGGTGCAGGCCATCAAATGCGCTTCCGCCAATGCGTCAATCATACGGTAATGCATTCAGGTCTCCTCTTATATTCAGCCTTCGACACACCGGAATTTTCCCCGGCGTGATCCCGCGGCCCCCCTTGTTACGATGGGTCGTATCAATCCTACCACAAATTACATTGTATTATAGATAAATTGTTCTTAAGTCGCCAGACCGTCGGTTTCACCAATCGGCAGGATCACCGTCACACGCAACCCGCCCTCAGGCCGGTTGGCCAGCAGGATATCACCACCATGGCCGCGAATGATCATCCGCGCAATGGCCAGCCCCATGCCCACACCGCCGGTGTCGCGGCTGCGTGAGGTTTCCAGCCGGACAAAGGGTTTGAACAATTCCTCCATCCGGTCGGCGGGAATGCCGGGACCGGCGTCATCCATATAAATCCGAAGGTCCTTGCCGAGTGTCTCCCAGGAAACAGAACAACGCTCACCATATTTGATGGCATTCTCGATCAGATTGCGGAAAGCCCGACGCAGGGCCACCGGGCGACAGGCCAGCACGATCCGGCCATCGTCCTGACAATCAATCGGCCAGCCCAGTTCCCCCAGGTCGTCACACAGGCTTTCCAGCAGGGCCGACAGGTCCACCGGGCGGCTGTCTTCCTGTTTGGCCTCTTCGCGCACGAAGGCCAGGGTGGCTTCGGCCATGTCTTCCATTTCCTGCAGGGTTTCCAGGATTTTTTCCTTCAATTCCTCATCGGTGATGAATTCCGCCCGCAGGCGCAGGGTGGTCAGCGGCGTACGCAAATCGTGGGACAGGGCCCCCAGGATCATGAGGCGGTCGCGCACAAACCGCTGCAGACGGTCGTTCATCCGGTTGAAGGCGATCACGGCCTGCTGCACTTCGCGGGCCCCGCTGACCGGCAGGTGCTGTACCGTTTCGCCTCGTCCCAGGGCATCGGCCCCCTGCGCCAGGGCCTTCACCGGCTTGGTGATCCGCCGCACAAGAACAACGACGACCAGCGCCACCGCCAAGGCAGTCAGCGCGAGAGACATCAGCCCGGTCAGCGCCCACAAGAAAGGCTGCGGGTCCAGTCGGCGGTTCACATTCAGCCAATACCCGTCCCGCAGTTTCACCGATATGGCAAAGACCCGCGGACCGCGACCGAAATCCCACCAGGGCGGCGACCGGTCGCCGTGATGACGGTTCATCATATCGCGATGGTCGTCATCGTGATCATCATCGTCGTCGCCACGCCGCCAACGGCGGTCTGACGGCGGAGGCGCCAGCGACAGGCCAAGGCGTATATCGCTGATGCCATATCGTGACAGGCGTTTTTGCAGATGCCGGGAAAAACGGTCCTCAACCGCGTTCCGGTCCAGGGAACTCGTCGGTCCCAGACGGATCATTGTGCTTTCGCTCGAGGCCGCCTTGACCACTTTTTCATGCATATCCGGCGGCGTTTCGGCCAGCAGACGCACAAGCGAGTCGATCCGTTCAATCGTTACCTCGCGGCCGATTGCACGCACCGCCTGACGGCGTTCGTCCAGAAAGAAGACATAGGCCCCGACCTGCGCCAGGATCACGGCTGCCACGACAAGCAGCACCATCTGCCCGGCCAGACTGCGCGGCCAGAGACGAAATCCTTTACCCCGCCTCATGACGGCAGGTCCACATCCGCCGCGAACATATAACCACCGCCCCAGACGGTCTTGATCAACGCCGGTTTCTTGGGGTCATCCTCCACCTTGCGGCGCAGGCGGCTGACCTGGTTATCAATGCTGCGGTCGAAAACATCCGCCTCCCGGCCCTGGGTCAGGTCAAGCAGTTGATCGCGGCTCAGTACAATCTTCGGATGGTTCAGAAATGCGTGAAGAAGTTGATATTCAGCCGTGCTGAGCGGGACGGAAACACCATCCGGTCCTTCCAGTTCACGCCGCCCCACATGCAGGGTCCAGCCGGCGAACCGCATCACATCGACCTCGGTCCGCGCCTTTTCATAGGGCAGGCTCTGGCTGCGCCGCAGGACCGCTTTGATCCGGGCCGTCAGTTCCCGCGGGTTGAAAGGTTTGGTCACATAGTCGTCCGCGCCGATCTCAAGGCCGACGACCCGGTCGGTTTCCTCGCCCATGGCGGTGAGGAAGATGACCGGCACGCCCTCTGTCTCCTGCAAGTGGCGGCACAGGCTCAACCCGTCTTCGCCCGGCATCATGATATCCAGCACCACCAGGTCGATGGCCGCCGTCCTGATCGCACGGCGCGCCGTGGCCGCATCTTCGGCAAGCGTCACCCGATAGCCATGCTGGCCCAGATATTTTCCCAGAAGTTCCCGGATGTCTTTGTGGTCGTCCACCACCAGGATATGCGGCCTTGTCGTCATTCCATCGTCTCAACAGTCCATTTACTGACTGGGACTATACAGGCTCCCAACCGCCCTGACCGACAAAAAATGTATCAAAGTTTGTCAGCGGGCGATCCTGGTACAAAGCGATACAAAACTCCCGGTTTCGAACAAACTTTTGCGACAGCTCTGTGGTTAAGTCACCCCATCGGCGCCCCCAAGCCGAACAGCACGTTTTTGAACAGATGACCCATACGGAGTGACAATGATGAAAAAGACCACCAAGACAATGATCGCCGCAGGCGCCCTCGCCCTCGGTATCGGCGCACTGGCCGCCCCCAGCTTTGCCGATCGCGACGGCGATGACTGCGGCTGGAAGCGCGGTGGCGAACACCACGAGATGTATAAAGGCCACCACAACCGCATGGGTGGCATGGGCTTTTTCCGCGAAAAGCGCGACCGTGACCTGACCCAGGATGAAATCCGCACTCTGTCACAGGCCTTCCTGATCATGCAGGGCAACGACAACCTGAAAGTCGGTGCAATCAAGTCCCTGGAAAACGGTAATTACAGCGTCGATATCGTCACCAAGGACGACAGCCTGGTGAAGAATGTCGAGGTCAACAAACGCAGTGGCCGTCCGGCTTACTTCGACGACATGCGCGGCCCCAAGAAGCCCAGTAAAGACGACTAAAACAAGAAACTGACTTTTCCTCCATTCCCCTTTCGACCTTGTCCTAAAGGTCCTGATGCGGGCGCAACTCCCTTAGGCGTCCGCATCTTTTTTTGCCTAAACATTCCTTAATCAATTTCCGCTAGTCTTGCCCTATGGAACGAAAGGGCCAGACCTATGTTCCGGCTGATACGCCTGATTGCGATCCTTATTTTTGCCCTGACCACAGGGGCCGCCGCCCAGGATAACATTGTCCGGGTTGTCACCCTTCACTTTGCCCCCTATGTCAGCGAGGACCTGCCTTCCAACGGCTGGGCGTGGGAGGTATGCGCCACGGTCCTGCGCGAGGCAGGCTATGAACCGCAGTTGACGATCATGCCCTGGGCGCGCGCGGTGACGCTGACCAAGGAAGGCCGGGCCGATGCGCTTTACCTGGCCAATATCAACGAGGAACGAAAGACTTGGGCGGTTTTCACCGACCCCGTCGGCGAAGAAATCAGCGTCGCCTTCAAACGCCGGGACAAAAGCATATCTTTCCAATCGATCAACGACCTGAACACCTATCGCGTCGCGGGCCTGCATGATGCCCATGTCTCCTCAATTCTGGTCAACAATGGTGTCGAGGTTCATCCGGTGGCGTCTCTGCGCCAGGGGTTTCGCATGGTCTATTTCGGGCGGGTGGATACGCTGGTCGTCGACCGGTATGTGGGTTTGCAGTTACTGCAGAATGAATTTCCCCCGGCCTATGCCGCCGCCATTGATTTCGTCGAGAAACCGGTGGACAGCAACAAGCTGCATCTGGCGATTTCCCGCAAATATGCCAACCACGACAAATTACGGCAGGACTTTAACCGGGGGTTGGCCGAATTGCGCGCCTCCGGGCGATTTGACGAAATCCTGGACAGCTACGGGTTCTAGACTTTCCCCCCAGCCTGCGATTGACAAATTCCATTCCAGCATTCACCTTCCCGACATACGAGCAAATCAACGGAGTGCCGAGGCCCATGCGTAACTAACCCACAAGCTTCTTTCGATTTTCCACAGATCGGGAAGCCGTGCGGTTATTCGGCCACAGGCATCGTCTCTTCTATTCTGCCATTTCCTTGATATGTCCAGCCGACTGCACGGCCTCCCCTATACCGGGAGCCCTTCATGCACCCCTTTGCCCTTCAGGCCGATCACGTCGGCTTTCATCTGCCCGGCCGAACCGAACCGCTTTTCGACGATATCTCGCTCACCCTGCCCCACGCGCCTCACGCACTGGTCGGACGCAACGGGGTGGGAAAATCGGTATTGGCCCGTCTCCTCACCGGCGACCTGGCCCCCAGCCGGGGCACGATCAGCCGACCGGACAGGATCGGCTACCTGCAACAACACACTGCCTCTGCAGTCGGTCAAAACATTGGCGATTTTCTGGGTGTTACGGAAAAGTTATCGGCCCTCAAACGGCTTGAGACCGGCCATGCGAACCCGGAGGATATCATAACAGTCGGTGATGACTGGACCCTGGGCGAGGATCTGGCAGATGCGATGACGACGGCGGCGCTGGATTTCCCCCTCGACCGGCCCATCACCAGCCTCAGCGGCGGGGAGCAGACCCGCCTCGCCCTGTTCCGGCTGATGCGGGAGAATCCCGACTATCTGATCCTGGATGAACCCAGCAACCATCTCGACCAGACCAACCGTCGGCATCTGACTGACCAGATCCGCGCCTGGGGCAAGGGCTGCCTGATCATCAGCCACGATCCCGACCTCCTGCGTATTGTCGACGTAATCCATGAATTGTCCACGCTGGGCCTCAACAGCCACGGTGGCGGCTATGACGGTTACCGTCAGCAGAAACAGGTGGAACGGGACGCCGCCGAACGCGCCCTGGCGGATGCGCAAAAACAGACAAGACAGGCAGCCCGGCAGCACCAGGAGGCCTTGGAAAAGCAGCAACGCCGTCAGGCCCAGGGCAACCGCCTGCGCCGGTCCGGCAGCCAGAGCAAAATCCTGCTGGATGCACAGAAAAACCGGTCGGAGGCCAGTTTGAACCACCTGTCCATTCAACGGGACCGCATGAACGCAGAGGCCCGAAGCAACCTGACCCGCGCAGAAGACCGGCTTGAACAGGTCAAACCGCAGGGCTTTATCATTGCGAAGCCGGAACAAACAGGTGGAACGGCGATAGGTCTGAACAATCTGGTCCTGCCCCATGGCACGAAGGACCCGATCAGCCTGACGCTGGCAATCGGCGACAGGATGGCTGTCACCGGCGGCAATGGCCAGGGCAAAACCACCCTGCTGCGGGTGATCCTGGGCGAGGCCGCGCCATTGGCAGGTCAGATCAAACGGGTGCGTTCCATCGGCTATCTGGACCAGACCGGTCGGCAATTCGATGCGACCCTGCCCGCCCTAGACATCCTCAGGCAGGCCCATCCGGCCCTCACCGAAAGCGCGTTGCGCACAAAACTCGCCAATATTGGCCTGCGGCGCGACAAGGCCCTGCAACCCTTCCAGACGTTAAGCGGCGGGGAACGCATGAAGATCGCCCTGCTCCGCCTGTTTGCCGGTGAGACCTCCCCCGCCCTGCTGCTGCTGGACGAGCCGGACAACCATCTGGACCTGGAGGCGCGGCAATTGCTGATCGACAGCCTGAACCGCTATCGGGGTGCAATCATTCTCGTCACCCACAGCCCGGATTTGATTACGGATGTGGGGATTTCAATGGCTTTGAAGCTTTAAGTACTATTGGTTTCCCGTCATTCCCGCGAAGGCGGGAATCCATTTATAGGCCAGCACTTGCATCACCATGGACCCCCGCCTTCGCGGGGGTGACAGGTTAAGGTGTCCCGCCTATTGGCGAACGCGTGCCGGGCTTTCAATATGCCGCAACCAACGCTAAAACCCCTGCAACGCAAACGGCAGCACAGGTATCATGTCCGACCACCCTTCTTTCTGGCAGGCGATCAATCCGCAGCTTACCATCGGCGCGCCGATCCGGCCCGATCCGCTGCGGCTGGATAACAGCGGTCTGGACGGGATTTCGGACAAGCTAATGCGTGAAGGCTGGCTGCAAGTCCCGCCGTTGTTTACGCAGAAGATGATTACGTCGCTGCGTCAGGGCATTTTGAACCTGGGCGCGCGCGGCCTGCCGCCGGTCTATATCTATGTCTATGACCAACCCTGGCAGCTCTTTGCCGCACTTCGCCCCCTGATCAGCCGGTTCCTGAGCGAGGATTTTCGGCTGCTGCCCAATTTCTGGGCCTGGCATGTATCGACGGAAAAAGGATCGTCCGGCTGGCCGCCGCACCGGGACTGTCAGGCCGAAACGCGCTTTGCCGACGGGCTGGGCGGAGAATTGCTGATGAGTCTGTCGCTCTGGGTGCCGCTGACCGATGCGACGACCGACAATGGCTGTATGCATGTGCTGCCCCGCGATACGGAACAGCGTTATGACCCGCCGCTGGACGACCCGGACCGCATCGACCTGAATGAGGGGATTGCCCTGCCCGCCAAGGCAGGCTCCGTCCTCGGCTGGCTGCAGGACCTTTATCACTGGAGCGGCCAGGCGACGGGCAAGTCGGAGATACCACGGATCAGCCTGTCGCTGGAATTCCAGAACCCGGCTTTCGAACCGCTGCGTGATCCCCTGCTGGATATCACCAACCCGCCGACACTGGACGAACGCCTCGCCCTGATCGCCGAACAAATCCCGCGCTATCGCCACATGGAACAACTGGATTTCGATCCGGCGCGTTTGCAACAGCCGCCCGTTTAGCCGTCATGCGCGGGCTTTGACCCGGTGATCTCTCAGCGGCACGGCATGTTTCCGGATATACGGGTAGCTTCAATACATTATCCGTTCGTCCCGGCGGAGGCCGGGATCTCAAAACTGCATGCACCGATATCAGAAACACGCGACCAAGATTCCGGCCTCCGCCGGGATGAGTGGGGAATTGGGCGACCTTGATTGGAAGCAAAAGAAAAGGCCCGGATTTTGCCGGGCCTTTTCCAATTCAGTGACGCGACCGCGTGCGGATCAAACGTCGATCAACAGGCGTGCAGGATCTTCCAGGACTTCTTTCATGCGAACCAGGAAGGTCACCGCCTCGCGGCCGTCGATGATGCGGTGGTCGTAGCTGTGCGCCACATACATCATGTTGCCGATGGCGATCTCGCCCTTGTCGTTGACGATCGGGCGTTTCTGGATCTTGTGCATGCCCAGGATACCGGACTGCGGCGGGTTGATGATCGGCGTCGACATCAGCGAACCGAAGACACCGCCGTTTGTGATGGTGAAGGTGCCGCCCATCATTTCCGCCATGGTCAGCTTGCCTTCGCGGGCGCGCTTGCCAAAGTCGGCGATGGCCAGTTCGATTTCGGCAAAGCTCAACTTGTCCGCATCGCGCAGGACCGGAACAACCAGACCCTGCGGCGTGCCGACGGCAATGCCGATATCGTAGAAGTTCTTGTAGATGATCTCGTCACCGTAGATTTCCGCGTTGACCGCCGGAAGCTCTTTCAGTGCCTGGATCGCCGCCTTCACAAAGAAGCTCATGAAGCCCAGCTTGGCGTTGTGCTTCTTCTCGAACCTGTCTTTGTAGTCTTTACGCAGGTCCATGAGATTGGTCAGGTCAATCTCATTGAAGGTGGTCAGCATGGCTGCGGTGTTCTGCGCTTCCTTCAGGCGGGTCGCGATGACCTTGCGCAGCTTGGACAGCTTCACGCGTTCTTCGCCACGCGGGTCCAGCGGACGATCGCCTTTCGCTTCGAACATCGGTGCAGCCGGAACCGGAGCAGCAGCAGGCGCCGCAGCAGCCTTGGCGCCACCACCGGCCAGATATTTCTGCACATCTTCCTTGGTGATGTTGCCCTTCGGGCCGGTTGCCGGAATCTTGGACGCGTCCAGATTGTTTTCCGCAACCATCTTGGCGACCGCCGGGGACAGCGTGTCGTTGCGTTCCGCAGCCGGTGCAGGTGCCGCCGCCGGAGCGGCTTCTTCCTTGGCCGGGGCCGGTGCGGGTGCCGCCTTTGCAGCCGGGGCCGGTTTTGCACCGTCCGCCCCTTCGGCCACACGGCAGAGCAATGCGCCCACTTCCACGTCCGCGCCTTCACCGGCGATGATTTCACTCAGGGCACCGGCGACCGGCGACGGTACTTCGATCGTCACCTTGTCGGTTTCCAGTTCCACCAGCGGCTCGTCCAGCTCGACGCTTTCGCCTTCTGCCTTGAACCACTTGATGATGCTTGCTTCCGAAACAGATTCCCCAAGCGTGGGGACCAACACATCCGTTGCCATTTCCTCTATGCTCCTGTTTGAGCCCTTATTTTACCCGCCTACCCACCAGGCGGTTTAAGTGACGATTAATCCTAAAATTCCGAAATCTCAGGCCTTGGCTGCCGCCTTCTTCGCGCCAGCCTTCTTGGCCGCAACCTTCGTGGCAGGCCCGGTCTTCACGACCAGGGCTGCTTCCAAAAGATCCGCCTGTTCCTTGGCATGACGCTTGGCACTACCGGTTGCGGGCGACGCCGAAGCCACCCGGCCCGCGTAAAGCGGACGGCTGCAAACCTGATTGCCGGATTCCACAATGATCTTTTCCAGACGACGGTCGACAAAGAACCAGGCACCGTTGTTTTCCGGTTCTTCCTGACACCAGACCACATCCGCGTTCGGGAACCGCTTCAACTCATCACGCAACGGGTTTTGCGGGAAGGGATAAATCTGTTCCAGACGCAGCAGGTAGACATCGTCGATACCGCGTTTTTCACGCTCTTCGAACAGGTCGAAATAGACCTTGCCCGAACAGACGACGACGCGCTTGATGTCCTCGTCAGCCACCAGACCGCCATCCTGTCTGGTATCGCGATGATCCCAAAGAACGCGGTGGAAGGTGGAGCCGTCGGTGAAGTCTTCCATGTTGCTGATGCAGCGTTTGTGACGCAGCAGCGACTTGGGCGACATAACGATCAGAGGTTTACGGAAGTTCCGGCGAACCTGACGGCGCAGCGCGTGGAAGTAGTTGGCCGGGGTCGTTACGTTGACCACCTGCCAGTTATCTTCCGCCGACAATTGCAGATAGCGTTCCAGACGGGCGCTGGAATGTTCCGGACCCTGGCCTTCATAGCCATGGGGCAGCAACATCACCAGACCGCACATGCGCAGCCATTTGCTTTCGCCACTGGACAGGAACTGGTCGATGATGACCTGCGCGCCGTTGGCGAAATCGCCGAACTGGGCCTCCCACAGAACCAGCGCCTGCGGTTCCGCAATGGAATAGCCGTATTCGTAACCCAGCAGGCCGAATTCGGACAGCGGGCTGTCGATCACCTCATAGGGTGCCTGACCCATACGGATATTGTTCAGCGGAACATATTCCGCTTCCGTTTCCTGGTCTATCAGGACCGAGTGACGATGGGAGAAGGTACCGCGCTGGCTGTCCTCACCGGAAAGCCGGATCGAGGTGGATTCACACAGCAGGGTCCCGAAGGCCAGCGCTTCCGCCGTGCCCCAGTCGATCCCCACGCCGGTTTCCATCATCTTCTGCTTGGCCTTGAGCTGGCGCACGATCTTGGAATGCACCTTCACATTGGCCGGCACGCGGGAGATCGCATCCCCCACTTCCTTCAGCAGGTCGATATCAACCGCCGTCTCGCCACGCCGGGCATCGCCGGTTGCCATGGACAGGCCCGCCCAATGGCCTTCCAGCCAGTCCGCCTTGTTGGCCTTGAAGGATTTCCCGGCATCGAATTCCTGATCCAGAACGTCAGAGAAGTCCTTGACCAGCATTTCACCGGTGCCCGGCGGCACGATGCCGCTGTCTTCCAGGCGATCCGCGTAGATCTGACGGACACGGGGATGTTTACCGATCCGTTCATACATCTGCGGCTGGGTGAACTTGGGCTCGTCGCCTTCGTTGTGACCATGGCGGCGATAGCACCACATGTCGATCACCACGTCCTTCTTGAAGCGCTGGCGATATTCCATGGCAAGGCGCGCCACATGCACGCAAGCCTCGGGATCGTCACCATTCACATGGAAGACCGGGGCGTCGATGGTTTTCGCCATGTCGGAACAATAGGGCGAGGACCGGGACTTGGACGGCGATGTGGTAAAGCCGATCTGGTTGTTGATCGCAATATGGATCGTACCGCCGGTCTTGTAACCATCCAACTGCGACAGCAGGAAGGTTTCCGCCACGATGCCCTGGCCGATGAAGGCCGCATCACCATGCAGCAGGATGCCCATCACCTTTTCACGTTCAACATCACCACGCTGATGCTGTTTCGCGCGGACCTTGCCGACGACCACGGTGTTCACCGCTTCAAGATGACTGGGGTTCGCGGTCAGCGACAGGTGGATGGTCTTGCCGTCGAACTCACGGTCGGTGCTGGTGCCCAGATGGTATTTCACATCCCCGGAACCATAGTCTTCCGGGTTGGTGGAAATGCCTTCGAACTCGGCAAAAATCTGCCGGTAGGGCTTTTGCATCACGTTGGCCAGAATGTTCAGGCGGCCACGGTGGGCCATGCCGAGAACAACCTCTTCCAGGTTCTGCTGTGCACCGCGTTTGAAAATCTGCTCCAGCATCGGCACGAGGCTTTCACCGCCGTCGAGGCCGAAACGCTTGGTGCCGCGATATTTCTTGTCCAGATAGGTCTCGAAAACATCCGCCTGGGTCAGACGTTCCAGAACGGTCTTGCGGCCGAGGTCCGTGAAGTCCTTCCGGTTCAGCGTGCTTTCGATACGCTCCTGAATCCAGGATTTTTCGCTCGGGTCCTGGATATGCAGGAATTCAACGCCGATGCTGCCACAGTAGGTCTGTTCGCAGATGTCGACGATCTCGCGCAGGGTCGCGCTTTCCAGGCCCAGATAGTAGTTGATGAAGATCTGGCGATCCCAGTCCTTCTCCTCAAAGCCATAGGACGCCGGGTCCAGTTCCGGATGGTCGCCGCGATGGGTCATGCCCAGCGGGTCCAGTTTGGCATGCATATGCCCGCGCATACGATAGGCGCGGATCAGCATGAGGGCCCGGATGGAATCCAAAGTCGCCTGACGGATCTGCGTGGCGCTGGCGCCGGGTCCCGCCGCCTGGCGGAGCTGCGCCATCAGGGCATCGTAAGGATTGTCGAATTGCTTGCGGTCGGTGGTTGCATCCGACAACGTACCCGCGTCGACGGAACCACCCACCACGCGGGATTCACGCGGTGCCCAGCTCGGCCCTTCTTCGGGGGTTACAATGTCGGTAAGGTCATCACCCAGGGCTTCAAAGAACGAAGCCCAGCCCGGCTCCACAGAGCGGGGATCACGCTTGTAGCGCTCATATACTTCTTGAATATAAGTCTCGTTGGCTTGGAACAGAGGCGATGTATCTCCGATATACGCCATGACCCGTCTCCTTTGCCGTCACGCCCGCACCGGCGCGCGGCCTGGTGTTTATTCTTTTTCTGTACAGCGTTCTTCTGTTACAGCAGCTAAACGCAGGCGGGGGAGCGATTTAACCGCTCCCCCGTCCGACATCAGCCTTTGATGACTTCAAGCATCGTAGAGCCCAATGCCGATGGGCTCAACGCAACACGAATGCCAGCATCACGCATGGCTTCCTGTTTGGATTCAGCCGTGCCCTGACCACCGGAAATGATTGCACCCGCATGACCCATGCGTTTGCCCGGAGGCGCCGTCACACCGGCGATGAAACCGACCATGGGTTTCTTCACCTTGGACTGCTTGATGAATTCGGCCGCTTCCTCTTCCGCGGTGCCGCCGATTTCACCAATCATGATGATGCCTTCGGTCTGGTCATCCGCCAGGAACATTTCCAGGCAGTCGATGAAGTTGGTGCCGTTGACCGGGTCGCCACCGATGCCGATGCAGGTGGACTGGCCCAGGCCGACCGCCGTGGTCTGACCGACCGCTTCATAGGTCAGCGTACCGGAACGGGACACAACACCGATCTTGCCCGGCTTGTGGATATGGCCCGGCATGATGCCGATCTTGCACTGTTCCGGGGTGATGACACCCGGGCAGTTCGGGCCGATCAGGCGGGTCTTGGACCCTTCAAGGGCGCGTTTGACCTTGACCATATCCATGACCGGAATGCCTTCGGTGATGCAGACCGCCAGTTCCATTTCGGCGTCGATCGCTTCCAGGATCGCATCAGCCGCGAAGGGCGGCGGAACGTAGATCACGGTGGCGTTTGCGCCGGTGCGTTCGCGGGCTTCCGACACGGTGTCGTAAACCGGCAGGTCCAGATGCGTGGAACCGCCCTTGCCGGGGGTCACGCCACCGACCATCTTGGTGCCGTATGCGATGGCCTGCTCGGAGTGGAAAGTCCCCTGCGCGCCGGTGAAACCCTGGCAGATGACTTTGGTATTGCTATCGACGAGAACAGCCATCAGTTCGCCTCCTTCACGGCAGCCACGACTTTTTCGGCCGCGTCTTCCAGGTTGTCGGCAGAGATGATCGGCAAACCGGATTCCGCCATGATTTCCTTACCGCGTTCCACGTTGGTGCCTTCCAGGCGAACAACCAGCGGCACATGCAGGGAAACTTCGCGGGCCGCCGCGACAACGCCTTCCGCGATCACGTCGCAACGCATGATGCCGCCGAAGATGTTGACCAGGATGCCTTCCACATTGCTGTCGGACAGGATGATCTTGAAGGCCTTGGTCACGCGTTCGGTGGTTGCGCCACCGCCCACATCCAGGAAGTTGGCCGGATCGCCGCCTTTCAGCTTGATGATGTCCATGGTCGCCATGGCAAGGCCTGCGCCGTTGACCATGCAGCCGATGGAGCCGTCGAGCTTGATGTAGTTCAGCTCGTGCTTCTGGGCTTCCAGTTCCGCCGGGTCTTCTTCGTCTTCGTCGCGCATGTCGGAAATGTCAGAATGACGGAACAGCGCGTTGTCGTCGAAGTTCATCTTGGCGTCCAGCGCCATGACGTCACCCGCGCCGGTCACGACCAGCGGGTTGATCTCGACCATGCTGGCGTCCAGCTCAACAAAGGCCTTGTACATGGCCATCAGGAACTTGGTCGCCGATTTGACCTGGTTGCCCTGCAGGCCCAGGCCGAATGCGATCTTGCGGCAGTGGAACGGCGCGATGCCGGTTGCCTGGTCGATGGAGACCTTGATGATCTTTTCCGGGGTCGCTTCCGCGACTTCCTCAATCTCCATGCCGCCTTCGGTGGAGGCCATGATGGTCACGCGGCTTGTTGCGCGGTCCACCAGCAAGGAGAGATAAAGTTCACGGGCGATATCGCAGCCGTCTTCGATGTAAAGGCGTTTGACGGCCTTGCCGTCCGGACCGGTCTGTTTGGTGACCAGAACCTCGCCCAGCATGGCTTTCGCGTTTTCGCGAACTTCGTCAATCGACTTGGCAAGACGAACGCCGCCCTTGTCCGGGTCGCCGCCCTTGAAGCGGCCTGCGCCGCGGCCGCCTGCGTGAATCTGGGATTTGACGACCCAGATCGGCCCGCCCAAATCGTTTGCCGCCTGCACCGCCTCGTCGACGGTATAGGCCACGTTGCCGTTCGGAACGGCAACACCGAACTTCCGCAGAAGTTCTTTCGCCTGATATTCGTGGATATTCATGGTTCCCTGGCTTCCCTATGGGTTACCCATTAAAGCGAGTGTGCGATCTTTATATGCAAAGCATTCAGCGGCCTGACACAACCTCCCCCGAGATTTAATGTCGCGCCCATACCGCTCTACGTCGCATATACCTAATTTATCAAGGTTACAAGGTCGCGCAACCGCTTAGGTTACAAAAATTTTGCGACGCGGCGAATCCGCAACGCCCAAGGCCCCGGTCATTTCTTTTTGTATGATCGTATAAGAAAAGGGGCGAACCCTGCGGCCCGCCCCTCTCCGAAGATTCAACCGAGGCGCGGATGCCGGATCAGCCTTCAGCTTCCATCTTGGCAACGACCGCGTTCAGTTCTTTCACCGCATTCACGGAGTTGTCGAACATGGCACGTTCATCTGCGTCCATCTCGATTTCCACGATCTTTTCAACGCCATTGGCGCCCAGGATCGCCGGAACACCGACATAGAGACCGTCCAGGCCGTATTCGCCTTTGCAATATGCCGCACAGGGCAGAAGCTTGCGCTTGTCCTTGAGATAGCTTTCCGCCATCTGGATCGCGCTGGAGGCCGGGGCATAGAAGGCGGAACCGGTTTTCAGCAGACCGACGATTTCCGCGCCACCGGCACGGGTGCGCTGTACGATTGCGTCGATTTTTTCCTGCGTGGACCAGCCCATCTTGATCAGGTCCGGCACCGGGATGCCGGCAACAGCGGAATAACGGACCAGCGGCACCATGGTGTCGCCGTGGCCGCCCAGAACAAAGGCGGTGACGTCTTCGACGGAGACATTGAATTCTTCAGCTAGGAAGCAGCGGAAACGTGCGCTGTCCAAAACACCGGCCATGCCGACGATCTTGTTTTCCGGCAGACCGGCGGCTTTCTGCAGCACGCCGACCATAACGTCCAGCGGGTTGGTGATGCAGATCACGAAGGCATTCGGGCAGTTTTCCTTGATGCCCTGGCCGACGGATTTCATCACACCGGTGTTCACACCGATCAGGTCGTCTCGGCTCATGCCCGGCTTGCGGGCAATGCCTGCGGTCACGATGACCACATCGGCATCCTTGATCGCGCTATAGTCATTCGCGCCGGTCACGTTGGCGTCGAAACCTTCAACCGGAGCTGCCTCAGCAATATCCAGAGCCTTACCCTGCGGAATGCCTTCCGCGATATCGAACAGCACCACGTCGCCCAAATCCTTGAGCCCCGCCAGCAGCGCCAGCGTGCCGCCGATATTCCCTGCGCCGACCAATGCAATCTTGTTGCGTGCCATGATCTTCACTCCCTTGATCAGTGTCATCCCGCGCGGATTGTGCACCTGCACAATGCCGTCGAAGTCGTAGCCGATTAGACGCATATTGACAAGAACCGGGTCGCAGCACCGACGGAATAGGGCGTTTTATCACTGGATACCCGTTTTACGTGCACTATATATATTTACAATGACCTATGATTTAGCCGCTCAAGGAAACACACTTTTCAGTGAAACAGTCTTGTAACATTTCTCAAAACCGCCCATATGGCGCTCAAAAGAAAATGCGGGGAGCGGACAAAAAACGCAAAAATGCGCCCATGCAGGATAGAAGACGATGGACCAACAGAAGAAGAAGAAAAATTCTACTTTCAGGAAGACCCTATACGGTACGGGGATCGGCCTGGTGATCTGGACAGCGCTGGTCGGCGTGATGCTGACCAACCCGCAAGTCAAATCGACCAATCCCGGCGTTTTTCAGCTTGTCGAGCTGGTGACCCCCTGGCTGGACCCGCACACGGGCGAACGGTCGGCCCGGCGGCTGCAGCTTCCCCTCTAGGAAACTGCCTGCCGACCTTGCAAATCATGGCCTAGCTGATTGCAATTCAACAAAAATATTCGTAGACTACCGATATTGAGGGGATGGCGCATGCCACCTTTGGGGTTTCTACGAAAATTTGGACCGTCTATGGGCAAACATTCTTTATTGCTGTCAGTTATTGGCGTGTTTGCCGCAGGTGTGGGCAGCCTTTTGCCATTGGCCCCTGCAGCACGGGCCGCCGACCCTATTCAGATTCTGGCAGTCCATTTTCCACCTTATGAGATAAAAGACCCGGAAGACGACCTTCCGGGTTTCGACGTCGAGGTCCTGACCAGCGCCTTCAAACGCGTCAACAGGAAGGCAAGCGTTGAATTCCTGCCGTGGAAGCGGGCCGTCCATCTGGCGGAACAGGGCAATGCCGCCGGGGTTCTTTCCTGTGCCTATAACGCCGGACGAGAGAAGAATTTCATCTTCTCCGACGTTCTGAGCCAGGCGACACGGGGATTTTATGTCCATCCCGACTTCGACGCCACCGGCCCGGTAAACGTGGATTTCGCCAAAGGATATTCCGTCACCGCCGTCTCAGGCTATGTATCCGCAAAGACACTGACGGAACATAAGGTCTCCTTCGATCCCTCACCCACCGATATTGCCGCGATCCGGAAACTGATCAACCGGCGCGTGGAGATGTTCTACACCAGCCAGGAAGCCGCCGATTATATCGGACGGTCGGACAATCTCGCCAACAGGATGAAGTTCCTGCCGGTGAAGGTAATCCCCTATTACGTCTGTTTCAGCCGCAAATGGCCGGATGTCGAAAAGCTGGTAAAAGACTTCAACCGTGGCCTGCGCATCCTGCGCCAGGACGGCCAATACCAAAAAATCCACGCCAAATACAGCGCCCGGACTTCCTGACCGGCAACACCGTCACAGCACGAAGGTTACATGTCCGTTCTCGTCGATCGGCCAGGCCGGGTTCCAGGCAATCTCCCAGGCATGACCGATTTGGTCCGCTGTCCACGGCCATGCCTATTCAGGCACGCTTTTCCTTGTTTCTTTTGAAAAAGCCGCTTAAATCCGCATGACTGAGTTGGATTGAATGCTGGATTTTCGATGAACCCCTTTACCTGGCTGCGCTCTCTTTATGACTGGACCATGAGGATGGCGGCCCATCCGCACGCCATGTGGTGGCTGGCGCTGATCGCCTTTTGCGAAAGCTCCTTCTTCCCCATTCCGCAAGACCTCATGATGATCCCGATGATCCTCGCCGCACGGGAACGGGCCTTCCGGATAGCATTGGTGGCAACCATCGCCTCCGTCGCGGGCGGCATGGCCGGTTACGCCATCGGGGCCGGGCTTTACGAGACAGTCGGCCAGCCGATCATCGCCTTTTACGGCTATGCGGAAAAATACGCGGTCTTCCAGGGCTGGTATCACGAATGGGGTGCGTGGATCGTGGCGGCCGGCGCCTTCACGCCGATCCCCTTCAAGGTCATCACCATCGCCAGCGGCGCGGCCGAAATGGACTTCAGTACTTTCGCCATCATCTCCGCCGTCGGGCGCGGGGCGCGGTTCTTTATCATCGCGGCCCTGCTGTGGCATTTCGGCGCACCGATCCGCCGCCTGATCGAAGAACGGTTCGGCCTGATGTCCGCCCTTTTCTTTGCCCTTCTCATCGGTGGTTTTGCCGCCCTGAAATTTGCGGGATAAATCATGCTTGCACCCTTTCTGCGTACGAAAAGCGTATTGCTGCTGACCGGCCTGGCGGGTGTCGCCGTGTTGGGCGGGGCCTATATCTTTCAGTATGGTTTCGGCTATCAGCCCTGTGTGCTGTGCCTGTATCAGCGCCTGCCCTGGTGGATCACCATCGGGGTTGCCTGCCTGGGCCTGTCGGTTGCCCGCAAACGCCCCGGCCTGCTGTCGGTCTTCACCGTTCTGGCGGGCCTGGTTGTTCTGGCCGGTGCCGCGCTGGCCGGCTATCACGCAGGCGTTGAATATGCCTGGTGGCAGGGCCCTGCGGGCTGCAGCAGTACCGTGGACATGAGCAGCATGACGCTGGAGGAAATGAAAAAGGCGATCATGGCGACACCGGTGGTCCGCTGTGATGAGGCCGCCTGGACCCTGTTCGGCATTTCCATGGCGGGTTATAATTTCCTGATCTCTCTGGCGGCCGGCCTGTTTGCCGTTGTCTTCGGCTGGCGCAACCGTCAGGCTTGAGAACGAACCCAAGGTCCAAAGGCGAGGATGGCATGACCGAGAAAAAGCGCAAAGGCCCCAGATACCTCCCCGGCGACCCGCGCCCGGACGCGGACCTGGATCGGATCATCCGCGTCGATCAGGCCGGTGAATATGGCGCGAAACGGATTTATCAGGGCCAGATCGCCATCCTCGGCAAGACCGAGGTCGGCCCGACGCTGCGTCATATGCAGGAACAGGAACAGGAACATCTGGACTATTTCAACGACCAGATCGTCAAACGCCGGGTGCGCCCGACGGCACTCACGCCCTTCTGGCATGTGATGGGCTATGCGGTTGGTGCCGGAACGGCGCTGATCGGGGAAAAGGCCGCCATGGCCTGCACGGTCGCCGTGGAAGAAACCATCGACGCCCATTACGCCGCCCAACGCGACCGCCTCGCCGAAGAAGAGCGGGAACCGGAACTGGTCGCCACCATCGAACGCTTCCGCCAGGAAGAGGTCGAACACCGCGACATCGGCTATGACCACGGCGCGGAAGATGCGCCCGCCTACCCCCTGCTTTCCCAGGCCATCAAAAAAGGCAGCAAACTCGCCATCTGGCTGGCGGAACGGTTTTAAGCAGCCACTGATCAGCTGGACAGCAGGATACGTCCGCCGATCAGCATGAACAGGCCGCCCATGACCGCATCAATGGACCGGCGCGCCCGACGATAGAAGTTCAGCACCACATTGGTCGAGAACAACAGCGCCAGCAGCCCGTACCAGCTACCTGACAGGATTGTCGTGCCAATGATGATCGACGCCCCGACCCAATGTGGCGCACCGGGCTGCAGCACCAGCGACATGATCGACAGCCAGAACAGCGCCGCCTTCGGGTTGCTCATCTGCACCAGAAAACCACGCCGATAGTAATGGAACCCGCTTTTTCCACCGCGGCTTTCGACCACTTTCAAGTCCTGCGATTTCATCGCGGAGCGCAGGGACTTCACCCCCACATAGATCAGGTAACAACCGCCCGCAATTTTAAGGGCCAGTGCCAGTTCCGCAAAGGTGGTCAGCACCAGTGTCAGGCCGGTGACCGACAGGCTGCTCCAGATCAGGGTGCCGGTTGCGATCCCGACCGCCGATATCAGGCCTGCCCGGCGCGAGACCGTCATCGACGTCCCCATGATCGCCAGCGAATTGGGCCCCGGGCTGGTAACACCCAGCAGGAACACCCCATAGGCGGTCAGAATATGCGGCAGATAGTCCATGGCACCACTCCAGTTGAATCGGCGCACAGACTAGTCCCGCCCGGACCATAAAGACAGAGCCACCTGAATTATTTCGAAAGAGCCATTCGAAACCGACCGCACCAAATCGCCCCTCCCCTCAGATGCGAAAAGCGATCCAGGCCCCCCAGAACAGGCTGGAAAAAAAGCGCTGTGGTTTACCAAACCCGGCGGCAGACAGCAGATCGGCAACGACATCCTCTGATTCCGGCGGGTCCGCTCCTTCCAGGATTTTATTCAGTTTTCTCGCAATCTCATCCTCACCCGTCCCATTCATACGCCATCGTTCGGCCCAGGCCGCCATCAAAAGCGGTTGGGCATCATAGGCATAATGGTTTCCCGCAAGGATCAGTGGCGCGCCCTTCTCAAGACGACAGGCAATATCACGGAGGATCGCCTGTTTGGCTTCCTCACCCGGCAAGTGGTGCAGCACGCCAATCAACGTCGCGGCGTCGTACCGCCGGTCCGTCGGCACATCGGCAACACGCCCCAAGACCGGCTTTACACGACCTGCCATCCCCACCTCCGCCACATTGGAAAGCGCCTGGTCGAGCATCGGTTCCGACGGGTCGACCGCAACAAAACTCCAATCCGGTTCCAGCTTGCCTGCAATAGTAATTTCCTGTCCCGTTCCCCCGGCACCTGCCACAAGAATTCTTTTCCCGGAACCGTGCCCGAGGACGGCGGCCAACATACATGCAGCAAGTTCGTGGCAGGCATCATATCCGGCAAGGCCAATCCGGCTTTGTCTTGCGTATTCGGCAGCCCGCGAAGGGTCGAATTTCGCTGCGGTATCAACAGTCATTCAAATCATCCAATATCCGTTAGGGGAGATCTCTTTCTATGCAGTGGGATAAGTTTGCCATAAAATGGATCATCAAAATTGATAAATTGATGATCGAAATGGCCGAAAATCCCATAAAACATGATCGACTGGCTGCCTTCCTCAAAACATTCGGTCTGCGTACAACAGTCAGCAGAGAAGCCTCGTCCGACCCGTCGGCCAATCTTTTCGTTATTGATGATGACGAGCAACACCCGGCGCAGGTTGTCTTCCGTGTATCAGGCGGCCAACCAAGCCGCATCGGCGGCACCATCGTCGCAGCAGCCCGCGTTGACTTCGGCGGACTTGCCAACCCCCTTGTCGGCGCCTTGCCGGAGGAACTGGTTTTTCCCTTCGACCGGCAACCCCAGATGCGAAATTTGGCGGAGCTTCTTGTAGCCGAAGTTCAGGATAACAAATGCGGCGGACAAACCGTGCAAAACCGCCTGTGCGAGATCATGGTGGTTTATGCAGTCAGACAGGCCATTGCATTGGGAACCGTTAATGCGGGCCTTCTGGCCGGGCTTACCCATCCGCAATTGACCCCCTGTCTGGTCGCCATGCATGATGACCCCGCCCATAACTGGCAAACCGCTTCTCTGGCCCGGCTTGCCGGAATGTCCCGCAGCGCCTTCGTAACGCTGTTCAAAAAGACCGTCGGGATGACGCCCGTCACTTACCTGACGACCTGGCGGCTAGCCTTCGGCCGGGCAGAGATTGCCGCAGGTCACAGCGTCAAGGCCGCCGCAGGCCACGCCGGGTTCGGCAGCTCTGCTGCCTTCTCGCGGGCTTTCACCCGGCAATACGGCTACCCCCCAGCCACTCTCAAGGCTGTGGGCACATCGCAGGATTGAAAAATACGTTGGTTTCCGGATCAGCTGTCCAGCTCGGCGTCCCAATAGAGGAAGTCGTTCCAGCTTTCATGCAGGAAGTTTGGCGGGAAGCTGCGGCCGTTTTCCTGAAGCTCCCAGTTGGTCGGCTGGCGCGGGGTGCGCAGCAGCGGCATATTCGCCTCCTTCGGGGTGCGCCCGCCCTTGTGCAGATTGCACGGGCTGCAGGAGGCAACGACATTTTCCCAGGTCGTGCGGCCGCCATAGGTGCGCGGCACAACATGGTCGAAGGTCAGATCCTGGGCAAAGAACGGATCGCCGCAATACTGGCAGGTCAGTTTATCGCGCAGGAAGACATTAAAACGCGTAAAAGCCGGCCTTTCGGCCGGCTTTATATACTCTTTCAACGAAATGACACTGGGAAGGGCCATGGTGAAGCTGGGGCTGTGGACCTGATTGTCATATTCGGCCACGATATTCACCCGGTCGGACAGAACCGCCTTCACCGTTTCCTGCCAAGGCCATAATGACAGGGGGTAATAGCTGAGCGGTCTGAAATCCGCATTCAGAACCAAAGCCGGACATCGCTCCAACAGAGCCGTCATTCGAAGTATCTCCTTCGCGTTAAACTCCTGCGTTCGAGTCTACCCCAGTTATCCACAAACCTTCAACATTTAGTGTGGAAAACTTGCCAGATATCATATTCTTGTAATGATTATGGTTCCGGATTGAAACATTCGACCAAAAATTCCGCCCCTTCGCGGATGCCTTCAGCGTCAATTCCATGGTCCAATCCGGGCCGTTCGACAAGTTCCACAGTCAAACCCTGGTCCTCTAATATCTGATGCGCCTGACGCGATGCTTCAATAGGGACCACGCTGTCCAGTGTACCATGAATCAGGCGAATGGGAGGCCAGGATGTTATCTCCGACGGTAATTTATCGCCGCCCACCAGCATCCCGGAATACCCCAGCAGGCCCGCCGGTGTCACACCCCGGCGCAACCCCACATGCAGGGCCATCATCGTACCCTGGCTGAACCCCACCAAAGCCAGCGAGGTATCCATCAGGTCAAAGCGGTCCAACTGTTCGTCGATGAAAGCATTCAATTTGGGCGCAGCCGCATTCGTGCCCAGCCAGCGCTGATGCAGCGTATCATCGGTGAGCGAGAACCACTGTAGCCCGATGGGTGCGACCTCGCAGGCATCCGGTGCGTTGGGTGCGATGAAATGGGCATCCGGCAAATGCGGGGCGAATAAATCGGCCAGATCGATCAGGTCCTGTGCATTCGCGCCATAACCATGGATCAGCATCACCAGTTGTTCCGGCCTGCCGCCGCCCGCCGGACCCTGCTCGAGAAAGCTCAGCCCAGTCATTCCGGTGCGCCCTTGTAATAGTGCCAGAGGAACAGCGACCCGACACTGCGCCAGGGGGACCAGTCCTCCACAATGCCGCGCGCCACCTTGGGCGTCGGCCTCGCGTCGAGCTTTTTCAACCGTTTCAGCCCTTCCTGCAGGGCAAGGTCATCGGCGGGAAAAACATCGGGGCGGCCAAGAGAAAACATGGCATAGATTTCGGCTGTCCAACGCCCGATCCCCCGCAGGGCGGAGAGTTCGGCGATGACCTCTTCATCGCTCATGGCCGGGAAACGGTCCAGATGCAGGTCACCCCCCACCACCGCCTGCGCCAGGCCGATGGAATATTCCACCTTACGCCGGGACAGGCCCGCACCGCGCAAGGCGTCTTCCTCCAGTTCCAGAAAGGCCTCTGCCGTGACTTCCGGCATCAGGGCCTCCACCCGCCCGATAATGGCCGCCGCCGCATGGACGGAGACCTGCTGGCCCACGATGATCCGCATCAGCGTGTGAAATCCATGGGGACGAATGCGCGGTTCGGGATAGCCGACCAGGTCCAGACCGGTTGCCACATGGGGGTCGCGATCCGCCAGATCGTCCAGCCCCTGTTTGATGATATCCATATCCATGACGTTGATTTAGCCTCTTTTCAATTGCGCCGCCAAGCGCCATTTATGGGATCATGTTGACGATGACCACCCGATTTGCGCCCAGCCCCTCTGGCAGGCTTCATCTGGGCCATGCCTATTCGGCCCTGTTCGCCTATGAACAGGCCATGCAGGCGGGCGGGCGGTTCCTGCTGCGTATCGAGGATATCGACATCACGCGCTGCAAACGGGAATTCGAAGACGGGATCAAGGAGGATCTCGCCTGGCTGGGGTTGACCTGGGAAGAACCGGTCCTGCGCCAGTCGGATCATTTTGCACGGTATGAAGCCTTCCTGCACAGCCTGGAGGAAGCGGGTCTGACCTATCCCTGTTTTTGCACCAGACGCGAAATCCAGGCAGAGGTGGACAATGCCCCGCGCGCGCCCCATGGACCCGACGGCGCGCTATATCCCGGTATCTGCAAGCATCGCCCGAAAGCCGAGGCGGATGACCTGATCGCACAGGGCACCCCCCATGCGATCCGCCTGCATATGGACAAGGCGGCGAAACTGGCAGGACCGCTTACCTTCACCGACCGTGCGCTTGGGCAGATTGCGGTTGATCCGGAAAGCTGTGGCGATGTGGTGCTGGCCCGCAAGGACGTGCCGACCAGCTATCACATGGCGGTCACCATCGATGACGCCCTGCAACATGTCACTCTGGTCACACGCGGCGAGGATTTGCTCCACGCCACCCATGTGCACCGGGTCCTGCAGGCACTGTTTGGCCTGCCGGAGCCGGTTTACCATCACCATCCCCTGCTGACCGACGAGACCGGCAAACGTTTCGCCAAACGGGACAAGGCCCCCACCCTGCAGGCCCTGCGCGAAAGCGGCCAAAGTCCTGACGATGTCAGGGCCCTAATTCAATTGCACCGCCCCAAATCATTAGTATGATACCTCTCGGATGAAAAAAAGCGGCTGGCAAAAGCCGCAAAAGGGGCCTGTTGAGTAATGATGATCTGCGAGGTCGATAACGACCATCGGCATATTTATACCTATTTCAATAACGTGATCACCTTGCAGGACTGCGTCGATATGTTCGACACGGTGGCCGCCCGGATCGAACCCGGCGCGCAATACCGTCAGATCAATATCTTCGACAGGAATTCAAAACTGCATCAGATGGATATCGACGCCATCAAACTGGCCCAGAGCCATATGGCGGAAAGCTTCAATGCCAAAGGATTGCAGCGGCCGCGCTCTGCCATGGTCAGCCTGGACGAACTGGCGGAACCGGTTCTGAACTACTGGTGCGCCCTTTGCGACAACAACCAGGCCATCACCGCCGACTATCGCGTCTTCAGCGATCTGGAGGAGGCTTGCGAATGGGCAGGCATTCCGTCGGAGCCGACCCTGGATTTCATCGCCACCTCACAGGCAAAACGGTAGGACCAGAAGGCCCCCCTCCCGGAGCCTCAACCCTCTGGCATCAATCCTCGCCCAAGGCCTGTTTCAGCAGGATATAGAGCTTGCCCACATCGGCGGTAAGCAATTTGGACTACAGTTGCGTTTTTTAACTTGTTTCTAGGTAATTCTATGTCCGAGGCACCGCAAAAATTCCAGACCGCGCCACGCGCCGAATAGCCTCTCGCCTTAACGCCTTCGTTTTTGCACTCGTAAGGCTAATAACTTTTGCTTTAACTTCGGTTTTTTTTGCTGTCTTACGTTCAGGTGAAGCTTCACCATCCAGCTTTAAGGACAACTGCTTCGACTGAGCATCTTTCTTACTCATAGCATTTCCCCTACGAATCCCTAGAATCACTATGCTCTTTTTCTTCTAAATCTGCAATGACCTTCGCTTCATACTCGGCGTTTGAGTCTAATGCAATCTGAAGAACGGGATTCACTTTTTTTGGGTCCTGCACAACAACATACCCATCTTCTTTTCGTTCCCCTCTTGGGGTGAACAATTTCCTGAATTTTCGTGGTGCGACACCATCGTATTGCCGAAAAATCACTCGCGTTTTGTCATTTGGGTTTTCTGTCACAGCATCCGAATGCAGGTCAGTTGCAAGACTTTTCCTGTATGGCTCAATGTAAATCACTTCTTTGATACCAGCAGCTACAATATGTCTTGCACAATTATGACAAGGGTAGGTTTTTGAATATAGCGTCGACCCGACAAGAGAATGCTTTCCCTCTCTAGCAACAGCTAATATTGCTTCCATCTCCGCATGAATTGACCGTGAAAACTCTATTAAGTTACTTATATCTGTACTTTGTATAATTTCTTTTAATTTTTCCTTGTCAGAATCTTTTTTAACTAATTCTTTCTCATTAGCCTTAATAATTATGTCATCAATTATTGCATTTTTTCGGATTTCATTGTGGCATTTTTTCTGCTTCCATTTAAAGCAGCGGTTATCCAAGTCTTCAACTTTTTGGTCGTGAATGACATATTGATCGTCTTCGCAGTATAGACCGCCAGTAAACTTGGGGACGTCATTCCATCCTACAGAGATCAATTCACCATTTTTTGAAACAATAGCAGCACCAACTTGCCTCGACATACAGCCCGAATTCACCGCTATAGAACTTGCTTCATACATTGCTGACTCTGCTCTATTTGGTGTGATAACTTTGGTACCGAAAATTAGGTCAAGATAACGTTGAACTTTAACTCTTAAAACATCTTCTTTTTGATCATTGCAGATAAAAAAATCTGCTTTTTCAAATATCTTCCTAGTTTTTTGGCCGAATGAAATTACTTCGTTATCATCTCTGGAAGTAATGGTCCGCACATCGTCTTCCTTCGCCCCGTTATCAATCAAACGTTGGCGCCTGATTTCATCTGGCGAAAACACTCCAAATACACAGAGGGTAGCACCATAAATTTGCTTAAGAAGCTCTAACTCTTCGGGATTTTTAAGAGAATCTATTATATATGCCCGTCTACCAGGGAGTAATAGATGATCCTTGTAGCCATCATTAGCCTTTCTAAATTCAACAATTTTTTCAATCGACTTTTCGATCAGATAATTGTTACCGTATTTTTCTCGTAACTCATTACCCGCATTCTGAAGTGCTTGAATTCTTTTGGAAATCGGCGTCTTCGGAATAGTTGATGTGCTTACCCTGTGGGCTTCATTTTCAATTATGTCGCTGGGTTTGATAATTTCACATACTTTATATCCAAACCGACTCTTTAAAAGATCTTCTATTTGTGCCGCGACTGTAGAGACCCCTGATGCAACAGGCCCAATAAGTGCAAACACTAACTCTTGAGACAACCGGTCTTTAATATCCGTGGCAACGCCAGTTCCAGTTTCATCGTTCGCATGTATTTCTGAAGCTAAATTTACCATAGGACTACACGCCTAATAATAGATTAAGGACAAACATCACACCAATGAAGATTAGTCCATTGAAATATAGACGCAAGTAATTTGGTAATAGGCCATCGTAAAAAGCGCGATGTATTGATAATTTCGCTATCAGTCCTCGCCCAAAGCCTGTTTCAGTAAAATGTAGAGCTTGCCCACATCGGCGGTAAGCAGGGTGGATTCCATCAGGTTTTCCGGGTCGGACTTCTGGCATTCCCGCAACAGTTTGTCGAACTGCTGGACATAGCGCAGGATATAGGCGCGGGCCTCTGAATCCTCCTGCATGCGCGCCTGGATACGGGTCAGGACCGCGGTCGGTTTCTGGCGCAGGATCGCCCGGGTAAAGACCCCGCGATCCCCCTTCACATAGCGTTTCCATTCCGTTTCCGGAACGTCTGCATCCATGATGCGGGTCAGGTCAATCGCCGTGCTGTTCAGGTCTTCCAGCACATAGCGCACGGTCTTGAGGAAACGGCCTTTCTGCGCGCTTTCTTCCAACCCTTTGATCTCGATGAGTTTATCGCCTGCCCGGTCCGCCGCTTCCAACAGCTTTTCGGTCTGGCTGTCGAAGGTGACGATGCTTTCCTCTGCCTCGGCCGCGGCCTTCTTGACCGTACCCGCCAGTTGTTTGGCGCTGGCCTGGGCGCGGGTGGCAGCCTGATGCAGGGCGCTGGTGGCCCGTTCGGAAGACTGGTTCAGGTTCTGCGTCTGCTCGTCCAGCGTGCTCGCCATTTTCGAGACTTTCTGGTGCGACAGGTCTCCCGCCGCACTTAATTCTTCCGACTGCGCCTTCATCAGGTCGGTCAGGGAGGTCAGGCGTTCCCTGACCTTGTCCGCCTCCTCACCCATCCGGCCGGACTGGCTGGCGAAGGCATCGGAGATCATCTGCACGGTTTTGGCGGCATCTTCGGCGCTTTTCGTCAGGGTATCGCTCAGGGCCTTCATGCCTTCCTGATTGTCGGACATCTGCATGCCCGCCTGGACGGAGGCGCTGGTGAGACGTTCCTTCTGCTGGTAGAAGCGCTCGCCCACTTCTTCCATCAGGGCCAGCGCGTCGGCCACGCTTTCCTTGAAGCCACCGGCCTCACCCCGGAAGGCGCTGCCCGCCTTGTTCAGGCGCTCGCTGACGGTATTCATGGCATCCTGCAGGGCCAGGACCTGATCTTCCAGGTTGTTCTGGATTTCCAACGCCCGTTCGGCTGACTGGGCAGAAGCCCCGCCCAGTTGATCGGCCTGCGCCTTCACGCTCTGCCGGATCGCCTCGCCCTGTTCGGACAGGGTTGCCGACAGGTCGCCCAGAACCTTGGCATCCTCACGCAGTCCCTCGCGGATACGTGCCGCCTCCTGCGCCGCCTTCTCAGACGCCTGGGTCAGGTCGGCGGTGTGATATTTGATGGTGTCGCGGATTTCACGCACCTGAACGGAGGCATGGTCGGAGGCACTGCGCAGGTCCTTGCTTTGCTGGGCCAGGATTTCGGCGATGGAACGCGCCTGCCCTGCCGCCCAGTCGGAGGATTCCCGCAGGCCGTGGCTTTGCTGGCGCAGGCTTTCCGCCATGCTGCGCGATTGTTCCAGAACCGGGGCCAGCACCCCTTCGGCATCCTTTGCGCCGTCACCCAGAACGGTCCCGATGGCCGCCATCCGCTCCGCCAGCAGGTTTTCCACCTCGACCGCCTGCTGGTAGGTGCGTTTGGACGCCTCGCCCAGTTCCTGGGCCTGGGCATGCAGGGCCTCGCGGATGGCTTCCGCCCGGGCGGCGGCCAGATCGGTCGCCTTGGCAATTTCACCGGCCTGTTCCCGCAGGGCCTCGCCCAGTGTTTCCACCTGTGCCGTCGCCTGTTCGGACACCAGCTTCAGCGCACCCGACTGCATATCGACGGACCGGTTCACGGTTTGTGCGTGATCCGACAACTGTGCAGACAGGTTGCCCAGTTCCTCGGTCTGTTCGGTAATCGCGGATTTGATGCTGGCGACCCGGTTGGCGGACTGATCCACCGCCTGGGCCAGATCCCGGCTCTGGTGCTGCAGGGCAAGCGTGATGTCCTGCACCTGTTCGCCGCCCTGTTTCAGGCTTGCCTGCAATTTCGCCGTCTGTTCCGTCATCAGGCTGCCCAACCGTTCACCAAAGGCGCTTGCCTGATCGGACAGACCATCGCCCAGGCTGTTGCTGCCGCGCCGCGCCTGTTCGAACATCTTGTTCAGGTCATGATCCAGGCGCACGAAGACCTCATGAATGCGCACACTGGTCATTTCGGTCTGGTCACGCAGGGCCTTGGACAACCCGTCCAGACGGTCGCCCGCCTTGTCGGCAAATTCGTTGAGCGCATCTTTCTGCAACTCGAAGCTGTCACCCAGTCGATCCTCGATCTGTTTGACGATTTCGCGCAGGCGCTGGGCGATATCGCCTGCCTTGATATTCACGGATTCCACCGCCTGGGTCATATGATCGCTGGTACGGTCAAGCTGATTGCCGATGGATGTGGTCCGGTCCAGCGCCCGTTCGGACGACTGGGACAATTGTTCCACATAGCCGTCGATCAAGCCGCTCATATCCTCTACGCGGCTCGCCGCCTTTTCCGTGGCGGCGACCACATCGCTGGCCTGCGCCTTGAGGCTGTCGCTGACCTCTTCCGACCGGCTGCGCGCCAGTTCGGCGGCATTGGTCAGGCCGGTGATCTGCTGTTCCACGGTTTCGTCGATACTACGGCGCTGCTGCTCCAGCCGGTCCGACAGGCTTTCCAGTTTGTCCGACTGCCCGGAAAGGGCACTGCGCACCTCGCCTGCGTGATCCACCGCCCGGTTCGAGGCCGTGGACAGGGCGGATGTCCGTTCCTGCAGCAGGGTGGTCAGCGCCTCGATGGTTTTCTGCGCCTCGTCACTGACGGTTTTCAGCTCTGCCGCCTGGGACCGCAGGCTGTCGGCCACAGTTTGTATGCGGTAATCCGCGTCTTCCGCCGGATAGGTCAGCAGGGCCAACTGGCGTTGCAGCATCTCGGTGTGATAGCGCAGGGAGTGGCCGCGTTTGGCATAGGAGGCGGCGAACCAGAAAAAGGCAATCGGCGCGAAAACCCCCGCCACGCCGCCCGCCAGTTCATGCGGCAGCATCTGCGAAAGCAGGTCCCATCCAAGGAAACGGTCGACATACCACACGCAGGTGCCCAGCCAGGCCAGCGATATCAGGCTCGCAAAAGCCGTCAGGCGGCGGTTGAAACGCCGGGACCCGGCCCGCGTCTTTGCCAGGTCTTCCGGTTTCGGCCCGTCAAGCGGCCGTTGGGCGCTGGGCAGTTTGGTGATTTCCGCAGACATGTGGTTCGTCATACCCCCTGTTGATCGCAGAAATTTACCAGATTTCCCCGGAAATACAGCCCTTTTTGACGATCATGCAAAGAAAGCGCAGGATTATCAGCCGCATGATCTTGGCGGATCGGCTTGCTGCGGTTATTTTGGGGGCGGAAACAATCCCCTATTCACAATAAGAATGAGCCGGGTCAGAAGCCATGCAAAGCAATCCCGAATTCCCCTGCCTGCACGTTGTCGATCATCCGCTGGTCCAGCACAAGCTGACCCTGATGCGGAAAATTGAAACGCCGACATCGCAGTTCAGGCAGTTGCTGAAAGAAATCGCCCTGCTGATGGGCTATGAAATCACCCGTCACGTGCCCCTGACGACGGAAAAGATCGAAACCCCGCTGCAGGAAATGGACGCACCGGTCCTGGCGGGCCGCAAACCGGCCATCGTCTCCATTCTGCGCGCCGGTCTTGGCATGGTCGACGGGCTGCACGCCCTGATGCCGGGAGCCCGCGAAGGCCATGTCGGCCTCTATCGCGATCCGGAAACCAAGCGCCCGCACGAATATTACGTCAAACTGCCGGAACCCGGCGGGCGCCTGTTTATCCTCTGCGACCCGATGCTGGCCACCGGCCACAGCGCGGTTCATGCCATGGACGTTCTGGTCCGCCACGGCGTGGAGGAACATAACATCCGCTTCATGTCCCTGGTTGCCGCCCCGGAAGGCGTGCGCACCTTCCAGGAACATTATCCCAATGTTCACATCTACACCGCCTCACTCGACGAAAAGCTGAATGAAAAGGCTTATATCGTCCCGGGTCTGGGCGATGCCGGCGACCGGTTGTTCGGCACGAAATAAGGCCATAACGCAACCGTTACTGGTCCAGGACCGCAAAGCCCCCGTAAGATTTTGCATGGATGCAATTTCTTCACGGGGGTTTTTCTTATGCTTCAACGTCGCGACGTCCTGAAATCCGTAGGTGCGCTGCCGCTGGCCGCCATTCTTGCCAGCCCCAGCCTGGCCCGTGCCGCCGCCAGCGGCCTGGAAGAGGTTCACCTCAACACCGAGGGCGGCCAGAACGTAATCGGCTTTCTCGCCAAGCCCGCAAAGACACCGGCCCCGGCGCTTTTGCTGATCCATGAATGGTGGGGCCTGAACGACCAGATCAAGGCGGTGACCGCGGAGTTCGCCAAACAGGGGTATCTGACCCTGGCCGTGGACCTGATGAAGGGCAAGGTCGCCGACACCGCCGAACAGGCCCGCGCCCAGACCCAGGCGGTCAAGGGGCCGGAGGCGCTCGACACCCTGACAAGCTGGGCCCATTGGATTCTCAAACACAAGGATTGCTCAGGCAGGATCGGCACGGTTGGCTGGTGCTTCGGCGGCGGCTGGTCGCTGAATACATCCGTGGCGACGCCGGTGGACGCCACCGTCATCTATTATGGCCAAGTCACCCTGCCGGTCAGCGACCTGAAACAGTTGAAAGGCCCGGTCCTCGGACATTTCGGCACCCAGGACAATTACATCAACAAGGAAATGGTCGACGGTTTCGAGAAAAACATGACCGCCGCGGGCAAGGCCGACAGCCTGTCCGTCTACTGGTATGACGCCAATCACGCCTTCGCCAATCCGACCGGCGGGCGCTATGACAAGGAAGACGCCGCGACCGCTTGGAAACGGACAATCGCCTTCCTAGATGATACACTGAAGTGACTTTGTTCATTCCGGGTTCATTCCGGATATCGACCAGGAGGCGATGTGGGTCTACGGAAATATGTGATGATCCTGGGCGGTCTGGCCGGGGCGGCGTTCCTGTCCCAGTTCCCGGCCTTTCACCAGCAATACCTGCAGCGCATCGGCGGCACACTGGACGAGGTCAACCGGCAGATCGACGCGCTGGATGACCGGGCGGCCGAACAGGGGCTGGACCGCTATGGCTATATCCGGCGGTTTTTGAACAATACGGATGCCTCCGTCCACAGCGAGGGCCTCTATCTGGAGAACCTGCTGGTGCGCCAGATCCGCATCCGCCAATCCATCGAAAAACTGCGTGAGGCCCCGGCGGCCATGCAACTGCCGATCCTGGTGCAATATCTGGACACGGAAACCGCACAGGGCGTGATGGACGATTTCGTCCCCGCCCTCAACCTGTCCACCACCGGCCTGATCTATGCCGGATCGGGATTTGGCGCGGGCTTTTTGGGAACAGGTTTCCTGACCGTCTTTATCCCCCGTCGGCGCAGGAAGGCCGCCGAGAAAAAGAAGAAGGAAGAAAAGACAGCCAGGAAAGAAAGGCGGGAGCCGCAAATCACCAGCAAACGCCCCGGCCACAAAGAAGACGAACATCCCTACCGCATGCCGTGAGCGACTCATGTATACACACTTATACACATAAACTTTGACATAAAGCCTGTCGTCTGTGTAAAATTACACACCAAATCCCTCCATAAACACCCGGACCTCCTGACGGGAGGTCACGCTTGTGGAAACAGGGGTTTGTTTTGTCCATTACATCCAGACAGGTGATTAAGCTGTTGGAACGGGATGGTTGGTATCATGTCAGAACGAGAGGCGATCACCACCATTTCAAACATCCGACAAAACCGGGAAAGGTAACGGTTCCCCACCCGAATAAATCACTGAAAAAGGGAACCTTGCGCAGCATCGAACGTCAGGCTGGAATTCGCCTCCAGCCTTAGAAAGGCCCGTTATGAAACGCTTTTTCCCCGCCGTCGTAGAAACCGACGATGAACCGGGATACTCTGTCTTCTTCCCGGATTTTCCCGGCTGCACAAGTGCCGGTGAGACAATCGAGGAGGCCGTACAAGGCGCCAAGGAGGCCCTGGCGGGACATATCGAATTGATGGTTGAGGATGGTGATGCAATCCCAGCCCCCAGCAATTTGGATGACCTTGTTTTCGATGAAGACATTTCTGTTGAGCTTGTGGTTCTGGTCGACGCAACAACCCCTGGCAAAAAACAGCGATATAATGTGACCTTGGACTCCAGTCTCGTCGAGGCCATCGATCACGTATCACCCAACAGATCCGCTTTCCTGGAACAGGCAGCACGTGAAAAACTGCGCCATGACAGGGCGCCGGTTAGGCCCGAACGCCCCGTTCATCCAATACTCTAGGCTGTTTTCTTTACATCGGTCAGGAAACTGCGGACCTCCTTGTTGAGGCGGGCGGCCTGTTCGGTCAGCCCCGCGATGGAACTCATCAGGGAGGAGGCCGCCTCCCCATTGCGGTCGCAGGCCTCGTTCACATCCTGCATGGCCTCTGTCACCTGGGCGGTCCCGGCAGAGGCCTGACTGACATTCTGGGAAATTTCCTGCGTTGCCGCGGCCTGCTGCTCTACCGCCGCGGCAATACCGCCTGCCACTTCTGTAATTTCAGAAATAATGGACGAAATTTGTTTGATCGCGGCCACCGAGTCATTGGTCGTGTTTTGGATGGCTGTGATCTGGCCGGAGATTTCATCCGTTGCCCGGGCGGTCTGGGAGGCCAGCGATTTGACCTCATTGGCGACCACGGCAAAGCCCTTGCCGGCATCCCCCGCCCGCGCGGCCTCGATGGTGGCGTTCAGGGCGAGAAGGTTGGTCTGTTCGGCAATGTCGGTGATCAGGCTGACCACCTCGCCGATCCGGTCCGCGGCCCCGGCAAGCTCTGTCACCGTGCCCTGTGTGGTGCTGGCCACCCGGGAGGCTTCCTGCGCCACCGATGAGGAGCGGCTGGCCTGGCCGGAGATTTCCTTGATCGAGGCCAGCAGTTCCTCGGTCGCGGCAGCGACGGTCTGCACATTGGCGGAGGCCTCGTTGGCAGCCGAGGCGACGATGGTGGATTTTTCCTGCGTCTCGGTGGCGATGCCGCTCATCTCATTGGCGCGGGCGCTCATATTCTCATTGGCCTTTTCGACCTCGCCCAGGACTTCATGCACATGGCTGTCGAAACCGTTGGTCAGCTCTTCCAGACGTTTTGCCTCGTCAAGCTGCGCCTGCTGCTGGCGCTGTTGTTCAGCAGCCAGTTCGTCGGCCCGGATCATATTGTCCCGGAACACCTGCACCGCGCGGCCCATATCGCCGATCTCGTCAGTACGGGCCGTATGGGGGATTTCCACATCCATCTTACGGTCGGCCAGGGTACGCATGGTGCCGGTGATCGACACGATCGGGCTGGCGATGGCGCGGCTGAGCATGATCGCCACCACCAGGGCCAGGGCCAAAGCGACAACCGTGGAAACCGCAGAGATGAATGTCTGCTGGGCATAGGCGTCGCTAAGCGCCTGCTGCCGGTCGGTCAGCAGGTCACGCTGGCGCTTGGACGCCGCATCCACCGTATTCAGGACTTTCTCGATGAAGGGCCAGCTTTCGCCCTCGATCTCCATCTGGCGGGCGCGGTCCTGGGTGGCCGGATCGCGCATCCATGCAATCTGCTTGTCGTAGACATTGGTCCGCATGGCATCGACCGTCTGCTTCAATTCCCGGGCGATCTTCTGGCCTTCCGCATCCCCTTCGTAGAGGTTGATCAGGACCTGGATATCCTTGTCGAAGGACTGTGAGGTCTTGTCGTAAATCCCCATCAGATAGTCATTGCCGGTGACCAGAACACCACGCACCAGCGAGGACATGTCCAGCATCTCCATCTGCACTTCGCGCAGTTTCACCGTGGTTTCATACTGGTGGGTTGCGTCCCTTACCACCGCCTCGACCCGCTGGCTCTGTACATAGGAAAAGACCGCGAAAAGCAGCAGAACGGCGACGATGCAGCTCAGGCCCACGGCCAGCTTGCGGGTAATCTTCAGATTGGCGAACCAACGCATTGAAACCTCCATTTTCTCTTACGGCAGCAGTCTTTACCGAGGCTTTCTTGTCGAAGCCTTCCGGCAAAGCGCCGTATTTCCCCAGACTGTTTTCTCAATCAAGCCCGTTCCCGGAGGGTCTTTTTATTTCAATTCCGAAACGATTATATTTTCTTTCAGCCTAATGCAAAATCAACACGTTAGGTACCTATAATTCTTCCGCCTCATTCTTGCCGCTTGCCGCGCGTGGCCGCAATCCGCTAGGCTCTTCCCCAACGATAACAACCCTTTGAACCGGCGGCTTCCATGCAAAAGCATTCCTGGCGCGAGGCGCTTCTCGCCTACAAGCACCCTCGCGTGATTACCATGCTGTTCCTTGGCTTTTCCGCCGGGCTGCCGCTTTATCTGTCCTACGGGACCTTGTCTCTCTGGCTGAAACAGGCCGGGATCGACCGTGGCGCGATCACCTTTTTCAGTTGGGTCGGCTTCGCCTATGGCTTCAAGTTTCTCTGGGCCCCGCTGGTGGACCGTCTGCCCCTGCCCGGATTGCAGCGACTGCTGGGCCAGCGCCGGTCCTGGTTGATCCTGGCGCAGGTCTCCGTTGCAGTCTCGCTGGTTTTGATGGCCAATACGGACCCGTCGCAAACCCCGCTGCTGATCGCCTTTTTCGCCGCCTGCCTGGCCTTTTCTTCCGCCACACAGGATATCGTCATCGACGCCTATCGCGTGGAGGCGATCGAGGCCGACTATCAGGGCGCGATGGCAGCGACCTATCAGATCGGCTATCGCATTGCCATGATCCTGGGCGGCGCGGGCGCGATCGGCATTGCCGGGGCGGAAGGCAGCAACGTCACCTATGACCTCACCGCCTGGCAAATCTCCTATTTCTCCATGGCGGCCTTCATGGCGGTCGGCTTTATCACCACATTGATCATCCGGGAGCCGGAGCGCAGGATCAGCCGGGACGTGATGGAATTCGAGGCCCAGGCGGATATCTTCGTGGAACGCTTCGCCCATCTGCCACCAAAGGCACAGAAGGTCATCCATTGGGTTTACGGGGCCATTCTCTGCCCCTTCCTGGATTTTTTCCGGCGCTATGGCCTGATATCCCTCCTGTTCCTGGCCCTCATTGCCACCTTCCGCATCTCGGACGTGGTTCTGGGTGTGATGGCCAATGTCTTCTATGAGGAGATGGGGTTCACGCTCAATGAGATCGCCTTCTATTCCAAGGCCTTCGGGGTGGCGATGACGCTGCTGGGCGGGTTACTGGGCGGGTTGCTGGTGGTGCGTTTCGGGGTCATGCGCGTGCTGTTGCTCGGGGCCTTCCTGTCGGCGGCGACCAACCTGCTGTTCGCCTATATGGCCGGTCAGGAAAAAAGCGTGCTGCTGCTGGCCTGGGTGATCACGGCGGACAATATCGCCAATGGCATCGCAGGCCCTGCCTTCATCGCCTATATGTCCAGCCTGACCAGCGTCGCCTATACGGCCACGCAATATGCGCTTTTCAGTTCGGTGATGTTCATCCTGCCCAAATTCATTGCGGGCTGGTCCGGGACTTTCGTCAATGAATACGGCTACAGCACCTTTTTCACAGGCACGGCCGTGATCGGCGTTCCGGTGCTGTTCCTGATTGCGCTTGCGTCCAGATATATGCGGCCCGCCGAAGCCGGGACCAGCGCCCAATCCGCCGATTAGCCGGATTAACCTTTAAACCCTTGGCTTGTGCCGGTTTGACTTGCTATACAGCCACGAACGATTTTCCACTGAATGCAGGGGTATTCAAGCCATGGACGTCACCAAGATTCCCGCCGGTAAAAATGCACCGGAAGATATCAACGTCGTTATCGAAGTCCCGTTGGGCGTGCCGATCAAATACGAGCTGGACAAGGATTCCGGCGCTGTTTTCGTTGACCGCTTCATCGCAACGCCGATGTTCTATCCTGCCAACTACGGCTTCGTGCCGCAGACGCTGTCCGACGACGGTGATCCGGTCGACGTTCTGGTGGTGGGCCAGCATCCGCTGCAGCCGGGTTGCGTGATCCGCAGCCGTCCGGTCGGCGTGCTGATCATGGAAGACGAAGCCGGCCAGGACGAGAAAATCGTCGCCGTGCCCCATGAGAAAATGACCCCGTTTTACAACGATATCCAGGAAGCCACCGACCTTCCGGAAATCCTGCTGAACCAGATCAAGCATTTCTTCGAGCATTACAAGGATCTGGAAAAAGGCAAATGGGTGAAGGTCAAGGAATGGGCCCCGGCTGCGGAAGCCCGCCGCCTGCTTCAGGAAGGCGTTGACCGCACAAACGGCTAAGGCTTAGCCTGTCTCTGATAGACAGTATCGGAGAAAACCCATGACCGGCCGCGATCTCGATCTACAGGTTCACCAGGGTGACATCACCCGGCTTCAGGTGGATGCCATCGTGAATGCGGCCAATGAAAGCCTGCTTGGCGGGGGTGGCGTCGACGGCGCCATCCACCGCGCGGCAGGGCCCGAGCTTCTCGCCGAATGCCGAACCTTGAACGGCTGCCCGACCGGCGAGGCCAAGATCACCAAGGGCTACAAGCTTCCCGCGAAATATGTGATCCACACGGTCGGCCCCATCTGGCATGGCGGCCATCAGGGGGAGCCGGAGCTGCTCGCCAGTTGTTACCGCAACAGCCTGGCATTGGCCGCGGACAACGGCGTCAAATCCATTGCCTTCCCGGCCATTTCCTGCGGCGTCTACGGCTATCCGCTGGAACAGGCCATCAAGATTGCCCATCACGAAGTGCTTGATTACCTCAACCATCACAAACTGCCGGAGACGGTGATTTTCTGCTGTTTCGACGGCAATTCCGCCCAGGCCTATCGCGACTATATCGGGTTATAAGACACCATGACCAAGCCCCGCATCGAAATCGAATATTGCACCCAATGCCGCTGGCTGCTACGCGCCGGTTGGACGGCGCAGGAATTGCTGACCACCTTCCAGGACGAATTAGGCGCGGTCACGCTGATCCCCGGCACAGGCGGTATTTTCGAAGTGCGCATCGTCGACGGCCCGCTGATCTGGTCCCGCAAACAGGAAGACCGCTTTCCCGAACTCAAGGAGTTGAAACAACGCCTCCGCGATGTGATCGTGCCGGAACGGGACCTGGGGCATTCGGACCGGAAGTCGGAAAACTAAACTAACATTATCAAGAAAAACACCGCTCATCCTCAACTCGATTGAGGATCTGAAGCTGCAAACCCAGAGGGCATAGGAGCCTCCTGAGATCCCGGCCTTCGCCGGGACGAGCGGGTAATATTCTGGGTTTCAATGAGTATCCGTCATCACCGGGCTTCGACCCGGTGATCTCTGGGAGATAGCCGGGTCAGGTCCGGCTATGACGGCTGAATTGGCAAACTAAACCGTCTTGCCCTTGAACTTGCATAGGTCTTCAACCGGGCAGATGCTGCAGTCGGGTTTGCGGGCCTTGCAGATATAGCGGCCGTGCAGGATCAGCCAGTGATGGGCATGAAGCTTCCAGTGTTTGGGGATTTTCTTCTCCAGCTTCTTTTCCACCTCCAGCGGCGTTTTGCCGGGGGCGAGGCCGGTTCTGTTACTGACCCGGAACAAATGGGTGTCGACAGCAATCGTCGGCTGGCCGAAGGCGATGTTCAGCACCACATTGGCGGTCTTGCGCCCGACACCGGGCAGCTTTTCCAGTTCCACCCGGTCCTGAGGCACCTCGCCGCCATAATCGCGGACCAGAAGCTCCGCCATTTTCATCACATTTTTGGCCTTTGAATTATACAGGCCGATGGTCTTGATGTGATCCTTCAGCCCCGCCTCACCCAGGGCCAGCATATCCTGTGGGGTGGAGACGATCCGGAACAGCTTCTCGGTTGCCTTGTTCACCCCCACATCGGTCGCCTGGGCGGACAGCGCGACGGCCACCAGCAGGGTATAGGGGTTGGTATAGTTCAACTCCCCCTTCGGTTCCGGGTCGCGTTCCGCCAGACGACGAAAGAACTCGTCGACATCCGCCTTTTTCATGTGATCGGTCCCCTGTTGATCCGTTAGTCGCCACTGGGCTGCAGCACCATGTCCCCCTGAGGCTTTTCATGCAATCTCAGGTTATGTTCGAATTCGTGCAACCGTTTGTAGATACTGCGCAATTCGGTAATGGTTGTCCAGTTATGCAGGAACAGCGCAAAGCCGTTGTGAACCCGCTGAAAGGCATTTGAAATCTGCACCAAAACGCCCAGCGGGATCGCTGCGGTGAAAAGGCTGGGGGCCATGATCAGATAAGGCGCCACCTGCATAAAGGAGTCATAGACCGCCACCCACATGTCAAAATAGGTGTAGTGCAAAAACAAGCGATGATTATTGAAACGAATGCCTAGAAACAGTTCGATCATCGTGTCCGGACGCGCATAGTCGATTTTATTATCCTCAGCAAAAACCAGGTCTTTACGGAAGGCCGCTTCGACTTTCTGATTGTTGTATTCCAGGCCCGGAAGCTTGATCCCAACGAACCATGAGAGGATCAACCCTCCAATAGAGACCAGAAGAGCAAACCAAACCAGCGATCCCTCAACGTCTTTCAACATCGGGACTTCAACCTGATGGCTGAAGCCCCAAAGGATGGGAATAAAGGCAAACAGGGTCAATATGGCACGGACAACCTTAAGACCGATCTCTTCAACCCTGTTCGCAAATCTCTGGCAATCCTCCTGGATACGCTGCGACGCGCCTTCAATCTCTTCGCCCACCGTCCGCCAACGAGGCAGAAAATCAAAGGTCATGGCTTCACGCCAGCGCAACGCATAGATCCGTGTAAACCAAAGAAGAAAGGCGCTGGTGACCGTTGAGGGTAGCGCAATGGTGACGAAAGAAAGATCACTTGTGGAAAACGTATCCAGATATCGCAGTCCGATCAATGTGTCCCAGAAAAGTGCAATACCCTCCTGCGGATTATCTTTGTAGCTGCCAGACTGTTGGAACAAATTATAAAGGCGTCCATACCATTCATTTGCCACAACACTGAGTTGGACCTGAAAAACAATCGTGGCAATCAACAACGTCCCGCCGCCATAGGCCCAAAGCGCCCATTTCCTGGATTTGAAGAAACTGTGAAACACCGGTCCTGATCCTTGTGCTATTGGCGGGGCCGTCACTTAACAAAAACAATTAGGCGACAATTTGATTTTTGATTGACGATTTCTATACGCAGCCAATCTTTGCTATACAAGGTCAATACGGGCGAAAAAACGGATGACAACAAATCCGGCAGCCCGAACAGGATGAGTTGAATGACGATTGAAACGCTGGCGGAGGGCAAGGCCTCCCCCTTCCTGGACGTGACGTTGCGCCCCTATCGCAGCCTGCCGCCGGAAGGTTTTATGTTCCTGATGTTTGCCATCGGCGGCACCGGTTTCCTGATCGGTTTCGCCTTTTTCCTCATGGGCGCATGGCCGGTGGCGGGGTTCTGCGGGTTGGAATTCCTGCTGGTCTATATCGCCTTTCGCCTGAACTATCGCGCCGCGCGCCTGATCGAACATCTTCGGCTGTCCGATGACGGGCTGACCATCACCCGGATCACCCCCAAGGGCGAGGTCACCATCACCCATCTGGAGCCGAACTGGCTCACCGTCACGTTGGACCGGGTCGATGACGAAATCCGCCAGATCAACCTGCGCAGCCACGGCAAGACACTTAACATCGGGCGGTTCCTGACCGGTGAGGAACTGGAAGACCTGGCCAACCGCCTGACGACCGCCCTCCATGCCTATCGCAGCAGCCCGCTGCCCGGCTAATTATACGGGCCTTTAATTAGAAATTGGCGATCCGCGCAAATGCGTGTATGCCAGATAAAAAAGCACCGTGGGTTGGAACAGGGAAAAACTGATGAGCATGGCCTCCACCGACAGCACAAATCCTGTCGGCATTCGCGACTATGGCCTTCTGGTCTGCTTGGCCGCCATCTGGGGCGGGTCCTTCCTGTTCATCAAGCTGGCGGTCGACACAATCCCGCCCGCCACCATCGCCGCGGGGCGCATCGCACTGGCGGCCTGCATTCTCTATCTTGCCGCCCGCATGGCAGGGCAACGCCTGCCCGCCTTTGGCCGTCACTGGATTTTCATCGCGGGTGTTGCCATTTTCGGCAATGCCATTCCCTTTTCCCTGATCGGTTGGGGTGAGGCCAAGATCGACGCCGGACTGGCCGCGATCCTGATGGCGACCGTGCCGCTTTGCACCATGGTGCTGGCCCATTTCCTGACCGACGACGAACGGCTGTCGATCCGCAAGATCGCCGGTTTGATCGTGGGCTTTACCGGTATTGTGATCCTGATCGGGCCCAAGGCCCTGATGACGCTGGGCGACGATGCGATCCGCCAGGTCGCGGTTGCCTCCGGGGCGGCCTGCTATGGCCTTTCCAGCATCATGGCCAAGAAGCTGTCAGGCCTGCCGCGCCGGGCTGTCGCCGCGGCGATCATGGCAACCTCTTCCTGTTTCATCGTGCCCGTGGCGCTGATCACCGACCGGCCCTGGACGACAGAGCCCGCCGCCATCGGCATTTTCTCCGTCGTCATGCTGGGCCTGCTGTCCACCGCCCTGGCCCAGATCATCCTCTTGAAGATCGTGCGCGAGCGCGGGGCGTCCTTCCTGTCGCTGAACAATTACATGGTGCCGGTCTTCGGTGTCATCTGGGGGATCATCTTCCTGGCAGAACGCCCGAACCCCAGCAGCCTCGTCGCCTTCCTCCTGATCCTCACCGGCATCGGCATCACCCAATACCGCCGCAAACCCAAGGCGGGTTAGGCATCCTGCCAAATTGATCGCTATTGCGTCGCCAACGATATTTCCTCCTGGCGTTTGACCAGTTTCGACAGCCGCAGCACGTCATTGGGATTGGCGAGCATGTAAAGATCGCGTTGCAGCGCCAGGTCTTCGAGCCGGTCATCAATGGTCTTCTGGGTGACCTGGACGCCGAAGTCCTCGTTCAGTTCCTTGCTGTCACAGTGCCGGTCGAGCATGCGGCTCAACATGATGTCGCCCAGTTCCTGCCGGTAGTGGGAAGGTTCCCAGAACCAGGCGAGCGCCTCGCCTTTGGCTGCAACCGTATCCACGCCTTCGGTTGTATAGCCGTTGAAACCGTTGAAATCCCAGAGCGGACCATCGCCGGTCTGTTCGACAATCCTGGTGACCTCGCGGCGCCATTCGTCGAAATCACCCCACAGCCCGGCCCGGTCCAGCAGCAGCATATATTCCGCGTGATAGGGGTTAATAAAGGGTATGACCCTGACCCCTTTGACCCGCGCATAATTCAAAAAGCCTTCCAGCACCGCAAAGGTGGGCGACAGCTTGCCACCGGGCGTGCGCACCGACAGGTCCTGCCCGGTAAGCCGTGCGGCAATTGACTTGTTTTTCTCCTGGAACAGCACCTTCACCCCTTCATTGCGGATGATCGCGCCATAGGTGCGTTCACCGGGGTTGAAGCCAAGGGCGGTGCGGGTGGAGACATCCGGGTTGCCCTGGCTCATCACCGTATAGGCACTGTCCGCCAGGGCCTGCACCGACATCACCGCCCGGAATCCGTCGTCCAGACGGTCCCAGAGGAAACCCGGATCGGCCTGCCCGTCGGGCTGCACCAGCCAGGAGCGGGTCTCCTGCTTTGGATTGGGCCATCCCGGCCCGATCCGTTCGGGCCGGTTGCGGTCCACCAGAAAATCCAGGATATCCAGGCCCAGCAGGACCGTGCCCACATCGCCGGTCGCCATGGCGTGCTGTGCATAGCGGACCTGACGGTAAAAGCTCTGCCCCGGCAGGGAGGTATTATAGACCGGCTGCTCATAGGCCTCCCAGCAGGCATTTTGCGGGTTCAGGCCCAGTTCGGGGCGGGAGTTCCCCACGATCAGCGAACGCGGATGGGCCTTCAGCACCTGATAGACCTTGGCGGTCGTCACCCGGGTCGCCGCCGCCGGTTTGATTTCGTTCAGCCCCTCGATACGCTTCACTTCGAACATGCCGTAGGGGTCGATGACATAATTCGCCGCCCCCGCCAGGATCAGCCCCAGCAGAAAGGTTACGAACCAGCCAATGGCGAATGTCTTGTCCCGCATGCCCACCTCAGAACTGGAAATAGAGGAATTCGGACACGCTGGTCAGCGCCAGGAAGCCCAGGGTTGAAAGAATGGCCGTGCCCAGCATCCAGCCGACACTGGGCCGCCAGAGCACACGGCCCGACAGGCGCGCGGCGGGCTGCACACTGTCCTGCGGCTTGCTGCCATAGGCATCATAGGTCGGGTTGAAATCACGCATGAACTGATGAGTGTTTGGCGCGATCAGCGCCAGCAGGCCCAACAGACCCACCCAGAGATAGGTCCAGATAAAGACACTGCCGCCGCCCAGATAACTGTCAACGCCGACGGACTGCAGCATCGCCCAGGCACCGCCCAGCCGCACGGCCAGCGCATTGGGCAGCGCGATGCCATTCACGCCCGCCATGCCTTTCAGGATGACAAGTGCGGCATCAAAGCTTTCCGCCCGGAAGAAGACCCAGCCAACCACCACGGAAACGAAAGTCATCACCCAGGCCACTGCTTTCCACAGGGCGGTATCGCGCTGATGGGTGAAACCGATGCGGTGACAGAACCAGTTCCAGGCGTGGTTGATCACCAGATAGAAGCCATGGAGCGCGCCCCAGGCCACAAAGGTCCAGCCTGCCCCATGCCACAAGCCGCCCAGCAGCATGGTGGTCATCAGGTTCACATAACGGCGTTTGCTGCCATAGCGGCTGCCGCCCAGCGGGATATAGACATAATCGCGCAGGAAGCGCGACAGGGTCATATGCCAGCGCCGCCAGAATTCCACAATGCTGGTGGATTTATAGGGCGAGAAGAAATTAAGCGGCAGTATGATCCCGAACAGCCTTGCCGCCCCGATCGCCATATCGGAATAGCCTGAGAAATCGAAATAAAGCTGGAAGGTATAGGAAAGCGCCCCGCCCCAAGCCTCGAAAAAGGTCAGATCTTCCCCGATCAGCGCGCGGCTGAACACAGGCGTTGCATATTGCGCCACGCCGTCCGCCAGCACCGCCTTCTTGAACAGGCCGATGGAAAAGATCGTCACCCCGATCGCCACATTGGACCAGCGCGGCGACAGCGTCTCGTCCTTCATGAACTGCGGCAGCATTTCCTTGTGATGGACGATCGGCCCGGCGATCAACTGCGGGAAGAAGGTCACAAACAAGGCATAGTGGGAGAATTTGTATTCCGACGTGACCCCCTGATAGGCATCGGCCAGATAGGCGATCTGCTGGAAGGTGAAAAAGGAAATTGCCAGCGGCAGGACGATGACGCCCAGATTGTAATCCGTGTCCGCCAGCGCATTCAGGTTTTCAACAAAGAAATTCGCATATTTGAAATAGCCCAGCAGCCCGAGATTGACCAGGACACCAAGGGACAGGACCAAACGCCGTCTGAACAGCGACCGGTTGACCAGCATGCCGAGGAAGGTGCCCAACGCAAAGTTGACCATCATCGACAGCACGATCAACACCAGATAGATCGGGTTCCACCAGCCATAGAAAAAAAGCGATGCCAGAACGAGCCAGATAATAGCCGGCTCCCGCCCGAGCAGGCGGCTGGACAGGAAAAATCCTGCCAGGGTCAACGGCAGGAATAAAACAATGAACTCATATGAGTTAAAGAGCATCCAGTTACATAACCCGCTACCCGGCAAAGGGCCGACGGGACTCCCCTCTGCCAGTCGCCCCAAAATCCGCCCCTATTGTTAGTGGACAATTATTTTCCTGTCACTTGCTTTTCAAAAATGACCGGGGGATGCGGTATTTTCCGGCTGTTGATTATCCATACAAAATGGTATGGTATGGTTATTATACACAGCCGGAAACATGGGTTTTTGGGTCTCTATATCCGCGTTTTCACCTCTTTGGATTCGTCTCCGACATGCGAAAAAAACCATCACCGACACGACTGGCCCTGCGCGACTGGCTGCGCATCGGCCTTGTCCAACTGGCCGCCCATGGCCCGGCGGGACTTCAGCTTGAAAATATCTGCAGGGCGGCAGGCAAGACGCGCGGGTCCTTCTATCACCATTTCAAGGATCACGATCGCTTTTGCCGGACATTGGTGGAGTTCTGGCGCTTTGAGAATACCGACCGGATCGTCGCCCAGACAAACAAAACCCGTGATACCAGGGGAGGCAGTCGGCTTGCCGCCGCCCTTGATCCGTCGATTGAGCGGGCCATGCGCAACTTCGCCGCCGTCAACGCCCATGCCAAGGCGGCGCTTGCCTTTGTGGACAAGCGCCGCGTCGACTATCTGGCACAGCTAAACATGCAGGAAACGGGTATGAAAAAGGCTGCCGCCACAGAATTGGCCGAAATCGAATATGCCGGTTTGATTGGCTATCTGCTGCTGTTCCCCGACCGTGGCGAAGACAGGTTGCGCAAGGTCGGCAAACGCCTGAACCACATGATCACCGGCGAGGGACAGCAGGAAAAATAGTCACTACACCTAAAATGTTAGGTAGAAGATCAATCCTTGAGGCCTAATACATCGGTCATGTCATAGACCGCGGCCGGCTGCCCCTTGGTCCACAAGGCGGCCCGAACGGCTCCTGCGGCAAAGACCTGGCGTGCGCTGGCCTTATGGGTCAGCTCGATCCGCTCGCCTTCGGCGGCGAAGATCACCGTATGCTCGCCCACCACATCGCCGCCGCGCAGGGTGGCATAACCGATTTCCCCACGCGGGCGCGGGCCGGTATGACCGTCACGCACGGCCTGTTTCTTCTCGTCATGATCCACACCACGGCCATCGGCGGCCGCATGGCCCAGCAACAAGGCCGTGCCGGAGGGCGCATCCACCTTGTGACGGTGGTGCATCTCAACTATTTCGATATCGTAATCATCGCCCAGAACCTTGGCGACCTTGCGGGTCAGCTCTCCCAGCAGGGTGACACCGACGCTCATATTGGCGGCAAAGACCACCGGCACATGACGGGCGGCCAGATTGATGGCGTTCTTCTGGGTCTCGTTCAGGCCCGTGGTGCCGCCGACAAAGGCGCAACCAGCCTGGGCGGCAAGGCGCAGATGTTCTTCCGTTGCATCCGGAGAGGTGAAGTCGATCACGGCCTGCGCCTCTGCTATGACCGGGGCCGGATCATCCGTGATGATCACGCCGCTTTCACCCTTGCCCGCGACAACGCCCGCATCCATACCGATAAAATCCGATCCTGGACGGCCCGTCGCCCCGGACAGGACACAGCCCTCACGGCTCATCACTTCCGACACCAGCATCCGGCCCATCCGGCCCGCACAGCCCACAACAGCAATTTTCATCGGTTCAGACATCGCAACACCCTGTAGAAGTTATCGGGTTGCAATATCACAATGCTGCGACAGTTCAAACTATTGTGCTGTTTAATATTGAACTAGCTGCAAAGAACATGGTTCAATAATAAGGTAGCCGCTAGGTCATCAGCCTAACTAGCTACATTTCTTACGAATTGGCTTGGGCGTGGACCGTCTGTGTCGGCGGACAGGAACGGTCTTTGGCCCAGGCTTTTTATTCGTCCGTGTCGGACGACATTTGGTCGCCATGGCACCTTACCTCCTTTCTTAGATTCCATCACTAAAACCTCCTCTCGATCCGATGGTCTTACAAGAAGTTGTGTCGATAAACCTAGCAGCCACTACATATATACCAGAAAGAACATAAAGAGTCCAAACGGATTTTCGACTCTATAACAAAGACTTATGACGCCGCTATAATCCAGTGAGTTAGACGAACTTGAGCAAAGCTTGTCCCCTCCGGCACAATTCTTGTACCCATTCATTTCTCCTCTTGAAGGCATTCTCGGTCCGCGTTAAAGCGGGCGATACGCATGACATTGAGGATCAGGCCGATGGACTGGAACGTGCTGTTGTTTTTTATTCCCGCCGGCGCGGTTCTGGCCGTGGCGCCGGGCCCCAACAACCTGCTGGCGGTCAACCATGGGGCTCGCTATGGATTGAACCGGGCGCTGATGGCGGGACTGGGCCGGTTGCTGGCCTTCACCCTGATGATTGCGATTACCGCTGTCGGCCTGGGCGCGGCGCTGGCAACCTCCGAAGTGGCCTTCCAGGTGATCAAATGGGGCGGTGCGGCCTATCTGGCCTATCTGGGCATCCGGACCTTCCTGGCCAAAAGCGAGGCGGTTGACGAGGCCACCGTCGGCAAACAGGCAACCCTGTTCAGGCAGATGCGGTCCGAATTCATCGTGGCGGCAGGCAATCCCAAGGCAATCCTGATCTTCACCGCCTTTTTCCCGCAATTTATCAAACCCGACCTGCCCTTCGTCAGCCAGTTCTTCGTGCTGGGCGTCGTCTTCCTGATCATGGAGTTCTTCGCGCTCGGCCTCTATGCGGCGGCAGGCAAGCAGGTGGCGCGCCTGATCCGCACCTCCAAGGGCATGAAATGGATGAACCGGGTCAGCGGCAGCGCGCTGTTCAGCGCCGGTGTGGCCCTGGCGGTGTCGAAGTAGTATCCATCCTGCAATCGTCACCCCCGCAAAGGCGGGGGGCTATTTCAGTAAGTGCTGGCCGATCCATGGATTCCCGCCTTCGCGGGAATGACGTTATCCCACAAAAAAGGCCCCTACCAATCGGCAGGAGCCTTTTTTTGAAGATATTGACCGCTATTCCGTCAGGTCTTCCCAGAATTCCTTGACCTTGGAGAAGAAACCTTCGGACTGCGGGCTGTGTTTCTTGGACCCGCCACCGGCCTCGCGGAATTCCTTCAGCAGTTCCTTCTGGCGCTTGGTCAGGCTGACCGGGGTTTCCACCGCCGCCTGGATATACATGTCGCCCCGGGACTGGCTGTGCAGGATGCTCATGCCCTTGGACCGCAGGCGGAATTGCTGTCCGGTCTGGGTGCCTTCGGGGATTTTCACCTTGGCCCGGCCACCGTCGATGGTGGGCACTTCGATATCCGCGCCAAGCGCCGCATCGGCCATGGCAATCGGCACTTCGCAGAAGATATGCGAGCCTTCGCGCTGGAAGATCGGGTGACGTGCGATATTCAGGAAAATATAGAGGTCCCCCGGCGGTGCGCCGCGCAGGCCCGCCTCACCCTCGCCGCTCAACCGGATACGGGTGCCGTCATCCACGCCTTCGGGAATATTGACCGACAGGGTCTTTTCCTTGTGGACGCGACCACTGCCATCACAGTCGTCACAGGGATCGTCGATGACGGTGCCCTGGCCCTGACAGTTCGGACAGGTGCGTTCCAGGCTGAAGAAGCCCTGCTGAACCCGAACCTTGCCATAGCCTTTACAGGTGCCGCAGGTGACCGGCTGTGCCCCTTCCTTGGCGCCGCTGCCGTGACAGGTGTCACAGCCGACGGAAGTGGGCACGCGAATTTCCGCAGTCCGGCCATGAAAGGCGTCTTCCAGGCTGATTTCCAGGTTATAGCGCAGGTCCGCGCCGTGGTTCTGCTGACCACCGCCGCGACGGCCACCGCCGCCACCGCCCATGAAATCGCCGAACATTTCTTCGAAGATATCGGTGAAACCGCCAAAACCCTGGCCGCCGCCACCGAAACCGCCGCCACCCATGCCACCCTGGGCAAAGGCGTCATGGCCGAACCGGTCATAGGCCGCACGTTTTTCCTGGTCCTTGAGGACCTCATAGGCTTCGTTGGCTTCTTTGAACTTGGCTTCGGCTTCCTGGTCGCCCGGGTTGCGGTCCGGGTGATGCTGCATGGCGAGTTTGCGATAAGCTTTTTTCAGCTCGTCCGCATTTGCCTCGCGGGATACGCCGAGAACTTCGTAAAAGTCGCGTTTACTCATGAGACGCGCCTCGAATAATTACTGTCTGTGCAAAGGATACGGGGCCGAAATCGCGGAATATGTCTTTCCGCTTTTTCGGCCCCGCCCACATAGGTCAAGCCTTAGGACTTGTCTTTTTTGTCATCGTCGACTTCTTCGAAATCGGCATCGACAACATTCTCGTCCTTGGCTTCTGCGCCACCGGCGTCACCGCCCGCTGCTTCGCCACCTTCGGCTTCCGCCTGGGCTGCCTTATACATGGCTTCGCCCAGTTTCATGGAGCTTTCGGTCAGCGACTGGGTCTTGGCCTTGATGGTCTCCAGATCGTCAGCTTCCATGGCTTCCTTCAGTTCCGCGATGTTGCTTTCGATCGCGCTCTTTTCAGAGGCGTCAACCGCATCACCGTGATCCTTCAGGGCCTTTTCAGTGGTGTGGATCAGGCCGTCCGCCTGGTTGCGGGCCTCGACCAGTTCCTTACGGACCTTGTCTTCGTCGGCATGGGATTCAGCATCCTTGACCATCTGGTCGATCTCGTCGTCGTTGAGACCGCCGGAAGCCTGGATCTTGATCTGCTGTTCCTTACCGGTGCCTTTATCTTTCGCGGACACATGCACGATACCGTTGGCGTCGATGTCGAAGGTAACTTCGATCTGCGGCACGCCGCGCGGTGCCGGCGGAATACCGACCAGGTCAAACTGACCCAGCAGCTTGTTGTCGGCTGCCATTTCACGTTCACCCTGGAAGACCCGGATGGTCACGGCAGACTGGCTGTCTTCCGCCGTGGAGAATACCTGGGACTTCTTGGTCGGGATCGTGGTGTTGCGGTCGATCAGGCGGGTGAAGACACCGCCCAGGGTTTCGATACCCAGCGACAGCGGGGTCACATCCAGCAGCAGGACGTCTTTCACGTCACCCTGCAGGACACCGCCCTGGATCGCCGCACCGATGGCGACAACTTCGTCCGGGTTCACACCGCGATGCGGTTCACGGCCAAAGAATTCCTGAACAACCTCGATCACCTTCGGCATACGGGTCATACCGCCGACCAGGATCACTTCGTCGATCTCGGAGGCCTTCAGACCGGCATCCTTCAGGGCTGCCTGGCAGGGTTTGATCGTGCTCTTGATCAGATCGCCCACCAGCGCTTCCAGTTTGGAGCGGCTGAGTTTGACGTTCAGATGTTTCGGGCCGCTTGCATCCGCCGTGATGAACGGCAGGTTCACGTCCGTCTGGGTCGTGGAGGACAGCTCGATCTTGGCTTTCTCCGCAGCTTCTTTCAGACGCTGCAGGGCCAGGCGGTCAGACCGCAGGTCGATGCCATTCTCTTTTTTGAACTCGTCGGCCAGATAATCGATGATTGCCTGGTCAAAGTCTTCACCACCCAGGAAGGTGTCACCGTTGGTGGACTTCACTTCAAACACGCCATCGCCGATTTCCAGGATGGAAACGTCGAAGGTACCACCACCAAGGTCATAGACGGCAATCGTGCCGGTGCCTTTTTTCTCCAGGCCATAGGCCAGGGCGGCAGCAGTCGGCTCGTTGATGATACGCAGGACTTCCAGACCGGCGATCTTACCGGCATCCTTGGTGGCCTGACGCTGGCTGTCGTTGAAGTAGGCCGGAACGGTAATCACGGCCTGGGTCACCGGCTCGCCCAGATAGGCTTCTGCGGTTTCCTTCATTTTCTGCAGCGTCATGGCGGAAACCTGTGCCGGTGCATATTTTTCGCCATGGGCCTCGACCCAGGCATCACCGTTATCCGCCTTGATGATGTTAAAAGGTGCGGTTTTACGATCTTTTGCAACTTCGGGGTCTTCGAAACGGCGACCGATCAAACGCTTGATGGCATACAGCGTGTTGTCCGGATTGGTCACTGCCTGGCGTTTTGCCGGGTGACCCACAAGACGTTCGCCATCCTGCGTGAAAGCAACCATCGACGGCGTGGTGCGCACACCTTCGGAGTTTTCAATCACCTTCGCGTTGCTGCCGTCCATGACAGCGACGCAGGAGTTGGTGGTCCCTAAGTCGATACCGATAACCTTGCTCATTTATACCTCACTTCTTTAAGCAAACCCCACATCGGCCTGACCTTTCAGCACCTTGGCGCGGGATTCCTCAGTTGGGTTCAATGGATTGGTAAAAACCCGTTCACTCTTACTGCCCGGTATATAGGAAGGCTGACGCAGCCTTGCAAGCATCCTTTCCCACAACCACGGCATCTATTCCGTTTTTTTGCCTGCTAGCGTATGGCACGGAACGGCAGTTCGGGACGCCCGTCCCCGTCGGGATCGGCCTTGCCGTTGCCGCCATGGATCAGCCAGGCGGCTTTTCCTTTGTGTTTTACCTCATACATGGCCTCGTCGGCCATGCGCAACAACTCCACCGTATCCTCGGCCTGGTCCGGATAGATTGCGCAACCGATCGAGGCAGAGATGCGGATATAACTGTCGCCAACCTTGAAAGGCCTGTCCAGCTGCTGGATCAACTTACGGCACAGGACCTCGAGACCGAGCCGGGCGTCTTTGCGGAACTCCACCACCGTGGCGAACTCGTCCCCGCCGAAGCGCGCCAGGGTGTCGCTGGTGCGTATGGCATTGTTAAAGCGTTTCGCAACCCGTTCCAGAAGGCGGTCCCCTTCCTGATGGCCGAATTTGTCATTCACCGGCTTGAAGCCGTCCAGATCAATGAAGAGAACGGCAATTTTCGTGTTGCGCCGGTCGGCCTGTTCCACCGCCCGTTCAAGCCTGTCATCGAACAAACGCCGGTTAGGCAGGCCGGTCAGACCATCTTTCAGGGCCATTTCCAGGATGCGGCGCTGCAGGCGGTCCACCTCCTGCGCAATCAGGCCGATCTCGTCGTCACGCAGGCGATTGATCCCGAGGCGGGCCATCGGGTTCTTCTGCCGCGCAATCAGGCCGGCACACAGGACGGAAAGCGGACGCACGAGCTGAAACTCCAGCACAATCATCATGACGATGAATACAAGCAGGGACCCGATCGCCACAGAGATAACATCGCCACTCAGGGCGCGGACCGCGGCGTCCGTGATTGTCCGGGATGTCTCGACGAAAAACCGGATGGGGTCCGTATCATTGACGACCGGAAGATCAAACCAGACCGTGCGCACATTTTCGTCCAACAGGGCGTTTGCCTGATCCCGTTCGCCGGACGGACGATCGTAAATAGACCCCGCATAGACGTAGGAACGCGTATCGTGGCGCAACCGGTCCAGGAAATCTTCGTCAAAACGGCGCAACATGACCAGCGCCCCTGTCGGGGTTTCCACCATGCGGCTGTCCTGGATACCGTGGGCCGCCATAAGGGCAAATCCGTCCCCGACACGTACAATGCCGGAGATTCCCTCCTCCGGCAGACGTCCGTTTTCAGAAATCGTCCGGGCGATGAACTGTTCAACCTCCGGCGGGAAGGCCACCATTTTATCCAGGCCATAGTCATAGGACTTGGCCCACACTGTCCGTCCCTGTGCACCGATATAGGCAATGCCGGACAGGTTATTCTGCCAGAAAGTCGGTGGCTGAAGATTGGATTGAATATATGCATCGGACCGGTTGTTTATGAAGTTATAACTGTCATCCCAAAGGGCCCAGTCCGCAACGAAGGCGTCCAGGGTATCCAGATCATGCTCAATCGTGTTTTCAACGCGTTGTGCATTCTGCTTGGCCAGCGATTGTTCGATCTCCTGGAAAGATGGCCAGAAGAACTGATAGGCGCTGACAATACTGACCAGAAGTGTGCTGACCAGAACCGCGCAAAGGATAGCCACAATGCGGTATTTGAGTGATACGCGGGTTTTCTTCATAAATTCCGGTGCTTACCAAGTTCTCAGAATGGGTTTTGGACGCATTTTTAAAGGGATAATACGGCCAAACCCCTTCCAAAGGATTAATAATCCATCCATTGCTATTTTTTTGAAGACTTCCCCCGTCACCCTCGCGCAACGGCCATCCGCCGATAGGCCACCGCTTCGGCAATATGCGGCTTGCGCACCGTCTGCGAACCGTCCAGATCGGCCAGCGTGCGCGCCACCCGCAGGACGCGGTGATAACCACGCCCCGACAGCTTCAGCCGTTCCACTGCCATGGTCAGGATTTTCTGGCCGTCTGCGTCGGGTGTGGCAACCTCGGACAACAACCGCCCGTCGGCCTCCGCATTGGTGCGGATGCGTTTGTTTTCCGGCAGGTGGTGATAGCGCGCCGCCTGCAATTCGCGGGCGGCCATTACCCGCGCCGCCACATCCGCACTGCTCTCCGCGGCATTCATCCCCGCCAGTTCGTGGGGCTTCACCGCCGAGACGGTCACATGCAGATCGATCCGGTCAAATAGCGGCCCGGATATACGGCTCTGATAATCATCGGCGCATTTCGGGGCCCGGCGGCAGGCGACCGACGGATCGTCGATATGGCCGCAGCGGCAGGGGTTCATCGCCGCAATCAGTTGAAACCGCGCAGGATAGGTCACATGGGCATTGGCCCGCGCCACCACCGCATAGCCCGTCTCCAACGGCTGACGCAGGCTTTCCAGCGCCGCGCGGGCATATTCGGGTAATTCGTCCAGGAACAACACACCATTATGGGCGAGGCTGATCTCCCCCGGCCGCGCCCGGTTGCCGCCGCCGACAAGCGCTGGCATGGAGCTGGAATGGTGGGGATCGCGAAACGGCCTTGTCCGATCCAGGCGACCATCCTTCAGCAGGCCCGAGATGGAACGGATCATGGAAACCTCCAGGGCCTCCCTTGCCGTCATGGGCGGCAGAATGCCCGGCATCCGCGCCGCCAGCATGGATTTGCCCGAACCCGGTGGCCCGGACATCAGCAGATTGTGTGACCCTGCCGCCGCGATCTCCAACGCCCGTTTGGCAGCTTCCTGCCCCTTCACGTCGGCCAGATCCAATGCCGCATCGGGGCGGACCGCCTCACCGGGTTTGGGCGGGGTCAGCACCTGGGAGCCTTTGAAATGATTAATCAACGCCAGCAAACCGGAGGCCGCCAGGATCGGGGCCACCCCGGCCCAGGCGGCCTCCCCGCCGTTGGCTTCCGGACAGATCAAACCCTTGTCCGCCGCATTGGCATCGATGGCCGCAGGCAACACCCCCGCCACCGGGGCCAGCGCCCCATCCAGCCCCAATTCCCCCAGTGCAACAAAACCCTGCAATTCCTCTGCAGGCAGGACCTCCATCGCCACCAGAAGACCCAACGCGATCGGCAGGTCAAAATGGCTGCCTTCCTTTTGCAGGTCGGCTGGCGACAGGTTGACCGTAATCCTCTTGGGCGGCAGCGACAGGCCCAGCGCCGTCAGCGCGGAACGCACCCGTTCCCGTGCTTCGGTCACCGCCTTGTCCGGCAAGCCCACAATGGAAAAGGCCGGCAGCCCGTTCGACATCTGGACCTGCACATCGATCACCCTTGTCTCGATCCCCTGAAACGCCACCGTATTGATATGTGCAACCATGAATCCCCCTCCCCTGCATTACGTTTTCGCAACCAGGGTATGAAGGGGCTAAGCGATTAATTTCAGCACAGGCAGCGGAGAATAAGACCGATCATCGGCACCCCTGTATTTCAATCCAAAACACAGGTCGGGTCAAAACCGGTTTCACAACGCAGAGGCAGGATATCGCCGGAACACGCTCAGCTAACAGCCAACGTCGCCGCCCGTTCACGAAGGGCATAAACGCCGCCCTGGGTAACGATGAAATCGACACGGTTATGAAGCAGGGCATTCAGGCATTCTTCCGGACGGTTGATAATCGGCTCCTCATGCGCATTGAAGCTGGTATTCACCAGAACCGGCAGGCCAGATACAGCCTTGAAATCCTTCAAAATATCATAATAAAGCGCGTTTTCCTGACGACGCACGACCTGCGGACGGGCTGTTCCGTCCACGTGAACAACCGCCGGAATTTTGTCGCGCCAATATTCTTTGACCTCACAGGTAATAGTCATGAAACGGCAGGCATAGGCCGTCTTGTCGCAGATTTCGAAAACCTCCCGCGCATCCTCCTCCAGGACATAAGGTGCGAAAGGCATGAATTCGGTACGCTGCAGCCGGTCATTGAGCGATCCGTTGATGCTGTTATCCGCCGGGCTGGCAATAATGCTGCGCGCACCAAGCGCGCGGGGACCGAATTCCATTCGCCCGTTATAAATTGCACCGACCCATCCCGCATTGATCAGGCGGGATGATGCGGAGACCGGTTCGTCGCTAATCCTGGTTACGCTGTCATGCCCCACCAATACGTCATCAATCTCCAGATTGAAATCGCGGGCGAGGTAAACATCGTCCAGGCGCCGGCGCCCCTCCAGCCAGGCTGCCAAGCCGTTTTGTTCGGCCAACCACTGATGAACACCGCCAACACAAATGCCCTCGTCCCCCATACCCGGAAAGACGAAAATTTCATCGATATCGAGGGATTCCGCCAGAAGGCGATTGAGGCGGACATTGGCGAATACGCCACCTGCCAGGCCCAGGTTGCGGCTGCCGCTGCGCTTGATCATCCGGGAGACGGAAGTCAGAATTTTATCTTCAAGCACTTCCTGAATGGATGCCGCAGCGTCTTCCGGCGAGACCGTCTTGGCGAGTTCAGTTATGAAATCGCGCATATCGGCAAAATCGGTGAAGTCCGACGTCACACTGCCATCTTCGTCAACAGTAAAGCGGCGGCCGATTTTCTCGGCCAGAACAGGTTTGCCATAGGCGGCAAGACCGGTCAGCTTTCCCTCATGCCGGGACATGCGATAACCAAGCGCTGCAGTCATGAAACTATAGGCAAAGCCTACACTGTCGATACGCTTTTCCTTGTAGATTTCCTCTTCAACCCCATGGTTATGGGTAAGCCTGCCATCCTTCAGGACATGCTGGCTCCAATGCACATTGTCACCCCCGGCATCGGCCGTGTAGAGCATGGCATCCTGCCAATCGGTATAGGCCAGCGCAGAATAGGCGTGAGCATAATGATGATTATAGAAATCCATCACCGCATCGGCACGAAAGCCATTTTCAGTTAAAAACCGGCCTTTGTTGAAAATGGCGGACAGATCAACGGTTTTCGAGCGCTGCATCTCGCCGGAAATATGTTTGATGCGGGGATTTCCCAATTTGGCGCGCAGTTCATATTCCGCCTTCTTCGGCGCGGACCAATGGGTAAAATACTGGGCCGGGAATCCCATACGGGAACAGAGAAGAACATCAACATCCTTCCGGGCCATGCCCGCAATCGACAGAACCTCTTCAATTGCCTCATCAGGAAAGCGGTTACCGTCCCCTTTCTTACGGGTCAGACGCTCCAGCTGGATTGCGCTGACCAGGGTCTGTCCCTGAAAAACCGCCGCGGCGGCATCATGCCCTCCGGTATGGATCGAGAGGATAACCGGATTCCGCTTGTCAATCATGTGAGAGGTTACCCCATCTATGAATCTCGCCAAAACGCCGACTACTTATAGAACCGGGGCAACAACTGTCAATTCAGAGCTGGAATGACAGGGGGGTCGTGAAACACAGAGATATTGCCATTAATCCCCCGCGACACTCTCCGCAGCCCCTTTCTAAAACAGGGTACAGCATGCTCGCCCATTCCAGCCTCAGCGCCCTGAGGCGCTACAGTATAGATAGGCCCATAAAGGCCTAAGCGGTTAATTTCAGGCGAGGATTATGGGTTAGGCGTATTTTGATTTTGACGCTATGGTAACGTCAACGACATTCGCCTGTTTGTTTCGGATGGTCTCATTCATGTTTTTTCCCATTGGCGGGCAAATCCGCCACACCTGGCATTTGAGAGCAAGGATATTGTTTATCCTGTTTGCCGGTTTTCTGCTGACCACCGGCACCACACGTGCGGACGACAACATCTATAAATTTGCAGGCACGACCTTTCCCCTGATTTTCGAACAGGATGACCACGGGAACCACTTTGGGCTGGCCGTGGATATCCTGCGTGAGATCAGCCAAAACACGGGGATGACCTTCAAGACCCTGCATTATCCCTGGGCGCGGGCCCTGGCGGCAGCGCGCGGCGGCACGATCGACGGGTTGATCGGCCCCTATTGGTCAGAAGAACGGGCAGACTATCTCGATTTTTCCACCCACCATTTCTATTCGGACCGCATGGTCTTTGTTTCCCGGCGCACGTCCACTGTGACCTGGACCGGAGATCTTCGCAAACTGGCGAAAGAACGTATCCTCGCCGTACGCGGCTGGGATTACGGCCCGGAATTCAACACCCTTAGACGACAGCTACGCCTGACCCTTATTCCCAGGTTCGATCTGGGGCCGGGCATGCTGATAGCCGACCGGGCGGATTTGCTGGCCGGCAATGAACGCAATGCCCTGTTTGAATTGAAACGGCAGGGCCTGGGTGACAGGCTGGCGATCCTGCACCCGGCCTTTCATCAGACCCATGGTTACTTCGGCTTTCCAAAAGTGAAGAATGACAAGGTCCTGCAGGCACGTTTCAACAAGGCGCTGGAAGCACTTTGGACCAGTGGAAAACTGAGTGCGATGAGTGCGCGTTATCAACTAGCGCTCTAGCAGCGCCAGTGCCTCCGCCAGACGATCCTCACCGAAAACCCGGATACCATTGGCCGACAGCAAGGCCGCCGTCCGCCCCTGCCCTTCGATCTTTTGACCGGAAAATGTTCCGTCATAGATGAAGGCACTGCCGCAACTGGGGCTGTTCTGTTTGAGGACGGCGACCGTTATACCGTGCCTTTGGCATAGCGTCAGCGCCTTTTCCGCGCCACGGTCAAAGGCATCGGTAACATCACCGCCCGTTTCCTCGACAACCCGGCCCTCGCGGATTTCTGCCGGGGGGCGCGGCGTTGGCAAACCACCCGCCACTTCCGGACAAAACGGGATCACCCGGTCCACATCCAGCAGCATCTGCAACGCCGCGTCATCGGCGCGGGCATGACCACCGTCATAGCGCACCCTCTGACCCAGCAAACAGGCGCTGACAAGGACTTTGGAAGCCATCGCGGGGCCTAGCAAAGCCGGGCGTCGATGGCGTCCCAGATCAGTGCTTCCAGGCAGGTATCGTCATAACGGTTGATTTCCTGCAGGCCGGTCGGCGAGGTCACGTTGATCTCGGTCAGATAGTCGCCGATCACGTCGATACCGACGAAAATCAGGCCCTGGTTTTTCAGGGTCGGGCCGATCTTGGAACAAATTTCCTGTTCCCGCGCGGTCAGGCTGGATTTCACCGCCTTGCCGCCCACATGCATGTTGGAACGGGCCTCGCCTTCTTTCGGGATGCGGTTGATCGCGCCCACCGGCTCGCCATCCACCAGGATAATACGCTTGTCGCCCTGACGCACTTCCGGCAGGAATTTCTGCACGATCACCGGTTCACGATAGAATTCGGTGAACATCTCCATCAGCGCCGTCAGGTTTTCATCCCCCGGCGTCAGATGGAAGACGCCTGCCCCGCCGTTGCCGTAGAGCGGCTTGACGATGATATCCTTGTGTTCCTCCCGGAAGGCGATCACATCCTTCTGGTTGGAGGTGATCAGCGTCGGCGGCATCAGGTCCGGGAAATGCGTGACCAGCAGCTTTTCCGGCGCATTGCGCACGCTGACCGGGTCATTCACCACCAGGGTCTTGGGATGGATATGCTCCAGGATATGGGTGGCCGTGATATAGGCCATATCGAATGGCGGGTCCTGGCGCATCAACACCACATCCGTGGTGGACAGGTCCAGTTCCTCTGTCGTGCCGAGCGCGTAGTGATTGCCGACTTCCCGTTTCAGGGTCAGCGGCCGCGCATGGGCGATCACCTTGCCCTCGCGGAAACTCAGGTCGCGCGGCAGATAGTGATACAGGCGATAGCCGCGCTTCTGCGCCTCAAGCCCCAAAACAAAGGTGCTGTCGGCATTGATATCAATCGGTTCGATTGGGTCCATCTGAATGGCGACGATACGGGACATGGGGCTTTGGTCCTTTCCAAATGGGTCGAAACGGGCAGGTCAGCTTTCGCTGCTGTCGTCATTTTGCGCTTTCAGACGGTCCAGCCGGGCGGGATCGTCCTTCATACGCATATGCGATACGATATGACGGACATAGGGTAGGTCACGCGCATGTGCAATGACCTGATCCACTTCCATTTGATTTTCTGCAATCCCGAACAGGTAAACCGTGCCGTTGACGACGGAAATTTCGTAGTTCACCGCCTTCACATCACGGTCGAAGGTGATTTCGCTGGCAAGCCGGGTCTTGGTCAGCGTATCGCGGGACAGTTCCGTGATATCGCCATCCTTGGTCACCTGGATTTCGTTGATCACCTCTTCCACGTCATCAACTTTCCAGGTCAGTTTCAGGGCCTCCAGCCGGTCCTCCTCACGCGCCACCGCACCGGTGAGAAGCACCCGGCCCTCCACAACATCAACGCTGACGTTGGCAAAAAGCCTGCCGCTTTCCTTGGCCAGCAACTCGTTGATTTCAAGGGCGATGCCCCGGTCGCGGAGACTGTCCTCCATGCTTCGCTCTTCCAGGGCGACCGACCCTGCCATGGCCCCGGCGCTGACCGCAACACCGATCGGCGTACAACCGGCAAGCCAGCCTGCCTGAACCACGACCAAAAACAGCAGAAAAACCATACGCATCGGAGACTGCATCGGACTTCTATAACTCCCTCACGACTTCACACTGGCCCGCTACAAACCGGGCCGCCACGCATCCTGAACATGATTTGGAAAACGCCAGGGCGCAACAAGAATTGCATCGAAACGCACGGCCTCGTCCGCGCCCTGCCCGGCCCCATTTTGCATGCGCCACCAGTCATAGGCCCGGGCGATACGCTGCCACTGCCGGGCGGTGATTGCCTCCGCCGCCGTGGCATGGTCCCGCCGGTGTTTGACCTCGACCACAAGGCAAAGACCGCCACGCCGGGCCAACAGATCGATCTCGCCGACCGGCGTCTTTAACCGCCGCGCCAGAATACGATATCCCTTCAGGCGCAGCCAGCAGGCCGCCAGCCATTCCGCGCGATGCCCAATTCGATAGCGATGATGCCTGGAATGACCTGTCACGCCTGCATCAGTCCTTGTTTTTGGAAAGGTCCAACGCGCGTTTGTAGACCTGTTTTTTTGGCAGGCCGGTCACCGAAGCCACATCGGCAGACGCATCGCGCAGGGACTGGGTTTCCAGGGCCTTCAGGATCAGACCGTCCAGATCCTCTTCGTCCATGGCCTCATCCGCCTTGTGCGGCGGTTCCACCAGGATCACGATTTCACCCTTGGGCGTCGGCTGGTCGATATAGGAGGCCGCCAGTTCCGTCAGCGGCATGCGGCGGAATTCCTCAAACATCTTGGTCAGTTCACGCGCGACCACCGCCTGACGGTCCGGCCATAAATCCGCCATATCCGTCAGGCAGTCTTTCAGCCGTTTAGGAGATTCAAAGAAGATCAATGTCGCATCAATATGACTGAATGTTTCCAAAGCCTTCCGGCGCGCCGCCTGTTTATTGGGCGGAAACCCGACAAACAGGAAATGGTCGCTGGGCAGGCCCGCCGCGCTAAGCGCCGTGATCGGGGCGGATGCGCCCGGGATCGGATAGACCTTGCCATCCGCCTCCACCAGCGCCCGGACCAGTTTGAAGCCGGGGTCGGAGATCAGCGGCGTACCCGCGTCGGAAACCAGAACCACCGCCTCGCCCTTTTCGATCCGTTCCAGGATACGCGGGCGCATGGAAGCGGCGTTATGTTCGTGATAGGGGATCACCGGTGTCGTGATGCCATAGGCCTGCAAAAGCCGTTTGGTAATGCGGCTGTCTTCGCAGGCGATTACATCGGCGGAGGACAAAACATCCAGTGCGCGCAGGGTGATATCACGCAGGTTGCCGATCGGGGTCGCAACCGGATAGAGACCCGGCGCAAGGGTAACCTTCTGACCGCTCATTGGTTTACTTGCCCCCTGTTCCGCCCTAAAGTCGCCGGAAACCGAGCTGGAGTTTGTTGAGGATGCCGTCTTTGCCGATTTGCTCATTTTCCGGGGCCAAGCGCCTTTCGCGTTTGTTGATCCTGTCCGTTCTGTGTATCGGGATGACCGCCTGCGTGCAATTTCAAACCGAAGAACCGGTGATCAAACCGCCGCAAACCGGCCCGGATACCCCGCCGCCCTATAATACGGCGCCGGACGTAAGTTCCGAGGATATCCAGTCCCCTGACCAGACCCAGGTGGAGGAATTCCTCCTCAACAAGTCCGATGGGGCCGAAAACAAGCCGACGATTGCCCTGCTATTGCCGCTGGGCGCCAGCGATCCGGGCCTGCGCAAGGATGCCGCCGCGTTGCAGGATGCGGCGATGATGGCGCTTTTCGACCGTCAGGCAAGCGATATCAACCTGATTCCGGTGGACACCAAAGGCACCGCAGACGGCGCGGAACAGGCTGCCCGGGAAGCCATCGGCCGCGGTGCCGATATCATTCTGGGCCCGTTGCTGAGCCAGTCGGTCAACGCTGTCGCACCTGTTACACGGCAGGCGGGCGTACCGGTATTGAGCTTTTCCAACAACGAGCGCGCCGCCGGTGACGGCATTTACGTGATCGGCATCACGCCCTATGCACAGCTAGAACGGCTGATTTCCTACAGCCTTGGCAAGGGGCTGACCCGCTTTGCCGTGCTCGCGCCGGACGATGCCTATGGCAACCGGATCGTTTCGGACATGCAACAGGTTATCGGGGAACGGGGTGGTGAAATCTCGCGCCTGTCCTTCTACAACCCGGTCGGGACCGATTTCACCGATCAGGCCCGCGCCATGTCGAACTACGATATCCGCCGCGGATCGCTCAAAAGCCGGATCAAGGCGCTTGAAGCCCGCAATGACGAGGTTTCCCGTGCCGCGCTCGCCCAGTTGCGCCGCCGCGATACATTGGGCGGGCTGGACTTTGAGGCGATCCTGCTGCCGACGCTGGACCCGCTGGTGCTGCGCTCTCTGGCCGCCCAGCTTGCGCAATATGACGTCAGCCAGCCGGAAGTCCGCATCCTGGGCCTGTCGCTGTGGGATGAGTTCGGCGACCTGTCCAGCGAACCGCCGCTGGTCGGCTCCTGGTATGTGGCCCCGCCGGACGATAGCTGGCGGCTTTTCGCAGAACGCTACCGGAAAACCTACAGCCATCTGCCGCCGACCCTGGCCGCACTGGCCTATGAGGCAACGGCGCTGGCGATCCTGTCCTCCCATGCGGACACGCCCTTCTCCCGCGACAGTCTGGTCAACCCGCAGGGCTATCAGGGCATTCTGGGTGTCTTCCGCCTGACTGCAGGCGGCCATTCCCATCGCGGTCTGGCTATCAAGCAGATCACCGATGACGGCGTCCAGATTCTGGACCCGGCCCCGACCAGTTTCGAGGCGGCGATTAACTGACGATGGCATCAATCACCAGGCCGATTACCCGGATCATCCTCTATACAAAACGTATGGAGGAAATGATCACCTTCTACGAACGGCATTTCGGTTTTGAGACTTCCCGGGAAGAGGGTGATCGCCTGGTAACTCTGTCGCATCCCGGCCAATCGGTCAGGTTGCTGCTTCACCCTGCCGGGAAGGGCATTCGCGAAGGTCATGCCTGTGTGAAACTGGTATTCGACGTCGAGGATGTGGAGGCTTTCTGCGAAGAAGCCCGCCGCAACGGTCTGGAGTTTGGCGCCATTCATCAGGCCGACGGCTATCTCTTCGCAAACGCCAAGGACCCGTCGAAAAATCCGATATCCATATCCGGCCGGGCTTTCCGGCAAGGGTAGCGCCGCTAGCGCCGTTTAATTCCCGGGACCGTTGCGATCCGTTCGGTGAGAAACTCCACCAGCAGCCGGACCCGGGCGATATCCGCGCGTTCAGGAACAATCAGCATATTCACCGGCACAGGCGGCAGGGAATAATCCGTCAGGACAGGCTCCAGCCGCCCCGCCGCAACCAGATCGTCCACCAGCCAGTGATGGGCCGGGGCCACGCCGCGTCCGGCCAACAGGGCCTCTCGCACGGCCAGTCCCAGGTCAACCCGCAGCCTGCCGCCAAAAGGCACCCGGTGTTCCCGACCGTCGGGCCCGGTCAGGGAAAGCATGTCGGTACCCACCACATTGGACATGCGGATGCCCTGCATGCCTGACAGATCACGCGGCTCATCCGGTCGGCCATGACTGTCCAGATAGTTCGGGGCCGCCACCAGAAACCGGTGACTGTCCCCCAAGGAACGCAGTTTCATTGTACTGTCGGTGAGACGTCCCATGCGGATCGCCACATCGACACCGGCATGGACCAGATCAACCTGCGTATCGGTCAGGTTCAGGTCCACCTCAATCCCCGGATATTGATCCTGAAACTCGATCATCAACCGCGTGATCTGCATAACACCCAGGGCCGCCGGACAGGAAACACGGATTGCACCCGCCGGGGCACTGCAGGTGCTGCAGACCTCCTGACCCGCCTGTTCCACCAGACGGAGGATTTGAACGCATTTCGCGTAATAGCGGCTGCCTTCCTCCGTCATCGTGATCCGCCGCGTGGTCCGGCTGAGCAGAGAGACGCCAACCGCCTCCTCCAGTTCCCGCAGGTGGCGCGTGATGGTCGACTGCCCGACGCCCAATTCGCGGGAAACCGCCGACATGCTGCCGCGCTCCGCCACGCGGACGAAGCTGTGCATCCGTTCCAGGGTGACATCTGATTTATTCATTTTTCGGCATTATCATATCTATTATTGCGGTATTCTCATTTTAATCACCCGAAACTAGCTTAGGGGTCAACCCACAAGTTTCGGAGAATGCCCCCATGAATGTCCTGATCGTATTCGCCCATCCGGAAGGAAAATCGCTGAACGCGGCCCTGCGCGACACCGCCATTGACGAACTCAAGGCACAGGGCCATGAGGTCAGGGTGTCCGACCTTTATGCCGACAGTTGGAAAGCCGTGGTTGACCGGAATGATTTCCCCATCCTCGCCCCGGATGAGCGGCTGAGGGTCCCCTCCGCCTCAGGCCGGGCACTCGCCGCCGACAGCCTGACTGCGGATGTGAAGGCGGAGCAGGAGAAAATGCTTTGGGCCGATACGGTTATCCTGCAATTTCCACTGTGGTGGTTCACGATGCCCGCGATCCTCAAAGGCTGGGTGGACCGGGTCTTTGCCTACGGTTTTGCCTATGGCGTCGGCGACCATAACGACACGCGTTGGGGCGACCGTTACGGCGAAGGCACAATGGACGGGAAACGCGCGATGTTGCTCGTAACCACGGGCGGCTGGGAACCCCATTACAGTGACCGTGGGATCAATGGCCCGATTGACGACCTGCTCTTCCCGATCAATCACGGCATCCTGTTTTATCCGGGATTCGATGTGCTGCCATCATTCGTAACCTATCAGGCAGACCGCCTTTCCCCGGACAACTTCGAAGCCGAAGCGGAACGTCTGCGCGACCGGATGCGCAGCCTGGAAACAATCCGCCCCATCCCCTATCGGCGGCAGAATGACGGGGACTACCTGATGCCCAGCATGAAGCTGCGCCCGGAATTAAACCACGCAGGCGAATCAGGTTTTTCGATCCATCTGCAGGAACAGGATTAGGATAGAAGATACTGCAGGACCGCATTCAGGCGTTGCAGCCCATCACGGGTTGGCTGGAGGCGGTCCTCCTTGCAGATCAGAAGTCCCGCTTCTTCCAGCGTTCCCAGTTTCGCCTGATCCACAAAATTCCGCCAGTCGCCGCCGCATTCCGCGTCGAGCCGGGCGTAGGGCACGCCCTCCGTCAGGCGCAGACCCATCATCAGGGTCTCTTCCAGCCGCTGTTCGGGGGCAACGGTGAAAGTTTCGGAGATCGCCTCGCCTTTTTCCTCCACCTCGCCCAACCATTTCTCGGGCAGGCGCACACGCACGACGGCCCGCTTGTCACCATCAATGGTCACACGACCATGGGCGCCGGGACCGATCCCGGCATAGTCCTGATAACGCCAGTAAATCAGGTTATGGCGGCTTTCCGCACCGGGACGGGCATGGTTGGAAATCTCATAGGCCGGACGGCCGCTGTCCTCCATGACGGCCTGTGTGACCTCATAGAGTGTGGCGGCGTCATCCTCTTCCGGCATGGTGAAGTCGCCCAGCCGTTCCTTGGTGAAAAAGGCTGTGCCCTGTTCAATGGTAAGCTGATAGAGCGACAGATGCTCACCCGCCAGATCAAGGGCTGTCTTCAGTTCCGGCAGCCATTGATCTTCCGTTTGGCCGGGCCGGGCGTAGATCAGGTCGAAACTGTGCCGGTCGAAGGTTTCCGCCGCCAGTTCGATTGCACCGCGTGCCTCGCTGGCCGAATGCTCCCGGCCCAGGAAACGCAGGGCCTCGTCATTGAGAGACTGGATACCCAGCGACACGCGGTTCACACCGGCCCTTGCAAACCCCCGGAATTTCTCCGCCTCAACAGAGGTTGGGTTGGCCTCCAGCGTGATTTCCAGATCATCCGCCGGTGTCCAGAGGGATTTGGCCTTCTCGATCACCGCCGCCGCCGTTTCCGGCTCCATCAGCGACGGCGTGCCGCCGCCAAAGAAGATGCTGTTCAGGGAACGCGGGCCAATGGCCGCCGCCGTGCTTTCAAGTTCCGTCAGCAAAGCCTCGCGCCAGCGGTCGTGATCGATGCTGGCGCGGACATGGCTGTTGAAATCGCAATAGGGGCATTTGGACTTGCAGAAAGGCCAATGCACATAAAGTCCGAACATGGCATCCATATGGGGCTGTTTCCGCCAATCTCAATTTGCCGGCACAAAGTATAAACCGTCTTGCGCGGGCTTGACCCGCGTATCCACGAAGAGGAAACGGTTGCGGCGCAATCACGTTTCTTAACGCAAGGATATTGCCCTCGTGGATGGCCGGATCAAGTCCGGCCATGACGGCGTTTAATAGTGTATCAGAAACAGGCCTTTACCAACTGGCGGAAGGCGTCCGCCCGGTGGCTCATGGCGTGTTTCTGCTGCGGCTCCATCTCGGCAAAGGTGGTGTCGAAACCGGTCGGCTGGAAGACCGGGTCATAGCCGAAGCCCTTCTCGCCGCGCATCGGCCAGACGATGGTGCCACCGACCGTGCCTTCGAAAACCTCCACATGCCCGTCCGGCCAGGCCAGCGCCAGCGCACAGATGAATGTGGCACTGCGGTCCATGTTATCCGCCAGGGCGGCATGCACCTTTTCCATGGCCATATTGAAGTCACGCGGCTGACCGGCCCAACGGGCGGAATAGACCCCCGGCGCACCGTCCAAGGCGGTGACCGCCAGGCCGCTGTCGTCGGCCAATGCGGGCAGACCGGTTGCCTCCGCACTGTGTTTGGCTTTCAGGACTGCATTGCCGCGGAAGGTGGTTTCGGTTTCTTCCGGCTCTTCCACATTCAGGTCGCCTGCGGAGATCACCTCCACCCCGAAATCGGCCAGCAGGTCACCGATTTCCGCAATCTTGCCCTTGTTGTGGCTGGCAATGACCAGCTTGTCGCCGTCGAATTTACGCCGATTGTCCGTCGTCATTTGTTACGATCCCGCAATTGCTTTCTTCTGCAGCTCAACCAGTTCCGCGATCCCCTTTTCGGCCAGCGTCATCAGGGAATTGAACTGGTCCTTGCTAAACGGGTCCTGTTCCGCCGTACCCTGGACTTCGACGATGCCGCCGGTGCCGGTCAGGACGAAATTGGCATCTGCCTGGGCGTTGCTGTCTTCATCATAATCCAGGTCCAGGACTGCCTCACCATTGTAGAGGCCGCAGGAAATGGCCGCCACATGATCGGAAAGCGGGATTTCGTCGATCGCGCCCAGACGGTGCATATGCTGGAAGGCCAGATGCAACGCCACGAAACCGCCGGTGATCGCCGCGGTACGGGTGCCGCCATCAGCCTGGATCACGTCGCAGTCGACGCGGATCTGGCGTTCGCCAAAGCCATGCATCTTGGTCACGGCGCGCAGGGAGCGGCCGATCAGGCGCTGAATTTCAAGGGTCCGGCCACCGCCTGCGGTGCGTTTGCGATCCATACGGCTGTGGGTGGAACGGGGCAGCATGCCATATTCCGCTGTCACCCAGCCCTTGCCACTGTTACGCAGGAAAGGCGGCACGCCATCTTCGACGGTGGCGGTGCAAAGCACATGGGTGTTGCCGAATTTCGCCATGCAGGAGCCTTCCGCATAACGGCTGACTTCCGGTTCCAGGATGATGCTACGCAATTCGTCCGGTTTGCGGTTGCTGGGGCGCATAAATATTCTCCGACAGGTCTTGGGGGTTTAGACTTTTTCCGAGGGAGGCCAAGCTATCCGCCCTGCCCGGAAAGGTCCAGTCACATTCCGGTGGCAATTCTGCAGGAAAAACGGGAGAACACCGCGTCCCGGATCAACCTTCTTCCCGCTGCCTGCGGGATGCCTTTTCAACCGCTGCCTCATAGGCGGCCTGAAGTTCCTGAAATACCGAGCGTTTTGGCCGTGGCGCATCCAGATGCAAATAGCGTAATTCGTCCATGAATGCCTCCCAAAGGGGCGGCCCGCCTTTGTCCAGCAATTCCGCCCGCACAGACAATTCCTCGCTTGGCTCAGTATGCCGACAGCCCCAGGCCCCCATATGCGCCAGAAGGGGCACCAACTGAATGGCCGCCTCTGTCAGGCTGTAAATCCCTTTCTGCTTGTGCTTGGGGTCGGGACGCCGCGACAGGAGGCCGGAAGCGGTCAGACGCTTCAGCCGGTCCGCCAGGATATTGGAGGCAATCCCCTCCTCGCTATGCGCAAGCAGCGCACCATAGCTGCGCCTGTTACCGAACATGATGTCACGGATGACGATCAGGCTCCAACGGTCACCAAGCTGTTCAAGGGTCAGGTTTATCGGGCAGCCGGACCGGCCGGTCTGGGGCATGGCAGTCTCCTCTGGATAATACTTGCAATATGCAAGCGGTAAAACTAGAGTCAACCAGTTGTATTTTAAAAGTGGTTATTCAGGAAGGTCCGACAATGTCACTACTCCTCTACGGTCACCCCTTTTCGTCCTACACTCAAAAGGCCCTCATCGCGCTTTATGAGAATGACACGGCCTTTGAATTCCGCCTTATCTCACCGGAAACACCGGAGCATGGGGCCGAATGGCTTCGCCGCTGGCCGTTGCGCAAATTTCCTATCCTGGTGGATGGCGACCGGACGATCGCGGAAACAAGCATCATCATTGAATATCTGCAGCTCAATCACCCCGGCCCCATAGGCCTGCTGCCCGAAGACCCGGCAGCCGCCCTGGACGTGCGCTTCATGGACCGTTTCTTCGACCTGCATGTCATGAGCGCAGGGCAACATGCCGTGAACGGGGCGCTGACAGGGAATCCGGATCGGCGTGAGGAAGGACTGGCCACCGCCATTGAGAAACTGGAAATGGCCTATGCCTGGCTGGAAGACCGGCTGGCAGGCAGGACATGGGCCTGCGGCGAGGAATTCACCCTGGCGGACTGCGCGGCGGGCCCCTCGCTATTCTATGCGGACTGGATACATCGGATATCAGAGGATTTTCCACAGCTGCGCGCCTATCGCACGCGGCTGCTTGCGCGCCCGTCCTTCGCCCGTGCCGTGGAAGAAGCGCGACCATATCGGCCCCTCTTCCCCTTGGGTGCCCCGGACCGCGACTAGGACCCTCTCCCACCATCAATCAGGAACGGACGGCCCATGTCGCGCTGTGCATGGGTCCTCTCTGCCTGCCCAGTGCATTGACGACTGTCGAGACCCCTTCTACATATGGGCATGTAGTATAATGGTTCGATCTCAGGCAGAGTGATGCGGGATCACAGACAGGCAGACATGTAGCGCGATGATCACGGAACTGAATGACCGGTCACGGGAAATCCTGCGTCTGGTTGTGGAAGAATATGTCGACACCGGCACGCCCATCGGCTCGCGGACCCTGTCGCGCCGGCTGGTCGAAGGGGTCAGCCCGGCGACCATCCGCAATGCCTTGGCCGATCTGGAAGAACTGGGCCTGATCTATGCGCCGCATATCTCTGCAGGTCGCCTGCCCACGGATGCGGGGCTGCGCCTGTTTGTGGACGGGTTGCTGGAAATCGGCAACCTGTCGGATGATGAGCGCGCGGCGATTACCGCCCAATGCGTCGGCACCGGACGATCGGTGGACAAGGTGCTGGAAGAAGCCTCCAACATGATGTCGGGCCTCAGCCATTGTGCGGGGCTGGTCATGGCGCCAAAGGCCGAAAGCCGCCTGAAACATGTTGAATTCGTCAGCCTCGGCCCCGGCCGGGCGCTGGTGGTGATGGTCACCGAACAAGGTCTGGTGGAAAACCGGGTGATTGACGTTCCCAGAGACGTCTCCCCGTCCATGCTGATCGAAGCGGGCAATTACCTGTCCGCCAAACTGGTCGGCAAAAGCCTGGGCGATGCCCGAAGCCTGATTGAAAAGGAAATCACCGCCAACAAGGCAGCCATCGACGAGTTGTCGGCCAAGATCGTGGAGGCCGGACTGGCCACCTGGTCGGACGACAGCGACAATGGCGTGTTGATCGTACGCGGTCAGGCCAATCTGTTGAACGATGTATCGGCGCTGGGCGACCTGGAGAATATCCGGGCGCTGTTCGCGGCCCTGGAGAAGAAGGAAAGCCTGCTGAAACTGATGGATGTGACCCAGCAGGCAGAGGGGGTGCAGATTTTCATCGGCGCGGAAAGCGAACTTTTCTCGCTGACCGGCTGTTCGATGATCATTTCGCCCTATAAAAACAGTGAAGAGCAGATTATCGGCGCAATCGGGGTTGTCGGGCCGACCCGGATGAATTATGCCCGCATCATCCCGATGGTCGACTATACGGCGGAAGTCGTCGGCAAACTGCTACGTCAGGAATGAAGGATTCAAAGCGCATGAGCGAAGAGAAGAAAGTACAGGACGCAGACGTCGAAAATCAGGCAGACGTGCATGCCACCGAAGAGGACGTTCCTGCTAACGATACCCAAACGGGTGAGGCAGAGAACTCCGAGCTGGCGGTGCTCGACAAGCTGCAGGCGGAAAACTCCGAATTGAAGGACCGTCTGATGCGTGCGCTGGCCGAGGTGGAAAACGTCCGCCGCCGCGCCGACAAGGAACGCCAGGATGGCCAGAAATATGCGGTCTCGCCGCTGGCCAAGGAATTGCTGCCGGTGGCAGACAACCTGCGCCGCGCGCTGGAAGCCATCCCGGGCGATCTGGCACAGGGCGACGACCAGATCAAGAATATGGTCATGGGCATCGAGATGACCGAGAAACAGCTTCTCGACGCCTTTGAAAAAGTAAACATCCAGCGTGTAAATCCGCAGGGTGAGAAATTCGACTACCAGCTTCACCAGGCCATGTCGGAGGCCGAAGGCACCGGCCAGCCCGCCGGAACCGTCGTGCAGGTCCTGCAGGCCGGTTACGTGCTGGCCGACCGTCTGCTGCGCCCGGCCATGGTCGTGGTTGCCAAAGGCGATCCGGAAGAAGGCGCATCGGTGGACACCACCGCCTAAGCCTTCCAACCGACCGATATCAAAAAGCCGCGGGATGACAGGTTCCGCGGCTTTTTTGTCTTATGTCACTTCATTTCAATGTGCTTTCAGGGCTAGACTAACCTCATCCACAAAGAACAAGGGGATCTGGCTGATGTCGAACGAAGGTTATCACGAACCCATTTCCGAACTGTCCGACGAGACCCGCGACATGCATCGCGCGATCGTCTCCCTGATGGAGGAACTGGAAGCCGTCGACTGGTATAACCAGCGGGTAGACGCCTGCAAGGACCCGGAATTGAAGAAAATCCTGGCCCATAACCGGGACGAGGAAAAGGAACATGCGGCCATGGTGCTGGAATGGATCCGCCGCCGCGACCCCGTGATGGACAAGGAACTGCGCGACAGCCTGTTCAAGGAAGGCGAAATCGGCGGCCATCACGGGTAGAAACCAGCGACGGTTAAAGTCTACTCAGGTGTTTTTCAGGCGCGTCTTCGCAGCCTTGTAGACGACGTTACGGTTACGTTTTCCAACGGCAACGACCGTCACGACAATACGGTCGTTGTCTACGGTATAGACAAGGCGATAGCCGGAATTTCGCAGCTTAATTTTATAGGCATTGTCGGACATACGCAGACGGCTGGCGGGCACTTCCGGATGTTCGAGACGCTCCGCGAGTTTCTTCTTGAATTGCGCCTTGGTCGTCGCCTCCAGCTTACTCCATTCCTTGAGGGCCGACTTATTGAATTCAAGCTTATAGGTCATCAAGGCTGACTTCGACCGTCTCTTCGTCCGCCCGCTCGCGGACCAGTTTCAGATCGTCAATATCCTCTAGCGCATCCAGCATGGCTTCATAGATATCCGCCGGAACCATGTATGATACCGGCTTGTTCCGGTTCAAGACGGCCACCGGCTGGCCTGCCTCCACGACAGGTGTGGGGTCGCGGCGCAGGTCTGTCATACTCGTAACCAGATTTGATAGAATTTCACGCATAGTGAAGCCTCGATTCCACAATACCAACCAAAAAATATGCTCATAACTATGCTTTAAAATATGCTTTTAAATATCATTTTTCAAATGGATTATGAGAAATCTCAATATTCGAAGGAACTCATCTCCCGAAATAGGCCGTCGGGGTGACACCCAATGTGCGTTTGAACATGGCAATAAAGGCGCTGGGGCTGTCATATCCCAGGTCCAGCGCAACCGAGGTCACCGCCTCGCCTGCCGCCAGCATTTCCAGCGAGGCCATGAGGCGGCGCTGCTGGCGCCATTGGCGGAAGGTCATGCCCAACTCCCGGTCGAACAGCCGCGCCAATGTGCGGGAACTGGCCCCCACGTCACGGGCGAAATCCTCCAGGCCGCGACTGTCGGAGGGGTCTGCCACCAGAGCCTCCGTGATCTGCACGAGCCTGAGGTCGCCCGGCATCGGCAAATGAAGCGGCACGGGCTTTGCCGCCACCATCTGGTCAATGATCACCCGCATGAAGCGGCCATCCGGCCCATCCTCGTCATAGTCTTTCGGAAGGTCCGCCGAACGAACCAGCATTTCCCGCATCACAGACGACACCGCCATGACATAGCAGTGGTTGGCCATCAGGCGGCAGAACTCCAATCCCACATGCAAACTGCGGAATTTGACGCCATGGGGGGCATAGAGACCGTGATCGGTCCGGGGCGGTATCCAGACCGCGCGTTCCGGCGGCACCACCCAATTTCCCTGACCGGTATAGACCGCCATCACCCCTTCAGCCGCATAAAGAAGCTGTCCCCAGTCATGGGCATGGGCCGTAATCCGCCGACCAGGCCGCATATCCGACCCGCGCACAACGACAGGGCGAACCAGTTGATCCGTTAGGCCGTCTATGGGTGGCCCGACAAGCGGGCCCGGATTTTGTCCGTTTATCGACATCATTTGTCAGAATAGCGTGAGACAGCCGTTTTCCCAAGCCTTAGATTAGGCTCACACCAATGAATGACAAAATTTCCGATGGGTTTGGACCAACGATTATGCAAGCGATCACGCATTACCTGAAGCCGGAGGTCTGGCGCACGCCGCAGGGCTGCCTCATCATCCTGGCCGCGGCCATGCCGCTTTCCTTTGCCACCTGGATGAGCCTCCTGAACAATTTCGCCGTGGAACGCGCGGCCTTTACCGGTGCGGAAATCGGCATCCTGCAGTCTTTGCGCGAAATCCCCGGCCTGCTGGCGGTCAGTGCATTGCTGCTGCTTTTCGTCATGAAGGAACGCACGCTGGCGCTTTTTGCCATGGTGCTGCTGGGCCTGGGCGTCGCACTCACCGGGGCTTTTCCCAGCGTCATCGGGCTTTATGCCACGACCGTGCTTATGTCCTTCGGCTTTCACTATTACGAGACCATGCAGATGTCGCTGACCCTGCAATGGGTCAACAAGGAGAATGCCCCGAAGGCCATGGGACGGCAGATTTCGGCGCGCTCGATGACATCGCTGGTGGCCTATGCCCTGATCTGGCTGGTGCTGGAGTTCCTCGGCCTCGACTATGCCTGGATCTATGCCATCGCAGGCGCGCTGACCATTGCCATCGTGTTTTTCGTGATTGCCGCCTTCCCCAACTACGAAGGCCAGGAAGCCCAGCATAAGAAAATGGTGCTGCGTAAGCGTTACTGGCTATTCTACGCCCTGACCTTCATGGGCGGTGCGCGGCGTCAGATCTTCATCGTCTTCGCCGGTTTCATGATGGTTCAGAAATTCGGTTACGATGCCGCAACGATTACCCTCCTCTATCTGGTGAACCATGCCATTTCCATCTGGCTGGCACCGAAGATCGGCGGCTATATCGCCAAATGGGGGGAACGCAAGGCGCTGATCTGCGAATATCTGGGGCTGATCGCGGTATTCACGGGCTATGCCCTGGTTCAGGAAGCCTGGATCGCCGCCATCCTCTATGTGATCGACCATCTCTTCTTTGCCTTTGCAATCGCACAGAAAAGCTATTTCCAGAAGATCGCGGATCCCAAGGATATTGCGTCGTCCTCAGGCGTCAGTTTTTCCATCAACCATATTGCGGCTGTGGTGATCCCGGTGCTGTTCGGCGTGTTCCTGTGGGAACAGAATTCCGGCTGGGTCTTTGCCGCAGGTGCGATCATGGCGGTGATTTCCCTGATCCTGGCGCTGAATGTGCCAAGCGATCCGAAACCCGGCAACGAAGTGGTCCTGGGCAAGGTATCCGCCCTGCCCCAGCCGGCGGAATAACGACTAACCGACAACACCTGTCGGACAAGGGCGGCCCAGACCCTCGGGCCGCCCTTTCCTTATCCGACTGCCGGGGTGCGACATCTGTCCGCATGGCGCGCTGTGCCCGGCTGTTTTATATCCCCCGGCAGATGGACGGATATAAGACATAAAGGGCTTTTCCCATGCTGAATAAAATCAAAGCCACCCTCTCCGAGATGGGTGAAGGCATGAAAGCGATCGTATTGGCGCTGACCGGTGTTTCCGTGATCCTCGGCTATGCCGCCACGATGGTTTTCGGCCTGGAAGCGGTTTTCTGGATCGCCATGATCATGTGGCCACTCGCCATGATCAACATGTTCTACTGGTCCTCGGCCAAAGGCTGTTAAGGCCGTTTCGGCAAACAGTGATCCTTTGACCTGCGTCAACGCGGGCTTTTCCGTAACAGGCTAAACATGCAGGCAGATTGAAAAGCTCTGCTGCGTGAGGAGGCTGTTATGAACGCATTGAAACCGATCCTGCTGGTCCTGGCAGGCCTTGTTGTCATCCTGGCCTATGCCGGGTCCATGATCGCCATCACCGAAGTTGTTTTCTGGGTCGCCATGATCCTGCTGCCGCTCCTGGTTCTGCAGATCGGCGCGTGGAGCGCCAAATAGCATCTCGCGTTATCTGACAGCGTATAGAAGGTGCCTTCACCACCGGGGAAGGCACCATACCTATTTTTCATTCCTGTAATCGACCTAAAATTGCTGAGGTCACGGTCGGCGGTACCTCAAATTTTTATGTCGATGCCTTCCGCCACAATAATATCGCCGCCAATATCCAGATGCGGGCAGGATTGTGCCATCCCCTGAGCCTCGTCCAAAGTCTCGGCTTCCACAACACTGAACCCTGATACAGGGACAGCGCCGCTGCCTTCGGTCACGCCCGAAGCCTGAACCGTAACCGAACGGGAAAATGGCATGCCGGGATAGATATAGGCAGCCCCCAGACTTTCCGCCCAGGCAAGCCATCTGGCCATATGCGCCTGGCCTTCTTCTCTGTTTTCAAAACTGTCCCCACCCCGGTAAATAAATGCAAATTTCGCCACGATAACACTCCTATTTCTGTGTCTGCTGTTCCCTTCGGGGTGAAACGCGTTGCCGACACCGACCGTTATCGGAAGAGGCCAAGGCCGACCTTCGTCAACCAGCCCTTCCTTCACGATAAATCGGATAGGCGACACGCAACCGCACACCTGAAGAGGCAGACAGCTCTACGCCTTCAAATATTTGAATTCAGACGCAATATTTTGGGAAATTTCCCTCGCATCATCCGGATTCTTTGGACGATGATCTGGGAAGGATATCAGGCCATTGAGCCGAATATCATGTCCTGGATTTCAGACACAGGACGAACGTCAACAACAACAACATCGGTCCGGCAGGACGCCCCTTTGAAATTCTCCAAAGCGACCGTCATCCTGTAACCCCGGCATCCGGATGCCCCAATCCTGTGTTACATAGGCAGGAATTACTGTTTCCCACATGGGCCTGTCTCCAGCTGACATTCCCCGTTCAACAGATCAACCTGTTCAACGGGACTATTGATGCCTGTTTCCGACTGGAAGATTGCCTTCCATCCGCTATTCAATGGCATCTCGCAATAAAGAACAGTATCTACCTCAATACCGCAACCCATATTTGGGTCATGCTCACAAATTAAGCGTTTGAGGTAACTTATATAGAAATGAACCGAAGGCCCTGCTTCCTACACTGGCGCAACGTAACGGATATAGAAATCACCAGCCTCTCCCGTCGGCCGCATGCCGATCTTTTCCGCCACGCCGATCGACCCTGCATTATCCGGGTGGATATCGGCAATCACCCGCGACAGTTCCAAGGTTGATAAGGCATGGGCCAGCACCGGCCGAGCCGCCTCAGTCGCATAGCCCCGGCCCCAGCAGTCAGGGATCAACCGCCAGCCGATTTCCACGTCATCCCTATCCGGGATCAGCAGGACCCAGCCGATAAACCGGTCGGGATTGTCTTTCTCAAAGATCGACCAATATCCCTGCCCCGGCGGATAGGCCCTTGTGATCCGGTCCAAAACAAAGGTCCGGTGACGAACGGGGTCGTCCCACGGGCCTTCAATGAATTTGGTCACACCGGGCTGCCGGTCCATGGCAAGACAGGCGTCCAGATCCTGTAAGCCACGCGGACGCAGGATCAGGCGGTCCGTCTCAAAGGACGGCTGCATAGCGGTTCAGGCCGGTGCCTTGGCCAGCATGCCCTTCATGTCGCGCTTGCCGAAGATATGGATATGCAGGTGGGGCACTTCCTGATGAGCATCGCGGCCATGGTTGGCAAGGATACGATAGCCGCTTTCATGGACGCCCTGTTCGCGCGCCACATGACCGACCGCACGAATAAAGCCTGCGATTTCGGCATCCGTTGCCTTGTCGGAGAAATCATCGAGGGAGACATAGGCCCCTTTCGGGATCACCAGCACATGGCAGGGCGCCAGCGGGTTGATGTCATGGAAAGCCAGGGCGAAATCGTCTTCATAGACCTTGTTGCAGGGGATTTCGCCCCGCAGGATTTTCGCGAAGATATTCTGATCGTCGTAAGGCATCTGTCTTCCCCTGTGTCTGGATAGGTTCTTTGCGTCAGTATTGCCGATCAGTCTTTTGGGCGCGACTGTTTTTCGGCGATGCCGGAAATGCCCTGACGGCGGGCCAGTTCGGCGATCACATCCTGCGGCGTCAGGCCCTGATCAGCCCAAAGCACCATCAGGTGGAATAAAAGATCGGCGCTTTCCGAGGTCAGCTTCTCGCCGTCCCCCTTCATCGCCTCGATCACCACCTCAACGCCTTCCTCCCCCACTTTCTGGGCAATTTTGGCCGTGCCTTTGGAGAAAAGACGCGCGGTGTGCGAGGTCTCGGGATCGCCTCCCTTGCGGCTTTCAATCGTGGCGAAAAGGTCTTCCAGAACCTGCCAGTCGCTGCTCATGGTCATTCTCCCGCCTTCTGGCTGATCGGGCGCACGGTCAACCCCGCCTTGGTCATATGATCCTTGGCTTCGGCAATGGTATATTCACCGAAATGGAAGATCGATGCCGCCAACACGGCAGAGGCATGGCCCTTGGTCACCCCTTCCACCAGATGATCCAGATTGCCGACACCACCGGATGCGATTACCGGCACGGAAACCGCATCGGCAATGGCCCGGTTCATTTCGTTATTGAAACCTTCTTTGGTGCCGTCGCGATCCATGGAGGTCACCAGCAGCTCACCCGCGCCCAGTTCCACCATTTTCTTGGACCATTCAACGGCGTCCAGCCCGGTTTCCTTGCGACCGCCATGGGTGAAGATTTCCCATTTTCCGGGTGCAACGGTCTTGGCGTCGATCGCCACGACGATGCATTGGGACCCAAAGCGTTCGGCGGCTTCGCGCACGAAGTCCGGATTGTGGACGGCGGCTGTATTGATGGAGACCTTGTCGGCGCCTGCCAGCAACAGCTTGCGGATATCGTCGACCGTGCGCACGCCACCGCCGACGGTGAGCGGCATAAACACCTCTTCCGCCGTGCGGGCGACCACATCAAAGATGGTTTCGCGGTTGTCGCTGGAAGCCGTGATGTCCAGGAAGCACAGCTCATCCGCACCGGCGGCGTCATAGATTTTCGCCTGTTCAACCGGATCGCCCGCATCGCGAAGGCCGACGAAGTTCACGCCTTTGACGACGCGGCCATCCTTCACATCCAGACAGGGAATAATACGTGTGGTCAGCATGCGCTTAGCCTTTCAGGAGGCTGAGCGCCTCGCCTAAGTCGATCTCGCCATCATAGAGCGCGCGACCGGAAATGGCCCCGGCAATCACGCCGGTCGCCTTCAATTCTTCCAGGTCCTTGAGTGAGGAGACCCCGCCGCTGGCGATGATGGGTATGGAGACGGCCTCCGCCAAGGCACGGGTGGAATCCACATTGGGGCCCTGCATCGCACCGTCACGGTTGATATCGGTATAGATGATCGCCGCAACGCCTGCGTCTTCGAACTGTTTCGCCAGATCAACCGCAGAGGTCTCGGTCGCCTCCGCCCAGCCTTCCACGGCGACAAAGCCGTCGCGGGCGTCGATACCGACGGCCACCTGACCGGGGAATGCCTTGCAGGCCTCACGCACCACCTGCGGGTCCTTGACGGCAACCGTGCCCAGGATCACGCGGGACAGGCCGCGTTCCAGCCAATCCGCCACCTGCGCGACAGAGCGGATGCCTCCACCCAGTTGCACCGGCATGGAAACCGATTTCAGGATGCTTTCAACAGCCTCGGCATTGACCGGCTTGCCTTCAAAGGCCCCGTTCAGGTCCACCACATGCAGCCATTCGGCCCCGGCATCCTCGAATTTTTTGGCCTGGGCGCCCGGGTCGCTGCCGAAAACCGTGGCCTTGTCCATGTCACCGCGCAACAGGCGCACACATTGACCGTCTTTCAAATCAATAGCGGGATAGAGGATCATGAGACTAGGGTCCTTACGGTTTCCAGTTTAGGAAGTTGCTGATCAGGCGCAGGCCGGTTTCCTGGCTTTTCTCCGGGTGGAACTGGGTGCCGACAAGGTTGTCCCGGCCGATCACGGCGGTCAGTTTCTCACCATAGTTCACGGTAGCTAACAAATGGGCCTCGTCGTCCGGCAAATAGTGATAGCTGTGAACAAAGTAGGCATAATCCCCATGTTCCAGGCCTTCCAGCACCGGATGACGGTGTTCGATCTGAAGCTGGTTCCATCCCATATGGGGGATTTTCAGGCTCGGGTCACTGGGTTCTATCGCCACCACCCGGCCCTTGATCCAGTCCAGGCCCGGATGGTCGCCGAATTCCTCGCCGACGGTGGCCATCAACTGCATGCCCACACAAATGCCGAGGAAGGGACGCCCGCCCTCGATCACCACGCGGGTCAGCATCTCTTCCATGCCGGGCACGGCGGCCAGTCCCTTGCGGCAGTCCTTGAAGGCCCCGACGCCGGGCAGCACGATATGATCGGCACTTTCCACCAGTTTGGGATCATCGGTGACAAGTACCTTGCGGTCGGTCATCCGCTCAAACGCCTTGGCGGCGGAGCGCAGGTTGCCCGATCCGTAGTCGATAATTGCGACAGTCATTTTATGGTCTCAACACTCTAAGCTTATCGCGAATATTGTCGTCATGGCCGGACTTGATCCGGCCACCCACGAACCACATCGACATTAGTGATTTCGTGGGTACGCGGGTCTAGCCCGCGCATGACGCATGAAGAGGAGGCTGCGAAATCCACCGCGTCCCCTGCTTGCCTCAAAGAGAACCGCCAAGCGTTCCCTTGGTACTGGGCACCTCATCGGCCTTGCGCGGATCGATCTCGATCGCCACGCGCAGGGCGCGTGCCAGCCCCTTGAAGCAGGATTCGATGATATGGTGGTTATTCTCACCGTAGAGATTTTCCACATGCAGGTTCATGCCTGAGGACTGCGCAAAGGCCTGGAACCATTCCTTGAACAGTTCCGTGTCGAAATCGCCCAGCTTGTCACGGGTGAAATTCACCTTCCAGACCAGATAGGGCCGGTTCGACAGGTCCAGCGACACGCGGCTCAACGTCTCGTCCATGGGAATATAGGCATGGCCGTAACGGGTGATGCCCTTACGGTCGCCCAGCGCCTTGGCCACGGCCTCGCCCACCACATAACCACTGTCCTCAGTGGTGTGGTGATAGTCGATATGCAGGTCGCCCTCGGCCTTCAGATCCAGGTCGATCAGGCTATGTCGGGAAAGCTGCTCCAGCATATGGTCCAGGAAACCGATGCCGGTCGACACATTGTATGTGCCGTTGCCGTCCAGTTTCACTGTGCCGGAAATGCGGGTCTCTTTCGTGTTCCGTTCAACCGTCGCCTGACGCATAACGCAAGTTTCCTGATCTGATACTAAAGCTATGTTGCGCTGCACTTTTATCAATTCCCGGAACGAAAGGCCAGCAACGAAAGCAGCATAGCCTTGTGCGATTGCGTCAAAACCGGGTTTATAAACTCTTTATAATAAAGTCTTTGAAAGAAAATTTTATTTATAGTAGTGCTTTGTTCTGGTTTTGATCCTGGGGAAACAGTTCAAATGAGGGGGGACTGACCACAATGCGGTTGGCTGTTGTTATTCTTATTTCGTTAATGGTCGCATCCTGTGCACCAAAAAAGTTTACCGAAAAACCCATGCAGGATTTTGATGGTGGCGGCAAATATACCTATGACATCACACCGGAAGGCCTGATCGTCTATACCCAGGCCAGCCAGTATCAGTTTATGCCGGACACCGCCGCTCTGGTGGAGGAATGCAAATCCATCGTCAGCGACGCCAAGCTGGCCTTGGAACGGGAACATGAATTGAAACTGGAAAATGACACCAAGGACCGCATCCGCATCTCTACCGCCTATAACGGCATTACCGGCATCAATACCTGCAGCGCCAAGGGCATCTATGCCTACGCCAAAGATAGTGGCGGCGATATCGCCCAGTCCGATCTGGTCGGTATCCAATACCCGTTTGCCCGCGGCCCGGCCAATCCCGATGCCGTCGCCATTCTGGTGGGAAACAAGACCTACAAGCACAAAGACGTGCCGGAGGTTCGCTTTGCCTATAATGATGTAGAGGCCATGCGCCAGTTCCTGGTGAAGGCCATGGGCTATGACCCGGATAATGTCATCGTCGTGAAAGATGGCACCAAGGCAGCACTCGACGCCTATTTCGGCACGAAGACCAATCCCCAGGGCCGCCTGGCGGACAAAATCCGGCCCGGTGCCAGCGACGTATTCGTCTATTATTCCGGCCATGGCGTGCCCGGTCCGGATGGTGGCGGTTATCTGCTGCCGGTCGATGGATTGCCGGAAAAGACGGAACTCTCCGCCTATGACACCCGTGTGCTGATCGACAATCTCAACAAATCCCACGCCCGCAGTGCGGTCGTCATGATGGATACCTGTTTCTCCGGCCTGTCGGACGCAGGTGCGGTTGTGAAAAACGCCTCCCCCGTCTTCATCAAGGCTGCCCTGCCGACCAAACTCAGCAAAGGCGTGATCCTGTCTGCTGCAGGCGGCGATCAGATAGCCTCCTGGGACGCCAATGCAAAGCTGGGACTGTTCACCCGTTATTTCCTGGAGGGAGCCGCCGGGGCCGCCGATCAGTTGGGTAACCGGGACATGAAAATCAGCCTGGATGAGATAACCCAATATCTCCGCGAGGAAGTGACCTATCAGGCCCGCAGCCAATATGGCCGCCGTCAGGTACCGGAAATTTCAGGCGAGACCAACGCCGCCGACCTGATTGCCGTCACAAACACCAATTTCCCGGGCATGGACCCCAAAAACCTCTACTAGGCGTTTCAGCCTTCCCCGTTTTCCGAACCGTCTGTGAAGAAACTCACAGACGGTTCTTATCTTTTCGGGTCTAAGTCAGGCTGACAGTGATATCCCCTCTCCTGCCGGCCGGAGCCATGACGCGTTATTTCTCCCTCATCGTAATCGCTTTCCTTCTTGGCGCCTGTTCACCAACCCGGTTCACGGACAAGGTGATGCAGCCCTTTGAAGGTGGCGGCAAATATGCCTATGACCGCACCGCCCATGGCATTACGGTCTATTCGGCCTATGAAATCCGCTCCTTCCCGCCTCATGTGTCGAGGACTGCGGACAGATGCCGCCGCATCATCGAACAGGCCCGCAACCTGATCGAGACCAGTGAAAACCTCGCCCTGGAACCGCAGCCATATGGTGAGGTCGAGATTTCCAGTACCTATGAAGGCGGCGGATGGACGGCCTGCAACGGACGGGCCTATTACCAGAATCTCAAGCAGGAAAAACCACGGCGCAGGCGGATCGTCGATCTGCCCGAAGACGGCGCGCCGGTGACCTATCCCTTTGCCAGGGGTCCGGAAAACCCCGATGCCCTGGCGGTTCTGGTCGGCAACCGTCATTACCGCGATCCGGATATCCCGGAAGTCCGCTATGCCTATAACGATGTGGCGGCCATGCATCAGTTCCTGGTGAAGACCATGGGCTATCGCCCGGATCGGGTCTTTATACTGAAAGACGCCACCAAGGCCGATCTGGACGCCTATTTCGGCACGAAGACCAACCCCGACGGCCGCCTGGCGGACAAGATCAGGCCCGGCCAAAGCGAGGTATTCGTTTACTATTCCGGCCATGGCATTCCCGGTGCGGATGGTCGCGGCTCACTTTTGCCCAGCGACGGCCATGCTGCCGAAAGCCGTATTTCCACCTATGACAGCCAGGTATTGATCGACAATATCAACAAGGCCCGCCCCCATCGCGCGGTCGTGATGCTGGACACCTGTTTCTCCGGCCTGTCGGACGCGGGCGCGGTAATCCAAAATGCCTCACCCGTCTATGTCACGGCAACGCTGCCGGGCAAGCTGGACAACGGGGTCATCCTGTCGGCGGCGGCGGGGAACCAGATCGCCTCCTGGGATCGGCAGGCGCATCTTGGTCTCTTCACCCGCTATTTCCTGGAAGGGGCAGCCGGGGCCGCCGACAGGTTTGGCGACAATGACCAAAAGGTCAGCCTGGGGGAGTTGGAACACTATCTGCGCGAAGAGGTCGCCTATCAGGCCCGCAGCCAGTTCGGCCGCCGCCAATATCCGGAAATCGCCACCAGCAACCAGACCATGACCATCGCCCCGGTGGTTGCCGCCGACTTCCCCGGCATGGCACCGGGAACAGATAACTAATTGCGGCAAATTTGCGAAAAAAGCCGCTCTTATATTGACGCTTGCGTTCCTCTGGCCCATATCCGGGAACATGACAAACGAAACCAATCCTCCCATTTTCCACGGCACCACCATTCTGTCGGTTCGCAAGAACGGGAAGGTTGTGGTCGCCGGTGACGGCCAGGTCAGCCTGGGCAATACAATTTTCAAGTCGAACACGCGTAAGGTGCGCCGCATCGGCGACGGCAGCGTGGTGGTCGGCTTTGCCGGCGCGACGGCGGATGCCTTCACGCTGTTTGAGCGGCTCGAAGCCAAGCTGGAGCAATATCCGAAACAGTTGACCCGCGCCTGTGTTGAACTGGCCAAGGACTGGCGTACGGACCGTTATCTGCGCCGCCTGGAAGCCATGATGGCGGTTGTGGATCAGGATGTCTCGCTGATCCTGTCGGGTACCGGCGATGTGATCGAGCCGGAAGACGGCATCATCGGCATCGGCTCCGGTGGCTCCTTCGCCCTGTCAGCAGCACGCGCACTTTACGACATTGACGGCCTGGAGGCCGAGGATGTTGCCCGCAGGTCGATGAAAATCGCCGCGGATATCTGCGTTTACACCAATAACAATATCATTCTGGAGAGCTTGTAAGACATGACCTCCTTCAGCCCTCGTGAAATCGTTTCGGAACTGGATCGTTTTATTGTCGGCCAGAATGACGCCAAGCGTGCGGTCGCCATTGCGCTGCGCAACCGCTGGCGTCGGCAACAGCTAACCGGCGACATGCGCGAAGAGGTTCTGCCGAAAAACATCCTGATGACCGGCCCGACCGGTTGCGGCAAGACCGAAATCGCCCGTCGTCTGGCGAAGCTGGCCAATGCGCCTTTCATCAAGGTCGAAGCCACCAAATTCACCGAAGTCGGCTATGTGGGCCGCGACGTGGAACAGATCATCCGTGATCTGGTCGAAGTGGCGATTACCATGGCGTCCGACCATCAGAAACGCGAAGTCACCGCCAAGGCCGAGTTGAATGCCGAGGACCGCGTTCTCGACGCGCTGGTGGGTGAAACCGCCTCCGACGCCACACGCCAGTCCTTCCGCAAGAAACTGCGCGAAGGCGAGCTGGACGACAAGGAAATCGAAATTCAGGTCCAGGACAATGCCTCCATGTCCATGCCGACCATGGATATCCCCGGCATGCCGGGCGCCAGCATGGGCATGATCAACCTGAACGACATTTTCGGCAAGGCCTTCCCGGGCCGTACCAAGCCGCGCAAGCTGACGGTCAAGGACAGCTATAAGATTCTGGTATCGGAAGAGGCTGAAAAACTGGTCGATCAGGAAAAGATCACCCGTGAAGCCATTGAGAATGTTGAACAAAACGGTATCGTCTTCATTGACGAGATCGACAAGATCACGATCCGTTCCGACCGTCAGGGCGGCGACGTCTCCCGCGAGGGGGTACAGCGTGACCTGCTGCCGCTGTTGGAAGGCACATCGGTTGCCACCAAACACGGCACGATCAAGACCGACCATATCCTGTTCATCACCTCAGGTGCCTTCCATCAGGCGAAACCGTCCGATCTGCTGGCGGAACTGCAGGGCCGCCTGCCGATCCGCGTCGGCCTGAGCCCCCTGACAGAAGCCGATTTCGGCCGCATTCTGCGGGAGCCGGAAAACAGCCTGATCAAACAGTATGTCGCCCTGCTGGGCACCGAGGATGTCACCCTGGACTTCCAGGAAGAGGCCATCGACCGCATCGCCCAGCTCGCAGCCGAGATCAACCAGACGGTTGAAAACATCGGCGCACGGCGTCTGCACACGGTGATGGAACGCCTGCTGGAGGACATCAGCTTCACTGCCACCGACCGCAGCGGCGAGACCATCGAGATCACCGCCGATCTCGTCTCCCACAACGTCGGCGACCTCGCCAAAGATACCGACCTCAGCAAGTTCATCCTGTAACAGGCCGATATTACAGAAAATAAAAAGCCCCCGGATGACGTGTCCGGGGGCTTTTTCGTGCCTGAAACGTCATGGCCGGACTTGATCCGGCCACCCACGAACCACATCGACATCAGCGATTTCGTGGGTACGCGGGTCAAGCCCGCGCATGACGGTTTCCTTTGTGCGCAACGAACTGCCATTTCACCTGTCCTGTTGCGGGAATGCTTTTATTGTTACCGCATTGCTTCTTTGATAGGTGATACGGTGCATCACACAAGGGAAACGGCATGCAGGACAATGTGACCATGACCGATAGGGCGTCGGCCGCCCGTCCGAGCTTCCGCCGTAACGCCGCCAGCGTTTTTATCGCCTTTGTCCTGGGCACAGTTGCAAGCGGATGTCTGCTTTATCTGACCGTCCAGGGAATGATGGCCGGCTTGATACCAGAAGAAATGATTGATGACTTCCTGAAGGATTCACCCTATCTGGCGCTGGTTGCGGCGGTTCTCTACCTGCCCTATCCGCTGGTCTCTGTTGGTAGCGGCGTAATCGCAGCGGAAGTCATTGTCCCGCGATGGGGCAGCAAGGGATCTGTTCTGATTGTGGCCGTCGGCATTCTGGCGGGTTTTGCTTTTTCGAAAGTTGATTTCCTGTTCTATAAGGATTCCATGATCGGCATCGTGGCGTCTGCCGTTTCCATTCTGGCCTATTGGTTATTTGCATGGCTGCCGTCCATACAATCCGGCAAAATGGCTTAGTCCTTCTATTAGGTCTCAGACCTAATAATGTCCAGAATTTGCCTGATTTTCTCGTCATCCAGCTTGCGGATGTTGGTGGCGAGCAGGTTCGCCAGTTCCGTCGCGTCGGGGCTTAATCCCGCCGTATCGACGGTGATTTTGGGGTGGGAAAGCCGCGCCAGATGCTGCAATTCCTCAGCTTCATCCCAGATGATATTGAAATACTGGCAAATCTGATGGGTCAGGATGGCGGTCGGGCGGCCGCGGCGGCCATGTTCCAGAGCCGAGAGATAGGCAGACGAAACCTGAAGAGACTGGGCCATCTCCTTGAGGGTAACGCCTTTTTTCCGGCGCAGTTCGCGCAGTTTCTCACCGAAGGGTGTCATTTATCCCTCTGCCGCTTGATCAGGACATAAAGCGCGCCTTCCCCGCCGTCGCGTTGCTGGGCATAGGAGAAGGACAGGATGCGGCTGCGCAGCGCCCCTTCGTTCAGCCAGCGCGGCACATTGTCCTTCAGGATGCCGCGCCCCTTGCCGGTGACGATGATCACACAGCGTTTCTGCATGGCATAGGCATTTTCTATAAAGCCGATCAGCACACGATGGGCCTCTGCCTGGGTCATGCCATGCAGGTCCAGCTTGCCGTCGATCTGCATGCGGCCCTTACGCAGGCGGTTAGCCGTGCGTTTGTCCACGCCCGGGCTTTCGCCATGGGACAGGGCTTGCGTTTTCTGGCTCTTGCCTGTCTTGGGGGGCGTCGTCGGGTGATAGCCCTTGGGCAGAGCAACGCGTTTGCGTTGCGCCGGGGCCTGAACGGCGGTTTCGGTTTCCGGCAGTTCCGGATGGGTCGTGAAGGGCGAGTAAACGCGGTCCCGCTTTTCCAGCGGTTTTATGCTTCGTTTGACCGTATCCCAGAGGCTACGGTCCTCGTCCTTCTTATTCGCCATCAGCCACCAGCAGGATATGCAGTTGATGCGGCCCATGCGCGCCCAGCAGGATGGTCTGTTCGATATCGCCGGTGCGCGACGGCCCGGTGATCAGGTTGACAGTACGCGGCAGGTCCCGGTCCCCTTTTGCCGCCTGACGGTCCCGCAGTTTCTGCCAGATATCCTCATAAGCACCCTGGATATCGCTTTCCTTCAACACCACCAGATGAGTTTCCGGCAGGAAGTTCAGCGTGGTCGGCCCATCCGGCCCGGATAACAGCGCCAGGGTACCTGTTTCGGCAATGCCGCCAAACGCCATGGCAAGGCTGATCAGGTCATCTCCCTGCGATGCGCCTTCACTGACGGTCAGCACCGGCACGTCATCCCAGGGCAGGCTCTCCAGGGTCTCATGGGTCGCCATTTTAAGGCGCTGCGGCAGGTTATGCTGTGTCAGATAGCGGCTGACCGCCTCCGGCACCTGTTTCAGGGAGTCCAGGCGATCCACGGTGGACTGGACCCCTTCCGCCATAAGGATGAACAGGTCCACCTGTTTGTCTTTTGGCAGTTTGGAGCGTTCCGGGATCAGGCCCGCCTGATGCGCCTCGAGACGGCATTGCACGGCTGTCCGGCGGTTGCCGTCATCCTCCTTCACCGAAAGCGAGTTGCGGATATTACCCAGGATCTGGTCACGGGCACTGGTCATGAGCGGTCTCCCTTTGCGGAAGGTGCGCGACGCCCCCCCTTCTCCTGCCAAAGCTGTTGGAATGTCTTACCCTGCGGTGCGGGCATTTCCCGGTGGTCGGTCCATCCCTTGGCCATCGGCAGGTTATAGAAACTGCCCTGCTTGCGGCCCAACGCCCCGAGAAGACGCGACTGGATGCCGGTCAGCCGCTGATAAAGTTTTGGCCGTTTGGCGAGGGATGCCCATAAGGCGAGCCCCCAACGGACGGATTTCGGCGCAAGACCCGTCTCATATTCCTTTTGCCGGTAATGGCGCATCATCTTGGGCAGCGGAATACGCATGGGACAAACCTGTTCGCAGCGTCCACAGAAGGTAGAGGCATTGGGCAGGTGATGCGCCTCTTCCACCCCGATGAAACTAGGCGTGAGAACTGCTCCCATAGGTCCAGGATAAACCCAGCCATAGGCATGACCGCCCACTGCGCCATAGACCGGACAGTGGTTCATACAGGCCCCGCAGCGGATACAGCGCAGCATATCCTGGAATTCCGTGCCCAACATGGCGCTGCGACCGTTATCCAGCAGGATCACATGATATTCTTCCGGCCCATCCGGGTCCTCGTCACGTTTCGGCCCGCTGGAGAAGGTCGTATAGGAGGAAAACTCCTGGCCCGTGGCCGACCGCGCCAGCACACGCAGGATCGCGCTGGCGTCTTCCAGGGTCGGCACGATCTTTTCCAGGCTGGCAATCACCACATGCGCCTTCGGCATGGTCTGGGTCAGGTCGCCGTTCCCCTCGTTGGTGACGATAACGCTGGTTCCCGTCTCCGCAATCAGGAAATTCGCGCCGGTGATCCCGACATCGGAATCCAGATATTTCTGGCGCAGGACCTGGCGGGCCTCCTGGATAAGCTGCGTCGGCTCCTCCAACTGGCGGTCCGGGTCCAGGTCCTTGTGTTTACTACGGAAATTCTCCGCCACCTGTTCCTTCAGAACATGGATGGCCGGGGCAATAATATGGCTTGGCGCTTCATCGCGAAGCTGGATGATATATTCACCCAGGTCAGTCTCGACCACTTCCAGGCCTTCCCCCTCAAGCGCGGTGTTGAGGGCGATTTCCTCCGACACCATGCTTTTGCCCTTGGTGACCATTTTGGCGTCCAGCGACCGGCAGATGTCGATCACATGGTCGCAGGCTTCCTTGGCATTGCGCGCCCAATGGACCTTGCCGCCCTGTTCGGTGACACGGGCCTCGAACCGTTCCAGATAGAGGTCGATATGGGCAAGGGTATGGTTTTTGATATCGCGGGCCTGATCGCGCAGGTCTTCGAATTCCGGCAGCTTTTCCGCCGCCGCCGCGCGCCGCTCCACAAAACCTACCTTCATCTTGGAAAGCGCGGTCTGCAGGGTGGCGTTGCCCATGGCCTCATGGGCGTTTTCCCTGAATTTGAAACTGGTCGATTGCATGGCCTAATCCCCCGTCCCTTCAGCAATGGCCGGTTCGTCACCCATATCGGCCAGCACCTCCGCCACATGGCGGACCTTGATATCGCTGCCCTGGCGTTTCAATTTACCTGCCATATTCATCAGACAGCCCAGGTCCCCCGCCAACAGCGTATCCGCGCCCGTGGCTTTGATATTGTCGGTCTTTTCCTCAACCATCTTGTTGGAAATCTCGGGATATTTGACGCAAAACGTACCGCCGAAACCGCAGCAGACCTCTGCCCCCGGCAGTTCGGTCAGCGCCAGACCGTCGACCGACCCCAGAAGCTGACGGGGCTGTTGCTTGATATCCAGCTCCCGCAGGCCGGAACAACTGTCGTGATATGTTACCTTGCCGGAATATTCGGCTGTAACCTTGTCAACTTTCAGGACATCAACGAGGAATGAGATCAATTCATAGGTGCGCATGGACAATTGATGCGCACGGGCGGACCATTCCGGATCATCCGTGAACAATTCGGGGTAATGCTCCCGGATCATTGCCGCGCAGGAGCCCGATGGCGCCACGACATAATCAAAATCCGCGAAGGTATTGATCACCTGTTTGGCGATGTCACGACTGTCTTCATTGTCGCCGGAGTTGAATGCAGGCTGACCGCAGCAGGTCTGAGCCTCAGGGACGGAAACCTCACATCCCGCCTCTTCCATAAGTTTCACCGCCGCAAAACCGATTTGCGGACGGAACATGTCCACCAAACAAGTAACAAACAGGCCGACCCTTGGCTGTTCCATTCAAGTAACTCCTGATCCAGAAGCGATATTTATCTTTTTCCTGGTCATGAGTATTACCCGACGCAAGAGGGAATGGCAAAAGCCGGAACGGTTTCATCAAGTTTAAGGACAGCATTGGAGAATATTACGGAATGCTTTATAGGAGGGCCAACGGCAAAGTTAGAACAGCGATGACAAAGGCGGTACCCGTCTATGCACCTGCGCCCCCAGATCAAAGATCCCAATTTCCTGCGGCTGTATGATCACTGGCAATCAATCCGTATGGAACGGCCCGTGCCTCTGCGGGCGGATATCGACCCGACCGCCATCGGGCGAAGCCTGCGGTATGTCTGGCTTTATGAATATCTGGACGAGGAAGACACCTACCGCTGCCGGCTGGCAGGCGAACATATTCAGGAAGCCTTCAAACGCAGCATGTCCGGGCTGTTGATCAATCAGATCTATTCACCGGATATTGCGGCCCTGGTTCGCGGCTACTGGGACAAGATGCGCAACGCCCGGGCCATCGTCCACGGGGAATCCATCAGTCCTGCCAAGGATGACAACACCTATCTCCGATCCCAGCGCCTGATGCTGCCATTGGCATCAGAAGACGGTGCCATCCGTCATATCTTCGGCATGACGCGTTACGATTTCGACACTTTCGATTTTGATATCAGTACGGGGATCGACGGCAGCCACCTCGACATCATCCCCTGTGCGGATCTGGAAGATTAGGTCAGGCTCAGGACGCGGCAGCCATACGTGCGGCCAGCGGATTGGGCAGCAACAGGAAATAGCGTCCCGGGCTTTTCATGCGGCCTGCCTTTTCCAAAGCCGGTTCGCCATATCCCCAGAAAAAATCACCACGCACAGCGCCCTTGATTGCGCTGCCTGTGTCCTGGGCCACCATCAGACGGCGCAGGGCCTTGTCATGCTGTGATGGCCAGACCGTATCCAGCCAGATCGGCGTGCCCAGGGGCACGAATTTCTTATCCACGGCCAGGCTTCGTTCCGGGCTTAACGCCACGCCCTGGCTGCCGATCGGACCATCGCCGTCCAGCTTGCGGAAGAAAATGAAACGCGGATTGACCGCAAACAGCGCACTGGCCTTGTCCGGATTGTCCGCAATCCATTTCTTGATACCATCCCAGGAGGCCTGATGCGGTTTCAACTCACCGGCATCAATCAGATGGCGGCCAATGGATTGATAGGCATGGCCGTTATGTCCGGCAAAACCAACCCGCACGACCTTGCCGTCGGGCAGAACCACCCGGCCTGAACCCTGAACCTGCAACAGGAAGACATCGACCGCGTCGTCGATCCACAGCAGTTCCAGCCCCTTGCCGTCCAACTGCCCGGACTCGATTGCGCCGCGCTTCGGATAGGGTTTGAATTTGCCCTTTTCCACCCGGCCAACAAGATGGCGTCCCTTCAAATCCGCGGCAAATTGCCCCAGATCGACCGTTACCAGATCATCCGGTTTGGCATAAAGCGGATAGCGATAGGTCTCATCCGGTGTCAGCGAGCCATGCAGCTCTGCCTCGAAATAGCCGGTGAACAGGCCATCCGTCTTGCCATTCTGACTGATCCGGAAGGGCGTGAATTCCCGTTCGATCACCGCGCGGGCGTGATCGCTGTCCAGACTGCCCAGATCGGTGATCTTCCGGCAGGCATCCTGCCAGTCGGATGCATAGGACTGGATCAGCTTGCTGCCCACCTGCGCCGTTGCAGGCAGGGACAGGATCTTGCCGCAGCTTCGGGTCAGCGCAGTCCAGGCGCCTTCCTGGCTTCCATCCTGCCAGCCCGGAAGTTCGTCAAATCCCGCTTTCTCCACCAACACCGCTTTCGCAGGCTTTTTTTCGATGGGTTTTTTCGGGGTACAGGCGGCCAATGCCGCGCCCAGTGCAAGGGTCGCGGCAAGGTGAAAGAACCGGATTTTCATGGAAATCAGACCGTGGCTTGGTTGCTTAATTGGGGCTGCGCGTGGCAACCAGTTCCCAGTTCGGATCGCGGGAACGGGTATTGCGTGCGAAGGTCCAGATATCGGTCACTTCGATGACCTTATGCGCATCGCCATCGACCACGTTATTGTCCTTGTCGAACAGAACATTGACCTGTTTGGAAACGAATTTCACCGTTACCAGCGCCGTGTCGTCTGCCATGCGGGCCTCAAGGATATCAGCCTTGTCGATCCCGACCAGGGTATCCTCGATACGCTGGCCTTCACCCTCGCGCTCATCAATGGCACGGGCAAAATTGGCCATAAGGTCCTTGGACAGCAACTGTTTCAGGGTCTTGCGATCCCCGGCCACATAGGCATTCAGGACCATTTCAAAGGCGGCAGAAGCCCCTTTCAGGAAATGCGCGGGGCTGAAGCTTTGATCGGCCACCTTGATCTGGGTGAAGCCATCGGCCAGCGGACCCTTCATCAGCTTGGCGTCTTCTTCTTCCAGCTTGCGGTCTTCCAGGGATGGCAATTCGACGACTTTGGTCTCTTCATCTTCACGCGGTTTGGCCGGACGGCCTTCCGCCTGGGAATAGTCGGACGGGTTCCGCTGATGGCCCGTGCGTTTCCCCAGAACACTTCCAAGCCGGAAAATGAGGAAAATTGCAATTGCCGCGAAAATGATAATATCGAGCGGAATACCGTTCATTGATCAGACCTGACCCATAGAGCGCAAATATTTGACTGTTTTCGAAAACAGCCGACTTACCGTTGTAACCATCGCTTTCCCTCCTTAGGTTAAAGGAGAACGAAAGCAATGGAAACCCATAGGTTAGGCTGTATCGTTCACAGTTAGATAGGCGTTCACCGGATAAAGAGCAAGATGCCCCTCCTCCTTCTTTTTATTTTAGTTCCCATGGCGGAAATCGCCCTGTTCATTCAGGTTGGCGACCGGATCGGGCTGGGCTGGACCCTGGCCATCGTGATCCTGACGGCATTTATCGGCACCGCACTGGTGCGCAATCAGGGACTGGCCGTGTGGCAGCGGGCCAATCAGGCCATGGCGGAAAACCGCATGCCGCTGGAAGAAGTCTTCACCGGCCTGTGCCTGCTGGTGGCCGGGGTGCTGTTGCTGACCCCCGGCTTTCTGACCGACACAATCGGATTTTTGCTGTTGATTCCGCCGGTCCGCTCTTTCCTGGGCCGTGGAATGTGGGACCTGCTGAAAGCCCGTGGCAGCGTCCGCTATACGCATATCCACACCAGCCAGGACTTTCACGGACCCGGCGCAGGACCGCGCGGCGACGGCGGCACGGACCGTCAGGGACCGGTCATCGACGGCGACTATCATGAGGTGGATAACGACAAACGGGACCCGCAGTAACACCTGCCGTTACGGATAGGCTGCGAAATGGTTGTCGCACCCTTTCTGACATGCTAGCCACAGGTCAGAACAATTTTACCTATCTCATGGGAGCATTCACTAAATGGCTGATACCGACAATCAGACCAACGAACAGGCTGAAGCCTCCGAAGGCGCCGCGCAGGGCAATCAGATGCCCTTCTCCATCATGGTGCAGTATCTGAAGGACCTGTCCTTCGAGAACCCGAATGCGCCGATGGTCTTCACCAAAAACCGTGAAAACCAGGAACTGGACGTCAATGTGGACGTCACGGTGCAGCAGCTTTCCCAGACAGACTACGAAGTATCCGTTCACCTGCGCGGCCAGTCCAAAGACGGCGACGACACGCATTACCTGGTCGAACAGGTTTATGGCGGCGTCACCCGGATCGCCGAAGGCCTGCAGCAGGAACTGATGCAGATGATCCTGTTCGTGGAAATTCCGCGTCTGCTGTTCCCCTATGCGCGCAGCATCTTTTCCGAAGCTGTCGCCAATGGCGGCTTCCCGGCAGTCATGCTGGCGCCGGTCGACTTTATGGACCTGTTCCGTCAGCGCGTTGCTGCCGCACAGGCCGCCGAAGCGGAAAAAGAAGGCAACGGCGAAGAAAACGCCACTGCCTGATCCCTGTTTTCGGGGATTTGAAGACTTTTGCAGATCACCGGTTCCAGATGGGATCGGTGATTTGTTTTAGGAACTCCTCATGCAGCGCCTTTTCCTCGTCGGGAACGCTGTAAGTCCGGGCTTCCTTCTTCGGCTTGTTGCCAAAGGCGCTCATATCGCTATAGCCGCCGTTATCGTCACCCGCCAGTTCAAGACCCGGCTGCCGGCCGCCGGTCAGTTCCAGATAAACCTCTGCCAGAAGTTCGGAGTCCAACAGCGCGCCGTGGAAATCACGCGACGAGTTGTCGATCTCGAAGCGGCGGCACAGGGCGTCCAGGCTGACCTGGGAACCGGGGAATTTCTTGCGGGCAATGGCCAGCGTATCGACCGCGCGGTCCATGGGAATATGCGGAATGCTCAGCCATTCCAGCTCCGCATTCAGGAATTTCATATCAAAGCTGGCGTTATGGATCACCAGCGCCGCATCCTGAATGAAATCGAGGAAATCCTGCGCAATATCCTTGAAGACGGGATGCCCGCTCAGGAAGTCTTCCGACAGGCCGTGAACCTTGAACGCCTCCTCCGGCATGTCCCGTTCGGGATTGATATATTGGTGATAGACCTTGCCGGTCGCCATGCGGTTGATCAGTTCCACACAGCCGATTTCCACAATCCTGTGCCCCGCATAGGGGTCAAAGCCTGTGGTTTCCGTATCAAGAACAATCTCACGCATCTGAAAATCCTAAACCATACCTAATAAAATCGGTTTTATTTATTCTTTTGACCCAAAGCCGGTGGCCAATGACGGCCCTTTTCATGGCGGCATTGCCGGATCACCGCCTGGATTTGCCGCAAAACCGGCCGTTTTCCAAGCCCTGTCTCGATCACCACATCGGCCAGCAGCCGTTTTTCAAGGTCCGGCATCTGTTGCGCCAAAACATGGGCCAGGCGTTCCCCGCTCATCCCCGGACGGCGCAAAACTCGTTGTTTTTGAAGGAAAGTTGGCGCGGTTACCAGAAGCGTATAGTCGCACAGACGGTTGGTTCCCGTTTCAAACAACAGCGGCACGTCCAAGACCACAACCGGTTGCCCGGCAAGCGCCTGGATACGCAGGAAATGATCCCTGGACCGCGCTACGAGCGGATGCAGGATTGCCTCCAGAAGACGAAGTTTTTCCGGTTTTCCAAAGACTTGCCCACCCAGGGCCTTGCGGTCCACGGCCCCGTCCTGCACGACGCCGGGAAATTCCCCGTCGATGACGGGAACCGCCGCGCCGCCTTTGGCCATCTGGCTGTGAACGGTGGCATCCGCATCATGAACAGGCACGCCTTCCCGGCGGAACATGGCCGCCGCGGTCGATTTTCCCATCCCGATGGAGCCTGTCAGCCCAATGATGACCATGAATACCGCCCCTACAGCGCCGCCAGCATATGATCGCGCAATTCCGGCGTGACCTGCGGTTCTTCTTTGGGCCGGAACCAGGACTTGAAACCAGGAATGGCCTGATACAGCAGCATCCCCAGCCCATCGACCACCGGATTGCCGCGCGCCTCGGCCTGCTGCAGCAGATCCGTCATCAACGGGTTATAGACGATATCGGTCACCAGGGCGGTCTCCGGCAGGCGATCCAGGGAGATTTCCAACGGCTTCTGCCCCTTCATGCCCAGGCTTGTGGTGTTCACCAGCAATCCCGCCCCGTCCATCAGGTCTGCCGCGCTATCAATAGGCCCCGGCCTGATCGCGCCGCCCAGTTCGTCGGCCACCTCTTCCGCCTTTTCCACAGTCCGGTTCAGCAGATGAGTAGTGGAAAACCCCAATTCTTCCAACGCCGTACAAACCGCACGGGACGCCCCGCCCGCGCCCAGGACAACCGCATGACCCTTGGTCATATCCCCGGTTATCTTGCCGCTTTGAACCAGATTTTGCTTGAAGCCATAATGGTCGGTATTGCTGCCGGTCAGGCTGCCGTCACCTTCCACCACTATGGTATTCACCGCCCCGATCCGCTTTGCCAGAGGCTCTATCCGGTCACAAAACTCCATGACCGCCTGTTTATGGGGCACCGTGACATTCACCCCGGCATAGCCATGATCCGCCAGCTTGCCGATGAAGACGCCCAACTCGTCAGGCTCAACTGGTACGGCATCGTAACGACCTTCAATCCCCATCTGATGCAACCAAAACCCATGAAGGCGTGGCGACAGGGAATGCGAGATAGGCCAGCCGATAACACCGGCTTTGTAATGGGTCATTTAATCAGTCCCCTGTTGGCGCGCAGGAATTCCATCAATGGTAACAACGGCAACCCCAATACAGTGAAATAGTCACCGCGCACGCCGGAGAAAAGCTGTGCCCCCGGCCCTTCCAGTTGGTATCCGCCAACCGAACCGCAGACCTCCGAACCGCAGGTTTCCAGATACCAGTCCAGGAAATCATCGCTGAACGGGCGCATAGTCATTTCCGCCGCATCGTTCAGATGCCACTGGCGTTCACCATTGCGAACCACACAGACGGCGGCATTCAGGCGATGGGTCTTGCCGCGCAGCGCCATGAGATGAGCACGCACATGATCCATATCGGCAGGCTTGTCGAACCAGGTCCCATTGCAATCCAGGGTCTGGTCCCCGCCAATCACCAGGGCATCCGGATGACGGCGGCTGACCGACACAGCCTTCAGTTCGGCAAGCGTTTCGGCGACCTGAACGGCGGAGGCTCCTTCAGCCTTGAGGCTGTCCTTCACACCGTCCTCATCCACATTGGCGGGGTCCAGTTCGACTTTGACACCGGCATTTTCCAGCAGTTTCGCACGGGTCTTGCTGGCCGAAGCCAATACAATCCTGGGGCTTGTCATTTATTCTTGGTCCTTGTCCTGCTCGTTCTTGGTACTGCGCATTTCCATCAGGCGGATCACGGCGGCCGCCGTCTCTTCAATAGAACGGCGCGTCACGTCCAGCACCGGCCAGCCACGTTCCGCACAAAGCCGACGGCAGGCCAGAACCTCCGCCTTGACCTGATCCAGGTCCACATAGTCGGTTTCCTGATCATCGGCAATCATCCGCAGGCGGCTTTTACGAAGCTGTACCAAACTGCCCGGCTCCTTTGTCAGTCCGACAACGAAGGGGCCGTCTATGCCGTCACCGGCAATATGATCCAGATCGTCCGGCAGGTTCACCCCCGGCACGAAGGGAACATTGGCCGCCTTGACCCCACGGTTGGCCAGATAAATACAGGTCGGCGTCTTTGACGTACGGGAGACACCGATCAAAACCACATCCGCATCGCTCAAATTCCAATGACCCTGCCCGTCATCATGGGCGAGCGCAAACTGCATGGCGTCGATACGGGAGAAATATTCCGCGTCCAGCATATGCTGGCGCCCCGGCTGGCCCTTACTTTTCACGCCAAGGTAATTCACCAGGAAATTGATCACGGGGTCCAGGATTGAAATGCAGGGAATTCGGTATTTCCGGCAGGCCGCATGCAGGTGCTGGCGCATATCGTCATTGACCAGCGTATACATAACGACGCCTGGTTTTTCCCTGATCTTTTCAATGATTTTTTCAAGCTGTCCCACGCTGCGGACCAGCGGCCACTGATGTTCTTCCGCATCCACGCCTTCGAACTGGGCGATACAGGCACGGGCAATCCCGTGAACGGTCTCACCTGTTGAGTCAGAGACGAGGTGAACGTGAAAGGTGATGCTGGCCTGGTCTGTCATGAGTCGGGATAACCTTCTGGGAAAGCCTGTGTGTATCTTGAGGAAAAATATCTGGAAAACTCAGATAGGCAAATATGCCCACATTGGTGCACTGTGAAAATTATCTTTTTTGCCCTTCTGAATAACTGTGATTCACACATTCTAATTCTGTGAATAAACATCTCTGCGAGGATTCTTACACAGATGATTCACACATTTATTTTGCATTATGAATCAAAAGATTAAGTAATTTTACCCGTGAGATATTCACAGCCTTTTTGCGTAGGAATTCTGTCTGAGGGCAAAATCGGGGATGAAATTTAATCCCCATGACTCAGCCCACCAACATCTACATCAATTCCTTTAATAAAATTAATAGAGATGATAGTAGGACGGATCTAATTTTCAGACTTACGGGGTTAAAGTGACCGATATCGAAAAACCGTTTCTCGCTGCCCTAAACGGTAAAGCCCATAAACATCCGCCGGTATGGCTGATGCGTCAGGCGGGCCGCTACCTTGAGGAATATCGGGCCATTCGCTCCAATGTCAGCGGTTTTCTGGAGCTGTGCTATACGCCCAAACTGGCGATCGAAGTCACCATGCAGCCGATCCGCCGCTTTGGTTTTGATGCCGCGATCCTGTTCTCCGACATTCTGGTTCTGCCCGATGCGCTGGGCCAGGAGGTGACTTTTGTCCAGGGGGAAGGCCCGAAACTGGAGCCGGTCCGCTCCCTGTCCGACATTCAAAAGCTTTCGACGAACTGGATTTACCAGCGTCTGGAGCCGGTCTATGAGACAGTCGCCGGGCTCAGCAGTTCTCTGCCCAAGTCCACGGCCCTGATCGGCTTTGCCGGTGCGCCCTGGACGGTCGCCACCTATATGGTTGAGGGCGGCAGCAGCCGGGATTTTGCCACGGTCAAGGGCTTTGCCTTTGAAAAACCGGATGATTTTCAGGTTTTGATTGATCTGATCGTCGAAGGCACGGCGGAATATCTGAACACCCAGATCGAAAATGGCGCCGAAGCCATTCAGATTTTCGACAGTTGGGCCGGTGTTCTGCCGGAAGATGCTTTTGATCGCTGGGTGATCGCCCCGACGAAAAAGCTTGTTTCCCTGATCCGGGCGAAACATCCGTCCACGCCGATTATCGGTTTCCCGCGTGGCGCGGGCCTGCGCTACCCGGATTATGTCCGTGAAACCGCGGTCACCGCCGTCGGGCTGGATACCACGGTGCCGACGAAATGGGCGGCCGACAACCTGCAGAACCATCTGCCGGTCCAGGGGAACCTCGATCCGCAGATTCTGCTGGCCGGCGGGCAAGGCCTCGATGATAGCGTGAACCGGATTCTGGACAATCTGTCGAATGGTCCGTTTATCTTCAATCTGGGTCATGGCATCATCAAGGAAACTCCGGTAGAGCATGTGGAACGTCTGATGGATCTGGTCCGCAGACGGGTCTGACGGGTAAAATGAGGTTGGAAAACGACCTTCGTGTCACCATCTGAGAGTGATTATGGGGCAGAAAACGGCAATCATCCTGTTCAATCTGGGCGGGCCCGACGGGCCTGAGACGGTAAAGCCGTTTCTTTTCAACCTGTTCAATGACCCGGCCATCATCGGACTGCCACAGCCTTTTCGCTGGCTGCTGGCAAAGCTGATTTCCGGCCGCCGCGCCCCGGAAGCCGCCAAGATTTATGAGGAACTGGGCGGCCGCTCCCCCCTGCTCCCAAATACGAAAGTGCAGGCCAAGGCGCTTGAAAAGGCTTTGGAAGGGGATCGGGGAAGCCTGGGCGACGTGCGATGTTTCATCGCCATGCGCTATTGGCACCCCTTCGCCCATGAGGCGGCGAGCGCGGCACGGGAATGGGGGGCGGATCAGGTGGTTCTGTTGCCGCTTTACCCGCAATATTCCACCACGACCACCGGTTCCTCCCTGAAAGACTGGAAACGGGCAGCCTCCAATTTAGGTTTCAAGCCTAAAACCAGGGCGGTTTGCTGCTATCCGGGTGAGGAAGGCTTTGTCGATGCGGTTGCCGACAAGCTGAAAGCAACGCTGGCGGAGCTCGGTGACATTCCACAGCAGGATCTGCGTATTCTCTTTTCCGCGCACGGCCTGCCGCAGAAAGTCATCGATGGGGGTGACCCCTACCAAAAACAGGTTGAGGCCACTGCAGCGGCAATTATGACCCGTATAGCGGATACTGAGCATGACTGGTTGGTCTGTTATCAGAGCCGCGTCGGCCCACTTGAATGGATCAAGCCCTATACCGAAGAGGAAATCCGCCGGGCCGGTGCGGAGAAAAAACATCTGGTCGTGGTGCCGATCGCCTTTGTGTCCGAACATTCCGAAACGCTGGTGGAACTGGATATCGAATACCGGGATCTGGCCAGGGAATGCGGCGTGCCGGGCTATCATCGCGTTGGCACGGTCGACGACCATCCAGCCTTTATCGAAGGGCTGGCGCGGATCGTGCGCGATGCGCTGGAACGGGAAAATGCGGGGATCAGCTCCAATATGGACTGCCGCATTTGTGGTGAGGAATGGAGCCGCTGCGCCATGGCGGCGGATTAATCTCAAAAAATCAAAGACGAACGGGAGTGTCAGCTTCATGTATGAATGGATGAAGGCCCTGCATGTGATTTCGGTGATTGCCTGGATGGCGGGGTTGTTCTACCTGCCGCGCCTGTTTGTTTATCACTGCCAGGCGAAAGCGGGTTCGGAACAGTCGGAATTGTTCAAGGTGATGGAACGCCGTCTGCTGCGGGCCATCATGAACCCGGCAATGATTGCCACATGGGCCTTCGGCCTTTATCTGGCCGTGGTTGGCGGGTGGTTCACCAATGGCGGCTGGCTGCATGCGAAACTGGCGCTGGTTGTGCTGATGACGGTGATGCATATGGCGATGGCCCGCTGGCGCAAGGCCTTTGAGGAAGACCGGAATGTGCACAGCGAAAAATTCTACCGTTTCGCGAACGAGGGCCCGACCCTTCTGATGATCGGAATCGTGATCCTGGTGATTGTGAAGCCATTTTAACTGGTTATATGTTGCAGACTAGCAACAGTCATTGCTAATTCACACTATGATGCTGCCTGACCATGGCAGCAAAGCTTTGACATAAAAAACTAGCTGGGCTATTTCAGAACATACCTACCGATTTAAGGTAGTGCCCATCCATTCCTAAAGAATGTCCTGTACCTGGATACTATCCGGCCGGCTAGCCAAACAATTAGACCGGCAGGCGGAAACGCCAAGGACCATACCTTCCTTTCATTTTTCCCTACGACAGACCCAAGCGAAACACATGCATCTCAAAGACCTCAAGAAAAAGACGCCCGCCGAATTGCTCGCCTTTGCAGAAGAACTGGAAGTTGAAAATGCCAGTAATCTTCGCAAACAAGAGTTGATGTTTGCCTGCCTGAAACAACTGGCCAACAATGATGTGGCCATTTTCGGAGAAGGCGTTCTTGAAGTTCTGCAGGATGGATTCGGTTTCCTGCGGTCGCCGGAGGCCAACTATCTGGCAGGCCCGGATGATATCTATGTCAGCCCCAGCCAGATCCGCCGTTTTGGCCTGCGTACCGGGGATACGGTTGAAGGCCAGATTCGCGCACCCAAGGACGGCGAACGCTATTTTGCCCTGCTGAAGGTGAATACGGTCAACTTCGACGAGCCGGAAAAAGTCCGTCACCGGATCAATTTCGACAACCTGACCCCGCTTTATCCGGATGAAAAGTTGGAGATGCAGGTCGAGGGCGAAGACGACAAGAAAAACAAGAACTTGTCGACCCGCGTTATCGATCTGATCGCGCCGATCGGTAAAGGCCAGCGTGCCCTGATCGTTGCGCCGCCGCGTACCGGTAAAACGATGCTGATGCAGAATATCGCGCATGCTATTGCCTCCAACAATCCGGAAACCTATCTGATCGTCCTGCTGATCGACGAACGCCCGGAGGAAGTGACCGACATGCAGCGCTCTGTGAAGGGGGAAGTGGTCAGCTCCACCTTCGACGAACCGGCACAGCGCCACGTCCAGGTTGCGGAAATGGTGATCGAAAAGGCCAAGCGTCTGGTCGAACACAAGCGCGACGTCGTGATCCTGCTGGACAGTATCACCCGCCTCGCCCGTGCCTATAACACCGTGGTCCCCAGTTCCGGTAAGGTCCTGACCGGTGGTGTGGACGCCAACGCCCTGCAGCGCCCGAAACGCTTCTTCGGTGCCGCGCGTAACATTGAGGAAGGTGGTTCGCTCACCATTATCTCGACCGCGCTGATCGACACCGGCAGCCGTATGGATGAAGTGATCTTCGAGGAATTCAAAGGCACCGGCAACTCCGAGGTCATCCTGGACCGCAAACTCAGCGACAAGCGTACCTTCCCGGCTATCGACATCACCAAGTCCGGCACGCGTAAGGAAGAATTGCTGGTCGACAAGGGCACGCTCAGCAAAATGTGGGTCCTGCGCCGTATCCTCATGCCGATGGGCGTTACCGATGCGATGGAATTCCTGCTGGACAAGCTTCGCAGCACCAAGAACAACAACGAATTCTTCGATTCCATGAACCAATAGGGTGGACTAGGCGTGAAACCGAGTTTCTGACGCCTTTCCCGCGGATCGAAGACAATAAAATAACCGCCCCGATAATAGTCGTCGGGGCGGTTTTCTTTATGCAGGTCGGGTTTTGCTCTTTCTGACGCCTAATAAGGCAAAAATCTGCGCGTTATCCTGCCTAGTTTCTGTGGATATCTGCAAATGTAGTCAGAAACACCCTTATGATACTACATATTGTGTCTTAGTCAGGGATCAGCACCGTAGATCCGGTGGTCTTACGGGATTCCAGGTCCCGATGGGCCTGTTGAGCCTCTGACAGGGCGTAAGTCTGGTTGACGGAGATGTTCAATCCTTTCGACACCGCATCGAAAAGCGATTTGGCGCTGTTTGCAAGGTCCTGATCGTCGGCGACATAAGTCATCAGGGTTGGCCGTGTGAAATAAAGGGAGCCCTTTTGCGCCAGAATTCCGGGATTAAATGGCGGTACAGGCCCGGAGGCATTACCGAAGGAGACCAGGAAGCCGCGCGGGGCAAGGCTGTCCAATGAGGCCTCGAAAGTGTCTTTGCCAACGGAATCATAGACGACCGGCACGCCCTTGCCGTCGGTGATATCGCGGACCCGGGCGGCGATATCCTCCTGCTTGTAGAGGATGATATGATCACAGCCTTGTGATTTTGCCAGTTCGGCCTTTTCTTCAGATCCAACCGTACCGATTACCGTCGCCCCCAGTTGCTTCAGCCATTGGCAGGCAATCAGGCCGACGCCGCCAGCAGCCGCATGAAACAGAACCGTGTCGCCGGGTTTGACCTCATAGGTGCGGCGGATCAGATATTCCACAGTCATCCCCTGCAGCATCATGGCGGCGGCCTGCGTATCGGAAATACTGTCCGGCAGGGCGACAACGCGCCCGGCGGGAATATTGCGCAGATCGGTATAGGACCCGATCGGCCCTGCCCCATAGGCAACCCGGTCACCGGGCTTGAAGGCCGTTACCCCCTCGCCGACTGCATCGATGGTTCCGGCGGCTTCCAGGCCCAGGGTTGAGGGCAGATCCAGCGGGTAAAGCCCGGTGCGGTGATAAACATCGATGAAATTGAGACCGACGGCGGATTGCCGCAGGCGGACCTCGCCCGGTCCGGGGTCACCAACGCTGACCTCCTCATATTTCATTACTTCCGGTCCGCCATGTTCATGGATGCGGATGGCCTTTGCCGACTGGGTCATTTTATTGGTCTCCCCGTTCAAAGAAGAATTTGCATCATTTTTACTTGAGGTGGGACAGCGCCTTTTCAAGATCGGACCGTTCCGTGATGGGCAGGCCGCAGACCGGACCCTCGCAGATGTAGACCGTGGTTTTTCCGTCCACGGATTCCTTGTTTGCGGCCGGATGACTTTCCGGCAATGTTTCACCTCTTTTTACAATTTGAAGAATTGCGTTTGAAATCGGGGACTTAACGATAATTTCGAAAAGCCCGTTTTTGCTCTCGTCGTGCTCAGCCTCGATGACCGCTATCTGTATAGGTTTCATCGCGCTGTGAGCGTTGATCATGACTGTTGAGAGTGGGAAGAAATTACGTTGCAGTTCCCCGGCGAAGGTTTTGATGATGCTTTCGGCATTTTCGCGATAGCCGTCGTTGCCGGTCAGGATGTGAAGACGGGTGAAGACATCGATCAGGATTCCGTTGCCCGATGGCACTGCATTGTCCATCGCGGACTTGGTTCGCGTGACCAGGTCGCTGCTGTCGTCGGCGGTGAAGAAATATCCGCCGGCGGCCTCATCGGTAAAATGGCGGTTCACGGTTTCGGCCCAACCTTCTGCCTGTTCGACATAGGCCCGGTCGAAACCTGTCTCAAAAAGTGCCAGGGCGGCGCGCATCATATGGGCATAGTCGTCGAGGGTTGCCGCATGCTGTACCCGGCCATCACGCCAGCTATGCAACAGGCGGTCGTCACTGGTCATATTACTGACGACGAAGTCATAGGCCCGCCGCGCAGCCGCGACCCAGTCATTGCGTTCGAAGACGATCCCGGCCTGCGCCAGGGCGTGAATGGTCATACCGTTCCAATCGGCCAGAACCTTGTCGTCCTTACCGGGAGGAATGCGCTTCACCCGCTCGGCCAGAAGCGTCTCGCGGGCCTGATGCAGCCGGCCTTCGTCTTCCGCGTTCTGGAGGGAGAGAGACGACAGGCGGTTCAGGATTGTCTTCCCTTCCCAATTACCCTCGGCGCTGACGTCATAGACCTGCTTGAAAAAGGTGCTGTCCTCACCAAGAAGCCGGTCGACTTCGCTTTCCGACCAGACGTAATATTTTCCTTCTTCGCCTTCGCTGTCGGCATCGAAGCTGCTGGCAAATCCGCCCTCTTTTTCCTGCATATCGCTGATCAGGAAGGTAATGGTCTCGCTGATGCGGGCCTTGTAAAGCGGGCTTTTGGTTTCTTTCCAGACCTGCGTCATGAGGTCGACAAGCTGTGCATTGTCGTAAAGCATCTTTTCGAAATGCGGCACAAGCCAGCGTTCGTCTACGGCATAGCGGGCAAAACCGCCCGCCAGATGGTCGTAAATCCCGCCCTGGCAGATATTGTCCAATGCATGGGTAACGGCAAAGCGGAACTGGCTGTCGCCCAAACGCCGCCAGGCGAGCCAAAGCTGTTTCAGGATACTGACCTGCGGGAATTTGGGCGCACCGCCGATACCGCCATGGTCCTTGTCCACCTCGGCAAGCAGGCGATAGGCAACCTGGTTCAGGTCATCGGTGCTGATCCCCTCCCCCGGTTGGGATTGGGACAGACGGGAAAGCCCGTCCATCAGCGCGGTGACATTCTTTTCGACCTTGTCATATTCCTGCGCGTAGGTCTGGGAAATACCATGCAGCACATCCACAAATCCCGGTCGGCCCCATCGCCCTTCCGGGGGAAAATAAGTACCGCCCCAGAAGGGTTTTCCTTCCGGTGTCAGGAACATGGTCAACGGCCAGCCGCCCTGCTGGCCCAGCATGGCCAGCGCGTTCTGGTAGATATTATCGATATCCGGGCGTTCCTCCCGGTCGACCTTGATATTGATAAAAAGCTCGTTCATGACCGCGGCGATAGCGTCATTTTCAAAGCTTTCATGCGCCATGACGTGGCACCAGTGACAGGCCGCATAACCGACTGACAGCAGGATTGGTTTATTTTCTGCCCGGGCCTGCGCCAGGGATTGTTTATCCCAGGGCTGCCAATGGACCGGGTTATCCTTGTGTTGCAAAAGATAGGGACTGGTTTCCGCGCCGAGACGGTTCCCGTCCGGTGTGCTGTCTGTCATCAAATTACCCATCGTCGTTGCGGACTTGCCGCTTGTCATTTTATACAATGACTATAGGTAAGGTTGAAGGTGGTGCCAAGGACGGGCATCGTCAAAACTGCCGATCTGACAATAACTTAATTTTGACCCAGAAAAGGGCATCCAGGAACGGGAGAACAGGTGATGAAAGTAACCATCGAAGTGGATTGTACCCCGGAAGAAGCCCGTCGTTTCATGGGATTGCCGGATGTCAGCGCTGTTCAGGACCGCATGGTGGCGGAAATGGAAGAGAAGATGCGCGAAGCCATGAATAATATAGACCCGGAAAGCCTGTTGAAACAGTGGATGCCAGGTGCCATGCAGGGCTTTGAACAAATGCAGAAGGCTTTCTGGAACCAGATGGGCATGGGCGGCGGAACCGCCGACAAGGACAAGAAGTAGAAAGAAACGCTCACCGTGACTGAGACCATTTATGCACTCGCCAGCGGCAAAGGCCGCGCGGGGGTGGCAATCATCCGTATTTCAGGGCCGGAAACCAAGGCCGTTACCGAGGCGCTGTCAGGCCAACCGGTGCCCCCTGCCCGGCTTGCCAAACGCGCCTGGATCAGGGACCCGGAAACGCAGGCCCTGCTGGATGACGGGTTGATCCTGTGGTTCGCCACCCCGGCCAGTTATACCGGCGAAGACCTGGTTGAATTGCATATCCATGGCGGCACGGCGGTGCGCAATGCGGTCTTTGATGCGATCCGTAAACTGGGCAAGGCCCGCATGGCGGAACCCGGTGAATTCACCCGGCGTGCATTCCAAAACGGCAAGATGGATTTGACCGAGGCAGAGGGGCTGATCGACCTGATCGATGCCGAAACGGAAGCACAGCGGCTTCAGGCCCTTCAACAGTCCAGGGGGGCTCTGGGTACTATATATATGGGTTGGGCGGATCGCCTGACACGAATATTAGCATATTACGAAGCCGAAATAGATTTTGCCGATGAGGATTTGCCGGAGGATCTGGGCCAGAAAACCCGGCCGCAATTAGACGAGATCTGTGTCGAAATCCGCAGCCATCTGGACGACAACAGACGCGGCGAACGGCTGCGTGAAGGTGTGCATATTGCCATTATCGGTCCGCCCAATGCAGGCAAAAGCAGCTTGTTGAATCTGTTGGCACAGCGTGAGGCAGCCATCGTTTCCGACATCGCGGGAACCACCCGGGATGTGGTGGAGGTTCATCTGGACCTGCGTGGTTATCCGGTGATCGTCTCTGATACCGCCGGCCTGCGCGAGACTGATGACGTAATCGAACAGGAAGGCGTGCGCCGCGCGCTTGCCCGGGCAGAGGAAGCGGACCTGATTATCCTGGTGGTGGATGTTTCCAAACCGGAAGAGGCAAGTGCCACATTGGATGAGTTTGGGAAAAAGGCCGACCTTGTGATCCTGAACAAGGCCGACCAGACCAACAAGGTTGATGATAGATTCCTGGGCGATGGTCGCTTTGCCGTTTCGGTGAAATCCGGCGACGGGATCGGTGCCCTGCTCTCCTCCGTGGGCGAGATGGTCGAAAGCCGCTTCGGGTTGAAGGAAGCACCGGCCATTACCCGGCAGCGTCACCGTGAGGCCCTGCAGGAGTGCCTCGGACATATCGAGCGCTCCTTTGACGCTTATGAGGTGGTACTTGCCGCCGAAGATTTGCGGCTTTCAGTTCGGGCGCTGGGCCGGATCACGGGCCGTGTGGATGTGGAAGATTTGCTGGACGTGATCTTCAAGGACTTCTGTATCGGCAAGTGAGTGTTTCACGTGAAACACAGAAAGTTAGACTGCTAAAGGATCGGATCGATATCGTGATGTTTCACGTGAAACACCGCTCTGTTGCATTCGGGCGACGTTCGCCGGAAGAGTAGTATTCCCGCGGTCCTGGCCCTGTGGATAGTCTTGAATTCGGACCCGTTTGACAGTACATTCCGCGCCATGAAGACAAAATGGGATGTGATCGTAGTTGGCGCCGGACACGCCGGCTGCGAAGCCGCTGCCGCCGCCGCCCGGACGGGCGCGTCGACGCTTTTGGTCACACATAAACTGGAAACGATTGGTGAGATGTCGTGCAATCCGGCCATTGGTGGTCTGGGCAAAGGGCATCTTGTGCGTGAAATTGACGCCCTGGACGGCATCATGGGCCGGGTCATTGACCGTGCCGGAATCCAGTTCCGTATGCTGAACCGCAGCAAGGGACCTGCCGTGCAGGGGCCGCGTGCACAGGCCGACCGGAAACTTTATCGCGAAGCCATGCAGTCGGTTCTGGCCGAACAGGAGAATCTCGATATCAAGGCCGCGGCGGTTGAAGACCTGTTGCTGGATGACGCCAATGCCATTCGTGGCGTGGTGACGGGCGACGGCGAGGAGCTGCTGGCGCCGAAAGTCGTGCTGACGACCGGCACCTTCCTGCGCGGATTGATCCATCTTGGGGACAAGAAAATTCCGGCAGGGCGTGTCGGTGACGATGCCTCTTATGGTCTGTCCGCGACCCTCGACCGTTTCGGATTTTCGCTGGGTCGATTGAAGACGGGGACACCGCCTCGACTGGACAGTCGCACGATCGACTATAGCAGTCTGGATGAGCAGATGGGGGATGCGACCCCCCGTCCCTTCTCCGATCTGACCGACCGGATCACGGTGCCGCAGATCAGTTGCCATATTACTTTCACCAATATGGCAGGCCATGAAGTGATCCGGAATAATCTGGGTCGCTCGGCCATGTATTCCGGACAGATCGAAGGGACCGGGCCGCGCTACTGCCCGTCGATTGAAGACAAGATTGTTCGCTTTGCCGATAAAGAACGTCACCAGATTTTCCTGGAGCCGGAAGGCCTGGACGATCACACGGTCTACCCCAATGGTATCTCCACCTCCCTGCCCGAGGATGCGCAGCTCGATTTTCTGAAGACCATCCCCGGTCTGGAAAATGTTACCATGCTGCAGCCGGGCTATGCCATCGAATATGACTATGTTGACCCGCGCGAACTGAAGGCAACCCTGGAAACCCACAAAGTAACGGGTCTCTATTTCGCCGGTCAGATCAATGGCACCACCGGGTATGAGGAAGCGGCCGCCCAGGGGTTGATGGCCGGGATTAATGCTGCTCTCGCTGTTGACCATGGGGAGCATTTTGTTCTCGACCGGTCGGATGCCTATATCGGTGTTCTTATTGATGACCTGATCACCCGGGGCACGAACGAGCCCTATCGCATGTTCACTTCGCGGGCGGAATATCGTTTACGCCTGCGGGCCGATAATGCCGATCAGCGTCTGACGGATATCGGCTTGAAGGTTGGTTGCATTGGCAGTGCGCGCCAGAAACATTGGGCGGATAAATCCGCGGCCCTTGACGCTGGCCGTGCCCTCGCCCGCGCGTTGAAGGCAAGCCCCAATGAATTGGAGAAACGGGGGCTGTCTGTGAACAAGGACGGCCATGTGCGTTCTGTTCATAATCTTCTGTCCCTGCCTGATGTTGATATGACGCGGCTGGCGGAATTCTGGCCGGAGCTGAATGACTTGCGGGCCGATATTGTCGAGCAGCTTGAAATCGATGCGCGCTATGCTGGATATCTCGATCGCCAGGAGGCTGATATCAGGGCCTTCAAGCGTGATGAAAATTTGGTGCTGCCGACGGATCTGGATTATGCCACCGTGGGAAGCCTTTCCAATGAGATCCGGCAGAAGCTGTCCGATAACCGTCCTGCGACCCTTGGTGCGGCGGCTCGTATTCCCGGTGTTACGCCCGCGGCATTGGTTGCCCTGCTCCGCCATGTGAAGCGTCGCCGGGACGAAGCTGCCTAAACCCTTATTTCTCAGGTTCTTATGACGCCATCAGATTTTCAGAAATTAACAGGCGTTTCACGTGAAACACTGGAACGCCTGGAAACCTATGATGCGTTGCTGAAGAAATGGCAGCGCAAGATCAATCTCGTCGGGCCCAAGACCCTGCCGGACTCCTGGGAGCGGCATTTCCTGGATTCCGCGCAAATCTATCCCCTGCTCCCGGAAAACTGCCACACCCTGGTGGACCTGGGCAGCGGCGCCGGATTTCCGGGTGTGGTTTTGGCCATTATGGGCGTGCCGGACGTGCATGTGATCGAATCAGATGGTCGAAAATGTGCCTTCATGCGGGAGGTCATCCGCCAGACACAGGCTCCTGTGACAGTGCACAATAAACGGATTGAGGCTGTAGAAAACCTGAAGGCGGATGTGGTCACCTCCAGAGCTTTGGCCTCTCTCAATGACTTAGTGGCTTATGCGATTCCATTTCTAAAAACAGAGTCAGTTTGTATTTTTCCAAAGGGAAAACGAACTGATGAGGAATTGACGGAAGCAAATTATTTGTGGCATATAAAAGAACGTCGTGTACCCAGCCAGACCGATCCGGATGGCGCGATTCTCTTAATTGAAGGGATTTCCGATGTTCGCGAAACTACCAGACAAGATAGTAACACCGAATAAGGACGGCAGCGCCCGGGTTCTGGCCATTGCCAACCAAAAAGGTGGTGTCGGCAAGACGACAACGGCGGTAAACCTTGCAACCGCCATGGCGGCCTGTGACAAGCGGGTCCTGATCATCGACATTGATGCGCAGGGCAACGCCAGCACGGGGCTTGGCCTTGAAGCGCCCAATCGCAAGATCACATCCTATGACTTGCTAATTGGTCGTAACAATGCGAGCGAAGCCGTTGTAAAAACGTCTATTCCCAATCTGTCGCTCATCCCCAGTTCCGTCGACCTCTCCGGCGCGGAAATTGAGCTGATCGATGCCGACCGCCGGGAATATCGCTTGAAGGATACGATTAAGACCATCCTTCATGACTTTGATTATATTCTGATTGATTGCCCCCCTGCTCTCGGCCTGCTGACATTGAACGCCTTCTGCGCGTCCGACGCAGTTCTGGTTCCGCTGCAGTGTGAATTCTATGCGTTGGAAGGGCTGAGCCATCTGATCCGCACGATCGAGCGGGTCAAGCGGGCCTTCAATCCACGCCTGGAAATACAAGGTGTTGTGTTGACCATGTATGATAAACGCAACAACTTGTCTGATATGGTGGCTGCCGACGTGCGCGACTATTTCGGTGACAAGGTTTATGAAACGGTTATTCCGCGCAATGTGCGTGTTTCCGAAGCGCCGAGCCATGGCAAACCGGTTCTGCTTTACGACGTCAATTGCCGCGGATCGCAGGCCTATATCCATCTGGCCAGCGAAATTCTGAAGCGTGAGCGGAGGCTCTCGGCATGATGGCAGCAGACGAAGGTAAACGGAGAGCAAGTTTGGGACGTGGGCTATCCGCCCTCCTCGGGGATGATATCGCCGCCGCCGCGGCTACGCCGACCGGTGAAGATACTGTTGATGAAGCCCTTTCGGCAGAGGCCCTCAGGCAGTCGAAGACCATTCCGATTGAATTTCTGAAACCCAATCCGGATCAGCCGCGTAAACGCTTTGACGACAGTGCGATCGACGGACTGGTCAATTCGATCCAGGAAAAGGGTATCCTGCAGCCGATTCTGGTGCGTCAGCACCCGAGCGAGCCGAATGCCTATGAAATCGTTGCCGGCGAACGCCGCTGGCGTGCGGCACAGCGGGCGCAGCTTCATGAAGTGCCGGTTATCGTCAAGGATTTGTCGGATTCCGATACGCTCGAACTGGCGCTGATTGAAAATATTCACCGTGAAGACCTCACCCCGCTTGAGGAGGCGGAAGGCTATCAGCGGTTGATTGATGAATTCCAGCATACCCAGGAGGCGCTGGCCAAGGTTCTGGGCAAGAGCCGCAGTCATATCGCCAACTCCATGCGCCTGCTTGGCCTGTCCGATGAAATCAAGAGCATGCTGGATGATGGCCTGTTGTCCGCCGGGCATGGCCGTGCCCTGATCGGTGTGCCCAATGCAGAAGAACTGGCGCATGAGGTCATCGCCAGGGGATTAAACGTTCGGCAAACGGAACAATTGGCCCAGGAAGGCAAGAAGGGCGATAAGAAGGCCCTCAAAAAGATTGGCAAAAAGCTTAACCGCGATCCCAATGTCGAAGCGCTGGAACAAAGCCTTTCCAATAACCTGGGCATGAAAGTTCAGATTGCATCCAAGGGCGAAAAAGGCAAATTGACGATCCAGTATGAAAATCTGGATCAGTTGGACGATATCATAGAGCGCCTGAATGAAGAGATGGGCGCGACCGGTAACGTCGTAGAGATGTAAAGAGACCCTCCAAGGAGAGACCGCCCTTTCCGGTCTTGGCTATCGCCGTCGTTGCCGCCGTGCAACGGCGGCGATTTGCTGTAGGCAGCGTGCACAGGTAATCCGGTCGGGAATGCCGGTTCGCTTGCAGTCCACTTCCGCCTGCAACAATAACTTTAACGCCATTGCCGACAGCGGCTTGTTCCAAAGGGATAGCTGGTTCTTGAAGCGGCTCTCGAGTTTCCAGAAGATCGGCGGCCGCAATCCCTTTATAGCTGCTTCCAGCGGTTTACCCGCCTCGCGCTGGGCCATGACCTGCTGCAGGCGGATGACATGGTTGGTCATGCTTCGCAGCAGGGCAACGGCATTGGTCCCGTCCTCCCAAAGCTTACCCAGGGTGCGGTCCAGGACCTCAGAATCACCCTCTGCAGCGGCGTAGACAACGGTGTCGATCGAATAGGCGGAACTATCCCCGACGCTCTCTACAGCGTCTTCCAGGGCTATTTTACCACCCTCCCCGGCGTAGAGCGCCAACTTCTCCAACTCACCCCGACTCAGTCCCCTGTCCGCCCCCAGATGGGCATTCAGGAACTGGACGGCATCTTCGTCGATGCGGATATTGCGTTCCTTGAAGACGGACCGGATCAGCCCATCCAATGACATATTGTCATCGGCATAACAGGGAATGGCAGCGCCGGCTGTTTTGGCGCTTTCAAACGCCTGCCGCAGCTTGGATTTCGCGGCAAGGTCACCTGCGGACACGACGATCAGGGCATCCCCGACCGGCTCTTTCAGGAAATCCTTGAAGGTAGCAGCTATGCCGTCATCGGCATCATAGATCCTGACGACCCGCCGTCCCCCGGTCAGCGCCATGGCCGCGGCCTCGTCGCCCAGCCGCGCAGGATCACCTTTGACCACGTCATTGCCCAGATCTGCGACCAGAAAAGGGTCCTTAGGATCGGCAACGACCTGCTGTGTCAATTGATCTGCGCGTTCCTTAACAAGCCCGTTATCAGGCCCGTATAACAGGATGCACTGGACAGCAGGATCAGGATTTTTCAGGAAAGAGGCTATTTGCCTGGGCGCGATCTTCATAGCCGCCGCCCGATCAGTTCAGAATGCCGGATTTCAGATACGTACCAACCCTGAGCCGGACATCGTTGGCAATTTCCCGAAGCGAGCGGTCCAGGGCATCCTTTTCCGCCACAAGGGTTGAATATTCCGAATCCGTTTTGCTGTAGCCGGATAGACGACGTGCGGAGAAGGTGATTGATTTGCCCTCTGCGTTCTTCAATCTGAATTTCGCAACAACGGTCAGGCCTGCGCGTGTCGTAGTATCGTCACGGCGAATGCCGTAGCTCCTGGTAGAGGTTTTAAGTGCTGTTGACAGAAAATAACGCGGTTTTTCCGGTCGACCGCGCGGATTAAGGCGATCAAGAAGATAGTTGTGCAGAATCTGCCCGTCCCGATTCTCGATGGTTTCGATCTTCACCTGGCTGAGCAGGACTTCCGTCGACTGTCCAACACCACCGTCCCCGGAAGTCCCATAAAGGGGCTCAAAGCCGCAGGCCGTGAGACCTGCAGCAATAACGAATGAGGCAAGGAGTTTACGCCACCACATTGACGATCCTGTTCGGCACAACGATGACTTTGCGCGGTTCTTTACCATCCAGGGCACGGATAACGTTTTCTTCGGCCAGTGCCACCTTCTCCGCTTCCTGCTTGTCTATATCGCGTGGAAGTTCAATGGTTGCGCGAAGCTTGCCGTTTACCTGAACGCCAATCGTGACCATGTCGTCCACGATCAGAGATTTATCCGCTTCCGGCCATGGCTGGTCGGTCAGCTTGGTTTCATGGTCGAGCTGATGCCAGAGTTCCTCGGCCAGATGAGGGACCATGGGCGCCAGAATCTGCACCAGCGTTTCGAAACCGATACGACGAATCCAGGCGCTGCCGTCACTGTCGCCCTTCACATCACCCAAGGCGTTTGTGAATTCGCGAATACGCGCAACGGCCCGGTTGAAATGGAATTTCTCCAGATCCTGGGAAATGCCGTCGATGGTCTTATGGACCAGGCGAAGAATGGCGTCTTCGTCTTTGCTCAACTCGGGTTTTTCCGCACCGGCGGGTGCCACCGGCCCGTTGGGCTCGGTAATCATACGCCACAGGCGGTTAACATAGCGCCATGCCCCTTCCACACCGGCTTCGGTCCATTCCAGGTCACGATCCGGCGGGCTGTCAGACAGCATGAAAAGACGGGCCGTATCGGCACCATAGGTTTGTACGATGTCTTCCGGATCAACCACGTTTTTCTTGGATTTGGACATCTTGATGGACCGACCGACCATAACCGGCGCGCCAGTGTCGGTGTGAGTGGCCTTGTCACCATCTTTCACTACATCAGCGGGGAACAGCCATTTGCCGTTCTCATCCTGATAGGTCTCGTGACAGATCATACCCTGGGTGAAGAGACCGGCGAATGGTTCTTCAGCGCTCAGATAACCGCATTTTTTCAAGGCGCGTGTGAAAAAGCGCGAATACAGCAGATGCAGAACCGCATGTTCGATCCCGCCGATATACTGGTCTACCGGCAGCCAATAGTCCGCCTTGTCCCGGTCGAAAGCAGCGTCCGCATTATTGGCATCGCAGAAACGGGCGAAATACCAGGAGGATTCGAAGAATGTGTCGAAAGTATCCGTCTCGCGCTGGGCCGCTTTGCCGCATTTCGGGCAGTCCACATGCTTCCAGGTTGGATGGTGATCCAGTGGATTGCCAGGTTTATCAAAACTGACGTCTTCCGGCAGTTCGACCGGCAATTGATCATCCGGAACCGGAACGTCGCCGCAGTTTTCGCAGTGAATGATCGGGATCGGGCAGCCCCAATAGCGTTGACGCGAGACGCCCCAGTCGCGCAGGCGGTAGGTGATAGTTCCCTCACCCGCCCCAAGCTCCTTGAGCTTGGCGATGGCGGCGGACTTTGCCTCATCAACGCCCAGACCGTTCAGGAAGTCCGAATTGAAGATAGAGCCTTCGCCGGTATAGGCCTCGTCCTCAATGACAAAGCTGTCTGCATCGGCGTCTTTGGGCAGGACCACCGGAATGACGGGCAAGTCATATTTGCGGGCAAAGTCCAAGTCGCGCTGGTCGTGGCCCGGGCAGGCGAAAACCGCGCCTGTGCCATATTCCATCAGCACGAAGTTAGCCACATAGACCGGCAGTTCATGGCCTTCGATGAAGGGGTGCTTGACCTTCAGGCCCGTATCATAACCCAGTTTTTCGGCCTTCTCGATGGCTTCCTCACTGGTCCCCAGGCGGTTGCATTCCGCAATGAAGTCCTGGAGGTCCGCATTATCCTTGGACAATTCCTCCGCCAGGGGATGGTTGGCGGAAACAGCACAGAAAGACGCCCCGAAGAGAGTGTCCGGGCGGGTAGTGAAGACTTCCAGTCTGTCATCACGGCCGACGATTTCAAAAAATACGCGTGCGCCTTCGGACCGGTTGATCCAGTTGCGCTGCATGATCCGGACCTTGTCCGGCCAGCGTTCCAGGGTTTCAATGCCCTGCAGCAGTTCGTCAGCATAGTCCGTGATTTTCAGGAACCATTGGGACAGGCGGCGCTTTTCCACCGGCGCACCGGAGCGCCAGCCCTTGCCGTCAATCACCTGCTCGTTGGCAAGTACGGTATTCTCAACAGGATCCCAGTTGACCCAGGATTCCTTACGATAAGCGAGGTCCGCCTTGAGGAAATCCAGGAACATCTTCTGTTCGTGTTTGTAGTAATTCGGCTCGCAGGTCGCAATTTCGCGCGACCAGTCCAGTGAAAGGCCCAGCTTGCTGAGCTGGCTGCGCATGGCCTTCACGTTTTCGCGGGTCCATTTGGCGGGATGAACATTATTGTCGATTGCCGCATTTTCCGCCGGCAGGCCGAAGGCATCCCAGCCCATGGGATGCAGGACATTGAAGCCCTTGGCATTCTTGTAACGCGCGATCACATCGCCCAGGGTATAGTTGCGGACATGGCCCATGTGAATGCGCCCCGACGGATAGGGGAACATTTCCAGGACATAATATTTGGGCTTGTTCCGGTCGACTTCGACCTCAAAGCTTTTATCTTCGGCCCAAATATCCTGCCATTTCGCTTCCACGTCGGCGAAATTATAGTGACTCATCTCTCGAATATACCCTGGTAAAACTGGTGCTAAACTGCACCGCTTCTAACATTTCTACAGTTGCTGGAAAACACGGAAAGCAGCGGATTTAATCCGGTGCCTTTTCATAGCTGATCCGCATCTGGCGTGCGCGGGTCAGAATTGCGTTCTCCAACTGGGTGGCGGTCTTGTCGTCAATCTTTACATTGCGCCATTCGCCGCTGAACTGCCGTGCCTGCTTGAACACTGCAACACGAATCCCGTCGGACCGAAGCTGGCGGGTCAATACATAGACGGTCAGTTTAAAGCGCTCTTCCGGGGTTTCCGGCGGACTGTACCAGTCGCTGATGATCACGCCACCGAAAGGATCAACCTGAGACAGGGGGACAAAGGACAGGGTGTCCAGAGACGCCCGCCAGAGGAAGCTGTTTACGGCAACGCCGCCTGCATCTGAGCCGCCTTTCTTGCCGCCAAGATCAAGGGATAAACCGTCCCCGCCAAGGAAAGAACCTTGTTCTCTGACAAGCCGATCATTGCGGTCCTCCAAGGGAGGGGCTTCCTTGCCGCTACCGCATGAGGCAACAATTACAGATATGATTATGAGGAGAAGCAGCTTTCTCATGACGATCCCTAGTGACATACGCGTAATGCTGCATCTTAGAAAAAAAAAAGAGGGAAGCAAGCGCTTCCCTCTTTCCAGGCAACTAAATCCAAAATTTGGATTAGAAGCTCATAGCCGTACCGATGACGAACACGGTGGAGTCGTTGTCGTCGTTAGCGGTATCGCCATCGTCGCTGTTAGCCCACATAACACCAGCGTAGGTGCTCAGGCCTTCTGCAACGGTGTAGTTGGCTTCAACACCGAAGGTGTCCAGCTCGTCGTCGCTACCCAGACCGTCCTGGTTCAGTTCGGAGTGGAAGTAAGCGGCGCCGACTTTCAGAGCGTCGAAGTTGTAAGCAACACCCAGGTCGTAGAATTTACCCATGTCGCAGTTGGTGTTTTTCAGGCAACCGTTGTCGCCACGGTCACCGTAGCCAGCAGCAACTTCGAAACCAGCGAAGTCAACTTTGGCACCAGCCAACCATGCAACGTCGCTTTCCAGGTCAGCACCAGCAGTAGCGCTGTTGCCGTCGAAGGACTGTGCATCGCCGTGCAGCGCGCCAACCATCAGGCCCAGGCCAACGCCGTTGAATTCAGCGTCGTAACGAGCGCTTGCTTCAACAACGTTCTGGAAACCGCTGTCGTCGCTGGAACCAGCGCCGAAGGAGGAGGAGGTGTCCGGGGTGTAGGACGCAGCTACGCTGAAGCCGCTGAAGGACGGGGTTTCATAGTAGATTTTGGAAGCGTCGCCGGATTCACCAACGAGACCAACGGAGTCAACGTTGTCGTAGTCGTTGTCGTTGCTGCTCAGGTTCAGGCCGGACATCCAACGGCCGGTGTCGTGCAGGCCTTTGGCGAGAACGGAAGCACCAGCGATCTGACGACCGTCAACAGCGCCGTCCTGGTCACCGAAGTATACGGTACCCCAGTTGCCGCCGAATTCCATCCAAGCTTCGTCAACGCCGCTGCTGTAACGCCATTCAACGCGTGCGCCATATTCCAGGCCGTTGTCAGCCACATCGTTGAAATCGAAGTGGATTTCGGAAGCCGGCGTGTGCAGCTTGATTTCGTTGCCTTTACCACCAACGTTTGCACCGTCGTTGTCAGACGTACGCCAGTAGTAGTCCATGGAACCGCTTACTTTGAATTTAGCGCCGTCCACGTTGGAGTCTGCAACTGCCGGAGCAGCAGCGAGAGCTGCCAGTGCGAGGGCAGAGGTGCCCAACAGAATCTTTTTCATAATCTACCTCCAAATTGAGACCATGTCCGGAAGGTCCGGTATGGCCTCCCTTTCCCAATTGCCCCTGTCTTAGTTGGCTTGAACCACTTCGATCAAAGAGCATGGCGAGAATAAAACAGAGACCGGCCTCCACGTGCAATGGGAAAAACCATCCCGTCTGACGGTTGTTCAGGGGTTGTGACAAGATTGCAACACCGGCGGTTGCCCTGGCCGTCCGGCAGCGGAAGCGATGGATATCAGCGCTGATACAGGAGAAGCGGGATAGAGGCTATCCCGCTTCTCCTGTATTGAAGGCGACTTTCCCGTTGCGCGCTGAAACTGCGGGAAAGGCGAAATGGGTCACACTTCGGCAATGATTCCCATGTTCTTCATATCGGCCAGAATATTGTCCAATGCGTCGATGCCCAGCGACGAAAAGGCCATTGTGAAGTCGCTTCGGGCGAAATTGCCTTTCTCAACGATCCACAGCACCGGGTCCTGAATGGCCGGCGGGATGGGAACGGCGCCTTTGCGTCCGACCAAAATCTTCTGCGGCCCGTTCTTCTGGACGTTAAAACTGGAATCCGTCGTCTTGAAATGAATTTCCCGGCTTTCGATGGGAAGGGCAAAACCGCCCCGATCATAATGATAGTCGGTGATAAACTGGGTCATGGCGTCGATGATCTGATCGTCCTTGGCCATCTTTGCAAATTTCTCCGCAAGTGCGGCGATCCGTTTCTTGACGGCATTGCGGCCATCTTCCAGCCGGGGGAAGTTCTTCCGGAACAATTCGTCATTCACGACGACATCGGTCATGGCCTGCACAAAATCCAGGCCGATGACCTGGGTAACACCAAAGGCGATATGCACCGTGCCGCTGCTGCTTGCCAGCGCATCGTGATACCAGCCACGGGGCAGATAGAGAAAATCACCGGGTTTCATGGTAATTTCCATCATCACCTCTCCCCGGTTTTCACGGTCAAAGTCCGGGCCGGTTGAGGTAAAGCGGCTATGGCGGATCGGATGCGGCATCCGGTTTTCATAGATGCGCCAGGTCTTCTCCCCTTCGAAATGCAGGGCATAGACATCGTGGGTGTCGAAATGACTAAAGAAAGCCTGCCGCTGTTTCCAGGAACAATAAAGGTTGCTCTGCGCCTTGCCGTTCAGGGTTTTTTCCAATGCGTCGGCAACGGCGGCCACTTCCGGGGTCAGGGTATCGATGTCATTCAGCACCAGCGAGGCCCCGGCGTGCAAATGATCGGTGACCTTCTTTGCATTGGGACGCATGGTTGACTGGCCGGTGGAGCCCAAAGCCGTTTCACAGTATGCCGCCGCCGGAATGCGCTCCCGGTCCTTGACCAGTTGCAGGGTGGCCGTCGACCAATAGGCGGACATATTCAGGATACGGTTCAATGCATCCCAGTTCATGATATGGCCGAATTTTTCCAACTGCCCCGGAATGTAGAGAGGCTTCTTGTCGTAATAAGACGCGAAAAATTCCTCTTCGCTGATGGGGGCAATGATATCGGCAAATGTAATCATATTGATATCCGTCGACGGAGGGCAACATAAGTTAAAGGCTTCGGTCGTGATCTTAACGATCATAGGCGCGAGGCCAAGACAAAACAGGCCTATTGATCCCATCGCGGATGCAGGATGCCATGTGCCAGATCAATTACGCGGAAAACGGTGTTGGAAACAAAGTAAGGACGGTCACTGTCGAGGGCCGTGACTATCAGGTGCCCGATCATGGCTTTTGGGACCGCTTCGATTCTTGGGAGCCGGAGACCCGGAAGATATTCCGGCAGATTGTAAAAGGCGGCGATACGGTTCTGGATATCGGCGCGTGGATCGGGCCGACAGTTCTGTTTGCGTTGAGCGCAGGCGCGGACCGTGTGATTGCCGTGGAACCCAACCCGGCCAGCAGGGCCATGCTGGAACGCTTGATAAATCTCAACCCCGGCATGGGGAAAAAGGTGACGGTTGTGCCAATGGCCGTTTGCAACGGTCCAGGCTATCTGCATCTCGGGCAGCCCCAGGGGGATAGCGACAGCAGTCTGTTCGGCATTGGAGGGCGGGATATTGTCGTGGACTGCCTGTCCATCATTGACCTTATCGAACGGCAGGGGCTGAAGGAGATTTCGCTGATCAAGATTGATGTGGAGGGAAGTGAAATCCTGCTGGCCGAGGATTTTCACCAGCTTGGCAAGCGTCCGGGGCAGAATATCCATTTGTCCATCCACCGGCCTTTCTGGCCCCGGGACAGTCACCCGGAAGCATTGGCGCATGCCCTGGCAGGCTATGAAATATGGGATGATCGTGGGCAGGCGCTGACCCAGGCCGATTTGCACAGTCGTCTGGTGACGACCCGGTCCCGGCCCGACTGGGGGACGCGGCATGGAAATTTCTTTGAACTGCGGCTGCGCGCCAGGTAACCGGCGTTTCTCACTTCCAGTCTACTGCAGGTTTGACTTTCAGGAATTAAGGCGTATCAACCTACCGCATTCTCGGATACTGATTTTACAAGGACGCATTGCCAGTGTCGCTGCGGCGGTTTTCATTACATTTCGGGTGGGGTGGCAGATTGTCTTCTGCCGTCGTTATGTTGTTTGCCATTGTTGTCCTTTCTGCCTGCACCAAGCCGCAGGAAGTTCAGCCTATGGCCCTTCTGACGGCAAAAGACCTACCGGTGCCCACCAATGACTCCTACGTATATTGTTACGGGCATGGTTGCCATTCGCGCATTGTTCGCCGGTTGACTGCGCAGGAGACGGCGGGCCTGCAAGGGGCGTTTGGCAAAATGGCGTCGAACGCTGTGGATGAACGCCGATCGATCGGAAGAGCCGTTGCCTATATGGAAAAGGTCAATGCGCCCTATGCCGGTACTGAACAGGACGTCGGCGGGTCCTTCACGGGCATGTTCAAATCGGGCCAGTTGGACTGTGTCGATGAAGCCATCAATTCCACCACGACCCTGCTGTTGCTAGAAGAAATGGGGCTGCTTCGCTATCACAGCGTTTATGGTCAGGCCAATCGCGGCAACCTGCTTGCCGGCTGGCCCCACACTTCTGCCACCGTGCGTGAAAAGGAGACCGGGCGTCTCTTTGTGGTGGATTCCTGGTTTGGCAACAATGGGGATGCGCCCTATATTCTGGACGAGACGGTCTGGGCCAAGGGCTGGGATCCTGCCCGCGATCCTCTTCCGGTCGACAACTGATCGCCGTTATTTCATTCCGGTTCCCGCTAAGCCGGGGATTTTCAAGAGCCTGTTAATTCTCTAAATACGTGGGACGGGATTTGGAAAACGAGGTTGGGCGTTAGCATGTCTGCAGAACAGAGCATTCGCGATTCTCTCCAGTCGGTGCGCGATACGATTGCACAGACGGCGGAAAGCAGTGAACGGGACCCGGCGTCGGTGCGGCTTGTCGCCGTAGGCAAGACCTTCGATGCGGATCATATGCGCCCGGCGCTGGATTTGGGCCAGCGGGTCTTCGGCGAAAACCGGGTTCAGGAAGCAGCCGGGAAATGGCCGGGCCTGCGCGAGGATTATCCCGATATCGAGCTTCACCTGATCGGGCCGCTGCAGACCAACAAGGTCAAACAGGCGCTGGAGCTTTTCGACGTCATTCAGACTGTTGACCGGCCCAAGCTGGCCAAAGCCCTGGCAAAGGAAATGGAAAAGCTGGACAAGCACCCGAAATGCTTCATCCAGGTCAATACCGGTGAAGAGGAACAGAAAGCCGGGGTCCTGCCCAAGGATGCGGACGCCTTTATCAAGGAATGCCGGGACGACCTTGGGCTGCCTGTCGTCGGCCTGATGTGCATTCCGCCGGTGGATGCGGAACCTTCCCTGCATTTCGCACTTTTGAAGAAAATTGCCGAGCGCAACGGGTTGAGCGAGTTGAGCATGGGCATGAGTGGCGATTTTGAAGTCGCCGTCCAATTCGGCGCAACCTATGTCCGCGTCGGGTCTGCCATTTTCGGTAAGCGCGATTATCCCGCCTAGGCGGTTTTTCTAGTCGTCATTCTCAAGTGAGCGGATCGCCATCCGGTCCCCGGCCTTGCAGGCATTCAGAAGTTCCACCAGCGTTTCGCGGGGCAGTGCGACGCATCCCTCTGTCGGTTTGTAGCCGGGTCGGGCCACATGCAGGAAGATGGCGCTGCCGTTTCCCGGCACCGGCGGGTCGTCGTTATGTCCCAATACCACAACGATGTCGTAAAGCTCGTCCTCGCGCCACATGTCTTCATGGCTGGCAGCATAGGGTTTTTTGACCGCCTTGTTGTAATTGGCGTCGTGCGGGGCATCGCACCAGCCGTCATCGGGTTGGATCGGGGTCATGGACAGGTGGGTCTGCGGGGCCGTACCCAGACGGTCGGCGCGATAATAGCCGTAACGCAGAGGCCAGTCACCGACAGGGGTTACGCCATCCCCTTCCCGTTTTGTCTTGTGAATGCCACCGCGGCCGATGGCGCATTTGACCACCCGTCCGTCCGGCATGGTCAGGCCCTGTTCGCTGACATTGATATCCATGGACTGTCTCTTTGCTCAATTAACCCTGTTTAGGGTCCTTTTTAAGCATAATCTCGTATTTCTTCAAAGCCGACAGCATGGCCTCAGGAAGATTGTCCGGCGTTACCGGGGCGGGCATGGCGGCGGTTTCATAGGCCCTGCTGGCCGCACTGGCCTTGGCTGGAGGAACTGATTTGGCCTTTGGCGGCTGTTGTGCGGCCGCGATATCGTTGGCTGGTGTCGGCGTTGGCGCGGCGGTGGCGGCCTCGGCCTTTTCCCGCTTGTTGCCCTGTTTCAGGATCGCCCGGTTGGTCTGGGCCTGGATCGCCAGCCGTTCCTGGGACAGGGCAGCCATATGTTCCAACTGGCGGGCCACGTCGGCGGAAAGATGTTTCGGCTTTCCGGATGAGACCGTTGGCGTTCCCAAGGCTACCTGGGCGGTTTGGACCGGTTCTTCAGCAGAGGCCTTTGCTTCCGGTGCTTCTGGCAGAGGATTGACGAGAGGATTATGCGGTCCAAACAACGGTTTGCCGATCCGTGGCGTTGACGCTGCAAGAGGCAGAACAGGAGCCTGCGGGTCAGCAGCGGCGGCCTGCTGCACAACCGGCTGTGCGGCGGTGTCGGCTACCGGCCCGGCGGTTTTGTCTTCCGTGCCCTTACCAGCGGGGGCTTCGGCAACCTGCGTATCGCCCGCGCCATCGTCCGTTTCATCCCCGGTGAAATAGGCCAACACCGTTTCGCCCATATCCTTGCCGGAATGCTCTTCCATGGCGTTGTTGACGACCGCGCTGGCCATCCCCAGGGGACCGCCATACAAGGTGTCGCCGGCCAGCCGGGCGCCGGGGCTGATGTCGTCGCCTGTCAGTTCCCGGTAAATTGTGCCGATAACGGGCAGATGTTGCAGGGGATTCACGATGTCCAGGAAATCCCCGAAGGTCAGACCATCCTTGCCGAAGAAATCCGGATTTTCCTTGGGCGCGTCCTTATCGTTCCGGGCCGTCCGGGTCGTTTCATTGCTGTCATTTGCCTTGGTTGCCGCGGCTTTCGGCGGCTCTGGCACCATCAGGGACCAGGGGGCAAATCCGGCATCTGGGCTGGCTGTTTGCATGGGTCTGTCCTCTTCTCCTCCCATGGTCCCACGCAAATAAAATGCCAGTTTTCATCGAACACAATTTCCACACAGCGATGTTATGATCGGGTGATGAATTTTGTCTCGCCTTCAAGCGTTATCATGGTAAAGTGGCGCGGAAAGTCGAAGCGGAACAAGAACTTCCACAAAAAGCTGTTTGAGAGATGACGGGCAAGAAGATACTTCTGGTAGACGATGACAATGCGCTGCGCCAATCCCTGGCAGAACAGCTTCGGTTGCATGAGGAATTCGATACGGTCGAAGAAGCAACCGCCACCGAAGGGGTCGAACGGGCCAAGACAGAACATTTCGATGCGATCCTGCTGGATGTTGAACTGCCGGATATGGATGGCCGCGAGGCCTGTCGCCTGTTGCGCCGGAACGAAGTCAAATGCCCGATCATCATGCTGACGGCGCATAGCACCGACAGCGACCAGATTCTGGGACTGGATTCCGGGGCAAATGATTATATTTCCAAGCCGTTCCGCCTGAATGTGCTGCTCGCCCGCCTGCGCGCGCAACTGCGGCAGCATGAGCAAAGCGAGGATGCGGTTTTCACCATCGGGCCCTACACGTTTCAACCGTCGGCAAAAATCCTGCTTGATGATGAAAACGGCCAGAAAATCCGTCTGACGGAAAAGGAAACAGCGATCCTGAAATATCTGTATCGCGCCGGGGACAAGGTTATTGCCCGCGATACGCTGCTGGGTGAGGTCTGGGGGTATAATGCCGGAGTGACGACCCATACCCTGGAAACCCACGTCTATCGCCTGCGCCAGAAAATCGAACGGGACCCCGGCAATGCCCAGATACTGGTGACGGAGCCCGGCGGATATAAACTGGTTCCGTGATTTCCTTAAAGCGTCAGGCCTGACCGAAAGCCGCCCTGCCCGGGCGGCTTTATTATTTTGGCCGGTGCAGGATATGCAAAGAGACCGACAGCAGCACCGAAACGGCCATTATGGCGGTTACCAGCCAGGGGACGGCCTGCCAGCTTCCGGTTAGATCCACGATGGCTGCTGCCGATAGAGGGCCGCAGAATACCCCGAAATTTCGCCCGGTGATCAACCAGCCGAAGGCGCGCGTTCCGCCCCTGTTGGCGAAAATGCTGCCGGGCAGATTAAACAGGCAGGTTGGGGTGATCCCCGCGCAGGCGCCATAGACAATCAGGCAGAACAATCCCACGGCCCCTGTCCCGACCACAGGCATCAGGAGAAGCATCGTGAGTTGGCCGGTGACGGCCAGAACCATCAACCCCGTGATGGAAAGGCCGGTTCGCAGCAGGGGAACGGCAAGCAGGTTGAAAATACCGATGAAGGTAATGGGCAACAGGAAGACCAGGGCAGCGCGGTCCTGGCTCAGGTCCAATGCGCTCACCAGATAGCTTGGCATCCAGGTCATGAAGGCCAGGTTCTGCCAGGCCCAGAACAGGAAAACCGTTGCCGTCAGGCGCATCAGAAGGCGGTTTTTGGCGACGTCCCACGGGTCGTGATCGCCCTCTGCCCGCCGGGCCGGTTTTGGCAGGTTGAATTCCACCCTTTCCGATTTCCTGTACCAGGCCGTCAAAAGCGCCAGAAGTACGGTCAGGACCAGGCTGAAGGACCAGATGGGAGACCATTTAGGATCAAAGCCGGCTGTGCCGCTGGCGAAGGCGAGACCTGCCCCCATGATCGCCCCCAGCGGCACCCAGGTGGCCGTTATCGCGGCTGCCAGATGCTGGTCACGGGCGCTGGCATGCTGGGTGGCAAGTGCAGGACCGGAGATGGAGAGGATGCAGGCCGCAATCCCTTCAATACCCCGCGCGGTGAGAACAACAGTTCCGTTTTCCGGGAACAACTGCGTCACCAGCGTTCCCAGCAGGAACAGGGCGAGCGCCAGATAGATGAATGGCAACGTCCCATGTCGCTGCATCCGGTTGCCGAAAGGGGCTGCCAGTAGAAAACCGGCCACGGCGTAGATCGACATGAAGCCACCGGCCAAAATCGTGTCATAGCCATACAGGCCGGTCATTTCCGGCAGAACCGGCGGCAATTTGAACTGGTGAAAGGCAGCCAGAACGGCGATTGCAAAACCGAAAAAAATTCCGGTCCAATTGGTCGTCATGCGCATGGGATACAGCCGGGCCCGCGTGATGAAGGAGAAAGGGGATGGAAATGAGGTGGCAATAAGAATGCTTTAGCGGTTTTAAATATCAATGCTATAGTCTCGTCAAATTATTCGGGTCAACAAAGCGGCATATCGCGAAATACATAATGACAGTACAGGGTGAGTTTTCAGTGACCTTCTGGGGGACGCGGGGCAGTATTGCCTGCCCGGGTCCCGCGACGCTTCGCTATGGCGGGAATACCTCCTGTCTGGAGGTCAGATGTGGTGACCGGCGTCTGATTTTCGACGGTGGCACCGGCCTGCCCAACCTGGGTCGCCGGATTCTGGCGGAAACGAATGGCAAGCCCCAGGAACTGGACCTGTTTCTGACCCACACCCATCTGGATCATATCGTTGGCATTCCCTTCTTCGCGCCGTTCCATGTGCCGGGAATGAAATTGTGCCTGCATGCAGGCCATCTATTGCCGAACCGCACCTTAAAGCAGACGCTGAAGGATATGATGGCGGCACCACTGTTTCCGATCCCGCCGGAGATTTTTCAGGCGGATGTGGACTTCGACGATTTCAACGCGGGTGAAGACGTCGCGGTCAGCCCCGATATCACGGTACGTACGGCGCCGCTGAACCATCCGAACGGGGCCACCGGCTATCGCGTTGAATATGCCGGCAAGGTCTTTTGCTACGTTACCGATACAGAGCATATTCCGGGCACGCCGGACGAGCGGATTCTGGCCCTGATCGATAAGGCTGATGTTGTCGTCTATGACAGCACCTATACGGAGGAGGAATTCCCCCGTTTTATCGGCTATGGCCATTCCACCTGGGCGGAAGGCGTGCGCCTGGTCGAGGCCGCCGGTGCGGACCGCTTGTTTCTGTTCCACCACGATCCCACCCATGACGATGATTTCATGGACAAGGTCGGCCAGGATGCGGCGGCGGCGCGGCCCGGTACGGCGGTTGCCCAAGAAGGCCATACGATTATTATCTGAAACATGTTTTTCGGCAGGTAGTTTCATTAATGAGTTTCAGACATTTCCGGCGGCGGCTGCAACTTGGCCTGCCAACCCTTCTTGGCCTGTCATCCAAAGGCTATTTCATTCCCTACCGCTATGCAGGCAGTGACCTGAAGGCGGGCGCACGCCCGGCCTATGCCGCGGTGCATTCGGTGATGGAGGTTGCGCGTCCGCGGTTTGAGGCACATCTGGATGCTTTGCAGGCGTATGACGTTGCGCTGAACGGGTTCAGTCAGGCAGAGCCACCCCGGCCGCGCTGGCAGCAGGACTGGTTCCCGCGTCTGGACGGCGCAATGGCCTACAGTTTCGTGCGTCGTTTCAAGCCCGCACGTATTATCGAGGTTGGCTCCGGCCATTCCACGCGCTTCATGGCGCAGGCGGTTGCCGACGAAGGACTGAAAACGGAAATCACCGCGATTGATCCCGCACCGCGCGCCGATATCCGCAAGCTGGCCTCCGTTCAGATCATCAACAAACCGGTGCAGCAGGTAGACCTGTCCTGCTTCGAGGCGCTGTGTGCGGGTGATATCCTGTTTGTGGATTCCAGTCATATCTTGATGCCGGGCAGCGATGTGGATTTGCTGTTCAATCACATCATGCCAATGCTCCCCACCGGGGTTCTGGTGCATATCCACGATATCTGCCTGCCGCTGGACTATCCGAAGACCTGGGACTGGCGCGGTTATAACGAACAACTGGCTGTGGTTCCCATGATCACGGGGGGCGGTTACCGGGTGGAATGGGCGTCCCATTATGTCTCCCATTTCATGCAGGATGCGGTTACGGAAAGCCTGGCCGGACGTCTTCCCATTGCCGAAGGAGCGCTGGAAACCAGCCTTTGGCTGATGAAGCAGTAACTGTTGCTCAACAATGGGTGAAACGGCCTTTCAAAGGCGTGAACTCCGGTTATCTTAGGCCTATGCTCCTGTAATGGCCGCCTGCGGCTATGGCATATCGGGGAGAGGCCCATGCGTTCCGTCCTGGCTATTATCCGGTCGCTGTTTTTCGGTTTTCGGGATTTTCAGGCCCTGCCCCGCCGCATTGAAGCCGCCTTCCGCCAGCAACAGGACCAAAGCGAGAGGCTGATCGGCTGGTTCCAGTTGTCCGTGGTTCTGCTGTTCGGTCTGCTCTACATCATCTCGCCCAAGACCCATATGTCCGGTTTCTGGGGATCGCCCGTTCCCTGGGGCCTCTGTCTCTATCTGATCTTTACGGCCCTGCGTCTGGTTCTGTCCTATCGCTATTCCCTGCCTGACTGGTATCTGAGCCTGTCCGGTCTGGTGGATCTGGTCCTGCTCTTCGGGATCATCTGGAGTTTTCATATTCAATACAATCAGCCTGCGGTGTTCTACCTGAAGGCACCGACGATGCTTTATGTCTTTATCTTCATTGCCCTTCGGACCCTGCGGTTTGACCCGCGCCATGTGTTTTACACAGGTCTGGCGGCGGCGTTGGGCTGGCTGGGCATGGTGGGATATGCGGTCTTTTCGGTGGACGACGGGATGTCGCGGATCACGCGGGATTATGTGGCCTATCTTACGGATAACCTCGTGCTTCTGGGCGGTGAATTCGACAAGGTGATCACCATTGTCACCGTTACCGTGATCCTGACCTTTGCCCTGATGCGCGGACGGCGCTTTCTGCTGCAGGCGGTGACAGGGGAAATCCAGAAACAGGCCCTCAGCCGTTTCTTCGCGCCCGAGGTGGCGGAACGGATCAAGGGCGCGGATGGAAACTTGCAGGCCGGACAGGGGGAAACCTGCACTGGCAGTGTGGTCAATGTGGATATTCGCGGTTTCACCAAACTGGCGGCAACCATGTTACCACCACAGGTGATGCAGCTTCTGTCGGAATATCAGGCTCATATCCTGCCGGTAATCCAGAAATATGGCGGCAGCGTCGATAAATTCCTCGGCGACGGCATCATGGTCAGTTTCGGGGCGGCCCGGCCCAGCGATACATTCGCCCGTGATGCCTTATACGCCATGGAGGACGTGCTGGACGCGGCGCGGGCCTGGAATGACGAACGCTACGCAAAGGGCCTGCCAGTGATCGACGTGGCGGTGTCGGCGGCGTCCGGGGTGCTGATCTTCGGGGTCGTGGGGGATGAAAACCGGCTGGAATACACCGTCGTCGGAACACCGGTGAACCTCAGTGCGAAACTGGAAAAGCACAATAAGGTGCTGGGCTCGCATGCGCTTTGTGACCGGGAAACGATCCGTCTGGCCCGTGAACAGGGATGGCAGCCAAGACCGCAGCCGAAGTCCCTGAAGGAATTGCCGGATGAGGCAGTCGACGGTGTATCGGCCCCGATCACATTGTTTGTCCTGTCCTGACCGTATCGGACCTACTTATACGGGTCTGCGGCGTCGCGCAGGCCGTCGCCCAGGAAATTGAAGGCCAGCACCACCAGGATCACCGACAGCATCGGGTAGATCAGCCAATGGTGCAGGACCACGTCGTTGATGTTCTGCACCTCGTTCAGCAACACGCCCCAACTGATCACCGGCGGGCGCAGGCCCAGTCCGAGATAGCTCAACGCCGTCTCCCCCAGGATCATGGCGGGAATCGACAGGCTGGCGGAGGCGATCAGGTGGCTGGTAAAGCTTGGCATCAGGTGCCGCATGATGATGCGTTGCGGTCGGGCGCCCATCAACTGGGCGGCAACGGCGAAATCTTCCTCACGAAGGCTGAGCAGTTTGGACCTTACCGCGCGCGCCAGGCCCGGCCAGTCCAGAATACCCAGAATGATCGTCAGGCCAAAGAAGACCCAGATCGGGCTCCAGGTGACCGGCAGGGCCGCTGACAGGGCCATCCACAAGGGCAGATGCGGGAAAGACCGGATAATCTCGATCACTCGCTGGATCACGGCATCGACAAAGCCGCCGTAATAGCCCGCAATACCCCCGATCACGATGCCGAGCGTAAAGCTGATCACGATGCCGATGATCCCGACGGTCAGTGAAATCCGCCCGCCATAACCCATCCGCGACAGCATGTCCCGGCCCAGACGATCGGTTCCGGCCAGGAAGAGATGGCCGCCCTTGGCCGGGCAGAACAGGTGACTGTCGCCCTTGAACAGGCCCCAGAATTCGTATTCTGCGCCGGCGTAGTCATTGCCCGTGCAGAAAAAGCGGATTTTCTGGACGTCGGCCTTATTCTCCTTATAGACCCACTGCCAGTTCTTCATATCCCGTTCCACGATTACCCCATAGACGAAGGGACCGACAAAGTCGCCCTCGTGGAAGAGATGGACTTCCTGCGGCGGCATATAGAGATAATCCGTATTTCGGAAATTGGGGTTGTAGGGGTTGATGAATTCCGAAACCAGCAGCGATACATAGATGGCGAGCAGGATGATGCCGCTGGCCGTGGCCAGGCGGTGGCGTTTCAATTTCCACCACATCAACTGCCATTGGGAGGCGCGATAGTATTTTTCCTGCTGGGGCGTCAGTTCCACGGCGCGGTCGGGATCGAATGCACCGTCGTTGACGTAATGGTCCAGCGGTTCTGTCCGGGGCGTATCGCTCATTTCGTGGCCTCCGCACCAAGACGTATTCGGGGATCGAGGGCTGCCAGGGCAAGGTCGGAAACCAGCATGCCGATCACCGTCAGGAATGAGACGAACATCAGGAAACTGCCCGCGAGATAGATATCCTGCGTCAACAGCGCATTCAGCAGCATCGGCCCCGTGGTTTGCAGTCCCAGGACGACGGAGACGATGGCGGACCCGGAAATCACATCCGGGATGAGATTGCCGATATCGGCGATAAACGGGTTCAACGCCATACGCAGCGGATATTTGACCAGCGCCTTGCTGGCCGGCAGGCCCTTGGCCTTGGCCGTGATCACATATTGCTTGTGCAGCTCGTCCAGCAGGTTGGCCCGCAGGCGGCGGATCATGGAAGCCGTGCCGGAGGTACCGATCACCACCACCGGCACCCAGAGATGTTCCAGCACGGATACGGCCTTTGCCACGCTCCAGGGCTGGCCGATAAAGTCTTCATCCATCAGCCCGCCGACATCCGTTCCGAAATAGGCCTTGGCGATATAAAGCAGGATCAGCGCAAGCAGGAAGTTGGGGGTGGCAAGGCCCAGATATCCGATAAAGGTCAGGGAATAGTCACCGACGCTGTATTGCCGGACGGCGGAATAGACGCCGATCGGGAAGGCGACAATATAGATGAACAGGATGGTGAAGAAATTCAGCACAAAGGTCAGCATCATCCGGTCGCCGATAACGTCCCTGACCGGCATGTCATATTCGAAGCTATGCCCGAAATCGCCGCGGATCATTCCCCACAGCCAGTTGAAATACTGGACGATCATGGGCTGATCCAGGCCGTAAAGCTCCCGGTAATAGATGATTTTCTCCTGACCGACCTCCCCTTGCGCACGCAATTCGTTGATCATGGTCGTGAGATAATCACCCGGCGGCAACTGGATGATGATGAAAACCAGGGCGGAGATCACCAGCAACGTCGGGATCATCACGAACAGGCGGTGGAAAAGATATCCGAACATCAGCTTTCTCCCACCCCTTCGTCAAACCAGAACAGGTCCGGGCTGTAGACGCCGAAATGGGCGCCGGGGTCCCAGTTCCAGATGCCGGTATCCGGCACATTATGCAAACCGTTGCGGACCACCACGGGCTGCAGCGTGCCCGCAATGATCCCGATCGTGAAGACATTTTCCATGTGAATGTCCAGCATGCGCTGCCAGATCAGGCGCTTTTCCTCGACATTTTCCGCCAGATACCAGGCCTTGTAGAGCTGTTCCAGTTCACGGGCGGAATCCATGTCGACAGCTTCGCCGGATTCACCACCGGTTTCCACATATTGCCCCCATTTGGGCCATTGATACTGGTCCTGGTGGATCGGGGCGAGTGCGTCGGGCGCCATGTCGGCGGTGGCCATGCCGTTTTCCCAACCCGACGCGATGGTCATGACCGTGTCGCCTGAAAAGATCCGCTGCATCAGGATGTCGTTGCTGGTCGGCTTGATATGCAGTTTGACGCCTGCCTCGGCCCAGGAATCCGAAATAAGCTGCAGCACATCCGGCTGTTCCGTACCGGCGTCGGCGGTTTCAACGATGATTTCCAGCGGCTCGCCGTCGGGCATCAGGCGGATACCGCGGCCGTCCTTTTTGGTGAGGCCTATTTCATCCAGCAGTCTATTCGCCCGGTCCAGGTCGAATTTGGCCCATTTCTCGCGATATTCCGGGCGATAAAGCGGGCTTTCCGGTAACAGGGTGTTCTGCCCTTCCACCGCCAGCCCGAAATAGATCACCCGGTTCAACTCATAACGATTGATCGCGAGCGACAGCGCCCGCCGGAAACGGACGTCCCGCAACAGTTTGCGCCATTTCGGGTCGCGATGGGTCAGGTTCGGGAACAGCGCCATATGCGCGCCCTTGCCGTTGCGCCATAATTTGGTGCTGAAGCCGTATTCGTCTTCACTTTGTTTCAGAAGCGAAATGTCTTCCATCTTCAAATAGCGCGACTGCAGGTCGACCTCGCCCGTGGCGGCTTTGAGCGGGATCAGCTTGCGTTCGGTGACGATCACCACCCATTTGTCCACATAGGGCAGTTGCAGGCCGTTTGAATCAACGCGATGGAAATAGGGATTTCGGACAAATTCAAACCGCTGGCTGGGCGGTGCGGTCTTCAGGGTCCAGGGCTGCAGGCTGGGCAGGTCGGGGTTCTGGTTGTGATAGGCCTTGGACATTTTGGTGTGCAGCGCACTCCAGCTTTTTGCCCCGGCCTCTTCCACCAGGTCCTCCAGTTTTTCCGGGGACTGGTATTTCGCGTGGAACTGTTTGAGGTAATGGGCGGGCGCATAGATATAAAGCGGTGAGGCCCCGGCCAGTTTGGGCAGGAAATTCGGGTTGGGCACGGACCAGGAATAGCGAACGGTATAGTCGTCCAGAATCTGCACCTGGGGTAGTTCGCCGTTGACCTTCAGGGCGGCGGGCGGACCAACCGGATAGAGACTTTCGTTATTGGCGATATCCTCCCACCAATAGCGGAAGTCTTCGGTGGTGAAAGGCGCGCCGTCGGACCAGCGATGCCCCTTGCGCAGATGCATCGTGAAGACCCGGCCCTTTTCCACATCCACGGATTTCAGGATATCGGGCACGATGTCCAGATTGCGGTCGTAACGGACAAGCCGGGCATAGCCGTAAACCACCATCTGGCGGGTGTCCTTGGACCGGCGCATGGCCGTGCGGATGACACCGCCGTGACGGCCCGGGGTCAGGCCGTCTTTCGTGACGTCCATGACAAGTGGCTCATCAGGCAGGCGGTCCGACAGCCGTGGCAGGCTTCCATCCTCGATCGCATCAATGAAATAGGGACTGTCCACATAATGCTGTGCGCGGGCGGGAGCGGCCAGGACGATCATCGACAGGGCAGCAGCCGTCAGGACGGTCTTGAGGCGGACGATCGGGATCATGCGGCCACCCCCTTGATGTCTGCGCCTTCGGTAATCCGCACCAGATGTCCCTCACCGGCATCGGCAAGACGAAGCGGAAATCTGCCGTCGTCAGTGAAAGGATGTGGCCATGCGGCGGGATCGGAGGCCTTGCCGGTCATCAACTGCTGGAAGTCCAGGGGATTATCCGGGTTGGGTTCCGGCACGGCAGTCAACAGGCCCTGCGTATAGGGATGCAGAGGGTTCTTGAACAGAACCTCGCGCGGCGCCATTTCCACCAGCCGCCCCTGGCACATCACCGCGATATCGTCGGCAATATAATCCACCACGGCCAGGTTATGGCTGATGAACAGATAGGTCAGGCCCAGTTTTTCCTGCAGGTCCTTGAGAAGGTTCAGGATTTGCGCCTGGATTGAAACATCCAGGGCCGAAACCGGTTCGTCGCAGATCAGTAGTTCAGGTTTCAGGGCAAGCGCGCGGGCGATGCCGATACGCTGGCGCTGACCGCCGGAGAAACTGTGCGGATAGCGGTTGAGGTGGCGATTGTCCAACCCGACCAGTTCCATCAGTTCGGAGGCCATTTCCTTCCGTTCCGCCGGGCTACCGATTTTGTGGATCAGCAGGGGTTCGGTGATGATGTCCTGCACCGACATGCGCGGGTTCAGCGACGAAAACGGGTCCTGGAAAATGAACTGCATCTTCTGGCGGAATTTGATCAGCTCTCCTTCGTTCAGGCCCAGGACATCCATATCCTGCTGACCGTCGTAAAAATGGATTTCCCCGCGGTCGGGGGTGAGTGCGCGCATCAGGATTTTGCTGAGCGTGGTCTTGCCGCAGCCGCTTTCCCCCACAAGCCCGAGGCAGCTTCCCCGTTTGATCGAAAAACTGACATCATTGACCGCGCGGACAAGGTTCGTTTCACCTTTCCTGAACCAGCTTGTCTTGCGGGTCGAATAGGTCTTGTTCAGATGCGAGACAGACAGGATTGGCCTGTCAGGATCAGCGACCTTAATCGGGGCGGCGCTCTCCTTCATGAGATGGCCGGTCTTTGCCTCGATGGAGCGGATCGGCTGCAGCCTCTCCCCCGGCTTCATGTCAAAGCGAGGCACCGCGTGCAGCAGCGCCTTGAGATAGGGATGGCGCGGATCGCGGAAGATATGATCCAGCGTGCCATGCTCCATGACCTCGCCGTGATACATGACGACGATTTCCTCTGCCATATTGGCGACGACACCCAGGTCGTGGGTGATCATGAGGACCGCCATGCCGAGTTCGTGCTGCAGGTCCTTGATCAGCTTCAGGATCTGCGCCTGGATTGTCACGTCAAGTGCGGTTGTCGGCTCGTCCGCGATCAGCAGGGAGGGCTTGCAGACCAGCGCCATGGCGATCATGGCGCGTTGGCGCAACCCGCCGGAAAGCTCAAAAGGATAGGTTCTCAGCGCCCGCTCGGGATCGGGGAAACCGACCATCCGCAACATATCACGCGCCATTTCCACGGCTTGCGCGCCTTTGACCGGCTGGTGCAGTTCAAGCGCCTCGATAATCTGGTTGCCCACGGTATGCAGCGGCGACAGCGAGGTCATCGGCTCCTGGAAGATGATGGAGATGCGCCCGCCACGAATGTCGCGCATCTGCTGGCTGTCCACATTCAGGTGGGAGATATCGACTGGCCGCCCCTTGGCGCGGGCGATGTCATCGCAAAACAGGATTTCACCGCTGACGATGGAGGCTGCTTTGGGCAGGATGCCCATGATTGCCTGACTGACCACCGATTTGCCGGAACCGCTTTCGCCCACAAGGGCGACGGTGCCGCCATGGGGAATTCGGAATGACACGCCTTTGACGGCTTCGATCACGCCTTCCGGCAGATCGAAGTTGACGCGGAGGTCACGCACCTCCAGCAGATTGTTATGGACTTGTCCGTCCATGTTGCTCCCCGCGCAGTTAGCCCGGTTTGCATGACCGGACTGGTTATTGTGTGGCGACGCCCATTGCCGACAGGTTGTCCCGCGTCACCTTATCAAGGGCCAAACCCCGCACCCCTGCGGCCCTTGCAGTTGATTTCAAAACCTGATCAAAGTTACCAAGATTTGAATCTATTATGATTTTTCCTTTATTTCCGCGCAATTGCAACTGAAACCAGCCATTGTTCTGATCCTGGTCCCGGTTGCGCCGGGTCGCATAATAACGCAATTTCATGCCCTCTATTTCAGACCATTTCACCCGCAATGGCCGGGGAGAAAGCCTTTCAAAGCCATCGTCGTCCAGTTGATAGCGCGAGACATGCCGCAAGACAGAGCGCAGGGCGAAGAGTAGGAATAAAATAAATGTGACGACCAGAACCCAGGTCAGCCAGGGCATCGGTTTGGTCAGGGCGAGCGGCGCACCGCTTGCCACCAGTCCGACGCCGGAGCGCAGATAGTCGGTCACGATAGACGGCCGGTCATAGGTCAGGACGGTTGAGGGCGCGGCAGATGGCATGGCAATTCCCGGATGCGGCAAGGACAGGGTCAGTTTTGGACGAGGTCGCGGATATCCACCCATCGGGCGGCCGGATGATCGCGAACCAACATATTGAAATTATTCAGGAAGGCCCAGCATTCGCCGTCATGGACGGTGTGATGAGTCAAAAGGCCGGTCGGTTCGGTGATGTCGATATCGGGCAGGCCCAGACGTTTCATACGCAGATGAGCGATCGCCTGGTTCAAGGTCTGCTCCATCCCCAGGAAACCACGGGTGCCGTGCCAGTCTATGGGGTCGACATGGGTATTGATCCGTGGTGGCGGCAACTCCCGTCCGGTGCGCGGCGTGAAGACCGAAAGCCACGTCAGGCCGACATCCGGCAGGCGTGCGGCCAGCTCTTCCGCCACCCGGTTCCAGGGGGGCACGAAAACCGGTGCGAAACGGGGTCCAAATGCCATTTCAAGCTTTTGATATCCTTGGCCTATCTCGTCCAGCATCACCTCGATCGGACGGTTCAGGCGAAACTCTGCCTTCTTCTCACCGGGACCGGCGTGGTTTTCATGAACCCAACCATGTTGCAGAACCGAAACGTTTGGGTGGCGAGCAAGACAGTCAACCAGCGAGGCTTCCAGCAATCCGGGGATCACCGCCAGCGCCAGCGGGGATTTCCCCGCCGTCAGCAACAGCCGGTCCAGAATGGGCCCCTGACGGATGGCATCGTCGTCGCGCCACCAGAATTCGGCCATCTTGCCGGCATCGGCCCAGGCGTCCAGCTCCGCAATCAGGGGGGCAAAAGAGCTTTGGCGTATCATGAACGGCCTCGTGCTTTCTGAACCATATGGTAGAGCAATGTCGCGCTTGCCCCGGCACCGGTCAATGCATAGGGGAAATCGGCGGACCGGTCCTGTGTTAGGGCCTTTTCGACTGCCTTTGCAAGGTCTTCCGGCCCGTAGTGCTGTTCGGACAGGATCTGTGCCAGCCCGTGGTCGGCCAGAAGGCGGGCGCGCAGGCTCTGTTCATTTTCGTTATCTTTGGCAAAGGGCACCAGAATGGCCGGACAATGCGCCGCCAGGATATCCATGACCGTATTGTAACCGGCCTGGCTGATCGACAGGGCGGCCTTTGCCAGCAGGTCACGGAAGTCCGGCCGGGCGGGTTCCACGGTGATATTTTTGTCCAATACCTTTGATTTTAGGTCTGACACATAATTTTCAGGGAGATTGGGGCCCAGGAGGATACGCCAGGGACGGTTATCCTTTGCCGAATAGGTGGATTGTGCGGCGAGTGCCGTATCAATCAGCGTCCGGCCCACGGCGCCACCGCCCACGGAAACGACGATCTCGCCCATGCTGCGGTCTTCTGCGGGGTGGGCGGTCTCGCCACCATCCACATAACCCGTGTAGTAAAGCTTGCTGCCAAGGCGGTCGGCCCCGGGAAAGCTTTGTTCCAGGCGGATCAGGGCCGGGTCGCCGTGAACTAGCACCGCGTCCAGTTTATCTTCTGCAATTGCCAGCGCCTTTTCCCGCTTTTCCACCTTCGACGGGGTGACGAGGATATCGCGGACCGAGGTGACGACCGGAATGCCGCGCTCCCGCGCCCTGTCGATCAGCGGGATCAGTTCGGCGGCGAATTTGCGCCGGGCAAAGGGAAACCCTTCCAGCAGCAGGATATCCGGTGCCAGCCGGTCAAACAGGGCGAGTGTTGCGTCCCGCCGCTTGTTCCACCAGTCCTCATTGATTGCACGGCCTTCATCGTCGACCAGATTGGAAAAATCCGCTTCTTTCACCCGGACCGGGGGAAGCTGATGATAATGTGATGCGCCCAGATCGAATTCCCGGTCGGGGAAGCCGCCACTGGCGTAATGCACGTCAAACCCCCGCACCGCGCAGGCGCGCGCCAGGGCGGCGGCGCGCATCTGGTGGCCGATCCCCAGAAGATGCTGGACATGAAAGAACAGGACCGGTTGGTCAGACATCAATCGGCCCCAGAGGAATATTCATGCTTTCCACACGCGGAAAGCCGTCCGGGTCCAGGCGGAAATGATGGGCCCTCGCCTGCAAAATCTTGACCGGCGGCTTGCCCAGCATGGGCCAGTCGACCGCCTTGGCGAAAATCGCGCGGATCACCCCGAAATGGGTAACCACCACCGTCGACCGTTCCCGTTCGGCGATTTCCTGCAACAGCGAGGCCAGGCGATCCTGTACCATCCGGGGGCTTTCCCCGCCGGGCGGCAGGAAGTCCAGCCCCTTGTCCTCGTTATCCTGCATTTCCTCGCCCAGCCGCGCCCTGAGGTCGGGCAGAACCTCGCCTTCCCAATCACCATAGCGCATCTCGGACAGGCGTTCGTCGATGGGGACGGGGCGGCCATATAGCAGCTCCGCCGTGCGTGCCGCGCGGCTCAACGGGCTGGTCAGCCAGTCAAAGTCGCTGAATTTACGGGGGATGCTCCATTGCCGAACCATTGCCTCGCTTTCCGGTGTCAGCGGAATATCCGTATGGCCTTGCAGGCGTTTTTCCGCATTCCAGGCGGTAGGCGCATGCCGGATCATCACGAGATCGGTCATAGTCCCAATTCCTTCCGAAGAATGGCGGCGGCCTGGTCCAGGCTGTGCCGGTCGGCGATATTGTCCAGGGCGTCTCTGCCGAAACGGGTCAAAAGGACCGGCGTGTCCAGCAAATGCCCGACCGCATGGGCAAAGGCGGTGGCATCGCCCTCATGGACCAGCAAGCCGGTTGCTTCATCGCGGATCATGGCGGCAATGCCCGGTCGGCTTGCGCTGATCACCGGCAGGCCACTGGCCTGGGCCTCCAGCAGGGCGAGGCCAAAGGCCTCATTCAGGCCGGGCCAGACGAACAGATCGGCCGAGGCCAGATAACGTCGAATATCCGTTTTGTCCTTGGCCCCGATAAAATAGGTTTCAGGCCTATTTTGAAAGGCATTTCGCACATTGCTTTCCGCCGGACCGTCCCCGATGATCAAATGGCAAAAGGATCGGTCGGACAATTGGTTGAGGGCATCGGCTAACAGAAGGTAAGAAGCTTCCTTGTCGCCGGGCCGCATCATGGCGACCGTGATCAACCAGGGCCGGTCCGTCGGGATGCCATGGTCCGCCGCCACCGTTCGGCGCAGGCTGTCGCGATGGCGAACAGCGCGAAAATATGGGGCCGGGTCCAGGAAGGGCGGCAGGTTGACGATGGACGCGCCCGGCTTCAGCAGGGGCTCCACACAGCCTCGGTCGGTGGGGTTCAACTGGATCACACCATCGGCCTCGCGCAGGGCATGTTCCACCGCATTATGTCCCAAATCCCAGGGGCCATTGGCCTGTTTGGGTGCGAAACTGGCTTCGGCCACCCAATAGGGGATGCCCAGCATCCGCGAGACCGCCGGGCCGATCCAGTCGGGTGCCTTGTGGTACAGGTGATAGGTGAACCACAGTTTGGGCCTGTGCCCCTGGTCGACATAACGATGGGCCTCTGCCAGGGCTGCGTCGCGGATGGCGATCTGTGCATCCTTGTCGCCCTTGCCTTCATAGGCGCGCAGGTGGCTTGCCACTTCCGTATTCGGATCAATGCTTTGCAGGGCTTTCAACAACAGGCCCGCCATACGGCGGTCACCGGATGGCACCGGATGGTCATGGGATTTCAGAGGCGCGTAAAAGGCCACCGTCATGCCACTTTGACCCCCTTCCCGTCCTGCTTTTCTTGCCCCTTGGCGCTGTTCAGTCCAAAGCGTGCGGCGATACCGGTCAGGCAGCTTTGCGCCTCAAACCTCTCGCGGACGCGCGCGTTGCCGGCCCGGCCAAGGCGTTTACGTAATTCGGGATCGGTAATCAGCCGCTGCAGGATTTCCGCCAGACCCTCGGGGTCTTCAGGCTGGCAAAGCAACCCGGTTTCGCCGTCGAGGATCAGTTCCGGGATGGCCGAGACCTGTGTGGCCGCGACCGTCACACCCTGGCTTTGGGCTTCCATCAGGACATTGGGCAGGCCGTCCCGGTCGCCGTCGCCGGAAATCTTGCTCGCCAACACGAAAATATCGCTCTGGCGCAACTGTTCCAGCACTACTTCCTGCGGCTGCGCCCCCATCCAGGTGATGCGGTCGGCAACCCCATGGGTGGATGCCCAGTCTTTTAGATCGCTGGATAACGTTCCGCCACCGATATGAATAAATTTCCAGTTCAGGTCGCCGGGTAGTTTCGCCAGGGCGGCCATCAGGTCGTCATAGCCCTTTTTCGGCACGGCGCGGCCAACGGACAAGAGTGTGACGGCGTGGTCAGGATCACTGCCGTCTGCGGGGGAATAGGTCTTGTCCGGATCATCGAAACGCGCCAGGTCCAGCCCGTGATAGTCCAGCGAAACCTTGTCCGCCCTGCCTGCCAGTTTGCGCAGGTAGTCTGCGCCATAGGAGGTGCAGGTGCTGACCCAGTCCAGTTCTATCAGTTTTTCCCGCAGCTCCCATTCCGGGCTGGTCCAGATATCCTTGGCATGGGCGGAGCCGCTCCACGGCAGTTTGGTCATCAACGCCGCATAACGGACCACCGAGGCCGGGGTATGCAGGAAATGGAAATGCAGGCGGTCCACATCGTCCGGCAGTTCGGCGGCAAGCACGCAGGCCTGCCCGAAACGGCGGATGCGGTTGCGCGTGCGGTCGCGTTTCAGGTCCTCGACAAAGGTCCAGAAGGCCCGGCCATAGCCCGGCAGGCGGCGGACCTTGCGCCAGGCCCGGAAAACCCGCAGCGGGTCGTCATGCAGATATTCCGGCAGATAGCTGACCGGTGCGGTGATTTCACTGTGGATCGGATGGCGCGCCTTATCGGTGGGATGGCGCATGGAATAGATGCGAATATCCAGCCCGCGCCGCTCCAGCCCCCGGATTTCCTGGGCGATGAATGTTTCCGAAAGCCTTGGATAGCCTTTCAGGATGAATGCAACGGCCATGGAGAAAATTCACTCGTTGTTTTGATAAGTATATGGGACGGAAAGGCGTTTCTGTCAGGGGGTATCAGGTCGAATGCTGGCCGCCATGCGCCAGAACGGAATAGCCGGGATTGGCGTTGCATATCTGGGCCAGGGCCAGTTTGTTGACGCTTTCAAGCCCGTCCAGCAGTCCCGGTACCACCACGTCACCCGGCCGGTGCTGTTGCGGAAGCTGGCGCAATGCGGTGGCCATCCGGCCTGCATCCCTGTCATTGTCGTCTTCCATCATGACCACAAGGCCCAGATCCTGGGCGTGGCTGGCGCGGATATACTGTTCCATGCGCGGGCGGGTGCGCGGGATGATCAGGGCGCGCTTGTTGAACGACAGGATTTCACAGAAGGTGTTGTAACCGCCCATGGCAACCACGGCGACGGCATTGTTCATCAGGGCCTCGATATGGGCGTCGAAGGTGATGACCTCCACATTATCCAGCTTGTCGGCCCGTTCCATGAAATCGGCCTGCGGTTCGGAATTCATAAACGGCCCCAGAACCAGAAGCGCCGGATAAGGCAGGTCGCGGTCCGCCTCATAGGCCCGCAGCACCCAGTCCACCATCGCCTCGCCATCGCCGCCGCCGCCGGGCGTTACCAGGATGTAGGGGGCTTCGATCTTGTTCAGATTGTGTTGGGGGATTGTTTCGTTGGGCAGGCCGCGCTTCAGATAACCGGTGTAGGTCATCTTGCGGCGGACGGATTCGGGAATGGCAATGCCTTCCAGCGGGTCGCAGATCTGCGGCAGGCCATAGACCCAGATCTGGTCATAGAGATCGCGCAGCGCAGGCAGGACGTTCTTGCGTTCCCATTCGGGCGCCAGCAGGTCGGGGTCGTCCATAACATCGCGCAGGCCCATGACAAGGGGCGTGCCCTTTTCCTTGAGGCTGACCAGGGTATCGGCGACCTCGCCGCGCAGGCCCAGCGGCTCCTTGTCCACAATGAACAGGTCCGGATCGAAGGCTTCTGCGGTATGTTTGATGATCGAGGCCCGCATCGCCAGCGTTTCTTCGATGTCGATATGCAGCTTCAGGGGGGTGTAATTGCCGTTACGCAATTTGATGACACCCGGAATACGCACGAAATCCACGCGTGAGCGGAAATCGAAGCTGCCGATGATGGGGGAACCCGTCAGGATCAGGACGGACATCTCCTTGTTCTGTTCCACCAGGGCGTGGGCGATGGCGCGGGTCCGGCGCAAGTGGCCCAGGCCAAAGGTGTCGTGGCTATACATCAGCACACGTGCGTGATCTTGTCTTTTCGCCACGGTATTCCTCCGCCCTTTGCCAAACCTGCTTCTGACCGTGTCGATCAGGCCGGTTACTATCGAACCGCTAATTTATGTCTTTTAGGCCGTCGGAGAAACCCATAATTGTATAAGGACTTCGGAAACGGTCCGGGGCCGGCGACGTCTTATCCCGCTTGATTTGGTTCATGATTTAGGCATAGTCGCGGGAGACAACAAATTTTCGAAGCGACGCGCCGGACGCCCATGACCCTGCAGGAAGAAGTCGATCTCCTACGCAACATCCCGCTTTTCTCCAAAATCGAGACGTCCAAGCTGAAGCTGATTGCGTTTACCAGCGAACGGAAGCTGTTTTCCGCAGGAACGGTTATCTGCCGCGAGGGAGAGGATGGCGAGGCGGCTTTCGTCATCGTGAAAGGGCATGCCGACGTGACGGTGAAGACGCCGCGCGGCGACATCAAAGTCAATGATTGCCATCCCAATGATATTATTGGCGAAATTGCCGTTCTATGCGATGTTCCGCGCACCGCGACGGTAACAGCGCGCACCGATGTGACCGCCCTTGTGATTTCCCGGGAGCTTTTCCTGCGTCTGATCCAGGAGTTTCCGTCCATTGGCCTGGAACTGATGCGGGAGTTGGGGATGAAACTGGTACAGACCACAAGGCGCCTGCGCGACGGCGGCGGCGAAACCGGTAACGAACAGGGGTAAGGATATGTCTCGTCTGGATAGTGTGATCCGCCGCCTTGAGGCACAGCGCGCCTGCCTGAACAGGGCCTGCGAGGCCATCGCCGGACATCCTGGTGTGGTCCTGGAACTGGGGTTGGGAAACGGGCGCACCTATGACCATTTGCGTCAGCAACTCCCGGATAGGGAGATTTTTGTCTTTGAGCGCTGCGTCAATGCCCATCCCGACTGTATCCCGGATGACGATCATCTGTTTCTGGGCGACTTGAAGGAAACGCTGGCCCAGGCGACAGGGCGGTTTGCCGGACAGGTGGCGATGATCCATTCGGATATCGGCACCGGGGACCCGGACCGCAATGCCCGTTTTGCCGCCTGGCTGGGCGAGGCCATAGCCCCTCTTCTTGCCCCCGGCGCCATTGTCTTGAGCGACCAGGACCTGACGGCACTGGATGACTATCGCCAACCTCTGCCGCCTGGTGTCCAGGAAGGCCGCTATTTCTTCTATCGCCGGGCCTAGTCTTCCAGGTCCAGCAGCACCGGCGCGTGGTCTGACGGTTTTTCCCAGCCACGGGCGTCCACGATGACTTCCATGTGCTTCAGGCGCGGCGTCAGGACGGGCGTTGCCCAGATATGGTCCAGACGGCGGCCCTTGTTGGCGGCGCGCCAGTCGCGGGCGCGATAGCTCCACCAGCTATAGAGCTTTTCCTCGTCGGGCACGAAATGGCGCATGGTGTCGACCCAGCCGAAGGCGTTCTGTGCGTCGTTCAGCTTTTCCACCTCGATCGGTGTGTGGCTGACGATCTTCAGCAGCTTTTTGTGAGACCAGACATCATGTTCCATGGGCGCGATATTCAAATCCCCCACCAGGATCATCGGCCGGTCGTTGGAATACATTTCCGGGAACCAGGCCTTCATCTCGTCGACAAAGTCCAGCTTATGACCGAATTTGTCGTTCTGGTCCCGGTCCGGTACATCGCCGCCCGCAGGTACGTAGAAGTTATGCACTTCGATCCCGCCGGGCAGGGTTGCAAAGACATGACGGCTGTCATCCTTGCCGACCCAGTCGCGGCTCTGCCCGTTTTCCAGCGGCACACGCGACAGGATCGCCACCCCGTTGTAGCCCTTCATGCCCCGGACTTCGTTGTGGGTGTATCCCATGGCCTCAATCTCAGCCAAGGGGAAGTCCTTGTTCTGCGCCTTGATTTCCTGCAGGCAGATGACGTCCGGCGCATAGTCCTTGGTCAGTTGTTCAATCAGATGCAGGCGCTGGCGGACGGAATTGATATTCCACGTGACGAGACGCATGGGGAAAGATCCTGTTCTAACCGGGAAGGAGATTTATTTGTTCTCCTTTTATCCCCTGTACGGGCAAGGCCTGTCAACCGAAGTTGACGACAATCAATCCGTTTAAAGGACGGATCATATAAACAAACTCTCCCTTCGGTGCCCGCCCAGGCGGGATAATCGGGAATGCGGTGGAAATCCGCAACGTGCCCAACGCTGTGAAGAGGATTCGCAAACGAGATACCACTGGCCGGGAGGCTGGGAAGGGGTTTGCGGGGATGAATCCAAGTCAGAAGACCGGCCGGAAGGATGTTCCCAAGCCACGTGGACGGTGGGGCGGGATGTCGTCATACATCGTGAAGGGGACTACCGATGACAAATACCGATTCCGGCCTTCTGCCGGCCCAACCATTCAATGAACAGGACCGGGATGCGGTCTATCGTGCGATCATGACACGCCGGGACGTGCGCGGCGAATTCCTGCCCGACCCCATACCGGACGAAGTCCTGGCCCGCATTCTGGTGGCAGCCCATCACGCGCCATCCGTTGGTTTCATGCAGCCATGGACCTTTACCCTCGTGCGCGACAAGGCCGTTAAAGGCCGCGTTCATCAGGCTTTTGAAAAAGCGAATGGCGAGGCGGCCCTGATGTTCCCGGAGGAAAAACAGTCCACATACCGGTCCTTGAAGTTGGAGGGCATTGTTGAATCGCCGGTGAATATCTGTGTCACCTGCGACCGGCAGCGGGCCGGCAAGGTCGTGATCGGGCGGACCCATATTCCAATCATGGACCTCTACAGTTCCGTTTGCGCCGTTCAAAATTTATGGCTTGCCGCCCGCGCTGAAGGGCTGGGTGTCGGCTGGGTCAGCATTCTGGATCAGAATGAATTACGCGCTGCCCTCGATATCCCCCGGACGATTATTCCGGTCGCCTATCTTTGTCTGGGCTATGTGGCCGGGTTCCATGACAGGCCGGAACTGGAAAAGGCAGGCTGGTTACCCCGCCTGCCTTTGGACAGTCTGATACGCCAGAATGGTTGGTCCGGCAGGCCGGATGAGGATTTCCTCTCCACGGTCCGGCAGGGTCAGGCCGCGATGGCGCAGGCTCACAGTCCGGCGGGGTGAGCCACCGGGCCGGATATAAGAGCTACGCCGCCTGCTCTGCAATCCCCAGGCGTTTGCGCATATGGGCGCGGGCGGCGTCGCCGAAGGCTTCGAAAATCTTGCGGTTGAGCGGGGTTTCCAGCGCCACGTGATGTTCCGGATGCCACTGCAGGGACAGTGCGAAATCCTTGGCACCTTCCACGCTGACCGCCTCGATCACGCCGTCATCGGCGACGGCCTCGACACGCAGGCCGTCGCCGACCTTGTCGATGGCCTGGCCGTGGACGGTGTTTACGATAACATCGTCCAGCCCGCCGTTGATCTGTTCCAGCAGGCCGCCCGGCTGGATATGGATCGGGTGCTGCGGACCATAGCGCACATCATAGGGTTTTTCGTTGTCGGCGCGGTGGTCGCGGTTGCCTTCGATTTCGTGGACAGCCTGATGCAGGGTGCCGCCCATGACCACATTCAATTCCTGATGGCCACGGCAGACGCAGAAAAGGGGCAGGCCCCGGTCCAACACCTTGGCGATCATCGGCAGGTTGGTGGCATCCCGGCCCGGATCGCGGTGGGAGGTTTCCTTCACATTGGTCTCGCCATAGTGATGGGGCTCCAGGTCGGACGGGCTGCCGGTGAAAAAGACACCGTCCAGGTGTTCCAGCAGCGCATCGGTCTGCAGTTCGTCGCCGATTGGCGGGATCATCAGCGCCAGGCAATTGGCGGCGCGCACCACCGACAGGATGTATTTGTCGCCGACCTTGTAATAATCCGCGTCCTTGTCCGGGTGGGTATCGCCGGTGACACCGATCAGGGGAAGCTGTTTTGCGCTCATGGTCCTACTGTCCGTCCAATTCTTGTGTTCCGCCCCGGTTCTTCCGACCTGGCGTAAATGTGATCACTTTTTATCATAGGCTTGTTGCCCATTCCAGACAAGCGGGTCATGATCGCCGCCATGGAACAAGAGTTTGTCACGACGATCCTGACGTTCAAGGGGCTGGTCATCCTGATCTGGATGGCGGTCTTTTTTGTCGTGGAGCGGGTCGCACCCGCCTCCCCCAATCCGATACCCGTCAACCAGCGCCTTTATCGCGTGGGGCGCAATCTGTTGTTGTTCCTGCTGAACGCGGTGGCGTCCCGGCTGTTTGTGATCCCGGTCACGGGGTTGGCGGCATTCTACAGCCTGACCTGGCGGCCGGACTGGTGGGGTGGCGTGCCGGGCCTGTTGATCGACCTGTTCCTGCTGGACTTCTTCATCTACTGGTGGCACCGAGCAAACCATGTGGTCCCCGTCCTGTGGCGGTTCCATCAGGTGCATCATTATGATGAGTTTCTCGACACCACCTCTGCCGTGCGTTTCCATATCGGGGAGGTGATGCTGTCCGCGGTCTTTCGCGGGGTCTATATCTGGCTGCTGGGCATTCCGCTGTTGAGTGTGCTGGTTTTCGAAGGGCTGGTCCTGCTGTCCTCGATCTTCCAGCATTCCAATATCCGCCTTGGCCCCCGATTGGACCGCGTCTTGGCTTATGTGATCGTAACGCCCGGATGGCACTGGATGCACCACCATGCGATCCGCGAGGATACGGATTCCAACTATGCGAATACGCTTACGATCTGGGACAGGCTTTTCGGCAGCAAATGCGGGCACAAGCGCCGCCTGACCATGCCCATCGGGCTGGAGAATGTCGTCCGTGATCTGTCGCTGGCGCGGCTATTGGCGCGGCCGTTCAGATAAGCGGATTACTTTTGCCGGCCATTCCAGGGGTTGTAGAAGTAGAAAAGCTCTTCATCCAGTTTCACATCCCGGCGCGGGTTCAACAGGGTGACCGTGGTGCGGGCCTGTTGGGCGTCGGTGATGGTCCATTGTTTGAGCGTTAGAGGCTCCTGTGTGAAGGTCAGCTCGATGGAGCCGAGATCCGGATTATCCTTTTGCGTCAGGCCCACACGGATCAGCCCTGCTTCGCGGCTGAAATCAATCACTTTCACGCCTTTGTCGAAGTCGATTTTTTCCTGCAGGATCAGATAGGCCGGTGTGGAACTGAGCGGGATATGGGAGACATTCTTCAGCCGCTTGTCCACATGGATGAAGAACCGTCCGTCCGCAACCAGCAGGATCGGCACGGGCTCGTCATATTCCACGCGCATCTGGCCGGGCCGGTTCAGATAGATCGTCCCTTCCATGTAGGAGCCGTCCGGATTGGCCTGTATGAAGCGGGATTTCAGCGTGGTGAGGTCGGTCAGGTAACTTTCGATCCGGTTCAGCGTCCCGATGGTTTCCGGGTCCTTGAGGTCCTGGGCGCGGGCATGGGTCCCGGCCAGGAGCAACAGCCCCAGGCACAGCAGGAAAGCACCGGCGGGTTTCAGCAGTCGTCTAGCCACTGTGGTCTCCGACCAGGACTTCGCGTTTACCCACATGGTTTGCTGCACTGACCACTCCTTCTTTTTCCATCTTTTCGATGATGCGTGCTGCGCGGTTATAACCGATCTGCAGATGTCTTTGTATGAAACTTGTAGAGGCCTTTTTCTCGCGCGCCACAAGGGCCACGGCCTGATCGTAAAGTTCGTCGCCGCTGCCGCCGCCCTCGCCGCCGCCGATGGCTGCGCCCAGGACATCGGTGTCAAAACCACCGGAGGTATCGTCCTCGTCGGTGACTGATTCCACATATTGGGGTTCGGACTGGGACTTCAGGAATTCGCAGACCGCTTCCACTTCCGTGTCGTCTACAAAGGGGCCGTGGATACGGGTGATCCGCCCGCCGCCAGCCATATAAAGCATGTCGCCCCGGCCCAGAAGCTGTTCCGCGCCCTGTTCGCCCAGGATCGTGCGGCTGTCGATCTTGGAGGTGACCATGAAGCTGATCCGGGTCGGGAAGTTTGCCTTGATGGTACCGGTGATCACGTCGACCGACGGACGCTGGGTCGCCATGATGATATGGATGCCTGCGGCACGGGCCATCTGTGCCAGACGCTGGATCGAGGCCTCGATATCCTTGCCCGCGACCAGCATCAAATCCGCCATCTCGTCGACCACGACGACGATATAGGGGAAGGGCGTCAGGTCCTGCGGTTCTTCCTCGAAGATCGCCTCGCCGGTTTCCGGGTCAAAGCCGGTCTGGACGCGGCGCATGATCTCCTCGCCCCTGTCGGCGGCTTCCTTGACGCGCTTGTTATAGCCTTCGATGTTACGCACCGAGAGTTTGGACATGGCGCGATAGCGGTTTTCCATCTCGCGCACGGTCCATTTCAGGGCAACGACAGCCTTTTTCGGGTCGGTCACCACCGGCGCCAGCAGATGCGGGATGTCGTCATAGACGGACAGTTCCAGCATCTTCGGGTCGATCATGATGAATTTACAGCGTTCCGGCGGCAGCTTGTAGAGCAGCGACAGGATCATTGCGTTCAGGCCCACCGATTTACCGGAACCGGTCGTGCCCGCAATCAGCAGATGCGGCATGGTGGCGAGGTCGACGATTTCCGGCGCGCCGCCGATATCCTTACCCAGCACCATGGGCAGCTTGTTTTTGGCCTTTTCGTATTCGCTGGACGACAGCAATTCGCGCAGGTGGACCATGTCGCGGGAGGCATTCGGCAATTCGATGCCGATCACGCTGCGCCCCGGTACGGTCGCAATACGCACCGATACTGCGCTCATGGACCGTGCGATATCATCCGCGAGACCGATCACGCGGCTTGTCTTGGTGCCGGGGGCCGGTTCCAACTCATAAAGGGTGACCACGGGGCCGGGGCGGACCTTGACGATCTCGCCTTTGACGCCGAAGTCCTCCAGCACGCCTTCCAGCATCCGCGCATTCTGTTCCAGGCTGTCCTTGTCGTGGACCGCGGACACCTTGTCGGCATGATCGTCCAGCAGGTCCAGCGGCGGCAGGTGATATTGCCCGTCGTTGGGCAAATCCAGAGTGATCTGGCGTTCGGCCACGGCGCGTTTGCTGGGCTTTGCCTTTTTCTCGGGCGTTGCAACACGGTCTTCGCGGACAGGACGCGGTTTGGGGGCGTCCTGAACCTTTTCCCGCTTGACCGGTGCGGGGGCCAGCGTGGGTTCGACGCGTTCCCCTTTCACCCGGGCTATGGTGTCCTGAGCGGCCTGTGCGGCGTCGCTGACGACGGCCTTGACCGAACCGGCCTTGCGGACCGCCTCGCCCGCCTGACGGCCCAGGCCCAGCAGGCCCTTGGCACCGGCCCACCACTCATGGGCGGAAATGCCGAGGATATAAAGCAGGCAGAGCAGGCTTGCGGCAAACAGGCCAAGCGCAATCGGGAGCATTTCGAACCCGGCAAGCCAGGCGCCAAGCTGTGCGATGATCAGGTCGCCGGTGAAGCCGCCCAGACCGGCGCTCAACGGCCAGCTTTCGAAAGCGGCGAAACCCGACAGGCCGATGGCGGCCAGCAGGATCACGATCGGCGTCAGGGACAGGCGCAGCCAGGGCGACTTCAGCCGCCGTTCAACAAGGAAACGCCAACCCCAGGCGGCCAGGATCGGCACAAAGAAGACGGCGCTGAGCCCCAGCGATTGCAGCATCAGATCCGCGAGGACTGCTCCCGGTTCGCCGAGCAGGTTGGATACCGGCCCCGGTGCCGCCCGGTTCAGCGACGGATCGGACGCGGAATAGGTCAGCAATATTACGGCATAGCCCAAGGCTGCGGCGATCAACAGGATGCCGAACGCTTCAAGCGCCTTCTTTTTAAGTGAATCCGCAACGCCTTGCGGCAGAAAAGTGGATTTCTGTTTACCCTTCGCCCGTGCCATTCTTTCTTTTACCCGGCTACTACTTGCCTGATGCGGTCGCAGAGGTCCCGCGTTGTTTCTTCATCATGGACCAGGGCGATACGAATGAAATCGTCGCCCGGGGTTTTGCCGGTCTCGTCCGCGCGCGACATATAACGCCCCGGCATGACCTTGACCCCTTGTTCCGCCCAGAGGCGTTTGGCCGCTTCTTCCCCTGTCATGCCGCATTTGGCCACATCATACCACAGGAAAAATGCAGCTTCCGGTCGTGAGAAGCCCGGCAGGTTGCCCAGTTCCTCTGTCGCGATGTCGACCAGACGGTTGTAAAGCCTGCGGTTTTCGTCGGCATGGCCGTTGTCTGCCCAAAGCGCCGTGGCGGCTGCCAGCAATGGCCCCGGCACCTGTGCACCGCCGTAGCCGCGCAGCATCTGGAAGTCTGCCATCAGGTCCGGCGGGCCAATAATGACGCCATTCCGCAGACCCGGCGCACTGGATCGTTTCGACAGTGAATTGAATACCATCACATTGTCCAGCCCGCCCCCTAAGGCGGCGCAGGCCTCCAGGCCGCCCGGCGGCGGATTGTCGAACCATATTTCGGAATAGCATTCGTCCACGGCCAGAATGAAATCATGGCGGCGGGCGGCCTCGATCATGGTCTTGAGGCGCGCCAGGCTGGCGACCGTTCCGGTCGGGTTGCCCGGGCTGCACAGGAAGACCAGGGCCGTGCGGTCGAGTATTTCCGGTGAGAGGGATTCGTAATCCGGCACGAAATTGTTTTCTGCCGTTGCATCGACTGCAACAATATCCGCCTGCGCCATCAGCGCGCCGCCGAAATAGACGTGATAAAGCGGGTTCGGCAGGCAGATCACCGGGCGTGTCCCCTCTTTCAGCATGGCCCTTTTGCGCGCGGCGGCCATCAGGGCTGCGAGGAACAATGCCTCGCGCGTGCCGCAGGCGGGCAGGATCATGCTGTCGGGATCGATATAGCCGTCATCCAGGCCAAAACGCTTTGTCGCCCAGTCGGCCACGGTTTTCCGATAGTCGGGCGTGCCGTTGATCGGCGGATATTTCGACCAGAGGTGACTGTTCTTCGCAACCGCCTCTTCCAGCAGTGCAGGCGGATTGCCCTGCGGTTCGCCGATATGGGTCAGCAGCGGCGATTTGCCCGGCTGGTCGTCGCCGAAAAGCGCCGCCAGACGGCGGTAGGGAAAGTCGTGTAGCTGGTCGAGTTCGGCGCGCGACATGAATGAAATACCGTTGATGAGGAAATGGGCGATGAGGGTTGGTGAATGAACACCAAAATACCGGCCCGATTCACCACCCGCAAGCCAGTTCTGTCTGCTGTAATTAAACAATGAGGCGGAAAGATGGTGGTTCCGGTGACAGCCGGGGTCACATAAAAAGAGCCCCGGCACATCTGTACCGGGGCTAAGTTTCCGCGGGATTCTGCTATGGAGGTTCAGGTTGGAGCCTCCCGCGTTGTCTTGGATGGGTGGATTACAGTGTCTGCGATCCTTTCCCGAATTCCGGATAGGCCTCCAGGCCAAGTTCGACCTTGTCGAGACCGATCATCTCTTCTTCCTCGCCGGCACGGATGCCGATGGTGTATTTGAGGGCGAACCAGATGATGGTGCTGCAGACGATGGTGAAGGCGCCGATGGCGACGATGCCGGTAATCTGTGCACCCAGGCTGGCGCTGCCGAAGATACCGACGGCCAATGTACCCCAGATACCGCACAGCAGGTGCGCCGGGATTGCGCCGACCACGTCGTCGATCTTCAGCTTGTCCAGCAGCGGTACGGCAACGACAACGATGATGCCGCCGATGGCGCCGATCACGATCGACCAGAAGTGGAACAGCAGGTCCGGACCGGCAGTGATGGAAACCAGGCCGCCGATGGCACCGTTCAGCGCCAGCGTCAGGTCGATCTTCTTGTAGAGGATCTGGGTCAGCAGGCTGGCTGCAACCACACCGGCTGCTGCGGCCAGGTTGGTGTTGGTGAAGACGATTGCCATCCAGGTGGCCGAAGCCGCATCGCCCAGCGCCAGGACGGAACCGCCGTTGAAGCCGAACCAGCCGAGCCACAGGATGAAGGTGCCCAATGTTGCAAGCGTCAGGTTGGAACCCGGCATCGGGTGGACGCCGCCGCCGACATATTTACCCTTACGCGGACCCAGGATGATGGCGCCGACAAGGGCTGCCCAACCACCGACGGAGTGTACGATGGAGGAACCGGCAAAGTCGGAGAAGCCCAGTTCGGACAACCAGCCGCCGCCCCAGCTCCAGCTACCCTGGATCGGATAAACGACTGCCGTCAGGACCGTCACAAAGATCATGAAGGGCCAGAATTTGATTCGTTCCGCCACGGTGCCGGATACGATGGAAGCAGCCGTTGCCACGAAGACCATCTGGAAGAACCAGTCGGAGGCAACCGAATAGCCGTTGCCGACAACGGCGGCAACCTGTTCGGCGGTGGCCTCATCTGCGGTCAGCAGGGCGACTTCGGCATCGGACGGGCCGTAGAATGCGCCGCCGAGGCTGCCGATCCAGCCGGAAACATCCACATACATCAGGCTGTAGCCGACGACGTAGAACATCAGACCCGCCACGGCATAGAGCACGATATTCTTCAGGCAGATGGTTGCCGTGTTCTTGGCGCGAACCAGACCGGATTCGAGCATGGCGAAACCCGCCGCCATCCACATCACCAGAGCGCCGTTGATCAGAAACTGGAAGGTATTGAAAACATAAGCGGTTTCATCGCTTACCGCGGCCTGTGCCGCCCCCTGGGTCGCGAGCGTCAACAACCCGCCCAGGGCCAGAAGTTTAATGCTTTTCTTAAAATTCATCATTGGATCGGTCCTCCTTTACAGGGCCGCCTCGTCCGTTTCGCCGGTGCGAATACGAACGGTTTGTTCCACATTCAAAACGAAAATCTTGCCGTCGCCGATGCGCCCGGTCTGGCCCGCCTGTTGGATGGCTTCAACCACCTGCGTTGCCTGGTCGGTGCTGACCACGACTTCCAGTTTGACCTTGGGCAGGAAGCTCACGGCGTATTCTGCTCCGCGGTAAATTTCGGTCTGGCCTTTCTGACGGCCGAAGCCCTTGGCTTCCATCACCGTCATGCCGGTGACGCCCAACTTGGTGAGGGCTTCGCGCACCTCGTCCAATTTGAAGGGCTTGATCACGGCCACTACCATTTTCATTGGCTCGTCTCCCTGACTGCTCTCACGAAACGGTCTGTGCAAAGACTTTTGATGCATTGCACAAACCCCTTTGCGAATTGTCTTTTCAAGCCCTGTGCCAAGTTTCGAAAAACTTGAAATATAGTAGTTAAAACAGATAATTAAGATATTCTATTCCAGCTCTGCCGAAGGAATATCAGAGTTCTTTGTGCCTAAATAATAATCATTATATATATACTGATTAAAAAATAGGCATTATTGGGATTGTGATTGCTTTGCGGTTGGATATTGGGGTCAGGCCGGTTATCTCTAAGGTGGGGCAAGGCTGGCAATGCTGCGCCAGTGAATACCCCGCGAATACAAAGACCCGCGAATACAAAGATAGGTCAAAGGCCAGATGCAGAAACGATATGACGTATTGATCGCCGGCGGCGGTCTGGTGGGCATGACTTTGGGCTGTGCCCTGGCCAGTGCCGGTCTGGACGTGGCGGTGATCGACCGTGAAAAGGCCGTGACCCAGCTTGCGGGTGAATATGACGGGCGTGCTTCGGCGATTTCCTTTGGCTCCGCGCAGGTCTTCAAGGGCATCGGCCTGTGGTCCTATCTGGAGAAGGATGCGTCGCCTATCTGGGATATCCGCGTGGCGGACGGTCATCCCCTGCGCGGGGTGTCTCCGCTGTTTCTGCATTATGACCATACCGATATCGGTGAGGAGGCCTTCGGCTATATCATTGAGAACCGGATGACCCGTGTGGCGCTTCACAAACTGGCGGAGACCCTGCCCAACCTGACCCTTGTTGCCCCGCATGCGGTGGAGCGTCTCGACCGCCTGCCCGGCTATGCCGAGGCTGTGCTGGACAATGGCGAGACGATCCGCGCGGAACTGGCGGTGGCCTGCGACGGCAAGTTCTCCCCCATCCGCGATGCGGCGGGCATCAAACAGACCGAATGGAAATACGACCAGACGGCCATTGTCTGCACGGTTGCCCATGAACGCGACCATCAGGGCACGGCGGTGGAGTTGTTCCTGCCCGGCGGCCCCTTTGCCATGCTGCCCATGACCGAAGGCCGGTCCAACATCGTCTGGTCGGAAAACAAGGCGCTGGTGCAGGACTATTTGAAACTGGACGACGAGGCCTTTCTGGCGGAACTGTCCACCCGTTTCGGTGACTGGCTGGGTGAGATCAAACTGGTCGGGCCGCGTTTTGCCTATCCCTTGAGTCTGAGCATGGCCTCCACCTATATCGACGACCGCCTGGCCTTGGCGGGCGATGCCGGTCATGCGATCCACCCGATTGCAGGTCAGGGCTATAATATGGGTATCCGCGATGTGGCGGCCCTGGCGGAGGTTCTGGTGGATGCGCGCCGGGTCGGTATGGACCTGGGCTCCCGGATGACGTTGGAGAATTACGAGAAGTGGCGGCGTTTCGACAATGTACTGCTGGCTTCCGTCTGCGACGGGCTGCTGCGTCTCTTTTCCAATGATATCGATGCCTTGCGCACTGTGCGTGACCTGGGGCTTGCCGCAGTGGACAAACTGCCGCCGGTGAAGAAATTCCTCATGCATCATGCCATGGGTGTGGTTGGCGAGTTGCCGCGGCTGGTCCGTGGTGAGGCGCTGTAGTCCGCAGAGATTTTGACCTGACGGGCGGCAGGGCCTAAAAGGCGCGCCGGATCTATTCAGCAAAGGTAAGAGAAAATGACCCAAGGTGTGAGCATTACCCATGTGGCCGCCGCGCTTGAACGTGTGGAAGCGGCACTGGCGGATAATCTGGCTGCAAAGCAGGATCTGGAAAAGATCAAAACCTCGATCCGCAGCCTGGAAACGCTGACCCATGAAAGCACGGCCGCGACCCTGGGGCTGGCGGCGATTGTCGCCTCTCTGGTCCAGAAAATGCCGGTCAGCAACGCGGAAGTCCAGAATATGCTGGACCACCTGACGCCGCCTTCCGATCTTGGACAGCTCAACCGCGAACGCGCAGAAACGCTCTACGGTTCAATCCTGAAGGCGGCAAGTGAAGGCGGCAGCGGGGATAACTAAGTCTCGTTGGGCTTTGTGCCATCGGTTTCTTCGGGGATAAAGTCCAGGAACCAGAGAAACCAAAGCAGATTGGTGAGGACCAACCAGCTATTGTCGGCGCCCTGTAGATAGTCAATGACCAGCGGCAGGCGGTAAAAGCCGATCAATCCGAGGAGACCGAGATACCAGTATTTCCGCATTTTCATCGGGTTAGTCTTTCTATTTTAAGGTTTTGCCTGCAGGGGTATGGCCCTTCTCCGGCTGCCAATCAGGTCCCCTGAAGAGATAGCCGCAGTAGTTGGCGATGCCTTGGGCCGAAATTAGGTCTCGTACCAATTTTGGTAGTTCTGAAAACCAGACTTTGACGGGGTTTACCGTATTGATCGGGGCGGTAAGGCCATAGACGACCGGTTCCTCCTCTGCGGCGTAGCTGCCGAAAAGCCGGTCCCAGATGATCAGGATGCCGCCATAGTTCCGGTCCAGATAGTGCGGGTTGCTGCCATGATGGACGCGATGGTTCGACGGGGTGTTGAGAAAACGCTCCAGGATTCCCAGTTTCCCGATGAAATCGTTATGCAGCCAGGTCTGATAGACCAGCACGATGACCTCCGCCAGGAACACCGCCATGGGGTCATAGCCGATCAGGACCAGCGGCAGGTGGAAGGGCACGGAAATCAACGGGTCCAGATAGCCGAAACGATAGGCCACGGCGATATTCATGATCGGCGCGCTGTGGTGAACCGCATGGCTGGTCCATAGCAGTCGGATGCGATGGCTGCAGCGATGCTCCCAATAATAGGTGAAATCCGCGAGCATGAGGAGGATCGCGAAGCTTGCGATGGTTGTCTCAATCCCGACGGGGGCGATGGCTTGCGTGGTGTAATAGGCAATCACGACCGCATTGAAAGTGAGTATTTCCACCAGGAGATAGGGGATTTGGGTGCTGAGGCTGGCGATTGTGTCCAGGAACCGCAGGCGGCTCATGCGGTGGATAAGGACATCGCGCCCCAGATCGAGCAACAGCAGCGTGCCGAAAACGATCAGGTCAAAGGCGGCGACCCAGTTCAGGGCGGATTCCAGGTTTTCTGGCATGGCAGGTCTTCCCCAAAAGTGCCGAATTAATAAATTGTCATATCTGACAATAAATAAATGAGGTGACTTTTGTAAATTGTCAACTATGATAATTTACTACTTTTGGAGAAGCTATAATTCTCTATGAAGTATCAACCATAACAAACTGTATTTACTGGAAAAGACATGGCCCGTCCCAGCCTGAAAAAAGAACGAACAGAGGAAATTTTGGATGCTTTTGAGCGTTGTGTGGCACGGCTGGGGCTGGAGGCGAGCAGTCTGGAGGCGATCGCCGAAGAAGCCGGGATGAAACGCAGCATCCTACGCCATTTCATCGGCAACCGGGATGCGATCATTGCGGCCATGATCGGCCGGATCACCGATCGTTATCGCCAGGAAACACGATTGCTGCTGGCGGCGCTGCCCAAGACAAACAAGACCGATGCCCTGATCGACATGCTGTTTGCGCAAGACAATGGAGAAAGTGCGGATGAGCGCGCCGTGGCGGAAGCCCTGCTGGGCGCGGCGGGCCGGTATCCGGTGATCCGGGAGTGCTTTTCCGTCTGGATAACGGAGTTCGTCGATGTGATCGCGCGGGTTCTGGCCGAAGACAATCCCCATGCCGGACAAGGCGATTGCTGGACCGTCGCCTATGGTCTTGTGGGGCTTTATTTCACCAATGACGCCATGGTTCCCCTCGCCCTGCCCCAGCGGTTCAGCCATGCCGCCCGCGCCAGCGCACGGCGGCTTGCCGCAACCCTGATCACAGCTTAGTGATTAGGTGTCTAGGTACTGAACTGGGTTTTTCACGTATATTAGACACCGGGCATTCAGGGGGGAGGAACCTGGATGGGAGAGGTTACCGCGATGAAAAACCCGGTGACTGTCGGCGAAAAACTGTTGCACGATGTCGAGGAGGCCAGCGCCCATAAGCTGTTGGTGTCCTGGGACGATTTTTATCAACAGATCGGTGATGAAGGTGCTTATGTGACTGATTTCTATATTGATCGCATGAATACGGTCTTGCGCCCGAAGGGTTTCAAATCCTTCAAGAGCAGCGCCGGGCTGATCGTCAAAAGCATCACGCATTAACGCCGAAACGTAAGGCCAAAACTCTATGACGGTCACATGAAAAACAGCGGGACAAAGCCCGCTGTTCCTCGAATGCTATGCACTCCGGCTGGATTAGACCAGCAGATCGCTTACATATCTGGGTAGCGCGAATGCCGCCACATGCACCGCCGGTGTGTAATAACGGGTTTCGAAATCGGCCTCCTGGAAGCGTTTTTCGATTTCCGCAACCGGCAACAGACGCGCCGTCACATCATCCGTCGCCCAGCCGAAGGCCATCGGGCCGCCCTGATAGGTCGGAACAGTTGCCAGGTAAAAGGCCACATCCTTGTAATGCGGGCCCATCCGCTCCCAGCTATTGGTCACCTCAAAGCCCTGGACGGCCGGAACGCCGTTCTGGGTGACGAGAATGCCGTTTTCCGTCAGGCAGGATTTGCAATCGGCATAGAATTCTTCGGTGAACAGGACCGCGCCCGGACCGATGGGGTCGGTGCTGTCGATGATGATCACGTCGAAACGCTTGTCCGTTTCCTTGACGAATTTGCAGCCATCGGTGATCACCAGGTTGAACCGCGGGTCGTCAAAGGCCCCCGCATTGTGGTTCGGCAGGTATTCCCGGCAGAAATCCACAACGCCGCCGTCGATTTCGACCATGGTCAGTTCTTCGACGGATTTATGCTTCAACACTTCGCGGGCCATGCCGCCATCGCCGCCGCCGACAATCAGCACACGAGACGCCTGCCCATGGGCCAGGATCGGCACATGCGCCATCATCTCGTGATAGATATGCTCGTCGCCTTCGGTGGTCTGGACGATCCCGTCCAGCGCCATGACCCGGCCAAAGCGGGCATTTTCGAAGATAATCAGGTCCTGATGCTCGGTCTTGTCGCGATAAAGCACGCGTTCGACCTTCAGGCGCTGCCCGTAATCACCGTGCAGCACCTCATCAAAGTATTCCGGATTTTCCATTAGCCCATCATGCCCCGTTTATGGTCGCCCAACTGGACCGATTTCGGTCCGAAGGCACGCTTCAGGACCGGGATCGCCTTATGAGGCTTGGCGTCGCCGCACATGAAAATGTCCAGCGCGGCATAACCGCATTCCGGCCAGGTGTGGATGCTGATATGGCTTTCCGCCAGAACAGCCACGCCGGAGACGCCCCCATTCGGGGTGAAGTGATGAAAATGCATATGCAGAAGCGTTGCACCCGCCTCTTCGATGCACTCACGGAAGGTATTCTCGATATGGTCGATTTCGTCCAATCGGGAAGCATCCCACAAATCAATGATCAGGTGATTGCCTGCGTAATGCACGCCGTCCTGTTCAATAAAATGATCCAGACGGTCGTCGCCCTGATCGTTTGTAGGATGAAATTCGATTACGGTTGTATTCTCTTCCGTCTGGTTGGTGCTCGGTTGCTCGCGCCCGGTTGCCGTCCCCAGTTGGATGAGAGACATGTCTTGCGGCATTGTCCCCTCCACCAGTAGATGACCCAGATGTCAATTTGTGAGCGCGGGTGATAAGGCCATTCGATTTTCGACGCAAGGATAAATTTTCAATTTTTTATACCGAACCGGTTTGATGGCTCATTTTTCCCAAGCTGTGGATAACTGGAAAGGCGGAATCCTGCGCTTCTCAAGGATAGCCTTGAGGTTTTTGACGGTAATAAAATTTTTTTGTGACGCACCTCCGTTATCTGGGCCGAACACCCTTCAAGGGCTTCTGTGGTGATCGTTTAATCGAACGTCATCTTGCATGTCGAATTCCGGTGCTTTGGACGGCTGCCCGTCATGCTTGATAAACATCGCCAGGATTGCGCCCGCCAGTAGATAGACACCCATGTCGTGAAAGGCGGTCCAGAGGTAATAGGACAGGTTTTCCACATACCAGACGACGCCCCCCAGACGGCTGAAGAAGACGGCGACCAGACCGATCAGGACGACAATACCCATCCGCTGCCGGTAACGCTGTCCGGGCTTTGTGAAAAGGCACAGCGCGACGCCAAGCCCCAGCGCGGTGATCAGCATATGCAGAAAGCCGCTGATGATGGCGCGTATGGAAAGCGGGTCGATGCCCTCTTTCACGAAAAACAACAACCCCGCAGGGCCCTGTTTTGCCTGTTGGTATAGGGCGAGCGGATCGTCCTGCGGCTGGCCGGGAAAGCGATAGACGCCACTTGCCGCCAGATTTTGGTCCAGGGTCTGCAGGATCGCGCTATCCCCGGAGGGGGATGCCGTGTCGAAGATGGAAGTGGCCAGATCGCCGCCCCAGAAACTGATCGACCAAAGCGACATGGTCAGTGCCGCCAGAAATACGCCGAAGCCCGGTTTGATCCACTGCATGATTGCCTCCCGTCAGTATCGCGCGAGGGCTTATTGTAGCACAACGCGTTTCGCGGGAGGCTGGTCCGGATGACGCAGGTTAGCTGGTTGCGGGCCGGTTGCTGCGGATGATATTGGCGAGGCAGGCGCGGTGCTGGTCCTCGGCCAGGTCCGGTGCGCGGAGGTCGACGTATTTCACTTCGAAAACGTCGTTTTCCTTGCGATACATGAAGATATCGAACACGCAGCCCCGTCCCCGGTATTGCCAGACTTCCGCCGGGCCGTCGCGGCGGATCATGGCGGGCTTGCCGATGATGGCGGTCACGCCGGGCTGGTCCAGCCCCATGAACTGCTGCGGATCGTCATTGACCGGCTCCTGCGGTCTGGCAGGCGCGATTGCGGCCTGCTCCCGCGGTTCGGACTTCTCCATTTTGGCAGTTTGCTGGCTTTGGGGGGCCTGCTGTGGCGGGGTCTTCGGCCTGCCGGATCCGCAGGCCGCCAGTCCAACCGCAATTGCCGCAACGAGGGCGAGGCGCAAGACCGTCATGGATCAGGACTTCGCCAGGTCGCTTACCGGTTCCGCATCCATGAATTCGGCGCGGCGCGGCAGGCGCATGAACAGATGGTCCATCATGGCGGCGGCGATGATCGGCGTCAGGATGTTGACGATGGGGATGGTCATGGCGAAAGCAACCGCGGCCCCCGCCAGCATGATCTGTCCGCGATGGGCACGGCGCAATCTGTGGGCGTTTTTCGGCGACATCCGGCGGAAGGCGACCAGTTCGTAATATTCCCGGCCGATCAGATAGCCGTTGATCAGGTAGTAAAGGACCAGACCCAGTCCGATGACCCAGAAAGTGAGGATGTAAAAGGGCGCGGCGACAATGTTGACCAGCGCCATGACACCGACGAATTTCAACGCGTTCCACAGGCTGTCGACAATGGTGATTTTGCGGGCCTTGCCGAGATGCGGATAGTGTTTGTCCTCAACCGCCTCGCAGACATCGTCCAGAAAGATGCCGACGACCGCGATCATCACGGCGGGGAAGAGGAAATAGGTGGCGATCAGGATCGTTCCACCGAAGAAAACACCGCCGAAAACATCGAAACTGTCGCCCATCCAGGCAAAGAAATCGCCGATGTAGAAGGGCAGTTCGGTCCAGGCCACCTGGCTCAGCAGGCCCCAGAGCACGGCATAAAGCAGGATGAAGGCAACGATCGACCCGATGACACCTTTCCAGAAGACCGCCTGCAGTTTGGGATCCCCCATCTGGCCGAGGGCTTTGGTCAATGCGGAAATCATGGGCCTTCTTCCCCTTTGCTATGCATAATTGAAATTCTATGTAGTCGGGTTTGCAGGGTCTTACAAGGATATGCGGCCTGTCAATGTAATGAAATCGGGCCTTCTTTCCGGCGCAATTCTCCGCTAAACAGGGGGAAACAATCAGGGTGTCCCGGATGGGACGCTCCCAAAGGGACTAGGGTTTATGAGTTTGCTGCGTTCGGTGGCCACCATTGGCGGGTGGACCATGATGAGCCGTGTTCTGGGCTTCATCCGGGATGTGTTGATCGCCAATGTGGTGGGCGCAGGCATGGTGGCCGACGCCTTTTTCATTGCCTTCAAATTCCCGAACCTGTTCCGCCGTCTCTTTGGCGAAGGCGCGATGAATGCGGCTTTCGTGCCGCTCTACGCCGGTCGTCTGGAAACGGATGGCAAACAGGCCGCCCGCGCCTTCGGGGGTGAGGTGGCTGCGGTCCTGACCTTTGGCATGCTGTTGCTCACCGTGGTGTCCCTCGCGGGAATGCCCTGGCTGATGCGGGTGGTGGCCCCCGGCTTTGTGGCGGATACGGAGAAATTCGCCCTGACCGTGGCGCTCGCCCAGATTACCTTTCCCTATCTGCTGTTCATGGTGTTGTGCGCGCAATTCTCAGGAATGCTGAACTCGACCGGTCGATTTGCCGCCGCCGCGGCTGCACCGGTCCTGCTGAATATTGTGATGATTACCGTTCTGGTCCTGGTCAGCAGCGGTATCCTGCAGATGCCCGGCCATGCCATGGCAAGCGGCGTGGCGATTGCGGGTGCCGTGCAATTCCTCTTCCTGGCCTATGCCTGTCACAAGGCGGGTATCATGGTGCGGTTGCCGCGCCCGCGGATGACTGCGGGGGTAAAGCGTCTGCTGATGCTGATGGGGCCGGGTGTCCTGGGGGCCGGGGTCGTGCAGATCAATGTGATGATGGGGGATATCCTGGCGTCCCTGCTGCCCGAGGGCTCCGTCTCCTACCTCTATTATGCGGACCGCGTGAACCAGTTGCCCCTGGGTGTGGTCGGTGTTGCCGTCGGGGTGGCGCTGTTGCCGCTGCTGACCCGCCAGTTGCGCGCCGGTCAGGGGGAACAGGCCCTGCATTCCATGAACCGCGCGCTGGAAATCTCCCTTGTCCTGACCCTGCCTGCGGCGATTGCCCTGATCGCCATGCCCTGGCCGATCATCAATGTCCTGTTTCAGCGCGGCGCTTTCACGGCAGAGACGACGCTTGCCACATCCGGCGCGCTGCAGGCCTTTGCCATCGGCCTGCCCGCCTATGTTCTGATCAAGGCGCTCAGTCCCGGTTTCTTTGCCCGTGAGGATACCAAAACCCCGGTGAAGGTTGCGTCCGTCAATGTGGTGCTGAATATCGCATTGGCCTTCGGGCTGATGCAGGTCCTCGCCCATGTGGGCATCGCGCTGGCGACTGCGATCACCGCCTGGGTTAATGTCTTCGTCCTGGCGGTGATCCTCTATCGGCGCGGCCATTTCCGTCTGGACGCGCGGATGAAACGCGTCCTGCCCCGCCTGATCGTCAGTGCGGTGATCATGGGCGCCCTGCTGGCCTATGCGGCCATGGAACTGCAACCGGTCATGACCGGCATGCTGTTTCCCCTGCGCGCCGCCATTCTGGGTGGACTGGTCGGCGGGGGTGCCATCGTCTATTTCGGTCTGGCCCATGTGACGGGTGCGGCGAAACTGGGCGAATTGAAAGGGCGGTTGAGGCGTCAGCGGGGTTGATATAGCCCACGGGTGCCGATTTGAAGGTCTAGCCGTTCTCGGACAGGATCACACCGGCAAGATACAGCGAGCCGCAGATCAAAAGCCGCGCGGGCTTGTCCTTGGGGATCTGTGACAGGGCGTCTTCGACCGTCTCCATCGCCGTGCAGTCGATGCCCTGCCCTTTGGCGAAGGCTTCGGATTCACCGGCTGTCAGGCTGTTTTCCTCACCCGGAATGGCGATGGACCAGGCCTGCGTGACATGGGGTGCCAAAGGGCGCAGGAAGTCACCGGCCGCCTTGGTATTAAGCATGCCGAATATGATGTAGAGCGGCTTGTCAGACCAGGTCTGTGCCATGTCGGCCAGGGCCTCGCCGGCCGCGGCATTATGGCCGCCGTCCAGCCAGACTTCGGAAGTCTCGCCCATGGCGTCCACGATCGGGCCGGTGGTCAGGCGTTGCAGGCGCGCGGGCCAGGTTGCATTGGCGATCCCGGCCCGGATGTGTTCGTCGGAAATCTCGAACCCCTGGTCGCGCAGTTCCAGCGCCGCGGCGACCGCCGCCCCCGCATTGGGGGTCTGGTGGCGTCCCGGCAGGCCCGGTTTCGGCAGGTCCAGCGTGACCGGCACGCTGGTGAAGCGCAGGCCGTTCTCCGTTTCGGTGATCGACCATTCGGCCCCGGCGCGGGCCAGCGGCGCGTTTACCTCGCGGGCGCGTTCCTCGATCACTTCCATGGCGCTGTCCGGCTGTGGACCGACCACGGAGGGCACATCCGCCTTCTGGATGGCGGCCTTTTCACGGGTGATCGCCTCCAGCGTGTCGCCCAGGAACTGGGTGTGGTCCATCGAAATCGGCGTCAGGATGGTGCAGGCCGGGCTTTCCACCACATTTGTGCTGTCAAGCCGCCCGCCCAGTCCGGTTTCCAGCAACACGATATCGCCCGGCGTATCCGCAAAGGCCTTCATTGCCGCGCAGGTGGTGATTTCAAAGAAGGTGATCGGCTCACCGCCATTGACCTTCTCGCAGTCTTCGAGCAGTGCGCTCAACGCCGCTTCGGAGATCTGTTCCCCCGCCAGACGGATGCGTTCGGCAAAGGTCACCAGATGCGGTGAGGTATAGACATGGACCCGATAACCCGCCTCTTCCAGCATGCAGCGCAGATAGGCAATGGTCGATCCTTTGCCGTTGGTCCCGGCGACATGCACCACGGGTGGCAGCTTGTCCTGCGGACGGCCCAGTTTTTCCAAAAGCTCCAGCGTGCGCCCCAGGGACAGGTCGATCACCTTGGGGTGCAACTGCATCAACCGCGCCAGGATGGCGTCACTGCGGCGGGTCACCATGGTCTGCTACTCAGTCTTCTTTTTTAACCGGACGCGGCTTGGGATCGTCGGGGATCGGCGGGGTGACCACCTCTTCCTCTTCACCTTGTTCCGGTTCCGGAATGTCCAACTGTTCGGCGACGGCTTCCTTGTTCAAGGGTACGACTTCGCCGGATGCCTTCTTGTTCATGATCAGGTCGACGAGCGTGCCCAGCGTCTGTTTCAGCTCGCCGCGCGGCACCACCATATCGACCATGCCATGGTCCAGCAGGTATTCCGCCGTCTGGAAACCTTCCGGCAGGACCTCGCGCACGGTCTGTTCGATCACGCGGCGACCGGCGAAGCCGATCATGCAGCCCGGTTCGGCCAGATGAATGTCGCCCAGCATGGCAAAGCTGGCGGTGACACCCCCGGTGGTCGGGTCGGACAGCAGCACGATATAGGGCAGGCCCGCTTCCTTCAGTTCCTGGATGGCGATGGTGGTGCGCGGCATCTGCATCAGCGACAGGATGCTTTCCTGCATCCGCGCCCCGCCGGAGGCCGGGATGACGATCAGCGGTGCATTCTGGACCACAGCCAGATGGGCGGCGGCGACAATGCCCTCGCCCACGGCGGTGCCCATGGACCCTGCCATGAAGTCAAAGTTGAAGGCCGCAACCACAACATTCTCGCCGGTCAGCTTGCCATGGGCGACAATGATGGCGTCCTGCTCGTCGGTCAGGTGACGGGCTTCCTTCAGGCGGTCCGTGTAACGCTTGCGGTCCCGGAACTTGAGCGGGTCCTGCTGTACCTTCGGCAGCTCGATACGGTTATAGGCACCGTCGTCGAACAGCATTTCCAGGCGATCGTTGACAGGCAGGCGCATGTGATGATTGCAATGGGTGCAGACATGCCAGTTGGCCTTCAGGTCGCGATAGAAAATCATCTGCCCGCAGCCACCGCATTTATGCCACATATCATCGGGGATATCCGGCTTGGAAGCGACCAGCGCCTTGATGCGCGGGCGTACGAAATTGGTGAGCCAGTTCATTGATCTTCTCTTTCCAACAGTTTTCTGTCAGGCGTCAGCCGCGCACACCTTGCGCCAGGTCCGAAACATAGCTTAGGACCGCATCCACAAGGCCGGGCGTCGCCTGGCCGTTTTCATCAAGGTTTTCTTTGATTTTGTCGACAATGGCGGAACCGACAACGGCGGCATCCGCGACATCGGCAACCGCCTTGGCATGGTCCGGCGTCTTGATGCCGAAACCGACCGCGATCGGCAAATCCGTATGGGCGCGCAGGCGGCTCATGGCCTCGTTGATCTGCGCATCCGTTGCGGATTTCGTGCCGGTGATCCCCAGGATCGAAACATAATAGACAAAGCCGGAGGTATATTCGTTCAGAACCACCGGCAGGCGTTCGCCCACTGTCGTCGGTGTGGTCAGGCGAATGAAGTTGACCCCGGCCTTGGCGGAGGGAATGCACAATTCCGCATCCTCTTCCGGCGGCAGGTCGACCACAATCAGGCCGTCCACACCGGCATCGCGGGCTTCCTTCAGGAAGCGTTCGACGCCATAGGAATAGATCGGGTTGTAATAGCCCATCAGGATGACCGGCGTATCCTGATTGTCCGCGCGGAACTCGCCCACCATGTCCAGTGTCCTGGCCAGCGTCTGGCCGCCTGCCAGCGCACGAAGACCGGCTGCCTGGATCGCGGGGCCGTCGGCCATCGGATCGGTGAAGGGCATGCCGATTTCAATCAGGTCGGCACCCGCCTTCGGCAGGCCTTTCAGGATTTCCAGGCCGGTGTCGTAGTTGGGGTCACCGGCGGTGATGAAGGTCACGAGACCGCTACGACCTTCCTTTTTCAGGGCGTCGAAACGGGCTTTGATACGGCCGCTGTCGGGCGCGAAGGATTGTGCGGTCATAGTTCCACCCCCAGATGTGCGGCAACCGTTGAGACGTCCTTGTCACCACGACCCGACAGGCAGGCGACGATGATGTCGTCTTTTTTCATGCTCGGCGCCAGCTTGGCGACATAGGCCAGTGCATGGCTGGATTCCAGGGCCGGAATAATGCCCTCTTTCTTGGAGCAAAGCTGGAAGGCTTCCAGGGCCTCTGCGTCGGTGGCGGAGACATATTCCGCCCGCCCGATATCCTTTAGCCACGAATGTTCGGGCCCGATGCCGGGATAGTCGAGACCGGCGGAAATGGAATGGGCCTCGGTGATCTGGCCGTCGTCATCCTGCAGCAGATAGGTGCGGTTTCCGTGCAGCACGCCCGGACGCCCGCCGGTCAGCGAGGCGGCGTGTTCGCCGGTTTCAATGCCGCTGCCAGCGGCCTCTACCCCGATGATGCGTACCGATTTGTCGTCCAGGAAGGGATGGAACAGGCCCATGGCGTTGGACCCGCCGCCAATGCAGGCGGTGACCACATCCGGCAGACGGCCTTCGGCCTCCATGATCTGCGTCTTGGTCTCGTCGCCGATCACGCATTGGAAATCGCGGACCATTTCCGGATAGGGATGCGGGCCTGCGACGGTGCCGATGATGTAGAAAGTGTCTTCCACATTGGCGACCCAGTCGCGCAGGCCTTCGTTCATCGCGTCCTTGAGCGTCATGGACCCAGAGGTGACGGCTTCAACCTCCGCACCCAGCAGCTTCATACGGAAGACGTTGGGGGCCTGGCGTTCCACATCGGTCTTGCCCATGTAGATCTTGCAGGGCAGGTCGAACAGCGCACAGACGGTGGCAACCGCCACGCCGTGCTGTCCTGCGCCGGTTTCGGCAATGATGCGTTTCTTGCCCATGCGCCGCGCCAGCAGGATCTGGCCCAGCACGTTGTTGATCTTGTGGCTGCCGGTGTGGTTCAGCTCTTCACGCTTCAGATAGACTTTCGCGCCGCCAAAATGTTCGGTCAGGCGTTCGGCGAAATAAAGCGGATTGGGGCGACCGGCATATTGCTTCAGATAGCTGCGGAATTCCTGGTCGAAGCCGGGATCGTTCTTGGCGTCGTTATAGGCCTTTTCCACATCCAGGATCAGCGGCATCAGGGTTTCGGCCACAAAGCGGCCGCCGAAGATACCGAAATGACCCCCTTCATCCGGGCCGGTACGATAGCTGTTTACTTGGCTCATCACATTTCCCCTGTCAGGCGCGGAGCAGAGTATTCGTTATTAATGTATAGCGATATACACTACTCGTTCGCGTGTTTAATGCAGGCTGGCGTCCAAGTCCAGACGCCAGCCGCGTCAGATGCTTTTTACCTTTTCGAGGAAGAGCTGGATTTTATGGGGGCTTTTCTGCCCCGGTGCGTCTTCCACGCCGGACGAGGTGTCGACGCAGGGTGCGCCGGTCAGTCTTATGGCAGTAACGACATTGTCCGGGGTGAGGCCGCCTGCCAACATCCAGGGGCGACGCCATCGTTGATTTTCAAGCAGGGTCCAGTCAAAGGCGACCGCATTGCCGCCGGGCAGCTTTGCGTCCTTTGGCGGTTTTGCATCGAACAGAATCCAGTCGGAAACCTCTTCATAGGCCGGGACCTGTTCCAGGTCTTCAGCCTCGCGGATATGAACCGCCTTCATCACGGCCCGTCCGGTGCGCGCCTTGATTGCCGCGACCCGTTCCGGGCTTTCCTTGCCATGCAACTGGATAATGTCGAGGGGAACCGCCTCGAGCACCCGGTCGATCAGACCATCATCCGGGTCCACAAACAGACCGACGGCATTCACGTCCACCGGCAGGCGCGCGGCCAGAATGGCGGCCTCTTCGGTCGTGATGCTGCGCGGGCTGGGCGGGAAAAAGACAAAACCCACATGCGCGGCCCCGGCTTTCACGGCCGCGTCCAACGCATCCGGTGTGGTGATCCCACAGATTTTCGCAGCTGTCGTCATGCGAGCTTCCTACTTGTCAACGCGGCTAAAGTAAGCATCCCGAAGCCCTTCGACAAGTCACTTCCTTGCAGGGTGGCGGGTGTTGCGGCGAAAGCGGACGGACGGAGGTTGATGTAGATTAATGCCCGGAAGGCCTCAGGTGTGAAATCATAAGCTTGCTATGAATACCGGAATGGCATCCGGCATCTGACCAGACAGCGCAAAGGAGGCTTTTCATGATCAAATCAATCCTTGTACCCACAGACGGTTCCAAACATGCCGACAAGGCGTTGGAACTGGCAGGGGACATTGCCTCCAAATATGGCGCGGCGGTTCATGTGTTGAATGTTTACGGGCACCGCGACGAGGCGCAGTTGCGCCATCTGGCGGAATCCGAACATCTGGCCGATGTTGATATCTCAAGCCCCGGCGGCGCATTGGTGACCATGCCGATCTCGGTCTATGAGGATATGCGACGGGCGGAAAATCGCGGAGCCATGGGCGTGGTCTACGAAAAAATTGGCGGTGTCATTACAAACCACGCGGAAACCGTGCTGAAGGAACACGGCGTTTCCAAGGTCGATCACGAAATCACCAATGGCGACCCGGCAGAGCAGATCGTCGAGCATGCCGCGAAATACAAGGCCGACATGATCATCATGGGCAGCCGGGGGCTGAGTGACCTGAAAGGCCTGCTCATGGGCAGCGTCTCCCACAAGGTGAGCAATTCCGCGCCCTGTACGGTTGTTGTGGTGAAATAGACCGACCCGACCGCTTTGACTGCCGGGCCGGTCCATGCCCGTTCAAGGGGACAGGCGCATCCGGATCAGCGGGTGGGGTCTCCCGTCGTCGTCTGTCAGCCGCCTGGAGATTTCACGAAAACCCAGCCGTTGGTATACGGTGGGGGCAATAGGATTGTCTTCATAGACGTCAACGTCCAGTGATGGGTAACGGCTGCTGGCGGCGTTGATCAGGGTTTTGGCGATGCCATGACCGTGAAACGATGGGTCGACGAACAGTCCCCCGATAAAATTATCCAGAAGACCGATGAAGCCGATCGCCCTATGGGTTTTGCAGGCGACCCAGGTTTCCGCCTGGGGCAGGTATATATCGCGGACCAGCTTCATCTGATCCCGCAGCACGGCGTCACCCAGAAAGGGATGGCCGATTTTAGAGGCGGCCAGCCAGATTTCCAACAGGCGGTCTGTATCGGCGGGATCAAAGGCGCGGACTACATAGTCATTTGTCATGGATTGCTCCGGAAAAGTCGGTCATACACAAAAGGCTCCGGTCCGTATCTGGAGCCGAAGGGAAAAAGCCGGTTTTCGGCGTTTTAACCTCTGTGCATAAATCTCCTTTTCCGGTGGGTCAGGTCAGGCTTTCCGCAATTGCCTTGGCGGCGGCGACCGGATCATTGGCCTGGGTGATCGGGCGTCCGATGACGATATAATCCGCACCGGCATCGACTGCCTCACGCGGGGTCATGGTGCGTTTCTGGTCGCCCTTGTCAGCCCATTCCGGGCGGATGCCCGGCACGATCAGCTTGAAATCCGGGCCGCAGGCCTTGCGGATTGCAGCAATCTCGCGGGCGGAACAGACCACACCGTCCAAGCCGCAGTCCTGCGTCAGTTTCGCCAGCCGCACCACCTGTTCTTCCGTCGGGCCCTGCTGGCCGACGGCGGAGAGATCGTCGTCATCCATGCTGGTCAGCACGGTGACCGCGATCACCATCGGGCGGGTGATGCCGAGGGGCTCTGCGGCGAATTCCGCTGCCTGCAGGGCGGCTTTCATCATGGCCGGGCCGCCGCCGGCGTGAACATTGACGATTTTGGGCGCGAGCGGCGTGACAGAGCGGATGGCGCCTGCGACCGTATTCGGGATATCGTGGAATTTCAGGTCCAGGAACAGCGGCTGGTTCGGCGTGGCCGCGCCGCGTGGCGTGGCATCGTCGTCGCCGTGGGTAACCGCGCGTACGCCGTCATGACCATTGGCATTGAAGAATTCCAGACCCAGCTTCACGCCACCGACATGGCCCTGAAGCTGGCGCGACAAATGCTGCGCCTTGGCCACATCGGGCGTATCAAGCGCAACGAGAATTCGATCTTTTGGCTGCATCATGGGACCGGTTTTGCGGCAGAAAGGGATGAAAATCAAGCCGTATAAGCAGGGCTTTGCCGGAAATCGGCCCACAAACGTTGCCCTGCCCTATATTTCTACTGTATAGAAGCGCCGCGTCGCCCTTTTTTCGGCGACCCGGAATTGGCATGGCCGGATAGACGGCTTCGACGAATAAGGACATTTCATGACGGCGTATGACGTGGTGGGCATTGGCAATGCCCTGGTGGACGTAATCACCGATATTGAGGACGGCTTCCTGGGCAGCAATGACCTGCCCAAGGGCAGCATGAACCTGGTGGAGCTGGACCGGTCCAATGCGCTGTATGAGCAACTGCCGCCGACCCATGAGGTTTCCGGCGGGTCCTGCGGCAATACCATGGCCGGGATCGCCGCCCTTGGCGGCAAGGGTGCCTATATCGGCAAGGTCCGCGACGACCAGTTCGGTCAGGTCTTTCGCCACGACATCCGTTCCATCGGCGTGACCTTTGATACGCCCTATTCGACGGATGGCATGGCGACCGGCAAATGCCTGGTTCTGGTGTCCCCCGATGCCGAACGCACCATGTGCACCTATCTGGGTGCGGCCAATATGCTGACCGAGGCGGATGTGGATGAAAAGCTGATCCAGGCCTCCAAAGTGGTCTATATGGAAGGCTATCTGTTCGACCGCGAAGACGCCAAGCGCGCTTTTGTGAAGGCGGCGGAAGCGGCCCATGCCGGTGGTGTCACCAAAGTATCACTTTCGCTGTCCGACAGTTTCTGTGTAGACCGTCACCGCGAAAGCTTCCGTCATCTGGTGGAAAACCATATCGACATCCTCTTCGCCAATGAGGATGAACTGCTGTCGCTCTACCAGGTTGAAGACTTCGACGAGGCGATCAAACTGGTCAGCGGCCATTGTGAACTGGCCTGCGTTACGCGCGGTGCCAAGGGGTCGGTCCTGATCAGTGCGGATGAAACCGTGACCGTTCCCGCCGATCCGGTTGAAAAGGTGGTCGACACCACCGGGGCCGGTGACCAATACGCCGCCGGTGTATTGTTCGGCCTGACGCAGGGCCACGACCTGGCGACCTGCGGGCGGATCGGTTCCATGATGGGGGGTGAGGTCATCTCCCACTATGGCGCGCGGATCGAGGCGGATGTGAAAGCACATCTGCCGGGCCTCGTCGGCTAACGAACTACTTGTATTAAATCCTACGAAAGGAAACGTCGTTATGGCGTTGCGCAACCTGGCGATTATCGCCCACGTCGACCATGGCAAAACCACCCTGGTCGATGAATTGTTGAAACAGTCCGGGACCTTCCGCGCCAATCAGGCGCTGGACGAGCGTGCCATGGACAGCGGCGATCTGGAAAAGGAACGCGGGATTACCATTCTCGCCAAATGCACCAGCGTCGAATGGAACGACACCCGTCTGAACATCGTCGATACCCCGGGCCACGCCGATTTCGGTGGCGAGGTGGAGCGTATCCTCTCCATGGTCGACGGTGTTGTCCTGCTGGTGGATGCCGCCGAAGGCCCCATGCCGCAGACCAAATTCGTTACCATGAAGGCGCTGGAACTGGGCCTGAAGCCGATCGTTCTGATCAACAAGGCCGACAAGCCCGATGCGCGCCCCGATTGGGTCGTTGATCAGGTCTTCGATTTGTTCGTGGCGCTGGACGCCTCTGAAGAGCAGCTCGAATTCCCGGTTCTTTACGCTTCTGCCAAGGAAGGCTGGGCGGTGAAGGATCTGGCAGAGCCGCGCGAAAACATGGATGTGCTGTTCGATCTGATGCTGGATCACATCCCGGAACCGGATGCCGATCCGGACGGGCCGTTCCGGATGCTGATCACCACGCTGGAAGCAGACCCCTTCCTGGGCCGTATCCTGACCGGTCGTATCCAGTCCGGTCGCCTGAAGGCAGGCGAGACGGTCAAGGGCCTGAAACAGTCCGGTGAGCGTATCGAGCAGGCGCGCCTGACCAAGCTTCTGGCTTTCCGCGGGTTGAAGCGTGAGCCGATCGAAGAAGCCCAGGCCGGTGACATCGTGGCGCTGGCCGGTCTTGCCAAGACCACGGTGGCCGACACCATCTGCGCGACCACTGTGGATGAGGCATTGGACGCCCGCCCGATCAGCCCGCCGACCATGTCCATGACAATTTCCGTCAACGACAGCCCGATTGCGGGCCAGGACGGCGACAAGCTGACCAGCCGCATGATCGCCGACCGTCTGGAACGCGAAGCGGAAGGCAATATCTCCATCCGCATCACCCAGTCCGCCGAGAAAGACAGCTTCGAAGTGGCTGGCCGTGGGGAATTGCAACTCGGCGTTTTGATCGAGACCATGCGCCGTGAGGGTTTTGAGCTGACCGTCGGTCCGCCGCGCGTTCTGTTCCAGAAGGGCGAGAACGGCGAAACGCTGGAGCCGATGGAAGAAGCCCAGATCGACGTGGACGAGGAATTCAGCGGCGTCGTCGTTGAGAAGCTCGGCATCCGCAAAGGCGAGCTGATGGAAATGCAGCCGTCGGGCGGTGGCAAGGTTCGCCTGCGTTTCGCCATCCCGTCGCGCGGCCTGATCGGGTATCAGGGTGAATTCCTGGCCGATACCCGCGGTTCCGGCATCCTGTCTCGCATGTTCACCGGTTTTGCCCCGTTCAAGGGCGCCATTGCCGGTCGCCGTGTGGGCGTGCTGATTTCCCAGGAGAAAGGCAAGGCCGTGGCCTATGCCCTGTGGAACCTGGAAGAACGCGGGCCGCTCTTCATCGATGCGGGCGTGGATGTCTATCCGGGCATGATCATCGGCGAGCACAACAAGGGCCAGGACCTGGAAGTGAACCCGCTGAAAGGCAAGCAGCTTACCAACGTCCGTGCCAGCGGCAAGGACGATGCGGTGAAGCTGACCACGCCGATCCAGCGCACACTGGAAGAAGCGATTGCCTATATCGAGGAAGACGAGCGTGTTGAGGTCACCCCCAACCACATTCGTCTGCGCAAGGCGATCCTGGATTCCAACGAACGTAAACGCGACCGCCGCCGCCGCGAGGCGGAAGCGGTCTAAGGCCTGGAATGCAATTCTGTGTAGATAGGGAACCCGGCGGCTTTTGTCGCCGGGTTTTTTTATGGGCTGGGGACATTGGCTGGGTTTATGCGGTGTCAGGTTCCGACGGAGTGTCGGTGAAATTGACAGCAGGATTTTCATTGCTTTCGTAATACCTTCTTAAGGTATTGAAAGTTATGGTGTGTTTTCTTCTGGCACAGGACTTGCTGCATGGCGGCTCAATGCAAATGCTTTTGACTAGGGAATTGTTATTCATGCGTATGTGGAAATTATTAGGGTTGGTCGCCGGTTTTGCCCTGTCAGCGACGGTCAGTGCACAGGCCGCCTATATCACGGTGGGTGGCAAGATGGCTGCCGATGGCAGCGGGCTGACCACCAATGTTTCGGGTGCCACCGTTGTGGATTTCAATAACGGCATGATGCCGTCTAACTATTCCGGTGATGGCGCGGTTGTTACCGGTAGCGTTGGCGGCCGCTATGCCGCCCCTCCGGGTGACGGCACGCCGTATCTGTCTGTGCCCAACCCGTACCGCAGTGGTTCGCTGGCCATTGATGCCGGTGGGGATTACAACTATTTTGGTCTCTACTGGGGCTCGGTTGATACCTACAACTATATCAGTTTCTATGATGACAATGTCCTCGTCGCCAGTTTCTCCGGCAGCGACGTCAAAAACCCGGCCAATGGCAACCAGGGTGTTGTCGGGGCGGATTATGTGAACTTCTGGTTTGACAGTGCGTTGGGTGAGGTTTTTGACAAGGTTGTTCTGACCTCTACCAATTATGCCTTTGAAACCGACAACCATGCTTTTGCCAATGTGCCGGCACCGGCCGCGCTTGGCCTGATGGGGCTCGGTCTGATGGGGCTCGGTTTGGTCCGCCGCCGCCAGGGACAGGCAAGCTGAGGCTGGAAGCTTTAGGCTTTGTAGTTAAAGCGGGGCTTCGGCCCCGTTTTATTATTGGCGGCCCCATGGCAATGGGGTCATTTTCCCGGTCAGCCAGTCGACAAAAACCTTTGTCTTTCCGGCCTCGAAACGATTGGACGGTCGGACCAGATAGATTGCACCTTCTCCCTCCAACTGCCAGCCGGGCAAGGCATTGACCAGCCGCCCCTCGGCAAGGTCCGGGCCTACCAGCCAGTCGGAAACAACGGTCAGACCCTGATCTGCCAGAACCGCCTGAATCAGGCTATTGGCATCATTGGCCTGATAATTTCCTGAAACGCGGACGGATCGCTCCTCTCCGCCGCGTTGGAAGCGCCAATGGGGATAGCTGACCATATGTGTGAAATGCAGACAGTTATGGTTCTGTAAGTCTTCCGGCCGGTCCGGCTGTCCGTGGCGGTTCAGATAGGCGGGCGTTGCGCAGACGACCCGCCTATGGTCGGCCAACTTTCGCGCCACGAGGCTGCTGTCTGGCAGTTCACCGATGCGGATTGCCAGATCCATGTTTTCCGCCAGCAGGTCCACATAATGGTCGGCATAGGTGACATCGAGATTGAGTTGCGGGTAGAGAGCCAGAAAATCGGGCAGGATTGGTGCGATCCATTGGCGGCCAAAGGCAAGCGGCAGTGCGAGGCGTAGGGTGCCGCGCGGCTCAAGGCTCTGGGTGCTGGCTTCTGCTTCCGCCTCGGCCATGGCGTGGAGAAGGGTTTTCATGCGGTGGCAATACCGCTTTCCGATCTCCGTCAGGGCCAGTCTGCGCGTGCTGCGTTCCAGAAGGCGAATGCCTAGTCTTTCTTCCAATGCCGTAACCCGTTTGGACAAAACGGAGGCGTCCTTGCCCAATATCCGTGCTGCTGCTGCGAAGCTGCCCTGTTCGGCCACGGTGATAAAGGCGGTGATCTGGTCCAGATGTTGACCGATTAGTTCCTGCATAATTTGCAGGAATATACTGAAATTGTTATGGATTAAAGGTCAAAGACGGGTGATGTAGAGAAATCGTGGTTCAACCAGTTATGGAAATCACGATGAAAGCCTATCATTTGACCGCTACGGGCTTCGACGGTCTGAAGCCGGTGGAAGTCGACATTCCCCGACCACAGGCGGGAGAGGTGTTGATTAAACTTCATGCAGCCAGTCTCAATTATATCGATCTGGCCGTCGCCAGCGGCGCCTTTCCTGCCCCGCAATTGCCACTGATTCCGGTCGCCGACGGGGCTGGGGAGGTGGTTGAATGTGGCGAGGGCGTTGCAGCCTATAAACCGGGTGACAGGGTCCTGCCGCATTTTCTGCCGGACTGGCAGGCAGGCCGCTTGCCGTCTTTGGAAAGCCGCCCCATGCGGGGGATTACTGTGCCGGGATCGCTGGCTGATTATCTGGTGATGCCTGCCTATGGGCTAGCCTCGATGCCGGGACATCTCTCCTATGAAGAAGGGGCGACGCTGTCCATCGCCGCGACCACGGCCTGGAAGGCGGTGCGGACCGGTAATCTCTGCCCCGGCAAGACGGTGCTGTTGCTGGGCACCGGTGGGGTCAGTCTTTTTGCCCTGCAATTTGCCAAGGCAAGCGGTGCGCGAGTGATTATCATCTCCTCGTCCGACAAAAAACTGGATCAGGCAAGGGTTCTGGGCGCGGATGAGGTGATCAATTACAGACGGGTCGACGCCTGGGACGAGAATGTTCTGGAATTGACCGACGGACAGGGTGTCGACCTGGTGGTGGAGACCGTCGGCCCCGAGACTTTCGCACGGTCGCTGAACGCCACGGCGATCGAAGGCACGGTCTTTATGGTTGGTTTTATTTCCGGCGATATGCTGAATGTCTCCCTTCTGCCGGTTCTTTTGAAGACGTTACGTCTTGTCGGCAGCAACACCGGGTCGTTGGCCGATTTCAGGGAAATGGTGACTGCAATCGGGGCCAATGGGCTTCGTCCGGTGATTGACAGGTCATTCGACTTTGACGAGGCGCGCCAGGCCTATGAGCTCATGGCGCAGGGCGGGCATTTCGGCAAAATTGCCATTCGGATTTAGAGGGGGAGTGGCGGGGCCTTTCCCCCGCCACAGCCTATCTACTTAATCTCGGAGACCGCCCCGGAAATCCGGATGCTGCTGCCTTTTTCCGGGCCGAATTCTGCCGTCAGCAGAGATTTGCGGCCCATATCCTCACCCTGCACGATGGTGATCTTCCCGGCATCCATCCAGTTGATGTCCCGCAGGTAACCGGCAAATGCGGCCGCCGCCGCACCGGTTGCCGGGTCTTCATAGACCCCGCCGATGGCAAAGGGGTTGCGGGCATGAAACAGATCGGGCGTTTCCGGCTGGACGACGGCGATGGTTGTCAGGTTGTGGGCGGCCATGATTTTCCGCAGGGCCTCGAAATTGTAGCCAAGCTGCGACAGGCGTTTGCGCCGGGCCAGCGGCAGGATCAGATGGCGTGTGGCCGTGCCCGCCAGACGGACCGGCAGGCCGTCCGCAAGATTTTCTTTCGTCAGGCCGAATTCATCCATGACGGCGTTGACCAGGTCGTTATCCGCCGGTTCCGACCAGGTTTCCGGCGACTGCAGCGCTGCGGTCCAGTTGCCGCCCTCGTCCTGCCGGGCCTCCACCGTGATGGCGGCGTCGTTGAGCTGCAGGTTATAGACCCCGGCGCCAAAGCGCATGCCAAGCGCCGCCCCCAAGGCGATGGTGGCATGGCCGCAGAAGGGCACCTCGATGGTCGGCGCAAAATAGCGGACCCGCCAATGGTCACCTTCATTCAGCAGGAAGGCTGTTTCAGAGTACCCCAGATCCGCTGCAACGCGCAGCATTTCGGTATCGTCGGGCATCATTTCCAGAAAGGCGACGCCGGCGGGATTGCCGCCTTTGCCATCTGCGGTGAATGCGGAAAGTTCCAGAATATCCATAACCCAGTCCCATCGTTTAAGTCATTTCGATTGAGAAATGACTATCGGTTTGTCTTTCATCCCTTATTAGATGGTAGGGATTGCGATCAGGACAAACGGATAATTCTGGGGCAAGAGACCAAGAAAAGCTTAGGCGGTTGGTTGGCTACTCGTTTTGTGCGGCTGCCAGGGCGTTCATACCGCGGCGGCGCAGGGTTTCCGCCTCCACCGAACTGGTCAGAAGCTCAACCAGGCGAACGGAAATGCACAGGAAGGATTCTGCAATATCCTGCTTGTCTTCCGGCGTTTTAGGCAGCAGCTTCAAAATGGCGTCGTTATAGCTTTCCAGGTTTTTCCGCAGGGAGGCGACACAGCTTCTGGCCGCCGATTGCAGGCCCAGGCGCTCCCCGATCTGGTGCAACTCGCCGACCGCCCGCGCACAGTCCTCGGCCCGTTCAAAGGCCTGTTCGTCCGGTGCGGCGCTCAGGTTCGGGACACCCCCCTTGCGCATGGGCAGGGCGGCCATGACATTCTTTTCCGCATGGCGCAGGATGCGCGCCTGCAAGGCGTCGGCGACGCGTCCACGCATGGCGAACAACCGTTTGCCCCAACGGCCTTCGCGGGTGATCCCGATGCCGGTCGTGATCTGGCTGAAACCCTGCGAGAAATAACGTGCGCGCAACACCACTTCCATATCGGCCATGTCGCGGTTGTCTATTGCGCCTTCGACCGCTTCGGCGTCGGTTTCCAGGTCGGAGAGGATGATGTCCCCGATCAGGTCCATTTCCGTACGCTGAACCATCGAGTCATCCCCGCTGCGGGAGATTGCGCCGATAACTTTCACAATCGGGAAGGGCCGCAGCAACCGCCCGATCAGGGCCAGCATCAGGGTAATGGAGTCTTCCGGCTGGTTGTCATAGATGTGATGGAAGGTCTTTTTTACATCCTCAACCTGTCTGGCGTTGAGGTCCATCATCGGCTTGGGCGGGAATTGCGATTTCAACGCCTCAAGCGGTGCGGCAATGCGCAGGGTCGATGTGATTTCCCGGGCGTCCTCCAGACGATCCGGTCCGCCCAGTTTGTCCGCCAGCGCGTTCAGGGCCTTTTCATCGTCGGCAATGTCATCCAGGGCCGTGCTGAAGGCTTCTGCACCGGCCTCCCAGAGGGAGAGCGACAGAGATGCAATGGCCTGGTCGTCACTTTCCAGTTGGGCCTTCGTGTATTCCTTGCACAGAGCCTGGAAACCATTCGGCTTCAATTCCTTGGTCAACCAGACCCACAGTGGTTGAAGCGTGCTGCGGTCAACCTGGCCCAGGGGTTTGGGGCTGGGTCTGCCATTGACCAGCATATCTTCCGCCGGCAGGAAAAAGGCCCGCTGGGCGGTCAGGACGCGGGGTGCGCGGATCAGGGCAAGCGAGGGGCGCAGGATCGCCATGATGGCGTTATGCGGCAGGCCAAGCTTGTGTTCCATCCGGTCCAGTTCGACGGAGGCTGCCAGTTTGCGCAGGTCCCGTTCCGGCAGGTTTTCGATGAAGGCGAGAAGCTGTGCCTTTTTCTGTTCTTCGCTGCTCATATCGCCTCCCTCCGGAAACGTTCCAGACCGCCGATTATGGCGTGGTCCATGCGCTGCACCAGTTGTGTCTTGGTCGCCCATTTGGGTTGCAGGCGTTGCAGGTCGGTCCAGAAATCACTGTGTTTACCGGTCATGTCTTCTGGCAGCCGCGGCAGGAAGGGTGCCGTTTCCTGCAGGAATTCGCGCTGGCTGAAGCGTTCCCGGTTTTCCCGGTCATGCCAGTGAAAGGCGATCGTCCGCCATCCGCTGATCAGATATTGCAGGGTATCGCTGATATCAGCGATCTGTTTTTGCCGTTCGTCCCAGTTGGCCAGGGTATCGCCCATATTGTCGATCATGTCGGTCTGCGTGGCGATCAGGTCGTTGCCCAGGCTGGCGGTATGCTGCATGGCCAGTGCCGTGCGCTGCGCCAGTTCCGCCGGGCCGACAGGTTCTGTAATCAGCCACCGCTTCAGGTCGCCGGAAATTTTGGTTAAGTCGTTCAATGTGGCCTGGACGGAATATTTATAGGGCTCGTCGCCCAGTCCCAAAGGCACCAGCGATTTGGTCCAGTCATCCAGACGCTGGAAAAGGTCTTCGGAGGTGATCTTTGCCTTTTTGGCAAAGCCGCCGAGGGCCTTGCTGGCCGCCTGTATGCCCTGTGGTTTTGCCAGGCCGGCCAGATCGAGCTGGCGCGCGGCGTCATCCGCATCGGAAAGCTGGGCCACGGCCCGCTGTATCAGGCGCAGGGTCATAATCCCGCTTTCCTGGGTCAGGTCCTGTAAATAGCTGCGGTATCTATACATCGGCTGTGCGCCGCCAAGGCCTGTTATGGCAATTTTAGCCGCCTGTTTCGCGACGCCGAGAGGCTGCCAGATATTGCCCTCCGTAAGGGCCGCAAAAAGCGCATTGTCGTAAACAGTCATGCCGGGCAGCTTTTGCAGATGGGCGGCGGGCACAACGTAATAACCATGGCCGTCACCCAGATCGTGCAACAGAAAGACCAGCCCGTCCTGCCCTTGCCGGACGCGGGCATGAACAAGCAGACGAGATGTGAATGGTACGGCAACTCCCCGCCTGATGAGGGATTTTGGTACTGGACTACCCGAGATCATTACTAGTTTTCCGTTGGCATGCACTTGTATTAGTCGTTTGCTATCGAATGGGCAATCTACAAGTGAACAAACCCTGCTCGGGAGTTCCCCTCCCAAACAGTCCTGTACCCTTAATACTGCCCCAATATTGAGATATACTGGAAATTCCTAATTTTTAGTAAGCATTTTTCATATTTCTGTTTAATAATTTAAGCTCTTCCTCTTTTAAATGCTGAGCTTTCTCTATTGTCGAGGTTTTGCGCCTTATACCGGGAAAACAACAGGTTGGATAAGATCCTTTTTCGTGAACCCAGAATTGAAGATGCCGACGTCCTGCTTGATTTCGGCAACCAGTTGTTGACGGAATCGGACAACTATATCCGCGCTCCCGACGAGCGGGCCAATGATGTGGCTCAAATGGCGGCGATAATCCGTAGCTTCCAACAAACACCAAACCATGTGATGCTTCACGCCTGGGAGAGAGGCGTTCCCGTCGGCGAGGCGGTTCTGATCGGTGGGCATTTGCATAAATGCCGGTTGACCGCCACGGTGGGGCTGGGGATTTTGAATTCCCATCAACGGATGGGATTGGGGACAAAGCTGCTGGTTTTGCTGGAAGAACGCGCCCGGGAGTTGGGGCTGCATCGGCTGGAGCTGACGGTCCTGCATACCAATCCTGCGGCCCGCCGCCTTTATGACAGGATGGGATACCGGCGGGAAGGGGTGAAACTTCAATCTGTGCTGCAGGGCCATCGCTATGTGGATGAAATCATGATGGCCAAACTTCTGACGTAATCGCTTGCCTATTATGCCCTTCAAACACTCTTTGCCAGGCTGATCCAAAACAGGCTAAACTTAGTTCATGTTCAAAAAGCTGTTTCAGTTCTTTCTTGACGATGCCGCACCTGAAAAGGCTGGCGGTGACGGGAAACAGCGCCGGGTAACGGTTCAGCCGCGCCCGCAAAAACAATCTTCCGATCCTGCCCCCAAACCAAAGGCCCCGGCTGCCGCCCCGGCGGAAACCGAGGATACGCAGGCCATCCAGCAGGCGATTGCGGAGGCCAGCCGTCTGGTGGAACTGGAACAGGCTGCTTCGGGGACGGCAGAGGACCGGCGCGAGTTGATCCATGCGGCGATGAATATCTACCGCGCGAAACAGACGTCGCTGGAAGAACTGGACCCGCAGGCGTTGGCGCGGCTTCGCCTGTTGTCGGAAACCATGGTCGAGGCGAAAAAGCCAAAAACCCATTGACCTTACAGCGCCGGGCGGGCGACATAGTCCCGGATATATCATCGGTGTTGCAGGTTCTTGTCCATGTCTGAGATGAAGGTAGACCAACTGGCCGACGCGGTGCTTTCGGGGCAGCGCCGTGCGCTGGCGCGTGCGATCACCCTGATCGAATCCACGCGCGCCGATCACCGTGAAGAGGCCGACCGGTTGCTCGAAAAACTGATGCCACATGCGGGCAACAGCATCCGCGTCGGCATCTCCGGCGTGCCCGGCGTGGGCAAATCCACCTTTATCGAGGCTTTTGGCAACCATGTGGTCGATCAGGGGCATCGCATTGCGGTGCTGGCCGTCGACCCCTCCTCCAAGCGCAGTGGCGGATCGATCCTGGGGGACAAGACCCGTATGGAAACCCTGTCGCGCAATCCCGGCGCCTTCATCCGGCCGTCTCCCGCGGGACGGACGCTGGGTGGTGTGGCGCGCCGCACGCGCGAGACCATGCTGATTTGCGAGGCGGCCGGATTTGACGTGGTTCTGGTGGAAACGGTCGGTGTCGGCCAGTCTGAAACCGCGGTGGCGGAGATGACGGATATGTTCCTGCTGCTGCTGTTGCCCGGTGGCGGCGATGAATTGCAGGGGATCAAGAAAGGCATCGTCGAACTGGCGGATATGATCCTGGTGAATAAGGCCGACGGAGATATGGAAAAACCGGCGCGCCGGTCGGTTGCGGAATATCGCAACGCCCTGCATATGCTGCGCCCGGCGACCATGGACTGGAAGGTGCCGGTCCAGACCTGTTCCGCCCTGACCAGTGCGGGCGTCGATGCAGCCTGGGATCAGGTAGAGGCCTTTCGCGATGTGATGACGCAGGCAGGGCATCTGCAGGCCCGCCGCGAGGCCCAGTCACAGGACTGGATGTGGACGGAAATCAGCGAGGGCCTGATCCAGCGCCTGCGCGACGATCCCGATCTGCAGGACCTGTTGCGGACAAGTGAGCAGGCCGTGCGGGATGGCAGGCAATCCCCCGTGACCGCGGCCCGCCATCTCATCAGCCGTTTTCTGAAAGTCGATCCATCCTGACCGGTCGCGCGTGCGGCCGTCTTCAACCAAGGAAATTCCATGCCATTCGTGAATGTGAAAGTGACAAGCGGTGTTACCCGTGAGCAGAAACAGCAGATCGTTGCGGAAATCACCGATACGCTGGTCCGGGTGCTGAACAAGAACCCTAACAACACCCATATCGTGATTGATGAGGTGGATGCGGATAACTGGGGCTTCAGCGGCATGCTGACCACCGACTATCGCAAGCTGAAACAGGAATAGTCCTGAGCCGGGCAATCCCGTCAAGTTGGCTTTGCCCGGGCTTACAGGTTGTCAGACCAGCGTTTTGAGCTGTTCCATGGATGCAACCAGCGCTGCCGCGATGCCGGGTTCGGTTGCCGAATGCCCGGCGTCCGGCACCATGATCAATTCGGATTCCGGCCAGGCCAGGCTCAGTTTATAGGCGGCCTGCGGCGGGCAGATCACATCATAGCGCCCCTGGACAATCACACCCGGGATGCCGGCGAGTTTCCCCGCGTCGCGCAAAAGCTGTCCTTCGTCCAGGAACATGCGGTTCACGAAATAATGGGCCTCAAGCCGGGCCAGGGTCAGGGCCGCATCCTTGTTGTCCAGTTCCTTCACCACGTCCCTGTTCGGCAACAGGGTCGAACATTGCGCCTCGAATTTGGCCCAGACCTCTGCTGCGGGGCCATGGATGGCGGGGTCGTCGCTGCAAAGCAGGTCGTAGAAACCCGACAGCAAATCGCCTTGGTCGCCTTCCGACAGATGTTGGCGGAAATGGTCGTATTCCTGCGGGAAGAATGCCCCCATATGATGCATGAACCAGTGGATTTCCGCATCGCTACCCAGGAAGACGCCACGCAGGACAAGGCTGTCCGTGCGGTCGGGATGCGTTTCCGCATAGGCAAGCGCCAGGGTTGACCCCCAGGAGCCGCCGAAGACGATCCAGCTTTCGATGCCAAGCTGTTCGCGCAGGGCTTCCAGGTCCCCGATCAGGGCCTGTGTTGTGTTGTTCTCAAGGCTGCCGGTGGGGCCGGACCTGCCGCAACCGCGCTGGTCCAGCAACAGGATGCGATAATGGTCGGGATCGAAAAAGCGGCGATGACTGGGGGAACACCCCGCCCCCGGGCCGCCATGCAGGAACACGACCGGCTGGCCCTTGGGATTGCCAACCTGCTCCCAATAGACCTTATGACCGGAATCACGCTCCATCACGCCTTGTTCGTAAGGGTCGATGGAGGGGTAGAGTTCCTTGCGAAACATCGAACAACCTTTCTTGTGACAATTGCACGATTGTAGGCCCGTTGGGCCAGCCCGCCAATAGCGGACTGCGGTGCCAATAACCGGGCAGGTGAATTAGATGCTTGGTTTCCTTGGCGGATTTGGTCACGATGCGACCCATGAGGACAGGCGTTAAAATTCTGGTGCTTTGCGCCGTGATCATGGCTGTGACGACAGGCGTGGCCCGGGCGGGAATGCCGGTGATCCGGGTCGAGGAAGGCCTGACGCTTGTCACTTCGGCAGGAGAGCGCCTGCGCCTGGCGGGTATCCTGCTGCCCAGCCCAAAGATTCAGAGACCGGCAGAACGTTTTATTTCCGAAATGATTGCGTCATCACCTGTTGAATGGCAGGCGCTTCAGGACAGGCCGGATCGTTATGGCCGGTTGGTGGGCAATGCCTATCTGCCCGACGGACGCTGGCTCAATGGTGATGTGGTCGCGGCAGGGCTGGCTCTGGCTGATGGACGGGGCGGTCCAAAGCAGGCGGCGCTTTTGGCGCTTGAACGAAAGGCGCGCCGGGATGGCAAGGGTCATTGGCGTGCGGGTGGTGCGTTCCGGATTGCCAGGGCGTCTCCCTATAACGGGCAGGTTCATGGTTTCGGCCTGGTTGAAGGACGTGTCTTCTCGGTCAGTGAGCAGCGCCGGTTTCTCTATCTGAATTTCGAGGAAGACTGGCGGCGCGATTTTACCATCGGACTGGATCTGTGGGAGGTCGCGCGGTTTCAACAGGTTGGTCTGGATCTGCGGCACCTGGCCGGTCGGCGGCTGCGTGTGCGCGGATGGATCGGTTGGTATTACGGGCCCTTCCTGCGTCTGGAAAGGCCGGGACAGATAGAATTGCTGGATGACGATCCGCCGCGGCAGGAAGCCGCTAATGTCCTTCAATGAGGAGGTCGCGCGGGTTGTTCGTGCGTTTCAGGATTGCGGTACGCAATTTGCCCAGCGCACGATGTTCCAACTGGCGCACCCGTTCCTTGCTGACCCCCAGTTTTTGCCCCAGTTGTTCCAGTGTTTCGCCTTTTTCGGTCAACCTGCGTTTGCGGATGATCATCTGTTCCCGATCCGACAGGTCGCGCATGGCTTCCTGCAGCCAGCGATGGCGGGTCTGGCCGTCATGGGAGTCCACGGTCAGGCTTTCCGGGTTCGGCCGGTCGTCTGACAGAAAGTCCAGCCAGGCGTTTTCGGATTCCCCGGAAACGGGGGCGTTCAGGGACTGGTCCTGGCCGCTGAGCCGTTGTTCCATGATTTCCACGTCGCTCAGGTTAACGCCCAGGCTGTCGGCCACTTGAGAACGGGCGTCCATGGTCATGCCGCCGTCCGGGGCGTCGGGAAGTTTGGCCCGCAGGCGGCGCAGGTTGAAGAAAAGCGACTTCTGGGCGGCGGTGGTGCCGGTGCGCACGATCGACCAGTTGCGCAGGACATAATCCTGAATGGCAGAGCGGATCCACCAGGAGGCATAGGTGGAAAAACGCACATCGCGTTCCGGTTCAAACCGGGCGGCGGCCATCATCAGGCCCACATTCCCCTCCTGCAGCAGGTCGCCCAGCGGCAGTCCGTAATTGCGGAAACGCGATGCTGTTGCCACGACCAGGCGGGTATAGGCCCGCACCAGCCGATGCAGGGCGGAAACATCGTGGTTTTCCCGCCATCTGGTCGCAAGGCCCATTTCCTCCTGCCGCGAGAGCAAAGGCTCCCGCATGGATGCTTTCACATAGGATAGATTGGCCCTGCGGGTATGCCGGTCGTCAATATGCGGCATTTGTTCCTCCTGAAGGCCGCGGCGGTGCTAGGCACCAAGGCGGCAGTTGGGAACCGTAAACCCGTCTCATACCTGGGAATTATAAGGGTAAAGCCGCAGGAGTCATAGCAGCTCACATTCCCGCAGGCCGTGTGCTGTCCGGGAGGTATTTTAGAAAATGCTGGAATAACAGGTGGTTGACCTGTTCATCTTCAATTGAACAAGGATTGGATTTAACGAAAATGTGATTGATCAGGGCTGGAAATAGCGATTTCTAGACCTAAAAACCGGTCTGGTCTCAGACCTTGAGCAGGTCTTCCACCTCGCCACTTCGATTGACGCAGGCGGTAATCAAAGGACCGCCAAAGCCACAGCCGCCATCCACCGTCAGGCTGAAATCGGTCTCGCGGAAGCCGCCATGATCATTGTCATAACCCCGAATGACGCGGCTGAAGCCGTTATAGGCTTTACTCATCTGCGTGAACTGGCGGCTGGCCCACCAGAACAGGTCACCCTGTTCCACCACGGCCTTGTCCGGGTCGAGACCGGAATTGACGAACAAAAGCTTGGCATCCGCTGTGGCGGCGGCATGTCTCAAGGAGGCGTAATAGTTATCATGGCCGGGCGCGCTGTGGACCGCATCCATCAATTCGCTGGTCCAATAGGTCAGGGCCAGCGTGCCTTCCTTGATCCGGGCATAACCTTCCTGAGGGTCCGCGCCATAGGATCGCAACGTTGCCTCCAGTCCGTGCGGCAATGCCCAGTCCAAGACCGCCTCCGGTTTCGGTGCGAATTGAAGTTGATGGACCTTCTGCCACATCTCTTCCTGTGCGCCCCGCAGGTAGACCACATCATTGCGGTCGTTATAGGGGGGCATGGACAGGAACCAGCGCCGGAAGCGCAGCAGTTCATTCACCACCGCCACGCTGTTCAGGCCGACGCCGATGGCATTGCCGGAATAGACGAGCCGGTCGCCATAACGGACATGTCGGGCAATCAGGTCATGCAGCGCGGACAGGCGTGCGATATCCCCATGAATGGCCCCGACCACCCAGATGCGGCGCGCCGCGCGGATGGTCAGAAACTTGTCCCCCTTTGCCATGGATTTCCGTCTTGCCTTTCCAAGGTGATGCCCGTTCCCCGCTGCTATCATCACGATGGAAGGCCGTTGCTGCAAGGGGGTATATGCACAAAAGAAAAACCGCCGGCGAACCGGCGGTTTTCAAATGTCCTGGAAGGTGGTCGCCGGTCAGGCGGCAGCCTTGGCCATCATGGCTTCCAGCCGGACGGCGGCTTCTTCCTCGTCGATTTCCTCAACGGCGGCAAACTCACGGGCCAGACGGTCGAGGGCAGCCTGATAAAGCTGACGTTCGCTGTAGGACTGGTCCGGCTGGTTGGCGTTGCGGAACAGGTCGCGGACCACTTCGGCAATGGCAACCGGATCGCCGGAATTGATTTTTGCTTCATATTCCTGCGCACGGCGGGACCACATGGTCCGGCGTACACGGCTTTTGCCTTTCAGGGTTTTCAGCGCTGCTTTCATCTGGTCGGGCGAAGACAGGCGACGCAGGCCGGACTGGTCGGCCTTGGTGACCGGAACGCGCAGGATCATGCGGTCCTTGTCAAATTCGATGATAATCAGTTCCAGGGTTTCGCCAGCGATTTCCTGGCTTTCGACGCCTTGTACCTTGCCGACGCCATGGGTCGGATAAACAACGTGATCACCTTTGGTGAAAGACACTTTCTTGCTCATGCCACTTCCTGCTTTTTTCTTTCCTCGTGGTTCCACTGGCCCTACGCCGGAACCGACATTAAAAGGCAGGTTGTCATCGGATTGGGACGCCAGTTTACAGAGACAAAATTCTGCCCGCCGCCCTGCGACGGAACATATGGTTGGCTCTGATTTGGAAGGCCGCTATATGATGAACGGACTCAGATGCTCTTTCGACGATTACAACCCACATCAGCACTTCGCCCTTCGTGCAAGTGCTTCCTGCCTATTCTGTCTTGGTAATGTAACATAATTTCGCGGAGATTCCTATAGGGAATCGTCCGAAAAAGCAGGTTATGCGCCGTTTTGCCGCCCATGCACAGTGGATGGGCGGTATAAACGCTTGAAATTGTTAGCCGTCGCCTTGGCCCGGATTGGTGCTGAAGTGCTCTTTGAACTTGTTGGGCACTTCTTTCCATTCATCCGCGTCGGCAGGCGCCTCGCGCTTGCGGGTCTGGTTCGGCCATTTTTCCGAATATTCGCGGTTCAGTTCCAGCCAGGCTTCCGCGTCGGACTCCGTATCGGGCAGGATTGCCTCGGCCGGGCATTCCGGCTCACAGACGCCGCAGTCGATGCATTCGTCCGGATGGATAACCAGCATGTTTTCGCCTTCGTAGAAGCAATCCACCGGGCAAACTTCCACGCAGTCCTGATACTTGCACTTGATGCAGGCTTCAGTGACGACGTAAGTCATGGCCTTCTCCTTCTTGTCCTGCCGCACTGGGGCAGACTTCGAACTTCAATCCGTGAGACAACATGTTTTTTGGTGTAATTCAACACCAAATGCGTTGCTGTCATGTATTTTTGCTTGTGTTATAGGCACAAGACCGTTTCGTGCAACTACTTTATTGTCGCAGAGGACGGTGGAATTACCAAGGGGCGACAGATATGAATTCAGCAAACGACATGCGGCTATTCGCGCCGGCGGCCGCACGCAACCGGGACCCGATCCTGACAGTCTTCCGTGAAGTCGCCCCTTCCGCGGGGCTGGTGCTGGAGATCGCCAGCGGCACGGGCGAACATGCCGCCCATATCGCTCCGCAGTTCCCTGACCTGTCCTGGCAGCCAAGTGACCTGGACCCGGCCAATCTTGCCAGCATCGACGCCCATGCCGCCCACAGCGGTGCGGAGAACATCCGCCAGGCGTTGACGCTGGATGTGACGGCACAGCCCTGGCCCCTGACACAGGCGGCGATGATCTTGAACGTCAATATGATCCATATCTCGCCCTGGGAATGCACCATCGCCCTGATGGCCGGTGCCGGTACGGTGCTGGAGGACGGCGGTGTCCTATACCTCTATGGCCCTTATCGGCGCGAGGGCGCGCATACCGCCCCCAGCAACGAGGCCTTCGATTTGTCCCTGCAAAGCCGCGATCGCCGCTGGGGCGTGCGGGACCTTGAGCAGGTGGTCGAGGAGGCGGGCAAAAACGACCTGCATCTGGACCGGGTGGTTCCCATGCCTGCCAATAATTTCAGTGTGATTTTCCGGAAGGCGCGTTAGGCCGCCAGGTCTGCACCACCGGTTTGCACGACGGTTCCATCCGATGACAGCAGTTTGCCGAGGGTGTCCCTGCGGCTGTCGGCCTGCCCGTCCTGGGCGCGGGCGTAGATGCGGTCGATCTCCCGCAGGATGGCGTCGATGCGGGATTCCTGGGCCGGGGTCAACTGACTGGTCGGCGTGCCGGGCGACAGTGTTTCCGCCAGATGGCCTTTCATCTCCTGGGCCTGGGGCTGCTGTGTTCTGGGCAGGCGCTCGATCAGGCGGTCGCCGCCGAAGAAAACCCCCATATTGCCCAGAAGGCGGTCCAGTTCGGCATAAAGTGCTGCGGTTTTCATCTGCTCGCGCGGGGAAAGCTGGTTCACGTCGCTTGCGGCGGCACCACCGTCTGTGCTGACCTGATCGTCGGATGCGGTGAAGCTGTGTTGTGCTTCCTTGAACAGACGGTCGAGCTGGGCGGTGTCTTCCTCGCTCAATTCCGGCAGGCCGAAGTCATCGGCAATCTTGTTCAGGCGCTCCACGATGGTGTCGAGGCTGGGAAGGGGGGCACTGGCCTGTTCCAGTTGGGCGATCCGGCGGCGTTCGGTTTCCTGGATCTGGTCAACCGTGATGTCCTGACGCTCCAGCGCGCGCAAAAGCTGCTGCGCCTTGGGCGACAGGGTAACCTCTACGGCCTGGTTGGGCGTGTAGGTTTTCGACTGTTTCGGTTCTTTTTCCGGGCGCGTCTGGGTTTCCGGCTGCACACGCGGCGTCACGAAGCTGTCGATTGATGTATTGAGAAGCGAGCGCATCGCCTCCAGCATGACGGAACCCTTCCCTCACAAATTGGCGTCACCCTGATCGGGTGCTTTCGGGATAAGGCTTCGCAAAAGCTGTACCAATTTTGTGATTGGCCAAGTGGACTATTGAAAATGCCGGGATTTTGGGGAAATGTGGGACTTCAAAAATAGAGGCGGACTATGCGGGGGAAGAAATTGCCGATGTGTAATTGCCGCCTCAGCTCTGGAAAAGGTGGTTTCGGGTTACCGACATGATTTTGCTGTATCATCTCTGGCTGTCGCCAGGTTGCCGCAAGGTGCGGCTTGTGCTGGCGGAAAAGAAGCTGGACTTCGAAATGCAGATCGAAAAGGTCTGGCAGCGCAGCTCGGAATTCCTTGCATTGAACCCGGCGGGCGAAGTGCCGGTTCTGATCGACGAGGACGGTTCCAAGGTCTGTGGATCACAGGTGATCTGCGAGTATCTGGACGAAATGTACGGTCCGGCCCCGATGATTGGCACCGGGGCGGTTGAGCGCGCCGAAGTCCGCCGCCTGATCCAGTGGTTTGACGGCAAGTTCCAGGCGGAGGTTATCGCCAATCTGGTTGATGAAAAGATTATGAAGCGGTTTCTGGGTCTGGGCGAACCCAATTCCAATGCCATCCGCGCCGGCGGGCGCAATATCCATGTCCATCTCAGCTATATCGAATGGCTGATCGACCGCCGCACCTGGCTGGCGGGCGAGGATATGACGCTGGCCGATCTGACAGCGGCGGCGCATCTGTCCTGCGTTGACTATCTGGGCGACGTGCCCTGGGAAGACCATCCGGCGGCAAAAGACTGGTATGCCCGCATCAAATCCCGGCCCAGTTTCCGCGGGTTGCTTGCCGACCACATTCCCGGCGCCCCGCCCCCCAAACATTACGCCGACCTGGACTTCTAGGGCGTGCCACAGCAGCCCTGCCCGGTTTGTATCGGCGGGCAGGGTATATCGCCGTAGGAACAGAAGACACAGCAATCGCCGGGCCTTGGTTTCAAAAGGGCGCCGCACCCCTTGCAGTCGTAAAAATACTGACAGGCATTTGTGGGCATTTTTTCCACCTCATCATGACCGCAGACCGGACAGGTGATCCGGCAAGTCAAAACAGGCTTTCCGACGGCTTTCTTCATCCGAAAATTTTACCACGAAGTCTCCGGATACTGCCAAGCCTTTGATGAAATTCAGACATTTTCCCGGCTGTGGACAACCTGGCTAAGTCCTTTTGTGATCACATAAAATCTGAATAATTTGATCACAAAAAAACACTTTGAAACTGAATATTTTTGCCGTATATGCCTAGCACCGTCACTCGCACGTGCCTGTAGCCATCCCGGATAGGCGGTTTCTTATCCCGAAGAGTTTGATGGCCTAAAGCAACGACGTAAGACGGCTTTTTTAGCCCATGCCGGAGGGCCTGTACCAACCGGCATGCTGAAGAGGCTCTTACATCCTTGTTTGCCAGGCGTCGGCGAAAAAACTTCCGTCAGCCACGTCCCTGCAGACCTGACCGTAATTTGGGAATGCCGTATGACTGAACGAATTCGCAACTTTCTCGATAAAATACCGCACGATGGTCCCGTATTGGTGGTTGACCTTGAGGCGGTACGCGAGAACTATCTGACTTTCAGCCGCACCATGCCGGACACCAGCATCTATTATGCGGTAAAGGCCAACCCCGCGCCGGAAATCCTGTCGCTCCTGGCGGAGCTGGGGTCGTCCTTCGATTGTGCCTCTGTGGCAGAGATCGAGATGGTGCTGGCTGCCGGGGCCACAGCGGACCGTATTTCCTTTGGCAATACCATCAAGAAAGAGGCGGATATTGCGCGCGCCCATGCCCTGGGCGTGAGGCTGTTCGCCTTTGATGCACGGGCAGAGCTTGAGAAGATTGCCCGCGCCGCGCCGGGCGGACAGGTTTTCTGCCGTATCCTGTGCGATGGTGAGGGTGCGGAATGGCCTTTGTCGCGCAAATTCGGCTGCGACCCCGCGATGGCGGAGGGGCTGATGGAAGAGGCGCAGAACCTCGGCCTGGAGCCGCTGGGCCTGTCCTTCCATGTAGGCTCGCAACAGACCGATCTGGCCGCCTGGGACCGGGCGCTTGCCACGGTTGGTGGCCTGTTCCGGCGGCTCGCGGATAAGGGGATTGTCCTGCGTCTGGTCAATCTGGGGGGTGGTTTTCCGGCCCGCTATCGCCGGGATGTGCCGGCAATGGAGGCTTATTCACAGGCCATTCACGATGCAATCATCGCCCATTTCGGCAATCACCCGCCGAAAACCATCATCGAGCCCGGCCGGGCCATGGTCGGCAATGCGGGAATTATTCGTTCCGAGGTCGTATTGATCAGCCGTAAGGATCAGTCGAAAACGTCGGAAGACAATCCGCGCTGGGTCTTTCTGGATATCGGCAAATTCGGCGGCCTTGTGGAATGCATGGATGAGGCGATCCGTTATCCGATCCGCTCCCGGCGGGATGACGATGCAATGGAACCCGCGATTATCGCCGGACCGACCTGTGATTCCGCCGATGTCCTCTATGAGAGAAACCGGTATCCGCTGCCGCTGTCACTGGATATCGGCGATCATATCCTGATCGAGGCGACAGGCGCCTATACCAGCACCTATGCAAGCGTGGCCTTTAATGGTTTCGCGCCTTTGAAATCACTGGTGATCTAGGCGGCCCTGCTGTTCCAGGAAGTCGAAGGCGGTCTGCATGCGGTGACGGGGCGTGTGATGTGCCGCGTAGATACGGCTGCTATTGTCCGACATAGACTGCAACCTCCCGATATCCTGAGCGAGGTCGTCAAGACGTTCGGCCTGGCTGTTGTCCCGATAGTCCAGATAGGCAATGTCCTGCCCGTCTTTGAAATATTCTTCCAGATAACGGCTGCGGTCGGTGGCGAGAACCGTGCCTGCGGCAGCGCCATGCCACAGCCGTTCATGGGACCCTTCCGGGAAGACCGAGATACTGTTCAGTAAAACCCGGGACCTGCCGAGGAAATCCAGGACCCCTGCTGCCTTCTGCAGGCCGTGGAAGGTGAAATCCGCATCGGTGATGCCTTTGACCTCGTCAAAGGCCGGACCGACAATATGAAGGCCAAGCCCCGCCATCGATTTCAACAGCCTGTTCCGGTTCTGGAATTCAACCCAGGACGAAAAATGGGACAACAGCTCGGCGAACTGGTCGTCGCCAAGGGTCTTGAAGGGCTCCATGTCAAAATCGTCACAGGCAGCCATCACCGCATCATAGGGTGCTGTGTTTTCAAACTGGGCCTGTTCACCGGCCTGATCAAAGATTTTAATCCATTTCTCGTCGGTGGAGGCCCCGAAGATCGATGAGAAACTGCCCGTGGGCCGGGGCGCCCTGACCTGACCGACGAAGAGCAGGCCGATATCCCGTTCTGCCATGGGTAATGGATTGTCAGTCGGACTTGCGCCGAAATGCGGTAGAAAGAATTTCGGGTTTCCGATCCCGAAATCATCCAGGACACGGTCATGGGTCCGGTCGCTGTAGCTCATGCAGGTGGTGGCCTGCAGGCCCTTCAGGCGCTTGAGGATGGTGAAAGGCCCATCGGTGAAAAAGGAAAGGCGGTTCGGGACAAAGTCTTCCCCCTTAAAGATGAAAGACTGAACGCCGTTGATATCAATCAGCAGAAAGGGCTGCTGCTGTTTATGAAGCTTGTAGAGGTGCTGAAAGAACTGGAAATCCTGTTTCTCATCCCGGCGGAAGCGATGCAGGACGGCTGTCGGGAACCGTTCCTTCGTCGCGGTATGGATCTCAGAGACCATATGCGGAATAAGGGTGTAGTTGAGATCAGGCGTATAATCGCAAACGAATACCTGCACGGTCTTTCCGTTTCTGTCCATTTCCAAGGGCTTGAAAATAGAAGGAAAGCCATCCGCCTGCAATGCCCTGACAAGGCTGCCTACTTGCCGACCTTCACGTCCAGCTTTTCAAGATTCTGCCGGGCGGTTTCGGCAATTGGCATGCCATCGTATAGCTCGATGACCTTCAGCCAGTCTGCGCGGGCCTTGTCGTTCTGCCCGGTCAGCCGGAAGACGATGCCCCGTTCCAGCAGGCCGTCCGGTTCGTCCGGGTCGAATTTAAGCGCCCGGTTGAGATCGGCCAGCGCCAGATCATAGGCTTCCTGCATGCGATAGGCAGACCCGCGGAATACCAGAATATTCGGCGTATCCGGTGCGACTTCAAGCGCGGCATTCAGATCGTCGATGGCCTCCCAGGGTTTGCCGCTGTCCATCAGTGTGATAGCCCTGTCGGTCAGGATATCCGGATTTTTCGGGGACAGCTTCAGGGCGGCGGATTGAACCGCATAGGCCTGCGTCAGGTCGTCTGCGCGCTGCCAGGCGATCCCGGCCTGACCAAGGATGTTCGCGACGATGCCCGGCGGGGTGTCATCGGGCATTTCTTCCGCCAGGGCCTGCAGGCGGTTGGCGGCCTCCGGGAAATGGCCCAAGGAAAACAGGGCCGTGGCGGCGCAATGTTTGGCGCGGATGCCACCGCCCACGTCCTGCCAGCTCAACGCGCTTTCGAAGGCGTCTTCCGGTTTGGTCCGGGCCAGTTGCATACACTGCTGGTATTCCCGGTCCTGGAGGAAGTCCCCGGTCTTGGCCCAGGCATTGCTGAGCGTGGCCTGGGTGATGATGAAAGCTGCAGTCAGAGAAATGGCCAAACGGGTCATCTTGTCATCCGTGGATTGCATGCCTACCTTGCCGCTGACGGGCGTCGCGAGGCTTCGTTATGGCGCAAAGCAAGGATGGGAACAAGGCAATGACAGTGAAACCGGGCCGTTTTTTCTGCTTCGGCATGGGCTATTCCGCAGGCTTCCTGGCGCGGCGGCTGCTGGCGGAGGGCTGGACGGTCGCCGGTACCGCCCGGACAGAGGACGGTGTCGCCAGGCTTCGCGCGCAGGGGATCGACGGTTATCTGTTCGATGGCAGTGCGTCCATGGAAAATGCCGCGGCAGTTCTGGGCGGTGTGACCCATCTTCTGAGCAGCGTACCACCCGACGGCGTGACAGCGGACCCGGTGCTGCAGCATCATTTTGATGATATCGCGCGAATGCCCCTTCTACAGTGGGCGGGGTATCTTTCCACGACCGGTGTTTACGGCGACCGCAACGGCGGCTGGGTGGATGAGGATTCCGCTCAGGAGCCGACCGGCCCACGCGGCATGCGCCGGGCGACGGCGGAGGCACGCTGGCTGGACCTCTGGTGGGAAAAGGACGTGCCCGTCCATCTGTTCCGCCTGGCCGGTATCTATGGGCCCGGCCGCAACGCCCTGGAGACGGTGAAGGCCGGTAAGGCCAAACGGATCAACAAACCGGGGCAGGTCTTCAGCCGCATCCATGTGGATGATATCGCAAGCACGATCCTGGCCTCTTTCGACAAACCTCACGCCGGGCGGGCCTATAACGTCTGTGACGATGATCCGGCAGCGCCTGAACAGGTGATCGCTTATGCCTGTGACCTGCTGGGGGTGGAGCGACCGGTGCTGGTGCCGCTTGACGAGGCGGGATTGAGCCCGATGGCGCTCAGCTTCTATCGCGATAACAAGCGGGTTTCCAACAAACGCATGAAGAAGGAATTGGGTGTCCGGTTGCAGTGGCCCGACTATAAGGCCGGGTTGAATGCCTTGTTAACGCAAGACTAGGCGTTTGCGGCGGGCGTAGGCCGCGAGCAAGCCGATGCTGAAGAGGAGGAAACCGCCCGGTGTCGGGACATTATTTATGCCGCCCGGGCCCGTGTGGTTCTGATAGGCCACATTGTCCACGATCGGATTGACCAGCGCGGGAAAGTCGAAATCGTCGATGAAGAAAAACCGCGCCCGGTCGAAGAATTGCCCGGAATAGGCAATATTCTGGTCCATGATCCCGTTCTTGTTCGGTGCAACGATGCTTTGGCCCACCTGCAGTCCTCCGGAAAACAGGGTGAGTACAACCTGTTTGAGCCCGGTGAAGCTTTGGTCCGGGTCGTCATTTCCGAATTCCAGCGACAGGAAGTCCGTCGGCTTCAGGAAATCCATGATCAGGCCCGCGCCCAGGCCGGGGTTGCCGCTTGAAATCGCAAGGCCCTTGCCGTGGCTGCCCTGGCCGAAATGATCAATGGAGATATAGTCATGCGGGTCCGTGCTGCGGCTTTCCGTGCTGGAAAAGACAACGTCGGCGGAACTCGGGGATTGGTAGCCGTTGAAATAAAAGCCGGTGGCATCATTCTCAAAGTCGATCGTGACCAGGCCTGCCTGCGCAGAACCCGCCGCACCAATGGCAACGGCGAAAAATGTGGCCACCAGCCACAGCACCCGAACAACTGTACCCTGCACAACAATACTCCCCGGTCTTTCAGCGGCTTTGTCGATTGTCGCTATTAGTTAATAAAGTATTAACAGCAGAAACCGTGCCAGTTGATTTAATGCCGTGCTTTCAATGATCTACAGTTGTTTCGAATAAGAGCCTTGTAAAATAACCCGACATTAATCCACCCTAATTCCCCCCGAAACGACGTCTCCGTCCAGCCGGTGCAGCGGGGCACAGGACAACAGGGTTTGATGCAGGGCTGCGATCCGGCGGTCGCGGGCAAGTTCGGGCCGGTAGACGAGGATCAGGTCAATATGGGCGGACTTCCCGGTGAGGGGAAAGACCGATATTCCGCGATCAAGCCCCAGCGGTGGCAGGATCGACTGTGGCAGGAAAGCCGCGCAAAGCCCCGATTTCACACATTCCGCGATCCCCACCAGGGTGCTGATTTCCATCAGTTTGGGTGGGGCGATGCCCTGTTCGCGATACCAGTCCAGGGCATAGTTGCGATAGCCGCATCCCTCCTGTTTCAGGACCATCAACGGCATTTTCAGTGCGGTTTCGAAATGATTTACACTCGCGGGGGCGACAAAGGCCAGGTGATCCGGGAACAGGGGTTGGTGAACAAGTCTGACATCGTTGGGCACGTCCACCACAACGGCGGCATCGAGCCGCCCGTTTTCCACCTCGTCCACCAGATATTCGGTGACCCCGGAATCGACACGGATATCCGCATCGGGGAACTGGCGGCTGTAGCCCTTGATGAAGGTTGGCAACAGGCTGGCGACCTGGGAATCCGTACAGCCCAGCTTTATCGACCCGCAGGCTGTGGTGGAAACATCCTCCCGGGCCGCCTGTTCAAGCGTCAGGATTCTGTTGGCATAATCCAGCAGCCGCATCGCCTCTTCTGTGGGGGTGACCTTGCGATTGGCGCGCAGGAAAAGCGTCGTGCCCAACTCATCCTCCAGCTTGCGGATGCGGGTGGAGATATTGGGTTGAACCGTATTCAGCGCGTCTGCGGCGGCCGTCACGCTGCCCAGGTCCATCACGGCCTTGAAGGCCTTAAGGGCGAGAATATCCACGACAATAATCCATCAAAAATCACTATGTATTAATAGTAACAAATTATTTTTCATGATGCATTCTTTACGGTTAAGTCCGTTCCATCGCCTTGTCCTCGAATATCCGCAATGGAGCAGGATCATGCCTTTGGAAATGTGGGTTGCCTTTGTTTTTACCGCCAGTGCCAATATCCTCGCGCCGGGTCCGGCAATTGTTTTGGCCTTGCGCAACGGTATGACGCTGGGGGCGAAGCCGGCGGTGTTTTCCAGCCTGGGTAACATCGCGGCGATCTGCATTGTCGGCACGCTGGTGGCAATCGGCCTCGGGGCCGTCATCGGTAGTCATCCACAGGTCCTGGCGGCGATGCGATTGGCCGGGGGTGGTTATCTGCTCTGGCTGGCGGTAAAGGCCTCGCAGAAAGGCCTGCTGCGGCTCGACCTTTCGGACGGGGCCGCCCCGCCCCGCTATCCGGCGCATAAGTTGTTCGGTCAGGCCATGGCCGTGGGGCTGACCAACCCGAAGATGATCCTTTTCCTGACGGCTCTTTTTCCCATGTTTATCAGCCGGGATTATCCGATGCCTGTCCAGTTCGCCGTAATGACGGCAACCTTCATGGCCATGTCCTTCATGATCCTGATGACCATTGCGCTGACTGCCAGCAAGGTCGCCGGTTTCATCCGCAGCGCCCGGGCACAGCGCTGGATCAACCGGACCGTCTCCCTGGTCTTCGGAAGTTTCGGCTTGGGGATGATCTGGCTGGGCGTATTAGGTTTTATACCTGCTTAACCAGGTCCAGGATCGTGTTTTCCAACAGTTTGAGGTTGGCTTCGGTGGACAGGCGGTGGTCGGCACCCTTGATGATGCTGGTCACCACGTCGCCGGAGCGGAAGGCCGCCGCCGTTTTCAGGGCGTGGGCCACGGGCACCACCTCGTCCCGGTCACCCTGCAGGATTCGAACCGGTCCGTCGAAAGGCAGGGGATCACCGTCCAGCAGGTGATGATTGGCGCTTTCCTCGATCAGGGCCCTGGTGATGGGATAGTCCTCATCCTCAAATTCGCTGGGGCGTTGCCACAGGCCGTCCTGTTCGATGGCGTCGCGGGCGGCCTGTGGCAGGCTGGGCCACATCAGCTTTTGCCCGAAATCGGGTGCCGGGGCCAGCAGGACCAGACCTGAAATTCTTTCCACCCGTGCCCTGGTGAGCAGCATGGCCATCCATGCGCCCATGGATGACCCGACGATCAATTGCGGGCCGTCTGTTACCTTGTCCAGAACCGCCAGGGCGTCTTCGAACCAGAGGCCGATTGTACCGTCTTCGAAACGACCGGAGGAGTGACCATGTCCCTGATAGTCGAAGCGGGTATAGGCCAGGCCTTCTTTTTCGCAGAAACGGTCCAATCTTCCCGCCTTGGTCCCGTCCATATTGGAGTTGAACCCGCCGCAGAAAATAACGCCTGGCCGCGTGGCGTTGCCGGTTTGCGGCTTGCCGGGACGGTGGCGGTATGCGATTGATGCGCCGCCTTTGCATGTTAAAATGTCGAAGGCGAGCGGATTGTCGGTAGCCATTTGCGAATTCCTGGGTGCTGTGGGGCGGGGATTGGCGGGCGGTGCGATCCGGTCTTGGATGGTCAGGATAGGGTCAACCTAGTGATGAAAGAGCCCTTGGGCAAGCCGCGCAAGCCCGTGATTTTGCAAGTCCTTCCCGCGCTGGAAACCGGTGGTCTGGAGCGCGGGACGATTGATATGGCAATCGCCCAGAAGGAGGCGGGTTACGAGCCGTTGGTCGCGTCCAACGGCGGCATGATGGTGCGTGAACTGGACCGTCACGGCATCCGCCATATCACCATGCCGCTTCACAGCAAGAATATCTTCCGTATGCGCAAGAATGCGACGCGTCTGGTCGACCTGATCAAGGCGGAAGGGGTCGACCTGATCCATGCGCGCAGCCGCGCGCCCGCGTGGAGTGCCTATTGGGCGGCGCAGCGCACGGGCATTCCCTTCGTCACCACCTTCCACGGCACCTACAATTTCAAGACGCCGCTGAAGAAGGCCTATAACGCCATCATGGTCAAAAGCGACCGCGTGATCGCCATCAGTGAATTCATCCGTGACCATATCCTTGCAAATTACGATGTGGACCCGGCCAAGATCACCGTGATCCGGCGTGGTATGGACCTGGACCTGTTCGACCCGCAGGCCGTCCCGGCCTCACGCGTGGTGCAACTGGCGACAGACTGGCGTCTGCCGGACGGCGTGCCCGTGGTGATGCTGTCGGGCCGCCTGACCCGTTGGAAGGGACAGACGCTGCTGCTGGAGGCGATTGCCAAGCTGGACCGCAAGGTGCGCTGTATCCTCGTGGGATCGGACCAGGGCCGCGAAGCCTACCGCGAGGAAGTGGAGGCACTGGCCCGGAAGCTGGGGATCGACGACAAGGTCCATGTAGTTGGTAACTGCCGGGATATGCCGGCGGCCTATAAACTGGCCGATGTGGTGGTCTCCGCCTCTACCGATCCGGAAGCCTTCGGGCGTGTGGCCGTGGAAGGCCAGGCCATGGGCCGTCCGGTGGTGGCGCCCGCCCATGGCGGTGCGGTGGAACAGATCGACCACGGCGTCAATGGCTGGCTGTTCAAACCGGGCGATGCCGACGATCTGGCAAGGCAACTGGAGGCCGCGCTGTCCCTGACACCTGAAGAGCGTGTCGCCTTTCACGAACGGGCCATCGAGAATGCCCGCACCCGCTTCTCAAAGGCGCAGATGGCGGAAAAGACCATGGCGCTTTATGCGGAGATGCTGGCCCGCCAGTCCAAACACGCGCCCGTTCTGCCGGAAGGGGCGCTTGCACGGTGAGTGAACATATTCTGGTCATCAAGTTGAGTGCGCTGGGCGATTTCGTCCAGGCGCTGGGTCCGTTCCAGGCAATCCGGCGTCGACACCCCGATGCGGAAATTACCCTGGTCACCACCAGGCCATTCAAGGAACTGGCGGAAAAATCCGGTTATTTCGACCGGGTGATTGCGGACGGCCGTGCACAGTTGCGGGAAATCAAGCGTATCTGGCGGTTGCGCCGTTTTCTGGTCAAAGGCCGCTTCGACATGGTCTATGACCTGCAGACGTCGGACCGGACGTCGATGTATTATCATCTGATGTGGCCGCATAAGCCCAACTGGTCGGGCATTGCCAAGGGATGCAGCCATCCTCACACCAATCCGGACCGCAACCGCATGCACACTATCGAACGTCAGGCCGAACAGTTGGCCATGGCGGGTATCCCGGATGTCCCGCCGCCGGATGTGAGCTGGATGAATGCGGACCTGGGGCGATTCAACCTGCCTGACCGCTATGCCCTGCTGATTCCCGGTGGTGCGCCGCACAGGCCCGACAAGCGCTGGCCCGCGGAGAAATATGGCGAGTTGGCCCGGCGTCTTCATGACGGTCATGGCCTGACCCCGGTCGTCCTCGGCACCCAGGCGGAAGAGGCGGAGGCCGCGGCGATCCAGTCTGCCTGCCCGGCCACGATCAGTCTGTTGAACCAGACATCGCTGTTTGAGATCGCCTCCATTGCCCGCATGGCAACCTGCGCGATCGGGAATGATACCGGCCCGATGCATATTGCCGCCATTGCCGGTGCGCCCAGTCTTGTCCTCTATTCCCATGCCTCCGACCCGGCGCTTTGCGGTCAGCGGGGCAAGAAGGTCGATATCCTGCGGGTGGCGGATCTGGATGCGTTGGATGTCGGTGAGGTCGAAAGCCGGCTGGCCGGGTTGCTGCCGCTGGCGGCCTAGCTGCTGACCTTGAACCGATTGAGGATGGCGTCGAACATGCCGTTCTTGCGGATGATGGCCATCCCGCGGTTGAAATCCTCGATAAGCTGTTTTCCGTCCGGAAGCTGGCGGGACGTCAGAATATAAAGTTCTTCCCGTGCCAGATCGGGTTTCAGGATGGTCACATCCTTCATGCTGAAATCGCGGCGCTGGTCTATTTCATGGCGGAGCACGACCTCGCTGCCGGCAACGATATCAACGCGCCCGCCGATCAGCTTGCGGATATTGATGATCTGGTCCAGGGCCGGTTCCTTTTTGAGATAGTCCGCTTTCTCAAAAGCCTCGCCATAGTACCAGCCGAGGCAAACGGCGATCCGGTAGCTGGATAATTCGCGCAAATCCTTATAGCCGGTCAGTCCGGTGCGGCGATTGGCTGCCAGCACAAGTCTGACCGGGAAAATCGGTGCGCTGTAAAAATACTGCTTATCCCGTTCCTCGGTGAAATAAGCGCCCATAAGAACGTCGCTTTGTGTGCGTTCCACCATGTTCATGGCGCGTTTCCAGGGCAGGAAGCGGATGTTCGCGTCATGGCCGCCCGCCTTGAAGGCCTCGCGCACCAGAACAGTGAAGAAACCGCCTTCCTCCAGATTTTCGGCAAAATAGGGAGACCAGTTTATGGTGACCATGGACACGTTGCGGGCATGGGCCATTGTTCCTGCGAACAGAAACAGGCAGATCAAAGCGGCATGCGTGAGGCCGTGAAGTATTACCCTGTTGGTCATCGTCTATTTGTCGGCTTTTCGCGACTATTGCTCCCTGTGGACCATGCTAAGGCCATTTGCGGCCGTAGACAATTGCTTAAGAATGTAACGATCTGGCGGAAGTCTATCAAAAGGCGATATCGAAGCGTTGTTCGGTGACTGTGACACCCCAGGTATTTCCTGGTTGCTCGTCGGTAAGGGCAAAGCCGAAATCGCTGTAAAGCCTGGCCGCCGCGCCCAGCCCCTTGAAGGTTGTCAGATAGGCCCTGCGGTATCCCTGCCGGGGCATGAATTCCATGGCCGTTGCGAATAACTTTCGTCCCAACCCTTTGCCACGCGCGGCGTCGCTCATGATGAACCAGCGCAGATGGGCGCAGTCCGCCTGGCGGTCGCCGTCGTTGTCGACGGTCAGGCTGCCCAGGAAATCCGTTCCCGACCACGCGCTTGCCAGCAATACACGCGGATCGTCCAGGCGTGTGGCAAATTCGCTGATGCCGCCCATCACCTTGGCTTCGAAAAAAGAGGTAAAACCCCAGTTTTCGCTGTAGTAGCGGCCATGCCAGGCGGCAACCTCCCCCAGCAGTCCGGGGCGATAACCGGTCAGGATTTCCGTTTCCGTCATGCCTCTATTCCTTTCAATACATAATCGACCAATTGCGTCGCATAGGCCTGATCCAGCGGTTGATGTTCGAGCAGAACTCGAAACCAGACGGCGCCCGAAATCAGGTCGCTGACAAATTCAGGATCGATATCCGCCCGCAATTCGCCGCGCGCCACCCCGCGCTGCGCGATTGTGGCGATCATGCCCCGGCGCTTTTTTAAAAAGCGTTCGCGCATGCGGTCGGCAAAGTCGGGGGCGTGGGGAAGTTCCGCCACCAATCCGGCAAGCGCCCGGTTGATCTGGGTGTTGCCGTAAATCACGAACAGCCGGGTCAGCAGGCCTTCGAGGTCCTCTCTCGTACTACCCGTGTCCAGGTCGAGGGCGGCGGGCGGGACCAGATCCTCGTAAAGCTCCAGATAAAGATCGGCCTTGGAACCCCAGCGGCGATACAATGTCTGCTTTCCGGCCCCGGCCCGCGCGGCGATCCCTTCCATGGTGGTTTTCAGATAGCCCTGCTCCGCGAGCAGCGCGAGGGCTGCCCCCATCACGGCCTTGCGGACGGTTTCACTGGCTGTGCGGGCCATATCGGGTCCTTTTCTAATACGAGACGTATCGTATTATATTAGGAATATCTTTTTGTGGGAAGAGGAAAAAGGAAAAGACATTCCGGAGCACCGGATTTAAAGTCGGGAATCAACCAAAGGGGGAAATCATGACGGTCAAACGGATCATCGCCAATATCGAAACCCGAAATGTTGCGGAGGCAAAACGGTTCTATCAGGATGTCCTGGGGCTGGACCTTTTGATGGACCATGGATGGATTGCGACCTATGGCCTGCAGGATCATATGAGTATTCAGGTCAGTTTCGCCGAACAGGGCGGGTCCGATACCCCTGTCCCCGATCTCTCGATTGAGGTGGATGATCTGGATGCTGTCTATCAGGGCATGCAGGATGCCGGGTTTCCGATCGAATACGGACCGGCGGAAGAGCCCTGGGGCGTGCGGCGATTTTATGTCCGCGACCCCTATGGAAAATTGATTAATATTCTGGCGCATAAGTGAGGCAGGCTGTGCAGGTACTCCCCCTTGTCGTCCTGGATGTTCAGGACGCAATCGACCAGCCCGTCTGGGCGGATAAGAACAACCCCGATTATGTGAAGGCGATCCAAAAGTTGTTGGCGCATTGGCGGCGCAACAAATGGCCGGTTCTGCATGTCAAACATGACGAGGCGACGCCCACATCCACCTATCACACCCATGGTCCCTGGAACCGGATCAAGGCGGATGTTGCCCCGGCAGGCGGTGAGCCGGTGCTGATCAAACACCAGAACTGTGCTTTTGTAGATACCGAACTGGACCGCCAGCTAAAGGCTCTGGGCGCGAAGAGTTTCGTCCTGACCGGCGTTGTCATCCATAACAGTATGGATGCCACGATCCGGACGGGAAAGGCGCTTGGCTATCATATCATTCTGCCCAAAGATGCCACCACGGCCGTGTCGGTCACGGCGCCGGATGGCCGCCTTTTCGATGCACAGACCGTCTATGATCTGACGCTTGCGATCCTGGGGCAGGAATATGCAGAGGTCACGGATACACAGTCTCTGATTGCTGGGATGGAATAGGACAGCCTTTCTGTCGGAATTTCTTACAAGCCTTCTATCGTTAAATTGCTAACATATTGATTTGGAACAGTTAAATTTCTGGCCCGCAATTTGCTCCGATCACAGCCAAAATCTTTGTGCCCAAAGGGATCCTGGGTGGGCAAAATGTGTAAGGTTTCGGGGTAGGGAATGACGTCCGGCGGTTTTTGTATTGTTTTTTTGGCTGCATTTGTGGCCCTCTCGGGTAGTGCGAGGGCGGATATTGTAAATGCGGTTACGGAGGCGCCGGCACCTGCCGGTCTCCTGTTGCTGGGTTTGGGGTTGCTGGTGGTTGGTCTGGCCCTGCGTCGTGCCAAACGCCGTTCCTGACCTGGCGTTTCTACCTCTACTTTCCCAAGTGTGAATGCGGCCCCTTTCGGGGTCGTTTTCACGTCTCCCGGCCCATCGTCTGCAACCACTCCACCACCGTTTTGACGGCCTGCCGGTTGGGGCGGTAGCGCGGTGTGACAATCCAATAGGCCTGTTCCAGGGCGAGTTCCTTACCCGAAAACGGCCGCACCAACTGACCGCTGGCAAGGTCGTCGGCGGCAAGGCGGTGCCGGGCCAGCGCGACCCCTTGGTTCAGGGCTGCGGCCCGTAGGAGCAAATCCGACGACGCCATGCGTGGCCCTTCCGTGACTGCCAGATCGCGTGGGCCGAACCGATCCCGCCACTGGGACCAGGCGGTTTGCGGATCGCGGTCATGCAGCAGCGTCAGGCGGTTCAGGATGTCCGGGTCCTTGCTGTGGCCGGTCCGCGCCCAAAGCTTGCTGCCCATGACCGGATATAGACGCTCGTCCATCAACAACTCGCATTTCAGATGCGGCCAGGGTCCCTCGCCCATACGGATTGCGAGGTCCACATCCTGATTGCTGAAATCCTCCAACCGCTGGTCGGCCAGCACCGAAAGCTGAATATGGGGATGCTGCTCCGCCAGTCGGGGTAGCCTGGGCAACAGCCATCGCGTGGCGAAAGACGGTGCGGTCGATACAACAACGCTGCCCGCGCCGCGGCGTTCCTGTAGACTGGCGGCGGTGCCCAAAATCTGGTCCAGACCATCCTGCACTGCCCGGCCCAGGGCCGCCCCTTCGGCAGTGAAAGACAGCTTCTTTCTACCCTCTTCCTTGTAGGTAAGGGGGCAGCCGATCCAGTTTTCCACCTCGCCCAGATGGCGGCTGACGGCGGAATGGGTCACATCCAGCGCCCGCGCCGCCGCGCGAACCCCGCCGAGACGCCAGACGGCCGCATAGGCCCGCAGGCCATTCAAAGGTAAATTCTTCATGGTCTGAAAAATAGACCAAAACTCCTACCTATTGAACCATATTTTTTCACGCTTTCTGCTTACCCTATAGAAAAACACAGGAGATACCGATGGGTATGCTGATTGACGGGCAATGGGTGGATGATGACACCATTATCCATAATGGTGATTTCAAAAGACCTGAAACCGGGCTGGACAGGGTCAAGTCCAGGCAGGAAATGGCCCGAATTGCAGCGGACGTGATGACACCTGGACGTTATCACCTGATCACCTCCATGAGTTGCCCGTGGTCGCAACGGGTGAATTTGTTACGAATTCAAAAGGAATTACAGCCGGTGATCCCAGTCCAGATTGCCGGGGGCAGGCGCGTTCAGGGCTATCCGGTGAACAATGGTAATCCATGGCGCGTGCCGGGCAGCGCGGTCCAGATCCGGCATCTGCACCAGCTTTACAGCCTGGGCCATCCGTCCTTCACAGGCCGCGCGACCGTCCCGGTTTTGTGGGATGCGCAGGATCAGCGTATAATTTCCAACGAAAGCAGTGACTTGATGCGCTTCCTGAACGCCCTGGATGACCGGTCCGGGGGCAATGAGCGGGATTTTTTCCCGGCAGTTCTGGCGGCAGAAATCGACGAAATGGACCGCTGGCTTTATGAGAATTTGTCCAATGCCGCCTATCGTGCCGGTTTTGCCCGGACGCAATCCGCCTATGACGATGCCGTAAGCCGGGTCTTTGCGACCCTAGATGCCCTGGAGACACGGTTGAAAGACCAGCGCTTTCTTTTGGGGAATGTCCTGACCGGCGCGGACTGGTTGCTGTTGCCGGTCCTCCTGCGTTTCGACATTGCCTATTACAGCCATTTCCGCTGCACCCGCCGCCGGTTGGTCGATTACCCCGCTCTCTGGGCCTATGCCCGCGACCTGTACCAGCTTCCCGGGGTGGCGGAGACAGTGGATTTTTCATTGATTCAAAAGGGATACTGGCAGAACGACGGCGACAATAATCCCCATGGCATTGTCCCTCTCATGCCTGACATGGACTGGTGCGCCTCTCATGACCGAAACCGTTTCGGTGAAATAATGGTTTATGCGTCCGATGGATGTGACAGGCCCTATGACGCATGCGATCTGGTAGGGGTGAGGTGATGGAAGTCTGGTTGGGACTTGCTGTGACGATCCTGGTGGCGGTGATTACCCCCGGCCCCAACAATTTCCTCGTCATGGCCCTGTCGGCGGAACGGGGAGTTATGGCCGCAATCCCCGCAATGGGCGGCGTGATCCTTGGCACGCTTGCGTTGCTTGTTGCTGTCCTGACGGGGGCGGAGCCGCTGTTCCGGCACTGGCCTGCCGTACAGCCCGTAGCGGCGGCCATTGGCGGGGGGCTCCTGCTGTGGCTGGCCGTGGGCATGATGATCCCTCGCGAGAGCGGCCGGGCCTCGCCCCTGTTACCCCGGGCGGGGTTCTGGCCGCTTTTTGCCTTTCAACTGGTAAACCCGAAAAGCTGGACACTGGTGCTGATGGTCGTGGCATTGAGCGTGACCCGGGATATGGCGGCTATCCCGATACTGCTCTTTCTTTTCACTGTTTTGCCCGCTTTTTCATTGTTGCTTTGGGCGCTGGCCGGACAGATGGTGACAAAGGTGATGAACGGTCCGGCGCGATCCTGGGTGGATCGGGCGCTGGGGGGTGTGCTTGGCCTCACCGCCCTCTGGTTCATGGTTGAAAATCTAGTCGCGTGATGGCCATCGGCCGGTGGCGCGAAACGGGTACAGGCCCTGCTGTTACCGGCAGGGCCTGTACCTTTTAGGACTTTATTCTTGATCGGGAAAAGCCATGCCCGAAGATCAGCCGTAAAGGCTGCGGCGGTGGAAATACAGACCGTGATTACCGTCAGGGCGGACCCGGTCCTGGCCGGTGCGGAAGGCCGCATAGGCTCTCAGGGGTTCGCCGGTCAGTTTCAGTTTCCGTCGGGACAGGTTCATGGCCAGCATGCGCCTGGCCAGGTTGTCGTGCAACGTGCGATCCTGCCCCTCGCGGAAGGCGGCATAGGCGCGCATATCATTACGAACTACATGCTTCATGAGCCGTCTCCTTTTCTCACGTTGTGGACATCATTATATCAGAAGGACGGCGCGGAGGCCAAAAGCTTGCCCAAAACCTTGCGGCCCCTCGGGCTTTCCGCTAAGAAACGACCTGTACCGGGGTGTTTCCCGGTACCTTTGTTTTGAACACATGCAACAGAATCAGAAGATAAGGATCAACATGATGGTCGCGATTACGCTTCCGGATGGCAGTGTTCGCGAGTATGACGGCGCGGTAACGGGTCAGCAGATTGCTGAGTCTATCGGGTCGGGTCTCGCGAAAGCTGCGGTATTGGCTCGGGTTAACGGTGAAGAATGGGATCTCACCCGCCCGATCACTACCAACGCGGAAGTAGCTCTCATCACCCGAACTGATCCTGAAGCTCTGGAGCTGCTGCGTCACGATTGCGCCCATGTGCTGGCGCAGGCGGTGCAGGAACTCTTCCCCGGCACGCAGATCACTTTCGGTCCGTCCACTGAAAACGGTTTCTATTACGATTTCCATCGCGCAGAGCCGTTTTCCACCGATGATTTCGAAGCCATCGAAAAGCGCATGGCCGAAATCGTCGACCGGGACGAGCCGATCACGCGCGAAGTCTGGGAACGTGATGACGCCATCGACTATTTCAACCAGGTGGGCGAAAGCTTCAAGGCGGAATGGGTCGGTGAGTTGCCGAAGGACGAAGACCTGACGATCTATCGCCAGGGCGAAAACTGGCTGGACCTCTGCCGGGGGCCGCATCTGCCGTCGACCGGGAAACTGGGCAAGGCGTTCAAGCTGATGAAACTGGCGGGCGCCTATTGGCGCGGTGATGCCAGCAATCCCCAGCTTCAGCGTATCTATGGCACCTGCTGGCGCACCGAGAAGGAACTGAAGGCCTATCTCACCCAGTTGGAAGAGGCTGAAAAGCGCGACCACCGTAAGCTGGGCCGCGAAATGGGCCTGTTCCATATGCAGGAAGAAGCCATGGGCTCCGTCTTCTGGCATCCGAAGGGCTGGGCGGTTTACCGCACCCTGGAGCGCTATCTGCGCGCCAAGCTGGACGATGCCGGTTATCAGGAGGTGAAATCCCCGCAACTGGTCGATCGCAAGCTTTGGGAAGACAGCGGTCACTGGGACAAATACCGGGAAAACATGTTCATCGCCGAGGTGGACGAGGCCGATACCAGCACCGGCAACCGCCGTATGCTGGCGCTGAAGCCGATGAACTGCCCCTGTCACATCCAGATGTTCAAGCAGGGCATCACCAGCTATCGCGATCTGCCGATCCGCATGGCGGAATTCGGTTCCTGCCATCGTTATGAGCCCCATGGGGCGCTGCATGGTCTGATGCGCGTGCGTCAGTTCACCCAGGACGATGCCCATATCTTCTGCACCGAAGAACAGATCGTTTCCGAAACGAAGCTGTTCTGCGACCTGCTGAAAGATGTCTACAAGGATTTCGGTTTCACCGACATCAACATCAAATTCTCCGACCGTCCGGAGAAAAGTGCGGGTAACGACGAAGTCTGGGCACGGGCGAACCGCATGCTGCGTGAGGCGATCGAGGCAACCGGTCTGCCTTACGAGATGAACCCGGGCGAAGGCGCTTTCTATGGCCCGAAACTGGAATTCGTCCTGCGTGACGCCATTGGCCGTGACTGGCAGTGCGGCACGCTGCAGGTGGACTTCATCCTGCCGGAACGCCTGGATGCAACTTATATTGGTGAGGATGGCGAAAAACATCGTCCGGTGATCCTGCACCGTGCGATCCTGGGCTCTTTCGAGCGTTTCATCGGCATCCTGATCGAACAGTTTGCGGGCAAATTCCCGCTGTGGCTGGCACCGACCCAGGTGGTGGTGGCGACCATCACCGATGCGGCGGCCGATTATGCCCAGCAAGTCCAGAAAGCCTTGAAAAAGGCCGGGATGCGGGTCGATGTTGACCTTCGCAACGAGAAGATCAACTACAAGATCCGTGAGCATTCGGTCAAAAAGACACCGGTCATTCTGGTGGTCGGTGGCCGCGAGGCAGAGGAGAAGACAGTGGCGGTTCGTCGTCTGGGCACGAAGGAGCAGGAGTTCCTGAAGCTGGACGAGGCTGTTGCAAAACTGCAAAAAGAAGCGGAAATGCCGGGGAATCAGTGATTTTCCCCTCCCGTTTTTTGTAAAAGTGGTTATAGTAAAGATTGTAGGGGGCGCTTTTGATGAGCAGCCCCCTGCTCTCAATCGATAGGAAAAATTACGGACCAGGGTTGATACACCCGAGGAGGAACTAATACGCCGTCCACACCATGCTTCCGCGCCCGCTAAATCCGGCCCGCGCGCGAACGATATGATCGATGTGCGCGAAGTGCGTCTGATCGATGAAACTGGAGAAAACGTCGGTGTCGTCGCTACGCGCGACGCGATTGACCGTGCCTTTGGCGTTGGCCTGGACCTGGTGGAAGTTTCCCCAGGCGCGAACCCGCCTGTCTGCAAGATCATGGACCTCGGCAAGTATAAATACGAGCTTCAGAAGAAGAAGAACGAGGCCAAGAAGAAGCAGAAGACCATCGAGGTCAAGGAACTGAAGTTCCGCCCGAATATCGATGAACATGACTATCAGGTCAAAATGAAGAACATGAACAAGTTCATCGACGAAGGCGACAAGGTGAAGGTCACCCTCCGTTTCCGCGGTCGTGAAATGGCGCATCAGGAGTTGGGCCTCGAAGTGCTCAACCGTGTTCGCGATGAGATGGCGGAAAAGGCCAAGGTCGAACAGAAGCCTTCCATGGAAGGCCGCCAGATGGTCATGGTTCTGGCCCCGGTTGCGACCAAATAGTTCCGGCAGGGATTTTCCCGGCTCCGAACAGGAAAACGCGGTATCATCCGATGCCGCGTTTTTTGTTGCGTAGACGGGTACCGTCCGGCCTTTTAAAATTTGGTAGAATGCCGGTTATTGTTCAGTTTTGCTTAACCCCTGCCGGGTAATGTGCCACCAAAATTTTTGATTTTAGTGGTGTTAGGTGATGTCAGGACAAGGCAGGAGCAGCGGCAAGGCGTCTGCTGTTATTTTCTTTCAGGAAGAAATCACGGATGTGCGGCGTCAGACGCGTAATGTTCTGAACCAGGCCGGTTTTTCCAACGTTCAGGAATTGAAAACGCAAGAGGATATCCGTGCGGCCTTTGTAAAGGCGGTGCCGGATTTGCTGATCCTGGATAGCAGTATGGAGGACGTGACGGGCCTGATCAGGGACATCCGGTTTAACCGTGCGGGGGTTGATCCCTTTATGCCGATTTTTGTGACCTTGTGGAATCCCTCCTCAGAGGACATCAAGGCAATCGTGCAAAGCGGCCCGGACGATATCCTGGTCAAACCGCTTGCGCCCAAGACATTGCTGGATCGTATCAAGACTGTAATCCAGTCCCGGAAAGTCTTTGTTTTTACAGAGAACTACGTTGGACCTGACCGTCGCAAAGACCTCCTGCGTGCGAAGGACGGTCCCTATGTCAGGCCTGTGCCGAACCGACTGGCGGCCAGGGTTCTGGGCAAGGCTTATGACATGGCGGATCACAAGGCGGCTTGTGGGATGATCCCGTCGGGCAGGACCCAGTCGACCACGCAGGGTGACCGCACAGCTTCGAACGCATCCCGGTGACGGTGATCGCGGGCTGAATTTTAAAACGCGGCACATGTTTATGCCGCGTTTTTTTGTCTGACGGAATAAGGGGTGTCAGTCCGTCGCGGCGACCGCCTCACCGATCAGGCTTGCCCCCATGACACCGAGAACGGTGGAGGCGATACGGTCGATCCAGCCTTTGGCCCGGCCATAGGCGCGGCGCGGGCGTTCGCTGGACAGGGCCGTGGCGACAATGGAATACCAGGTCGCCTCGACCATGAAGATTGCGGGGACCAGGGCCAGATACAGCCAGGGTTCCGGCCTGGCGGTGAGGAAGGTGGCAAAAACACTGGCGAAAACAATCGCGGTTTTGGGATTGCTCAATTGCGTGCCGAAACCCAGCAGAAAGGCCTTTGCCAAACCTCGGGACTGCTTTTTGTCGCGGACCGGCATGTCCATTGAAAGCGGTTCTTTCGCACCGGTGAAAATGCGATAGGCCAGATAGACAAGATAGGCGCCGCCCACCAGTTTAACCACCAGATACAGCCAGCCCACCTGTTCCAGCACCACATGCAGGCCGCCAAGCGCCAGACAGGTGAAGATCATGCTCGCCACGCCAAGACCCGCGGCGGCGGCGATGCCTTCCGCCCGTGACTGCGCAAGCGACACCCGCGCGATGACCACGAAACTTGGCCCCGGGCTCATACTGCCGAGTGTGATTGCTACCAGAATGCCCAATACCGCGAGCGATTGATCCATAGCGTCCTCCTGTTCTCAGTCTATTGATGCGGCGGCGTCGCCGACGAGGCTGGCCCCGAGGGTTCCCATGACCGTGGCTGCGCAGCGGTCGATCCAGGTTTTTGCCCGGCCATAGGCGCGGCGCGGGCGCTCGCTGGACAGGGCCAGGGCCACAAAGGAATACCAGCCTGCGTGGGCGGTATAGATCAGCGGCACCAGAATGAGATAGACAGGTAGGTCCGGCGTCACGGTCAGGAAGGTGGCGAAGACACTGGCGAAAACCACGGCGGTCTTCGGATTGCTGATCTGCGTCAGGAAGCCGAGCGCAAAGGCCTTGCGCAGCGATCCGCGGCGTTCCGGGCCCGACGGCAGCGAACTGACATTCATCGGAGATTTCGAACCCCGGAAAATCCTGAAGGCCAGAAAGACCAGATAACCGCCGCCCAGGACTTTCAATGCCAGATAGGCCCAAGGCACCTGTTCCAGGATGAAATGCAGGCCGCCAAGCGCGATTGCGGTGAAAGTGGCACTGGCGAGGCCCATGCCCAGGGCGACAGCGACCCCTTCGCGCCGGGACCGCGCAAGCGAGACGCGGGCGACCACGATAAAACTTGGTCCCGGTGTCATTGCGCCGATCATCATGGTTCCCAATATGGCGAGAATGGCGAAATACTGGTCCATGTCCCCTGTCCTCCTGATTTGTAACCCGCCTGATAGTAGCGATTTTGCCTGCCATCGGGAAAGTTTTCTGCTAAGCGGATAGACAATAGCAATTCATGGGTGAAAACAATGGCTTCTGTCTCCTGGGTTTCTTTGGATCAGCTTTCCGGTGCAGCGCTTTATGACCTGCTGCGCCTGCGCCAGGACATTTTCATCGTGGAACAGAATGCCACTTTCCCGGATATCGATGGCGAGGATGCGCACTGCCTCCATGGCATCACCTCTGACGAGGATGGAAAAATCACGGGCACGGTGCGCCTCGTCCCGCCCGGTGTGGCTGGACATGCAGAAACCGAAACCTCTTTCGGGCGGGTGGCCGTGCGGCGGGATTGCCGTGGCACGGGACTGGGAAAGGAACTGGTCGCGGCGGCCATCGACCGCCTGAAAACCGATTATCCGGATTTACCCATCCGCATCGAAGGCCAGGCTTATCTGGCCGGTCTCTATCAAAGCATGGGGTTCGTCGCCGAGGGAGAGGTTTTCGATGACGACTGGGGAATCCCCCATCAGTGGTTTATCCTCCCCTAGGATCGGGGGGTAAGAACCCGCCCGAAAAAGTCGATCATCCGTCTGTTAATCTCTTCATGCACGGCCTCCCGGTCGAATCCGGGGGCGTCCTGCGCGATGGGGCCGACGTCCGCTTTTATGGCTTCCGGGAAGGGGGCGAGGAAGGAGAAATGACCGGCGTGCTTGATGGACCAGACCGTCTCGACACCCGGTGAGACCTTCGCAATGCGGTCGCTGTGGAAGGCTTCCGCGAGGACATCACCCTGTTCGGGCCGCATCAGATAGACCGGGGTTTTGACGGCTGCCAGTTCATCATCGGTGAAATTCCAGGTCAGCGGGTCCATCAGCACTGCCGCCTTGATCCGACTATCCGACAGATCGGTGATCAGGACAGGTTTGCCCGGATCGACCGGGGCGTATTGGCAGATCGGGTCCTGTGGATGGTCTTCGCAATGGAGTGCCGCCCGGGCGTAGCTTGGCCGTGCGCCTAACAGTGCCAGGCCGGTATAGCCGCCTGCGGAAAAGCCGATGAAGCCTATTTTCTTCGGGTCGATAGGCAGACGACCGTCGGCAAGCAGTGCATCGATCAGGGCAGAGATGGATTTCGGGCGGCTGGACAGCAGGACCTCGGTTCCCAGAAGGCGTCTGTCCTGGAAATTGTCGCCCGCATGCATGGGCGTGGCGACGATATAGCCTGCCTGCGCCAGGGCCATGGCACTATCCCTGTGGGACAGATAGCTGCCTTCATTGCCATGGCTGAGCAGGATCAGAGGGAAGTGGCCCTTGGCCGCAGGCATGTCGCGGCTGGCATCCAGAACAAAGGGACCCATGCGGGTGGGTTCGCCCGCGCTCTGGCTTGGGTACCAGATGAGGCTGCGGACCGGTCCGCCGCTGGCCGGGTCTTTGACAGTGAGCATTGTCAGGCCGACCGGATGGGCCATTTCTGGCTGGACTGTTTCCGCCTGGGCGATGCCGCAAAGGGCCAGAAATGCCAATAGTAGACCAAAGCCGCGCATGATTGTTTGTCCTTCCCCTGAGCCAATCACGGTAAAGAAGCACCCCATAGCAAACCCCGGGGATATAGTCACGTGATGCTTCCATGGCGGCAAAAGGCGGTCAGGGTTCCTTTTTCGGCTGGCAGAATTTTTCAAACAGGAAGTCGGCGTCTTTTTCCGATATCCGATAGTTGAAATCCTCGTGCAGGCGGCGGACAAGGTCCTGTTTGTCCAGCAACGGGCTGGTGACGGCCTGGCCGTCGCGGATGACCTCAACCTCGTGATTGCGGATCACCAGCCGTTCGTCTGCCAGAACCCTGGAGACCACCAGATTGTTGACGAAGGCGGCCTCGGGATGGCGATGGGAATAGAAATGGCCCATCTCGAAATCGCCCGGAACCGTGTGGTGCAGGTCGAAACTGTAAAGCACGAAGGGGCCGTCCTTCTGCTGTTTCTCCAGCAGATAGTCCCCCACCTTGTTGCGGCGGATGCGGTAGCTTTCGCCATCGCTGTGGACAGTTTCCCCGTCGCCGAGGCGAACCGGTTCACGCGGGGTCAGTACGCCGAAACCCACGTCAGCCACATAACGGTCCGCGCCGATCGTGACCACGCTCATGCGGTGGGTCCTGGGCATGACCGGTTCTTCCACGTTGCGGTTATAGAGGACGCGGCCCAGATGTGCCTCGACCGTGAAGCCCAGTTCCTTCAAGACTTCAAAAAACAACCCGTTATGTTCAAAGCAATAGCCGCCGCGCCCTTCCGCCACGATGGTCTGCAACAGGCGGCACGGGTCAAGCGGGCGGTCCTCCCCCAACAAGACCCCGATGCTGTTGAAGCTGTAGCGGGCGAGATGGGCGCGCTGCAGCGCGGTCAAAAAGGTCAGATCGGGTTTATCCGCCGTCAGCCCCAATGCATTGAGGTAGACCTGCGATATGCTGCGTTCACTCATGGTGCCAATCCTGCTTTTTCTTCGTTTGCCGACCTTCTGTTGAAAGGCACTTTAGAACCGTTCCAACAATTTATAAAGAAAAAACTTTATTAATGTGCTGAAACTCCTTCTTCCCCTGTACGCGGGCTGTGAATTGCGTATGCTGCGGTCATGATCGACGTTACACCCAATATTGCTATCCATGAGGATGAGATCGACCTGACCTATATCCGTGCCGGTGGACCCGGCGGGCAGAATGTGAACAAGGTCAATACGGCGGCGCAGCTGCGGTTCAATATGAAAGCCTCGCCCGCACTGAACAGCCGTGTCCGCAAGAATCTGATCACGATTGCAGGCTCCCGCCTGACCAAGGAGGGTGAGATCGTGATCACCGCCAATCGTTTCCGCACCCAGGAGGCCAATCGCCAGGATGCGATCGACCGCCTGGTTGCGATGATCGCCAAGGCAGCGGAAAAGCAGAAATACCGGGTGGCGACCAAACCGACCAAGGGATCGAAAAAGCGGCGGCTGGACACAAAATCGAAACGCGGTGCCGTCAAACGCCTGCGCAGCGGCAAGATCGGCCGCGACGAGTAATATCGCTGGGGTGAGTGTATCGGAAAGTCGCGCTTTCAGTGTGTTCTCAATGAACTACAACCGGAAACACTGTCGGGAATGCTTACATCAATACTGCATCAACTATTGTGGGTATTCTGATAGTTTCTTTTAGTTCAAATATTTAACCGTTATGGCACGCCTCTTGCCTAATTGATAGATATCTATTTATTGGGAGACGGTTATGAAATTTCTTAAAAAGCTGGCATTGGCGGCAGGTATCGGCGGTCTCGCGCTGACTGCCTCTGCGGCCAACGCGCATTTGGTCAGTTTCGGTTGGAAGGATCAGGGCAACGGGACGGTGGTCCTGTGGGGTGAACATTGGCATGGCGATCAGACTGTCGCCTCGACGGCCAATGGCGGTATCCATATCACCGATACCTCCGGCACCATTCCGACTTTCACCGCACAATGGTCGGGTGTTCTGAACAACCGGGACCGTGACGACATGCTCGCCGACGGCACCCTGGATGGTTGGGACCTGGCCGGTAACGGTCCGACTGAATATATGGATTGGTTCTATACCGTGCCGCTGGTCATCGGCAATGGCACCTGGAGCTTCTTCACCGGGACCAATTGCTGCATCGATACCATGGGGAATCCGGTTATTGTAACGCTGACGGGGATCACCAGCGTTCCGCCGGGCACCGGTCCGGGTGGTACGAATGTACCGACACCGGCCGCGCTGAGTCTTCTGGGTTTGGGTCTGTTGAGCATGGGCTATGCCCTGCGCCGTCGTAAACAACAGCTTCTCTAGGCTGTAACCAGAATTAGTTTCCCAAAGACGGGGCGGCCTGTTTGGCCGTCCTTTCTTTTTGTCATTTGGCAATCGTTTCCTCGGGCATATAGCGTGACAGATGCAGGTGGCTCTCCAGTTCCTGAAAACCGGCGGGCGTGATGGTGATCAACCGCCTGTCCGTCTGGCTGCGCCGCGCCCAATGGCGGTCGAGGAAGAGTGTCAGCAACCCTGCCCCCAGCGATCCCGCAATGTGATAGCGCCGCTCGCTCCAGTCCAGGCAGGCGCGGGCGAAATGCCGCTTCTTTGTCCGCATGGCTCCGATATCCAACCCCAGGCCGGACAGGAATATCTCCCCTTCCGGGCGCAGGCTGAAATTGTTTTCCGCCAGATCCAGATAACCCTGTGCGCTCAATGCATCGGCCAGGCCGATGGCAACCCGGCCCGCCAGATGGTCATAGCAACAGCGTGCCTCGCGCATGGGTTTGGGTACGGGCGAGGATGGCTTGCGCCGGGGCCGGTCGGACGGGATCAGGCTCAACGCCTCCAGTGCGTCGGCCACCTGCGGGCTGGCGAGGTTGTAATAGCGGTGCCGTCCCTGCTTGCAGACCGTCAACAGGTTGCCGTCCACCAGTTTGGCCAGATGTTCGCTGGCGGTGGAGTTGGAGACCCCGGCAGCCGACGCCAGTTCCCCCGCGGTCCAGGCGCATCCGTCCTGCAAGGCGGACAGCATCAGGGCGCGTGAGGGGTCGCCGATCAGGGCGCCTATGGTGGCAAGGTTGTAATTCGTGCTCATAACCCGGTTCTAGCATCTCGGTGGTGGGCATGTTTCGGTGCCTGCCGAAACGTTCCCGCGATCCTCCCCTTATAACCGAGCCCATCACGAAACGGGACGAATAATCATGACCAATCACCTATCAGCCTTTCGCGACCTGCATCGCGGCCCCCTGCTGTTGCTGCCCAATGCCTGGGACGCGATGAGCGCACGAATGATGGAACAGGCCGGTTTGCGCGCTGTTGGCACGTCCAGTGCGGCCGTCGCCTGGAGCCTCGGTTATGGTGACGGAGAGGAAATGCCTTTCGAGGAACTGGCCTTTGTCGCCGGTCGAATGCTCTCTGTCCTCACGGTGCCATTGACCGTGGATATGGAATCCGGCTTTGCCAGCGACCCTGAGATGATTGCGGCGAATGCGGTGGCCCTGGCGCGTCTGGGCGTGGCGGGGATCAACCTGGAGGATAGCCTCAAGGATCATGGCGGTGTCCTGCGCACCCTGCAGGATCAGGAGGCCGTTATCCGCGCCATTCGCGAAAGGCTGTCGAAAGAGGGGTTGGATCTTTTCATCAATGCGCGGACCGATCTCTATTGGATGGGCGTGGGCGCGGAGGATCGGCGTCTGGCAGATACGATCGATCGCTGCAATGCCTATGTTGCTGCCGGGGCCGATGGTGTTTTCGTGCCGGGCCTGACCAATGACGGTAACCATGCGGAGGGGTTGACGGATTTCGGGACAATCGAGGCGCTGGCCCGGGCGGTCGATGCGCCGCTGAACATCCTGGCTTTTCCGGTTGAGGACCTGTTGCCGAGACTTGAAGCGGCAGGTGTTGCCCGGGTTAGCACCGGTTCCGGCGCATACCGGCGTGTTGCGGCGGATATTAGCCATCTGTGCCGGTCCATGAGGTCCGATCCCGGACTGGATCACATGTTTGACGATCCCCTGTCCTATCCCGCACTGCAATCCCTCATGACGGGAGAGGCGTGATGAAAAGTCTTTTGCGCCCCCAGTCCGAACTCTCGGACCCCTTTCCTCTCTATCGGCAGATGCGTGAGGAATGCCCGCTGTTCCATGACCGGCAGGCCGATATCTGGATGATCTTCCGCCATGAGGACTGCCAGCGACTGCTCTCGAGCGCCCAGGCGCAGGTGCCTGCGGGCAATCCGGACGGGCTCGATGCGCCGACCCGGGATATCCTGTCCCATCTGGCCCGGCTTTCGAACGGGGCGGACCACGGGTTTCTTCGGGGCGTCGCAGCGGTGGTTTTCAGGGAGTGCCACGTGCTTGATCCGGCCCAGCGGCTCTATGATCTTCTTGGCAGTGATGGTGAGCTTGACTGGGTTGAAAGGGTCGCCCGGGTCCTACCGCTTCGGCTGTTGCTGGAAGGGTTGGGCTTTGCGCCCGATGACAGGGCTTTCCTGATCCAGGCGGTGCCCATCCTCACTGCTTTGATGCTTCCCCGGCGCACAGAGGTACAGGTACAGGCCATCAATGCGGTTGCGCAGGACAGCAGCCGCATCGCCGCCACAAGGCTGCGGGAACTGGGGTTGGTCGGGCTGGATCGCAAGGCTGCTGCGGCCAATCTGATCGGTCTGCTGATCCAGAGTTATGACGCCGGACGCGGGTTTTTGACCAATGCGCTGCAACAGGTTCTGGCGCGCGGCTGGCCAAAGGACATAAGAAGTTTCGTTATCGAAACGTTAAGGTTCGATCCGCCGATCCACAACACCAGACGGCTGTTGACCGCCTCCATGTGTTTCGGTGACGTGGACATTCCCGCGGGCAGCATGGTCCTGGCGGTTGTTGCTGCCGCAAACCGTGACCCTGCCCGCTTTGCCGACCCTGAATGCTTTGACCCGGCCCGCCCGAACAATAGCGATCATCTGACGTTTGGCATCGGGGCACATCGCTGTCTGGCGGATCATTACATGGTGAATGAAGTGGCGCGGGTGTTGACGGCGCTCCGGCATGCATGGCCGGATGTGATGGCACTGCCGGGCGATGATGCGGTGGAACCCCTTGGCAATGCGCGGCTGCGAAAGCAGCTTACCATCCGCCTTGCCGGGCTTTCCTCATCGGCTGCGGAGTGATATTGCCGGGGCAGGAAACTCCATGGCGTTGTAAGGATGTAAGGAAAAGACCATGCCGGTAAAAGCCAATCCGCTGAAACTGAATAAATTGCAGGCGCGCACCCTTTTGCTGGCGCAGGTGCTGGCGAAAGACCCTGCCTCCGGTTTCAAGAATGAAGAAACCGGCGAGGTTACCCTGATGCGCCTGCCCCATGCCCATGGCAATCATGTCCATGTCGGCCCCTATGTGGTTTCCGCCAAGGATGCCAGCGGTTTCGGCAATATTTCCGTTTGGAAGGCGCTGGAGCGCAAGGGGCTGGCCCGCATCCACGGGGATGACAGCTTTACCATTACGCTGCGCGGCCAGGACTATGACACGGGGTTAGCGCAATTGCTGGAGCAATCCGACCACTAACCCCGTTATTCCCGGTTAAAGGGCAACTTCCAGATCGCTGCGGGCAAAGCTGCAGCAGGGCAGGAATTTGCCCGCTTCCTCTTCTGCCGGTGTCACGCCCTGGGCATCCGGGGCCGTGATCTCGCCGCTGACGAGATTGCTTTTGCAGGTTCCGCAAAGGCCGCTGCGGCAGCTATAGTCAACGGTGATCCCTGCCGCCTCCGCCGCACTCAGGATGCTTTGGTTGGCGGCCACTTCCACCGTGATATTGCTGTTGGTGAAACTCACCTGATAACTGGACTGTGCGCCTTCCTCGATCACCGGGACCTCCACGGCATCAATCGTGAAGCTTTCCTCGTGATGGTTTTCTTCCGGCAGGCCCAGCGTCAGCAGGACATCCTTGGCGCTTGCCATAAAGCCGTCGGGGCCGCAGACAAAAACCTCCCGCTCCAGAAGGTCGGGGCAGACTTCCTGAAGAAGGCCCGCGGAAATGCGGCCGGAATAAACCGGCAGGCCCATGGGGGCGTCGCCACTGGCGCGGCTCAGGTTGCAGGACAGCGTCAGCCCCGGAAGCTGTTTTGCCATCAGGGTCAGTTCTTCCCAGGCGATCAGGTCGGCGGCGGTATGGGCGGAATGGTGGAAATGCACATTCAGGTCCAGGCCCGTATCAGCGATGAAACGCGCCATGGACAGCATCGGTGTAATCCCCGACCCGCCCGACAACAACATGAGCTTGCGCCCCTTGGCCTGACCCAGATGGAAGACCCCTGCGGGGCCAAGCGCCTCAACGGAGGACCCTACGGTGATATGGTCATGCATCCAGTTGGAAACCTGTCCGTCCGCCACCCGTTTCACCGTGACGGATACGAGATCAGGCCGCGACGGGCTGCTGGAAATTGTATAACAACGGCTGACGGTTTCGCCATTGATGGACAGGCGCAGTGTCATGAACTGGCCCGGCTGATAGGAGAAACGCTGGAACGGGTCGGCGGTGAATTTGAAGGTCTTCACATCCGCCGTTTCCTCGACCACCTGCAAACAGCGCAGCAGGACCGGCTCCCGGTCAAAGCTTTTTGCCGGTTCAAAGGCAAGATGCCGGGCAAGGCGCGCCTTTTCGGGCTGCCAGTTGTCCGCATAGACCGGGCGCGGTTTGGTTTCCAGGACCTCGATCCGGTCACCGACGCGGATAACCCCCTCATTCACCGGGACCAGGTTCTCACCGAAATTCACCTCGCCATTGTCGGCCTTGCGGTACTGGCTGAGTGTTTTCAGAGGCTCGGTCAGCTTGTCCGCCACATGGGCATGGGGGTCAACCGTGGTGAAGACACAGCGTCCGCAGGGTTTCGGTGCGACAAATTCCACTTCACCGATGCGGATGCGCGCCCATTCGTCCTCTGCGAAGGGCAATGTGCCCTCTACGGCAATATTCGGCCGGAAATTGGCCATGGAGACGGGACCGGGCAGACGACCGTTCAGATGGTCCAGCGACGCATTCCCGATCAGCAGCAATGGAAAGCCGTCGGCGAAACTGACTTTACTGCCATGGCGCGAGATGCGGTGGGATTTTTCCCCGAAAAACAAAAGCTTCAGCGGTTCGCCCAGGAGATCACTGATCCAGCGGTCGGCGGCCTCTCCGCATTCCTGGCCGTTCACGTCGCTGGACCAGACGACGCTGTCGATATAGCGGTCGGTAAACTGGCCTGCCGTGATGGTGATCGGTTCCACGCCCTCACAGGACAGGGTCAGCGTCTCGCCGGTGGCCTGCGCGCGGATGGCCGTAATTTTCGGATGGGTGCGGCCGGTGACGAAGGTTCCGTCGGGCTTCACGATCATATAACGGCGGTCGTGGGCGATGCCGATATCCCGGACATGGGCCTCCTGCATCGGAATCCCGGCAACGGATTTGACGGGATAGATGAATAAACCACTGACACGCGCTGTCATAACCGATCCTCAAATTTGTTTCTTTTTTTGGATGGCGAAGATAGCGACAGGGCGGCCCTTGAGAAAGGGCCAATTCAGGCGTCGGCAGTCAGGGATTGGCCAGCTCAGGCCATCAGGGTTTTCACATGGTCCGGCAGATCGTGGAAGCCTTCGGCCAGCGCATCCGGACGGTCCGCCTCGAACTCCCCCGCCACAGCATAGCCATGCAGCATCCCGACGGTTTTCATGGCGTGGCGCTGTCCGGCGCGGATGTCGTGATGGCGGTCGCCGATCATGACCGTGCGGGCACTGTCCAGATCATGGTTTGCCTTGATCAGCTCCAAAAGGTCGCCCTTGTCCGTATAGGTGCCTTCCATGTCGTCGCCGTAGATCACCTGAAACAGGTGATCCACACCCATATGTTCCAGGATACGCTTTGCCAGCGGCTGCGGCTTTGCGGTGGCGATGTAAAGCGGATGGCCGTCTGCCAGGGCAGTCAGGGTTTCCACAGCGTCCGGATAGGGCGTGAATTCAAACACGCCTTCTTCGCGAAAGCGTTCCCGGTAATAGGCAACCCCGGTTTCCACCACCTCGCGGTCGTCCGTTTCCAGCAGTTTCGGCAGGGACAGGCGCAGGCTGGGCCCGATGCACCAAAGCAGCTCTTCCTGACTGGGGACGGCTGCGTCCATTTTCTCCAGGGCATATTGGATGCACCGGGTGATCCCCTCTTTCGGGTCGATGATCGTGCCGTCCAGGTCGAACAATAAAGTGGTCACGTTGCTGCTCCTTAGAGAACCCAGGCCAGGATGAATGGCAGGCTGACAAAGCTGACGACGGTGCTGATCACCACCATGCCCGCCACTTCTTCCGGGTGGTTATTATATAGCTGTGCAAAGAGGTAATTGAAAACTGCGACCGGCATGGCGGTCTGGATGACCACGACGCCGAAGGTAACACCTTCAAGCCCCAGGACGGTTGCAATCGCGATGCCGAGTGCCAGTCCGCCGAAGACGCGCAGGCAGGACAGTACAAGGCTGCGCCCCAGCGAGCGTACCTCCAGCCGCGCCAGCGACACGCCCAGCGCCATCAGCATCAGGGGCAGGGTGAACTGGCCCGTCAGGTTGATGGTATTGGCGGCCCATCGCGGCAACTGCGTATCCGTCCCCAACAGCAGGAGCGAGAGGATCACCGCCCAGACCACAGGGGTTTTTAGCAATTTCAGAACCGACATATGTCCCGACGCCATGGCTTGTCCCAGCGTGAACTGGGTCAGCGGCAGCATGACGAAATAGGCAATGCCCAGCGCCAGCCCCTTTTCCCCAAAGGCGAACATGCACAGTGGCAGGCCCATATTGCCGTTATTGGGAAAGATCAGCGCGGGCAGAAAGGCGCGCATCGGCAGCCCGGCGAGCTTCAGGATCGTGAAGCCGATCACCGCCATGGCGGTCATGGCCATGAGTGCCGCCCCGGCCATCACACCCAGATTGGCAAAATCGGGCGCCGTTTTCATCAATGACGACAGGATCAGGCAGGGCGTGCCGATATTGGTGATGATCGGCGTCAGCTGGTTGGTGTCAAATGCCCGCCCGGACTTTGCCCAGGTGAACCCCGTTGCGGCCAGCAGAAAGACCGGCGCGATCACGGCGAACAGATCCGTCAGAATTGTTGTGGGCATTTCCGGTCCCGGCTGATGTTTTTGTTGCGCCGCATCATAACAGCGCCATCCAGCCGGGAAAGGCCCCTTGCGGCAAAAGAATTGGTCTGGCCGGTCGCAAGCGTTCACAGGCAGTATTTTGATGTTGTTGACAGAAGTGGTGAAGCTGCGCAGGGTGGCGACGGATGGAGGCGGGACCCATGGATCAGATGCATGCAACGACAGTGGCAATCGACGGACGCGGTATTTTGCTGCTGGGCCCGTCGGGCAGCGGCAAGTCCGACCTCGCCCTGCGTCTGATTGACGATGGTGCGCGGCTTGTGGCCGATGACCGGACGGTGCTGGTGGCGGAAGACGGCGAGGTGATTGCCTCCCCGCCGGTCAACATCGCGGGCAAGATGGAACTTCGCGGCTTTGGCGTGGTGCCCATGCCGTTTGAAAAATCCGCGCCTGTGGTTCTGGTCGTGAAACTGGCGCCGCGCGAAGAGATTCCACGTCTGCCGGACCCCATGACCATAGAGGTCCAGGGCAAGGTCCTGCCGATGGTCATGCTGGATGCGCAGGATGCCTCTGCCGTGGCCAGGGTCAATGTTATATTGAAGACGCTGCACCAACATGAGACGGATGCCAGGTGAGTTGACGCGATGACGGATACGGTTGCCCCCAAGACCAGCGAAAAGGCCCAGCTTCTGCTTGTGACCGGCATGTCCGGGGCCGGGCGGAGCACGGCGTTGCGGGCGTTGGAAGATATCGGCTTTGAGGCGGTGGACAACCTGCCGCTCAGCCTGTTGCCGCGGCTGGCGGCCTATGAAACAAAATCGGGCCAGGCGGGCAGGCCGCTTGCGGTCGGGGTCGATGTGCGCAGCCGGGAATTCAGCGCCGGGGCCATCGGGCGGGAGCTTGAGCGTGCGCGCAAACTGGCGCGTTATGGCGTGTCGATCCTGTTTATCGATTGCGGGGAAGAGACCCTGATCGGCCGGTTCAAGGAAACCCGCCGTCCGCATCCCCTGTCGCCCGACCGGCGCGTGGCCGATGGTATCCGCCTGGAACGCCGCCTGACCGAAGGCATCCGGGATATGGCGGATCAGGTGATTGACACATCCACCCTGACGGTCTGGCAGTTCCGTGAAAAGGTCAAGGCGCTTTATGCAGTTGAATCCGACCACGCCATGTCGGTTTCCGTGACCTCCTTTTCTTATCGCAAGGGCGTGCCGCGGGACGCTGATCTGGTGTTCGACGTGCGTTTCCTGAAAAACCCGCATTATGTGGCTGAATTGCGCGATTTTACCGGTCTGGACCCGAAGGTGGCGGATTATATTCGTGGTGACGAGATTTTTGAGGCCTTCTTCGGGCGGCTGACCGGTCTGCTGTCGCTGACCCTGCCGCGTTATGCTGAAGAGGGCAAAAGCCACCTGTCGATTGCGGTGGGCTGTACCGGCGGCAAGCATCGTTCGGTTTTCGTTGCGGAAGAATTGTCGAAATGGGTGGCAAAACGCGGCGGATACCGCGCCCACAGCTTCCACCGGGAACAAGGGCCCGAAGCAAAGTCTTGACGGAAGGGGCGGCTTTGTCGTGAATAGGCGGATAAACAAAAACCAGGGGTTTTGGGAATGATCGGTTTGGTTCTGGTGACCCACGGCAGGTTGGCTGAAGAATTCGTCGCTGCCATGGAACATGTAGTCGGCCCGCAGGAACGGGTGGAGGCGATTTGCATCGGCCCCGACGATGACATGGAACAGCGCCGGGCCGATATTCTGGCGGCTGTCGACCGGGTTAATGATGGCCGGGGTGTGATCCTGTTGACCGATATGTTCGGCGGAACGCCGTCCAATCTGGCGATTTCCATCATGGACAAGGCCAAGGTCGAGGTGGTGGCGGGCCTGAACCTGCCCATGCTGATCAAGCTGGCCTCGGTCCGTGGCGGTGAAGACCTGGACGAGGCGGCTGCTGCGGCCCAGGACGCAGGCGCAAAATACATCAACGTTGCAAGCAAGCTTCTGGGCGGCTGACATGGCCTGTTCGGTAGAGATTGTAAACCGGCGCGGGTTGCATGCGCGCGCGGCTGCCAAATTCGCCAAACTGGCGGAAAGTTTTGACGCCGATGTCACCGTCACCAAGGACGGTCAGACGGTCAACGGCTATTCCATCATGGGATTGATGATGCTGGCCGCCGCCCGCGGCTCCAGCATCGACATCGACGCCAGCGGCAATCAGGCCGACGAGGCGCTGACCGCCCTGCAGGCGCTGGTCGAAAACCGCTTCGAGGAAGAGGATTAAAAGAACTCTTTCTTTAAGTGTTATCCCGAGGCACTTTCGGTGAAAACCACCGAAGGTCGATGTCTGCAATAACGTAGCGAAATTTATTTTTTAGACCGGTCGAGTTGCCAAACCGCTCAAAAAGCTGGCGTAAGACAATAAGTATGCGTTCCAAGGAGACGTTGCTTGGCGATAAATGTCGCATCGCATCTAGGCATTTTCGAGCATCCTCCTCATCTTTTACTTCGATTTGTTTGCCTGTTTTAATCGCATTTATGTAGCTTTCTGAGCCTAGTGCTCCCGGTAAAACCCCAGGCCCTTTCCTAGATCTTACTCGGTCTGTGTGAGCCACGATGCGTCTAGGGTATGTGGTTTCCGATTGTTCTAGAGTTTCAATGACCTGTGCTTCATTATAGCCTTCCAACGACGCGAAATAATAAATTGGTAACCACTTGGGCTGTAGGCACGGCTGCGCTTGAATATATCCCTTTGGATAGGCTGGAGTTGTTTGGAAAATAAACGATTCTTGTAGATTTCTCTCTGTGATTGCGGCAATTACGGACTGTTCAATTGGTATTTCGTCGTTATCGTCAGCTGTGCGCAGTTCCCCAATTAGTGTTAGCGCTGGTGCACCGTCTTTTTCTTCAAAATGCCCTTGAGAAATGACTTTGACCTTCTCGAGGAGCGCTTCATTAACGAAGAAACTTCCCTTTTGACCTTCAACTAGGCCCGTGCTTAGATCGATAATTGCGGAATTGCCCACGCCGGTTCGAGTAATCTTCTGTACCATTGCGAGAAGACTTTGCTCAGCCGCATGATCTCGCGACTGTAAAAGAAACTCGAGCTCCGGAGCCTGAATTCGTCGAGTCTCTCCGGGATATCGGTAGTAGATGTCGCCGGAAAATAGTCCGCTTCCGTCAACCTTGCATATGACGGGCTTGTTCTTCGTCTCATGAACATAAAGCACGCCTACCGTTTTGCCTTCAATTTCAAAAGAACCCTTTTCGAGTTCTAAAGACTGATTAAATGATCGGGTTAGAAATTCGTTGGCTTTACGTAAGTCAAATTTCTCCATTCGGTCCGGAGCAATTCCATTAATTTCAAATGATCCATCTTGAACCCCGAACAGAATATAGCCACCAGAATTATTCGCCATGCCTGCAAGAGTTTTACAATAATCTTGCTTGGAACCCCAATTGAAGCTCTCCTTGCCTTCAATCTTACTAGTCTCCGAAATAGAAAGTTTGTTGGTATTTCCAGGCCGTGTCCTAAATTCTCCCGCAAGCGTGTCGGGGTGCGTAGGGCCACGGGGTACTTGCGGGGCTGACGGGAAACTAAGTTGGTTCCACTCGGCAAGAAATTGCTCTAATTCTTCGAAACTGGCGACTGGAATACCTTCGTAGCGCTCGTGGCCTTGTTCGATTTCGGAAATACGACCTTGGTTAATTGACCTTTCGGGACGTGAGAAGTAGGCAACAATTTGTTGCTTCGAATATCTGCCCGTATTGAGCATTGCTCGAATAAGACTGACTTCCCAGCCCTTTAATTGTGGTGTCTTCATTGTTTACTCTTCATAATTTTATTAATTTGTTCTAATTAACAATTATGAAAAGTTGAAGAAGTTTTTCGTGCCTACTTAGTTAGGCCATCCGCACCGACGCGGCCGGGGCCGATACATCCACCAGATAGCCGTTGGGGTCTTCCACCAGCATGCGGCGTTGGCCGTAGGCTTCGTCACGGGGTGGCTGGATGACCTTATAGCCGTTGGATTTGGCGCGGTCGTAAATCTCCGAGACGTCTTCCACGACGAAGGTGAAATAGCTGCCGCGCGGCGTGTCGCAGTAGCTGGCCGGGATCAATTCCGAGCCGCTGTCGATCAATCCAAGTTCGAACTGCGGCCTGTCCCGGGGTGTCATGATCACGAACCAGTCGCTTTCGAAACAGGTGACCATGTCCAGCAGGCTGGCATAAAACTCCTGTGTGGCCGGAAGGCGGCTTGTCATCAGGTTGGTGAAAAAACGGTCGATTGTCGTCATGTCATTTTTCCCCCCGAATAGTGCTACAATGATAATGCCGTGAGCCCTGTTGTGGAAGATGCTTTTATTTCTACCAGTAAGTGTATAATGTCACGCTAATACGGCTTATTGATTGGGGGACCTGAACCATGCGATTTGTCTTTTTGCTGTTTGTGAGTGCGATTCTGGGCCTTGCGGGAAATGCGGGGGCCTCGGTTATCTCGGCAACGACAACCCATGGCGTGGTGGGGGAAATCTATCCCGACAGCGGTGTTTTCCTGCTGGGCGGGGCACGGGCGGATGTGGGTTCCTCCGGTCCCTATGATGTGACCCGTGGCTTTGCGGAGTTTGACCTGGGCGGATTGTCCGGTCCGGTTTCCTCTGCCCAGTTGCGGTTCAATGCCAGCGCGGTGAACAGTTGCTGCGTGGGCAACAGCATTCTGGTGGATGGCTATACCGGGGACGGTCTGGCGTCGGTCGGCGATTTCCAGGCAAGCTCCAGCGGCGCGATCGGCAGTTTCCTGGATAGCGTGGCGACCATCGGCACCTTGATTACCTTCGATATCACCTCGCTGCTGAATAGCGCCATTTCCAATGGCGACCTGTTCTTCGGGGTGCGGCTCGCCGGGGACAGCCCCTGGGACAACAATTCATTCCTTGGCTTTGACGGCTTTGAGGTTTCGGTGACGGAAGCACCGGTAATGGCCCTGCGCAGTTTCCGGGCGGCAGTTCCCGTATCCGCGCCGTCAGGGTTTATCCTGCTGCTTTTGGGGGTGGCGGGGATATCACTTCTTTCTCGACGCGGCCCGGCCCGGGCAGTAAAGTAGCCGCCGACGAGAGTACATCAATTCCTGTCACTCTAGTTCACTCACCTCCGCTGTTTTTCTCTCCGGGGGTGAGACATTTATTTTTGAATCAAAATTATTGCTGCGACGGTGCCTGCCGACAATTCAGCCGACGACCCCGCCGCCAGAAACTGGCAAGTGGACGAAAATGCAAGAGAGCGTATCGAAGGAGACGCGCGCGCCTAAACCGAGTTTTGTTGATCTTTTCACCCCTAAGTTAGTAACCGTCCTTAAAGAAGGCTATGGCCTGCCGATGTTGCGCGCGGACATCGTGGCGGCCCTGACGGTTGCAATTGTTGCCCTGCCCTTGTCGATGGCGATTGCCATTGCCTCCGGCACGACCCCCGCAAGGGGGCTTTATACCGCCGTGATCGGTGGTTTCCTGGTCTCCGCCCTCGGCGGCAGCCGTTTCCAGATCGGCGGCCCGGCCGGCGCGTTCATCGTGCTGGTGGCGGCAACCGTTCAACAGCATGGCCTGGACGGCCTGTTGCTGGCGACCTTCCTGTCCGGTGTGATGCTGGTGCTGATCGGTTATCTGCGCCTGGGCACCTATATCAAATTCATCCCCTACCCGGTGACGGTGGGCTTTACCGCCGGGATCGCGGTGATCATCTTCGCCAGCCAGATCAAGCCCCTGCTGGGGTTGACGCTGGACGGCGGGGAACCCGGCCCCTTCGTGGACAAGCTGGTCGCACTCTGGGCGGCGATAGACAGTTTCAACACCATGTCACTGGCGATTGCCGGTCTGACCATCGCGGTGATCCTGGTGCTGAAATATCTGCGGCCCGGCTGGCCGGGTATGCTGATCGGGGTGGGGATCGCCTCGCTGGTCAGTGGCCTGATGAGCCTTCCGGTGGAGACGATCGGCACGGCCTTTGGCGGCATCCCGACTGGTTTTCCCCTGCCCTCGCTGCCTGATTTCAGTCCGGAAAAAGTTGTGGCGATTTTACCCAATGCGGTGTCATTCGCCATTCTGGGTTCCATTGAAAGCCTGCTGTCGGCGGTTGTCGCCGATGGCATGACCAACCGCCGCCACCGGTCCAATTGCGAGCTGGTGGCGCAGGGCGTGGCCAATATGGGCTCTGCCCTTTTCGGCGGGATTTGCGTGACCGGCACCATCGCCCGCACGGCCACCAATGTGCGCGCCGGGGCCCATGGTCCGCTGTCCGGCATGATGCATGCGATCTTCGTGCTGGCCTTCATTCTGGTGGCGGCCCCGCTGGCGCAATATATCCCGCTGTCCGCCCTTGCCGGGATTCTGGCGGTGGTGGCCTGGAACATGATTGAAAAGCATGCCTTCCTGGCCTTGCTGAAGTCTTCCAAAGGGGATGCGCTGGTTCTGCTGGCGACCTTCCTGCTGACCGTATTCCGCAGTCTGACCGAAGGGATCATTGTGGGTTTTGCGCTGGGCGCGATCCTGTTTATCGACCGGATGGCGAAAAGCCTTTCCATCGAAAGCCGCGAAGCGATCAAGGGCGGCTTTGTTCTGGAGGATCAGGCCGACGAGGAAGGCGAAGGCCGTGTTCCCTATGACAGCCATCTGGCGAGCGACCCCGATATGGTCATCTATCATATCTCCGGGGCGTTTTTCTTCGGGGCGGCCTCGACGGTGGGGTCCGTGCTGGACCGGATTGCAGACCGGCGGCGGACCTTCATCCTGGACTTCCACGCCGTTCCCTTCCTGGATTCCACCGGCGCCAATGTGCTGGAAGGGGCCGTACGCAAGGCGGCTCACAAGGGGGTGCAGGTGGTTGTCACCGGGGCAAGCCCCGTAACGGTCCGGATGCTGCAGACCCATGGTGTCCGTGCACCGGAGGTGATGTTCTATGCAGATGTGGATCAGGCGATTGAGGCGCTGAAAGCCGATAAAGGGTCGCCATCAGGCTAGCGGTTGAATAGCTTTTTGCTATTCAACATAAAGAAAAGTTTATATTGTCTTGCGCGGAGAAACAGAGCCTGTTATATCCGCGATGGAAACATAGGCTTGGGGCGGTCCTGCGGGACCGCGCCCGAAATTTGACTGCTTGCCCTCAGAACCGGAGAGCCATCCATGAGCGATTATATCATTAAGGACATCAGCCTGGCCGATTGGGGCCGTAAGGAATTAGACATCGCGGAAAGCGAAATGCCGGGCCTGATGGCCGTGCGCGAAGAATTCGCCGCTTCGCAGCCGCTGAAAGGCGCGCGTATTGCAGGCTCCCTGCATATGACGATCCAGACCGCGGTCCTGATCGAAAGCCTGAAGGCTTTGGGCGCGGACGTGCGCTGGGCGTCCTGCAACATCTACTCCACCCAGGACCATGCGGCGGCGGCCATTGCGGCCACCGGCACGCCGGTCTTCGCGGTCAAGGGTGAAACGCTGGAAGAATACTGGCAGTATACCCACAAGATCTTCGAATGGTCTGACGGCGGCGCGCCGAACATGATCCTCGATGATGGCGGCGACGCTACCATGCTGCTGCATCTGGGTGCGCGGGCGGAAAAAGACATCTCCGTCCTCGACAAGCCGGACAGCGAAGAAGCCGAAGTCCTGTTTGCCGCGATCAAGAAACGCCTGGGCGAAGACCCGACCTGGTATTCCCGCACGCTGGCCGAAATCAAAGGCGTGACCGAGGAAACCACCACCGGCGTTCACCGTCTCTACGAACTGGCCAAAGCAGGCACCCTGCCCTTCCCGGCCATCAACGTGAACGACAGCGTGACCAAGTCCAAATTCGACAACAAATACGGCTGCCGTGAAAGCCTGATCGACGGTATCCGCCGTGCGACCGACGTGATGTTGGCCGGTAAGGTTGCCGTTGTCGGCGGGTATGGCGATGTGGGCAAGGGCTCTGCGGAATCCCTGCGCAACGCCGGTTGCCGCGTGATCGTCACCGAAATCGACCCGATCTGCGCCCTGCAGGCCGCAATGGAAGGTTTTGAAGTCACCACCATGGAAAAGGCCGCCCCGCAGGGTGACCTCTTCGTGACCACCACGGGCAACATCGACATCATCACCGTTGACCATGTCCGTGCGATGAAAGACCGCGCCATCGTCTGCAACATCGGCCATTTCGACAACGAAATTCAGGTCGCTGGTCTGAAGAACTTCAAATGGACCAACATCAAGCCGCAGGTGGACGAGATCGAACTGCCGGACGGCAAGCGCATCATCCTGCTCGCCGAAGGCCGTCTGGTGAACCTGGGCTGCGCCACCGGCCACCCGAGCTTCGTGATGTCCGCCTCCTTCACCAACCAGGTGCTGGCCCAGATCGAGCTGTTTGCCAATAACGATGACGGCAAATACAAAAACGACGTCTACGTCCTGCCGAAAAACCTGGACGAGAAAGTCGCCGAACTGCACCTGAAAAAGCTGGGCGTGGAACTCACCACGCTGCGCGACGATCAGGCCGCCTACATCGGTGTCGACGTCAATGGCCCGTTCAAACCGGACCACTACCGCTACTAATCACAGCCCCGGCTGTCGATGAGAAACGGGCTGCCGAGAGGTGGCCCGTTTTTGTATCGACGTACCATCTTGCTCCGTCATTCCCGCGGAGGCGGGAATCCAGGGCCATCTGCACCATCGTCGCAACCCGTCCTGGACCCAGATTTCTCGGAGGTGACGAAAAGAGAATATGCCACCTCACGTCGTCATCACCGGGCTTTGACCCGGTGATCTACGGAGGGTTAGTCTATGGAAAACACAGCCATTCGGGAGTCTGAAACTGTCAGATCATATCTTTCGATAAATTTCTCCAGTTTCAGGGTATTACTAGTATATGTTTCTAGCCATTTGCCCAGAGCCACATTTATTGCGTCAATAAGCGACTTAAGATTGAAGTACTTATGTGTGCTGGTGTTTTGTGGAATTAAGTCTGATTCTGCGCCAACATACATTACGAGGCTTGGCATTTCGCCTCTTAAAACAGCACGGGACTGCAAGTTCGTCATATGCAGCAACGAATTTCTAAACTCCCATAATTCGTCTGCGTTTATCGCCAAAGGCGATAAATCCGCATATTGATTAAGCCAACTATGAAAGTTTTTTCTTTTGTCTCCGAATTCAATGTAAGCTATGGAATCTATCATAGATAGTAATAGCTTGGTGGCGGAAACATATTTGCGATTGTTCCAAAGAAGTTTAATGGATAACAGGTAATCGTCGTTAATGAGCCGGCTGACGTCAAAACCCTGATCAGACATGTAGAATTGCAAATAGTCAGGCATTTTCCCGGGAAATTGATCGGTTTGTTGATGGTCGTCGAGATTTAGCGGCCCCAAATGAGTCTTTACGTCTACGTAAGGCATTCCGTTCACGACTGGAGTAATGACTATTAATGGAGCGCGGGGAGTTCCAATTTTGGTAAATACTGGTTCAAAGACGGACATATGTGAGCCTAAGCGAACCTTCGCTGTGTATTCTGCGTGTGTAATTGGGTTGATTGGATATTTAGCAGCTTGTTGAATGTCCAAATGTACCCGTTCGCACAGAAATTTTTGTTTCTCCTCGTCTGTTCCTTTCACTAGATGCCGACATATACCGATCTCGGTGATTTTATGTCCGTCGACAAATAAGAAAATATTGAGAATTTCTTCTTCCAAAATGGCCTCCCTATTTTGTATCGCTAATATTCGAGATGGCCTCCGCCGCTACCTCGGACCGCTCCAAAGCCCGTTCCAATCGCTCGCGCCATTTTGCTCCCCGTGAGATGGCGTCTTGATAGGCATCGGTTAGATCGTCGGGGCGGTCCTGGGCCAGGACGGAGATCAGGAATTCGGCTTGCAGGAGGTCCTTGCGGGCCTTGAGGGCGTCGCGGTCGCGCCTGCGGTCCGAGACGATGAGTTTGTGGATCGCGAAGCGCTCGGGCCGGGGGATTTGCACCAGCACACCGCTTCGATAGACCACGGCTGCCGGGATCGGGTCGGCGATCAGGAAATTCAGATAGTGAAGGGATTGTGCACTGACGCCCAGCGCTTCAAGCGGGCGCAGGTCTTCTTCCTCGTTGAAGGAGGGCGACAGGAATTCGACAAGCTGGTTGCCCCGCCCCTGTTGCCAGCGCCAGGTCTTGCCGGGGTGGATTGCGGGGACCGGTTCGAAATTAAAGTCCGAAAAGACCTGTTCCAAGGATGGCGAGGCCGTGTCCTGAAGCGCCAGGGACAGTCTTTCGAAACTGGCGATGTCGATATCATTGGTTTGGGCCAGTTGGTCAAAGCGATAACGGACACCCAGTTCCCCCTCATACAGGCGGAAGGCATTGGTGCCGATGACGGTGCCTCCCAGACGGAAGACCCCGGACTTTGCCATCGCGGCGAGCAGGCCTGCCGTGCCCGCATCGAGGCTCATGAATCCCTCGGCGCGCAGGATTTTGATCAGGCGGCTGCGTTCCCTCCGCCGTTCGTCACGCTGCTCACGCAGGTCTTTGAGTTTCTCCAGACGAACGCGAAGGTCGGGGCTGTCTTCACCGATGTAGCGTTTATGGACCGATGAGCCGACCCGATAGCTGTCATACCAATAGACCCGGTTATTTTGGGTAAACTGGGTTGGGGTTCCGCGGAGATCTGATACAGCCTCGTCAAGCAGAGACTGCAGCAGGTCATGGTAGGCGGCATGCGCGATGGGGGAATGATGCTGCGTCATTATCGGGCTATACTCTACAAAAATATTTTTGTTGAATATAAACCATACTCTACAAAAAATAATTTGTAGAGTATAAATGCGGAAAAGGGATTTCGGGTTGTATCTACCTGTCGTCCCGGGAAGATGGCGTTATTGGCAGGTCAGGGGCTGTTATACAGCCGCGGTCACTGCAGACAAAAATGGAGCCGCTCAAAGGCGGCTCCTGATCCGTTCGGTCTTGTTGATTGTTCGGTGTCGGCTCATGCGCCGCTGTAATGTCCCCAGATGGTCCAACTGCCGATCAGGATGAAGCCGATGCCGGCCACCAGTTTCAACGGGATCATGGTCAGGTATTTCTCCGCCATGGTGCCCAGGGCGACGGCAAGGGCGGTGGACGCGACCAGGGCGGCTGCGGCGGCCAGGAAAATCAGGAAGGGGTGGTGCTGTTTGTCCGTTGCGAACAAGACGGTCGCAAGCTGTGTCTTGTCCCCCAGCTCCGCCAGGAACACAGTCAGGAATATCGGTATTAGCTGTTGCATGGATGACTTCCACAGGGGACCGGCAGTGACACATATGGCAGCACCCGACCGCCGATCCCCGAACCGGTCGATGCCTGCCATAGGTCTTGCCAAGCGAATTTGCCGCCGGTGCCATGGTCGAAACCAAGTCTGTTGACACCGGCCTTCCTGTCTCGGAAGAGGCTACTCCCCTATAGAGCGGGGCCTGTTTAGCGGGGGATTTGGTGAGGTGTCAAGCTGCGGCAGCTTTTCTGATGCATTCGGGAAACCCGTTTCGGATCAGTTAAAGTTGAAGTCTGCCGACCCAGCCCCTTGTCCCTAAGCGCCTGAATCCACTAAGCTGTGGGTGGGTTCTCGATAGGGTTGGTGGATGACGGGGCTGGAAATCATATTGGCGGTGGTGGTTGCGGTGCTGGTTCTGGCTGTCGCCCTGGGGGCATGGCGGTTTCGGCGGCTCAGCGGACGCTATGCCGAACGCTATGCGGAGGCCCCGGTCGGCGTGGTCTGGACCGAAAAGGGCAAGCTGCATGCCACCGATCTGGCGCTGGAATTCCTGCAGGTGGAGGAGCTGCCCGATCTCGCGGCGCTTACGGCCGCCCTGGCGGATGACCATGCCACTATTTTCGACAATGCGCTTGAGGCGCTGCGCCTCGACGGCACGTCCTTTTCGCTGACGCTCGATACGCGTGAGGCCCATTCCACCGTGAACCTGGAGGGGCGGCGCAGCGGCGATGAAATCATCATCTGGACCGACGATGCCACCACCACGGCCTGGCTGACGGAATCCTATGCCAAGGCCGAACAGGAGACCAATTTCTTCAGGGAATTCCTGGACCTGCTGCCGGTGCCCGTCTGGTGGCGGGAACCAAGGGAACTGACCCTGATCGGCTGTAACAAGGCCTATGCGGCGGCGATGGAACAAAGCCGGGAGGAAATCCTGGGCGGGGCCAAGGAGTTGGGCGCGGGCCATATCGGACAGCGCGGACGCGCCCTTGCGCGCAGGGCGCTGAAGGTGTCCGAACCGGTGTCGGAAAGCCATTATGTGGTGGTCGGTGGCAAGCGCCGGTTACTGGACTTCTCCGAGGCCGTGGTCGGCCCGGTTGGTGCGCGGATCGGCGGCTTTGCCCTGGACCGCACCGATCTTGAGGAGGGGCAGGCCCTGCTGGCCGCCCATGTGGCCGCCCACGACCAGGTGCTGGAAAACCTGGGGACGGCGATCATCGTCTTCGGCGCGGACAAGCGGCTCAAATTCTATAACCAGGCCTATTTGCGGCTTTGGGGGCTGGAGAGCGACGCGTTGAGCGGCGACCCCGGTTTCGGCGAAATCATGGAACTGCTGCGCAGCCGCCGCAAGATACCTGAAATCGTCGACTTCCCGGCCTACAAGCAGGAGCAGGAGTTGAAATTCGTACGCCTGCTGGAGCCGGAAGAAGAGTTGATGCATCTGCCGGACGAACGCACGGTACGCGTGGTGACGGCACCCCATCCGCTGGGCGGGCTGATGATGATGCTGGAGGATGTGACCGACCGCCTCGCACTGGAGCGGTCCTACAACACCCAGATCGCGATCCAGCAGACGACGCTGAACAACCTGTTCGAAGGGGTCGCCGTCTGGGGCAGTGACGGCCGTCTGCGTATCTGGAACAAACCGTTCCAGGAAATGTGGGGATTTGAGGAAGTCTTCCTCAAACGCGAACCCCATATCGGGGAGATGCTGGATTACACCCGCACCCAATGGTTCCACCGGGTGCCGGACGACCAATGGCAGATACAGCGCCAGACGCTGATTGTGAATTTCACCGAACCCAAACGCATGAACCGCCAGATCGACCGCATCGACGGGCGGAGTATCGACGTGGCCCATGTGCCCCTGCCCGACGGGCAATGTTTGGTGCTTTATTCCGACGTGACCGACACGGTGCGGGTGGAACGCGCGCTGGCCGAACGCAATGCGGCGTTCGAGAAGGCGGACCTGCTGAAGGCGCAGTTCATTTCCAACGTGTCCTATGAGTTGCGTACGCCGCTGAACGCCATCCAGGGCTTTGCCTCGATCCTGAGCAGTGAATATTACGGGTCGCTGAACGATCGTCAGGCCGCCCATGTCCAGCATATCCTGGATGCCGCCGACACCCTGATGGAACTGATCAACGACATTCTGGACCTGGCGACGATCCAGGCCGGATTCATTGATCTGGACCTGGGCGAATTGCCCCTGGACAAGCTGGTGACGCAGGCGATGGAGGCGGTGCGCCTGCATGCCGAGACACAGCATCTGACAATCGAGGTGAAAGGCGAGGTGCCGGAACAGGTCCTGCATTGCGATGCAGCAAGGCTGGTCCGTGCCCTGTCCAACATTCTCGATACCATGATCAGCTTCTCCCCGCGCGACCATATCTCCATCAGTGTTGCTGATTACACGGACAAGGTTCACGTCATCTTTGCAGGCCGTTATGGCGAGGATGAGGAGGAAGACCGGGAGCTTCTGTCCCGCCGGTTCAGCGGCAACGACCCGCACGCCCTGCGCACCGGCGCGGGGTTGAGCCTCGCGCTCGCCAAAAGCTTTGTCGACCTGCACAAGGGACAGGTCCTGCTCGATACCGATCACGGCGACGGCTTTGCCATTATCTGCGAGTTGCCGCGCCACAGCCTGGGGCCGGTCAAGTTGGCTGTTGCCGGGGCCAGTGCTCAGGATTAAAACCGCCTTATGACCCAATATCACACTGACGAGATGCCGTTGCTGGATGTGCCCCTGAACCGGGAGGCCGATACCGTCACCTTTGCCCGCGCGCTGGGAACGCTGCTGCGGCCGGGGGATGTGGTCTGCCTCTGGGGTGATCTGGGGGCCGGTAAATCGACGCTGGCCCGTGCCCTGATCCAGGGGCAGATGGGCGACGACACCGATGCGCCCAGCCCGACCTTCACACTGGTTCAGACCTATGAGGCGCCTGACTTTGATATCTGGCATTTCGACCTCTATCGCCTGGAAGACCCGTCGGAGGTTCTGGAGCTTGGGATCGAGGATGCCTTTGCGGAGGCTGTTTCCCTGATCGAATGGCCGGACCGGTTGGGACCCTACATGCCGTTGGAACGGCTGGACGTGGTGATCAGTCATGGCGCGGGCGACACAAGGGAACTGGCGCTTTATGCCCCGGCCTCTTTCGAGGCGCGCCTGCAACCGCTGGCGGGGCTTTTGTTGTGAGTGCCCGGATCAAAACCGGCATGGTGCTGGCCGCCGGGTTCGGCACCCGCATGCGTCCTCTGACCGATACAAAGCCAAAGCCCCTGATCCCCCTGATGGGGGAGCCGCTGATCGACTGGTGTATGGACCGGATGCGCGATCACGGGACCGAGAAGGTCGTGGTCAACGCGCATTATCTGGCCGACCAGTTGCAGGATCATTTCCATCTCGACCCGATGGTGACCATGGTCCATGAGACGGAAATCCTGGAAACCGGCGGCGGTGTGCTGAACGCCCTGCCGGAACTGGGCGAAGATCCCTTCTTTGTCGCCAATTCCGACGTGGTCTGGCTGGAAGGGCCGTCGCCCGCCATGAAACGCCTGGAAGACTTCTGGGACGATGAGACCATGGATGCGCTGCTGTTGTTACAGCCGACGGTGCGTGCCTTCGGCTATACCGGCTATGGCGATTATTTCCTGGACCCGCTGGGCAATGCCATCCGGCGGTCCGAAGGCGAGGTTGCGCCTTATCTTTTTACCGGCCTGCGCATTGTCCATCCGCGTCTGTTCGACGGCGAACAGCCCGGTGCCTTTTCCATGCTGCGCCTGTTTGACAAGGCAGAGGCCGAGGGCCGCCTGAAAGCGGTCGTGCATGATGGGGAGTGGTATCACCTGGGCACGCCGGAGGCGCTGGACGAGGCGGAAGACATCATCCGGCGCGGCCAGACCCGCAGCAACACCCGCTGACCGGGCCGGGAAGCATGGCCAGGGTCCTCAACATCAGCCGCACCCGGTCCTTCGTGGACGCGCTTGCCGCCGGTCTGTTGGCGGAGGTGGGGGATGACCCCCTGGCGCTTGCCGACATCACGATCCTTCTGCCGACAAGGCGCGCCTGCCGCGCCCTGCGGGAGGCCTTCCTGCGGCTGGGCGAGGGCAAGGCCATGGTCCTGCCGACCATGCGGCCTGTGGGCGATGTGGATGAGGAAGAGCTGTTGCTGGCCGGGGCAGGCAGTGCGGAACTGGGCGATTTCAGCCTGGAACAGCCGCCTGCCATAAACGGCCTGCGACGGGAATTGCTGCTGACGCGGTTGATCATGGCGCGGCCCATCGATCCGGAACGCGGCCAGATGCCGACCCCGGACCAGGCGGCAAGGCTGGCGCGGGAACTGGCCCGACTGCTCGATCAGGTGCAGGTTGAAGGCCAAAGCCTCGACAATATTGAAAATCTCGTTCGTTCAGAATTTTCTGAACACTGGCAACAAACGGTTGATTTCCTGGATATCCTGCGGGTTCACTGGCCGGTTATTCTGGACGCGGAAGGCTGTCTCGACCCGGCGGACCGGCGCAACCGCGTGATGCGGGCACAGGCCCTGGCCTGGGAGGCACAGCCGCCGAAAGGCCGTCTGATTGCCGCCGGTTCCACCGGTAGCGTCCCGGCAACCGCAGACCTGCTGGCCGTTATTGCCGCCCTTCCAAATGGCGAGGTCGTGCTGCCGGGGCTGGATCGGGATCTGGACGATGCGGCCTGGGATCAGGTGCGGTTTGACGAGACCCATCCGCAATTCGGCCTGGCGGGATTGCTGGCGCGGATGAATGTCGCCCGCGACGCGGTCGCCGACTGGCCTACGGGGCCGGGGGAAGGCCAGACAGCCTCGTCCCTGCGGGCGCAACTGGCGACAGAGGCCCTGCGTCCTGCTGCCACGACGGATGCCTGGCGAAATATCCATGATGTTGACCCGGCGGCGCTGGACGGAGTGTCCCGCATTGACTGTCCGACCGCCCATATCGAGGCGACGGCGATTGCCCTGATCATGCGTCAGGGGCTGGAAACCGCCAGCCAGACGACGGCACTGGTGACGCCGGACCGGACCCTGGCGCGGCGCGTGGCGGCGGAATTGAAACGCTGGGGCGTGCAGGTGGACGACAGTGCGGGCGTGCCGCTGCATATTGCGCCGCCTGCGGTCATGCTGCGCCTGTTGGCGGAGGCGGCGGCCCTGAACCTGTCGCCGGTCGCGCTTTTGGCCCTGTGCAAACATCCGCTGGTCGCCGGTGGGGAGGAAATCAGGACCTTCCGCCGTCAGGTGCGCCGGCTGGAGGAAAAGCTGCTGCGCGGCCCCCGTCCCGGCCCCGGCCTGGCAGGCATTCGTGCCGTTCTGGAGCAACGTCGCCGCGAAGAAAAAATCCGGCCTGAGCGGGCAGAGCAACTGGCTGATTTCCTGGGCAGGCTGGAAGACCTGCTGCGGCCCCTTGTGGCGGTGATGGCCCGGGAGACGGCCTCGCTGGAAGAAATGCTGGATGCCCATCTACAGGTGGCGGAGGCGCTTTGTGCTACCGACGGCGACAGCGGCAGCGACCGGCTCTGGGCCGGTGAGGCGGGCGAGGCGCTTGTCGTCTTTCTGGCGGACCTGCGCGAACATGCGGACCTGATGACGGATTTGCGGCCCCGCGACTATCCCACCCTGCTGGACAGTCTTTTGATCGGCCAGACTGTGCGGCCCCGCTATGGCCAGCATCCGCGCCTGTTCATCTGGGGGCCGCTGGAGGCCCGTCTGCAACGCGCCGATGTTACTATCCTGGGCGGGTTGAATGAAGGGATCTGGCCGCCGGAGGCCAAGGCCGATCCCTGGATGTCCCGGCCTATGAAACAGGCCATGGGACTGCCCCTGCCGGAGCGTCGCAGCGGTGTCACCGCCCATGATTTCGAACTGAATTTCTGTGCCCGCCGGGTGATCCTGACGCGCGCGGACAAGGTGGACGGCCAGCCGACCGTGCCGTCGCGCTGGCTGTCGCGTCTGGATGTGGTTCTGGACAAGGCCGGGCTAAAGAATGCGCTGCAGTCCGATCAGGCCTGGATCGACTGGGCCCATGATCTGGGACGGGCAAAGGGTCTTCCCGCAGCCATGCCGGAACCGCGCCCACCGGTCGAGGCGCGCCCGCGCAGGCTTTCGGTCACGCGGGTCGAGGCCTGGATGCGTGACCCCTATACCATCTTTGCGCAGAAAATCCTGAACCTGTCCCCGCTCGACCCGCTGGAAATGGAACCGGGTATGGCGGAGCGCGGCACCTTCATCCATGACGCGCTGGAAAAATTCGTCAAAGCCTTCCCCCATGATGTCCCGGTGGATGCGGAACAACAGCTTTTGCAGATCGGGGAGGACTGTTTTGGCGCGGCGCTGGGCCAGCCTTCGGTGCGCGCCTTCTGGTGGCCGCGTTTCCGGCGTATCGCCCAGTGGTTCGTGACGCTGGAACGGGACCGGCGTAAACAGGTTGCGAAAATCTTTACCGAAATCTGGGGCCGACTGGAGATGATGGGACCGGCGGGTGCCTTTGAGGTGAGCGCCAAGGCCGACCGTCTGGATCAGCTTGGCGACGGGACATTCGCCATTGTGGATTACAAGACCGGTTCGCCGCCATCGGATAAGACGGTGAAGGCCGGGATTGCGCCGCAGTTGCCCCTGGAGGCGGCCATTGCGGCGGCGGGTGGCTTTGACGGGATCGGTGAGGTAACCGTCAGCGAATTGGCCTTCTGGCAGCTATCTGGCGGCGATCCCGCAGGCAAGGAAAGCCCGGTCCGGGGCGATCCGATGGAACTGGCGCAGGTGGCGCTGGACGGATTGCGGGAACTGGTGACGCGCTTTGACGATCCGGCGACCGCTTACCGCCCGACACCACGGCCCAAATTCGCCAACCGCTATAACGATTACGAGCATCTGGCACGCGAGAAGGAATGGCGCGTCACCGGCGGGGAGGACGCGGAATGAGCGATCAACAGCTATCCCTGCTGGGCCCCGACCCCAATGTGATGCAGCGCCGTGCCTCGAACCCGGCGCACAGCGTGTGGGTGTCGGCCAGTGCGGGCAGTGGCAAGACCAAGGTTCTGACCGACCGCGTGCTGTCCCTGCTGCTGACGGGAACGCGGCCCGAACGCATCCTCTGTATCACCTTCACCAAGGCCGCCGCCGCGGAAATGGCGAACCGCCTGAACGGTATTCTGGGGACATGGGCAACCCTGCCGCAGCCGGAACTGTCGGATAAAATCGAAGACCTTCTTGATCGCCAGCCCGATGCGGAGACGGTCATCCTCGCCCGTCAGCTTTTTGCCCGCGTGCTGGATACGCCCGGTGGCTTGAAAATCCAGACTGTGCACAGTTTCTGCCAATCGCTCTTGGGGCGGTTCCCGCTGGAGGCCAATGTACCGCCGCAGTTCCAGGTCCTGGACGACCGCAGCGCCAGCGAGATGATGGCCCGCGCCCGCGATACCGTCCTGCGGGCCGCAGAAGGCGATACGCCGCTGGCCGATGCGCTGTATCAGGTGACGCGCCGCGCGTCGGAAGAACGCTTTGACGAATTGATGCGCCTGCTGACCTCGGAACGGGGGAGAATTCGCCGCCTTATCAATGCCAAAGATGGCGTTGATAAGGCCGTGGCCGCCTTGTTTACAAAGCTGGATGCCGATCCCCATCAGGGTGAGACGGAAGTGGTTGCGGCGGCCTGCGAGGAGGGGGTGTTCGACCGGACCGGTTTGCGCGACGCGGCGGAGAAACTGCTCAACGAGGGCAAGGCCAATGATATCAAGCTGGGCAAGAAGCTGGAAAGCTGGCTTGCCAAGCCGCTGGATGGCCGCATTGCCACCTATCAGGATTACCGCACGGCCTTTCTGACGGCGGAACTGGAACCGCGCAAGAACCTGATGGGCAAGCCCCTGCGTGAGGCGCATCCGGATTTGCTCACCGTGCTGGAACGGGAACAGGAGCGCGCGGTGATGACCCGCGATCGCATTCGCACCCAGGTAAGCGCCCAGGCCAGCGCCGGGCTGCTGCGGCTGGGCGAGGCGATGCTGCGCGCTTATGAGTTGGAAAAGAAGTCCCGCGACTTGCTGGATTTTGACGATCTGATCCTGAAATCCCGCGACCTGCTGACCGGTGACGATGCCAGTGTGGCCTGGGTGCTGTTCAAACTGGATGGCGGCCTCGATCACATCCTGATCGACGAGGCGCAGGACACCAACCCGGAACAATGGGAAGTGGTCGCCTCGCTTGCGGAAGAATTCTTCGCGGGTGAGGGACAGCGCGCGGAAGATGAGGTGGGGCCGCGTACGGTCTTTGCCGTAGGCGATGTAAAGCAGAGCATTTACAGCTTCCAGCGGGCCGACCCGGAGGCCTTCCGCCGCATGCGTGCGCATTTCGAGAAACGGGTGACACAGGCCCAACAGATCTGGGACATGGTCCCGATGGATGTGTCTTTCCGATCTACCGAGCCGGTCCTAAGGGCGGTGGATGCGGTCTTTGCCGGGGCGGAGGCGAAAGACGGCCTCGTTGCACCGGAAGAAACCGTGCGGCACACGGCCTGGCGTCGGGGTGAGGCAGGCCGGGTCGAGGTCTGGCCGCTGGTGGAGGCGGAAAAGTCGGAAGACCCGGAACCCTGGTCGCTGCCTCTGGAAAGCGAGATCGAACGCAACCCGAAACAACGTCTGGCCGATGCGCTGGCCGCCCAGATCGACGCCTGGATCGGCAGGGAAATGCTGCCCGCGAAAGGGCGGCCCATGCGGGCTGGCGATGTGATGGTCCTGATGCGCAGCCGGTCCAGTTTCGTGGATATGCTGGTGCGTGCGCTCAAGGCCCGCAACGTGCCGGTGGCGGGTGTCGACCGTATGAAGCTCAGCCAGCAGATCGGCGTGATGGACCTGGTCGTGCTGGCGCAGTTTCTGCTGATGCCAGAGGACGATCTGGCGCTGGCGACGGTTTTGAAGTCGCCGCTGGTGGGCCTCAACGACGATGATCTCTTTGTGTTGGCCTATGACCGGGGCAAGGGGCGCAGCCTTTGGGGAAGCCTGCAGGCGAAATCTGTGGAGAACCCCCGATTTGCCCCGGCGCGCAACTGGCTGGCGGCCTTGTTGAACAAGGCCGACTTCATGCGGCCGTTCGAGCTGTTCGGTGAGGTTCTGTCCTCTGTCTGTCCGGCGACCGACCGGCAGGAGACGCGGGAGCTCACGGGCCGCGAGGCCATGGTGGCACGGCTGGGTGTGGAGGCGGAGGACCCGCTTGAGGAATTCCAGTCCATGACGCTTGCCTATGAACAGGGCAATACCCCTTCCATGCAGGGTTTCCTGCACTGGTTCGCGGCGGGCGAGGCGGAAATCAAGCGTGACCTTGAGGCAGGCGAACGGGACGAAGTGCGGATCATGACCGTGCATGGTGCAAAGGGGCTTCAGGCCCCGGTCGTGATCATGCCGGATACTGTGGGCAAGCCGGAAATCGGCCGCAATGCACAGCTTTACTGGCTGACGGATGCACAGGATCACAGCGAACTACCGCTTTGGGTGATCGGCAGCGGCATGATCGAACATGAAGGCGCGAAGGCCCGCGCGGCAGCCGTTCAGGCGCAGGATCAGGAATATCGCCGTCTGTTGTATGTGGCGCTGACACGAGCGGAAGACCGGTTGATCGTCTGTGGCGCGGCAGGCGCGCGCAGCCCCCGGGCCGATTGCTGGTATAATCTGGTCTGGAACGGTCTGGAAACGGTCGCAAGGCCCGAGGAATTCGACCTTTCTGCCCTGACCGGGGAGGCCTGGCCGGGTACTAAGCTGGTGCTGGAAAGCCGTCAGGAACAGGCCGTGCCTGCGCCGGAGGAAAAACAGGAAAAGGCGGTTACTGCCACCCTGCCGGAATGGGCGCGGCGTCTGCCGGGCGCGGAACCGGTGCCGCCCAAGCCGCTGGCGCCCAGTGCGCCGGACGAGGAAGACCCGCCGGTCCGCTCACCCCTGGGCGACGACAGCCGCCTGCGGTATCAGCGCGGCATTCTGGTTCACCGCCTGCTGCAAAGCCTGCCAGACCTGTCCTCCGATCAATGGGACGGCGCGGCGCGGCGCTTTCTGGCGCAACCGGCCCATGGGTTGGCGGAGGCGGTGCAGGACGAACTGGCCCGTGAGGTGGTCGGGGTGCTGACCGATACGCATCTGGGCGGAATTTTCGGCCCCGGCAGCCGGGCGGAGGTCCCCATTGTCGGCCTGATCCGGGATGCCAAAGGCAAGCCCCAGGTGGTTTCCGGCCAGGTGGACCGTCTGGTGGTGCGCGATGATGGCGTTTGGGTCCTGGATTTCAAAACACTACGTCCTGCGCCGATGGAAATCACCCGTGTCCCGACGGCCTATCTAAAGCAGATGGCAGCTTACAGAGCGGTGCTTTCCCAGGTCTATCCGGGCAGGCCGATCCACTGCGCGCTGGTCTGGACGGAAGGGCCGCGCATGATGGTGCTGGACAACGCGCACCTTGACCCGATACATCAGGCTACCTAGATTTGATATCAGATGAACGACGCGCCGGGGTATACCCCGGGCATGAACCCGGACACGAGAGTGCCGCAAACGTGAAGGAATTGACAATGGCCACCGTGAAGGTCTCCGACGACGATTTCGACAACGCCGTCCTGGGCGCAGACAAGCCGGTCCTGGTTGACTATTGGGCTGAATGGTGCGGCCCTTGTAAGATGATTGCACCGGCCCTGGATGAAATCGCCAGTGAAATGAGTGACAAGGTCACCGTTGCCAAGCTGAACATTGATGAAAACCCGCATACGCCGACCAAATTCGGTGTGCGCGGCATTCCGACCCTGATGCTGTTCAAGGACGGCCAGGTGGTTGCCACCAAGGTTGGCGCCATGGCGAAAAGCCAGTTGGAACAGTGGGTAGAGTCGGTTCTCTGATCCGGCTTATCTCACCTAATCCAAATCAAGAGATGCCCCGCCGGATCGGCGGGGCATTTTTTTGTGCCTGATCATCAACCAACCAAAAGGGGAAGACTTATGATGATTTCCAAACCGGCCTCCTGGTGGGCTTACGACTTGACCATGTCGCAGGCAGCGGCGATAACGCCAACGCTTGAATTTGTATCAACCCATCAGGGAGTCCAAACCCCATGAGCGGGAGCAATCCTACCAATCGCATTTTCTCGGGGGTCCAGCCGACCGGCGGCCTTCACCTTGGCAACTATCTGGGCGCGATCCGTAACTGGGTCCGGCTGCAGAAAGATTACGAATGCATCTTCTGCGTCGTCGACATGCACGCGATCACCGTCTGGCAGGACCCGGTTGCCCTGCGGAAAGCGACGCATGAGGTCGCCGCGGCCTATATTGCCTGCGGTATCGATCCGGAAGAGAACATCCTGTTCCACCAGTCGGCCAACCCGAACCACGCGGAACTGGCCTGGATCTTCAACTGCGTTGCGCGGATGGGGTGGCTCAACCGGATGACCCAGTTCAAGGACAAGGCAGGCAAGAACCGGGAGAATGCCTCCACCGGCCTGTTTGTCTATCCGAACCTGATGGCAGCCGACATCCTGGCCTATAAGGCAACCCATGTACCCGTGGGTGAGGACCAGAAACAGCATCTGGAACTGACCCGTGATATCGCCACCAAATTCAACAACGATTTCGGTGCGGAAGACTTCTTCCCGCTGCCGGAACCGGTGATCCAGAAGGAAGCGGCGCGTATCATGTCCCTGCGGGACGGGGCCAAGAAGATGTCCAAATCCGACCCGTCGGAATACAGCCGCCTGATCATGACGGACGGCCCGGACGAAATTGCCCAGAAACTGCGTAAGGCAAAAACGGATCCGGAACCCCTGCCCAGCGAAATGGACGGCCTGGAAGACCGCCCGGAAGCCCGGAACCTGGTCAGCATCTATGCGGCCCTGCAGGATATTGACGACGCAACCGCGCTGTCGCGTGTCGCCGGCAAGCAGTTCAAGGACTTCAAGGAAGAGCTGACGGATGTGGCTGTGACCAAGCTGGGTCCGATCGGTGATGAGATGAAGCGCCTGATGGCGGCCCCGGACCATATCGAAGCCATCCTGCACAAGGGTGGTGAACGGGCCCGCGAAATCTCTGAGCCGATCCTCAGGGATGTCTATGATATCGTCGGTTTCGTCGGTCGCTGAAAATCGCCGCGAAATCGTGACCGTGCATTCGGTCGTCACGGCCGGGAAGGGGTGCATTAAACCTTTCCCGGCCGTTTTTATATGGGATAGGCCGGAATGTGCTGTTAAGTCACAGTAAATTCTCCGGCCTGTCTCATTTCCGAACTTGTAAAAATTCGGGCCGGGGCTTACCTGTAATCCATGTCCATACGCACCTATTTGGAAGACCGATGGTTTGACCTGCGCCAGCGTCGCGGCCCGGTGTCGAGCTCTACCCTTGGGAAGATTGCCGTTGGTATCGCGGTGATCGTGGCTCTCTATTACCCGATCGGTATGTTCGTCGTGCATAAGATCGACGACGACACGACGATGAAGGTGACGGTCAATCCGGGGCAGTCCCACACTGTTGCAACGGCGGTGGCGCTTCTCGACCGGGAGGTGAATGTCAACCGCTGGACACCCATGGATCCTTTCTTCCTGCCCGGTGCGGCGCTGGACAATATGCCGAATTTCCAGACAGGCATCGTCTACGCCATAAGCCGTTTCGCAATCGAAATGTCTGATCAGATCGGACGCGTGCGCGGTTCCTCCCAGGTGGACGAGGACCTGGACCAGGCGGCGGGCCTGTTGAAATACAAACCCGATGTCTGGGTTTACGACATGTCTGAATCCTGGTTGCCGCAACGCTCTTCCGCAGAGCAATACCGTCACGGGCTGGAGGCGCTGGCGCGCTATAACCAGCGTCTGGGCGAGGGCAATGCGGTTTTTGAAACCCGTGCCGACAATCTGATCGCGACTTTGGAGCGTATCTCGGCTGATCTGGGGTCGGCTTCGGCTGTGATCGACAATTCGATCAACGATCTCGGCATGTTCTCCTGGGATGCGGATGATGTCTTTTACCGGAACAAGGGGCGGCTTTATGCCTATTTCATGCTGCTGGAGGCAATGAAGGCGGACTTTGGTCAGGTAATCCAGGAAAAGCAGCTTACCAACGTCTGGGACCAGATGTTGAAATCCCTGCGTCAGGCGGCTGAGATGGACCCGCTCGTGGTTGTCAACGGCGCGCCGGACGGTGTTGTATTCCCGAGCCATCTGGCGGCACAGGGTTTTTACCTGCTGCGCGCCCGCACCCAGTTGCGTGAGATTTCCAACGTTCTGCTGAAATAACCGTCTGCGCTTGCGGCGGGGCAATGGTCCGATTTCGCTTTGGCCGAAATCAGGATGCTGGTAAGCTCCGCCAAAAGGTGCCGACGAAGAACACTGGTTATCTCCGATAATCAGACAGGGAGGATCGGTTACGTGAGTGACGCCGAGGTAATTAGAAAACCCGACGATGATGCGCGTGTTTTCCTCGTAGTCGTGGACAATTCCGAGGAAATGCAGAAAGCATTGCGTTTCGCCAGCCATCGCGCCCGGCACACCAACGGCCGCGTGGCGCTTCTTTATGTACAGGAACCAACCTCGTTCAGCCATTGGCTTGGCGTGGACGAATTGATGCGCGAAGAGGCCCGCGAGGAAGGCGAGGCCCTGTTGCAGGCACTTTCGGAGAAAGTGGAAAAACTGTCCGGGCAGATGCCGGTGGTCTATATCCGCGAAGGAGACCGCGGGGAGGAATTATTCGCCCAGTTGGAAGAAGACCCATCCATTTCCATCGTGGTCCTGGCGGCCTCCTCCAAAGGCGGTGAAGGGGCGGACCCGATCATCAGCCATCTGATCGGCAAGGGGCGCGGCAAGATGCATACCCCCTTTACCATCGTTCCCGGAACGCTGTCGGATGAGGAAATCGACGGGCTAAGTTAAGGGCGGGCCTCGAAAAACGCCCGGAAATCCTGCGATATTCGGGTGAAGGGCGCCGGGGGAAAAACTGTTTTTCAGGCCAAGTTTGTCGCAGTGGTCTTGATTCCATCCTCCATTTGGCCCATCTATCTGACGTCGTCGCATACCAGTTGAATGCGATGACGCTAACCGTGAACTAAGATACGGTTACGCCGCCAAGGCATGAAGAGGAAAGAATATGTTCATTCAAACCGAACAGACGCCAAATCCGGCCACCCTGAAATTCATCCCGGGCCGTGAGGTCCTGGCCCAGGGAACGGCAGACTTCCCGACCGCCGACGAGGCACAGGGGAAATCGCCATTGGCCGAACGCCTGTTTGAGCTGGACGGAGTCACCGGGGTTTTCTTCGGCTATGACTTTGTCACCGTCACCAAAGGCGATGCCCATGAATGGTATGTTCTGAAGCCTTCTGTCCTGGGCGTGATAATGGAGCATTTCACTGCTGGCCGCACTGTCATGTATGACAATGCCGTTGCCGATGCCCCGGCCCACAGCGGGGGCGAGGATGATGACGAGATCATTTCCCAGATCAAGGAGCTGCTGGATACGCGTGTGCGCCCCGCAGTGGCCCAGGATGGCGGTGATATCGTTTTCCACGGTTTCGAGGAAGGCGTGGTCTATCTGACCATGCGCGGCGCCTGTGCCGGTTGCCCCAGTTCAACCGCGACGTTGAAAATGGGGATTGAAAACATGCTGCGCCATTATATCCCTGAGGTTGTGGAGGTCCGCGCCACGATGTAGTCGCGCGGTAGCCGCGTCCGGCTGGACGCTGTTCCGGATTCAGGGTAAAAGTAATTCTGTGGCTGGCCAAAGGGGAGAGTTGGGCTGGCCAGAGTATCCCTGGCTGTGAAAGACGAAACGGCCGCCAACCTTTCCATATGGAAGGTCGGCAAGGGTTGCGGTTACTCAAATTGACGCAATTCGGCCTATGAAAGACCCGATTCCGCCCGAAAAGGGCCGCAATTGATTGTAACGAGTCACTTGCGTGGAAAGGGTCTTGGAGATTGGCAATAGCGGATTTAGAGCTATGACCGGTAAGACGAAAGAGACATCGAAACCGTCCCTTATGAAGGCGACCCGTCAGGCGTGGATTTTCCTCGTCATTGCCGGGTTGGGTCTGGGGCTGGCCGTTTTGACCAGTGTCCAGCCGGACGCGCCGAAGGTGGCCAGGGTCTACCTGCCGGAACAGGAACCGCAGCGCGTTTCCGCCCATACGGTGGAAAAGCTGAAGGCCCGTTTTGCACGGATGAACTATGACCTGAGTTCCCTGCAACAGGGCGACAGTCTTGTGGTGCCGCGGATCTGGTCGGACGCCGTGCCTGCGGATATGAACAAGATCCAGCAGGTCGACGAGCGCAAGAATGTTTTCGTTCACCTGATGGTGCCGCTGGTCCTGATGGCCAACGAGCGTATCGAACGGGATCGCCAGCGGATCATCAGCATTCGGGACGCGATGCGTGGCGGCGATCTGGTGGCGCAGGTGGACAAACGCTGGCTGGAACGGATGTATGAGGCCTATAAGGTCAAGCCGGGCCGGATGAACGAGCTTCTCCGCCGGGTGGATGTGGTGCCGGTGTCGCTGGCGCTGGCCCAGGGCGCGATTGAAAGCGGCTGGGGAACGTCACGTTTTGCCCGCGAAGGCAATGCGCTCTATGGTCAGTGGACCTGGGGCGACAGCAACGAGGGTATCGTTCCGGCCTCCCGCGAGGAAGGCAAGACGCATAAAATCCAGGCGTTTGACTCGCCGCTGGATTCCGTTGCGTCCTATATCCACAACCTGAATACCCATAACGCCTACAAGGAATTCCGGACCATGCGGGCCCAGATGCGCCAGACCCACAAGCGGTTGAGCGGCAAGGTCCTGGCCGAGGCGCTGTCGCGCTATTCCGAAAAGGGCTGGGACTATGTGCAGTTGCTCAAGGTGGTCATCAATGCCAACAACCTGACTGCCTATGACAAGGCGCGTCTTGCGGGCCGCCGCCTGGCGGTTATTCCCGAGGCCTGAAAGTGATGCTTTGCGCCATTGCAGGATGAAAGGACGCTTCGGCGTCCTTTTTTAATCAGACAAGCGGGGCGGAGGCCCCGGCACCGAAGAACAAACCCGCAATGGTCCGGTTGAAGATGCGTTTGCTGCGCCGGGTCTGGAGGATCGGCAGGATCATCTTCGACGACAATCCGTAAATGATCTTGCAGATCAGGTCCACAGTTGCCCAAGTGGCGACCATGACGACGAGCTGCGGGACGAGGTCGCGTGCCGGATCGACGAATTGCGGCAGGAAGGCAACAAAGAACAGAATGTCCTTGGGGTTGCTGACACCCAACGTGAAGGCCTGCAGGAACAGGGCGATCCGCCCGGCACGGGGCGACGGGCCCGCCTGACCGTCGGCATCTTCCACCGGCGCACGCCATGTTTTCACTGCCAGATAGATCAGATAGGCAGCGCCTGCATATTTGAGTGCCAGGAAGAGGTTCTCCGAGGCCAGGATCAAGGCACCCAGGCCGCTTGCCGAGGTGATCAGCAGGGCGGTTGATGCCGTGACGCCGCCGGCAAAGGCGGGCAGGGAGCGGACCATCCCGCGCCTGAGCGTGCTTACCACCATCAGCATGGACAAGGGTCCGGGGATCATGATCACCACGAATATTGCCGCGACAAAGGCGGCCCAGGTTTCCAGGCCCATGCGTCTCTCCCTGTTTTCGGTATACCTCTATGCTCTTAAGAGCGGCGGGCGTTGCCGTCAATGCGGCTTGGGGAAAAGGACTGTTGAACGTTGGCTGTCAAAGCTCTACCGCGTCGATATCCTGATGCGTCAGGTAACGGTTGTCCGTGGTGATCGACGCCATGGCGCGCTGCCCCTTGGTCAGCTTGTCATGGTAAAAGTGAATGGCCTCATCGAGGCGGTGGAAGGCCATCGTGAAACCACGGTCGATGCGGTCGTCGCTGGGGATATTATACCAGCGCAGCGTGGCGGGTTTTTCTAAATCCAGTTCCATCATGGCTATTCAGCGTAACGACTTTCATGTTCTTTGGCTATCAGTTGGATAACATTGGAAAATATAGGCTTTGTCACCGCCGGATTCCAGTGGTGGACCTTGTATGGCCTCGAAGGAGGCCTGGCGAAATTGCTGTTGAATGGCCAGGTCGTCCATTCCGCGCGCTGTGTCTGCGAAGATTTCCTCCACCAGGATCATCCGTCCGCCAGGCTTCAGGACGCGGCGGACTTCTGCGAGGGCGCCGGTCCGGTCCTGCCAGTGATGCAGTGAATTGATGGCGAGGGCCACATCCACGCTGTCGTCGGGCAGGGGGATCGCTTCTGCTCCGGCGGTCTCAAAGCGGATGTCGTGATGCTGTCGGTGGTTTTGGGACTGTTTGGCGGCAACTTGAACCATTTCCGGCGACGGGTCGATGCCGATGGCCTGCCCGCTGCTCAGGAACCGGCAGGCATGGCGCAGGGCAGACCCGCTGTCGCATCCGATATCCAGAACAGTCTCAGGCCCCGTCAATTCGGCAAAGTCGACGGCCATATGGTTGAACGGGTGTTCGCCATAGTGCCAGACATACCAATGGACCAGTTCCTTGTCCCAGGGCTTGCCGGGTTCGGGAGGCGACGGCAGAGCCGTTTCGTCAAAATCATCCATGTCGTTTTCCAATTAGTTAGGCAAACTGACTTGTACGTCAAAAATTTTAGAGCTTTTCGCGAAGCCTGTGCAGCAGGACTTCCAGTTGGGTGGTTTCTTCCGGTGAGAGGACCTTTTCGATTTTGCGGGCAAGGTCTTCATAGACAATTGCCTCATAGCGAAGCGCGTCTTCCGCCTTTTGCGTCAACACCACATGCTGGGCCCTGGCATCGTATTGGCAGGGAAAGCGGTCCACCAGGCCCCGTTTTTCCAGTTTGGCGACGGCGGCGCTGGCCGACGCCTTCCTTACGCCCAATATGTCGGCAAGATTGTTCAGATGGGCGCCGTGATGGTCCTCATCCCCGTCATTGGCCAACTGTCCGCCATTCAGGCGTTGCAGGGCGCGCAGATATTCATACTCGCTGTGGCTGAGCTGGCCGGGGCGGACGCCGCCTCTGCTCCAGGAGTGGCTCAGCAGTCGATGCAGGTGGTCCAGGGACTGAATTAAGGTCATGGTTGCCCTAATAAGTAAGTTTGACTAACTAAATAAATCAAATGACGGATTTGTCAACAAAGCCAAGGAAATTTGCGGTCTCGGCTTCGGTACCACTAAATCTGCTTCGGGTGTCGTGGACGATGCCCGCCTTAAAACACTCTCGCCCGGTGCCGGCTCTATGTCGATCGGTTGACGAAAACGGGAGGAGAAAGTCAGGCCCCCTGCCCCGGCGAACCGGTGCAGGAGGCCTGTCCTGTCGGTGGACTATCAGCTATTCCTGACCTGAGAGAGGAAGCTGTTGACCTCCGCCGTCAGGGTTCTGGCCTGTTGGGTCAGGTCGGCGGTGAATTCCGCGATATCCTTGGACTCGTCGCCCGTCTTGCGCGCGGCGTCATTCACGCCGCCGATATTCTGGGAGACTTCCTGGGTTCCGGCGGACGCCTGATCGACGTTGCGGGCAATCTCTGCCGTGGCTGCGGTCTGTTCTTCTACCGCCGCGGAAATCGTCGCTGCGGCTTCGCTCACCTTGCGGATCTTTGTGCCGATGGTGTCGATCGCCCCGGCGGCACCTTCGGTGGCACCCTGGATATCCGTGACCTGACGGGCGATTTCGTCCGTTGCCTTGGCGGTCTGGTTGGCGAGGCTCTTGACCTCGGAGGCCACGACGGCAAACCCCTTGCCCGCATCCCCGGCGCGGGCCGCCTCGATTGTTGCATTCAGCGCAAGCAGATTGGTCTGTTCGGCAATATCGGTAATCAGCGCCACGACCTCACCAATCCGTTTGGAGGATGTGACCAGACTTTGCACCTTGGTCTGGCTGTCTTCCGCCTCGACCACGGTTTCCTTGGTGATTTTCGTGCTTTCCAGAACCTGGCGGCTGATTTCCTGAATGGAAGAGGAAAGTTCATCCGTTGCAACAGCGACGGTCTGGACATTGGCGGACGCCTGCTCTGCGGCGGCGGCGACGTTGGTTGCCTGCTGGCTGCTGCGGTCGGCGATGCTGGTCAGGCCCTGGGCCCGCTTTTGCATATCCTCTGCGGCGCCGGAGACGTTTTTGATGATGCCGCCGACACTGGCCTCGAATTCGTCGGCCAGTTTGCGCATCGCGGCCCGTTTTTCTTCTTCGGCCCGCAATTCCGCTTCGGCAGCTTCTGCTTCCATGTTTTTCACGCGAATGGCGTTATCCTTGAAAATCTGAACGGCTTGCGCCATCGCACCGATTTCGTCCTTGCGTGTGGTGCCGGAAATTTCGGATTCCAGATCGCCGTCGGCCAGTTTGCGCATGGCCGTCGTCATCGTCAGGATGGGGTTGGCGGTCCCGCGTGCGATGATCCAGGCTGCGGTAAAGCCAAAAAATACGGCAACCAACCCGACAATCACCACGATCATCAAAGACTGCTCGACACTGGCCTGAGCCAGCGGGCCCAGTTCTGCCTGCTGGTCCCTGATGGCGAGTTTTGCCTGTTCCACGTCTGTTGCGATTTTCGGGCCGATGTCGCTCAAGGTGGTGTTGATGATCTTGTTCCGCGCCTGGATTGACTGGCTGACCTTGTCAAAGGCGTTGGTATATCCGGTGAAATCCCGTTTGACGCTCTCGATCGGTTGCTGCAGCTCCGTGCCCTGCGCGGAGGACAAAAGCGTGTCGAGCTTGTCTGCGCCTTCCTTGGCCAGGGTGATAAAACGGCTGCGGGCACTTTCATCATTGCTGATCAGGAAATTCGCCCCGTGCAACCGCATCAACAGAATGGTGCGCAACGCGTTACCGGCCTGATAGGAGGTTGTGATATTACCCTCGTCGCTGGCCTCATCCATAATTTCCGTCAGGGATTTCTCGAGCTTTGGACCAAGAGTGTTCAGGCGTTCGCCGACCAGTTTGTCGCTATCCTCCTGATGGCGGATGACCTGGTCGAAAGCCGTCTGGTAGGTCTGGATTTCAGCGGCCATATTGCTCAGGATTTTGGACGTTTCCGCGTCATCCAGGGTTTTCTGGGCTTCCTCGATCAGGGCCAGCGTCTGTGATGCGCGTTCGTGAATGCCCTGTATGCTTTCCTCACTCTGCGAAATCATGAATTCCTTCGCATGGAGCCGTGTCATAAGCATGTTGGCCTGGACGCGGCCAACGGCATTTGCCTGGATCGCAAGCCCCCGGTAGTCCACGAACAGATCTCTGACGCCCTGTATATTCATGACCGAGGTGATGCCCAGTACCAAAATCAGGGCGATGACAATGCCAAAGCCCAGCGTGAGCTTATGGGTGAGTTTCAGGTTTTGCATGTGACTGCCTTGTTTTATTTGCGGCCCCGGAAGGAGTTTCCCGGGTGGGTAAGCGGCGTGAAGGGAAGGATGTTATATCCCCTGCCGCAGGTTTTTTCTTGTGAAAATTGGTCGCGGAAAGATTAGAATTAGTAAGAAGTTATTTAACGAATTAGATTTAAAAACAATAAGTTATATTGCTACCATGTGGTTTCCGGCGCATTGCTGTGGCCGACTTTCCTGAAAGTGGTGTTGTCACGTGGCGTCAGGATTGCTAAACCCCGCGCCCGTCGGTTTCCTCTTCCACGCAACAAATAGGTTTTTCCATGTATTGCGGTCTCGACTTCGGTACCAGTAATTCGGCTTTGGGTGTCGTGGACAATGCGGGCAAGGTTCGTCTTTGTCCGTTGGAGGAAGGGCGCGAGACCATGCCCAGCGCGCTGTTCTATTATACCGACGATGCCCGTGTGACCTATGGCCGCCAGGCGGTGCAGGATTACCTTGAGGGTGAGGACGGACGCCTGATGCGTTCGATCAAATCCGTGCTGGGCACCTCTTTGATGGACGAGGCCACGCGGATCGGCTCACGCAATTATCCCTTCAAGTCGGTGATCGGTGATTATCTGGCCCGTGTGAAGGCAACGGCAGAGGCGCTGACCGAAAAGAAACTGACCCATGTGGTCCATGGCCGCCCGGTGAATTTCGTGGATGGCGACGAGGCGGCGAACCTGCGTGCGGAAACGGCGCTGCGTGAAATCGCGCTCGATGTGGGGTTCAAGGAAATCACCTTCCTGCCGGAACCGGTCGCCGCCGCAAATGATTTCGTGAACGAAACAAAAAATTCCTGCCTGGCACTGGTGGTGGACATGGGGGGTGGTACTTCCGATTTCACCCTGTTGCAGGTCAACCCGCAGGCAGACGGACTGGCGGATTACGAGGTGCTGGCCAATTATGGTGTGCGTCTCGGCGGGACAAACCTGGACCAGCAGTTGTCGCTGGCCAAGGTCATGCCGCTGTTCGGCAGTGGCGCGCCGCTGCAACGGGCCGGGCTGGATGCGCCCAACTGGGTTTACTCCATGCTGAGCTCCTGGCCGGAGATCAACTTCCTCTACAGCGCCAAATACCGTCAGGACCTGAAATGGGTGATCGAGAATGGCGCGGATGAGGCCCTCTTCGAACGCCTGCAGACGGTGATCGAGGAACAGTTGGGTCATCGTGTCGCCCATCACGTGGAACTGGCCAAGATCGCCCTGGGAGACCAGGAAGTGGTCGATGTGGACCTCGGCTATGTGGAGACGGGGCTGGTCGGACAGGTCCTGCAGGCGGAAATCGCAACGGACCTTGCGCAGAGCTTCGACCGGCTGGATGAGGCGTTGAGCGAGACCCTGACCCGTGGCACTTGCAAGGCCGATCAGGTTGGCGTGGTGGTCCTGACCGGTGGCACCACCGGCATGCCCGCGATCCGCGCCCGCATCCAGGAACGCTTCCCCGACGCGACCCTGATGGATCAGGATGCCTTCGGGTCTGTCTGCACCGGCCTGACGCTGGAAGCGCGGAAGACTTTTGGCTCTTAAAACAGTCCGTTAACTCATAATAGCGCGGTAGTGTATTTTTCGCCTTGCGCGCGAAAATAGTTGTGCTATGGTCAAACAGTTAGGCAATTGCCTAACTATTGATAAGTTGGTTCGAATGTGGGGATCGGGATGACGGCGGCTGTCGCGACTTTGGATAGTGTTTTCTTTGCTCTTGGCGATCCGACACGCCGCAGGGTGATGGAGCGGCTGTCGCGTGGCAAGGCAACGGTCAAGGAACTGGCCGCCCCGTTCACGATGGCACTGCCGTCGTTCCTGCAGCATCTGAGGGTGTTGGAAGACTGTGGCCTGATCACATCCCGCAAGGAAGGCCGCGTCCGGATTTGTGAACTGGATGCGGCGCGCCTGTCCCAGGCGGAAGACTGGATCGGCCAGCAACGCCGGATCTGGGAAACCCGTTTCGACCAGATGGATGCCTATGTCCTGAAACTGAAAGCTGAAAGCGAAGGGGACGACAGATGACCGCTGCTCTGGACAATCTTGGTGACTTGGGTCCGTATGATCTCGAAATCAGGCGTTTTATCAATGCGCCGGCGTCTTTGATCTGGAAATGCTGGACGGAGGCGGAGCATCTCAAACAATGGTTCGCGCCGAAGCCGGTGGTTATTACGACCTGTGATATCGACCCCCGTCCGGGTGGCCGTTTCCATATCGTGATGAGAACGCCGGATGGGGCGGAGTTTCCTGTGAACGGCGTGTTTCTGGAGCTTCAGGAGAACCGGCGCATTGCGATGAGTGACTGCCTGCAGGAAGGCTGGCGGCCCGCGGAAAAACCGTTCTTCTCTGCGGTCGTTGACTTTATCGAGCAGGATGGCGGCACCCATTACATCGCGCGCGCCCTGCATAAGGATGAGGAAAACCGCAAAACTCATGAAGAGATGGGTTTCCACGAAGGTTGGGGAACCTGTATCAGCCAGTTGGCCGATCTGGCCGAGGGGATGAAGTAGTATTCATAAAAAACGGGCGCCTGTTTCTCTCTGGCGCCCGTTTTTCTCTCTCGTCCGGTCAGGGCCGGAAGAATTGCATGCCCAGCCAGCGCCACCGGCCGTTAGGACCGGGTACCGTGCAGTTGACGCGGGTGCGCCCCGCCGGGAAGGGATCGTCGAAGCGCAGTTCCACCCGGTTGGGCCCCAGTCGCTGGATATTTTCCACCTTACCCGTCCGGGACTGATAGCAGGCCAGTTCCGTCTTGCGTTTCATGGCATCCGGCAGGGTAAAGCCGATGGCAGGTGGATTGTCGCCTTCCTCGTTGCCCAGCAGCGGGTCGGACGGCAGACGGTCCGTTGCCGCCAGTCCCAGGCTCATGACCACCCGGTGGAAGCGTTCCTGTTCCCCATATCGTTCGTTGATGGGAAAGCGCGGCAGATACATCTGGTCGTCGGCGAGCGTCATTGCGCCGGAATGTTGACCAAAGGCAGCCTTGATGCCGGTGCTGGCGACCTGTTTCATCAGGGCCTCGCCCGCTTCGCCATAGGGATAGGCGAAAAGCGTCGGCTTCTCGCCTATCTCTTCTTCAATCCGCAGAATGGAATGGCTGATCTCATAGGCGGCCTTTTCAGGGGACATGCCCGCCATATGTGCGTGATGGACGCCATGGGCGGCGATTGTGACGCCCGCCTTGTGCATCGCACGGATCTGATCCCAGGTCATATAGTCCGCCTGGCCTTCGTCGACAGGGCCGGTGGCGACGAATAACGTTACAGGCACACCGGCGGCTTTCAGCTTGGGCCAGCCGTTTTCGAATACGGATTTGAAGGCATCGTCGATGGTGATGCCAATGGTGCGGTCGGGAAGGACGCGGCCCGCCTGGATCGCATCGACGATTTCGCTGACCGGCTTGACGTGAAAACGGTCGCTCGTCAGGTCCGCGAGATGGGCGTCGAGCTGTTCCATGCGCACATTGGTGGAGGGATATTGATCCTCGCCAAAGCGGTGATACATGATGATCACGGCGGAATTTTCCCGCATTTGCGCCATCGCGGCCCCGCCAAGGGTTATCAATGCAAGCATCCCGGCCAATACGGTCCGGGTGATTGCGGTCCAGGAAAGACAGGCTTTACCCATTTCAGTTAAACACCATTACACCCAACATTACTCATATATCTGAATTTAGCGACATAACTGCCCGTAAGCCACAGAAATTGCTTAAAATCACTTGGAAACGCGCTATTTCCCCTTGCCAAGGGGGGCTTTGCGTCGCAGGTATGACGCCAAGGGAAATGGGACACCCGAACGGGAAAATGAAAGACACGCTGATAACAGGACAGAAATATGATTAACGAAGATGCCCTGAATGTGCTTTTCCACGACGGCCGAACCCATAATGCCTGGGCGGACAAGCCGGTTCCGGATGAGCTGCTGAAGAAAGCTTTCGACCTTGCGAAGATGGGGCCGACGAGCATGAACTGCTCGCCCATGCGCATCCTTTTCGTGCGCAGCCAGGGCGCCAAGGAAAAGCTGCGCCCGGCCATGGCCGAAGGGAATCTGGCGAAAACCATGGCGGCCCCCGCGACGGCGATTATCGCCAACGACCCGAAGTTCTATGAACATATGCCGTTCCTGTTCCCGCCGTTCGACGGCGCACGCGACCTGTTCGCCAAGGATGCGGACCTGGCCAAGGAAACCGCGGTGCGCAACGGTAACCTGCAGGCAGGCTATTTCATTCTGGCCTGCCGGGCGATGGGGCTTGATTGCGGGCCGATGTCGGGCTTTGACAAGGCAATGGTCAACGAGGCCTTCTTCTCCGAAAGCGGCTTCAAGGCCAATTTCCTGATCAATATCGGTTATGGCGATCCGGCGGGCCTTCATCCGCGCGGTCCACGGTTCGATTTCGATCAGGTCTGCGAGATCATCTGAGACAGAAGGTAACAGCCGTGACGACAATCCTTGCCCTCGATAGTGCCTGTGCTTCCTGTTCCGTCGCCCTGTGGCGTGACGGGGAAGTCCTGGCCCATGCTTTTGAGGCGATGCAGCGGGGACAGTCGGAACGGCTGGTGCCGATGGTGGATGATGTGGTTGCCCGGTCCGGCCTGTCCATGGCGGCGGTGGACGCGGTTGCGACCACGGTCGGTCCCGGTGCCTTCACCGGCATCCGGATCGGCCTGTCCGCGGCGCGCGGCTATGGTCTGGCCCTTGGCAAGCCGGTGATCGGGGTGACGACCACCCGCGTCCTGGCGGCCATGGCGGGCAAGACCGACCGGCAGGTTCTGGCGCTTGTGGAAACCAAACGCGCCGATATCTACGCGGAACTTTTCGATGCCGGGATCAACAGCCTTGCAGGCCCGCAAGCCCTGCCGGTGGACCAGGTGGCGGCCTGGCTGGACGGCAGGCCCACCCAGTTGTGCGGTGATGGCGCGGCGCGGGTGATGCCGGATTTGATCGAGGCGGGCTGCGATGTGGTTCAGGCCGACAGCCCGAACCAGCCTGACGCGGCGGTGGTTGCCAGTCTGGCGGCAGTACGCCTTGCGCAGGAACCGCCTTCAACTTTCGATCTTCCCCCGGCCCCGCTCTATCTGCGGCCGCCGGATGTCTCGCAGCCCAAACCGTTGCCGCCGCTGCGCAATTGATATGACCGACCGGGAAGACATCTCCCTTACAGCCCTGGACGGGGTAACTTTCGATCAGGCGGTGCCGGTCTATGGGTCGGTGTTTGACGAGCCCTATCCGGAACCGGCCCTGCGCGATCTGGTGGAAACCAGTGGCAGTGACGGCCTTGTGGCGGTGTCCGAAGGGCGTGTCGTCGGCTTTGTGGTCTGGCGCGTGATCCTGGACGAGGCGGAAATCATAACGGTCGGCGTGGACCCGGCCCATCAGGGCCGTGGCCTGGGCGAGACCCTGATGCGGGCAGCCATGGCGGCGGCGGCAAAGAAAGCAACGGTTCTATACTTGGAGGTCGGGGCGGACAATCCGGGCGCGCTCCGTCTTTACTTGAAACTGGGCTTTGAACATATCGGGCTACGTAAGAATTATTACCGCCGCGCGGACCGCAGCCGCGTGGATGCTCATGTGATGAAGGTTGGCCTGACCGGCTGAAGCTCTTCGGATTACTTCCCTACATTCAACATCCCTAACAGTACTTGGCTTTGCTACTGGACTGATTGCCCCGTTTTCTTGGTTGTCGATCTTAAAAAAGTGACAAAAGTACAGAAAATACTGTCTTCATTATTTGTAAAAGCAGAATTCATACCTATAATAATTGGAGATGGATTGTTAGCGGGGCCGTTTCTCTGGTATTCGCCGAATAAGCGATGCGAGAGGTAACCAACTTGCCGGGGGCGTTGCAAACGCAAGACGAGCAGAATTTTTGTTTGAGATGACCCTGGGCAACAAAGAATAGATTTACGGTCCGTAAGTAACAGAAAAGGACGGTTGATATGTCGGAAGCACCGGAAAAAGAATTGAGCAAGGCAGAAATGCTGGAGCTCACCTCCGATATCGTCTCGGCGCATGTCGCCAACAACACGGTCGCCGTCAACGACCTGCCGATGCTGATCGAGGATGTGTTCAAAACCCTCAATAATCTTGGGCAGGCACAGGAAGTTCAGCCGGATAAACCGGTGCCGGCCGTGTCGGTCAAGAAATCGGTGACGCCTGACTATATTATCTGCCTTGAAGATGGTAAAAAGCTCAAGATGCTGAAGCGTCACCTGAAAACGGCTTATAATATGTCGCCGGACGAATACCGTGATCGCTGGGGGCTGCCGTCGGATTATCCGATGGTTGCGCCGAATTATGCCAAACAGCGGTCGCGTCTGGCGAAAGAGATCGGACTCGGGACAAAACCGCGCCGCCGCTAGGGCGTCGGTCGCGGGAAACGTTGATTGCCACGCGCTATTTGATTTTGTTGCGTGGCTAAACATATCTGAAGATCCAAGTCGGCTTGATTTTACCGTGGGGACCGGTAGTTTGTGAGCCGCAGGGAACAATAGTTTTGACGAACGAGACTGGATGAGCTGATGACGACCGTACAGCCCGCACATGAAGACCGGGATCCCCATCGCATCGAAAAGCTTTGCGCCGAAAAAGGGTTGAAGATGACCGAACAGCGCCGCGTGATTGCACGTGTGCTGTCAGAATCCGACGACCATCCGGATGTAGAGCTGTTGTATCAACGTGCGACCGAAGTCGACCCGCGGATCAGCATTGCAACCGTCTATCGTACTGTGCGCCTGTTTGAGGAATCCGAAATCCTCACCCGTCACGATTTTGGTGACGGTCGCGCGCGTTACGAGGAAGTTTCCGAAGACCATCACGACCACCTGATCAATATCGAGACCGGCGAAGTCATCGAATTCCAGAATGAGGAAATCGAGAAGCTGCAGGATCTGGTGGCGCGCGAGCTGGGCTATCGGCTGGTGGATCACCGGCTGGAGCTTTACGGCACGCCGATCAAGAAAGACAAATAGAGCTAACGTCTTACGTTAGTCCTGACGAGCAGACCGCCATTCGTACCGGATGGCGGTTTTCTTATGGTCCGTCGGGGAAAATTCCTGTCTCATATAGTATAGACAACAGTGCGGTCCTTCTCTAATGCTGGCCGCAGTAGGGGATCTTCGCGAGATATAGGTGGTATGATGAAGACATTGATGAAGGCGTCTGCCCTGGCGGGCGTGACCATGGTAGTTGCCGGTGCGGCGCAGGCCCACACCGGTGTTGGTTCGACCGCGGGCTTTGCCCATGGTTTCACCCATCCGCTGTTGGGGATGGATCATTTGCTGGCGATGGTGGCTGTGGGCCTCTGGGCCGGTTTGCAGGGTGGGCGTGCGCTCTGGGCCGTACCGCTGGCCTTTGTCGGCGCCATGGTTCTTGGCGGTGCCTTTGCCATGGCCGGCGGTTCGCTGCCGGCGGTTGAAATCGGTATCGCCGGTTCCGTTCTGGCGCTGGGCGCGCTGGTTGCCTGGAACCCGCGTATGCACACTGGCGTCGCCATGGCGATCGTGGCGGCTTTTGCCGTATTCCACGGCCATGCGCATGGTGCTGAAATGCCGGCTGCGGCCAGTGGCCTGCTCTATGGTCTGGGCTTTGCCCTGGCGACCGCGCTTCTGCATGGGGCCGGGATCGGCCTGGGCTATGCCGTGACCAAGGGTGCCTCCGAAAAGTTGCTGCGTTTTGGCGGTGCGGCGGTTGCCGGTGCGGGCGCGATGATGCTGTTCGGTTAATAAAACCGTTACATTCTATGGTGGGGACGTGGCCTTTGGGCCGCGTCCCTTTCATTTTGTCGATAGGGTATTGGGGTAACCTGCTATCGGTGACATAATCCCGTCACATAATCATCATATAACATCAGGCTACCAAGAGAATTGCGGAAAGAGTACATGACAGTAACGCAACAGCCAGCGGTCGATATCACTAACGACGGCGAAGACCCTTCCCGATCGGGTCCTTTTGCGGACCCCATTACCACGGGGTCCATGGAAATCCGGCTGGCGGAAAGTGACGAGGAACGCGCTGCGGCACAGCGCCTGCGCTATCAGGTTTTCTATGAAGAAATGAAGGCCAAGCCGACGGCGCAAATGGCGGCGGCACGGCGCGACTTCGACAAGATTGACGATGTGGCGGATCACCTTCTGGTGCTGGATCATGATCGCGGAACCGGGGTGGATGCCGTTGTCGGCACCTATCGCCTGATCCGGCGCGAGGCGGCGGCCAAGCTGGGCCAGTTCTATTCCGCAGACGAATATGACATCTCCGCCCTTGAGAAGACCTTCACCGGGGAAGTGCTGGAGCTGGGCCGCTCCTGCGTGGATGAGGACTACCGCACGCGTCAGGTGATGGAACTGTTATGGCGCGGGATCGCGGCCTATGTCTTCCATTACGACATCGAGGTGATGTTCGGCTGCGCGAGCATGCCGGGCAACGATGTGGAGGCACTGGCCCTGCCGCTTTCCTACCTCTACCACAACCATCTGGCGCCTGAAGATCGTCGCCCGGCGGCCCTGCCTGACCAATATGTGCCGATGAACCGTATTCCGGCGGAAGAAATCGACATGAAACAGGGGCTGCGCGCGGTGCCGCCACTGATCAAGGGCTACTTGCGCCTTGGTGGCTATATCGGGGATGGTGCGGTGATTGATCCGCAGTTCAACACGGTCGACGTTTGTGTGGTGGTTGAGACCAAACAGGTGACTGATCGGTATTACAAGCACTATGCAAAACGAACGGGCAATGACTGACCTCACTCTGGAGCCCCCGCACCGGCAGGGAGGCATTCGACCGTCCACCACGCTGGCGGGGCTCCGGGCGTCACGCATCATCGGCTATACCCTGGCCAAACTGGTCAGCCGCCTGCCTGAGGTGGTGACCCGCAGGCCCATGCCGCGCCGGGTGACGCGGGAATGGCATGCCAGGGTCTGCCGCCTCGCGGGGGTGGATGTGCAGGTTCACGGCGCTGAACCCGCCAAGGGGCCGACGATCTTTGTCGCCAACCATGTTTCCTATATCGATATCATCGCGCTGGGCGGGCTGATCGATTGCAGCTTTGTCGCCAAGGCCGAAGTGGCGGGCTGGCCGATTTTCGGCTATCTGTCCAAATTGCAGCGCACCGTCTTTGTGGAACGCCGGGCGCGCCGGGCGGCGGGCCAGCGTGACGAGCTGCGCAGTCATCTGGAAAAGGGCGAAAGCCTGATCCTGTTCCCGGAAGGCACCAGTTCAGACGGCAGCCGCGTCTTGCCCTTCAAAAGCAGCCTGTTCGAGGCGGCGAATGCGGAATGCGATGGTGAACAGGTCTGGGTTCAGCCGGTCTCGATTGCCTACAGCCGCTTTGACAATATCCCCATGGAACGCTGGATCAGGCCCTATTATGCCTGGTATGGCGATATGGAGATGGGCGGGCATCTCTGGCATTGGCTGGGGCTGGGCAAGCTTGGCGTCGATGTGATCCTGCATGAACCGGTGCGGCTGGGTGATTTCAAAGGCCGCAAGGAACTGGCCAGACATTGCGAGATGGCGGTAGACCACGGTGTGACACAGGTCCTCAACAACGGATTGGCCGACGTGGGTCCGGTGGCGGCCCTGCCGTCAGCGTCCTTGTCGGAAAACGCTAAATGATGGTATTCTATCTCTGTTGCAACGCATGATGTTGAAAGCTGCGTTGTCACGGGCCGAAAAATCGTTGGTGTCTCAGACTGCAAAGGACGGGTTGGAACGAATTGGAACGTCGGTTTTATTTGACTTTCAGGACCAAAACGGCTTATCCGAAGGCCGCACTAGTGCGGCGCCGGGCATGTTCCCCGGCCAACGAATTTCAAAGCAGCATTGCACAAAGCCATGGACCGCTCCGCGGGGGCCGTGGATATAGCGATGCAGAGGACGGCCTGACGTGACCAGCAACACCAAGAAGCTATTCATCAAAACCTACGGCTGCCAGATGAACGTCTACGACTCCCAGCGTATGGCGGATGTCCTAGCGCCGATCGGCTATGAAGTCTCCCAGGATATGGATGACGCCGATATGGTGATCCTGAATACCTGCCATATCCGGGAAAAGGCGGCGGAAAAGGTTTATTCCGAGCTGGGCCGTATCCGCCCGTTGCAGGACCGCAAGGCCGAAGGTGGTGGCCGGATGCTGGTGGCGGTGGCCGGTTGCGTCGCCCAGGCCGAAGGCGAAGAGATCATGGCGCGTGCGCCGCAGGTGGATATGGTCTTCGGGCCGCAGACCTATCACCGTCTGCCGGAAATGATCGCCCAGGCCAGCCGGGCTGCCGGTGAAAAGGTTCTGGATACGGATTTCCCGGTCGAGGATAAATTCGACTTCCTGCCGGAAGAAACCAAGGTGGACGGTGTGACCGGCTTCCTGACGATCCAGGAAGGCTGCGACAAATTCTGTACCTTCTGCGTGGTGCCCTATACCCGTGGGGCGGAAGCCTCGCGCAGTCCGCAGTCCATTATCGACGAGGCCCGCCGCATGGTGGCCGCCGGCCTGCGTGAAGTCACCCTGCTGGGCCAGAATGTGAACGCCTATCACGGTGAAGGCGCCGACGGGAAGGAATGGGGCCTGGGCCGTCTGGTGCGTGCGCTGGCCGATGTCGACGGTCTGGAGCGTATCCGTTACACCACCAGCCATCCGCGCGACATGGATGACGACCTGATCCGCGCCCATGGCGAGGTGCCGCAGCTTATGCCCTATCTGCACCTGCCGGTACAAAGCGGCTCGGACAGGATGCTGGAGGCGATGAACCGCAAACATACCGCCGATGATTACTTCCGTCTGGTGGACAAGCTGCGCGAGGCGCGGCCCGACCTGGCGCTGTCGTCGGATTTCATCGTCGGCTTCCCCGGCGAGACCGATCAGGATTTTGCGGACACCATCAAACTGGTGCAGAAGGTCGGCTATGATGCCGGTGCCTTCTCGTTTAAATACAGCGCCCGTCCGGGCACGCCCGCCGCTGCGGTCGAAGACCAGCTTTCAGAGGCGGTCAAGGACGAACGCCTGAAGGGCCTGCAACAGCTTCTCGAGGCACAGCAGGCAGCCTTCAACCAGTCCATGCCGGGCAAGACGATCCCGGTCCTGTTCGAAAAGAAAGGCCGTATGCCGGGCCAGCTTGTGGGCCGGTCGCCTTACCTGCAGCCGGTTCATATCGACGGTCCCGACCGTCTGATCGGCAGCATTATCGAATGCCGTATTACGGAAACCAAAGGTCATAGTCTGTTCGGCGAGCCGGTCATGGCCGGTTCGGAAGATGAACCCCTGGAAAGGAAGAGGGCCCTCGCTTGACCACAACGCACACGCCGGCACAGGACAACGCGCCTGTTTTCCTGCAGTTTGATGACAATCGGCTTTTACCGGCCCTGTTTGGTGAACATGACAAGCACCTGGTGCAGATCGAAAAAGCGCTGGGCGTGTCGTTGATAAACAGAGGGAACCAGGTCGCGATCGACGGCCCGGAGGATGCGGTCAGCCTGGCGAAGGATGCGTTGAGCCGTCTGTATGACCGGGTCCGGTCGGGCGAGCCGGTGGAAGGCGCGGATGTGGCGGCGGCCATGCGCATGGCGGATGCGCCCAAGGACCTTTTTGGCAAGCAGGAATCGATCATTCGCACGCCGCGCAAGACATTGGCGGCGCGCACCCCGGTTCAGGCCGCCTATATCGAGGCAATCCGCAACCGCGAACTGATTTTCGGCATGGGCCCGGCGGGTACCGGCAAGACCTATCTGGCGGTCTGTATGGCGGTTTCCATGCTGGTTGCGGGCAAGGTGGACAAGATCATCCTGACCCGTCCGGCGGTGGAAGCGGGCGAACGTCTGGGCTTCCTGCCCGGCGATATGAAGGAAAAGGTCGATCCCTATCTGCGCCCGATCTATGACGCGCTTTATGAGACGCTGCCTGCCGATCAGGTGAACCGGAAGATCGAAAACGGCATCATCGAGATCGCGCCGCTGGCCTTCATGCGTGGCCGGACGCTGAAAAACGCCTTTGTGCTGCTGGACGAGGCGCAGAACACGACGCCGGTTCAGATGAAGATGTTCCTGACCCGTCTGGGCGAGAACAGCCGCATGGTGGTCACCGGTGACATCACCCAGGTGGATTTGCCGCACGGGCAGAAATCCGGCCTGCGCGATGCCATTGAGACCCTGCGCAAGATCGAGGAAGTGGCGATCCTTCGCTTTACCAAGGTGGACGTTGTGCGCCATCCGCTGGTCTCCAAGATCGTTGATGCCTATGACCAGCATATGCGCGCCGAAGGTGTCGAGTGGGATATGGACCTGTGACTTCTCTGCCCGAGATCGAGGTGGATTCCGCGCGCCCTGCGGGGGACTGGCCCGAGGGTGCGGAGGCGGTCTGTCTGGCGGCGATTGAATGCGCCTGGACCGCGCCCGGCGGGGCCGGTGAGGGCCGCCCGTCGGAGGTCAGTCTCGTTCTGGCCGATGACGCCATGGTGCAGGAATTGAACCGCGACTGGCGTGGTAAGGACAAGCCGACCAATGTGCTGTCCTTTCCCGGCGAGGATGATTTTCCTGTCCCGGATGCGCCGCGTCTTCTGGGCGACATTGTGCTCGCGCAGGAAACTGTTGCGCGTGAAGCCCTTGAACAATCGAAAAGCTTTAACCATCATCTAAGTCATCTCGTGGTTCATGGCATGCTCCACCTGTTGGGGTACGACCATATCGAGGACGACGAGGCGGAAGAGATGGAAGCGTTGGAAATCGAACTGCTGGCGGGCATGGGAATTGCGGACCCATACGGGGACGACCATACGCCACCGGATGAGGAGTAGGAACAAGACCATGGCTGATGCTCAGGCATCGAGTGGCGATAAAGCCGAGCCCGGACAGTCTAGCGAGCCGCCGAGGCGCGGCGGCTTATTCAAAAATTTCTGGCGCGGGCTATTGGGGCGCAATGGCGATTCAAACCTGCGCGACACCTTCGAGGAAATTCTGGAGGAACATGACGACCGGGAAACGCCGATCGCCTCCGATGAACGTCAACTCCTCGAAAATATCCTGAAGGTCGGTGACACAACGGCCTATGACGTGATGGTGCCGCGTGCCGATATTATCAGCATCGAGGCGAGCACGCCGCTGGAGGATGTGGTGCGGACCATGGTCGACAATCCGCATTCGCGCTATCCCATTTATCGCGGCACCGCCGATGACATGATCGGCATGGTCCATATCAAGGATGTGCTGCGCGCGACGACCCAATCCAAAACCGCCTTTTCCCTGCGCCGCTTGCGTCGTGAGGTGCTGTTTGTCGCCCCCAGTATGCGTGTGCTGGACCTGTTGCTGCAGATGCGCGAAAGCCGTCGCCATATGGCCCTGGTGGTGGATGAATACGGCGGGATCGACGGTCTGGTCACGATTGAGGACCTGGTGGAAGAGATCGTCGGTGAGATCAAGGATGAATACGACGTGGACGCGGGCCCCGGTGTGACGAAGCTGTCCGACGGGACGCTCCGCGCCGATGCGCGTTTCGATATCGAGGATTTCGAGGAACAGTTCGGCGCCTTCATGACCGAGGAAGAGCGCGACGAAGACATCGACACGCTGGGCGGGCTGGTCTTTCATATTGCAGGCCGGGTGCCGACCCGTGGCGAGATCATCCGCCATGTGGAATCCGGCGTCGAATTCGAGATCATGGAAGGTGACCCGCGCCGGATCAAATTGTTACGAATTCGAAATCTTCCCAATCAAATGTGAATAAATAACTGACGGACAGGAATATGCAGGTTTTGGCGATGCCCCGGACCGGGTTGATGACGATTGCGGCCGGTTTGGGCCGGTTGACGGGCTGGCGTCGCCTGGGCTTGTCCTTTCTGCTGGGTGTCTTTGCCACCCTTGCCCTGCCACCGGTCGGCGCATGGCCGGTCCTGTTCCTGAGCTTTCCCGGCCTGATCTGGCTGATGATCGGGGTGGAAAAGCGGAAAACCGCTTTCTGGCTGGGATGGTTTTTCGGCTTCGGCTATTTCGTCTTCAGTCTCTACTGGATCAGCCATGCGCTGACCGTCTTTTCAGACCGCCTGTGGTGGATGGTGCCTTTCGCGGCGATGGGCTTGCCCGCCTTCCTGGCAATCTATACCGGGCTGACCACGCTGGCCGCCAGTTTTTTCAAAAAGCCCGTCAGCCGGGTTTTTGCCTTTGTGCTGGCCTGGTGCCTGTTTGAATGGCTGCGCGGGGTTTTGTTCACCGGCTTTCCCTGGAACCTGATCGGCCATGGCTGGGCCGCGTCGGACGTTATGATCCAGGTGGCGTCCCTGGTCGGGATTTACGGCGTCAGTATGCTGGTCATGGTGACGACCGCCATGCCTGCGCTGTTTGTGATCGATCACCGGCCAACCCGCGTTCTGGCGCTGGGGATTACGATCCTGGTGCCGGTTCTCTCGCTTTCCTTCGGGGCCGTACGTCTGGCGGAGGCCCCGGCTCTGGCGCTGGACGCCGCACCCGACATGCGCATCGTGCAGGCGGGCATTCCGCAAAAGGAAAAATGGGCGCGGGAGTTTCAGCGCCGGAATTATGAAATCAAGCTGCGCATGTCGGTGGAAGACCGCCCGGACAGCGTGAAAACCATCATCTGGCCGGAGACGGCGGCGACCTTCTATCTGGAAGAGAACGAGGGTGCGCGTCAGTCCATTGGCTTTCTGCTGCCCCGTGACGGATTGCTGATCACCGGTGCGCCGCGGCGCGAGGCCGACCCGTCCCGGCCCCGCGGCTATCGCTATTACAACGGCATCGTCGTCGTGGATAAACAGGGTGAGGTGGTCGAGAATTACAACAAATCCCATCTGGTGCCCTTCGGCGAATATGTGCCGTTGAAATCGATCCTGCCCATCGACAAGGTGGCGCACGGCGTGGCCGACTATTCCGCAGGGGCCGGGCCGCGCAGCCTGACTTTGCCGGGATTGCCGCTGGTCAGCCCGCTGATCTGTTACGAGGCGATTTTCCCCGGTGCGGTGATCAATCCCAATCAACCCGCCGACTGGATGCTGAACCTCACCAATGATGCCTGGTATGGCAAGACGGCGGGGCCACACCAGCATCTGGCGATTGTGCGGGTGCGCGCGGTGGAGGAGGGCGTGCCCATGGTGCGGGCGGCCAATACCGGTATTTCCGCCGTTTTCGATTCCTATGGCCGGGAGCTGGGCCGCCTGCCGCTGAGTTCGGCCGGAGTTCTCGATTTTCATCTGCCGGACCCGATTGCCGGGCGTACGCTCTACAGCCGCGCGGGTAACATGTTGTTTTTAGGTGTGCTTGCCGGTTTCTGGATCGTTATTCTGGTAGTACGGCGCAGGCAAAACTAAACCCATGAGGGATATTTTCCGGGTTTCGTCTCAGTGGAATATTCGATATTTCGGTTGACCCGTTCGAATAATCCTGCCAAAAACGGTCGACCCGGGTAGCAGTACGTTATCCGGTATTGTGTTTCTGGCGGCCGCTGCCGCCTTGGCGTTGACCGGGCCGTGAATGACGGCCATTCCCCGATTTTGAGCGGGAAGGAGACATAGCTGAAATGGCCAAAGGCGATTATCTGTTCACGAGTGAATCCGTATCCGAAGGACATCCGGATAAGGTTTGTGACCGCATTTCCGACGAGATTGTCGATCTGTTCCTGAGCAAGGACCCCTATTCGCGTGTTGCGGTGGAAACGCTGGCGACCACGCAGCAGGTTGTGCTGGCCGGTGAGGTGCGTTGTGCGCAGGAAGTCACCAAGGACGAGATGATCGCCAAGGCCCGCGAAGCGGTGAAATCCATCGGTTACGAGCAGGAAGGTTTTCATTGGGAGACCATGAATGTGGATTGCTATGTCCACAACCAGTCCGCCGATATCGCCCAGGGCGTTGACGAAGGCGAAGACAAGGACGAGGGTGCGGGCGACCAGGGCATCATGTTCGGTTACGCCTGCAACGAGACCGAAAGCCTGATGCCGGCACCGATCGACTTCTCGCATCGCATCCTGAAGTCGCTGGCCGATGAGCGTCATTCCAATCCCGAGAGCGGTCTGGGGCCGGATGCCAAGAGCCAGGTCACCCTGCAGTATAAAGACGGCAAGCCGGTCGGCGCGACTTCCATCGTGCTTTCCACCCAGCATGCCGAGCATCTGAGCCAGGCCGACGTTCGCGAGATCGTCCGTCCGCATATTGAAAAGGTTCTGCCGCAGGGCTGGATGTGCCCGGAAAGCGAACTTTACATCAACCCGACCGGTCGCTTTGTGATCGGTGGCCCGGATGGCGATGCCGGTCTGACCGGCCGTAAGATCATTGTGGATACCTATGGCGGTGCGGCTCCCCATGGCGGTGGCGCATTCTCTGGCAAGGACCCGACAAAGGTTGACCGTTCCGCGGCCTATGCGGCGCGCTATCTGGCGAAAAACGTCGTTGCTGCCGAACTGGCCGATTTCTGCGTCATTCAGCTTTCCTATGCGATCGGCATTTCCAAGCCGCTGTCCGTTTACGTTCATATGGGCGACACGGGCCGCGTCAACGAAGCCAAACTGGCTGGTGCCCTTCAGGAAGTCATGGACCTCAGCCCGCGCGGCATCCGGGAACATCTGCAGTTGAACCGTCCGATCTATGCACCGACGGCGGCCTATGGTCACTTCGGTCGCACACCGGGTGCTGACGGAAGCTTCTCCTGGGAGAAGACCGATCTGGTAGACGCTTTGAAGGCGGCCCTGTCCTAAGGGCCTCCTTCCTTCAAACATCCAGGTTGGAAATATGTCGGACATTCAAAAGTCTGAAAAATTCTACGGCCGCCGCAAAGGGCGGCCGTTGCGCGACCGGCACCAGAAGCTGATCGAAACGCTTTTGCCTGAGCTTTCCGCTGACCTCAGCGCAGAGCAGGTCGATATGGAAGCGCTCTTTGGCAAAAAGCCCGAACAGGTCTGGCTTGAAGTCGGCTTTGGCGCGGGCGAGCATCTCGCCTGGCAGGCCGGCCGACATCCGGAATTGGGCTTTATCGGCTGTGAGCCATTTATCAACGGCGTGGCGCGCATGCTGGCCTATGTGGAAGACGAGGGCCTGGAAAATGTGCGCCTGCATGCGGATGATGCGCGTCTGCTCATGGACAAGCTGCCGGATGCCAGCCTGGACCGGATGTTCGTCCTTTTCCCGGACCCCTGGCACAAGAAGCGCCATAACTTCCGCCGTATGATTGGCCCCGACAACATGCCGCGTTTCAGCCGTCTGCTGAAAGATGGCGGCGATTTGATCGTTGCCAGCGATCATGCGGATTACGTGCGCTGGATTCTCTATTATGTCTCCACTCATGGTGATTTTGACTGGTTGGACGAGGGGCCGGGCGATTGGTACGAGCGCCCGGAGGGCCGGCCCAAGACCCGTTATGAGACCAAGGCCCTGGCGGGCATTCCCCATTATCTGCATTTCCGCCGGAAGGCGCGGAGCTGAGCTAGCTTCGCAACAGCAGATAAAGCAGGATCGCCCAGCCGGTCACGATAATGCCGACAAAGGTGAAGGTGAAGGCCGGGCCCGGATAGGCGCGCTGTGGTCCGTTGTCGATCAGCAGCCGCGCCCGTTCTTCCGCCGTGAAATAGTCTTCATGGATATGGCGCAGCTTCCGGCGCAGATCGCGGGCCGCGTTATGGATCGAGCGCAGGTAAAACAGGCCCAGCAGCGTGGCAACCGTCGCCAGTGCCATCAGCCCGTAATTCTCCACGGGTTTTGCGGGGTGCAGTTCCTTATGCACAACAAAGACCGCGAAGAGCGACATCAGCACATAATTGGTGATCTGCCAGCCCTGCCTCTTGACGAAACGCAGATAGTCGCCTGCATCCTGATAATGCATTTTGACCGCCTCGCTCATCTCGCGCGGGGCGCTGGATTGTCTGTCTTGCAATGGACCCGTCATCGGCCTCTCACCATTCATCCAGGACTATACCGTTCCTGTCTGATTAGCTTTTTATCGAACCCCGCACCGCCCCAACAGCGGAGCTTTTTTTCACGCAAGAGACATTACGTCGGGTTGGGGGAGGCTAAACCCCACAGACACAAAGGAAATCCTTTGCAAGCTATTCACACTCGTTTAGGGTGAATGCAAAGGGAGACCTCCATGGACGGACGTCATATTTTTTCGGCGCTGGAAAGCTTTATCGACCTGCCGCAGGACTGGGATGATGAAGTGCGCCAGCAGATCAGCGATGTCAGCGCCTTCAAATTCCGCCGCCGCGAACGGGTGGCGGATGTTACGCTGGAAACTCCGTTGATCGGGCTGATCATCAAAGGGTCCAAGGAAATCCACGCGGGCGGCTTTGTTCAGGAATGCGGGCCGGGCATGGTGATGCTGATGCCGCGGGGCCTGCGGTGTGATGCCGTGAATATCCCTGACGAGGAAACCGGACTCTATCTGTCCATGATGATCGAGGTGCGCGGACCGCTGCTGGAAAATTTCCGTCAGGCCTATCATGGTGAGATCGAGGCGATGCGCCAGCACCACCCGCGTCCGGAAACGCCCTGCATGAATGTGCATCCCACCCCGCCTTTGTGGAGTGCGATCATGCATTTCGTGCGCAGCGGTAAGGAGGAAGGCATTGCGCTTTCCACCGTGGTCGAACACCGCATCCAGGAAATTCTGCTGCTGCTTTTGCATGAGCCGGGGGCCATGCATTACATGGGGCTTGTGGAAGAAGAGCCGATCGACCGCCTGATGGCCCGCATTGCCCAGGAACCGGCCCGCAATTGGACGCTGGCCCTGGCAGCGCGGGAGGCGGGGATGAGTGTCTCGACCCTGAAACGCCGTCTTGGCGAGCGGGAGGTAAGTTTCACCACCCTGTTGACGGAAACCCGTATGCGGCGCGCCCGGGACCTTCTCGGCCGCACGGAAATGAGCATCCAGGAAGTGGCGCTGAGCTGCGGCTATGAATCCTCAGGCTATTTCGCCCGCCGTTTCCGCGAGGTTTTCGGTCTGGCGCCCAGTGAATATCAAAAAGGCACGGCACAGACAATTTGAGCCGATCCTGACTGATTTTGGGCTGATTGCTTCGACGCTGCCCCCGATCATCATGTCATTGTCTTCCAACGGTTTTCACTGATTGGGACGACAGAAAATGAGATTTCCCCCCAAAAGCTTTGTCGCCGGGACGCTTGTGGCGCTCGGCCTGTCCTGCGCGGCCCAGGCGGAAGATGCCTTCACCCTCCCGGGGGAGACGACTTTCCCGGAAGGTATCACCATGGCCTCCGACGGCACGGCCTATGTCGGCAGCGTCTACGAAGGACGGATCTTTCGCCGTCAGCCCGGCGCTACCCAGGCAGAACCCTTTATCAAGGCGGGAAGCAATGGTCTTGTGTCAGCCATCGGCATGTTGCTGGATGAAAACAAGGGAACCCTTTGGGTCTGTTCCTCCGACCCGGGTGTCGGGCGTCTGACGGGCCATGCGAAACCGGCCCTGTTGGCTTTCGATGCGGCAACCGGTGCGGACAAGGGGCGCTACGCCCTGCCGGGTGGCGGTTTCTGCAATGATATCGCGATGGATTCAAAGGGTGCTGTCTACGTGACGGATTCCTTCGCGCCGCGCATTCTGCGCCTGAAGCCGGGAGCGGACAAACTGGAGGTCATGTTCCGGGACGATCGCTTCCAGACGGCGCAATTCGGTCTGAACGGGCTGACCTTTACCGATGACAATACCCTCTATGTGGTGACCTATGTGGAAGGCGGGCTGTATCGGCTCAGCCTTAATGACGAGGGCGATGTATCGTCTGTGCGCAAAATGACGACAGACCGGCCTCTGGTTCTGGCTGATGGCCTGAAGACCCTGTCCAAGGATCGTCTGTTGCTGGTGGAAGGCAACGGGGCGCTGACCCGGCTTTCGCTGAGTGCGGACAAGGCGGATATCGATGTCGTCAAAGACGGCTTTATCGCGCCAACCACGGTCGCAATCCAGGGTGGAAAGGCCTGGCTGGTCGAGGGGCAGTTGAACAAGCTTTTTGTCAAGGACGGTCCCCAACCGGCCAAGCTTCCCTTCTCGATCCAGAAGGTCGATTTGCCGCTGTAGGGGGCTAAATTCACCCCTTGCTTCACCTTGTTTTGAAAGCCACCGGAAAGCCCTTGAGCTTTTCGGTGGCTTTCTGTATAAGGGGCCTGCCTTGAGTTCGCGTCCTTGATTGGGCAGCGACTTTCCGGAGGTGGGCTGCGGCCCGCCTTTTTTAATACCTGAACGGCTTTGACCCGGTCGCCTTTGCGGCTGTTGGCCGAAAGGCCGGGGACCGATACCTTAAGGGTCGGGCCCGTCTACAAGGAGTTTTCATGCGTCCTGTCGCCCACATTAAGGAACTGATTTCGCCGGCATTGGCGGATATGGGCTTTGACATCATCAAGCTGCAATTGTCCGGCGACAAGCGGCCCAAGCTGTTGATCATGATCGACCGCCTGGACGAGGAACTGGTGACGGTGGATGACTGTGCCGATGTCAGCCGTGAGGTTTCGGCCATTCTGGATGTGGAAGACCCGATCGAAGACCGGTATACTTTGGAGGTCAGCTCCCCCGGCATCGACCGGCCGCTTTCCCGCCCGAGGGACTTTGAACGGTTCGCCGGTTTCGACGCCAAGGTCGAGATGGAAATGCCGATCGACGGGCAAAAGCGTTTTCAGGGCAAGCTTCTGGGGCTCGTGGACGACCACGTGCATCTGGAAATCAAATATCAGGGCGAGCAGGTTGAAATTGCCTTGCCGCTCAAGGATGTGAAGCAAGCGAAGCTGCTCATGTCCGACGCATTGTTGAAGGCCGGTACGCCGGCCAATGACGCAGCCGACGAAGGCTGATCGCTTAAACGTGGCTATGCCGCCATGCCGAGAGGATCGGCCGCGGCTTAAAGGACGGATGGAACAATGGAAGGTGTCGCAATTACCCGTACGGATATGCTCGCAGTGGCCGACGCAGTGGCCCGCGAAAAAAGTATCGACCGCGAGCAGGTCCTGGAGGCAATGGAGCAGGCGATTCAAAAAGCCGGTCGGTCCAAATATGGTCACGACCATGACATCCGTGCCAGCATTGACCGCAAAACCGGTGAAATCACCTTGGCGCGCTATACCGAAGTCGTCGACGAGGTGGAAAACGAAGTCACCCAGCTAAATCTGGCTGACGCCCGCAAGTTCAAGGATGACGTCGAGGTCGGCGAATTCTTCGTGGACGTGCTGCCGCCGATCGATTTCGGCCGTATCGCCGCCCAGACCGCCAAGCAGGTCATCGTGCAGAAGGTGCGCGAGGCAGAGCGCGAGCGCCAGTATAACGAATACAAGGATCGCATCGGCGAGATCGTCAACGGCATCGTCAAGCGTGTGGAATTCGGCAATGTGACCCTGGACCTGGGCCGTGCCGAAGGCGTGCTGCGCCGTGACGAGATCATCCCGCGTGAGCATTTCAAACGCGGCGACCGCGTGCGGGCCTATATCTTTGACGTGCGCCGCGAACAGCGCGGCCCGCAGATCTTCCTGTCCCGGACCCATCCGCAGTTCATGGCGAAACTGTTCGGTCAGGAAGTACCGGAAATCTATGACGGCGTCATCGAGATCAAGGGCGTTGCCCGTGATCCGGGCAGCCGCGCCAAGATCGGCGTGATTTCCCATGACGGTTCCATCGACCCGGTCGGCGCCTGCGTCGGTATGCGCGGCAGCCGCGTCCAGGCGGTGGTGACCGAACTGCAGGGTGAGAAGATCGATATCATCCCCTGGAGCCAGGAAGACGCGACCTATACGGTCAACGCACTTGCCCCGGCGGAAGTCAGCAAGATCGTCATGGACGAGGAAAGCGGCAAGATGGAAGTTGTCGTTCCCGATGACCAGCTCAGCCTCGCCATTGGCCGCCGCGGCCAGAATGTGCGTCTGGCGTCGATGCTGACCGGTTGGGACATCGACATCATGACCGAAGAGGAAGAGTCCGAGAAACGCCAGTCGGAATTCAACGAACGCAGCCAGCGTTTCATGGAAGCCCTGGATGTGGACGAAGTGATTTCCCGCCTGCTGGTGACCGAAGGCTTCACCACGGTTGACGAAGTGGCTTATGTCCCGGTTGACGAACTGGCCTCCATCGAAGGCTTTGACGACGATGTGGCCAATGAGCTGCGCAACCGTGCACGGTCCTTCCTGGAAGCGGAAAACGAGCGTCTCGACCAGCGCCGTAAGGAACTGGGCGTTGAAGACGACCTCTACGAACTGGAAGGTCTGACCACGGCCATGGTTGTGGCTCTGGGTGAGGCCGGTGTGACCAAGTTGGACGATTTCGCCGACCTCGCGGCCGACGAAGTGACCAGCCCGGAAGACGGCATTCTGAAGGACTTCAAAATGTCCGAACAGGCTGCCAGCGACCTGATCATGGATGCCCGTGTGAAGGCCGGTTGGTTCACGCAGGAAGACCTGGATGCCATGCGGGCCGAACAAGAGGCCGGTGAAGGCGAAGAAGAAGCAGCCGAAGGGGACGAGGCCTAAGGGCCCGCCCGACGGTTGGAGGTGACACGCGCAGATGACGACGGAAGAGATTGACGAAAGCCTGGATGACGGTCCGGAAAAGGGCCGGAAGAAGGTGGAAACGGTCCGTCGTTGTCTCGCCACCGGAGAGAGAAAACCCCGGGATCGGATGATCCGTTTTGTGGTCGGACCGGACGATGAGGTCGTTCCCGACCTGAAGGCGTCACTGCCGGGGCGCGGAATGTGGTTGAGCGCAGACCGCGAAAGCATTAAGACAGCCTGCGAACGCAGCCTTTTTTCACGGGCGGCACGTCGGCGGGTTGTTGCGCCGGAAGATTTGGCGGATCGCGTGGAGGCCCTGTTGGCCCGGCGATGCGCGGACTGGCTGTCGCGCGCCAATCGGGCAGGGGCGGCAGTGACCGGGTTTGAAAAAGTCCGGGCGGCCTTGAAGGCCGACGCGTCGGGCATTGTCCTGGCGGCCCGGGACGGCGCCGATGACGGGCGTCGGAAGATCAGCGCGCTGGCGGGCCAGCGCCCGGTGATCGCGCTTTTGACGGCGCAGGAAATCGCAGGAGCATTCGGCAAGGACAATGCGGTCCATGTCTGGGTGGCTCCGGGAGGATTGGCGGACGGCCTTATGGCCGACGCGGCACGGTTAGCGGGGTTCCGTCTTACGGAATCTCCAGAGGAAGAAGGGTAAGATGAGCGAGACCAAGGACGACGGCGGAAAGAAGCTGACGCTCGGGAAACCGGGACGGCTTGAACTGAAGAAGACGGTGGAAACCGGGCAAGTCAAGCAGAGCTTCAGCCACGGCCGGTCGAAAACCGTGACCGTGGAAGTCAAGAAGAAGCGCACGTTCGAACGCGGCAAGAGCGGTCGGATGCGTGCGGTCGATGCCAACGGCAACCCGACCACGGATATGGATGCGATCGGCCCCGATGGCCTGTCGGAAACCGAACGCCAGCGCCGCCTGAAGGCGCTTGCCGGGGCCGCGCAGGAAGAAGAGCGTCTGAAGCGCGAGAAGGCCGAGGCGGAAGAGCGCGCCAAGGAAGCGGCCAAACGTCGTGCGGAAGAAGAGGAAGCACGCAAAGAGGCCGAAGCCAAGGCGGAACTGGCCCAGAAAGAGGAAGAAGCCAAGCTGGCAGCCGAAATGGAAGCCAAGCGCAAGGCCGAAGCCGAAGCAGCCAAGCAGCTCGAAGCAGAAGAGAAAAAGGCGGCTGCCGCCAAGAAGGAAGCGCCCAGGCAGGCTGATGCGAAGGCCGGTAAGGCCGCCGCCGCTGCTGCTGATGCGGGTCCTGCTGCGGCGAAGCCCAAGATCAAAAGCAAGGCCGGCGGTGACGCCGATGCCAAGAAAGCCGCACAGCCGGCACGCCCGGCCCGTGGTGGCGACCAGCGTCGCCGTCAGGGCAAGCTGACCATCAGCCAGGCGCTGGATGGTGACGAAGGCATGCCGCGCGTCCGCTCCATGGCCGCGATCAAGCGTGCCCGTGAAAAAGAAAAGCAGCAGGCACGCGAACGCCGTGCCAGAGGTGAGAAAGTTATCCGCGAAGTAACCGTACCGGAAGCCATCACTGTTGCCGATCTGGCAAACCGTATGGCAGAACGCGTTGGCGACGTCATCAAGACCATGATGAAACTCGGCGTCATGGCGACCCAGAACCAGAGCATCGATGCCGATACTGCCGAACTGGTGGTTGAGGAATTCGGCCACAAGATCGTTCGTGTGTCTGAATCCGATGTGGAGGACGTTCTGAAAACGGCGGACGACCGCGAGGAAGACCTGAAGGCGCGCGCGCCTGTTGTCACCGTCATGGGTCACGTCGACCACGGTAAAACCTCGCTGTTGGATGCGCTTCGCAAAACCGATGTTGCGGCTGGTGAGGCCGGTGGCATTACCCAGCATATCGGTGCCTATCAGGTGAAGCTCAGCTCCGGTGACGAGATCACCTTCCTCGATACGCCGGGCCACGCGGCCTTTACCCAGATGCGTATGCGCGGTGCCCAGGTGACCGATATCGTGATCCTGATCGTCGCGGCAGACGACGGTATCCAGCCGCAGACCCGTGAGGTGATCGCCCACGCCAAGGCGGCGGAAGTGCCGATCATCGTGGCGGTCAACAAATGCGACAAACCGGGCGTCGATCCCTATCGGGTCCGCACCCAGTTGCTGGAAGAAGAACTGGTGCCGGAGGAAATGGGCGGTGACGTCCAGGTCATCGACATCTCCGCCAAGACCGGCATGAACCTGGACAAGCTGGAAGAATCCATCCTGCTGCAGGCGGAAATGCTGGAGCTGACGGCCAACCCGAACCGTGCTGCCGAAGGCGCAGTGGTCGAAGCCAAGCTGGAAAAAGGCCGTGGCTCCGTTGCAACCGTCCTGGTACAGCGCGGTACGCTGCGCGTCGGCGACGTCTTCGTGGCGGGTGCGGAATCCGGTCGTGTCCGTGCCCTGCTGGACGACCGTGGCCGTAACGTCACGGAAGCCGGACCGTCTGTCCCGGTTGAGGTCCTGGGTCTCCAGGGCACGCCGCAGGCCGGTGACGAATTCGTGGTGACCGAGGATGAATCCAAGGCCCGTGAAATCGCCGAATATCGTCAGCGTAAAGCCAAGGAAGCCGCCCAGGTGGTTGCCGGTCGCGGCACGCTGGAGCAGATGTTCAGCCAGATCAAGGCGGGCGAGGTCAAGGAACTGCCGATCGTCATCAAGACCGACGTTCAGGGGTCCCTGGAAGCCATCGTTGCTTCCCTCGACAAGATGGCGACCGACGAGGTCAAGGTCCGCGTATTGCATGGTGCGGTCGGTGGTATCACCGAGTCCGATATCACGCTGGCGGCCTCCACCGGCGGTATCGTGGTGGGCTTCAACGTCCGCGCCAACCCGCAGGCCCGCGATCTGGCGCGCCGCGACGGTGTGGACATCCGCTACTATTCCGTCATCTACGACCTGATCGACGATGCCAAGAAGATCCTGGGTGGCCTGCTGGCGCCGGAAGTTCGCGAGAAATTCCTGGGCTATGCGGAAATCCGCGATGTCTTCAACATCACCAAGGTCGGCAAGGTCGGCGGTTGTTATGTCACCGAAGGCATGGTCAAGCGTGGCGCCAAGGTTCGCCTGCTGCGCGACGACGTTGTCATTCACGAAGGGGCGCTCAAGACCCTCAAACGCTTCAAGGACGATGTCCGCGAAGTACAGAGCGGTTACGAATGCGGCATGGCCTTCGAGAATTACGACGACATCAAGGCCGGTGACGTTATCGAAGCGTTCGAGATCGAGGAAGTGGCGCGGGAGCTTTAAGCTCCCGCCTCTTCCCGCTCTCCAATTTCTGTAGAGGTTTCGGACAATGAGCCGAGGAAAAGCACCATCGCAGCGGCAATTGCGTGTGGGCGAGGAAATTCGTCATGCATTGTCCGGCGTATTCATGCGCGAAGAATTCCGGGACCCGGCGCTGGCCCATGTCACGCTGACCGTCACGGAAGTCCGCGCCAGTCCCGATTTGCGCAACGCGACCGCCTTTGTCGTGCCGCTGGGCGGGTTGGACACGGCGGAACGCAAGGAAGTCCTCAAGGGCTTGCGCCGCGTCGCCCCCTTCCTGCGCAGCCAGATTGCCAAGGCGATCCACCTGAAATTCGCGCCTATGCTCTCCTTCCAATATGACCAGAGCTTCGACGAAGCGAGCCATATTGACGAGCTTCTCCGCAGCCCCGAAGTCGCCCGCGACCTGCATCACGACGATGATGAGGACGAAGACGACGACAGCGATTTCGACGACGAAATCCGGGATGAGGAAGAGTAGGCTTTCTTATTAGAGAATTCTTTAGGACCGCGTTAATATCTTCTCTATAGGATGGCCCGGATTTGTTTGAACCGGGGTTTGAAGAAGAAGGTATATGCGTATCCTTGGCGTTTGGCTGATGGCGGCTTTATGTCTCCTGGCTGGTCCGGTCTTGGCGAAAGACGTTCATGTAATCGGCTTTGAGGTTCCCCAGCTTTTGCCGCTGGAGGGAGACGGGCCCTATACGCGTGTCATGGCGGCGCTTGGCCGGCGGGCGAAAGGCCAAAGCTTTGCCTTTACGCGCAGCCCGGTGCGGCGGGCCATTCGCGACCTGGTCTCCGACACGCCGATTGCGGACTGTATTTTCCCGACCGATGTCAGGAACGTGGCGGAAATGGGATTGGATGCGAATGACTTTCTTCAGTCCGATCCGGTGAATTTCGCCCGGGTTCATGTTTTCACCGCGCTAGGCCTTCCCAAAATCACCCATATGGACCAGTTGCATGGCATGAGTGTGGCCTTTACCGAAGGCTATGGCTTCGGCCCCACGCTTACCCCCCTGATTACAGGGGAGCAGACAGTACTTGGCCACAGGATTCCGGTCAGCAGTTCGCTGCAGAGCATGCGATTGCTGTTGAAATACAAACGTGTGGACGCGGTTATCGGTTACCTGCCGGAGGATGTTCTGGTGGCGAAGGCGTTGGGCCTGCCCCGGCCGAATTTTGATCCCGACTACAGCTTTTTTGAGGTGGCGGAACGCATCGTCTGTCACCGCAATCCGCGCAACCGGTCCTTCCTGCAGGCGATCAACGGCGCACTGGACGCACAGCGGCGGTCCGGAGAACTGTCCCGAATTCTGGGCACGGCCTATATCGAACCGACGTCCAAGCCCTATGTGAACTGAACGTCCGGGGGCTAAAACCCAAGCTGGTAGTCACTATCCAATGTGACGAAGGCTTCGACGAAGCGAGCCATATTGATGAGCTTCTCCGCAGCCCCGAAGTCGCCCGCGACCTGCATCACGACGATGATGAGGACGAAGACGACGACAGCGATTTCGATGACGAAATCCGGGATGAGGAAGAGTGGGCTTTCTCATTACGTCCGGAAAACGGCGCGGCAGAGTCCCCAAAGGAACACCCCGAACAGAAGATGTGGCACGACGGATGCAATGATCAGTTTTGGACTGATGCCCAATCCGAACAGGCCCCAGCCGATGAGCGGAAAGAAGACGACGAGCGCAACAACCCACAGAAATAGAGCCAGTATAAGGGCGTTTCTAAGCGTCATGCTTTGGCGGAGAAAGGCGACAAACGCCATCGACCAGAACGTGACATAGGCAAGATGAAACAGCAGTCCCACGGGTAAGGGCAAGGATCTGTTCAGCAGGGTTTCCGCAAAGGCCAGGCCGACTGGTTTCGGAAACGGCGAAATACCTGTCTTCATTGCCGGAACCATGACGGCGGATAGCAGAATTCCGTTTGCGAGGCCGATGGCAAGTGCTTTCCACCATTCGCTGGCGGGGAGTTTATGAAATCGCATCATTTTACTCCTTCAGTTGTTTGGGCCGCAATCTCATCCGGCGCTGTCGGTCCGATATCCTCCGCACCACCCTTTGCGGTTGGGCAGTCTGGCAGACATCCGGAGGGGGCATCTGCGCAACAATCCTCCACCAGAAACCTGACGAGTTCGCGAAGGGCGGTGTATCGGATTGCATAAAACAAGTGCCGACCCTGACGCCGGTTCTCTATAAGCCCGGTTGCCGCGAGGCGATTCAGATGAAACGAGAGCCTATTTGGCGGAAGGCGAAGAGTGTCGGCAATCGTTCCGGCCGATATGCCGTCCTGTCCCGCAGGGATGAGCAATCGGATAATGGCAAGACGAAGGTCGTGCTCAAGGGCTTCAAACGCGGCGGACTGATTTAATTCAATCATTCAACAATAATTGAATTATACTATACAAAGTCAATGATCTGCTGGGGATTTTCGCATGTGACAGACACAGGCGTGGCATGACCGCTCCCTGAGATTGAGAAAAGTGGCGATGTTTCTATAGCGAGGTTTGATAGCGTAAAAGGCTTGGATTCCCCGCTCATTGCGCCTAAAAAGCCCTCGCATTCAGTAATTCTTGGGGTCAGGCGTCATGGCGCGTAAACGCAAGGGCAATCCGGTTCATGGCTGGGTGATCATCGACAAGGCGGAGGGCATGGGCTCCACGCCGGTGGTGAACAAGGTGCGCGGCATCCTGCAGGCGCAGAAGGCGGGCCATGGCGGCACGTTGGACCCCTTTGCCACGGGGTTGCTGCCGATTGCGCTGGGCGAGGCCACCAAGACCGTCAATTATGTGATGGAAGGCGAGAAGGCCTATCGCTTCACCCTGAAATGGGGTGTGGAGACCGATAGCTGCGATTATGAAGGCGCAGAGGTGGCCACTTCCGACAAACGCCCGACGGAGGCGGAAATCCTGGCCGTGCTGCCGAAATTCGTCGGCACGATTGAACAGGTCCCGCCGATCTTTTCCGCAATCAAGGTGGACGGCAAGCGTGCCTATGACCTGGCGCGGGAAGGCAAGACACCGGAACTGAAGGCGCGCGAGGTAATCTGCCACGATCTGACGCTGCTTCGGGTCATCGACGAGGACCATGCGGAGTTCGAAGTGACCTGCGGAAAAGGCTTTTATGTGCGCTCGCTGGGCCGGGACCTGGCCCAGATGTTGGGGGCGCGCGCCCATCTGACACAATTGCGGCGGATTAAGGTGGGTTCCTTCGATGAATCCCATGCGATTTCGCTTGAAGAACTGAGCGAAAAAGCGCATAACGCCGCCGATGTGGCAGAATATCTTCTGCCCATTGAGGTAGCGCTGGCCGGCATCCCGGCGTTGACCTTAGACGAAGGGCAGGCGGCCCGGCTTCGAAATGGCCAGGCGGTTTCCCTTCTCCGGAAGATTGATTTGGACCGCATCGCCGGTTTGCAGACAGGCGATACGGTAATCGCCCTGCTGGACGGCAAGGTGGTGGCCCTGACCGTATTCGGGAAGGGCGAAATCAGACCAATCCGGGTTTTGAGCTATTGAACCCGATGCCGCAGAAGGAAAGTACTTATGTCCATTACTGCTGAACGCAAGGCTGAACTCATCAAGGAATTCGGCGCCAAAGACGGCGACACCGGTTCCTCCGAAGTTCAGATCGCGATCCTGACCGAACGGATCCGTAACCTGACCGAACATCTGAAAGACCACAAAAAGGACTTCCACTCCCGCCGTGGTCTGCTGATGATGGTTGGTAAGCGCCGTCGTCATCTTGATTACCTGCGTAAGAACAGCGAAAGCGGTTACCAGGAAATCATCGCGAAGCTTGGCATTCGCCGCTAAGCGTGGGACATTGGACGGGGCGCATTGATTGCGCCCCGTCTGACCATCGGCCCGGTGGTCACTAAAAATATCGGGCTGGAAACGGGAAACAAGAAAAGGCAAATCGCGCGACACATCATTCCAGGCTTGTTTTGATCCTTATGACCGATGCGGTCGTGTTGACATATTGAAAAGCAACTGGACGCTGCCCGCTTTTCGATTTGCCAACACGGCCAAACAAGCCCTGTTGTTTCCGTGATCGCCTTTTCCTCTGTAGCCCGAGCGAGACCACAGTCACGATGTATCAATCCGGATGCGGGTGCCTGTGGTGGAATTTGAGGAATAGGAAAATATGTTCGATAAACATACCAAAAGCATCGAATGGGGCGGGCGTACGCTGACCCTGGAAACCGGCCAGATCGCCCGTCAGGCAGATGGCGCCGTTATGGTCACCTATGGTGACACCAAGGTGCTTTGCACGGCGGTTTTCGCCAAACAGCAGAAACCCGGCGTGGATTTCTTCCCGCTGACGGTCAATTATCAGGAAAAGACCTTTGCCGCCGGTAAAATCCCGGGTGGCTTCTTCAAACGCGAAGGCCGTCCTTCCGAGAAGGAAACGCTGACCTCGCGCCTGATCGACCGTCCGATCCGTCCGCTGTTCGTACCGGGTTTCCGTAACGAGACCCAGGTTGTCACGACCGTTCTCAGCCATGACATGGAAAATGATCCGGACATGGTTGCCATGATCGGTGCGTCTGCTGCGCTGACCATTTCCGGTGCGCCCTTCCTGGGCCCGATCGGCGGCGCGCGCGTCGGCATGATCAATGGCGAGTTCGTCCTGAACCCGACCATGGATCAGATGGAAGAAAGCGAACTGGACCTGGTTGTCGCCGGTACGCAGGAAGGCGTTCTGATGGTCGAATCCGAAGCCCAGGAGCTGTCGGAAGAAACCATGCTGGGCGCGGTGACCTTCGGTCACGAAGCATTCCAGCCGGTGATCGACCTGATCATCAGCCTGGCTGAAGTGGCGGCGAAAGAGCCCTACGACATGCCGGAAGCCGATCCCGCTATCGAAAGCACCAAGGCGCGTCTGGTTGAACTGGCTGACGCCGGCCTGCGTGAGGCCTATGCCATCACCACCAAACAGGACCGCGTTGCGGCCGTTTCCGAGGTGAAGGCAGCGGCTTTGGAAAAGATCGCGGAAGAAGAGCTGGACGTCGAACTGGCGGGCAAGCTGTTCAAGGGCCTGGAAAGCGACATCGTTCGCGGCAACATCCTGAAAACCGGCAGCCGTATCGACGGTCGTACCACGACCCAGGTTCGCCCGATCAGCTCCGAAATCGGCGTGATCGGCCGTACTCACGGTTCCGCACTGTTCACCCGCGGTGAAACCCAGGCGCTGGTCGTGACCACGCTGGGCACCGGTCAGGACGAACAGATCATCGACGCACTGGCTGGCGAATATCGTGAGCATTTCATGCTGCACTACAACTTCCCGCCGTATTCCGTCGGTGAAGCAGGCCGCATGGGGTCTCCGGGCCGTCGTGAAATCGGTCACGGTAAACTGGCATGGCGTGCAATCCACCCGATGCTGCCGTCCAAGGAAGACTTCCCCTACACGGTTCGCGTGGTCTCCGAGATCACGGAATCCAACGGGTCTTCCTCCATGGCAACCGTCTGCGGCACCTCGCTGGCGCTGATGGATGCGGGCGTTCCCTTGAAAAAATCCTGTGCCGGTATCGCCATGGGCCTGATCAAGGAAGACGATGGCGTTGCCGTGCTGTCCGACATCCTGGGTGACGAAGACCACCTGGGCGACATGGACTTCAAGGTGGCCGGTACCGAAGACGGTATCACCTCTTTGCAGATGGACATCAAGATCACCTCGATCACCAAGGACATCATGGAAACCGCGCTGGGTCAGGCCCGCGACGGCCGCCTGCATATCCTGAACGAAATGTCCAAGGCGATCACCTCCGGCCGTGAGGAAGTCTCCAGCTTCGCACCGCGCATCGTTACCCTGACGATCCCGCGCGAGAAGATCCGTGACGTGATCGGCACCGGTGGTAAGGTCATCCGCGAAATCTGCGAAACCACGGGCGCGAAAGTCGACATCGAAGACGACGGCACGATCAAGATCGCTGCTGTTGACGAAGATGCCGGTGATGCCGCCTACAACTGGATCAAAGGCATCGTCGCCGAGCCGGAGCCCGGCGTGATCTACAAGGGCAAGGTTGTCAAAGTCGTTGATTTCGGCGCCTTTGTGAACTTCATGGGCAACCGTGACGGCCTGGTCCATATCTCCGAACTGGCCCAGGGCCGCACCGCCCAGGTGACCGACGTCTGCAATGAAGGCGACGAAGTCTGGGTCAAATGCCTGGGCGTTGACGATCGTGGCAAGGTTCGCCTGTCCATGAAAGTCGTGAATCAGGAAACCGGTGAGGAAATCGAAGGCGCTGCCTCCGAGGACCGCGGTGGCGACAGCGATCGTGGTGGTGACCGCGGTCCGCGCAAACCGCGCCGCAAGAAGGCTGATGCCGACGCATAACCCGAGTTAAATCGGGAGCACCGAAAGGGGCGGTCTCATCGAGGCCGCCCTTTTTCTATTTGCGGGAAGGTCTGTGGCGGACAGGGTGTATTCGCCTTTCAGGCATCCTGCGTCCTGTTGTGATATCATGGGGCGCGACATGCGGTTGCTATCTTCCGGCCATGGGGGATGCTGGTGGTGAAGGAAACGCCATTTGAAACAGGTTCATCCACCGGAAGGCCGAAGCAGGCTTCCGGGGAGGAAAAACACGAGCCCTTCCTGTTTGACATCAAACGGCATCCTGTTACCGAAGACACCAAGTTCACCTCTCCCCGGATTATGCGCCTGTTGACATGGTGGTGTGGATTCCACGGGGAGATGCCGCGGCGCGACCAATTTGACATCATCGATTTCATCGATCTTGCCCCCTATATCTGTCTTGTCGAAGCCCTGGACCCGGAATGCCGGAAATTCAGGTTTCGGGTGAAGGGCGAAATTCTGGTGGAAATCGTCGGTCCCACTGACACGGATTTGATCTTCGGCCTGCCGGGAACGGGTTATGACAGCGAGGAACATGCCGCCCTGGCGCATTATTTCAATGATGTGCTGACCAGTCGTCAGCCCTGGCGATGCCATGGGGTGGCGCTGCGTTTCGGTGTCACCCGCGTGGCTCTGGAAACCATTGACCTGCCGCTGGCCGACGACATCGGACAGCCCCGCTACAGTCTTGGCCTCATGGATATTGTGGGGCGTCCGGAATAGCGTGGCACAGGGGGGTGGCGGGCTGCTCCGGCGGTTCCGGTTGCATGCTTCCGTCCTCGCAGTCCTGTAACGGCCTCTCCCAACGGTGCTTTTTTATTCACCAATGCGTCGGAAAAAGGCATCATGGTCAGGTTAGCGTGTTGATGTATAAGGAATCACGATCATGACCGGCGAAACGAACCTCGAAAAACTGATCGCCTCGATGGAGCCGGTCCTGCGCCCGGGGGAATTTGTCTTCATGACCTTTCCCTTCGGCGAGCGGGTGCCCAACGCGCTGGAGCCCGTGATGCTGTTCCATGAGGCGGAAGGCACGACCATCATCGTCGACAAGGAAACGGCGGATCATCTGGAGCTGGAGTATGTCTTTCCCTGCCATATGATCACACTGAACGTGCACAGCGCGCTGGAGGCGGTCGGCTTTATGGCGCAGGTCGCCACGGTCCTGGCAGAGGCGGGCATCCCGGTGAACCCGGTGGCGGGCTATTTCCACGATCATATCTTCGTGCCCAGCGACCGGGCCGACGATGCGCTTTCCATCCTGCAACTTCTTGCCGCCAAGGACCATTAACACCGCGACGGATCTGATCGTCATTCATGAGGCTTTTTGCCATAACCCTGCTTCTGGTGGCGCTGACCACGCCCTTCTCCCGCGCGGATGCGAGGGACATCATTCTCGTGGCCGACCTCTGGTGTCCCTACAACTGTTATCCCGATAGCGAACATCCCGGCTATATGATCGACATTGCGAAGGCTGCTTTTACCCCTGCCGGTCATAAAGTGACCTATCGGCTGATCAACTGGGCGCGGGCGGTTCGCGAGGCGCGCCGCGGGCATTTCCAGGGGATTGTCGGGGCCTTTCGCGGGGATGCACCAGACTTTGTTTTTCCCGATGAACCGCTGGGGCTGAGCGGTAATGCCATTTTTGTGTCCGCCGACAACGACTGGCGGTATGGCGGGCCGGAAAGCCTGAAGGGCATGCGGATCGGGGCCATACGCGGCTATGACTATGGCGACCTGACCGAGGCGCTGGAGACATATGCTCTTGTGGATGTGGTTGGCGGGGACAACGCCCTGCGCACCAATATCAGGAAACTGGTTCTGGGCCGTATCGACGCCTTTGTCGCGGAGGTATCCGTCGCCCGCTATCAGCTTGAGAGGATGCATTTGCAGGCGGATGTGTCCCTGTCGCCGAAATCGGTGAAATATGAAGAGGCCTTTATTGCCTTCCCGCCAGACCTGGAAGAGGCGTCGGATTATGCGCGTCTTCTGTCCGATACGGTGAGGCAGATGCGTCGGGATGGCCGCCTGCAGGCCATTTTGGCCCGCTATGGCCTGCAGGATTGGCAGACCCCTTCGCTCAACCCCTGATCTTTTCAATGTGGAGCGCCAGTTTCCTGAGTGTCTGCCCGCCATATTCGACAGCGCCGAAGCCAATCGTCTCTTCCCGCTGCTCCTTGGACGGGTGCATCTGCCGGAGTGTCAGGACGGTCTTGCCGTTGTTTTGTTCGTCGAAGGTGACGAGCATTCTGAACCTGCCGGGGTCGTTGTCCTGATCTGATCCATGCTCGACCTCGATGAATGCCGGTTCCTCCATACGCAGGAAAACCATCCGGTTGCTGTAGCAGGTGCCATCGGGAGCAATCATGTCAAAGCGCCAGATCCCACCGGGGGTGAGGTCGATTTCCCGGGTTTCGATCACCATGCCGTCGGGCCCGAACCATTCCTGTATCTGATCCGGGTCCGTCCAGGCGGCGTAGACCAGACTGCGTGGGGCATCGATTACGCGGCTCAGGACAATCTCCTGATCGACAGGCCAGTCCTGCCAGGGGGAGGCGGTGGTGTTGAATGGATTGCTCATCGTCTTAAGTCTTCCTTTTCATGCGGCCGATGTGGGCTTCCATGCGATCGAGGCGCTTTTCCCAGGACGAGATATGCTGATGTATCCACGCTTCTGTTGCATGAAAGGCATCCGGCTCGATCCTGCAGGTTCGAACGCGCCCGGTTTTCTCGGAACTGATAAGCCCGCTCTGCTCAAGCACGCGTACATGTTTGAGCAGCGACGGCAGAGCCAGTCCGAATGGCTCTGAAAGCTCACTCACAGATTTTGGCCCGTCACATAAATGACTGACGATCGCCCGTCTGGTCGGGTCTGCGAGTGCGGAAAAAGCTTTATTGAGATCGGTTGAAAACTTAGCCATGTGGGAAAGTATTATGCAGCACAGGACGTTCGTCAATAAAAACTTTCACAATTGGCTAAGTATTAGGTCGCCACATATCCTGTTGTGGTGGCTCCCGGCTGGCTTGACGGCTGGCGCAGGTCTATAGTCGCACTTATAGACAGTTGGGATGGGTGCCTTCATGGATCGCAACAAATTGGACATTCGCGTTGGTGACTGGTCGGTGGGCCTGCGCCCGGACCTGGGCGGCTGCCTCAGTCATTTCCGCCAGTACAGCCCGGGCGGCGAAGTAACGGACTGGTTGCGGCCTCTGGAGGGCGAAGATGCCCTGCAAAGCGCCTGTTATCCCCTGGTGCCTTTTTCCAACCGTATTGATCGCGGGCGGTTTAAGCAGGATGGGCAGGAGATTCAACTGCCGCTCAACTTTCCGCCGGAACCCCATGCGATCCACGGGTTTGGCTGTTGGCGGCCCTGGGCGGTCGCGGCCCAGCATGTGGATAGTGTGACGCTCGCCTACACTCATGAACCTGATGCCTGGCCCTGGGCCTTTCGTGCGGAACAGGTTGTGTCGCTGACCGAAGGGCGGCTTAGTATCAGCCTGTCCGTGACCAATCAGGCGGAAACGCCCATGCCGCTGGGTCTGGGCCTGCATCCCTTTTTTGCCAAGGCCGTTCCGGCGGCGGTCCGCATGCATGTGGCGGCGATCCATGAAACCGATAAATTCTGTATGCCGGTTCGGCGGAATATCCATCATCCGGTCCTGACGGACTTTGCCGGTGGCAAGCGTTTGCGGGAAGGTCTGGACAACTGTTTCGACGGCTGGGACGGGCAGGCGCAATTGTCCTGGGCCGACGGACGCCGGATGACCATGACCTCCAACGGGCTGGCGAGCCACGTGGTGGTCTACAGCCCGAAGGGAGAGGAATTTTTCTGTGTCGAGCCGGTCACCCATATGACCGATGCGGCCAACCGCCAGGATAGTGACTGGGGCGGCAACACCGGCTGGCGCCAGCTTCCGCCCGGTGAAGAACTCACCCTGACCATGGCGTTGGCGGCACAGGCGGCTGGCTGACCGGTCTGGAGATGTTTATTTCGGCCGCACGAAGGCGTGGTTGACGACACGGCGGACGTTTTCGGTGTCCTTGGCGATGGCAAGCACCCTGTCCATTTCGCCCTGGCTGAGGGATCGTCCGAACAGGTAAAGAACGCCGTTGACGGACCGGTAACGCCAGTTGGTGTGATTGACGCCGGCGGTGGTCGCCAGTTTGCCATAGAACTTCTGCTTTACCACCACATCGTCGATCCAGCTTCCCTCGGCGTCCGTGCCTTCGGGGACTACCTGGATTTCGTTGTAGAGTCGCCGCACGCCGGGATGGGCGCGGGCGATGCTTTCGGCCTTGCGGAAATCGGCATCGGTTTCAACCTCGCCGGTCAGCATCACCACCTGTTCGTAAACATCCACATTCAGGCTGGCGGCCATGCCGGTGCCCATGCGGTTGTTGATATCGGCGATGATGCCCGCCTTGATCTCGGTATCGTCCTTGATGTCGCCGCCGCTGCGGTCTTCGACGGCCATTTCCACCGGGGCCACCGGGGAACAGGCATTGATGGCGGGAACGGCAATGGCCGTCCCGACCAACAGCATGATCCGCGTCCAAAGACGTTGATTGCGTTTTGCGGTGACGGCCATTGTCCAATTCCTTCCCGAAGCGATGAACCTACTCTTCTACGTAGGCTGCATCCTGATTATGGCAAGAATATGCATCGCGTTATCCTACCACGAGATTACGGGTTTCCCGGCCGACCACGGCCAGCATCGCGAGGTCAAGCTGTGGCAGATTGCTCAGTTCACCCAGCAACTGGTCGATCCTGTCGACGGATTCCCGACGCCGGTCGATCCAGGTCTCGATTGCTTCCTGGCCGCTTTCCCCGTCGCGCAACACGCGGGCGGTCAGGTCGGATTGCAGGCCCCAGAGGTCGTCGATGATCGCGCCCAGCGCCATGCGATGCCACTGGCTGTCCGCCGGGATACGGTTGGCGGCAGACCGCAGCCAATCCATGCCGAAACGGGCACCGACCGCGGAATAGGTCGCCCCGACCTCGATCACGGGTTGATCGGCCTGGGCGGCCAGACGAACCACGTCGCAGGAACTGGACAGCACCTTCAACTGTCCGATGGACTGGGCCAGTTCCAACGGCACACCGGTCTGGATGAAACGTTGGGTGCGTTCATGCAAGGCGGTCAGCGCCACATCCCCCAGAATATCCTCCAGATGATAGCGCAGGGTCTGCACACCGCTCTGGTAGGTCTCGATATTCCGGGCGATATCCAGCGGATGTTCCTCGTTGCGCAGGAACCATTCGGTCATCCGGGTGATGGTGCGCCCGGTTTCCTGCAACATCAGGTTCTGGATATCCGCAGAGGCATGGTTGTCCAGTGCCTCTACCTGCACCCACAGGTCCCGCAGGCCGAAGACTTCGCGCACGATGGTGAAGGCACGGGCGATTTCCGGTGAGGAAATGCCGGTGCGCACATTCATTTCGTTTACGAAACTTGGCCCCGTCCGGTTGATCATCGAGTTGGTCACGGCCGTTGCGATGATCTCCCGGCGCAGACGGTGGCTGTGGATATTGGACAAGTAGCGTTCACGCAGTTGATGCGGGAAATACCGTTCCAGATCCTCCAGCAGCAGCGGATCGTCCGGCAAATCGGATTCCAGCAGTTCCTGATAGGCGACGTTTTTGGCATAGGCCAGAAGCACCGACAGTTCCGGCCGGGTCAGACCCTTCTGGGCCTGCAGGCGGTCGGCGATTTCCTCGTCATCCGGCAGGAATTCCAGCTTGCGGTTCAGATGACCAGCCCGTTCCAGCGACCGGATCATACGCTGATGCCGGTCCAGTTCGGATGCTGCGCGCGCCTGCGTCATGGAGATGGACTGCGTCTGCTGGTAGTTGTCCCGCAGGACCAGGGCCGAGACCTCCTCGGTCATTTCCTCCAGCAGCACATTGCGCTGCTTTTCGGTCATGTCGCCGCGGCTGACCACATCGCCCAGGAGGATCTTGATATTGACCTCATGGTCGGAGCAGTCGACGCCAGCCGAATTGTCGATGGCATCCGTGTTCGCACGGCCGCCATTCTGGGCGAATTCGATACGCGCGCGGTGGGTCATGCCCAGGTTTGCACCCTCGCCGATCACCTTACAGTGCAACTCGCTTGCATCGACACGCAGGCCGTCGTTGGCGCGGTCACCGACATCGGCATTGGATTCGTCCGAATGCTTGATATAGGTGCCGATACCGCCGAACCAGAGCAGGTCCACCTTGGATTTCAGCAAGGCGCTGATCAATTGATTGGGCGTCAGCGACTTGGCATCGATATCCAGCATCTTGCGGATTTCAGGCGTCAGTTCGATGGATTTCGACTTGCGGTCAAAGACACCGCCGCCCTTGGAAATCAGCTTGCTTTCATACTGGTCCCAGCCCTTCACCTCTTCAAACAGGCGTTTGCGTTCCGCAAAGCCGCTTGCAGGGTCCGGATCGGGATCGATGAAGATATGCAGATGGTTGAAGGCCGCGGTCAGCTTGATCTGTTCGGACAACAGCATGCCGTTGCCGAAGACGTCGCCGCCCATGTCGCCGACACCGATAACGGTGAAGGGCTGGGTCTGGGTGTTGTGGCCCATTTCCCGGAAATGCCGTTTGACGGATTCCCAGGCGCCACGGGCGGTAATGCCCATTTTCTTGTGGTCATAACCTGCCGAACCGCCAGACGCGAAGGCATCCCCCAGCCAGAAATTGTTCCGGATGGAGATTTCGTTGGCAAAGTCGGAGAATGTGGCCGTGCCCTTGTCGGCGGCAACCACCAGATAGGGGTCATCGCTGTCCTTGCGCACCACCTGTTTCGGTGGGGCCACCTTATCGCCAACCAGATTGTCGGTGATGTCCAGCATGCCCTGGATGAAGGTCTGATAGCAGGCGATGCCCTCTTTCAGGAAAGCCTCGCGGTTGGAGGGTGGCGGGGCTTTCTTCAGGACAAAACCGCCCTTGGACCCCACCGGCACGATGACCGCGTTTTTCACCTGTTGCGCCTTGACCAGGCCCAGGACCTCGGTCCGGAAATCCTCACGCCGGTCGGACCAGCGCAAGCCGCCACGGGCAACCATGCCAAAGCGCAGGTGGACCGCCTCGAAGCGCGGGCTGTAGACGAATATCTCGCGCAGCGGCGCCGGTTGCGGAATTTCCTCGATCTGACGGCTGGCGAATTTGAATGCCACATAATGCTTGTAGCTGTCATCGCCGTCCAACTGGTAGAAGTTGGTCCTGAGCGTTGCCTGGATGATGTTGAGGAAACGGCGCAGGATACGGTCCTCGTCGAGGTTTTCCACCATATCCAGCTTGATGTTGATCACATTGATCAACCCGTCTTCGCGTTTGCCGCTTTCGTCCTGGGCCTCGGGGTCGAAGCGTACCCGGAACAGTTTGGCGATATCCGCCGCCAGGTCTGCATTCCGGGCCAGCGTTTCTTCCATATAGTCCTGGGAGAAGGGGATCGCCGCCTGGCGCAGGTATTTGGAATAGGCGCGCAGGACAACCACATCCCGCCATTCCAGCCCGGCGGACAGGATCAGGCGGTTGAAGCCGTCGTTTTCCACCTCGCCGACCCAGACGCGTTTGAACCCTTCGTGGAAGGCATCGCGGATCGCCTGGAAGTTGACGGGCTGCTTGTTGGCGGTCTCAAGCTGGAAATCGTGGATGACGATATGGCTGTCGGTATCCACTGGATGGACGTCGAAGGGCGCTTCTTCCAGCACCTTCACACCCATGTTTTCCAGCATCGGCATGATCTCGCTCAGGATCATGGCCCCGCCATAGTTATAGATCTTGAAGCGAAGCTGGTGTTCTTCGGATTCGATCGGCTGATACAGATTGACGGCGGCCTCGCCGGTCTTGATCACCCGTTCGATCCGTTCCAGGTCCGACATGGCGATCTGGACGTTGAACCGTTCCTTGTAGCCGACGGAAAAACCCTCGGCATAACGCCGGTACATATGCAGGCCGGTTTCCTCGCCCAACGTCTCCGTCAGCGTCTGGCGCAGGCGGTCTTCCCAGGTGCGTCCGGCGTCGATAACGCGCTGTTCGATCTCATCCGGGTCGTAGTCCGGCACTTCACCGGGGGTGGTCCGGATAATGAAATGCACGCGGCTCAACGCCTCGTCCGACATATAAGTGTAATGGGCGGCAATCGAGCCACCGAAACCTTTGGCCAGAATGGCGCCGATCTTCTTGCGCAGCGTTGTGGAGAAACGTTCGCGCGGCACGAAGGCGAGCGCGGATACATAACGCTGGAACGGGTCCGGCCGCAGGAAAAGCGCGATGCGCTGGCGTTCCTGCAGGTGGACGATCCCGGTCGCAATTGCGCTCAGGCGTGGCACGTCGATCTGGAACAGCTCGTCGCGCGGATAGGATTCCAGCACATGCATCAGGGCCTTGGCGCTGTGTCCGCCGCGATCATAGCCGGATGCATCGACGACCGCATCGACCTTGCGGCGCAGCAGCGGGATCTGCATCGGGGTCTGGTTATAGGCGACCGACGTCAGCAGGCCGACAAACAGGGTCTCGCCAACCGGCTTGCCCTTGGCGTCGAAATGCTTGATGGCAATCGTGTCCATATGGACACGGCGGTGGACGGTTGCCCGGTTGTTGGCCTTGGTGATGCGGACCATTTCCGGCTGGAAGATCGTCTCGCGGACTTCCTCCGGCAGGTCGCCCAGATTGCGCAGGCCTGCAAAGACCTGGGTCTCCGGCGCGCGCAGAACGCCGAGGCCGGAGCCTTCCTGAACAACCATCTGCGCCTTCTTGCCCGACCCCTTATAGGTGATGTCGCGGCAGCCGAGGAAGGTGAAATGGTCGTCATAGATCCATTCCAGGAAGGCGATGGTCTCGTCGACGTCTTCCTTCTCGATGCCCTTCGGGGCCTTCCGCTTCAGTTCCTTGACGAGCCCCATGGCCTTGTCGCGCATGCTCGGCCAGTCTTCGACCGAAGACCGGACATCATGCAGCGCCTTGTTAAGGCCTTCCTCGATGGCCTCCAGGGCCTGGGGAAGGGTCTGTTCATCCACCTCCACATGCATGAAGGATTCATTACGGCCCTTGTCTTCCTTGCGTCCGGCCACGCAATGGGTGGTCTTGCCGTTACTGTCGCGCGTGACGTGGAAAACCGGATGAACCACCAGATGCACCGTCAGGTTCTGACGGTTCAGTTCCATGGTGACGGAATCCACCAGGAACGGCATGTCGAAATTGATGATTTCGATGACCGTATGGGTCGAATGCCAGCCATGCTGGTCGAAGCGCGGGTTGTAGACCCGGATCTTCGGTTCGTCATCCGTCCAGTTCTGGCCCCAGGTCCAGATAGAGATTGCAGCCCCGTAGAGGTCTTCGGGGTCGCGTTCCGCCATGTCTGCCGGGGGGACGTTTCGATAGTAGTGTTCGACGAATTTTTGTGCTGCCCGGGCTTTTTCGCCGGACATTCTTTTTGCGACGAGCGCCGCAGTCTTTTCCAGTAACTCTTCCTTCAGCGTTTCAGTCCGCTGTGCCATTTTGAGCAATCTCCCGCGACGGGTTACCGCAGGCGGCCCGGCAAGATGACAGGGTTACACGACGTTACGTAGTAGAGAGACCGGCACGCGTCTACCCCTGTGCCTTGTCATTGCAGCTATTGCTGAGACCGTCTCCAGTTCCCTTGTTTTGCTTGGTACCACCTACCTTAGTGCCAAACGCCAGCGGAAAAAAGGTGGAACCTACTGTAAAAACAGATTTAGTTGCCATCGCAGAAGGCTTTATCCGGCAAAAGCCGGGAAAATGCGGGTTCCGTGATTATTTCGCTTTGTGAAAACGATACAATTCCATGTAGTAAAATTCACGTTTTGCGTGTATTATTAAGGGGCTCCCGGCTGTAAGTAGCGCTGGCTGGCGTTACGGGGGCAAAAGGCTTGTCACTTCGACAAGGGCGGGGAAATGTCACATAGGTTTTTGGTCCAGAACGCCTCTTACCGGGCGTGGATTGCACCTGATAATACGCTCCAGCAACAGCGCCCTGTTGTTGCCGGTGAGGAAAAGACTGCGCCTTTCGGTGAGGGCGATATGACCGAATGGGTCCGCCTGTGCCGGGCCGGTTACGTCTATGTCTGTTTCGGTCCGATCTCCACCATGTTTCTCTACGGGCGGCCAAGTGATCTGATCCGTGCGAAAAAGCAGTGGCAGGCGTTGGGGTCGGCTGTGGCGCGCGTTCTCGTAACGCTGGTTGGTGACGGCAAAGTCGATTTTGTTGACGCCGCAGAGTTTGAGCTACCCGATCACTTTACTGATCTGGAAGGCTTTATCCGGGAAAACAGCTAGACGATTTCTCACACGGCTACGGGCAGGTTGTGCCATTGGTAAAGCTGATGGAGCCGGTGTTGCCGCCGAAGTCCCGGCAGTTGCTGCCGTCGGTCACATTGCCGCTACCCGAAAGTCCTGTTGTATTTTGCAGCAACTGGCTCCGGTGATTGCCTGTGCCGGATGCGGTTATGCTGTTGTTCGAAAATACGAGTGTATTGGTTCCAAGGGATGCCATCCCGGCGATGACTTCGTGCCCGGTCGTGCCATTTGCCGAAAGAGTATTGCCGGTTACGGTGATATTGGAGGAACCGTTTATGATATGAACCGGGGTGCTCGTGTTACTGTCCGCGTTGGAGCTGAGCGTGTTGTTTTGAATGGTGACGCCGGTGGCATTGTCTATGGTCACGGTCAGGGCGGCGGTTGTACCGCTTGCCACGGAATGGGCGGTGACCCCGATCAGGCTGCTGTTGTCGGCCATGCCGATCAACTGTGAATAGTTGCCGCCGGAGGTGGTCACGGTGCCCGTGCCGGACAGCGACCCGCCGGGGGTGGCAATCGTGACGGTTTTGCCCGACGGTGTCTTGACGTCGACGCTGCCGGCCCCCATCAGGGTCTGACCCTGCTGCAGGTCGACGCGGGTCGTCACATTGCTAAATGCGCCATTGAGAATGACTGTGGAATTGGCCCCGGCAGCGGCGACGGCGGCGGCCAGGTCATTGCCTGTGGTCGCAGCGCTGTCGACAACGGCCAGGGTCTGGCCGTCGGCGGTCTTGGTGATTTCCTCTGCGGCCCCGGTGGTGACCGCCTGACTGACAATATCAACGTCGCGGATGACCGGGTCGGCCATCCGTTTCTCCATTGCCGTCAGGCGGGTCTTCGGGGCAGAACTGAATATCTGTAACGGGATACGCAAGCGGAATTGGGCAAAGCTTTGCGTGCCGCGCGGGCTGTCGTGCTGCACCTCCGCGCCCAGGGTCAGGCGAGACCCCTCCCAGAGGAAAGGCACCGCGTCGAAGGTCAGGTCGAGACGCCCGCGAGGACCCTGCACGGTGTCCGCCTCATCCTCGGTAAAGCGATAGCCGCCTGCATAGAGGCGAAGCTGTTGTCCGGCGTCTTCGCCGAAGACGGGCACGCGCCAGCCGATTTCCGCATCAAAACCGCGAAGGGCGCGTTCCTCGCCCGCGCGATACATGATGCCGCCGCCGGAAAAACTGACCTCGTCCAGGCTGTCTTCCGCATGGGCCTTCTGGCCGACGGGCAGATAGGCATTGGCGCGCAGGTCCCAGTCGAAGGACAGTGCCTCCGCCCCGACGGTGATCTGGTTGAAGGAATTGCCATAGGGGCTTTTGCGGTGGTCGAAATAGGTGTAGCCGCCCAGGTTCCAGCCGTTGTCGAGCATCTGGCGCAGGCCGATGCCATAGTTGCCTTCATGGCTGTCATTATCGTCGAGGCGTCCGCGGAAGTTCCCGAACAACAGCGTGTCGTCATCCTGCCAGAGCGGCATGAACAGATCGGCCTCACCAATGTTCCGGTCCGTGCCCAGCTTGCCCTCCAGGTCGATATGCGGCCCCCATTTGGATTCCGCCTGTGCCGGAATGGACGACAGGACAGTTGTGCCCAGTAAAACCCCAACAAGATATGACTTCGCGTTCCAACCCATAAAACCGCACCCCAGAACAGTGTTGAGCCAACGGGTCTTATCGTCCGCGCGGTTTCGGGTGACAAATTTAGGGCGTACCAAAAACCTGCCGGGTCAACGGCAGCATGTGCATGCGCATTTGTCGTCAGGATTTCATATCCCCCGTGCCGCGCTGTGGCCGTTTGAGACCGTCGGCTTGGGATGGAGCTTAGCGAGGGCTATTCGTTCAAGCCACTGCTTTTCTTTATCAATTTCGCACGATTTATCATTTTACCCCATCGCGCTATCCTCGCATGAGGATCGTGCGGTTTGTGAAGCGGGACGGGAAAATCGGGGGTTAGTGGTCGTACCAGCGTTCCCAGTCTTCCAGGCTGATCCCCTCCAGGTCTTCGTCCAGGCTCAGGTCGTCGGTCAGGTCGTTGGCCTGTTTGACTAACTGGTCCCAACGGTCGCTGCGTTCTCTTTCCTGATCATTGGCAACACCATTGGCGATCAGGAAGGCATGGAAAGCCTCGGTATTGCTGAATTGAGTTTGCATCTCTCGTCTCCTCTTCAATGCGTGCTCTCTCAAGGAAAGCTACGCATCAGCCGTGCCAAGTGGCCTGATATCGGTAGATATCAAAGGATTGGAGGGGTTTTTCGGGAGAACGGAATGGCCGGAGCTATCAGGCTGGGCAGATTATACCGGGGAAAGTGGCAGGAAATCCGACAGAAAAAGCAAAAGCCCGACGGCGGTCCGTCGGGCTTTTGATGGAGCGGGCGATGAGATTCGAACTCACGACATCAACCTTGGCAAGGTTGCGCTCTACCCCTGAGCTACGCCCGCGCTGCGCGTCCGACCATGTGGTCTTCCGTGCGGTGCGGCGCGGATAATACGCATAGAATTGGGTTTGGCAAGCGGATTTGTGCAAAAAATCTGAAATTTTTTGCCCTGTTCTAAAAAAGCCAGGGATTCGTTGAATTTGGGCGGATGCGACGCTATTTATTGCCCAGGAAATACACTGTTTAAGATGGCAGGATGGGACCGACCAAACCATGAACAGCCCGAAAACCGATACCGACCTTTTCGCCCGCCTGGACGAGCTGGGCATTGCCCATCGAACCTATGAGCATGAGCGGGTTTATACCGTAGGTGAAAGCCAGACAGGGCGCGGCGAGATGCCGGGCGCGCATATCAAGAACCTGTTCCTGCGCGACAAGAAGAAGAACCTGGTCCTGGCGACAGTCGAGGAGGATCGCGACGTGGACCTGAAGGACCTGCGTAAACGCGTAGGGTCCAGCGGCAATTATTCCTTCGGCAAGCCGGAACTGCTGATGGAGGTTCTGGGGGTGGAGCCGGGCTCTGTCACCCCGCTTGCTGTGATCAACGACGTGGAACGCCGGGTGACCGTGGTGCTGGACAAGGCCATTCTGGAAGAAGAACTGGTCAACGCCCATCCCCTGCGCAATGACCGGACCACTGCCGTGACACCGCAGGATTTGCTATCTTTCCTGTCGGCAGAAGGGTATGACCCTGTGGTTCTGGATTTCGATCAACCTGCCGATGAGGCAGCGGAATAATAGTCGGGCCGCGATATCAACGTCTTTGGCCTGACCCGAGTTTAACGCGAAAGCGAGACAGACAATGGATACGATGATCGGCGCAAATACCGCCAATCTTATTATGGACACCACCGATGCCGAATTCGGCAAGGACGTGATGGAAGCCAGCCAGTCCACGCCGGTAATCGCCTATTTCTCGGCGCCCTGGTGCGGCCCGTGCAAACAGTTGAGCCCGATGCTCGAAAAGGTGGTCAAGGCGGCAAACGGCGCGATCCGTATGGTCAAGATCAACATCGATGAAAACCCGATGATCGCCCAGCAGTTGCGCGTGCAGTCGATCCCGGCCGTTTTCGGTTTCGTCGGTGGCCGCCCTGTCGACGGTTTCATGGGCGCGGTGCCGGAAAGCCAGATCAAAAGCTTTGCTGAAAAGCTGATCACCATGTCCGGCGGCGAGGCGGGCCCCGATCCGATCGAACAGGCCCTGGAACAGGCGCAGCAGGCTGAAGAGGCTGGTGATCTGCAGGCTGCGGCCTCAATTTATACCCAGATCCTGAACCATGATCAGACCTGTGTGGAAGCCGCTGTCGGTCTGGCGCAGCTTTATATCAACGAAGGGCAGCCGGATGCGGCGACCCAGCTTCTGGACCAACTGTCCGACGAGGTGCAGAAGGATCAGCGGGTTGTTGCCGTCCGTGCCTCCATGGAACTGGCCGGTGAGGCTGCCGAAGCCCAGGGCAAGCTGCCGGCGCTGCAGGCGGCGATCGCGGCCGATCCCGATGATTTCCAGGCGCGGATCGACCTGGCTGTGGCGCTCTTTGCAGGCGCACAGGCGGAAGAGGCCATGGATCATCTGTTCCATGTGATCGCCAAGGACCGGGAATGGAATGAAGACGCTGCCCGGATGCAGCTTCTGAAATTCTTCGAGGCCCTGGGGCCGACCGATCCGGTAACCCTCAAGGGCCGCCGCCGCCTTTCCTCCATTCTGTTTTCCTAAAAGCTGGGGTAGGATAGGCGGCAAAGTAACGATCTCAACGGGAGAGGGAGAAGAACGGTATGAGTGCATTTGATCCGGCGTTCGATCAGTTGCCGAAAAGTATACCGCTCTTTCCCCTGCCCAGTGTCCTGCTTTTGCCGCGCGGCCTTCTGCCGCTCAATATCTTTGAGCCGCGCTATATCGCCATGGTGGAGGAGGCGATGGCCCATGGCCGTATGATCGCCATGGTCCAGCCCCGCACTAATGACGGCCTGGACGGCAATCCGCCGGTCTATGAGGTCGCCTGCGCGGGGCGCATCGTGCAGTTCGAGGAAGAGATGGACGGGCGCTATCTCATCACCCTGAAGGGCGTTTCCCGTTTTAATATCGAGTCCGAAATGATTACCGCAGGCGGTTTCCGGATGGCGCAGGCGGACTGGCGCGCCTATCGCGACGATCTGGTGCCCTCGGAAGGCAGCATCGACCGGGGCACGATCCTCGCCCATCTGCCCGACTTCCTGAAACATTACGGGCTCAAGCTGGATTGGGATGCGCTGCGCGATGCGCCGGACGAACATCTGGTCACGGCTCTTTCCATGATCTGCCCTTTCCCGATCGCGGAAAAACAGGCGCTTTTGGAGGCGAACTCGCTGGAAGAACGGGCAAAAGTCCTGGGCGCGCTGATTGATATGGCGGTTGCCGATATCGGCCTCAACGGGCATATGCCGCAATAGGTCGCAGGATGTTTCCTGTGCTGGACCTCACAAAAATTGAAGAGTAAAAAGGCGTTATGACAGAACACTCGCCCATCGACCCGAAACTGCTGGAAATCCTGGTGGAGCCCGGCACCCGCAACCCGCTTCGCTATGACCGCGAGCGTCAGATGCTGATTTCCGACCAGTCCGGCCTGGCTTACCCGATCCGCGACGGCATTCCGATCATGCTGTCGGATGAGGCAATTCCGCTGGACGATCTCAAAAAGAAATCCCCGCTGTAAGCCATGGCCGAAGACAAATATTCGACCAAGGCCTGGCCGACGGAAATCCGCCTGAAAAAGGAAGAAAAGATCCTTGAGGTGGATTTCGACGACGGCAGCAGCTTTGCCCTGCCGGCGGAATATTTGCGCGTGGAAAGCCCCAGCGCCGAGGTGCAGGGCCACAGCCCGGACCAGAAAATCACCGTTGGCGGACGCCGCCATGTGGGGATCATGGAACTGGAGGCGGTGGGTAATTACGCGGTCCGTATCAAATTCGACGACCTGCACGACACCGGCCTCTATAGCTGGCGTTATCTCTACGAACTGGGCCGGGATTATGAAAAGCGCTGGCAGGCCTATCTGGACGCGCTCAAAGACCGCGGCCTAAGCCGCGATCCCTGAAGCACACAAGTCTCAAAATGGGCCTGAACTGGGGAACCGGTGGGAGACCGGCCATGCTATTCAGGTCAGGAGGTTGACCATTTGTCCCGCACCATTGCGGTTGGTGGCCAAATTTACTGTTGTCTGTGCCAACAACTCCTCCACCTGCTGCAGTTGCTGCAGCATCTGGCTTTGGGCGGCTGTCAGGGCGATATCATGCGTCGACACGCCGGAAGGTCCATAGGCGGCAGACGTATAGGAAGATAAAGCACTCACAGACATCGTTTCACTCGTCGGTAGGGAGCCGATACAAAAAAGTCTATCACGCTCCCATTCTATATACAACCATTAGATGAAAAATGATCAGGCGCTACGCGAAATAGTGCCTGCCGCCCCGTCGATGGTCACCGTCTCCCCGTCCTTGAGCGCGGTCACGATGCCGGGAATATTGACCACGGTGGGCAGGCCGTATTCGCGTGCGACGATCACCCCGTGGGACACCGCCCCGCCCGTTTCCATGATCAGCGCGCCCGCCTGCAGAAAGATCGGCGTCCAGGCCGGGTCTGTGGTGGGGGCGACCAGGATGTCACCCTGCTGTAGGCGATGGCCGTCTTCGGGCCGGGTCAGGATGCGCGCGACGCCGGTATAGCGGCCCGGATAGGCCCCCATGCCCTGCCATTGGCCGTTCTTCCCGTTTTTCCGTGTTGCGGGGCCGGGCTGTGCGGTGATCACCGTGCCGCTTGTGCTTTCCTCAAAGACATCCGGTGGTGTTTCTTCCGCCCAGGCGGCATAGCGGGTCTTGCGGTCGGCGATCAGATAGTTGGGGGCCGCGTCGGACCAAACTCCCTCTTGCAACGCGGTCAACTCGTTGAAGGTCAGCCAGAAAATATCGTCGCGGCTGTCCAGCACGCCCCGCGACTGCAGACGGTTGCCGATTTCCAGCAGGATGCGCCGGGCGGGTTCCACCCCGGCAATCAGCGCTGATTTCGCCTTTTCGCGAAGGGCCATGCCGTTGCGGGCCTTCTCCGCCGCGGCGGCGAGCCGCTTGCCCTGGCGGCGGGGCAGGCGGGCCAATGCCTCTTCGGCGGCCTGCCGGGCCCGGTTGCCGGGCAGGTCACGATCCTCCCGGTCAACCATCAGCCTGATCTGATCCAGGAGATAGCCCGGCTCTTCTATCCAGCGTGGTTTACTGATGTCGGTTTCACCCAGCCCGCGATGGCCGAATTCATCCAGATAGGCGGCAAGTGCCACTTCAAAAGCACTGCCGCCCAGGGGGGCGGGTAGCGCACCCGCCGTCAGAATGGCCTGCGCGGTTTTGCAGTCCCGCGCCAGCGCCGCCAGTTCCCGCAGGCGGCGGCCATGTTCGGCGCTGTCCACCTTCCCACCGGAGAGCAGGCCCTGAAGGATTGCGCGGTCGTCCTCAGTCGGCAGGTTATCCAGCGCGTTCTGGAACATGGTCAGCGTGCCGCCGCAGATGCCGGAGGAGGCGGAGAAATCGTCGAAGAAACCGGCAAAGCGCTGATACTGCTCGAAAGTCAGCTCCTTCAGCGTCTCATCGCTTAGCTCGCCTAGGTCGCGGCTGCGGAAGGTGCGGGCCTCCGCGATCAGGGCATCGGCTCGGGCGGCCAGTGTCTTGCCCTTTTTGGTCAGGAAAGCCCCCAGCCGGATCATTCGCCACAGCCGTTTGAGTTTTACCGGAAGCGGGGTTGGCCCGTCCGGCAGGCGGATTTCCGGCTGATGGCCGCCCAGGCTTCGGTTGATATTGGCGGGCGGCGCGCCGAAACCGTCGAACCAGATCCATTGCTGATTGGCGATATTGAGATAGGGCCGCCCCTTGAGCCGCCGTATCAGCGGCAGGCCGGTCGGCATGGTATAGCCCGCCTTCTTTGGCAGGGTCGTGATCAGCAGCGGAATGCTGCCCTTGGCCATGGCCCAGCCCATGGGGCTCGGGATCGGTAGCAGGACTTCCTTGAAATTGGCGTTGCTCCAGATGATGTTCTGCCCCGGCAGGCTTGGCAGGCCGGGCGTTGGCAGGGCGGTTACCGGACGCACCTGCACGAAGGTCACTGCCGCACCGTCGTAGACCCATTCGAAGTCCAGCGCCTCGTCCCCATCGCAAAGACAGTCATGGGCGAGCGTCAGCGCCTGTGAAACCGTTGCCAGGTCTCCGGCGGTCAGCAGGCTATCGCCCTCCTGCGGGGGCTGCAGTTGGTTGGTCTCGTCGATAGGGATTTCATGGCGATGCCCCTGAACCTGGCCGCGCACCAGTGCATCGCCATAGCCCGACGTCGCCTCGATCACATAGCGGTCGCGCCGCCCGGTGAGCGGATCGGCGGTGAAGGCCACGCCGGAGGCCTTGGGCGTGGGTGTCATGGCGCAGACCACAATCGCCATCGGCACGCCGTCCAGCGCAAAGCCCTTGGCGAGACGATAACCCACCGCCGTTTCCGTCCACAGGCTCGCAAAAACCTCCAGAATGGCGGCATGGAGGGCATCCGGCCCGTCCACATGCAGCACACTTTCATGGATGCCCGCAAAGGAGGCCTCCGCACCGTCCTCGCCAATGGCGCTGGACCGCACCGCCAGCGGCAGACCCGCCAGACCGGCACTGTGCAAAGCCGCCTGCAGGGCCGCCTTTTCTTCGTCGGAAAAAAGATGGACCCGCAGCGCCTCGCGAAGCCGCGCCAATGAGTTGGAACCTTCGCCCTTTGTCCGGATAACGGCAGCCAAGGCCTCGGCAATGGCTGTGTCCTGCATGACATGGTGATAGAACCCGGCGCCCAGCGTCAGCATAGCGGGCACGGGCAGACCGTAGCGGTGCAACCGCGCCAGACCAAAGGCCTTGCCGCCGACCTGTGCCTCGCCTGCGGCAAAGGCCTCTTCGGGGGTATAGGCTGTCAGGGTCATTTCCGGCATCCTTCCCAGAAAAGCTGCAGGGCCTTTTGGCCCCAGACCTGCAGGTCCGGCTTGGTCGGTGCATAAAGCCAGGCGGCAATCCCGTGCAGCAAAAGCGAGGTCAGCATGACCGCCAGCATCTGGGCGGGCGTATCGTTGCGAATGCTGCCCTCTTCCTGCCCGCGGGCGATCAACCCGGCAACGAAGCTACGGAAAGAGGCGGGGTTATTCGGGTCCGGCGGCAGGCTCTTGCCCAGTTCCGTCTGGCTGCAGCGGATCAGTGCCTCTGCGAAATGGGGATGGTCCAGATTCCACTGCATGGTCTGCCCGACCATCACCTCCAGCGCATCCAGCGGGCTGGCCCCGCTTGCCAGTTTTGCCTCCACCTGCTCTGCCAGTGGCCGGAACTTATGCCGCGCCAGCGCGACAATCACCGCTTCCTTGCTTTTGAAATTGTAATAGAAGGTGCCGCGCGCGATCCCCGCCCGTGCGATAATCGCATCAATGGTCGCCCCGTCATAACCAACCTCCTCGACCAGCTCGAAAGCCGCATCCAGGATCACCTCTTTCGACGATTTCCGCCCCATAACCAATTCCACTCAATTTTAGACTACAGTCTAATTTAGACTAGAGTCTAAAAGAGTCAAGGGAGGGAATTGTTAATCAGAAAATCAATTAAGGATTGCTATATTAGCAACTCTTGTGGAAAGTTTACCTAGCCAATTCATGTATTACGGGAGCAAGGGGATGACTGAACTGCCTCAAAAACTGAAGCAGGGCGAGCAAGCACGACTTTTTCCAATTGTTGCGGAAACGAGCAAAGAGAAGAGAATTGTCTCTACGTTTTTAGCTGTATTACCCCAAATACCGGATCTCGCGTCATCGTTGCTGGCATCAGCGGGACAACGCGTTGGTAAGCGGACAAAAATAGAGACCTATACGGAAGTTGTTCTACAGAATGGCGGCACTGGCAATGAGCGTCCAGACGGATTTATAAGTGTAAAATCAGGTTCGAAGGAATGGACCGCCCTTGTTGAGGCCAAAATTGGGAAGGCAGAGATTCAAGAGGAGCAGATTTCCAAATATATGGAATTGGCGAAGGCCAATGGAATTGATGCAGTCATTACGTTGAGCAACCAATTTGTTGCGCGCGCGGACCATCCTCCTGTGAAGTTACCAAAATCACTTTTGAAGAAAGCAAGTCTGTTCCACTGGCCGTGGATGTGGGTGCTGACAAAGTGCCAGCTGTTGGAGCTTGAAGACGTAGTTTCTGATGAAGAACAGAAATTTCTTCTTTCTGAGTTTCGGCGGTTTCTCGAACATAGCTCGACAGGTGTCGAAGGCTTTAACCATATGGGCAAGAACTGGCGTGAGGTTGTGCGTGCTGTCGGAGCTGGCGCTCCCCTCACAAAGACTTCGCCGGAGGTGGAAGAGGTTGTTGCTGCCTGGATTGAGGAACAGCGAGACCTGTGTCTGTTGATGTCACGGAATATTGGCAAGACGGTTAAGCTGAAGTTGGAACGCAAGTTTAATGATGATCCGATTGGTCGCCTCAAGGCCGAAATCGCAAAATTTGTAGATGATCAATCTTTCAAAGCGACGCTGCAAATACCGGATGCCGCAGCTGATTTGGAAACCGAAACGGACTTACTGAGAAAATGTGTTGTGGTTGGTATGAAGCTTAAGGCTCCTGCTGACAAAAAATCGACAAAAGCCCGTGTAAATTGGTTGCTTCGGATGTTGAAGGATGATGACGCGCGTATCTTTGTGCGTGCTTCGTGGCCGTCAAAAGTAAAACCAACACAGGCGGCTCTTTCGGAATTGCGCGAAAGCCCGGATTTGCTTCAGACAGAAAACTCGTCACTTGTTCCACATGCCTTCGAGGTTATGTTGATCGAAGACCTTGGTGGCCGATTTGCGGGATCGCGCACATTCATTGAAGACGTCGAGCGCATTGTTCCTGAATTTTATGACTTGGTCGGTCAACATCTTCGGGCATGGCAGCCTGCGCCGCCGAAGCCTGTTGCTTCCAAATCACCGCAAACGTCTGACTTGACCCCTGAGGCAATAGATGCTGACTAGCGCATCTGCTGCAAAGGGAGACGCCTATGCCAAAAATCCTATCCATATCCGGGAGCCTTCGGGCTGAATCTTCCAATAGCGAATTGCTGGGCGCAGCGGAAATTTTGGCACCGGAAGGTGTGCGGATTGTGCGTTATGCTGGGTTGGGCGAGTTGCCGCATTTCAACCCGGACCTGCTTGGCCCCGATGGGTCTGAACCGTTGCCGCCGGCGGTGGCGGAACTGGACGCGCTGATCGGGGAGGCGGACGGGGTTTTGATCTCCTGTCCGGAATATGCGCGCGGCATTCCCGGCAGCTTCAAGAATATGCTGGACTGGCTGGTGGGCAGCCATCGTTTTCCCTACAAGCCGGTGGCCCTGTTCAACGCCTCGCCACGCGCAAGCCATGCGCAGGAGGCATTGAAACTGGTGCTGACCACCATGTCCGCCACATTGGTGGAGGAGGCCTTTATCACCGTGCCGCTGCTTGCCAAGGGTTTGATGGCACAGGAAATTGCGGCGCATCCGGAGCTGGCCCCGATTGTTTCGCATGCGCTGGAGGCCTTTTCGGCGGCGGTGCGGCAGGCGGAAACCGTCTGAATCTTTGACAAAGCCCCTTGGGTTTTGCCATTTTCGCCCCATCTTTAACGAGATGTTATTGCCTTCGGCCTATGCTGCGGCCGAGCCTCTTGTGTTTTATCTGTTTTATTACGTTAGGTGATTATGCCTGAGAACCACGCCTTGCCCACGTCACGGGCCGCAACCTCTTCGCTCGACCGCATCGACTGGACCGGGATGACGCCTTTCATTCTGGCGCATCTGGTCTGTTTCGCCGCGATCTGGACCGGTGTATCCTGGGTCGATCTGGCCGTTTTCGCGGGTCTCTATGCGCTTCGCATGTTCGGGATCACCGGCGGTTATCACCGCTATTTCTCCCATCGCAGTTACAAGGCCAACCGGGTGGTGGCCTTTATCCTGGGCTTTATCGCGCAAAGCTCCGCCCAGCGCGGGGTGTTGTGGTGGGCGGCGAACCATCGCCATCATCATCGCCATTCCGATACGGTTGAAGATGTGCATTCGCCGATCCACAAGGGCTTTTGGTATTCCCATCTGGGCTGGTTCTTCACGCCGCGCTATGCGGAGACCGATATGGAGGCGGTTCCCGATCTGGCGAAATATCCGGAACTGGTCTGGCTGGACCGGCATCCCTATCTGCCTGCGGTCTTGCTGGGCCTGGTGACCTGGTTGCTGGCGGGCTGGTCGGGGCTGATCGTCGGCTTCTTCTGGTCGACCGTGGCGCTGTGGCATGCGACTTTCTCGATCAATTCGCTGGCCCATGTGGTCGGGCGCAAGCGCTATCTGACCGGCGACCAGTCGCGCAACAACTGGTGGCTGGCGCTGTTGACCTTCGGCGAGGGCTGGCATAACAACCACCACCATTTTCAGAGCGCGGCGCGCCAGGGTTTCTTCTGGTATGAGGTGGATTTCAGCTATTACACGCTCAAGGTGATGTCCTGGGCGCGGCTGGTCTCCGACCTGAAACGCCCGCCGCAGGAGGTGGTGACCGACATGCGCCGCCTCGGCCGGGGTGTGATCGAGCGCGCGGCCCAGCATCTGGCGGCAAAATTCGATGTGCAGAACTCCGTTGCCGAGCTGCAGCAGGCGCTGGCCCCGGGGCGGGAACGTTTCGATGCCTCCATCGAAGGGTTGCACGGCTGGCAGGCGGAAATGCCAGAAATGATCGAACGCTGGAAAACACAGCTTGCGGAAAACCGCACGGCGCTGTCCCAGGAGATCGACCAGCTTGTCCACAGCTTTGACCTGAGCGCCCTGCCCAGCACGGAGGACCTGCGCAAGCGGGCCCAGAAGATGTTCGCCCGCCACCACGCCCTGCCGGAGGTGGTGCAGCGCGCCCAGGAAATCCTGATCGAACGGCTGACATTCGAATTGGAACGCAAGGTGCCGGTACCGGTCCGGGCGGCACAGAAATAGAGTTTGTTCCTATTTTGTTCTTGACTTTTGGGGCGGAGTGCGCTAGGCGAATATTGTCTGCCTGCGGTAAGACCTGCGCACTCCCCTCCTGACCCAGAAAATCTCGGGCCCGAGTATATCCCGGTCAGGTCACCATAATCGCCGAGGCGGGGCATGCCACCTTGCGTGGTCCAGAGCAGACCGGCACCGTTCGGACCGATAGGGTCTCAAGACCCCAAGGGCGCGCCCCGACTGCCGAGAGTTTTCAATCAAACAATCACCGTTCGTCCCGGACCTGATCGGGGATTTCAGGCCGTAAGCTCCGGCGGTTGAGAAGGCATCAGGAGATCCCGGCCTTCGCCGGGACGAACGGATTAAGGTGTACTGCTAATAGTAATTCGTCATGCGCGGGCTTGACCCGCGTACCCATGGAGGCTTCCACGCCGACATATTTCACCGGTGACGGTAACGCCCCCGGCGGCGTAAAGAAAAAGCCTTCCGCCGGGTGAGACGGAAGGCTTTTGATGTGTCGGCTTGCGGGGTGTTTAGCCGCCGAAGCTTTTGGTCATGACGCTTGCCATGCGCTGGGCAAAGCCGGTCGGGTCGGGAAGCGTCTCCCCTTCCAGGATACGCGCCTGATCCAGCAGCAGCCAGGCCGCATCGCTCAGGTCGTCCTTGCCCGTCGCCTGTTCGGCCAGCGCCTTGATCAGCGCATGTTTCGGGTTGATTTCCAGGATGCGCGGGCCGGTGCTGTCGAGCTGGTTATGCTGTTTCAGCAGCCGTTCCAGATGCATGTCCATGCCGGTCTCGTCGGCGACAAGGCAGACCGCGCTGCTGGTCAGGCGGTCGGAGCTGCGCACTTCCTTGACGTCGTCGCCGAGCGCCTCCTTGACCGCCTTGATGAGCGCCTCGATGCCCTCTGCGGGGGCTGTGTCCTTGTCGGCTTCCTTGTCCTCGGCGTCGGCCTCGCCCTTGATATTGGACAGGTCCGCGCCGCCGCGGGTGACGGATTTGAACTCTTTCTCCTCAAAGGCGCCGACGGAGGGAATCCAGAATTCGTCCACCGGATCGGTCATGTAGAGGACTTCCACATCCTTGGCGGCAAAGCCTTCAAGCTGCGGGCTTTTCGCCAGCGCATCCTTGTCCTCGCCTGCGATGTAGTAGATCGCGTCCTGGCCTTCCTTCATGCGGGTGATGTATTCCGCCAGCGACACCAGCCCATCCGATTTGGTGGAGCGGAAGCGGGCCAGTTTCAGCAACTGTTCACGGTCGGCGGCGGATTCATAGAGGCCCTCTTTCAGGACCATGCCGAAGTTACCCCAGAAGGTGGCGTATTCTTCCGGCTCTTTTTCCGCCTTTTTCGCCAGTTCGCCCAGCACGCGCTTGGTCAGCCCGGCGCGGATCTTGTTCACCACCGGGTTGTTCTGCAGCATCTCACGGCTGACGTTCAGCGGCAGGTCTTCCGAATCCACCACCCCGCGCAGGAAGCGCAGATACTGCGGGATCAGGTCGTCGCATTCGTCGGAGATGAAGACCCGCTTCACATAAAGCTTCAGCTTGGACATGCGTTCCGGGTTGAACAGGTCGAAGGGGCGGCTGGAGGGCACATAAAGCAGGCCCGCATATTCGATCATGCCTTCCGCGCGGAAATGCAGGGTCATCCACGGATCGTCGAAGGCATGGGCCACATGGTGGTAGAATTCCTTATGCTGCTCTTCCGTCACATCGGATTTGGGGCGGGTCCAGAGCGCATTGGCGTCGTTAAGCTGTTCCTGTTTCGCCTCACCCTCTTCCACCTTGTCCAGGTGGATCGGGAAGGGGATATGATTGGAATAGGTTTTGACGATATGGCGCAGGCGGCTTTCGTCGAGAAACTCTTCCGCGTCGTCCTTCACATAAAGGGTGATCGTGGTGCCGCGGGCTTCGCGTTGGCCCGGCTCCACGGTAAACTCGCCGCGTCCGTCGCTGGTCCATTTCCAGGCGTGGTCCTCACCGGCGCGATGGCTGTCGACGGTCACCTTGTCTGCGATCATGAAGGCGGAATAGAAGCCGACGCCGAACTGGCCGATCAGGTTCACATCTTTCTTGGAATCGCCGGTCAGCTTGTCGACGAAGGCCGACGTGCCGGAGCGCGCGATGGTGCCCAGGTTATGCACCAGCTCGTCCCGGTTCATGCCCGACCCGTTGTCCGACAGCGTGATGGTTTTCGCATCCTTGTCGAAGGAGATGTCGATGGCGAAATCGCTGTCGCCCGACAATAGGTCCGGCTCGGTCAGTGCGTCATAGCGCAGGCGGTCGCAGGCATCCGCCGCGTTGGAGATCAGCTCCCGCAGGAAAATTTCGCGTTCGCTGTAAAGTGAATGTGTAACGATGTCGAGCAATCGGCCGACTTCGGCCTGGAACCCCATAGTTTCCGTGGTGTGGGTTTGGTTTTCCGTCTGTTCGGACATTATTTCACGTTCCTCTATTGCCAACAAAATAAACGACTGCTCCGGATATAGGCGAGTGGAGCGCCGATCTCAAGATTTCCGTGGAAAAGAGGCGGATTCCGGCCGGTTAATCCGGGAAAACGCGGATGCCCAATCCTGCAAGCAGCACCGATTGCTGGCTGTGGTTGATTTTGAGGCCGTCGATGCTGACCATTTCCGCAAAATCGAAACGGTCCATCAGGACACCGCGCAGGTCGGCATTTTCGAAGTTGCAGCGGTCAAGCTGTGCGCCCGTCAGGTCGCTGTCGGACAGGTCCGCGCCGATGAAGCTGCAGCCATAGAAATCCGCCTCGCGAAAGCTGCAGTCCAGCAGGCTGCAGTCATCGAAGGTCAGTTCCGCCATCTGGGCAAAATCGAAATTGCTGCGCAGCATATGAACGGCGGTCAGGCTGTGGCCTGCGCGGCCGACGGTCCGGGAAAAACGGGCATTTTTGAAGTTACAGCCATGGGCCTTGCACTCCTCGAACACCGCCCCTTTCAGGCTGGCATTCTTGAACAGCGAGGTCGCCAGATTGCAGCGGCGAAAGGCGGCCTCCTCCAGATTGGCATGGGAAAAGTCGCATCCCGTGCCTGCCTTCGCGTCAAAGAACGTGCATCCGGTGAAGGTCGCATCCCGCAGATTGCCTCTTGGAAAGGCCACATTCACAAAGCTGCAATTCTCAAAAGCCGCCTCTTCCAGACAGGCCTCCACCAGCCGCTTTTCCGACAGGCGGCAGCCTTTGAAACGAAGCGCCGTTTCCGGCAGGTCATCCCAGTCGATCTCCGCCAGATCGACATTCTCGACCACCCCACCCCGCGAGGCCAGGGCTATGAAATCCTGATGGGTCAGAGGGGAGAAGTCAGTCACGGTGCAGTCCTAAATGTTTATCTTTTGTTCTTATTGTTTTAGGATGGGGAAGTCAAGGGGTATTCCATCTCCCCCGCGGATTTAAAGGTTCTCACACAGCCGATCGATACGACCACAGCAGCCGGGAAGATGTTCTTCCATATGATTGCGGCCTTCGCAGAGGCCAGGAAGCGAGGGGCGCAGCTAGGCCATAAAAAGAAACTGACCCCGGCGATGATGAAAGAGGCTGTCGACCTTCTTTGCGAAGGATATTCCTATGAGGGAATCGCGGAAAAGTGGAAAGGCAAGATAAGCAAGAGTACCCTGTATAACTATAGGGAACAGACTGAGGCGTTCATTCCTCTGGGCGTGGAAGATGCCGAAACCAATTCCAAGTGAGGCAGCTATGTCTTGGCAAAAGTGGCGAAAAAAGCATTGGGATGGGCACCTTGTTGAGGAGCCTGACGACATATTTATATTACCACGGTGGTATTCCCCGCCACTTCGTAGGTTCTGCAAGACCTTAAAACAGTTTTGGCTTTCACATTGGAAGTGGATTATTGGGACGTTGATCGCCATCATTGTTGCCGGCCACTCTATATTCGATGTTTATTGAGCCTCTAAAACCAATAAACTCTGATGTCCAGATTTCATTTATTGATAGACCAGATGTGAATATCTCACTGATGGTCTACAATAATGGTACTCGTCCTGCCGCGATGTCTGAAAAAGCCGCTCTAATCATTGAAGTTGTGTCGAGTAGCGACGCCTCTCCCTCTAAACACATATTTCTTGCAAGTGCTATTAATGGGTCCAGGGAGCAGTTGCTCATACCTCCTGGACAGAGCAAGCAATTTTTCTATCAAGTGGACTTCAGACAGCCGTTTCCAGATGTATTTGAACAATTAGGTCATGCCGCAAAGAAGCACACCGACTTACACAAGTGCACTTTTCGAGTAGACTATTCAGACTTCAAAGGAGAACATCAAACCGTAGAAATAGTTTTATTTGATAAAGCTATCACGCCGCTACCAGAAGCAACCAGCCAATTGTCCCAAAATGACAGCGATGAGGCCATTCTAACATGGACGTTTAGCGTCACGGAATGTATTGGCAAAATACCGCAGCCGCTGAGAAAAAAATTCAAAATTGTTGAATGAAGAAGTAGCAGAACCATCCAGACAGCGATTCCATAAAAGGACTGGCAGCACTCGGTTTAGTGGTAATTTTATATAGTAATGCTGACCAAGAAGGTCATTGCCCTATAACCTATTGATATTCCTTGTAATAGTTTTTTTAATAGGGTTGTAACAAGCGAAATAGGAAGTCAAATATCACTTCCAAGAAAGGACGCTATCAAAATGAATTTTGGAGAATGGATAGAAGCAGCGCTAATTTCAATAGTTGTGATTTCTTTTGCAGTCTTCTTCAAAAGTCAAATGGATAGTAAGGAGCAAAACGACAATTCAGATATTGGGAATATCAGAGCCAGTATAGAACGTTTCAGGGCAGAAACGCCTTGGCTTATAAACAAACACATTTTGCTCCTTTTTCTGTCTATGGTGATCGGCGCCATAGCCGGAATCACGATAGGCTTCACTATTTCTGCCCTTTCCTTCAAACAATTCGCCTTCCCCTTTGATATGTGGTTTCAGTCCAATGCTTTTAGTTGGTGGTGGCCAATTGCCGGCGCAGTTGTGGGAGGGATTGTTTGCGTTATGAGGCAAATCTAAAAATAGGCTGAGGTAACGTTCCAAGTAAGGACACTGATATGAACATTTTCAAAGCCGGCGTTCAGCATGACGACTTTGAAGGTAGTGTTGCCGCCGACCACTCCGACAAAAAAACGTTTATCAAGTATCTGAGAGACGCCGGCTACGCTCAGGAGAACGAGAATTTAGCGGCTTACCGCATCATTTTTAATGAAAATCCTGGAGAAGAAATATCCTGTCCAGGCGTAGTTGTTTATCTATTTGAAGGCGGTGAATTTACAACAAAGCCAACGGCGCTAAGGGCGTTGGAATTAGATATTCCAATCGCCAAACTCTTGTCCTTCTTTAAACGTTTTGACCTCGTGGCAGTCAGAAACGGTATGGAACTGGACAACGTTAATGTCGATGGCGCGGAAGAGTAGGAAGGCAGATTTTACTTCCAGGAAAGGACGCAGACATGAAGGATGATGCGCGCAAGCATACGGCTGTCATAAGCAACCCTACGGAAATGTGGTGTAAGCTGGCATGGGACGTTGACGTCTTTCGAGATATACAAACTCGCTTTCCAAAGGAGAACCAGCCGCTCGCCTATGCCGCGATCAATGTCTGCATAGCAGCGAACTGCCTTAGAAATTGGGCAATTGCTTTTTTCAAGCGAAAGTCGGAACAGGCGGGAGAACCCTGGGATAAAAGTGGTTTCATAGCAATGGTTAACGCCGACATACCTGAGCTGTCAGCTTGTGTAGACATTGCGAACACGGCGAAGCACTCGAATTTTAAGGAGGCGCATTGGACAGGCGGACAAGTTTGTTTGGAGTGGGAGAAAGCCTATGAAGGTAATCCGCCCGGTTATGTCCTCTATCATGTGAACTCCGGTAGCCACGGAAAAGGTATGGCTCTGGGCCAGTTCGATTCTCTACTCATCAACTGGCGGAAGTTTTTGACCACCCACGGGTTTATAGATGAGAAGTTCAATATGCCCGAATGGCAAACGAACAAGCTCGTTGATGTCTTTGGCGATCCATCCGATACCAGATCGTAGCAGATGGCACATAATCGTTTCCAGGAAAGGACTAACACCTGGAAACAATCCGCCATCAAATGATGTGGCCTTTTCCTCTATGGTCAGCCTCTATCGGATATCTTCCAAAAACCGCTGTGTCGCCCCCAACACCACTTCCCCCGCCTGGAAATGCGGGATATGGCGGCAGTCGGGGATGAGGTTGCCTTGGGCTGAGGGGCCGATGCGGTTGACGATGGCCCGGACCTGGGCGGCGGTGCCGTATTCGTCGTCCTCGCCCTGCAGGATCAGCGACGGGCAGGTGATGGCTTGGATGTCCGCCTCGATATTCCAATCCCTGAACCAGTCGGTCATCCAGGTATCGGCCCAGGCAAAGAATATCTGTTCGGTCTTGGCCCCGTGATATTTCGCCAGCCGCGCTGCCAGATCGGTGGTTTTCCAGGCATGGCGGGCGTCGCGGATGCCCGCGACCGAAATATCCTCCACGAAAACATGGGCCGCCTCGGTGATCAGCGCCCGGGTCGGCAGATGGGCGGCATAGAGCAGAGCGACGGAGCCGCCGTCGGAATGGCCGAACAGGATCGGCGGGGCCTCAACCCCGCAGGCTTCCAGCACCGCCGGCAGTTCCATCAGCGCATAGTCATGCAGGTAACGGATGCCGCGTGTTTCGGTGAGCGCGGGTGACTTGCCATAACCCTGCCTGTCATAGACCAGAACGGCGTGGCCGGTGGCGCGCGCCAGCCTCTCCGGAAAGTCCTTCCATTGCGCGATGGAGCCGAGGCCCTCATGCAGCAGGACAATCGGGCTGTCGCCTGCCTGCGCGCTGGCCGGGCGGACCCAGCGCGCCGCCCGCGGACCCATAGCGGTTTCCGCGGTGAAATCTTCCACCGTGATCTCCGGGCAACCGGCCAGCGTCATGTTTCGGCCAGCAGGATCTCGGTCACCTTGTCATGAATGTCTTCCAGGGTGTTATCCGTCTTGGAGAAGGAGAAAATCCCCTGACACATGACATAGGAATAGATCAGGAAGGCGCGGGCCTCGATCTCTTCTTCCGTGCAACCGATGGCGCGCAGATGTTCCGCGACAAAGTCGAGGCGGATGCGGTCCACCTCGGCCACCACATTTTCCGCCTGGTCGTCGTAGCGCGCCCAGGACCGCATCGCCAATTCCATCGACCCGCCCAGATGTTTGCTGCCCCGCTTGCGCGGCACCACATTCAACAGGTTGATCAGGCGCGTGTGTGAATCCCCGCCCATCTCGTCGACCTTGGCGATGACATACTGGTCATGCCATTTGTCCAGCACGGCTTCCAACAGGTCCGTGCGGTCCTTGAAATGCCAGTAGAAACTGCCCTTGGTCACGCCCAGCCGTTTGGCCAGGGTTTCCACATGGATGGAACCCACGCCGCTTTCGGTCAACGTCCTGAAAGCAGCATCTATCCACTCTGACCGTCCCAATTTGTTCGTTTTTTTCGTCGTTCGTTTTGCTTCGGGCAATTTTTTTTCCATACGCATCCGTATTGACGTAATTTCAGACCTACGTTAAACCATACGCAGGCGTATGGGCAATAGCGGGCTTTAGAAACCGCAAAAACGCCCGGATCGCCTGCCATCCGGCCCGCTTCGGGTAGCATGGCGAAAGAAAATAAGAAAGGCCGCCGGGCCAGAAACAGAAAAATTCCGGCGGTTTGTCTGGGAGGCAAAACGAGATGACGCGACAGTTGCGTCCGTTGAAAACACAGCAGGGACGGCCCGTGCCCCTATCGGGGGTTGCGGGAGGTGCCATGCGGCCTCCCAACGTCAATAGCACGGCTTTTTTGACATTGCGGAGGTTCCATGGGCGTGGATTCCAGCACATATGATACATTCCCCAAGCTCCTGCAGCGCAACGCACAGGTGCGGCCGGACCGTCCGGCCATGCGGGAAAAGGATTTGGGCATCTGGCAAAGCTGGACCTGGGCTGAGGTCTATGACGAAGTCGGTGCCTATGCCGCCGGTCTTCATGACCTGGGGCTGAAACGGGGGCAGCAGGTCGCCATTATCGGCGACAACCGCCCGCGTCTCTATTGGACCATGGTGGCCGCCCAGGTCATCGGCGCGATCCCGGTGCCGGTCTATGCGGACTCGGTTGCCGAGGAAATGCAGTTCGTCCTTGAACATGCCGAGGTTGTGCTTGCCGTCGCGGAAGACCAGGAACAGGTCGACAAGCTGCTGGCCCAGAAAGACAATCTTCCGCTGTTGGAACAGATCGTCTTCGACGACCCGCGGGGTCTGCGCGACTATAACTATGACTTCCTCTTCAATTATGAGGATGTGCTGGCCCGGGGCCGGGCCTTCCTGGAAAAGAACCCGACGTTCATCGACGATTGCATCACCAAGACCCGTGGGTCCGATACGGCGATCATGCTCTACACCTCGGGCACGACCGGCAAGCCCAAGGGCGTGGTCATGTCCCATGACAATGTGCTGATCACGGCGCGCAACGCGGCAGAGGCCGACGGCCTGCGCGACACGGACGAGGTGCTGGCCTATCTGCCCATGGCCTGGGTCGGGGACAATATCTTCTCCTTCGCGCAATCCTATGTGACCGGCTTCTGCGTTTCCTGCCCGGAAAGCTCCGACACGGTGTTGAACGACCTGTGGGAACTGGGGCCGACCTATTATTTCGCGCCGCCGCGGGTATTCGAGAACCTGCTGACGACCGTCATGATCCGGATGGAGGACGCCAGCGCACTCAAGCGCCGGATGTTCCATTACTTCATGGATCACGCGCGCAAGGCAGGCGTGCGGCTGCTGGAAGGCAAGCCGGTCAGTTTTTGGGACCGTGTGAAATACTGGATCGGCAATATCCTGGTCTATGGCCCGCTGAAAAACGCATTGGGCATGAGCCGTGTCCGCGTCGGCTATACCGCCGGTGAGGCGATCGGCCCGGAGATTTTCGACTTCTACCGCTCGCTCGGCATCAACCTGAAACAGCTTTACGGCCAGACCGAGGCAGCGGTGTTTATCACCCTGCAGCCCGATGGCGAGATCAAGGCCGACACGGTGGGCAAGCCCGCCCCGCAGGTTGAAATCAAGATCGCCGACAACGGCGAGGTGCTCTACCGCGGTCCCGGCGTCTTCCAGGAATATTTCAAGAACCCGGAAGCCACCCGCGACACCAAGGATGAAGAAGGCTGGGTGATGACGGGGGATGCCGGTTTCTTCGACGAGGACGGCCATCTGAAGATCATCGACCGCGCCAAGGATGTGGGCCAGCTCAACGACGGGGCGATGTTTGCGCCGAAATATATCGAGAACAAGCTGAAGTTCTTCCCGAATATCAAAGAGGCGGTGGCCTATGGCAACGGGCGGGACTATGTGGCGGCCTTCATCAATATCGACCTGGAAGCGGTCGGTAGCTGGGCTGAACGGCGGGGGCTTGCCTATGCCTCCTATCAGGAACTGGCGAACCATCCGGATGTCTATGACCTGATCCAGGGGCATGTTGAGGAAGTAAACAGGCTTCTGTCCCAGGAGGAACGGGTCGCGGGTTCGCAGATCAAACGCTTCCTGCTGTTGCACAAGATGCTGGATGCCGATGACGGGGAGTTGACGCGGACCAGCAAGGTGCGCCGGAAATTCGTCGAGGAAAAATACCAGCCGTTGGTTGATGCGCTCTATTCCGACGTGGACGAGGCGCATATCGAAACGGAAATCACCTTTGAGGACGGCCGAAAGGGCAGTCTGGCAGCGGATGTGAAAATCCGCGAGGCCAAGACCATCCCGGTGGGCAATTCGGTTCAGGCACAAGCGGCGGAGTGATTGGGGTATGAGTGAAACTATGGGAAACAGCCGCATCGGCGGTGAAATCCTGTCGGTCGACAATATCACGCTGCGCTTTGGCGGGGTGAAGGCACTGACCGACATCAGCTTTAACGTGATGAAGGGGGAAATCCGTTCGATCATCGGACCGAACGGGGCCGGTAAATCCTCCATGCTGAACGTGATCAACGGCTTTTATCAGCCGCAGGAAGGCACGGTGCGTTTCAAGGGCACCCATTTCAAGCCGATGCTGCCGGATATCGCGGCGCGCAATGGCATTGCGCGGACCTTCCAGAACATCGCGCTGTTCAAGGGCATGTCGACGCTGGACAACATCATGACCGGGCGTCTGCTGAAGATGAAAGCCAATATCTTCCAGCAGGCCCTGTGGTGGGGCCGCGCCCAGAAAGAGGAACTGGAGAACCGCGAATTCGTTGAGGAAATCATCGATTTCCTGGAAATCCAGTCGATCCGCAAAACGCCGGTGGGGCGCCTGCCCTATGGCCTGCAAAAACGCGTGGAACTGGCGCGTGCGCTGGCCATGGAACCGGACCTGCTGCTGCTGGACGAACCGATGGCGGGCATGAACCTGGAAGAAAAAGAGGATATGTCGCGTTTCATCATTGATGTGAACGAGCATTTCGGCACCACCATCGCACTGATCGAGCATGACATGGGCGTGGTGATGGACCTGTCCGACCGGGTGGTGGTCCTCGATTATGGCCGCAAGCTGGCCGATGGCCCGCCGGAAGAGGTGAGCGCCAACCAGGAAGTCATCGACGCCTATCTGGGCGTGTCGCACGATTAACGGAAGGGATCGAAAATGGAACTGCTTAATGCCTTGCTCGTTTCTCCCTTCGCGGAGATTTTCGGCAATCCCTATTTCTTCATGGAAGTCCTGATCAACGGCCTGATGGCGGGGGTCATGTATTCCCTGGTTGCGCTCGGCTTTGTCCTGATCTTCAAGGCCTCCGGCGTGTTCAACTTCTCCCAGGGGGTCATGGTGCTGTTCGCGGCGCTGAACTTCGTCGGGCTGATGGATGCCCTGTCGGCCTATATGAACCCGGTCTTTGCAATCGCCCTGGCCGGGGCGCTCACGGTCCTGATCATGCTCGGCGTGTCGCTGGTGATCGAACGGGTGGTGCTGCGGCCGCTTGTCAACCAGGCGCATATCATCCTGTTCATGGCCACCATCGGGGTCGCCTATTTCCTGGAAGGGCTGGGCGAGATGATCTGGGGGTCGGACGTCCGGCCGTTGCATGTGGGCATCCCGGACGACGTCTGGTTCATCTTCAACGAACAGGTCATGGTGCAGCAGAGCGACCTTTTTGCCGCTGCGGTGGCCGGTGGCCTCGTGCTGACGCTGGCCCTGTTCTTCCATTATACCCGTACGGGCCGGGCGCTGCGTGCGGTGGCGGATGACCACGCCGCCGCCATGTCCATCGGCATCCCGCTGAACCATATCTGGGTGATCGTCTGGGGCGTTGCCGGTTTCGTGGCGCTGGTCGCAGGCATCATGTGGGGTTCCAAACTGGGTGTGCAATTCTCGCTGTCGATCATCGCGCTGAAGGCCCTGCCGGTTCTGATCCTGGGCGGTTTCACCTCGATCCCCGGCGCCATCGTCGGCGGGCTGATCATCGGTTCCGGCGAGAAGATCGCAGAGGTTTACTGGGGCAGCGCCTTTGGTGGCGCGATCGAGGAATGGTTCGCCTATGTCCTGGCGCTGGCCTTCCTTTACTTCAGGCCGCAGGGTCTGTTCGGCGAAAAGATCATCGAGAGGGTCTAATCCATGATTTACCGTGAAGCGGGACAATTCAAAACCAGCTACGCCGCCGACCAGGCATTACTGACCATCCCGATGGACCGCTGGTTCGTCATGGGGCTGGTGGCTTTCGCCGTGATCGTGATGCCGATTATCGGCAGCGACTATTGGCTGGGGTCGATCATGATCCCGGTCCTGATCCTGACCATTGCGGCCATGGGGCTGAACATCCTGACCGGTTATGCCGGACAGCTCAGCCTCGGCAGCGGCGCCTTCATGGCAGCGGGGGCCTATATGGCCTACAAGGTTGCGACCAACCTGCCCTGGGTGCCGGTGCCCTTCGCCATCCTGCTGGGCGGGTGCAGTGCCGCCCTGGCGGGCATCGTTTTCGGCCTGCCGTCCCTGCGTATCAAAGGCTTTTATCTGGCGGTGGCGACATTGGCCGCGCAGTTCTTCCTGTTGTGGCTGTTCACCCATGTGGACTGGTTCGTGAACTACAGCATCTCCGGCGTGCCCAGCATTGCCGACTATCATCTGCTGTGGGACTGGGGTCCGCTGGTGACCGGTGCGGACGCCAGTGTGGAGGCGCGTTATCTCTTCGTGCTGGGCTTTGCCATTTTGCTGGCGCTTGGTGCGCGCAACATGGCGCGTTGCAAGATCGGCCGTTCCTGGATGGCGATCCGCGATATGGATATCGCCGCAGAGATCATCGGCATCCGGCCGCTGACGACCAAGCTCAGCGCCTTTGCGATCAGCTCTTTCTATTGCGGCATTGCCGGGGCGCTCTGGGCATTCTGCTACATCAACACGGTAGAGCCCTCGGCCTACGACATCTCCGTTTCCTTCAACATTCTGTTCATGGTGATCGTCGGCGGGTTGGGCAGCATCCTGGGCTCTTTCCTGGGGGCGGCCTTCATCTTCCTGCTGCCGATCCTGTTGAACAATGCGCCGACATGGTTCGGGATCGAACTGCCGGCGGATCTTCTGTCTGAAATCGAACTGATGCTGTTCGGCGCGATGATTATCTTCTTTTTGATTGTCGAACCGCATGGACTGGCGCGGCTGTGGCAGATCGGCAAGGAAAAGCTGCGCCGTTGGCCGTTCCCGTATTAAGATCAATAACAAGGCGGTGCCGGACCAATCGGACACCGCCACCCCAGCCCCGGGGCATAAAGGGGTTCCAAGTCCTGAGAACAAGGAGGTTATCCAAAATGAAACTGCGTAAATTTGGTTTGATGGTTGCCGGTGCGGCGATGACCTTTGCGGCAGGTGCTGCAACGGCTGCCGAACAATATATTCCCTCGCTGGTCTACCGGACCGGGCCCTACGCCAGTGGTGGCGCGCCCTGGGCCGACGGCTTTGCGGATTATTTCGAACTGATCAACGACCGCGACGGCGGCGTTGACGGTATCAAGTTCAAAGTCGACGAATGCGAAACCGGTTACAAAACCGACCGTGGCGTTGAATGTTACGACCGTACCAAGGAAGGTGCGACGGTCTATAACCCGCTGTCCACCGGCATCACCTATGCGCTGTTGGATAAGGCGGCTGCCGATAAAATTCCGATCCTGTCCATGGGCTATGGCCGGACGTCCGCGGCTGATGGCCGGGTGTTCGAATATGTCTTCAACCCGCCGGCAACCTATTGGAACCAGCTCACCTCCATCGTCAAATATATCGGCGATGAAATGGGTGGTATGGACAAGCTGAAGGGCAAGCGTATCGGTTATGTCTACCTTGACCATCCCTATGGTAAGGAACCGATTCCGACCATGGATGTCCTGGCGGAGAAATTCGGCTTCACCTACGACAAATATCCGGTCGCACCGAAATCCATGACGGAGCAGAAGTCGATCTGGCTGCAGATCCGTAAAACCCGCCCGGATTATGTGATCATGTGGGGCTGGGGCGCGATGAACGCCACGGCCGTGAAGGAAGCAACCAATATCCGCTTCGACATGACCAAGTTCATCGGTAACTGGTGGTCTGCCGGTGAAGACACCGCAATCCCGTCCGGTGCGAAGGCCAAGGGCTATCGTGCGGCGACCTTCCATGGTGTTGGCACCGATTATCCGGTGTTTGCGGATGTGAAGAAGTATCTGCAGGATACCGGCAAGGCGACCAGCGGTGGCAATAAAATCGGCCAGACGCTTTACAACCGTGGTTTCGTGAATGCGGCTGTGGTTGTGGAAGCCGTTCGCAAGGCGCATGAGAAATTCGGCAACCGTGTTGTGACCGGTGACGAATTCCGCTGGGGCATGGAACATCTGGACATCACGGATGCCCGTATCAAGGAACTGGGTATGGTCGGCCTGATGCCGCCGACCAAGATCACCTGTGAAAACCACGAAGGCACCAACCCGGCTGTGAAAATCCAGGAATGGGATGGCAGCAAGTACAACGTCATCACTGACTGGATTCCGTCCATGACCCAGGTGACCCGTCCGTTGGTTGAGCAGGACGCAGCGGCCTATGCCAAGGAAAAAGGCATGACCCCGCGTAGCTGCAACTGATCCGGCGATTGTAAAACGAAGTGAACTTGTGCCGTTAAAAGGGAGGCATCCATGACCCAACCGTTGCTCACCGTGAACAACATCGAGGTCATCTACGACCATGTCATTCTTGTGTTAAAGGGTGTCTCCCTTGAGGTGCCCGAGGGGGGAATTGTTGCCCTCCTTGGCGCCAACGGTGCAGGCAAATCCACAACCTTGAAAGCCATTTCGGGCCTGTTGAAGGCCGAACGTGGCGAAGTCACCAAGGGCAGCGTCGAGCTGTCCGGCCAGCCGGTGCATGAACTGGGCGCGACCGAGGTCGTCCGCAAGGGCTGTGTCCAGGTGATGGAAGGCCGCCATTGTTTTGAACATTTGACCATTGAGGAAAACCTGCTGACCGGTGCCTACAGCCGGGGCCGCGTGGGGGCAGAGGTCAAAAAGGACCTGCAGATGGTCTATGACCATTTCCCGCGGCTATATGAACGACGTAGAAGCCAGGCAGGCTATACCTCCGGCGGGGAGCAGCAGATGTGCGCCATCGGGCGCGCCATGATGGCGCGGCCCAAGCTGATCCTGCTGGACGAACCCTCCATGGGCCTTGCCCCGCAGCTCGTGGAACAGATTTTTGAGATCGTGCGTATTCTGAACAAGGAAGAAGGCGTTACCTTCCTTCTGGCAGAGCAGAATACCAACGTGGCCCTGCGCTATGCCGATTACGGCTATATCCTTGAAAGCGGCCGCGTGGTGCTCGACGGGGATGCCGAGGCGCTGCGCAACAATGAGGATGTCAAAGAATTTTATCTTGGCATGAGCAGTCAGGGCCGTAAGAATTTCCGCGAAGTGAAACACTACAAACGCCGCAAACGCTGGCTGTAATCTGGATACTGACAGGGCCGAACCGGGGTGATGATTGATGACTGACTTTTTCGACGCTTTGGAAACACGCGATCCGGCGGTCCGCGACCGCGAGCAGATGGCGGCCCTTGCCGCGCAGGTGGCCCATGCCAAGGCGAACAGTGCCTATTATGCGGAAACGCTTGCCGATGTTGATCCCGCATCCGTTTCCAGCCTGGAGGCACTGGCGAAACTGCCGGTTACGCGTAAGTCGGAATTGCTGGACCGTCAGAAACAGACCCCGCCCTTTGGCGGCCTGACAGCTACGGCCAGCGGGGACCTGCTGCGTGTTTTCATGTCGCCCGGCCCCATCGCCGACCCGGAAGGCCACGGGGATGACTGGTGGCGGATGGGCCGTGCGCTTTTTGCCGCCGGTCTGCGCAAGGGCGATATCGCGCTCAACTGTTTCTCCTATCACCACACTCCGGCGGGCCATATGTTCGAGACCGGTGCCAAGGCGGTGGGCTGTGCGGTCTATCCGGGTGGTGTCGGCCAGACGGAGGCCCAGGTGGCGGCGATTGCCCATTACGGCATCGGCACCTTTGTGGGCACGCCGGACTTCCTCAAAATCATCCTGGACAAGGCGGAAGACCTGAAGGCCGATGTGTCGTCGGTCAAACGGGCGCTGGTCTCCGGTGGAGCCCTGTTCCCCAGCCTGCGTGAGGAATACAGCGCCCGTGGCGTTGACTGCGTCCAATGCTATGGCACGGCGGACCTGGGTCTGATCGCCTATGAGACCCCGGCCAAGGAAGGCATGGTGGTGGATGAGGGCGTGATTGTTGAAATCGTCCGCCCCGGCACCGGTGACCCCGTGGCCGATGGCGAGGTGGGCGAGGTGCTTGTCACCCTGCTCAACAACAAGGACTATCCGCTGATCCGTTTCGCCACCGGCGATATGTCCGCCTTCATGGCGGGGGCCAGCCCCTGCGGACGTACCAACCGCCGCATCAAAGGCTGGATGGGCCGTGCCGACCAGCGCACCAAGATCAAGGGCATGTTCGTCGACCCGGCCCAGGTGGCCCGCGTGGTCAAGGCGCATCCGGACTTGGTGAAGGCGCGGCTGGAAGTGACATTGGTCGATAACAAGGACCGGATGGTCCTGATCTGTGAATCGGATGTCTTCGGTGATGACTTCCAGTCGGCGGTTGCCGCCAGCATGCAGACCGAATGCAAGCTGAAAGGCGCGGTCAAGCTGGTCCCGCCGGGCACGCTGCCCAATGACGGCAAGGTCATCGACGATCAACGGGACTACGATTGATCGGGGCGTAACAGTTAAACGGGACGAATGGGGCTGGCGCGATGTCAGCCCTTTCTATTTGGTACGGTGCCGACGAAGTCGGTGAAAGTTTGTTAAAATTGCTTATTTTTTAATCACAGCTTTCACACTGGCTGTTTGCTGCGTGATCTTCAAGAATGGTGATTGAGTTAGTGAGGTGATTTTCCGCAATCACGGAAATTTGCCCGTAAAACTGCGTAAAATGCCGATCGAAACCCTTAGAGGGCTGCAGTCAGATTTGTTACTGTATGGGGTAGAGAGACGATCTGCGTGATATGCGGGATCATGATCACGCAAGTGAGGATAGAGCAATGACAGACACAAAAACGAAATCTCGTTTTCGCGATCTGCTGGCGGTTGTGCCGGTATGCTTTGCGGCGGCCGCATTGATGGTTGCACCGATATCCATTGACAAGAACGGCCTCGACCTGTCCGTGAAATCCGCTTTTGCCAAAGGCGGTAACGGCAATGGCGGCGGCAACGGCGGTGGCAACGGCGGTGGCAACGGCGGTGGCAACGGCGGTGGCAATGGCGGCGGTAACGGCGGCGGCAATGGCAACGGTAACGGCGGCAGCAATGGCGGTGGCAATGGCGGCGGTAACGGCGGCGGCAATGGCAACGGTAACGGCGGCAGCAATGGCAACAGCGGCGCCAAGGGCGCAAGCGCTGATGCGCCGGGTCATTCGGGAACCAAAGGCGGTTTCAGCGTGGCCGACAAGGGCAAAGCCAGCTCGCATGGCCTGGGCAATAACCGCGGGTCAATTGCCAGCCAGCTTGGCGCATTGAATGCGGCGCATGCCTCTGCAACGGCCTTCCAGAATGCGGCCCCGAATTCCCGCATCGGGCGCATCCGCTCCTACTATGAGGCCGTTGAAAAAACGACTGACCTTGCCAAGGCCCTGGAAGAACTGCAGGCCGAGGCAGAAGCCGCCCAGAAGGGTGTCGCCGAGGCGCAGGCCTCTCTTGATGCCGCTCTGGAAGACCAGGCAGCGGCGCAGGATGATGTTGAAACCGCAACCGACGGGCTGGCAGCCGCACAGGCGGATCTGGAACAGGCCCAGGCGGATTTGGCGGCAGACCCGACCAATACGGATCTTCAGGCCGCTGTTGATGAGGCTCAGGCATCTGTAGACGCCGCAACCGCCAGTGTGGAAGAGGCGGAAGCCGCAGCCGCGGCGGCTGCTGATGCCGTGGCTGAGGCCGAAACCGGTGTGGCGGAAGCAGAGGCCGCTGCGGCTGATGCGCCGACGGCTGAGGACGTCGCTGCTGCGGAAGCGGAGGTTGAGGCCGCTGCAGCAGCCGAGACGGAAGCACTGGGTGAGGCAGCCAACAAAGACGTGACCGACGAGGTCAAGAGCGCTCTTGATGAGCTGGTTGGCGATAAACTGGCAGGCACCGACCCGGAAGCAGGAACGGTGGAGGAAGCGGCTGACAACAGCTAGGCCACGTCGGTTTCATCGGTACTATAAAAAAGGGCCCGCTATTCACTATTCAGCGGGCCCTTACCTTTTGGCGATAAAGTCTCCGGATCAGGATTGGGTTGCCATGCTTTCCGTTGTCTTTCGCAAACGGGTCAACAGCGCATCGCCGATGACAGGCTGCAGAGGCAATCCGGCATCCTTCTTATAGCTGTTCAGCGCAGTTAGGGTCCGTGGCCCGAGCAGGCCGTCTGTTGAGCCCACATTATAACGCAGCAGGTTCAGGGCCGTTTGCACATAGCGGACCATGGGAATGTCCTGATGGAAGTCCTTGACGGGTCTGCTGGACAGTGAAGCCAGCGTCTTCCTGGCGCGTTCCATGGTCTGTGCCGTGAAATCCACCTCCAGGGCCTTGGCGGCGCGCGGGGCATCGGGATGGCCCTGTTCCTCGGCCTTTTTCAGCCATGCCCAGGCCAGCGGCGTATCGATGTCGGTTCCTTTTCCGACGGCCAGGGCGATGCCCAGTGACAGCATTGCCTCACGGTGGTTACGTGCGGCTGCCTTGCCAAACCACATGACGCCCCAGGCCTGGTCTTCCACGACACCCCGGCCATTGAAATAGATATCGCCAAGCGAATACATGGCGCGTCCATGGCCCTGGCGGGCGGCTTTTTCCAGCCACCGGACAGCCGACGTTTCATCCCGCGTGATGCCACGACCCACCAGATAGGCCTGACCCAGCATATACTGCGCCCCGGCATGCCCCTGGTCGGCGGCCTTGCGATACCAGTCCGCGGCCTTGGCATAGTCGGTGTGGTCGGCGCTGCTGCTGTAATACAGGCCGAGGCTGTATTGAGCGTTCCTGTCCCCGGCGTCTGCCTTCTTCTCAATCCGCTGTTGTGCAGGGGGAAGATTGGATTGCCAGGGGAAATTGCTTATGCCGCTGCAGCCGGTGGTCACCAGCGCCGCGGCCAGGAGCCACCCGGCCCAGGTGATACGTTTGCAAGAGTTGGCGGGCATTTTGATCCATACACCTTTGTGTAATCTACGAGTTCTTAGCACAGATACTGAATGTTTGTCATATCCGCCGGGGCTCTGCGGGAAAAGGCAGGCGCGAAATTTGCCCAAGATTTGTCACAGCAGAACCTTATATAAGGTGAATGAAATAATAAAATGCCTGCAACGATTGAAAAATCTCAGGTCAGCATTGTTTTTTTGCTAACAAAACAATAAATTCTCCACGTTTTTTATACATTATGGGCGCAGGAATGGCTGCCCATTGCTGTGTGTTATGTGAGGGGGAAATATGAAAAAATTAGCGGGGGCGCTCGCGCTGCTGTTGCTGGCTGCGTGCCAGACAACCGTGGGTCAGGGGCGATACATTTGTCCGGTGTCGCGAAGGCGGGGTTTGATCATTACATGAACAATCGCGATCGCGTTGGTTATTTCGCGGTCGCAGTCGATGGCCGGTCCAGTTTCAACTACGTCTATTGTCCGGACCAGGGCTGTATAGGAATGGACAAGTCGCGTACAATCCAGGCCTGTGAGAGATATTCCAACGGTGTACCTTGTAAGATTTACGCCTTCCGCAAGGAAATCGTCTGGCAATTCGACAAGGCTTCGGAAGGCGCGACTGTTGCGCAGGCCGAGCCGCCGCGCAATGTCGTGCGCCAGGCGAGAATTGACTGGGCCTCGCTGGATAAGGCCTACGTCGGTGAACTGCGGATGGAGCGTCTTGGAGAAAACCTGTTCGACTATGACTTCGTATCTGAAAAGCAGGGCTTGCGCTGTAGCGGCACGCGGACGAATTGGAAAAGCGAAGAGGTCAGATGGGCGCTGGACTGCAACGACGGGACAAAAATGTCCGGGATGCTTCGTGCCAATGCCAGCGGCACATACTTCGGAACAGGGTTTGACCAGAATGAAAACCATCTGTTCCTGTCCCTCGACCCGCCGCGGAGAAAATAGGGTTTGATCCGTATTCGTCCATTGGGCGGAACGGCAGGTTTCATCAGGGGGCGCCAGGTAATCGGGCGGCCCCTGTTTTGTTAGGGGCTGCCCCTAAATTGCCACATTTCAACCCCTGTAAATCCATAAATGCGGACCCATATTAGAAGCGCTGAGACCTCCCCTCTCAACGGGGCCTTCCCCAAGCCCAGGCCCCGTGGCGGTCCCTAGAGACCGTCGCAGCAGCGCGGCCATCGGTACCCCCTGCCGATGGCCGTTTTTTTGTCCGGAGTCATATGATCCGCGTCAAAACTGGATCAAAGGTGCAACTCCGCACTTTGCCTTTGGGTGAGACTGGGCTAAGCAACTGGATTATGAGTATGTTCGAGGCACAGGATTTGTCCTGTCTGCGGGGGCAGACATTGATATTCGCGGGGGTGGAATTTGCCATAGACCCCGGCGATGCCCTTGTCCTTCGCGGTCCAAACGGCAGCGGAAAATCCAGTCTTTTAAGGGTGTTGGCGGGATTGAACCCACCACTGGCCGGGCAGTTGACCTGGGATGGTGACGATATTCACAACGACCGCCAGGCCCATGCGGACCGGTTGGTCTTTGTCGGCCATGCCAATGCCATCAAGCCGCCGCTGACGGTGCGGGAAAACCTGGCCTTTTGGGCAGCGCAGGCGGGGTGCGAGGATCGCGTGGACACTGCGATGGAGGCCATGAACCTGACGGGGATTGCCGATGCACCGGGCAGGGTCCTGTCCTCCGGTCAGGGGCGGCGATTGAACCTGGCGCGGCTCTGCCTGGACAAGAGGCCGCTGTGGCTGCTGGACGAGCCGACGGTGGGTCTGGATACGGATTCCTGCAAATCTCTCGAAAAAGTGATCGCGGCGCATCGGGCCTCGGGCGGGATGGTTGTGCTGTCGACCCATATCGGGATTGATGTGCCCGACCATAAAATTCTGGATGTCGGGGCCTTTTCCGAAGTTATCTATGAGGCGGCGGAATGAAGGCCTTTTTCAGTGTCATTCAGCGCGACATTCGCCTTGCCCTGCGTCAGGGGGCCGATCTTGCAATGGTTCTGGCCTTCTTCGTGATCGCGGCCTCGCTGTTCCCGCTGGGCGTGGGGCCGGACCCGGCCATTCTGGGGCGGATTGCCGCAGGTGTCGTCTGGGTTCTGGCGCTGTTGGCGGTGATGCTTTCCCTGGACAGGTTGTTTCATAACGATTATCAGGACGGCGCCCTTGAATTGCTGGCGCTCGGGCCGCAACCGCTGTTTCTGGTGGTGCTGGCAAAGGTGATCGCCTATTGGCTGACCACGGGCCTGCCGCTTTTGATCCTGGCGCCGGTGATCGCGGTGATGCTGAACCTTGATACGGGGGCTCTGTCGGCCCTGATGGGCGGTTTGCTTCTCGGCACACCGACGCTTGCGCTGGTGGGCGCGGCAGGGGCGGCCCTGTCATTGGGCGCGCGGCGCGCGGGGCTGTTGATCGCGCTTTTGGTTCTACCGCTTTATATACCCGTGCTGATTTTCGGGGTATCGGCCGTGGACGCGGCAGTGAACGGATTTCCCATTCGACCGCATTTGCTGATCATGGCGGCGATGATGACGGCGGCGGTGCCTTTGGCGCCCTGGGCAGCCTCTGCGGCGATCCGTCACGCAATGGATTAGGAGTTGCCGCTTGAATAAAGCGGATTTTGACACAATTTTGAGATCGGATTTGGCCAAAAGTTGGGCCATTTTTGATCTAGGTCGGTTTTCCGACTAAAAAGATCGGTTATAAGAAGGCCCATGCATAGATTCGCGAACCCTACCCGTTTCATGAAGATCGCCAACGCGATCATGCCTTTCGCTGCTGTCGGCTGTGCCGGGTTGCTGGGCCTTGGTCTCTATCTGGCACTTGTGGCCTCGCCGGTGGACTATCAGCAGGGCGACACGGTCCGCATCATGTATATCCATGTGCCTGCGGCCTATATGGCGGTGATGATCTATGCGGTCATGGCAGGCGCCAGCGCCAGTTCGCTGATCTGGAAACATCCGCTGGCCGATCTTGTGGCCCGCGCCAGTGCGCCGATCGGCATGGGCTTTACCTTCCTGTGCCTGGCGACCGGCTCGCTTTGGGGCAAGCCGATGTGGGGCACATGGTGGGTCTGGGACGCGCGGCTGACGTCGGTCCTGATCCTGTTCTTCCTCTATATGGGCTATATCGCGCTGATCAATGCCTTTGACGATCCGCAACGCGGGGCGAAACCGGCGGCGATCCTGACCCTGATCGGCGTCGTGAACCTGCCGATCATCAAATTCTCCGTCGACTGGTGGAATACCCTGCATCAACCGGCAAGCCTGCTGCGTATGGACGGGCCGAGCATGCCGGCGGAAATGCTGCAGCCGCTTTTCACCCTGATGGGGGCTTTCACCCTGTTTTATCTGGTGACGCTGGTCCTGCGCCTGCGCGGTGAGATCGCGGCGGCGAAAATCAGAACATTACGCATTATGGGAGCTACGGAATGAGTGAATTTTTCCATATGGGTGGTTATGCCGGTTATGTCTGGTCCTCCTATGGCCTGGCCCTGGTTGTCATGATTGCGCTTCTGGTGAGTTCCTGGATTTCCTGGCGTCGGAACGAAAATACATTAAAGGCCCTGCAGGTGGCCCGCACGCGCCGCAAGGACAAGCGCGCCACCCAACGTCCTGGCAAGGAGGCCGCATGAGCAGATCCCGGGCCGCAACCCGCAAAAGGGCGCGGATGTATGCCGTCATCGCTGGTCTGGCGATGCTGGGCATTGCGACTGCATTGGTGCTGGTCGCCATGCAGGATAACATCACCTTCTTTTTCGGCCCCAGCGAAGTGGCGCAAAAGGCCGTCGAGCCGGGCCAGACCTTCCGTCTGGGCGGGCTGGTGGCCGAGGGGAGCGTCGAAAAAGCCGCCGATGGCGTAACGACCCGCTTTAAGGTGACGGATCTGGTGGAAAGCGTGCCGGTAACCTATAGTGGTGTTTTGCCCGACCTGTTTCGTGAAAAGCAGGGCGTCGTCGCCCTGGGCCAGTTGAACGGCCAGGGCGTTTTCGTCGCCAGTGAAGTTCTGGCCAAACATGACGAGAAATATATGCCGCCCGAGGCAGTCGAGGCGATGAAACGCGCCGGTACATGGCGCCATGCAGAGGGAGAGAGCGAATGATTGCGGAACTGGGCCATTACGCCCTGATCCTGGCCCTGATGGCGGCCGTATTCCAGGCAGTGATCCCCCTTTGGGGCGCGGAGATGCGGGACGGACGGGCCATGGCCGTCGCCGGTCCGGCGGCGCTGGCGCAGTTTCTTTGCGTGGCGGTGGCCTTTGGCGCGCTGACCCATGCCTATGTCACCAGCGACTTTTCCGTGCTCAATGTGGCGGAGAATTCCCATACCCTGAAACCGATGCTCTATAAGGTCGCCGGCGTCTGGGGCAACCACGAAGGCTCGCTTCTGCTCTGGGTGATGGTGCTGACCCTGTTCGGGGCGCTCGTCAGCCTGTTCGGTGGCAATCTGCCCCCGGCGCTCAAGGCGCGTACGCTCTCCGTCCAGGCGATGATTTCGGTCGGCTTCCTGCTGTTCATGCTGTTGACCTCCAACCCGTTCGAGCGCCTGCTTCCGGCACCGCTGGAGGGCAACGACCTGAACCCGCTGTTGCAGGACCCGGGACTCGCCTTCCATCCGCCCATGCTTTACGTGGGCTATGTGGGCATGTCGATTGCCTTCAGCTTCGCCGTCGCCGCCCTGATCGAGGGCAAGGTCGACGCGGCCTGGGCCCGGTGGGTCCGTCCCTGGACATTGCTCGCCTGGTCCTTCCTGACCGCCGGGATCGGCCTGGGGTCCTGGTGGGCCTATTACGAATTGGGCTGGGGTGGCTTCTGGTATTGGGACCCGGTGGAAAACGCCTCCTTCATGCCGTGGCTCGTGGCGACAGCCCTGTTGCATTCGGCAATCGTGGTGGAAAAGCGCGATACGCTGAAAAGCTGGACCATCCTGCTGGCGATCATCGGCTTTTCGCTCAGCCTGATTGGTACTTTCCTGGTCCGTTCCGGCGTGATCAATTCCGTGCATGCCTTTGCCAATGACCCGGAACGCGGCGTATTCATCCTGGCCTTCCTGGTGATCTCCATTGGCGGCAGCCTGACGCTTTACGCCTGGCGGGCGCCTGCCCTCAAAGGCGGCGGCATGTTCCAGCCGATCAGCCGCGAAGGTGCGCTGTTGCTCAACAACCTGCTGTTGACCGGGGCCTGCGGCGTGGTCTTCTTCGGTACGGTCTTCCCGTTGATCCTGGAAATGACCGGGGGCGAAAAGATTTCTGTTGGACCGCCGTTTTTCAACATGACCTTCGTGCCGCTGATGCTGCCGCTGTTGCTGGCGATGGGCGTGGGGCCGCTGCTGGCCTGGAAACGGGGCGACCTGATGGCCGCCGCACAGCGTCTGCGCTTTGCCTTCCTGATTACGGTGATCGTCGCCGGGGTCAGCGCGATTGCGGTCTGGGGCCGCGATGCCTATGCGCTGATCGGCCTCTTCGTGGCGATCTGGCTGGCGCTGTCGACGCTGGTAGAGCTGGCGAAACGCGCCGGTTGGCCGCGCGCTGGCGTGGCAGGTACCCTGCGCCGGATCACCAAATTGAGCCGGGCGGCCTGGGGCATGACGCTGGCCCATCTGGGCGTGGCCGTGCTGGTGGCCGGGGCCACGGGCGCGTCGATGCTGACGTCTGAAAAGGTTGTTTCCCTCAAGCCGGGCGAGACGGTGGACCTGGCGGGCTATGAATTCACGCTGGACAACGTGCGCGAGGTACCGGGGCCCAACTATGTGGCCATGCGCGGCACCTATACCGTCCGCAAGGACGGTCAGGTCTTCGCCGTCTTCGAGCCGGAGAAACGGCGCTATATGTCAACCGGTCGTGAAACCACCGAGGCGGCGATCGAAACGTCGAGCTGGTTCGACCTCTATGCGGTGATCGGGGATAAATCCGACAGCGGCGGTTACGTCACGCGGATTTACCATAAACCGCTGGTTCCCTGGCTTTGGAGCGGGATAGGCCTGATGGTTCTGGGCGGCTTTGTGTCCCTGAGTGACCGCCGCCTGCGGATCGGTGCACCCACGCGCAGCCGGGCCGCCGCACGGCCTGCGCCTGCGGAATAAGGGTATTGTGGAAATGACTTCGATGATGAAACGACGCCTTGTTTTCCTGGTGCCTCTCGCCCTGTTCATGGGGCTGGCCGGGTATTTCTATTTCGGTTTGGGCAGGGATGTGACCCAGGTGCCCTCCGCGTTGATCGACAAGCCGCTGCCTGATCTGGATGTGCCGCCACTGCTGGACGACATGCCGGGGCTCAAGACGGCGGACCTGAAAGGCAAGGCGCAGATCATCAACGTCTTTGCCTCCTGGTGTGTACCCTGCCGGGCGGAACACCCGATTATCACCAAGCTCGCCAAGCAATATGGCGTGAAGGTCAATGCGCTCAACTGGAAGGACAAGCCGGAAGACGCCAAGGCCTGGCTGGACAAGCTGGGCAACCCCTATGCCACGGTCGGCTCCGACCAGAAGGGCCGCGCAGGGATTGATCTGGGCGTTTATGGCGTGCCGGAAACCTATGTGATCGATGCCCAGGGGCGTATCCGCTACAAGATTGCGGCGCCCTTGCAACAGCGGAACCTGGACCAGGATATTCTGCCGCTGCTGAAGGAATTGAACAAATGATCCATGGCCGGGTGAAAGCCTTCTTCCTGGTTCTGGCGCTGGCGCTTGTGCCACAGATGGCAGGCGCGGTCCTGCCGGATGAAATTCTGGCCGACCCCAAACTGGAGGCGCGGGCAAGGGACATCTCGGAAGGGCTGCGTTGTCTGGTCTGCCAGAACGAGTCGATCGACGATTCCAATGCGGATTTGGCGCGGGACCTGCGCATTATCGTGCGCGAACGCCTGCAGGCGGGAGACACGGATGAGCAAGTCGTCAGTTATATCACTGCCCGCTATGGGGATTATGTGCTGCTGAAGCCGCCGTTCAATGCGGAAACCTTCATCCTGTGGGGCAGCCCGGCCCTGTTCCTGCTGTTTGGTGCTGGTGCGATCCTGCTCTGGTTCCGGGGACGCCGCCAGGAAGCAGAGGAGGCGGGCACCCTTGCCAACAAGGCCCTCACCCAGGCGGAACGTGACCGCCTGAAAGCGATTTTAGACGAGGATAAGTAACCCGCATGACGTTTTGGTTGGTGGCCGCCGGTCTCACGGTTCTGGTTCTGGCTTTGTTGACGCTGCCCCTGTTGCGCAAGAACCGCGACGGGGATATTGCGACCGAAGACTATGACATGATGGTCTACAAGAACCAGTTGAAGGAAATCGCCCGCGAACGCGAACGCGGTGTCCTCAACGGGGCAGAGGCCGAAGCCGCCGAGGCGGAAATCTCCCGCCGTATTCTGGCGGTCGACAAGGTGCGCCGGAAGGATGGCAAGGCCGTCGGTGCGGGGCGTGCGGTGGCGCTGGCCGTGGTGATTGCGGTGCTTCTGCCTCTGGGTGCGACGGCGGTCTATCTCAACATTGGCAATCCGGGCATGCCCGACCGGCCCTTTGCGGAACGCGATGCCGAACGCCGCCTTGCCCAGGGCGGCATGCCGAATATCAAAAAGGCGCTGGAAAACCTGCAGGCGCGGTTGAAGGAAAATCCCGACGACCTGCAGGGCTGGGCGATGCTGGGCCGTTCGCTCATGACGCTACAGCGGTTTGAAGAGGCGGCGGACGCCTATGGCAAGGCGGCGGCCCTTGATCCGAAGGCGGGCTTCCAGTCCGCCTATGGCGAGGCGCTGGTCTATGCCGCCGACGGTACGGTCACCGAAAAGGCGCAGGCCGCCTTCAAGGATGCGCTTGAACTGGCCCCCGGCGATCCGCGTGCGGCCTTTTATCTGGCGCGCGGTGAATATCAGGCGGGCAACCGCGAAAAATCCCTCGATATGCTGATCACACTGGCGCAATCCGCCCCGGCGGATGCGGTCTGGCTGCCCAATGTCCGGGATGCGGCGCTGTCGGTTGCCGAGGAACTGGACAAGGATATTTCGGACCGCCTGCCCGAACCGGCCAAGGTTGCCGCGACCCCGAAGGCCGCCCCGATGTTGAGCCCCGAGCAGATTGAATCCATGAAGGACATGAACCCGGAAGATCGTCAGCAGGTGATCGTTTCCATGGTTGATGGCCTGGCGGAACGCATGAAGGGTGAGCCGGACAATATCCAGGGCTGGTCCCGTCTGGCCCGTGCCCTGGTGGTTCTCAAACGCGATCAGGAGGCCCTGGCCGCCTATGACCATATCCTGGCCCGCCAGCCCGACAATGTGGCCATGATGCTGGAAAAGGCGCGGGCGATCCGGGGCTTTGCCGGAAATGTGCCGACCGATGAAAGTGCAGAGCTGATGGCGCGGGTGGTGGAACTGGACCCGAACAATATGGAGGCCCTGTGGTTCTCCGCCATGGCGCGGTTGCGCGGTGGTGACCGGGACGGGGCCAAGGCATTGTTCGACCGTGCCATGGCGAACCTGGACCCCGGCGCGCCGGAATATCAGGAGCTGGCCTCCCAGGTTGAAAAGCTGATGGCGCAATAGGCCGACCATACCTGAGTTACCTAAAATCTACTTCGTTTTTTAACCATTTCCGCGTAGGACTGTAGTAAGGTGATCACCGGATTTGCTGCTGAAATACGAATGAGGGGGGCGCAGTATTGGTTTTGGTCGGGAGATGACGATTGGCTCAAAACGCGCACAACAGAAAAAAATTTACAATTGAACGCAGTCGTGGCTCGGCCATGAAGGCGGGAGACGAGGGCGGCTCATTGGCCACCGGAGGCGACGCCCGCGCGGAAGAACGTCATCAGGAGACGATGGAAGCCATCGACCTGTTGCGTCAGGACCTTGAAAAACTGGGGCATCTGGAAGAAAAGATCGCCGAAAAGGTCGGCGGCGGCCAGATGGATTCCGGCGTGATGGAGGAATATAAAAGCCAGGTGGCGGAGGCTGCCAACCTGCGCCGGGACCTCCAGGAACTGTCGGACGCAATCGACGAGACCAAAAAAGAAATCGCCATGCTGGCGAATAACGAGGCGGACAAGGATAAGATTTTTGCCGCCAGCCTGGAACTGGGCGCGGTGGTCAAGGATACCGAGGCGGCCACCGACAGTATCATCCAGGCGGCAGAGACCATCGAGGACCTGGGCAATCGCATGCGCGCCGACCTGTCTCTGGAGGAGGGCGACGCCGCCATCCTGGACGAGTTGAGCGAGCAGGTGATCAACATATTCGAGGCCTGCAACTTCCAGGACATCACCGGCCAGCGCATCACCAAAGTCGTCAACACGATGAATTTCATCGACGAGCGCATCAAGAAGATGATGGAAATCTGGGGCGGCAGCGAGCTGTTCAAGGGCCTCCTCCCGGAAGAGGCAGCCCCGCCTGCCGACGCCGGCGAACCCATGCACGGCCCGGCCCTGCCCGAAGAACGCATCAGCCAGGACGACATCGACGCCCTGTTCGATTAGATTTCAGGCGATTTTCGGAACTAGGAAAGCCGCCTGCGAGGGCGGTTTTTTTTGGGAGTAGTTCGCATATTTGCCTTACTCATAATTAAAGGACATTTCGGATAGGCACTCTCAATTTTCTTCTGGACGGTAACGGGATCCATCAATCGGTTTCTCCACCTTGTCAGGCAGTCTGTAACTGGTGCTTCGTCCGCCGCCCGGGTTTTGAATGAAGATGCCGCGTTCTTTGAGCGTCTGGATATCCCGCAGGGCTGTGTCGTTTGAACATTTCGCCAGCTTGGCGTATTTGGAGGTATTCATATAGCCTTTGAAATCGGGGGCCAGCATCCGGTTGATGATCCGGCGTTGGCGATCATTGACGGGATTCTCATTGATCCTGTCCCAAAGAGCCGCTTTGAACAGCACATTACCTAGTGTTGCCTCCGCATTGGAAAGGGCGCCCCCGAGGCAGTCCAGAAACCATTCCAACCAGCCGGTGATTTCCGGGGCGCTTCGCTGTTGCCTTTCTAACTGGTCGTAGTAGTCCTTCCGCTCGGAATCGATCTGCGTGGAAAGGCTGTAGAAACGATCCGATGTCCCGTCGGCACGGGCCAGCGCCATGTCGCCGATTGCTCTGGCAATTCGGCCATTGCCGTCGTCGAAGGGGTGGATCGTTACGAACCAGAGATGGGCAATCCCGGCTTTGAGCACAGGATCAATATCCTTGCCGTTGTCGAACCATGCGAGGAATGCCCGCATTTCCTTATCCAGCCGGTCTGCATGCGGCGCTTCAAAATGAATTGTCTCATGGCCGATCGGGCCGGAAACCACCTGCATGGGGCCAGCATCGGGGCGTCGCCATTGAGCCGCTGCGATACGCTGCATTCGGCTGCGCCCGGTTGGGAAAAGGGCCGCATGCCAGTCAAACAATCGGTCTTGTGTCAGAGGAGTCGAGAATTGCTGCGTGGCATCCAGCATCATTTCAACAGTGCCTTCCACATCGCGGCTGGCGGGGACGAGCCCGGCAATGTCGATGCCCAGGCGACGGGCAATGGACGAACGAACCTCCTCCGGGTTTAAGGCCTCACCTTCAATCGCGGAGGATTTCACCACATCGTTGGTCAGAGCGCTGAGATTGGCCTCTCGCTTTAACTCAAAGCCAAGATAATAACCGCAAATCATGCGGTGATTATCTGTGCTATTCACCGCAAAACCCGTCTGCCCCCCCCCATGCTGGACAGGTCTTCCGCCCCGTCGTCTCTCCGCTCATTGCGCAATTTCTTCGGGGTGATCCCGTATTTGCGGCTGAAGAGGTTGCGGAAATGGCCGTGATGGCAAAAGCCGCATTCATAGGTGATGTCGGTGATTGACTGGCGGGTATTGATGATCAGGTTGCGGGCGAGTCCCAGACGCAGGTCGCGGATGAGTTCATGGATGCCCGTGTCCAGCGTTTGCCCAGATGGCGGTCGACAAGCCAAAGTGCCAGATCCGCCGCCCCGGCTCCGCCCGCACAGGTGATGCGATCGCTGTCCTCCAGAAAAAGCTGCCCGGTTTCCAGCATCTCATCGTCACAAAGTTTGAGATAGTCGCGGTGATGGAACCAGTTCACGCAACAGCGCCGCTCCTTCATCAGCCCCGCACTCATCAATGCATAGGAGCCTGTGCACACCCCGATCAGGGGGATGCCCATGTCGTCGGCGCGCCGCAGATAGTCGTGCATCTCCGGGGTGATTTCCGTACCGACGTCCAGCAGTCCGCCGAAAACGGCGATATAGTCGAATTGGCGCGGGTCGGGAGGCTGACGGTCGGTTGCGATCCGCACGCCGGAACTGGAGGTCACCATGCTGGCGCCTGGCGCGGTAACGGTCCAGTTGCAATTGCGCTGTTCGCTGCGATCGCCCTTGTCTGCGGCCAGGCGCAAGACGTCCAGGAAGGAGGCAAAGGGGGCCAGGGTGAACCGATGAAGCGGGACAAGCCCCACTGACAATGCGGATTTCTGTGTCATCATCTTTGCCTCGCTCCCAAACAGGCTGAACAGACCGGGGCGGCTATCGTGCGGCGATCTCGTCGATCATCGCCTTGCCGATTTCGGCCACCACCTTGTTGCGCAGGGGAAAATCCGCCTTGCTGTCGGTCAGATAGATGGCCGCCAGATAGGTCCGGCCATTTTCATCCTGTAGGAAGGCCGTAATCCCGCGTGATCCATGACCGCCCGCGCCGGTCTTGTCACCGATTACCCAGCCGTCCGGCAGGTTTGCCCGGATCAGAGCATCCGCGACCTTGTCGTCAATCATCCAGCCGCGCAGCCGGGCTGAGGATTCCGGGCGCAGGACGTCGGCAAACAAAAGCGTGTTGAGGGTTTTCACCATCGCTGCGGGCGTGGTCGTGTCCCGTTCGTCCCCCGGCGTGCTTTCGTTCAGTGCGGTTTCCCAGCGGTCCAGGCGCGTGGTGTCATCGCCGATGCTGCGCAGGAAGGCGGTGAGGCCCTTGGGGCCGCCAATGCTGTTTAACAGCAGGTTGCCCGCCGTGTTGTCGCTGGTGGTGAGTGTCGCCTCACAAAGCTCACCAATGGTCATACCGTCTTCCACATGTTCTTTCGTTACCGGGGAATAGGTGACCAGGTCCCCCTTGGTGTAGGTGATCCGCCGGGTCAGGTCTTCCTCGCTTGCGTCCACGCGCGCCAATACCGCTCCGCAAAGCAGAACCTTGAAGGTGCTGGACATTGGAAAGCGTTCATCCGCGCGATGCTCCAAGGCCCAGCCGGAGCTGATTTCACGCAGTTCCACGCCGATCCGTGCGTCCAGCTTGTCTTCCCATTTTGCCGCCGCGGCGTTCAGTTCCTGCGCCTGGCCGGCGGATAGGCCTGTAAGGAAAAATGCACTGCCCAGGATCGCCAGATGTGCCAGTTTTCGGGTTGTCCGTTTCATTCTTTTATCCGTTTTCGCTTGTTTTAACTGCGGGTTCCGCTGACGCGTGGCATTCGGATAGACGATCATTTGGGCAGAAAGGTGTCACAGGGCTGACATTAGGAAACAGTGACCGCCGTGCCTATGGAAAGTTCGTCCATGATCATTCCATGTGGGAATATCGATGTTAATTAATGGCCTTAAGCTGGTGATAAATTCAGATAAATGGTATCCATTTTGGAATATCAAATAACCGGTTTCGACCATGTATAACCTGCGCCGACTTCCCCCTACGGAATTGCTCGTGGCCTTCGAGGCGGTGGCCCGCTATGGCCAGGTCAGTTCTGCCGCGCGGGATTTATCGTTGACCCAGGGGGCCGTCAGCAAACAGATCCGCGCCCTGGAGGACCGGTTGCAGGTTGCCCTGTTCGAGCGTCATCCCCGCGGGCTTGTTCTGACCGTGGCCGGGCGGGAGTTGTTGGAAACGGTGCGGCCGCTCCTGCATGAACTGGGGGCGACATTGTCCCGGCTCGAGGCGGGGCGGGACCAACCGGTTGTCTCGATCATTGCGACGCAGGCCGTGGCCCATTACTGGCTGTTCAACCGGCTGGTCCAATTCAACCGCGTCCATCCAGAGATCATGGTCCATATCCATGCCAGCAATGCGATCGACGAATACAGCGTGATCGAGCATGATTTCGGCATTCTCTATGGTGCGGGCAACTGGGGCGGCCTGGAGGCGGCACCACTTTTTGCAGAGCGCATTCGCCCCATCGCGGCCAGCGATTTTGACCTGCCGCCGGTCCACAAGGTCGAAGACCTGACCGGGTTACCTCTGATTCAGTTGGATTCCCGTGCCTGGAACTGCCTGGACTGGCCCAGTTGGTTCCGGCATTTCGGGGTCGATTACGCGCCGCCGGGCAAGGCCCTGACCCTGAATCAGGTAACCCTGACGCTGAATGCGGCGCAGGAAGGGCTGGGCGTGGCGCTGGGCTGGGAATTCATGATTGGCGATCTTCTGGCATCCGGTGCGCTGGTGCCGGTCGGTGAATTTGTCTTTGAGACCGGCTTTCACGACTATCTGGTCCATTCCCGCGCGCGGACCCTCTCGCCCGCCGCCCGGCTGTTCCGAAACTGGCTGAGGGAAACCTGTTCTTCGTAGGCGCGCGTTGTTGCCGTCGCGCTTTCTATTCCGGGTATTTGTCGAATTGGGGCGCGTCTTTCAGGGCCTCTTCCCAGTCGGCCTTGTCGGCCATCATGATGTGGGCGCTGGGTTCGATTGTAACCGGGCTGTCCAGGCTGCCTGCGGGCGCGACCACAAGTCCGCTTGCCGCATCCCGCCCCGGCAGGGCCGAGCCGCAGGTGGTGCAGAAGCTTTTGGCATGGCGGGTGCCGGGCAGGTGGTAGACACGGACCTGATCCTCCCCGCTGAGCCAGGTAAGCTCGGCCGGCTGGGCGAAGAGGTTGGCGCCATGAACCGTGCCGGTGCCCTTGCGGCAGCGGTTGCAATGGCAGAGAAAGAAGTTCTTGAACTCGCCGGTAATTTCGAACGTGACACCGCCGCACAGGCACGATCCTGAATGTTTCCCCGTCATGGCTATTCCCCCTGCTGATTGTTGTCTGCCCTCTCATACGACAGAGAAGCCGCCTTGTCGAATTAATCCCATTGCAGGTTGGTCTTGGCCGGGGTTGGTGGTACAGAGATGCCATGAAAAGCAATCGCCCGTTCTGGATTATCATTCTGGTCTCCGCCGCGACACTGGCCGCCTATACCGGCTATTGGTTCTGGGGCGCGCAGAAGCTTGCCGCCTTTGCCGAAGAACAGCTCGACGGCTGGCGCAGCGAGGCGGTGGATGTGCACTATGCGGAGCCGGCCGTCACCGGTTTTCCGGGCATCATCCGCGTGACCTTCCCGTCGGTTGCGGTGACTGATTCCAAACAGAACTGGCATTGGCAGGGGCAACAGGTCGAACTTTCCGCCCAGCCCTGGAAGCCGTTGAACTTCCGCGGATCGCTTCGTGGTGAACAGGGGCTTAGCCTGCCGCTGGACGGGCGCATGGTCGATATGGTTCTCTCGGCGGATCGCGCGGATGTCCTGACCCATTTCGACCTTCAGGGGCAGCTTTCCGGGGTGGAACTGGAACTGGTGAAGCTGGACGGGGCGGCACCGATGCTGGATGAGCATGTCCGCGCCGACTATCTTTATTTGAATGTGGACCAGCTTGCCGCCGGTGGTGACCTTGCCGCCAGCCTGCGGACCAAGGTGACCAAACTGATCCTGCCGAAAGCCTGGGACAACCCCCTGGGCCGGGGGCTGAAGGAATTTCAGGCGAAGATCAATATCGTCGAGCCTTTCCCGCAATCGGACCTGCAGGACAGCCTGACACGCTGGCAGGCCAATGGCGGGCGACTGGATATCAACTGGCTGAAGGTGGAATGGGGCACGCTTGGCCTGCAGGGACAGGGCCGTCTGGCGCTGGACAAGGACCTGCGGCTGGATGGCAAGCTGGACGGGCAGGTGGCCGGTCTGGCGGAAACCCTGGAGGAATTCGGTGCGCGCGGTCTGATTGAGAAAAAGGTGGCCCGGCTGGCCGCCGCCGGCGCGCGGCTGTTCTCCTTTGGCAAAACCGCAGACGGGCGGCCTGCTGCGGATATCCCGATCGTTCTGCAACAGGGAAATCTGCTTTTGGGGCCGCTGCAACTGGCCTCCATCCCGCCGGTATTCGCGCCGGCGAAAGCGCCGGTCAGGATATCTCCACCCCCCGAGGAGGCGGATCGTGGGCCGGTGCCGAAGGAACTGATGCCGCCCGCAGGCGACAAGATCACGCCGGTGCCCACAGCGCCGGTGGTGGTGGAGGAGCTGGGGCCGCCGAAAGCCCCAGCCGCTCAATAGGCGCATACCCGCCCGAACAGGTTCCTAGTCGGAATCCGAGCTGGTTTTCTGGTTTTCTTTCCAGTCCACCTGCGGGGCGCGGGCGGGTTCCGTCAGGACCTTCCGGCGTACTTCGCGGGTGCGCGTAAACCAGTCATGCAGCTTTTCCCCCTCGCCCCAGCGGATGGCCCGCTGCAGGGCGACCAGGTCCTCGGTAAAGCGGCCCAGCATTTCCAGCGTTGCCTCCCGGTTTTTCAGGAACACGTCCCGCCACATGGTCGGGTCGGAACCTGCGATCCGGGTGAAATCGCGGAAGCCACTGCCGGAAAAGCGGACAACCTCGTTGGTGCGCACCAGTGCCTCGTCGGTCACATGTTCGCGGGCGAGCTGATGCTCCAGGTCCGCGACCGTGCCGACAATGGTGTAGGCGATCAGATGCGGCAGATGGGAGGTGATGGCGAAGACCCGGTCATGATGTTCCGGTGACATGATCTCCACAATCGCGCCAATCGTTTCCCAAAGCCGCTTGACCCGTTCCAGGGCCTTCCCGTCCGTCCCCGACGTTGGCGTAATGATCAGGTAACGTCCGTCGAAGAGTTCGGCAAAACCCGCTTCCGGGCCGGAGTTTTCCGTGCCGGCAATCGGGTGGGCGGCGACGAAATGGGCATGGTCCGGCAGATATTGCTGCACATCGTCGATGGCGCTGCGCTTGCAGGAGCCGACATCGGAGACGATCGCGCCATCCTTCAGATGCGGGGCGATGGCCCGGGCAACGGCGGTATAGGCGGACAGAGGCGTGCAGATCACGACCAGGTCGGCATCCTTGACGGCCTCGGCCATATCGTCGGATACGCTGTCCACAAAGCCCAGTTCCAGAGATTTGGCACGGGTTTCCGCACTGCGGGCCGCGCCTGCGATATGCCCGGCCAGACCACCACGTTTCATGGCCCAGGCGAGCGAGGAGCCGATCAGGCCAAGCCCGATCAGCGTTACTTTTTCAAATTGGGGTGACATGGGTCGTCTATCCCTTGAAATCTTTCAATATGTCGACGCATAACCGGCAGTCCTTTTCCAGACCGATGGTGATGCGGATATAATCCGCCAGGCCATAGCCACCCATCTGACGGGCGATCACGCCACGCTGTTTCAGGAAGGCATAGGCCGCGTCCGCGGTCTCCTTGGTCCCGAAACCGGCGATCAGGAAGTTGCCCACCGACGGCGGCACTTCGATGCCCAGCTTTTTCAGCTCTTCGCTCAGATAGCTGAGCCACTGGCTGTTATGGGCAATGGCCTTTTCGGTGTGGGCGATATCCTGCATGGCGGCGGTCCCGGCGGCCTGGGCCGTGGTGGACAGGTTGAACGGGCTGCGCAGCCGGTTCATCAGGTCGATCACCGGACGCTGTGCATAGCACCAGCCCAGACGCACCGCCGCCAGACCATAGATCTTGGAGAAGGTGCGCATCATGACCACGTTGGGGAATTCATCCACCAGGTCCGGGCCTGCGGTATAGTCGTTGCGGACCACATATTCCGCATAGGCCGCGTCGATCACCAGCAGGACATTTTCCGGCAACCCGTTCGCCAGACGGCGCAGCTCGTCGGTCGGCAGATAGCTGCCCGTCGGGTTGTTCGGGTTCGCAACGAAGACGATCTTCGTCTTGTCCGTCACATGGGCCAGCAAGGCATCCACATCGGTGCGCAGGTCGGTTTCCGGCGCCTTGACCGGTGTCGCCCCCACCTGCAGCGCGTTGATCGGATACATCAGAAAGCCGTGTTCCGAATAAAGCACTTCATCGCCGGGACCCGCGAAGATGCGGGTCAGCATGGTGATGATCTCGTCCGATCCGGCACCGCAGACGATGCGGTCCGGGTCCAACCCGTTGCGGGTGGCAATCGCATTGCGTAATTCTGTGGCTCCCCCGTCGGGGTATCGTTGCATGCTCGCGGCGGCCTTCATATAGGCTTCGCGTGCCAAAGGGCTTGCGCCGTGCGGATTCTCGTTGGCAGAGAGAATTGCAGGGTCGGCAATGCCTTCGACAGAATGGCTTCCCGGAATGTAAAGCGGGGCTTTTTCAATTCCCGGTCGCGGCACGAGCGGCATGAGATATCTCCTTACAGGGTTCAGAGCCGGATTAAATTTTCAGAGTAGTCGGGGTTATCAGCTATTTATTTTTACGAAGTCGGACTTTTGGATGATGTCCGCATAATAGCCGATGATATGGGTGCGTTGCACCGCATCGCGCATTCCCAGATGGTCCAGACGGGTGTCGTTGGGTTCCAGGAATTCTTTCAGTTCCACCAGATGCATCCAGCCGGAGGCCTCTGCGGAAACGATGAAGCTGGGGGACAGCTTGGCTTTGTTCAGCATCTCGGTCAGCGCCGCCCGGCTGAGCGTGTCGGCGGTCTCGATCACGAGAAGCGTACGGTCACGCCCGGTCGGCTCGCCGTCCAGATGGGCAACAGCCAGCGCCTCCATCTTTTCCCCGCGGACGTTGCCGACCCCGGAAAAGGGCAGGCGCATGATCACCTTCGGCGCATCCTGCACACAAAGAGCCGTCCACCAGGGATAGGCGTTCTTTTCCGTCGGCAGCGGCAGAACGGCCACTGCCGCATTGCCCTGGGAAATCTGGTTCAATGTCTCGCGGGTGTTGGGATAGGCGGTGATCGGCGTCTGCGCACCGAACTGGTCGCGCGCCAGGTCCCACATGGAGGCATGTTCGTCGTCGGCAAAGACGGCGATATTGTACTGGTTCTGCAACTGGGTGAAGGCGGCGATCATTTCCTGCCACATACGCGCCAGCGCCTCGAACGGGAAGGGGCCGCGATGACGGGCGGCAAGGCGGCGCAGCATGGCAGCCTCACGCGCAGGGCGGATCGGCAGGTCTCCCCGCTTGGCAATGCCCTTCGCACCGGCCACATGTGCGACCACATCGGCCCGCCGCATCAGCAGGTCGTGCATAGCGTTGTCGATATCGTCGATTTCACGACGCAGATCATCCAACGACCGGTCCGACATTCATGGCCTCCACCAAAACAAATGCTTCAGCGCCAGTCGTAGCGTGCAACTGACCTGAAAGCAAAGAAAAACAGCTTTTCCCGCCGGTGTCGAGCAACGGAATTTCGTATGCTGGCATAGTGTTGAAATCGCAACCATAATACGGATGATGCGGGGCATCGGCCAACAACAGGATGGGTGAGGTAGATGGATATGGTAAACTGGCCCCGCGTGGGCTGTGGGGCGGCGATTTTCAATGCCGGGGGGCAGATCCTTCTGGCCCGTCGCAAACGCGATCCCGAGGCCGGTCATTGGGGCATCCTGGGCGGTAAGGTGGAGTGGGGCGAGACCGTTGAGGATACGGTCGTCCGCGAGATCGAGGAGGAAGCCGGGGTGAAAATCCGCCTGACCGGGCTTGCCTGTCTGGTGGACCAGATCGCCGACGACGGCAGTTCCCATTGGGTCAATGCCGTTTATCGGGCTGATATTGTCGACGGAGAGCCTAAAGTGATGGAACCGGAAGCCTTGGAAGACATGGGCTGGTATGATCTGGATAATCTTCCGGGCCCGCTGACCCGGTCAACGGAAGAGTTTTTGAAGACAACGACGTAACACAATCCGTCATGCTCGTGCTCGACACGAGCACCCACGAGGGCAAACTCATCGTGGGTAGGCGGATCAAGTCAGCGCATGACGACCTTTATTTGACGCTGAGAACGGGCATTTGGAGGGGTAAATCCCGAATGATCATCTCCGCCAGCTATAAGACCGATATTCCGGCCTTTTATGCGGACTGGTTCATGAACCGGCTGCGGGAGGGCTATTGCCGGGTGAAAAACCCCTATGGCGGGCAGCTCTTCGACGTTTCGCTGGCCCCGGAAAACGTGGATGGTTTTGTTTTCTGGACCCGGAATATCCGGCCCCTGATGGACCATCTGGAGGCAATCCGCCTGACCGGCCCGATGGTGGTGCAATTCACCGTTACCAATTATCCGCGTGCGATCGAGACCAGTGTGATCCCGGCGCATAAGGCCCTGGAAGACATGAAGACGCTGGCGGATCATCTGGGGTCGCGTGCGGTGGTCTGGCGCTATGACCCGGTTGTGGTCAGCGATATCACCCCGCCGCACTGGCATCTGGTGAATTTCGAAGCCCTGGCGGGTGCTTTGGAAGGGGTGGTGGATGAGGTCGTCATGTCCTTCATGCATGTTTATGCCAAGTCCAAGCGCAATATGGATGCGGCTGCCCTGAAAAGCGGCTTTCACTGGACCGACCCGCCATTCGAGGAAAAACAGGACCTTCTGTCGAAATTGGCGGTCGTGGCCAAAAAACACGGCATGAAGGCGACGCTCTGTGCACAGCCCGACCTGCTGACCGATGACCTTGTGCCGGCGGCCTGCATTGATGCAAAGCGTCTGGTGGATGTCGGCGGGCGGCTGTTTTCCGCAAAACAGAAGGGGAACCGGCCCGGCTGCCTTTGTGCTGAAAGCCGCGATATAGGGGCCTATGACACCTGCCCGCATGGTTGTGCCTATTGCTATGCCACGCGCCATCAGGAGGCCGCCAAGGAAAATTACCGCGACCATAACCCCTGGCATGATATGCTGGGGTGATCGTTGTCACAGAAAAGACGCCCCAATTTGTTCATATAATCAGTTTAAAAGGCCCATTGGGGACAGTAATTGGAGTTTTTTAATATGATCAGGACAAGACATTTGCTTCTCGTCGGCGTTGCTGCGGTTCTTTTGTCCGCCTGCAACGTGACGGCCCGCACGGACAAAGCCAAGGTGAAGGTTCCGGGCGTTGAAGTGGAAGTCGGCGACGACGGTCATCACGACCGCGATCGCGACCACGATTATGACCGCGACCATGATAAGGATGAGGGCGGCTTCTGCCCGCCGGGCCAGCATAAAAAGGGTCGTTGCTGATCCATTCTTTCTTCACTTTCAAAGGGCACGCGGTTCTTGATGGGCCGCGTGTTTTTTGTGCTTCGAAAAAAACGGCCTGATCGTTTCATAACGTCCTCCCAACCCCATCGGGTTTTAACGGGAGTAGTGACTATGATCGGTATGAAACATGTACTTCTTGTCGCCCTGGCTGTCGTTATGCTGTCGGCCTGTACGGTGACGGCCAGCGACCGCCGCCCTGTGGTGAAGACCTATCCCCGTGTTGTTGTCGGCGTGGATGAGCATCATCATCGCCATGATGATCATTATGACGACCGCAGGCACGGGCATGATGATGACTATGGCTATCGCGATGACCGCAGAAGGCGTTTCTGCCCGCCCGGCCATGCCAAAAAGGGCTGGTGCGGCCGCCGCTTTCGCTGATCGTGCCGTGACGGAATAGCCGTTAGCTGATGATGTCGGTGACTTCGCGTTCCAGGTCTTCCTGCGTCTGCAGGACCTTCAGGTTGGCTGAATAGGCGTTTTTCGACTGGATCAGGTCGGTGAATTCCCGGCCCAGGTCCACATTCGGTGCCTCGACCAGACCTTCGTCATTGGCGAGCGGCGATGTGGGGTCATAGGCGAGCAGGCCGCCTTCGGGCTGACGGTTCACGACCTGTGCCCGGGTGCCGCCGCTGGGCTCCACGCTGCTCTGGACAACGTCCCGTGCCTGATAGACCTGTTCGCTGCCTTCGGTCGCACCCGGTTTACCCACCGTGCGCTGGTTGGCAATATTATTGGAGGTCGCGCCGACACGGGTAGTGGCGGCAGTCAGTCCGGACAGGGCGTTTGTCAAAGTCGTCGATACCATGGCGGCACTTTATCCAAACCAGATTAACGAAGCATTACCGATTGATTCAATGTAACACAAAATCCGCGCCTGTCCTGTGATGAATGTCACCGGCGGTTTTGCCGTCTATGACAGCCGCCCCTTGCGTCCCAGGCCGCCCAATTCGTCGAAGGCCGAATTATGTTTGGTGGACCACAGCCCCCGGTCCAGCGCCTCGCGCAGTTTGTCGGCGATATCCTTGAGGGCTTCCGGGTTATGGCTCTCCAGGAAGTCGCGGACCTTTTCATCCTGTAGATAGGCCTCGTAGACCGCATCGAAATGATGATCGGAGACGCATTTTGCCGTGGCCGCGAAGGCGAATAGATAATCCACCGTGGCGGCCATCTCGAAGGCCCCCTTGTAGCCGTGGCGCATCACGCCATCGATCCATTTGGGATTGACCACGCGGGCGCGCACGACCCGGCCGATCTCGTCTTCCAGCGTGCGGATCTTGGGGCTTTCAGGGCGGGAATGGTCGTTGTGATAGACCGTCGGCTGGTTGCCCGACAGCATACGAACCGCCGCCGTCATCCCACCTTCGAACTGGTAGTAATCATCACTGTCCAACAGGTCATGTTCGCGGTTGTCCTGGTTGTGCAGGACCGCCTCCACCTGTGCCAGTCGGCGCTCAAACAGCCCGTGGGCCGCCTCGCCGGTGGCACCCGCGCCATAGGCATAACCGCCCCAGGCCACATAGGCGCGTGCCAGATCGTCTTCGCTTTCCCAGCCGTTTTCGTCGATCAGCGCCTGCAACCCCGCGCCATAGGCACCGGGTTTGGAGCCGAAGACGCGCGCGCCTGCCCGCTTGGCGGCGCTTTCCTCGTCGAGGCCGGATTTCGCCAGTTCTTCCCGTTCCGCCAGCCAGTTGGCGGCGAGCGGATTGTCCGCCGGGGCCTCGTCCAGTTGCGCAACCGCACGTGCGGCACTGTCCACCAGATCGATCAGGCCGGGGAAGGCGTCGCGGAAGAAGCCGGAGATACGCAAAGTTACATCCACCCGTGGACGGTCCAGGATATCCAGCGGCAGGATTTCAAAACCGGTGACACGGCGCGATGCACTGTCCCAGGTGGGACGAACCCCCATCAGCGCCAATGCCTGGGCGATGTCGTCACCGCCGGTACGCATATTGGCCGTGCCCCAGGCGCTGAGTGCCAGACGCTTGGGGTAATTGCCATTGTCTTGGGCATAGCGTTCCACCAGCAACTGCGCGGACTTCCAGCCCAGCGTCCAGGCGGCGGGCGTCGGCACCGTGCGGGTATCGACCGAATAGAAATTGCGCCCGGTGGGCAAAACGTCGGGCCGTCCGCGTGTCGGCGCACCGGAGGTGCCGGGGGCGACGAAACGCCCGTCCAGACCGGTCAGGATGCCGTCGAGTTCCGACGGACCGCAGCTTTCCACCGTCGGACGCAGTTTGTCCTGGATTGCCTGTAGAACGGCGGCGCTGCGTTCACCGGGGGCTTCCGCCTTGCCCTGCACCATCGCCAGCGAGAGCAGTTCCATCCGCTCCACCGTGTCGCCATTCGTGCGCCACAAGGCCTCGCTTTGGCTTTCCAGGATGGCCGGACGCGGGCCGGTCCATTCAGCGCCCATTTCACAGTCCAAGGGATCGAAGCTGTCGGGCATGTGCAGGTCTTTTGCCAGCGCGCGCAGCAGGGAGGCATCGCCGCCATCAGCCGTGCCGCGCGGCACCCGCGCCAAGGCGACGAGCAGGTTATCCAGCAGATCGCCCTCCGGGGAGGACCCGAAGATATGCAACCCGTCGCGGATCTGCAGTTCCTTCAACTCGCAGAGGTAATTGTCGAGCTGCGCCAGCGCATCGTCTTCGGATGCGCTTTGGTCCATACCGCAGTCCTTGTCCAGCCCGATACGGCGGGTCAGTTCCAAAATCTCTTTTTTCAGAATTTTCAGACGACGAGGGTCAACACCTGCGGCCTCGAAATATTCATCGACCAGCAGTTCCAGGTCCTTCAGAGGTCCATAGCTTTCCGCGCGGGTCAGCGGTGGTGTCAGATGGTCGATGATCACGGCCTGGGCGCGGCGCTTGGCCTGCGTGCCCTCGCCGGGGTCATTGACGATGAAGGGGTAGAGATGGGGCAGCGGCCCGAAGACCGCCTCCGGGTAACAGCTTTCCGACAGTGCAACCGATTTCCCCGGCAGCCATTCCATATTGCCGTGCTTGCCCATATGGACAACGGCATCGGCGCGGAAATCATTCCTGAGCCACGCATAGAAAGCCAGATAGCCGTGCGGCGGCACCAGGTCCGGGCTGTGATAGGTCTCCACCGGATTGATGTTATAACCGCGCGCGGGCTGCAGCCCGATTACGATTTTACCCAGACGGAAGGCGGGCAGCGCGAACCTGCCGCAATCCACCTCGCCGGGTATGAAGAAGGGGTCGGTCTCTGCCGGGCCCCAGCGTTCGGTCACCGCATCCTGCACATCTTGCGGCAGGCTGGCGAAGAACATCTGGTATTCGGCAAAGGACAGCGTCTCACGAATTTCGCGGCCTTTGATATCCGCATTGGTCGGCCCGGCGGCCAGATGGTTGATCAGGGCGTCGCTGTCGGCAAAGGGGATCAGCAGGTCATAGCCATCGTCCTGCATGGCCTGCAGCACATTCATCGCCCCTGCGGGCGTATCCAGCCCGACGCCATTGCCAAGACGGGCATCCTTGTTGGGATAGTTGGCAAAAACCAGGGCTACCCTGCGGTCGGAGGTCTCCTTGTGGCGCAAGGCAAGCCAGTTGGCGGCAAGGTCTGCGACAAAGGCACAGCGGTCCTTGACCGGCTGATATTCGACGATATCGGCCTGGATATTCTCATCCTTGCGGGACAGGCCCTTGAAGGAGACGGCGCGGCTCAGGATGCGGCCATCCACTTCAGGCAAAGCCACATTCATGGCGATGTCACGGGCGCTCAACCCGTTGAGGTTTTCCCGCCAGATTTCCTCGTTGCCGCCGGAGAAGACCACCTGGAAGACCGGACAGTCCAAGGCGTCGAAAGGTGTTTCGGATTTCTCCACGCCGGGCTTGGAAAGTGCAAAGCTGGTGGCGTTCAGCACAATACCGGTCCCGGCCTGCACCAATAGTTCTTCCACCGTGGCGGCGACCACCGGGTCCTTGAGGCTGGCGGCGTAAAGCGGCAGGGCGTTGACCCCGGCCTTGTCCAGCGCGTCGATCAACTGGTCCAGCACACGGGTGTTGGCGGCCTGAACCAATGCACGATAGAAGGTGATGGCGGCAACCGGGCGGCCTTCCTTCCACGGCAGGTCTTCCAGACCGGGCTGGCTCAACCCCGGCCAGTAGATGCCCGCGCGCAAAAGCGGTGCGGGTTCCTGCCACTGGTCATTCTCACGACCGATCAGTGTGCCTGCATAGCGCAGGAAGTTGGCCGCATTGTCCACGCCGCCGTGTACGCAATATTGCCACAAGCGGTGGGAGGCGTCCTTGGAAAGGGAACTCAGCCCCGCCAGTTCCGCATCCGGCTGATCGTCACCCGGCAGCCAGGCCAGCGGGATATTCTTCTTGCGGCAGAGCGCGGTGATCTGTTCCACGCCATATTCCCAATAGCCGCGCCCGCCCAGCAGGCGTCCGATCACCAGCTTCGCATTGGCGATAATTTCCTCGGCATAAAGGTCGACGGAATAGTTGTGACCCAGATGCAGGAGGTTCGCGACGCGCACCTGCGGGGCATCGCCGTCGCCGGCCAGAATCTGCCCTTGGGCCGCTGCAAAACAGGCGATTTCCGTATCGGCGGCGGTCAGGATGACGATATCGCCCGGGGTTTGTCCCAGGTCGATGGCTTCCGAACCGTCGTCGACGGCGCCAGGGGTGGCCGCAAGCAGATGCATGGCAAAACTCCCAAAGACTGACGGGCGATACAAAAAAGGCCCGCGCGGTGGTGGGGAAGCCCCAACTTTTGCGCGGACCTTTCAGATAAAATCAGGCCGGTGTCAAGGCCCGGATCACGTTTCCGGAACGGCCATGCCGATCACATGGTAACCGCTGTCGATATGATGGGTTTCCCCGGTGACGCCTGCGCTCAGGTCCGACACGAAATACATGCCTGCGCTGCCGATATCTTCAAGGCTGATATTCCGGCGCAGCGGCGAGTTTTCGGCCTGCCAGTTATAGACAAAGCGCGCCCCGCCGATGGCGGACCCGGCAAGCGTGCGCATCGGTCCCGCCGACAGGGCGTTGACGCGGATGCCGTTGCGGCCCAGGTCCATGGCAAGGTAACGCACGCTGGCTTCCAAAGCCGCCTTTGCAACACCCATGACGTTGTAGGAGGGCATGACACGTTCCGACCCGGAATAGGTCAGCGTGATCAGGCTGCCACCGTCCTTCATCATCGGTTCCGCCGCCTTGGCAACGGCGGTGAAGCTGTAGCAGGAGATGTCCAGCGTGCGGGAGAAATTGTCCCGGCTGGTATCCACATAACGGCCTTTCAGCTCGTTCTTGTCGGAATAGGCGATGGCATGGACCACGAAGTCCAGGCTGTCCCAATATTCTCCGATATCGTTGAAGGCGCGGGTGATGTCTTCGTCGCTGGAGACATCGCAGGGCACGCAGAAGTTGGAGCCAAGCGATTCCGCCAGCGGACGCACGCGCCGTTCCACCGTTTCACCCTGATAGGTAAAGGCCAGTTCCGCCCCTTGCGCGGCACAGGCTTTGGCAATTCCCCAAGCAATGGAGTGGTCGTTGGCCACTCCCATGATCAGACCGCGTTTTCCGGCCATAACCCCTTTTTGTTCTTGTTCTTGATCAGACATGGACGTCCTACTCCGCGAAGCGTTTCATGGCCAAAGTGCAGTTGGTGCCGCCAAAGCCGAAGCTGTTGGACAGGGCAAGATTGATATCGATGTCATCGATCCGCTGGGTGGCAATACTCATACCGTCCGCATCCGGGTCGAGGTTTTCGATATTGATGGATTCCGCAATAAAGCGGTTCTGCATCATCAGCATGGAATAAATGGCTTCCTGCGCGCCGGTTGCGCCTAAGGAGTGGCCGGTCAGTGATTTGGTGGAGCCGATTACGGGCATGTTGCTTCGCGTGCCGAAGACTTCACGAACCGCGCCCAGTTCCTTGGTGTCCCCCACCGGAGTGGAGGTGCCATGGGCATTGATATAGTCAACCGGGTCGTCAAGACCGTCCAGCGCCATCTTCATGCAGCGGACCGCACCTTCGCCGGAGGGCTGTACCATGTCATAGCCATCGGAGGTTGCGCCATAGCCGACGATTTCGGCATAAATCTTGGCACCACGGGCCTTGGCATGTTCCAGTTCTTCCAGAACCACCACCGCACCGCCGCCTGCGATGACAAAACCGTCGCGGTCCGCGTCATAGGCGCGGGATGCCTTGGTCGGGTCATCGTTGTATTTGGAGCTGAGTGCGCCCATGGCGTCGAACAGAACCGTCATGGTCCAGTCCAGTTCCTCGCCGCCACCGGCGAAGACGATGTCCTGCTTGCCCCATTGGATCAACTCGGTGCCGTTGCCGATGCAATGCGCCGAGGTGGAGCAGGCGGAGCTGATGGTGTAGTTCACGCCCTTGATGTGGAACGGCGTCGCCAGGGTTGCCGAATTGGTCGACGACATGGTCCGCGGCACCATGAAGGGGCCGACGCGTTTTGCGGATTTCTCCCGCGCCGTGTCCCAGGCCCACAGCATGTTTTTGGTGCTGGGGCCGCCGGAACCCATGATCAGGCCGCTGCGTTCGTTGCTGACATCGCTTTCCTCCAGGCCGGCATCTTCGATGGCCTGGTTCATGGCGATATAGTTATAGGCCGCGCCGTCGCCCATGAAGCGCAGAAGCTTTTTGTCGACATGGTCGGCAACATCCAGCTTCACATCGCCATGGACATGGCTGCGGAACCCGCGTTCCTTATAGTCTTCACTAAACGTGATGCCGGAACGACCGGCCTTCAGTGAATCCAGGACTTCGTTCTGGTTGTTCCCGATACTGGAAACAATCCCGATCCCGGTGACGACAACTCGACGCATTGGCGTGCTCCCTGGTGTTCGTCTGTTTGATTACTGCGCGTCGTCGGGCACAAACAGGCCGACTTTCATGTCTTTCACTTCGGCGGCGGGCTTGCCGTCCACCTTCATGATCCCGTCGGCGATGCCCATGATCAGGCGGCGCATGATGACACGTTTGAAATTAATCTCGTAGGTGACCTTCTTGGCGGTCGGCAGAACCTGTTCGAACAGCTTCACCTCACCAACGCCCAAGGCGCGGCCCTTGCCCTGGCCACCAAGCCAGCCGAGGAAGAAGCCGACAAGCTGCCACATGGCGTCCAGGCCAAGGCAGCCCGGCATCACGGGGTCGCCTTCGAAATGGCAGTCGAAGAACCACAGGTCCGGTTTGATATCCAGTTCCGCAAGGATATGGCCTTTTCCGTGCTCACCGCCATCTTTGGTGATGGATACGATCCGGTCGAGCATCAGCATGTTCGGCATCGGCAACTGGGCGTTGCCCGGGCCGAAAAGTTTGCCTTTTGCACATTCGATAAGCTCTTCATAGGAAAAGCTGTTTTGATGGGTCAGGCCACCCGCAGCGACGTTTGACAAGGGCGCTCTCCAAAAACGTTGTTACCTATCCCGTATCGGTATGCCCCTGCGCCGATACGGCCCTCTCAGCCGTAACCTTTATACCACGTGACGGCACAACACAATGGATTGAACCGCAGCTTTATGACGCGGCCAAATCAAATCTTTCGGCGCGGCAGACCTCAGGCGGGCCGCTTGGCGGGGGTGGCGGCTTTTTTCTGGCGGCGTTCGCGATGGATGATGTAGAGACCGCTGCCGATGATGATGACCGCACCGGACCAGACCTGGCTGGACGGCAGGTCGTCCCAGATCAGGAAGCCGATGATGGTCGTCCACAAAAGGGCGGAATATTCAAAGGGTGCGATCACGCCCACCTGCCCGGTGTTGAAGGCGCGCGAGACAAAGACATGGCCGCACAGCGCCAGCCCGGCCATTCCCGCCACCACGCCGATGTCCAGCAAGGTCATCGGAACCCAGACGAACGGCGCGAAAATCGTGGAGATCAGGGCCACGCCGAAGTTGAAATAGAAGACAATCTTGAAGGTGCTTTCGGTGCTGCCCAGCCAGCGGACCGCCAGGGTGGTCACGGCATAGAAGACACAGCCGACCACGACGACCAGCGCCATGGGATGAAAACCGTCGGAGCCCGGCTGCAGGGCGACCAGCACGCCGATAAAGCCGATGACGATGGCGGCCCAGCGATGCAGCCCGACCTTTTCCTTGAACAAAGGCACGGACAGCGCCGTCATGATGAAGGGGGCGGCGAAGAAGATGACCGTGGCATCGGCCAGCGGCAGGGTCTGCAGGGAGGTGAAAAAGCAGAAAGGCGCCAGATAGGCAAAGGCCGTCCGGACAGCGTGGTCCCGCAGGCGCTTGGTATAAAGCTGCTTGCGAAGGCCGCCGTTGAAGACCGCATAGACCAGCAATATCGCGGTTACGATCCAGCCGCGAACGGCCAGGATCTGCACAACCTCATAGTTGGCGTGGACCAGCCATTTGGCGGTGGCATCCATCATGGAGAGCGAAAAAATACCGACTACGAGATAGATAATAGCCTGGAGATTATTTCTCTCCGAGATAACTGATGACTGCAGCATGCCTTCCCCCAGATTGGCCCACTTCCCTTTTTTGAGACCTACCTATTGTTGAAAAACAGTTGGCTGGCAAGGGCCAGTTATTCATAAGTCTTCGTCCAGGTGGTGGGGCAGGCGATGGGATCGGTCATGGGGATGTGAAGAAAACTTTAACATTCATCATGCTAGACTCACCGATGCCGAACGTTGAAGCAATCCAGAAAGGAGAGGCGCAATGTCGGAACATGCCAGACCCAAAATGAAGCCCCATCCGTTGCCGACGGAGGGTTTCGACAACGGGCCCCCCGCGGAAGAGAACCCCTTTACCGATAAACAGCCGATCCCGGTTGCCAATCCGGTTCTGTCGGCAGAGATGGTTCCGGCGGGGGCGGTCCTGGCGGAATGGCGGCCGCGTTCGCATGGGCGGGCGGGTGTCGTTGCTGCCTTGCAGATGCTGGAGGCGCTGGACCATCAGCGACCGCATCTGAAGGACAAAGAGCATCTCTACGATGGTTGCACCAAAATGCTTGGTGACGACTGACCTACCGGTCATTCTCTCTAACCGGTTGACCCTTTACCGGTTGAATTGAAAGGGTCTGCATGCTTGTTTGGGCACGGGTCTGAATGAGGGTTCCATGACAGTTACACATATCTGTTTCGTTGGGGCCAGCACCACCGAAGGTGTTGGCGATGAATGCCATCTTGGCTGGCCCGGTCGGCTTGTCGGCATGCCCCCGGCGGCCAACGCCCTGAAATCCGTCTATAATCTGGGGGTCCATGGTCAGACCACGGCTGAGATCGGCGCGCGCTGGCGGTCCGAATGCGTGGCGCGCCTGCCGGTGAATGGCGCGGGCGCGGTTGTCTTCTTTTTCGGCCTCAATGACATTGCCCAGGTGAACGGCGGCCCGTTGCGCCGCCCGTTGCACCGGACCCTGGCACAGGTGGAAGAGATTGTCGGCGAGGCAAAATCCCTGTGGACGACGTTATGGGTGGGCCCGCCGCCGGTCGCGGAAGACCGCATGCCTGTCCGGTCCGAAAACGGCCACGCGTTCAGCTTCACAAACGAGCGGATCGAGAGCCTGAACAAGGCCTATGGTGAAATCGCGTCCCGGTTGCAGGTGCCCTATCTGGACCTTCTGGATGATTTTGCCGGGCGGGCGGAATGGTTGGCGTCGTTGCGGGCGAACGACGGTTTGCACCCCGCCGGTACGGGATATCAAATGCTGGCGGAAAAGGTGGCGGACTGGAAAGTCTGGCAGGACCTATTCTAGGCCGTAGCTTTTCTTGAGCTTGCCGATGCGCCCGCTGTTTTTCGCGAGCCACTGATTGAGTTTCTCGATGATCTTCCTGTGCTGGATCGTTCCCAGTCGATAGCTGTCCCGGGTGACGTTCTCCTGATCATCGAAGATCAGGGCATCGGGCTTGTGCAGGAAGTTCGCCATGAAATATTTGACGACACTCTTGTTCGCATAGACCGCGTCGGAACGCCCGCGCAGCACATGCTGGACCACATCGCGCAGCGAGTCATGTTCGCTGACGTGGATTTCACCGTTTTCAATCTGCTTCTGGAAGGCCTGCGGTGTGAAACCCCGGACGAGGGCGATGCTTTTGATCGGCTTTCCCCGGTTCTCCGGTTTGATGCTGAGCCCGTCGGTGAATTCCGCGACCGGGTCGCTGTAGATCAGGGTCGCCCCGCTATGTTCGATCCAGCCGGGATTGGCCGGATATTTGAAATCGACGATGCCGGTGGCAAGATTGCGGGACAACCGGATGATGGGATAGGCCTGATAGCGGAAATTGATGCCTTCATCCTTGGCAAAGGCGTCCAGCAGGTCCCGGATATAGCCATAGACCTCTTCGCCCACGGCGCTGTAATGGGGCATATATTCGATATTCTCGATACCCACTACATAGGTCTCGGCCCGGGCGCGGCCGGTCATGGCAAAAGCCGCCGCCGCCTGCGCAAAGGCAAACGTGCAGAGCAGGAATATTTTCAATCGTGTCGCTGGCTTGGAAAAATATGGCACCGTGGTGGCCTCAGCCCCAATCCCTATCTTTGATCGGGGCGCAATATAGGGGAGGAACAACCATTTGTTGAGGTAGCTAGTTACCGTAATTCATAATGTTTCAAAAAAATCGCCCAAGACCGCAGGAAATCGGGAGAACATACACCCTCAAAGGTTGATCTGGCGCGCCAGTATATGATCGAGAGAGAGCCTCCCGGCCCCTTTCGTGGCAATTATCAGCAAAAGGAACACCCAAAGCAGGCGCTGGTCGATCAGTTCCGTGGGCAGACCGTTGAACAGGACGCCCGGGCCGACCCCATGGAAGACCACATCGACGATGGTCTGCACGATGACGAAACCGATCATGCCCAGGGCCGACAGGCGCGAGAACAGCCCGGCGACGATCAGAAGGGGGAGCAGGATTTCCGTGAGGCTTCCGGCGATGACGACAAGATGCCATGGAAAGAAGGGAATGGCTGCCACATCATAGCTGTATTGTTCGGCGATGCTTGGCAGGATCTGTGCAAAGGCCCCTGCCGACGGCGGGAACAGCCCGAGAAATCCGGAATCGAATTTGGTGAGCGCGCTGTTGAAATAGTAAGGCAGCAGCAGGGCGGCAAAGCCAAGCCGTGCGGCAAACCCGATCAGCCAGTCGTCCCCGGTGGCCTCGACCGTCCGGACCAGGTGGCGATATCGTGTCATGATGCCGGATTTGACGGTCTGCCCCGTCTGTTGGGTCGTGGTATCCGTTGTCACTGTTCGTCTCCTGTTGCGATGGCGGTGAAGACCCCGGCTGTGAGAAGCAGTCCGAAGGTTTGCGTGATATCGAAATCGGCGGAAATTCCGGTTGCGGCGTCAAAGGCTTTGGCCACGCTCCTGCCCGCCATCAGGCGACGGGTGAAGATGGCCGCCGGTGGCTGGAGAAGGTGCAGGGCAACCTCCCACCCGGGCCGGACGATCAGGGCGGTTTCCGCAACCGCCTGAATGTCACCTGCCGGGGAGGCGTCCGGTTGGTTGGCATGCCAGAGAGAGACAATCGGATAGGCTGACGACACAAGGCGGCATGTGGGGTGCATCCGGAACCGCAGCGACGGTAGATCGATGCTGCCTGCTGACAGTTTTCCAGGCCTTATCGGGTCTGCATCGGCGGCATGAAGCGCCTCCAGCCACGCCCGTTCCAGCCGCGCCATATCAGGCAGATAGGGCAGGCCCCGGGCGGGGGCGAAATCCTCGATGAATGCCGCGAGACCATCGCCATACAAGGCAAGGGATATATCGCCTTTGGGGCCAGCAAGGTAGTACTCGCGGGCCATTGCCTCGAAGAATTCCTGTCCTACCAGCCGGGCGATGACCGGATAGGCATCGGCCAGGGCGTCGATATGGGCGCGATAGACATTGTTGCGGTAAATCGAAAAACGTTCCGCATTGTAATCGGCAAGGGATTGCGGGTCCCGGTTTCGAAGGGCATTGGCAAAATCGTCGTAGAAGTCGGTTCCATGGCTCATGCGACCGGCTCCACCTCGCCTGTAACGGCATTTAACAGCGCATCCGCGCGGGTGGCCTCACCGGCAAGCACGGGCCAGTCCGGCAGGTCATTGTCCCATTCAATCAGGGTCGGGCGCGCGCCGATCCGGGTGATCAGCCGGTCATAAAGCGTCCAGACGGCACTATCGACGGGCCGCGAATGGCTGTCGATCAGGACCGGGCCGTCGCTGGTCTGGCTGCGGTCGTGACCGGCCAGATGGATTTCACCCACCAGCTCCGCAGGAATGGCATCGATATAGGCCTCCGTGCTGGTCCGCAGGTTGTGGGCGCTGACATAGATATTATTCACATCGACCAGCAGGCCACAGCCGCTTCGCCTTGCGACTTCGGCCAGAAGCTCGATTTCAACGAGATTACTTTCCGGCAGGTCCATATAGGAACTGGGGTTTTCGATCAGGATTTGGCGGTTGAGTGCCTCCTGAACCTGATCCACGCTGTTTATCAGCCGGTCCAGTGATGTGCGGTTCATCGGCATGGGCAGCAGGTCGGCGAAATAGTTGCCGCCGTGAGACGACCAGGCCACATGTTCCGACACCAGGGCCGGTTCGAACCGGTCAACCAGTTGCCGCAGGGCCGTCAGGTGGTCTGTATCCAGCGGCTCCACACCGCCCAGCGATAACCCGACCCCATGCAGGGACAGCGGGTAACTCTCCCGCAGGCGTTCCAGTTGCCGCAGGCGCGGGCCGCCTTCAACCATATAGTTTTCCGCATGGACCTCAAACCAGGACAGCCGACCCGGATCATCCAGGATCGCCGACAGATGTTGTGGTTTGAACCCCACACCGCTGCGTGCCGGCATGGCGGGGACCATGCGCGGCGACGCGGGGGGAAAGGAAGCTGTTCGGGGTTTGGCTTCGGACATGATTGAGTGGCGCCGACAGGATGCCGTCGGTTTGATTTCCGGCGGCCTGTCGGAGACTTTCCGTTAGGATTTCGGCAGGTCGCGTTTCAGCGGCGTCAGGCTGCCGGAGACGTCACGACCGTCAGCGGTACTCATTGTGATGCTTTCACAGGTGCCCGCCGGAACCAGTTTCCAGGCGTTGCCCTGATAGTCGATTACCGACGTACCGGCACAGGTCGTGCCCGGCCCCGCGGCACAGTCATTCTGGCCGGCCTTGGCAACGCCATAGCATTTTTCCTTGCCCGCGGCGACGGCGGTATCCGTGGCGGCGACGGTAACAGCCGCGGCGAGGGCGGCGGCCAGGGTCATTGTAGTCTTCATGGTCACTCTCGTCCTTCTGGTTGCTCAACGTTGACCGGCGTCTGTTTTTCCGGGCCGGTCAAATCACATATATTGCTGGTTTTTCGACCTGTAACCCACATGACGCGGTTCTCACCGACATGTTATGGGGCGTGAGTGCCCACACCCCATAACGCAGGTGGAATGAGAGGCTTACTGTGCGCCCTGGGTCAGGCCCGACGGCGGGCTGTTTTCCAGTTTGGCGTCGGCGACGGTTTCGATGATCGACCAGTTATGATCAGCCCCTTTGACAAAGCCGGGGATGTCCTTGCTCCAACGGGCCTGCACCTTCTTGTTCAGGTTCAGATAGAGTTTGCCATCCTTGATGGTCCAGGCCTGGGGGTCGCCGTCAAACTTGCGGCCCATGGCCGTGCCGAAGGCACAGAAACCGCCATATTGCGGCGCGTATCGGGCCGGGTCGGCCATGAACATGTCACGGTTTTTCGCACTGGAGAACTGGTAGCTCGCGCCGTTGTAGCTGGCTGTGTAGGAGCCTTTGCCTTCAACCGGCTTGCCTTCGGTGAAATAGGCGACGACGTCATAGCCGTGAACCGCCATCCCGTTGGTGAGGTTTACCTCTTCCGCAGCCTGGGCCAGGGTTGGCAGGCTGGCGGCCCCGGTGACGACGAGTGCACTGGCCAGCAGGGCGGACCGCAGGATTTTCGATGCGATGGACATGGGGGAATACTCCTTATCACCTTCAGTTGATCTGCCTTGATTTCCACGACCGGCGCCGCCGCCTTAAATATTCCGACAGCAAAGGGCGACCGGCCCATGAACTCACGTTAGACAAGGCAGGGGTGATTTGTTGTCTGAAGAAACACGCCATTCGTCTGAAACCGATCTGCTTTCCGCATTGTTGGATCGCGGCCCGTTGAATGCGGGCGTTTTCTTTGCGGGATCGGTTTGCCGTCACACGGATTTTCCAGCCGATGACAACAAAGGCCATATGCATCTGGTTCATCGCGGCCCGGTGACATTGGTAACAGAGGGCAAAGACCCCGTGGAAATCATCCAGCCCAGCCTGGTGATGCTGGCAGAGCCCATCCCCCACCGGATTTTGTGCAGTGAGGGTGTGGGGGCGGAACTGGTCTGTGCCCGGCTTTCCTTTGACGCAATGGTTGCCCATCCAAGGCTGCTTGGCCTGCCGGACGAACTTATCCTGCCCTTTGCTGATGTTCCCGGGTTGGATGCTGCGGCCAAAAGCCTGTTCGACGAGGCCTTCTCGGAACGGTTCGGCCGTATGACGGTTTTGAATTCGCTGGTGGAGTTGTTGCTTCTTTATCTATTGCGATATTGCGTGGCGTCGAACCGGACCGACCGTGGGCTGCTGGCCGGGCTCGCGGACCCCAAACTGGCCCGTGCCCTGGTGGCGCTTCACGAAGATCCGGCGGCGGACTGGTGTATCGAAAACCTGGCCGATGCGGCAGGGATGTCACGTGCAAATTTTGCGGCGGCCTTCAAGATGCGGATTGGCGTATCGCCGGGCAATTACCTGACGTCGGTCCGGCTGACCCTTGCAAAACAGAAGCTGCGGGCGGGTGAACGCCTGAAGGCGGTGGCCCCGCAGGTTGGCTACAAAAGCACAACGGCGCTTTCCCGCGTGTTTGAACGGCATTTTGGCACCGCGCCGCGTGACTGGCTGCATCAGGAATCTGCCAGCATGTGATGATCCTGTGTTATCCTTTCGGGGTCGCATGAAAACCGGGGAGAAAGCCAATGGAAAAGCGTGCATTGGTGGTTGGCGCCAGTGGCAGCATCGGGCGTGCAATTGCCTCGCGTCTGGCGGCAGACGGCTGGTCGATCCTGGCCCACGGCCGGGACGAAAAGGAAATAACCCGAACCCTGGAGACGGTCAGAAAACAGGGCGGTGACGGCGACTATCATCTGGCGGAACTGACCGATATGGATCAGGTTGCGGACCTTGCCGAATGGGCCGGTTCGAAAGGGCCGCTGGACGCGGTCATTTATTCCGCAGGCGGCGGGCGGTCCACGGCGATCGGGGCGGAAAGTTTCGACGAATGGGATCGCACCTTGAATGCGATCCTGCATGCGCCGATGCGGCTGACCGCGCTGACGCTGCCATTCGTTCGCCAGGCGCAGGGCGGTTATCTCTATATCTGTGGCATGTATGCCAAAATGGGTATCGCGAAAATGGCGGCCCATTGCGCCGGACGGCATGGCCTTGAAGGTTTCGCGAAAAGTCTGTTCGAGGAGGTGCGGGAGGACGGCGTGCGTGTGACGCTGATACACCCGGGCTTTGTCTATTCCAGGCTTTCCAATACCGAAACACTGGACCCGGACAGAATGATCCATGTGGATAATATTGCGGATATGGCCGCACTGGCAGTAACCTTGCCTGGCAATGCCTGCGTTACGGAAATGACGGTCCGGCCGCAGCGGTCGCCGTATCGTTAACTGGATTAGGGGGAAACATGACGGATCAAACTGTCGAGCGTTTTCGGACACTCTGTCTGGCGCTGCCGGAGGCGGTGGAAAAGGAAACCTGGGGCGATCCGACCTTCCGGGTCCGCGGCAAGATTTTCGCCATGATCAAAAGCGGGGACGGACGGCTGTCCCTATGGTGCAAGGCGCCGCATGGCGTGCAGGAAATCCTGGTCGGAAGCGACCCGGAGCGGTTTTTCCGTCCGCCCTATGTGGGGCCGAAAGGCTGGATCGGTATGCGGCTGGATAATGATCCCGACTGGGGCGAGGTAGAGATTGTGGTACAGCGCAGCTATGGTCTGATCGCGCCGAAAAAGCTCACAAAGCTGGTCGATATCAAGCGATATGGGGAATTGTAAGCATACGATGTCCTGCTTGATGGTCTGTGATCTCCCGGCTAAATAGTCCACAGGTTAACTGTAAAACAGGATGTCTCATGGCGGATAAGAAATGCCTGACGGCGATGGCGGGGGATGAAGAACGTGTGGCTTGCGACCATGGCTGGGTCTGCGAAGCCATTGAACGGATCAAGGCGGATTTCAACCGCTCTGCGGATACCCATCTGATCCGTCTGGACCTGCCAGCCTTCGACGGGATCACGCTTTACCTCAAGGATGAATCTACCCACCCCTCCGGTAGCCTGAAACACCGTCTGGCGCGCTCGCTTTTCCTCTATGGCCTATGCAACGGCAAAATCGGGCCGAAAACCCCGATCGTGGAATGCTCCTCCGGTAGTACCGCCATTTCAGAGGCCTATTTCGCCAAGCTGTTGGGCCTGCGCTTCATCTCCGTCGTGCCGGAAAGCACCGCCCAGCGCAAAATCGACCAGATCGAATTCTATGGCGGCGAATGCGTGAAGGTGCCCGCCCCGCAGATCTATGCGGAGGCCGAGGCCCTGGCCGAACGGCTGAACGGTCATTACATGGACCAGTTCACCTATGCCGAACGGGCAACCGACTGGCGTGGTAATAACAACATCGCCGAAAGCATCTTCGCCCAGATGGCGCAGGAGCCGAACCCGATCCCCGACTGGGTGGTGATGAGTGCGGGCACCGGCGGCACATCCGCCACCATCGGGCGGTTTATCCGCTATAACCCGAGCCTGCTGGACAAGACCCGGCTTTGCGTGGCGGACCCGGAAAATTCGGTCTTCTTCGACTATTACCGGGACCGCGATGACACCATCCGCTCCACTGCCGGCTCCCGCATCGAAGGGATAGGCCGACCCCGTGTGGAACCCAGCTTCCAACCCCATGTGATCGACCGCATGATGCGCGTGCCGGACGCGGCCAGCATCGCCACCATCCACTGGCTGGAGCGGGTTCTGGGCCGCAAATGCGGCGGGTCCACCGGCACCAATGTGCAGGCGGCGCTGAAGCTGATGGGCGAGATGAAGGCCGATGACCGCCAGGGCAGCGTGGTTACCATGATCTGCGACAGCGGCGAACGCTACCTCGACAGCTATTACTCCGACGCCTGGATCAGGGAACAGGGCCTCGACCTCGCCCCCTGGACTTTGGAATTGGATCAGTTGATCTGATTGGACTTCAGATAGGCGCGCCAGGCGGCGAGACCCTCGTCGATATTGGCGCGCCCGAAGCCGACCCGGAACCGGTTCCAGGTGACCGGCAGCAGGTCCGACTTATAGATTTTGGGTGGCAGCAACAGCACGCCGCTTTTCTCCACCAGATCCTCACAGAAATCATCCGTACTGCCCGGCCCGATATATTTCGGGAAACCGACACAGCCGCCGTCGGGCCGTTGCCAGTCGAAAAGCTCCGGGAATTCACTGAAAAAGGCGGTCAGCTTGTCTGCGTTGTCCTTGGCAAGCCTGCGGTTCTTTTCCAGGATCACATCGCGGGCGCGCAGGGCGATCAGGGAAAGATGTTCGCTGGGTGCGCTGTTGCAGATGGACAGGTAATGTTTGTAGCATTCCATCTGGCGCAGCAGGTCACGGTCCTTGGCGGCGATCCAGCCGATGCGCAGCCCCGGCAGGCCATAGGCCTTGGACATCACATTAAGCGACAGCCCGCGTTCGTAGACGTCGGCCACCTGTGGCAGGCGGATGTCTTCGCTGCGTTCCACCAGTCGGTAAACCTCGTCGCTGAACAGCCAGATGCCGTGTTCCCGACAGAGATCGATCAGGGCATCGAAACGGTCGCGGCTTAAGACCGCCCCGGTCGGGTTGTTGGGAAAGTTGATGGAAATCAGCTTGGTATTGGGGCGGATGGCGGCACGGACGGCGTCGATATCCAGGCTCCAGTTATCGTCGGGGTCCAGCGGCACGCCGGTCACCTCACAGATTGCCAGAGGCAGGGTCTCGGCGGCCTGATAATTGGGCACGACGGTGATCACATGATCGCCCGGTTCCAGCAGCACCTTCATCGCCACATAGATACCTTCCTCGGCGCCTGCGAAACAGAGGATATCGTCGGCATTGGCGGTGTCGTAAGTTCCGGCGATTTCCGTGCGCAGGGCCGGATTGCCATAGGTTTCGGTATAGCTGAGGCGGAGGCTGTCGAAGGCCTCACGGTCCTCGTCGCTGGCCAGCGCCAGCAATTCGGCGATGCTCATGCTTTCGAAATCGGAGGCCGTCATGTGATAACGTGCGGCGAATTCCCATTTGGAAAAGAAGGTCTCCAGTTCGAAATTTCTCATGACCCCTCCTTGAGGTATTTGTAAATCGTCGCCCGGGCCAACCCCAGACATTGCGCCACATAGGGGGCGGCGCCCTGGCCCTGGAAGGCGCCCTGGCCCTGCAGATGCGTGACGAGGCGGCGCTTGTCCTCACGGCCAAGGCTTTGCAGCGTCAGCCCTTCGTCGCGCAACCATGTCTGGATCGACTGGTTGATGCGTTCATGCCAGTCGTCCCGGAACAGGCCGTCGACCGCCGGGTCCGGCGTTTCGGGCAGGGCCAGCATTGTGCCCAGCAACTGATGCAGGCGGCTCATTTCCGACTGGTCCAGGTTGATGCAGAGCAGGGCCTCGGGCGCGCCTTTGGCGTCCGGCATCACGACCGAGATGGACTTCAGCATCCGCCCGTCCCAGTTCAGCTTCTGATAAGGGCCGATGACCCTTTGCCCGCTGGTGAAATCCACATCATCGATCAGCGACGGCGCACCGATCTCGCGATTGGAAAACGGGTTGGCCATATAGGCGACCTGTTGTGTCGCGAGGTCATGGACCACCACTTCCGCGTGGGGATGCAGCAGGGCGGCAAGGGCATCGGCCAGATTTTTATATGTCGACAGAAATTCCATATTTGGACATATAGTCTATATATGGATTGATTGTCTACATCGAATTGAGGCCTTAGACCCAGTCATCCTCCGGGGCGGTGCGCTCACCCCCGGCGCTGCCGGTATTGGCCGTGCCTTTCGGTTCGATCAGCAGCATCTTGACCTCATCTTGTGCATAGGGTTTGTGCTCAACCCCCTTGGGCACAACGAACATCTCCCCCTCATTGAGAGTGACGGCGCCATCGCGGAAGTCGATACGCAGGCTGCCTTCAAGCACGAGGAACACCTCGTCGGTATCCGGGTGATCGTGCCAGACGAAATCTCCCTTAACTTTCACGACCTTGAACAGATAGTCGTTCATAGCGGCGATGTTTTTCGGCGACCAGTGATTGTTGAACAGGCTGAGCTTGTTTTGCAGGTTGATGGCTTGATAGGTCATGGTTTTGGTCCCTGATTTGTTTCAGAAACCTTGTAGCGTTGCTGAAAAAACAATAACAGTTACAGAAATTGACAATATTGATCATAACAGTTTGACCGGAAGGCCGGAACGGAATGCGCGACAATGACGCCTTCAAATACGAAGAGGTAGCCGATTTCATCACGGGGCTGGTGGAAAGCGGGACCCTGCGGCTGGGCATGAAGGCCCCGTCGCTGCGCGCTGTCGCCCGCCAGACCCGGACCAGTGTCACGACCGCCCTGCAGGCCTATCGCCAGTTGGAGGACCGCGGCGTGCTGGAGGCGCGGCCCCAATCCGGCTTTTACGTCGCCCGCGGTGGTGACGGCGGGATGGACCTGCCCGCCTGTTCCAGACCGCCCCGGCAGGGTGTGGATGTGACCAAGGCGAGTTCAATCCATCATCTGTTGGCCCATGCGGCGAATACCAAGCTGGCCCCGCTGGGCTGTGCGGTGCCCAGTGCGGCGGTTCTGGCGTCGGGGCGTCTCGACCGGTTTCTGGCCCGTGCGGCCCGCACCAAAAGTGTGAATTACAATGTCTATACGGAGCCTCGGGGTGACCTGGCCCTGCGCCGCGAAATCTGCCGCCGTGCGGCCCGGTGGGGACAGGTGCTTGCGCCGGAGGACCTGGCGGTTACCTGCGGCTGTACGGAGGCGTTGTTCCTGGCGTTGAAGGCCGTGACACAGCCGGGCGATCTCGTTGCCATCGAATCGCCGACCTATTTCGGGATGTTGCAGGTCCTGCAGCAATTGGGGCTGAAGGCATTGGAACTGCCAACCGATGCGCGCACGGGGCTGGATGTTGCTGCCTTGGCGGAGGCTCTGTCCGTTCAACCGGTGAAGGCCTGCCTGTTTTCATCCGGTTTCAATAACCCTTTGGGCTGCTGTATGCCGGAGGAAAACAAGCGGGCGGTGCTCGACCTTCTGGCGCGCCATAATGTGCCCCTGGTGGAAGATGACGTCTATGGGGATGTCTATTTTGCGGGAAACCGGCCCCGCCCGTTCAGCAGTTTTTCCTCTGCGGCGGATGTTCTTTATTGCGGGTCTTTTTCCAAGACCCTGTCGCCCGGTTATCGGATCGGCTGGGTAGCCTCTGCCCGGTATATGCGCCGCATCGTTGATAGCAAACTGGCCGTGACGTTAAGCGGCCCGGCCCTGCCGCAGGCGGCGGTGGCGGACTATCTGGCCTCCGGCGGTTTTGACAGCCATTTGCGCCGGGTCCGGCGTATTTTCGCAGACAGTCTGGACCAGATGCGCCAAGCGGTAGAGGCGCATTTCCCCGACGGCACACGGGTGTCCAGGCCCGCTGGCGGTTTCGTTCTCTGGGTGGAAATGCCGGCGGGGTTCGACACCCGCGCCCTGTTCGCGGCCGCCCTTGACCATGGCATATGTTTCGCACCGGGAGATTGCTTCACCGCCAGCGACCGCTATACCAATCACCTGCGGCTCAGTTGCGGCCATATCTGGAACGAGACCATTGCCGGGGCCGTCGAGACCCTTGGCGAACTGGCAAAAGCGCAAAGCCAATAAAAAAATATGGACGGGAAATAGATTTCACGCTAATTGACGCGTATTAAATTTATTCCACATATGTTGACGGTAATATAGATGTCTACCGACCGCCAGACGCGCCGGATATCCGAGGGACGAAAATCCAGCCGCAACGCGATAGAGATCGCCTTTTGCGGCGTTGTGGCGTTGGTCACGATTGGCGGTCTGGGTTTGATTGGCGAGTTTTCAGGAACGCCGCTTTTGATGGCCCCGCTGGGGGCCAGTGCGGTTCTTCTGATTGCCGCGCCGACGTCGCCATTGGCACGTCCGCGCAATCAGGTGGGTGGTCATATGATTGCCGCGATGATCGGCCTTGCTGCGATCCTGCTGCCGGTGGAAGGCATCTGGGTGGCCGGTGCGGCGGTGGCGGTTACGGTCATGCTGATGATGATTTTCGGCGTGGAACATCCCCCGGCGGGCGCGGTGCCGCTGGTCATGATCCTGGGCAAAGTGGAACCCGGGTTTGTCCTGGGTCCCGTGCTCTGCGGTACCATATTCCTGGGCTCTGTCTCTCAGCTATTCTACCGGTTCCGGCGCCGCCGCTCCCTTTGCGCAGCAGAGGCCTGACGGCCCTTCCTGTTGCGATTGGTGGACGGCATATCCCGTCACCGTTTCGCCGGACGTCGCCCGGGCGCTGCGGCGTGACAGCCACAAGGCGCCGAGGCTGAGGGCGAGGAAGACAATGGATGCCAGCGGCAGGCCCGATAACCCGGTGATTGGGAAAAGCGCGCCCGATGTGAAGGACCCTGCCGCGATCCCTGCATAGATGGCAGAGGAATTGAGCGCCAGGACGAGGCCCCGGACCTCGGGCGCCAATTCCACCATCCGGCGTTGCTGGGACGGCATGAACAGGTCGTTGCTGACCGCCCAGAGGCAGAGGATGGCGGCGGCGCTCAGGACCCATCCCGGTGTCAGATACAAGGCGGCGAAGACTACGATCAGGCCGATGAGGGCTGTGGCGATTGCCCGGTCCGCCGACCAGATCCGCGCAATACGCCGCGCCATGACATTGCCGGAAATGCCCGCCACCCCATAGACCAACAACAGGATGGAAATCAGGTTGTCGCCTGCGCCGAACTGTTCCCGCAGGACCGGGGAGATCATTGTGTAGGTGGCGCATATGCCTGCCATCTGCAGCACCATGACGGCGATCCCGGTGGCAACGGTCGGGCGGGTCATTACTTCAAACAGATGGGCAAGGCGGATACGTGGCCCGGCGCTGCCTGCGGCGGCGAAGAAGGCCACCAGGACGGCGACCGTCAGGGTGATGATCCCGATCAGGCCCAGGGTCGCACGCCAGCCGATTGTGGCGCCCAGCCAACTTGACAGGGGCACGCCCAGAACCAGGGCGATGGTCATGCCGCCGAAGACCACGGCCAGGGCGTGGCCGCGCTGTTCGTCAGGCACCAGACTGGCGCCAAGGGCGGATACGACCGGCCCGATGGCGGCCCCCCCGACGGCGGCCAGAATGCGGGCCGCGAAGAGAAGACCATAGTCGGGTGCCAGGGCGGAATCGAAAGCGCCTGCCGCCATCAGCACAAGCCCGGCCACAAGGACACGTTTGGGCGGCAGATGACCGAAAGCGATCTGCAACAGCGGGGCGGTAATGGCGAAGGTGATCGAGAAGACGGAGACCAGGAAGGCGATATCTTCCTTGCCGTGGCCGATGGACGTGGCGATCTGCGGCAGGGTACCGATGATCGAAAGCGAGCCGACGCCCAGGGAAAAATAGGCAAGACTGAAGAGGTTGAGGGACAGTTTTACGGATTTTCCGGGCACGGCGGCCTCCTGCTGACAGCGATGGGGAACCGCTGTTATTTAAGGCTGCCTGTGGTATATCTGAAATCGATTGTCGATATTGGACGTATAACGATGATGGATATCAAAGGCATTGACCTGAACCTGCTGGTTTCGCTGGATGTATTGATCGAAGAGGCGAATGTGACGCGGGCCGCCGCCCGCCTGGGGATCAGCCAGCCCGCCCTGTCCTCGCAACTGGCGCGGCTGCGCGATCTATTCGGCGATCCGTTGCTGGTGCCGTCGGAAACAGGGCGCGGGATGCTGCCGACGACCCGGGCGCTGGACCTGCGCGATCCGCTTCATGCGGCGCTCAAGGATATTGAAACGGTGGTGCGCCGACCGCCCGGTTTCGATCCCATGACCGATGATCGTGTGTTCAATATTGCGGCCAGCGATAACTCGACCATCACCTTGGGCGTTTTCCTGGTGGAGCGGCTGCGCGACATTGCCGGTCCCGGTATTCGCATCGCCTTTCAGACGGCGCGTGCTGACCTGGTCGCTGCACAGCTTGAACGCGGAGATGTCGATATCCTGATCGGGTCGCGGCACATGGTCCCGCCGACGATGAAGGCGCGTAAGCTTTTTGACGAGAACTACGTGATGGTTCAACGCAAGGGGCATCCCCGGGGAACCGGGGCACTGGACCTGGACAGCTATTGCGCGCTGGACCATGTTCTGGTGTCGACCAGCGGCGGCAGTTTCCGGGGCACGATCGACGAACAACTGGAGGCGTTTGGACGGAAACGTAATGTGGTCCTGTCGGTGCATCAATTCGTGCTGGCGCCCATCGTCGTGGAGCGGACCGACTATGTCTCGACCCTGCCCGAACGGCTGGTGCGCTGCCGCGCCGCGCGCCTCGACAGTTTTGAGCTGCCCTTCATCGCAAAGGGCTATTCCATTTATGCCGCCTGGCATCCGCGCAGCCAGGCCGATCCGGCGCATAACTGGCTGCGACAGCAATTGATAGAGATGGGCCGTCTGCATTGATCAGCCGCCGGGCTGGTTGGTACGGGCCAAACAGGCGCTTTTCCTATTCTTCCCCGGAGCCGGTCTCTACCGGCACGGCCAGCCCCACCTTCACACAGTCCATCACCACATTGGTGTGAAAGCGGCGCACGTTTGAATTCTGGAAGAAAAAGCGCCGGGTGAAGTCTTCGTAATCCTTCATGTCCCGGGCCGTTACGATAATGATGAAATCCGCGTTGCCGGTCACGTAATAGCATTGCATGACTTCCGGCGTATTCATCATCTTGCGCTTGAATGCGTCCAGCATCTCCGGCCGTTCCCGTTCCAGCGTGATTTCCACGATCAGCGTCAGACGACGCCCGACGGCAGCCGGTGACAGGACGGCGATCTCCCGCGAGATGACGCCCTTGTCCCGCAGGCGTTTGATCCGTTTCTGGCAGGCTGCGGGCGACAGGCCGACCTGATCGCTCAACTGTTCGGCGGTGCGGCGATTGTTTTCCTGTAACAGGGTCAGGATTTTCCGGTCAAAATCATCCATCTCATCGATCCGAATATAATCGTCAAATACGTAATCTTTTCCGAAAATCATCCCGGAGCCGGTGAAATGCAATCAAAATAATATCATCTGGCGGGCTATTCTGCTTTCACCGAATGGCAATCACGAGGGCAGGCGGATGTGGGATGAAATAGTTTCCGATACGGATTTACGCGACCGGATGGAAGAATGGCGGCACGATCTGCACCGATATCCGGAGTTGGGTTTCGAGGAAACGCGCACTGCCGCGCTTGTGTCCCGCAAATTGCGCGACCTTGGCCTGGAAGTGCATGAAGGCGTCGGCGGCACCGGTGTGGTTGCAGTTCTGCGCAAGGGCGGCTCTGACCGGGCCATCGGGCTGCGGGCCGATATGGATGCGCTGGCGATCCAGGAACAAAACGACTTCGATCACTGCTCCCGTCACAAGGGCCGCATGCATGCCTGCGGGCATGACGGGCATACGGCGATGCTGTTGGGGGCGGCAGAGTTGCTGGCCGGGACGGTTGAATTCGACGGGACAGTGGTCTTCATCTTCCAGCCTGCGGAAGAACATGGGCGTGGTGCGATTGCGATGATCGAAGACGGGCTGTTTGAACGGTTCCCGGTTCAGGCCGTCTACGCCCTGCACAATATGCCGTCCCTGCCTGCCGGGCATTTTGCCGTCCGTCCCGGTCCGATCATGGCGGCGGAGGATAATTTCGAAATCACCATCCACGGCAAGGGCGGACATGCCGCCCTGCCTCACCTGACGGTCGATCCCATCGTGGTCGGGGCCGAAGTGGTCCTGGCCTTGCAGACACTTATTTCACGCACCCTCGATCCGGCGCAGAATGCAGTTCTTTCGGTGACCGATTTCAAGACCGACGGCACCGTCAATGTGATCGCCGACAAGGTGGTGTTGAGCGGCGATACCCGCAGCTTTATCCCGGCAGTGCAGGAGCAGATCGAGGGTACCATCCATCGGATCGTTTCCGGTATCTGTTCCGCCCATGGCGCGAAATGCGATCTGGTCTACGACCGCGTCTTCGCCCCGACGATCAATAGCGCGGCGGAAACCGAAAAGGCGGTTGCCGTGGCAAGGGCGCTGGTCGGTGACGACAAGGTTGATGGGGCCTGTGCGCCCCTCCTGGCCTCGGAGGATTTCGGCGCGATGCTGCAACAGAAACCGGGCTGTTATCTGCTGTTGGGGAATGGCGGCGAGGGGCCGGGCGGCTGTGGCCTGCACAGTCCCCATTACGATTTCAACGACGAGATTTTACTGACCGGCGCGCGTTTCTGGGCGCGTCTTGTTCAGGAAGAAATGCCTGCAAACAAGGAGACTGTCTGATGACCCTGTCCGACTTTGAAGCCGCCCGCGTTCAACTGTACCATAACGACCACAGCAAGACGGGTGTGCCCTATCCCCCGGCACTGGACAACAGCCTGAGCCGTCAGCAGTGCCATCAGGCCTATGAAGCGATCCGGCAATGGCCGGGCTATGAGCCGACGCCGCTGCGCCGCCTGTCCGGTCTGGCGGCAGACCTTGGCGTGGCCGAGGTTTTGTACAAGGACGAAGGCTCCCGTTTCGGCCTGGGCAGCTTCAAGGCATTGGGCGGGGCCTATGCGGTGTTGCGCCTGTTAGTGCGGGAAGTGGAACAGCGGACCGGCAAGCCGGTTCACGACCGGGAAATCGCCGACCGCCTGCATGAAGACTTGGTCTCGCAGATCACCGTGGCGACGGCGACCGATGGCAACCACGGCCGCTCTGTCGCCTGGGGTGCACGGCAATTTGGCTGTGGCTGCAAGATCTACATGCACGCCGGGGTCAGCGAGGAACGGGCGCGCGCGGTGGAGGACTATGGCGCGGAAGTGGTGCGCGTGAATGGCAATTACGATGAATCCGTCCGCCGAGCGGCACAGGATGCAGCCGACAACGGCTGGTTCATTGTCTCCGACACATCCTATGAGGGTTATATGGAACTGCCGCGTCAGGTGATGGCGGGCTATACGGTCATGACGCAGGAAATCCTGTCCCAGCTTCCGGGCGGCCAAGTGCCGACCCATGTTTTCCTGCAGGGCGGTGTTGGCGGTCTGGCGGCGGCGGTCGCGGCACATCTCTGGCAGGCGTTCGGGACGGCGCGCCCGCGCCTTGTCATCGTGGAGCCGACGCGCGCCGATTGCCTGTATCAAAGTGCGGTCAGCGGTGTGCCGACCGCCGTCCATATCACCGAGGAAACGGTGATGGCGGGCCTGTCCTGTGGTGAGGTCTCCCAATTGGCCTGGCAGATTTTAAGCGATGGCGCAGACGATTTCATGACCATCGAGGATGATCTGGTTGCACCGGCAATGCGGTTGCTTGCCTCCGGCGGGGCCGGGGAACCGGTGGTGGCGGGTGAATCCGCCGTGGCGGGCCTGGCGGGCTTGATTGCGGCGGCCGGACAGCAGGCACTCGCTTCCGCCTTGGGGCTGGACGGGACTTCGCGTATTCTGGTGATCGGCACGGAAGGGGCGACCGACCCGGCGATCTACAAGGCGCTGGTGGGGCAAGACCCTGACAGCATTGCCGCCTGATCCCCCGGTTGGAAGAGGGTGAGCCAATGACACAGGCACCGGAACGGGGATTTCCCCTGCGGGAGTTCGAGGTCCGCCTGCAGCGCGCCCAACGCGCCATGCATGCGGCGGGTCTGGATGCGCTTTTGCTGACGACAGAGGCGGAGGTCCGGTATTTTTCCGGCTTTCAGACCCAATTCTGGGAAAGCCCGACCCGGCCCTGGTTCCTGATCCTGCCGCTGACCGGCAAGCCGATTGCCGTGATCCCGGAAATCGGCGCGGAAGGCATGGGCAGCACCTGGGTAGAGGATATCCGGACCTGGCCTGCCCCCGTGCCGGAAGACGACGGCGTCTCCCTGCTGGCCGACAGTCTGGCGGCGCTGCCCCGGCGCTATGGGGCAATTGGCACGCCCATGGGCCATGAAAGTCATCTGCGTATGCCGCTGCGGGACTTTCTGGATGTGCAGAACCGGTTGAGGCCGGTGCCTTTTGTCGACGCGGCTCCGCTGTTGCGAGGGCTGCGTTTCGTAAAATCGGCAGCGGAAGTTGAGAAAATCCGCTATGCCTGCCAGCTCACTTCCGATGCCTTCGAGGCCTTGCCCGGAGTTATGAAGGCCGGGCAGAGCGAGCGGGAAATCTGCCGCGATTTCAGGATCGACCTTCTGCGCCGTGGGGCGGATCATTCACCTTATATCATCAGTGGCTCCGGGCCGGGCGGTTACGACAGCATCATCATGGGGCCGACCGACCGCGTTCTGTCAGAAGGTGATCTGCTGATCATTGATACGGGCACGGTCTATGACGGTTACTTCTGTGACTTCGACCGCAATTTTGCCTTCGGCCATGCAGACGACCTGACCCGCCGCGCCTATGACACGGTCTTTGCGGCGACGGGGGCGGGGTTCGATGCGGCCCGTCCGGGGGCGCGGATGTGCGATGTCTGGCAGGCCATGTGGACTATTCTGGAGGCCGGTGGTGCATTGGGCAATTCGGTTGGCCGTATGGGCCATGGCCTTGGCATGCAACTGACCGAAGGGCCGTCGGTGACGCCTGACGATGAAACGGAATTGCTGCCCGGGGCGGTCATTACGCTGGAACCGGGCATGGCTTTCGCACCGGGCCGCCAGATGGTGCATGAGGAAAATATCGTGATTACCGAAACCGGGGCGGAATGGCTGAGCCGTCGGGCGTCAGCGGAATTGCCTGTCATTGCCTGACGAAGGGAGGCTAAGGACATGAAGGATACCTGTTTTACCTGCCTGGGGCATGATTTCACATTGGACAAGATCGCGCCGGACGGGCGGATCGGCCTGATTTCCCTTGCGACGGATTTCACAATTGAACAGGAAATCCGGTTGATGCTGCCGGAGACAATCGGTCTTTATGTGAACCGGGTGCGGAATGCCAATCCGCTGACATTGGAAAATCTGCGCGCCATGGAAAAGGGGCTGGGCAGGGCGGCGGCGGATATCCTGCCGGGGCTGGGTGTGGATGTGATGATCTATGCCTGCACCGCAGGCAGTGCCGCCATTGGTAGCGACAGGATCGAGGCGATCCTGCAGGAGGTCTGCCCCGGCGTGACGGTGACCAATCCCGTGGTTGCAACCCGCGCGGCGCTCAAGGCATTGGGCGCGGAAAGGATTTCAATCCTGACACCTTATAGCGATGCGTTGAACCATACCCTGGTGCCCGCGATCGAGGCCGACGGGGCCGAAGTGATCAACATTACGGGCTTTGGAATGGAGGATGATATCGACGTGGCGGGCGTGCCGCTGGAGCGGATCATCGCAGGGGCGAAAGCTGCCTGTGATCCGGACGCGGATGCGGTTTTCCTGTCCTGTACGGCCCTGCGCGGTGCCCGCGTTGTCGCAAGGCTGGAGGACGAATTGGGCAAGCCGGTCCTGTCCAGCAATCAGGTCCTGGCCTGGCATGCCATGCGCCTGCTGGGCGTTACGGTGGATGCTCCCGGTTTTGGCCGGTTGTTCGCGCAAAATTGACAAAAAAGGCGGTGCCGAAGCGGCACCGCCTTTTGCATTCAGATTGTCGCGTGTGCGATCAGGCCTTGCGGCGGCGACGGGCGGCAAAGCCCATGCCCAGCAGACCAAGACCCAGCAGGCCCAGGGCGGACGGTGCCGGAACCTGTTTCACCTGTGCGACATCGCCAACGGTCAGGTCATCGAAACCGAAGTAGTCGGTGCCGGCAGAGGTGTTGCCGAAGGTGACTTTGACGAATGGGTTGGCAACGTCGATGATACCGAAGAACAGCAGGGCCGCGTTCGGGCCGTTGATCGTGTTGTTGATCACCAGATTGGTGATCGTACCGGTGATGTCTTCGAGCGCCAGGGTGATCTGGCCGTCGAAGTCGCCAATGTCAGTGCCGTAAAAACCGAAAGCGGCAACCGGGGAGTCGAACTCAACGGAGAAGGAGCCGGAGGCTTCCCAGAGCTTGCTGCCGGAGGTCGGGAAACGGCCGCTGCCGCTGCCGTCAATTTCGCCGTTGCCTTTAAGGCTGCCGTTGATCGTGGAACCGGAACCGGTGAAGCTCAGACCCAGCGGGGAGCTGTCGCCGTCGTTAAAGCCTTCGAAGTTCTCGGTCTGCACGCCTGCGGTCAGCGCGGAATGGAAATTGTCATGCGCGGTCTGTGCATTGCCGCCGGCCGGGATACCATAGGCCGGGTTCAGGTCTTCACCGAAATAGGTTACTGGCGCGGCCTGCGCGGAACCCAGGGCTGCAAAGCTGACAACGGCTGCTGCAACAATTCCGGACAGGTGCTTCTTCAACATGGTCATATGACCCCCCAACTTTCGAAATTAAATCTCGTGCACTTTTAGCAATATGCAGGCCAGTTTAAGAAATATTGTTATTTCAAGGGCTTAATATAATTATTAAGGTATCTATTTACCTTGATTGTAAAGATTGTCGACACTGCCGGTTGCATCGCGTCGGTCCAGGTCTTCCGATCAGGGAAAGAGCGTGATTGTTCCCCCTTTGGCGGCACAGTCCAGCACGGCCTGCGGCGGTTTGCGATCGCAGATCAGATAGTCGAAATCGGCCACTGTGCCGTTCTGGCATAGGGCGCGGCGGTCGAATTTGCGGCTGTCGACGACAAGGATTCTGGTGTTGGAATGGTCGAACTGCCCCCGGCGGGAATGAACCTCATCATCGTTAAAATCATAAAGCGCACCGTCCTCACCCAGGCCGCCGACGCTGACGATGCTGAAATCGCACCGATAGCGGCTGAAGAAATCCAGGGCGTCGGCCCCGATGATGTCCTGGTCGCGTTTGCGGACGTGACCGCCGGCCAGCAGCAGGTTGCAGTTGTCCCAGGAACAGAGCGGCACGACGATATGCAGGTTGTTGGTCAGGATATCGAGGTTCTGATGGTTCCTGAGGTGCAGGGCCACCTGTTCGACGGTGGTTCCCGTTCCAAGCGAAATGCTGCAGTTGTCGGGCAGGAGACCGGCGGCCAGTTCCGCGATATGTATCTTGCCCGAAAGATTCCAGATCCCGCGCTGGTCATAGCCGATATTGTCCCGGAAGGGCGGCGGGGCCACATCCCCATGCCGCCTGAACAGCAATCCCTCCTCGGTCAACTGGCGCACGTCGTTGCGGATGCTCTGCACGGAAACGGCGAAGTGATCCGCCAGAAAGGACAGGGCCGTGGCGCCGTTTTCCGTAACATATTTGACGATCGCATCCCGCCGGTCCTGAGGTGTCATTCGCATGTCTCCCTGCTTCATTTCCGATACTTTCGAATGATAGATCAATAACTGTCAAACGAAAAAAATGTTACTGTAATCATCCTGAAACATGCGGAAGGTACTTTCGTTTTCATAGAGATTTACTGTCAATCGAAAGAGACCGGAATGAAAACCTTTCTTCAGACGGCGGCAGCAGTCGCCCTGGCCTTCGGGGTGACGGCGGCCCATGCCAACGATGAACTTGTTCTGTATACCAGCCAGCCGAACAAGGATGCCCAGCAGACCGTGGATGCCTTCACCAAGGCAAACCCGGATATCGACGTGAAATGGGTGCGCGACGGCACCACCAAGCTGATGACCAAGCTGCGTGCGGAAATCGCGGCGGGCCAGCCCAAGCCGGACGTCCTGCTGATCGCGGATATGGTCACGCTGGAAGGTATGAAACGCGACGGCAATCTGCAGCCTTACAAGTCGCCAGAACGCAAGGCCTATGACGCCGCGCTTTATGATCAGGACGGCTATTACTATTCCACGAAGCTGATTACCTCCGGCATCATCTACAATACCAAGGGCGCGAAAAAGCCTTCCGGTTGGCAGGACCTGGCGGAAGCCAAGGCCAAGAACCTGGTTGCCATGCCAAGCCCCCTTTATTCCGGCGCGGCCCTGATCCATCTGTCGACGCTGACGGAAAATGATCAGCTTGGCTGGGACTATTACAAGGCGTTGCAGTCCAACGGCGTTAACCCGCAGGGCGGTAACGGCGGCGTCTACAAGGCCGTTGCCTCCGGCGAAAAACTCTATGGCGTCGTGGTCGATTTCCTGGCGATCCGTGGCAAGGCCAAGGGTGCAAACGTCGATTTCGTTTTCCCGCCCCAGGGTGTCAGCATGGTGACCGAACCGGTTGCGATCATGAAGACCGCCAGGAATGTCGAACCGGCCAAACGGTTTGTTGACTTCCTGCTGTCCAATGCCGGTCAGAAACTGGTTCTGGACCAGGGATATATCCCGGCCCGTGCGGATATGCCGGTTCCCGCAGGCTTCCCGGCGCGCGACGAGATCAAGCTGATGTCGTTTGACCCGGCGGTCGCCCTGGATAAGGCAGACGAAAACAAAAAGCGTTTTTCTGATCTGTTTGGCGCAAAATGAGCGTCGTTTCCCTACAGTCGAGCAGCCAGCCCCGCTGGCTGCTCCCCTTTTTGGTAGTGCTGGTCTCCGGCATCTGCCTGCTGCCGATGCTGCGCCTTCTGTCTGAAGGTTTTTCCGGCGTTGTGGTCAGTACAGATTCCCACCTCTTCCATGTCTTCAGCGATGCCGCGACATGGAATGCGGCGGGTCATACCATCTATACCGCCGGGTTGAGCATGCTGATTTCCGTCCTGCTCGGGGCGGGTTTTGCCTTTCCCGTGGCGTTGAGTGACATCCGCGGCAAGGGGGCGCTGGTTTTCTGTTTCATGCTGCCGATGATGATCCCGCCGCAGGTGACGGCGTTAAGCTGGGTACAGCTCAGCGGACCGTCGAGCACTATTCTGAACATCCTGGGGCTGGCGCCGCCGCTGGGCTCGCCGCAGCCGTTTTATTCCGCCGAGGGCATCGCGCTTTTGCTGGGGGTTCAACATGCGGCTATCGTTTTCCTGGCGCTTCGTGTCAGCCTGCGGTCCATTCCAGGCGATATGATCGAGGCAGCCCGCCTTTCCGGGGCATCGCAGTTTGCCGTCTGGAAGGATATCATCCTGCCCCTGTCCAGCCCCGGCCTGATCGCCGGTGCCGCCATGGCCTTTGTCTCCGCCGTGGGGAATTTCGGCATCCCGGCCCTGTTGGGCATCCCGGTCTCCTATTATGTTCTGCCGACCCTCATTTACCAGAAAATGGCGGACTTCGGGGCCAATGTCATCGCCGAGGTCGCCTTGCTGTCCCTGCTGGTTGCCGTGATCGCGGTGGCGGGCGTGGGGCTTCAATACTGGATTTCGCGCAAGCGTGATTACCGTCTGGTGGGCCTGTCCGGGAAGACCCTGGACTTTTCGCTGCGCCGGTGGCGACTGCCGGTGGAACTGCTGCTTTGGGCCGTTCTGTCGGTGATCCTGATTGCCCCGCTTCTGGCGCTGGTGGCCAATTCTCTGGTGCCGGCCTATGGCGTGGACCTGACTTTTGACAATGCGAGTTTTGCCGCCTATAGGGAAATGCTTCTGGCGCAGGGTGTGACCACGCGCGCCATCGGGAACAGCATCTTTCTGGCGACCGTCGCCGCGCTGGCGCTGCTCGTCTTTGCGCTGCCGCTGGCCTATCTGTCCGAACGCGCGCCTTCCCGCCTGTTGAAGGTTGTCACCGCCTGTATCGAGGTGCCTTACGCCCTGCCGGGCGTCGTGCTTGCGATTGCCTGTATCCTGCTTTTCGTCAAACCGCTGCCGTTCACGGATTATTCGCTCTATGGCAGCCTGGGCATCATTCTCTTTGCCTATCTGGCGCGCTTTATGGTGGTCAGCATCAAACCGATCCAGAGCAGCTTCAAACAGATGGACCCGGCCCTGGAAGAGGCCGCACAGCTTGCCGGTGCCGGTTTCGCCCGGCGCATGCGGACCGTCCTGATGCCACTGGTGGCGCCGTCTGCCTTTGCCGGGGCGCTGCTGGTTTTCCTGATTGCGGTGAACGAACTGACCGTATCGGCCCTGTTGTGGTCTGCCGGTAACGAGACCATCGGCGTCCTGATCTTCAATCTGGATGACAGTGGTGACACCGTTCTGGCCTCCGCCCTTTCCGTGGTGGTGGTGCTGATGGTGCTGGTCCTGATGGCGTTGCTGGAGGCAGCGTCCCGTAAACTCCCGAAAGGTGTAATCCCATGGCACAGTTGACCCTGACCGATATCCGAAAATGCTATGGCGACAATCCGCCTGCGGTCAGCGATTTTTCCCTGACCATCGAACCGGGTCAGTTTGTTGCCCTGTTGGGACCCAGTGGCTGTGGCAAGACGACGATTCTGCGTATGATTGCCGGTTTCGAACAGGTCAGCGCTGGGCAGATCTATCATGGTGATCAACTGTTGTCCGAGGCCGGACGGCAGGTGGCCCCGGAAAAGCGCGGCATGGGCATGGTGTTTCAGAGCTATGCACTGTGGCCGCATATGACGGTGGCGGATAATGTCGGCTATCCATTGAAAGTGCGGGGCGTGAAAGGGCGCGACTATCGACGCCGGGTCGGTGAGGCACTCGATGTGGTGCAGTTGACCGACTATGCGGACCGTGTGCCGCGCGACCTGTCCGGCGGCCAGCGTCAGCGCGTGGCGCTGGCGCGTTGTCTGGTGGGTGAGCCGGAGGTCATCCTGTTTGACGAACCGCTCGCCAATCTGGACCGGCATTTGCGCGCTTCCATGGAAGAAACCTTCCGGGCCTTTCACCGCCGGACCGGGGCAACCATGATCTATGTGACCCATGACCAGGGCGAGGCCATGGCCCTGGCGGATCGGGTGGCCGTGATGGACCGGGGGCGTCTCGTGCAATATTCAACGCCGCAGGATCTCTATCGCACACCCGCCAATGAAATGGTTGCCCGGTTGATCGGCAATGGCAGCATCGTTGCGATCAACGAGGCGCATCCCGCCACGATGGTGGATGGCGAGGTCGTCATGAAGGCGCTGGGCACGGCATCGGGCGGGCCGCAGAAGCTGCTTGTGCGGCCTGAGGATGTGCGGATCGGCGAAGGCCCGCTTGAGGCGCGTATCCGTGACTGCGTCTTCAAGGGGGAACGCTACAGCCTTTCCCTGGAACTGGGCGATGGCACCGCATTGGGCTGCTATGCGGGCGACAGCCTTGCGGTCGGGGCTGTTACCCGGGTCCGGATCGACAGGGCCTGGGCCCTGGAGGTTGGCTGAATGTCCGTGGAAATTCTGGGTGGGTTGGGCCGGAAAGAGCCTGCCGGTATTCTGTTGCACCGGGGCGGACGGCGTTACCTGCTGGACGCCGGTGCGGGGCTGGGGGTCGATTGCCCCTTTGATATCAATGCGCTTCGACCGGATGCGATCTTTATCACGCATGACCACAGTGACCATATCGGCGCGATGGCGGCCTATGGGGGCGATGCGGCGGTTTACGCAACGGCGGCCACGGCGCGCCGGTTGCCCGGTCGCCATGACGTCAGGGAACTGCCGCTCAACGGTGCAATCGATGTGGACGGGATCACGGTGACGACCGGTCGGGCCGGGCATGCCTTTGGCGGTGTCTGGCTGCATTTCGGCGTCGGTGCAGGCCTGCTCTACACCGGTGATTTTTCCCGTGAATCCAGGCTTTTTGCCTTTGATGAGCCACCTGCGGCCGACCTGGTCCTGGCGGATGCCTCCTATGGGCTGTATGACGACGACCTTCGGTCCGGGCAGCGCCAGTTGCTTGATTGTCTGGCCGTGTCGGATCGGGTCGTTCTGCCGGTGCCGACATCCGGCCGGGGGATTGAGATGATCCTCTGGCTGATGGCGTTGGGGCTTGAGGACTGGGGGCCGGATGACGCCCTGAGGGAGGCGTTTTTCACCTTTGCCAAAGACTGCAAAGGCCATATCCCGCCCGCAATGGAGCCGGAAATTTCGAAGGCCTGCGACCTGCTCGATGGCATTAATCCCGATGCACCACGCATTCTTCTTATGTCCGACCCGGACCTGGATGGCGAGATTGACCCTTATGAAGGCCGCCGCTTTCTTTTCACCGGCCATGTGCCGCCGAAAGGGAAGGCCCTGTTGAAGGCCGGGCAGGGGGCGGCGCTGCGCTGGAATGTCCATCCGCGTATGCGGGACCTGCGCTGGCTGGCGGTAAAGACAGCCGCGCGCCGCTTTGTTCCGCTTTTCACCGGGCTGGGGGAGCGCGACGCCTGGCAGGGTCTTGTCGATCCGGCGCAACTTGTTGTGGAGCCGCAGGTGGAGATTGCATGATAATGACCTCTGACATAACGCTTAACCGGCGCAGTTTTGTCTTCCTCCGTCATGGTGAGACAGACGCGAACCGCGAGGGAATTATCGCCGGACGCACAGAGGCGATGCTGACCGATCTGGGCCGTCAACAAGCAGGCCTTGCGGCACAACGGCTGGCCGGTTTCGCCTGTGACTGTGTTGCCTCAAGCCCGCAAAAGCGTGCGCTGGAAACCGCCGGGATTGCCCTGCCGGGACAGCCGCTTATCCATCTGGACAGTCTGCGTGAGCGGGACTGGGGCGCCCTGGAGGGGCAACCGCTGGGCTGGCTTGTGCCCTATGAGGAAACGCCGCCGGATGGCGAGACATGGGAGGCTTTCCGATGCCGTGTGATCGGCGGGTTGAACTGGCTGACGGGTCTTTATCCCTGCCCGGTGGTGGTCGCCCATTCCGGTGTTTTCCGTGTGATCCGTTCGGAGATAACGGGAACGCCCCATGGGCCCAGAATTGGAAATGCCGAACCTGTCTATATTCAGGCCCCTGCCACGGATGGCGCGGCCTGGTCGATGAACAAACTGTAAGGAAGAAATCTGGAATGTCTGATGCTGTAATTGTGGATGTGGATGGAACGCTGGCGGAATTCGACCCGGAGGCGGTTCGGGAATGGGTGCTGACGGCGGTCAAGGACTGGGATGCCTTCTTCCGGCATATGGCGGATGCGGAGGTGATCCCGGAAATCCATCGGGTGGTCCTGGCGCTGAAACGGGCGGGCTATCGCATTCTGGTCTGTTCCGGCCGTCCGGAAGCCCATCGCGAGGCAACGGTCGCCTGGCTTGAAAAGCACCAGATTCCCTACGATGGTGTTTATCTGCGCGCACCGGAGGATGACGAAGTGGCGGATGAGGACGTGAAGGAAAAGCTGCTCGCCCGGATCCGCGAACACGGCCACAATCCCTGGCTGGTCATCGACGACCGCAAGGCCGTCGTCGACCGCTGGCGCGAAATGGGCCTCTGTTGCCTGCAATGCGCCCCGGGAGAATTTTAACCCGGCCCGCGTCCGCAAGATTGTAAAAAAAACGGGCCCGCATGTGCGGGCCCGTTCTCATTTTATGCGTCCGTTCACAACAGGACCGCTGTCTAAACGTCCAGGTTGGCGACTTTCAGGGCGTTGTCCTGGATGAATTCGCGGCGGGGTTCCACAACGTCACCCATGAGGGTTGAGAAGATGTTTTCCGCCTCGTCGATCTGGGCGACCTTGACCTGCAACAGCGTACGCGCATTGGGGTCCAGCGTGGTTTCCCAGAGCTGTCCCGGGTTCATCTCGCCCAAGCCTTTGTAGCGCTGCACGGCCAGGCCCTTGCGGCCTGCGTCCATCACGGCTTCCACCAGGCCGACCGGACCGTTCACATGCTGTTGCTTTTCCTTCACTTCCAGCATGCCGCGTTCGGCGCCGAACAGGGTATGAAGCTCCTGCGCCATGGCGTTCAGCTTGCGGGCCTCGCCGCTGCGGATCTGGGAGGCATCGATTTCATAGCGCTGGGTGACGCCGCGCAGGGTGCGCTCAAACGCCAGACCGCCATCGTCCATGACCCGCCCGGACCAGCCGCGTTCCAACTCGTCGGCAAGGCTGTTCATACGGCGCGCCACTTCGTCGGCGGCCTTCTGGGCGCGGTCCTCGTCGTCCAGGATCGCGGGGTCGAGAACACCGGCGATTGCCGCCTGTTCCACGGCGGTGGTGTTGCCCGCCTTGCGCGCCAGCGGCTCCATCAGGTTCGTCGCCTCGCGTGCCTGTGCGATCAGGGCATAGAGGTCCTGGCCGGTATGCTGGGCCTCGTCCGCACCGACAAACCGCGCCTGGGCGACCACATTGTTGATCAGATATTCCTCCATCGCGTCATCGTCCTTCAGGTAGACGATTTCATTGCCGCGTTTTGCCTGATAGAGCGGCGGCTGCGCGATATAGAGATAGCCGCGTTCGATCAGTTCCGGCATCTGACGGAAGAAGAAGGTCAGCAGCAGGGTCCGGATATGGCTGCCGTCGACGTCGGCGTCAGTCATGATGATGATTTTGTGATAACGCGTCTTTTCGATGTTGAAATCATCCCGGCCGATGCCGGTGCCAAGCGCGGTGATGATGGTGCCGATTTCCTGCGAGGACAGCATCTTGTCGAAACGCGCGCGTTCCACGTTCAAAATCTTACCACGCAGCGGCAGGATCGCCTGGAATTTCCGGTCACGGCCCTGTTTGGCAGAGCCCCCTGCGGAATCACCCTCCACCAGGAACAACTCGGCCCGGGTGGCGTCGCGTTCCTGACAGTCGGCCAGCTTGCCGGGCAGCGAGGAAATGTCCAGCGCGCCTTTGCGCCGGGTCAACTCACGCGCCTTGCGGGCGGCCTCGCGGGCGGCGGCAGCCTCGACCACCTTCTGCACCACTTTGCGGGCCTCGGAGGGATGTTCCTCGAACCATTCCGCCAGCTTTTCGTTGACGATATTCTCCACCACCGGGCGAACCTCGGAGGAAACCAGCTTGTCCTTGGTCTGGCTGGAGAATTTCGGGTCCGGCACTTTCACCGACAAGACACAGGTCAGGCCTTCGCGCGCATCATCGCCGGACAGCGCCACTTTTTCCTTCTTCGCCAGACCGCTGTTGGTTGCGTAGTTGTTGATCTGGCGGGTAAGCGCGGCACGGAAACCGGCCAGATGAGTGCCACCGTCGCGCTGGGGAATGTTGTTGGTGAAGCAGAGCGTGTTTTCGTGGAAGCTGTCGTTCCACTGCATCGCCAGTTCGACCGTGATGCCTTCCTTTTCTCCTTCGGCGGCTATCACCGGCGTATGCAGGGGCTGTTTGGACTTGTCCAGATATTGCACAAACGCCTTGATCCCACCTTCATAGACCAGGTCGCTGACCACCGGTTCCGGGTGGCGGGCGTCGGTCAGGCGGATATGTACGCCGGAATTCAGGAAAGCCAGTTCGCGCAGGCGATGTTCCAGCGTGCTGAAGCTGAATTCGGTCATGGTGAAGGTTTCCTGAGACGGCAGGAAGGTGACTTCCGTGCCGGTCTCGTCGCCGCATTCCCCGGTGACCTTGAGTGGTGCCAGCGCGTCGCCATGGCTGAATTCCATCTCGTGGACCTGGCCGGCGCGTTTGACCTTCAGCTTCAGCGAAACGCTGAGTGCGTTTACGACGGAGACACCCACGCCGTGCAGACCGCCGGAGACCTTATAGCTGTTCTGGTCGAATTTACCGCCCGCGTGAAGCTGGGTCATGATGACCTCGGCTGCCGACACGCCTTCTTCGGCATGCATTTCGGTCGGAATCCCGCGCCCGTTGTCGGTTACGGAGACGGAGCCGTCACCATTCAGCGTCACCGTTACGATATCGCAATGTCCGGCCAGCGCCTCGTCAATGGCGTTGTCCACCACCTCATAGACCATGTGATGCAGGCCGGTCCCGTCATCGGTATCGCCGATATACATGCCCGGACGTTTGCGAACGGCTTCCAGGCCTTTCAGAACCTTAATGGAATCTGCGCCATAGTCCTGGCCGTTGCCGTTTTCGATTTCTTCACTCATGGTCTACGCTCGCTTGTGTTACCGCTACGTATTACTTTTAACTGTCGGCCATCGGGCGGACATCCGCCTCTTTGACCTTGAAAAACCGGGCTTTGCCGGAAAGCCCGTCGAATATTTCCACATCCGTGCCTGTCAGCCAGCTCTGGCTGTTCAGGCCCAGAAGCGTGCCATAGAGGGCTTCCCGCCGTTCCGGGTCCAGATGGGCCGCAACCTCATCCAGAAGCAGGATCGGCGGTGCGCCTTTTTCCGCCGCCTGAAGTTTGGCATGGGCCAGAACGATGGCGATCAGCACCGCTTTCTGCTCCCCGGTGGAACAAAGATGCGCGGGCATGCTCTTGCCCAGATGGGTCACCGCCATGTCGGACTTATGCGGCCCGACGGAGGCCCCGCCGTGGTCGCGGTCCTTGCTGCGCCCGGATATGAGCGTGGTGGCGAAACGGTCTTCCGCCTCCACCGCGGGCAGGGTGCCCAGCCAGTCTTCCACCTGGCCCTCAACCGCAACAGAGGCCCCCGGAAAGGGCCCCGCCGCCGCCTTGCAGGCCAGATCCAGCCGCGCCACCATGTCCCGGCGCGCGGCGGCAATCGCGATGCCGCGTTCCACCATCTGGGTTTCCAGAGCGCCCAGCCAGGCGTCATCCCCCTGACCGGTCTTCAACAGCCGCGCCCGGTCGCGCAGGGCCTTTTCATAGGCGTTCAGCCGTCCCGCGTGGGCGGCGTCAAAACCGTAGATCAGGCGGTCGAGGAACCGGCGGCGTGCGCCGGAGCCTTCGAGGAACAGCCCGTCCATCTGCGGCGTCAGCCAGACGATGTTGACATATTCCGCAAGGGCGGCCTGGCTGCGGGCGGATGCCCCGTTGATCTTTACCAGCCGTCTTTCGCTGTCCCGGTCGCGGCCCGTGCCCAGGTCGACCTCGCCGTAAAGACTGTCGACAGTGGCGGCCACTGCCCAGGGCTGACCGCCATCGAGACGGTCCAGATCCGAGGTTTTTGCCCGCCTGAGGCCCCGGCCCGGGGCCAGCATGGACACGGCCTCCAGCAGGTTGGTCTTGCCCGCCCCGTTGTCCCCGGTCAGCACAACAGGCCCGGTAGCGATCTCCATACGCGCGCTGACATAGTTCCGGAAGTTGGAAACCATCAGTTTACGTACGGCCAGATTGGCTACCATGGGGCCTGCTTGATACTCCGTTTGACGGGCGGGGTGGTTCAAGATCAGACCCGCATCGGCATCAGCACATAAAGCGCACTGTCGTCCTCGGTATCGCGCACGACGGTCGGCGAGGCCGGGTCCGCCATGGAGAAGGTGGCGCTGCCGCTTTCGATCTGACTGGCGATATCCAGCAGATAGCGGGAGTTGAAGCCGATTTCGATCGGGTCGAAGGCATAGTCCACGGCGATCTCTTCCACGGCGGTGCCCTGGTCCTGGCTGGATGCCGACAAGGTCATCGTCCCGTCGTTGACCGCGATCTTAACCGCCCGCATCTTTTCCGTGGCAATGGTGGAAACACGGTCGACCGCCTCCGCGAAGGAGCGGGTGTCGACCACCATGTTCTTGTCATTGCCGGACGGGATGACCCGGTCGTAATCCGGGAAGGTGCCGTCGATCAGCTTGGAGGTGAGGATCGCGGTGCCGAAAGCGAAACGGATCTTGGTATCGGACAGCGATACGTTGATCTCGCTGTCGGTTTCCTCGATCAGCTTGCGCAATTCCTGCACCGTCTTGCGCGGGATGATGACGCCCGGCATGCCCTTGGAGCCTTCCGGTGCCTCGAATTCAACCTTTGCCAGACGGTGGCCGTCGGTGGCAACGCCGCGCAGGACCGGGCTGTCGTCGCCGGTGGCATGGACGTAAATCCCGTTCAGGTAATAGCGCGTCTCCTCGGTGGAGATGGCGAACCGCGTCCGGTCGATCAGCAGCTTCGCCTCGGAATTGGTGAGGACGAAGTGATGCGGCATGTCGCCGTCGCTCATGGCCGGGAATTCATCCGTCGGCAGGGTCTGCAGCGTAAAGCGCGACCGTCCGGCCTGCAGGATGAGCTGGTTTGCGTCGCCGCTGGCGTCCAGGCTGACCTGGGAACCATCCGGCAGTTTACGCACGATGTCGTAAAGAGTGTGTGCCGGTGCGGTGATTGCCCCGCTGACGTCGATGGTTGCCTCGACTTTTTCCACCACGGCGATATCCATGTCCGTGGCCGTCAGGCTGAGCGTGCCGTCGGCAGCCTGCAGCAGGACGTTGGACAGGATCGGGATGGTGTTGCGGCGTTCCACGACGCTTTGCACGTGGTTAAGGGCTTTTAAAAGCGCGGCGCGTTCGATGGTCAGCTTCATGGTTCCAAAAAATCTCTTTTTTTACCCCTGTTTGCGTCTCGCCGTGACACAGACGGCCAAACCGGATTACCGGCCGGGCAGGCGGATGTCACGGATGCGAAAAACAGGCTGTGCGCCCAGAAGGGATGTCTTGGAAACCCAGGGCGAAACAGACCGTTTCACGCCCCGTTTGCCAATCTCGGGATGTAAAAAATCCTTAAACCGGCGAACGGGCGCGGAGTATAGCATGCCACCCCGAAAAGCGAAGCGAAAAATATGAAGAAACTCAATAGTTTCGCAAGTTTTCGAGGGGGCAAAAGGCGGCTGCGTAAGTGCCTGATTGCTAAGGTAAAATCACAGCCGTTTTGGAGGGCTGTGCGAACGGCCCCTGTTCCCGGCGGGCCTTGCGGCCGGTTTGCCGGGATATCGGGCCGGAGGGTGGCCTGGAAACCACCGAATCGGACCGTGAAACAGGGGGGCTGAAAGCGGCGCCGGGATCAGCCTTCCAGCATACGGCGCAGCAGTTCCACATCTTCGGCAAAACCGGCGTCGGTGGAGCGCAGTTCGTCGATCTTGCGCACGGCATGCATGACGGTGGTATGGTCGCGGCCCCCGAACTTGCGGCCGATTTCCGGCAGCGAGCGGGTGGTGAGCTGCTTGGCCAGATACATCGCGACCTGACGCGGCCGTGCGATAGCCCGGCTGCGGCGCGCGGAATGCATTTCCGACAGCTTGATATTGTAATGTTCCGCGACGCGCTTCTGGATTTCCTCAATCGTGATGCGGCGGTCGTTGGCGCGCAGCAGGTCATGCAGCACGTCCTGCGCGGTCTCCAGCGTGATGTCGCGCCCCACAAGGCTGGCATAGGCCACAAGGCGGTTCAGCGCGCCTTCCAGTTCACGGACGTTGGAGGTGATTTTATGGGCGAGGAATTCCAGAACCTTGGACGGGATTTCCGTGCCCATCTGCTCGGCCTTGGACTGCAGGATGCCGAGGCGCAATTCGTAGGTTGTGGAATGGATTTCCGCAACCAGACCCCAGCCCAGCCGGGACTTCATGCGATCTTCGATACCGTCCAGTTCGGCGGGAGATTTATCGGCGGAAATGATCACCTGGCGGTTCTGGTCGACCAGCGCGTTGAAGGTGTGGAAAAATTCTTCCTGGGTGTTGTCCTTACCGGCAATGAATTGCACGTCGTCAATCATCAGAATGTCGACGGAGCGGAACTGCTCCTTGAAGGCCATCGTGTCTTTGTATCGCAGCGCCCGGATGAACTGGTACATGAATTTTTCGGCGCTGAGGTAGATAATCTTTTTCTGCGGGTGGTTCTGGCTGATATGCCAGGCAATTGCATGCATCAGATGGGTTTTACCAAGACCGACGCCACCATAAAGGAACAGCGGGTTGAACGGCACAGCCTCGGCTTCTGCGACACGGCGGGCGGCGGCAAAGGCCAGTTCGTTCGGCTTGCCGACGACGAAACGCTCAAAGGTGAAACGATCGTCCAGCGGTGCGGAGATATCCAGGCTCAGCGAGCCTTCTTCCTGAATGTTTGCAGGCGCAAGGTCGGCGACCTCGACAGCCATGTCCTGGGCGTTCGCCGGGCGGTTGCCGACATGGTCGATCTCAACGGTCGTGATGGACGGATTTTCCGATGCCCAGAGGGTGGACAGGCGGTTGGCGTATTGGGATTCAATCCAGTTGCGCATGAAGCGCGTGGGTACCCGCAGGCGGACCGTGCCGTCTGCAGCCCCGTCGAGGGTCAGCGGCTTCAGCCAGCTTTTATAGGCAGTTTCCCCATATTCCGAACGTAACCGCGCTCTTATCCGGGCCCATTGCGTCGCCAATTTGTCGTTCATATCTTCTTGTCTATTCAAAACAACCGACATCCGCTGCCCCCAATTGGCCAGTCCCCAAAAGTCGCCCCACCGTATTCCTGTCCAGCAACAGGACCGGTTTCACAAACACCTATCGCTCCAACCCTCTTATAAGAGAGCTGGGTTCTGGGAGACGTTGCGCGTAGTTACCCGTGAAGAAACCGAATAGCGCATCTTTACTTTGTTTCTCCAGACAAAAGAAACCCAAGTCGCTAGTTGCGAAAGATGCGTAATACTACAGGTTTGAACTCCGTAGACAGCAGAAGTAAAAAAGCAGAAAGTTTTATTTAATTTTAGTGCGTTTTACTTCTTCATCTTGTTGGGATGCATTATCAGTCAGTCGATAATGCTGTTTGACTACTGCGCTCATGGTTCCCCATCGACCCGAGCGACTGTAAATTTACAGAGAGGCGCTTGCGGAGGCAAGACGACAAAATTGCGAATCGGGTAAATAAATTCGTTGACATTTATCCACAGGACGGGATTCGCCTTTGCAAGTTTTCCACAGGCCTGGGGTGCGCGAAGTCATTTTCGTCAATGCACGGATTTCGGGCACGCAAAAGGCCGCGGCCCGTGAGGGCGCGGCCCAATACATCCCGTTACCGGGCAGCTCTCTTCCGGATAATTACCGGATTAGAGTGCGCGAATACGAGCGGACATGCGGCTGACCTTGCGGGCAACGGTGTTCTTGTGCAGAACGCCTTTGCTTACGCCACGGTGCAGTTCCGGCATTGCAACGCGGAATGCAGTTTCGGCAGCACCCTTGTCGCCGGATTCAATCGCGCTTTCAACCTTGCGCACATAGGTGCGGATGCGGCTGATGCGGTCGCGGTTACGGGCCGTGCGCGTCTTGATCTGACGAATGCGCTTCTTGGCCGATTGTACGTTAGCCATGATATAAATTCCGTTTCTAGCTGTACGCTGGAGCAGGCGGGCTTATACGGCCTTGCCCTGCTTCCGTCAACCCTGGACATGCAAAAAAACGCAGTATCCGCGGATTCTTTTTGCGTGGGTTACTTGTTAATGAACTTCGGCGTGCGTTTTTCCGTGAAGGCCTGCATGCCTTCCTTCTGGTCTTCGGTGGCGAAGGTGGAGTGGAAAACACGGCGTTCAAAACGCAGGCCTTCGTTCAGGGTCGTCTCGTAGGAGCGGTTCACGCATTCCTTGGCCATCATGACCACCGGACGGGACAGGGCTGCGATCTTCTCTGCGGTCCGCACTGCCTCGTCGACCAGTTCCGCCGCCGGGATAATCCGGCTGACAAGACCGGCGCGCTCGGCTTCCTCCACATCCATGATACGGCCGGTCAGGCACATTTCCATGGCTTTGGACTTGCCGACAAAGCGGGTCAGGCGTTGGGTGCCGCCCGCACCCGGGATCGTGCCGATGGTGATTTCGGGCTGGCCGAATTTTGCCGTATCGGCAGCCAGGATGAAATCGCACATCATGGCGACTTCGCAACCACCGCCCAGGGCATATCCGGCCACGGCCGCGATAACCGGCTTGCGGCAGGTCGTGATGCGTTCCCAGCCGTTGGTGATGAAATCTTCCATATAGACGTCCATATAGGACTTCTCGGCCATTTCCTTGATGTCGGCGCCGGCGGCAAATGCCTTTTCCGAGCCGGTCAGGACGACCGCGCCGATCTCTTCATTGGCTTCCATGTCGTCCAGGGCCTGGCCCAGCTCCTGGATCAGCGGCGTGCACAGTGCGTTCAATGCCTTCGGCCGGTTCAGGGTGATCAGGCCGACCGGTCCCCGTGTTTCGACCAGAATGTGCTCGTATGCCATGATTGTTATGCTCCTCAAGACCTCTCTGTATTTATTGCGGCGGATTTAAACCCAGCTCTTATTGCGGTGCAAGAGTGAACCGCACCACCAGAAGGTCATCCTGTTCAGAAAATTCCAGTGTCAGTGTCTCGTCCTCGCGGGAGAAACTGGTCGCTGAAAGCTGTTGCCAGCCCAGTTCCGGAAGGGTGTTCCGGTAAAAGGCCAGGACCTCGTCTTCGCTGACCGTGCCGGTCGCAAAGGCCTCGACAATGCGCCCTTCCGGGTCGTCGAAGACGACGGCGTCCTTATCCTGGATGGATAATGCATCCATCAGCGGCAGGTCTTCCGACCCCGGTACGAAATCCTGGGCCAGCGCGCCGGTGATAACGAAAAGGGCAAGCACCATAGCCGTGGCACTTTGCCGCAAAACATATGTCAGCAGATCCATCATGGCGCCACCATGGACTATCTTTGGTGCTTGGGGCAATAGAAAGTAGAACGGCTGCTTTGCACCAAGCGGTTTACGGTACCACCACAGTCGGGATAGCCGCAGGCCTCGCCTTCGCGGCCATAGACATCCCACTGATGCTGGAAATAGCCCAGTTCCCCGTCTGCCTGGCGGAAGTTGCGCAGGGAGGACCCCCCGGCGGCAATCGCATCCTGCAAGACACCCTTGATGATCGGCACCAGCCGTTCCGCCCGTTTCCCGGCGACCGATGCGGCCTTGCGTTTGGGTGAAATACCCGCGCGCCACAGGGCCTCGCAGACATAGATGTTGCCCAGGCCCGCCACGATCTTCTGGTCCAGCAGGGTGGCCTTTATGTTGCTGTTTCGGTTGCGCAGACGCTCGGTGAAATAGTCGGCGTTAAACGCGTCGCTCAATGGCTCGGGGCCCAGTTCCTTCAGGGAGGGATGCCGGTCTTCCTCTCCGGCTGGGATCAGGTCCATGAAGCCGAAGCGGCGTGGATCGTTGAAGACCACGCGCCCACCGTCCGACAGGGTGACGATCACATGGTCATGTTTTTCCGCGATTGCCCAACCGCTGTTATGGCCGGCCTGCCCGCTGCTGGCGTGGGAGGGGGCCTGGTTGACGGTGAACCGGCCGGACATGCCCAGATGGATCATCCAGGTCGTCTCGTCGTCGAGCCGGACCAGAATGTATTTTGCGCGCCGGTCAATGGCGAGGATCTCACGTCCCTGCAGGCGCAGGGCAAAGTCCTTTGGGAAGGGAAAGCGCAGGTCGGCCCGGCGCTGGTCCACGTGATTGATGAGGCGGCCTTCCATATGCGGGGCCAACCCCCGGCAGACGGTTTCGACTTCTGGCAGTTCCGGCATGAGAATGACTGTCGTTTAAAATGGACGATTTGCGCATAATCGGTCGGGATGCCGGGGAAGTCAAAGGCCTTGGAGGTGGCCCGGGACGTCAGGACGGCGGTGCGATCACATCGCCCAGGTGGCGCCGCCAGATTGCCTGGATTACGCCCCGCTCGTAAAGGCGGCGGTAGCTTTCGTTAAACCGCCGGATGATCTCTTCGGCATGGGGGTTCTTGCGCGATACAATCAGATATTCGCGGCTTTCGTTGATCGGTTTTTCAATGCGCCCGATTGTTTCGCTGGCGTGCGCCCCCAGTACCCGGCGGCCTGTGGCCCCTGCCACAAGATCATTGGTGACGACGAAGTCCACATGGCCTTGGGCCAGAAGCTGGAAGCAATTGTCCATTGTCTGGGCCTCGGCGCGGAAGACGTCACCCGTGCGGATCAACGCGCGCAACGTGGGTTCGGTCTGGTAGCCGAGCGGCTCGCAATAGGTCAGACCGGACAGGTCTTCCGGCCGGGTAAAGCTGACCGGGTTTCCCCTGTTATAGAATACATGGACGGTAATATTGTTGATGGGGCGGGAAAAAAGCACGAATTTGTCCCGTTCATCATTCTTTGCATAAGGGAAGGTAACGTCGCTCGAACCGGTGACGACACGCTGGAACCCCCGTTTCCAGGGATAATAATGCAGGGTCGTGTCATAGCCTGCCTCATGCAATACGGCCTGGACGGTTTCCGTGATAACGCCGCCTTTTGGCAGGGTGGGGCTTGTGTAGGGGGCATAGTCCGTGCCCGTGACAAGGCGCAGGGTTTCACTTTGGGCCGGGTGCAGTGGGGCAATGCCACCAAGAAGCAGGACCGCGAGGGCGATGGCGGCAGCCACCCCCTTGCGGATTTTGTTTGTCGGTAACCGGGTGGTGGTGGCTTGGCTGAAACGCAATTTCTCTACCTGCATCTGTTTGGACGGCACTTTAGGATAAATTCCTGAAGAATGTGCTAATGCCCTGTCTTTTCAGTGAACTATGGAAAAACGAGGGAGATTTCTGGCCCGTCTCCGGGCAGTTGGTATTGCGGTGTCAAAAAGGCCTATTTGACGCATCTGATCGGGCTGGTTTTCCGGATGCGGCTAGAGTAAAGTCCCGCTCATGACAGAAAAGCAGACATTCGCCACTGAAAACGACCGTGCCGCCGAGACCGTTTCCTTCGGTTTCCAGGAGGTCGATGCGTCGAAAAAAGCCGGGCTTGTGCAAGGGGTCTTCGAATCCGTTGCGGGTAACTACGACCTGATGAATGACCTCATGTCCATGGGCATTCACCGGTTCTGGAAGACAACCCTGATCGATATGATCAAGCCCCGGTCGGATATGCATTTGCTGGACGTGGCAGGTGGCACCGGCGATATCGCGTTTCGTTTCCTGGAACGCGGCGGCGGGCATGTCACCGTCTGCGACCTGACCGAAGGCATGGTGCGCGTGGGCCGCGACCGCGCTATCGACCAGGGTATCCTGTCGGGCGTGGACTGGACTGTGGGCGATGCACAGCATCTGCCCCTGCCGGACCGGTCGGTGGATGTCTATACGATCGCTTTCGGGCTGCGCAATGTCACCCATCCGGAACTGGCCCTGAAAGAGGCGCATCGTGTGCTCAAGCCGGGCGGCAAATTCTTCTGCCTGGAATTCAGTCATGTGGTGCTGCCGGTTCTGGACCGGGTCTATGACGAATATTCTTTCCGTCTGCTGCCCTGGCTGGGGCAGGTGGTCGCCAAGGATCGCGATTCCTACGAATATCTGGTGGAAAGCATCCGGCGGTTCCCGAAACAGGAAGTGCTGGCCGGGATGATGCGCGACGTCGGTTTCAATCAGGCGAAGTTCCGCAACCTGTCCGGGGGGATCGCCGCCATTCACAGCGGCTGGCGGATTTAAGGCAAGTCCCCGGATAATTTCTTTCTGGTTTGCGCGTGGTAAAGTCCGCGTGCTTTTTGTGAGATGACCTGATAAATGCCTTGGCTATGGTGAAAGCAGTTGTAAATAGTCTTCGGCTGTTGGGCATTGCCCGGACATTGGCGAAGCATGATGCGCTCTGGCCGTTTGAACAGGCCGGGGTGTCCAAGGCCGCCCTTTTTCTGCCCCGGCTGATCTGGGGGCGACGCAAAACGGGCCGTCCCGGCGAACGGTTGGCGGATGCCCTGACCGACCTGGGTCCGACTTTCATCAAACTGGGGCAGGCCCTGTCAGTGCGATCCGATCTGGTCGGCGAACAGATCGCCGAAGATCTGACGCGGTTGCAGGACCAGTTGCCACCTTTCCCATATGAGCGGGCCAAGGCCACGGTGGAACGCGAGTTGGGTGTTCCCCTGTCCGACGTCTACAGTGAATTTTCAGAACAGCCCGTGGCCGCCGCGTCGATTGCACAGGTGCATCGCGCCCGCACGACCGAAGGCGAGGAAGTGGCTGTTAAAATCCTGCGTCCCGGCGTGGAGCAGAACTTTGAACGCGACCTGACGCTCTTCGTCTGGCTGGCGCGGCTGACGGAGCGGCATTACCCCAAGATGCGCCGCCTGCGCCTGATCGACGTGGTGGAGACCTTCCGCGAGTGGGTGTCGCTTGAAATGGATCTGCGGCTTGAGGCCGCGGCGGCGTCTGAGCTGGCGGAAAACTGTTCCGATGAGGAAGGCTTCCGCGTGCCGTCGGTGGACTGGCAGCGTACGGCCAAGCGGGTGTTGACCATCGAATGGATCAACGGGCTTCGCATCGACGATGCGGAAGGTCTGGAAAAGGCCGGTCACGACACGACCAAGATTCTGGAAAACTCTGCCCGCGTCTTCTTCCTGCAGGTTTTCCGTGATGGCTTTTTCCATGCCGATATTCACCCCGGCAATATGTTCGTGACCGAAGACGGCACCCTGGTGCCGGTGGATTTCGGCATCATGGGGCGCGTGGATTGGCGTCTGCGTATCTTCCTGGCGGATATGCTGGTGGGCTTCCTGCAGCAGGATTACCGCCGGGTGTCGGATGTGCATTTCGATATGGGGGTCGTGCCGCCCTATAAGTCACGGGATCATTTCACACAGGCGCTGCGCGCCATTGGCGAGCCGCTTCTGGGCAAGCCGCTGAACGAGATTTCGCTGGGCCGCCTGCTGGCCCATCTGTTCCAGACCACCGAAGACTTCGACATGGAAACCCAGCCGGACCTGCTCCTGTTGCAGAAGACCATGCTGGTGGCCGAAGGGGTCGGGCGTATCCTGAACCCGAAGGTCAATATGTGGGTGCTGGCACAGCCCCTGATCGAGGACTGGATGATGGCCAACCGGGGGCCGGAAGCGCGCCTGCGTGAATTCGCCGGCGATGCGGCCACCTGGATGCGCCGCCTGCCTGCGGTGCTGGAAAAGGCGGACCGGGCGCTTGACCGCCTGGAGGCAGACCATACCGACGAGACCCGCAAGCGACCCTATGGCAAGGGGCTGGCCGTTTCCACACGGCCTTCCTCTGGCACCAAACGGGCAACGGCGGGCATGGTGGTTAGTGTTCTGGCGCTGGTTTTTGCCACTGCAGCCCTGACGCTGGTGCTGGCGGGTTAAAAAAGCAGCAACCTTCCTGACTGCACATGTGGTTAGGGCCGCAACACTGTCCTATTTCACGTCATAATCATTTTAAATCAATAAGGTAATGCAGATGTGCTGTGGGTATGTCTGGGACTAAAACTGCAAAAGAAGTTTTTAAAATGCCGGATATTACTATATATAGTAGGTTTCTATGAGGTCCTAACTACAGAAAAAGTTAATCATTGGTTAAACAATCCGGTATCAAACAGATTTAATTAAAATTGAATCCTTTTCCTGAAAAGCTGTTTGCCTTTTCCGGTCAAATCAGCAAATCTACAATCAGCTTATGTGATTAAAGATATTTACCGGGACGTCGGGCGATGAACCAAAATAAACGCATCCTGTTGGTTATTTCCGGTGGGATCGCTGCGTACAAGTCACTGGACCTTATTCGCCGTATGCGGGAAAAGGGATTTTCCGTCCGGGCGATTCTGACCAAAGGCGGGGCTGAATTTATCACGCCCTTGTCTGTGGCGGCGCTGACGGAGGACAAGGTCTATACGGACCTCTTCTCGCTTACCGATGAATCCGAAATGGGGCACATCCGGCTGTCCCGTGAAGCCGACCTTGTGGTGGTCGCACCGGCCTCCGCCGACCTGATCGCCAAGATGGCGAACGGAATGTGTAACGATCTTGCATCGACCGCCTTGCTGGCGACCGACAAGCCCGTGATGGTGGTCCCGGCGATGAATGTGCGGATGTGGGAACATCCCGCCACTCAGGCTAATATCTCCACCCTGAAATCACGCGGTGTCATCCAGGTCGGGCCGACCGAAGGCGCGATGGCCTGCGGTGAGTTCGGTCTGGGGCGCATGAGCGAGCCTGCGGACATCGTAACCGCGATCCAGGATCACTTTAAAAACGATACGATATCGAAACAGGTGAATGGTAGCAGGCTTTCGGCGCTGGTAACCTCCGGGCCGACTCATGAGCCGATCGACCCCGTTCGCTATATCGCAAATCGGTCTTCCGGCCGTCAGGGGCATGCGATTGCAGCCGCATTGGCGGCGCGTGGCATTGAGACGACGCTTGTCTCTGGGCCGACCGACCTGCCGGACCCGGAAGGTGTCGCCACGATCCATGTAGAGACCGCCCAGGAGATGTTGGACGCCTGCAAAAGTCACCTGAACGTCGATGTTGCGATTTGTGCCGCTGCGGTCGCCGACTGGCGAGTCGATCACGCCGGAAACCAGAAAATCAAAAAGCAGAACGGGTTGCTGCCCGAACTGACGCTGACGGAAAACCCGGACATCCTGGCGACACTGTCCCAGGCCGGGAAAGAGCGTCCGGAACTGGTTGTTGGTTTCGCAGCCGAAACAGAAAATGTGGTTGAAAACGCGGTTCACAAGCGTGCACGTAAAAGTTGTGACTGGATTTTGGCAAATGACGTCTCCCCGGAGACGGGAACCTTTGGCGGGGCGGAAAACCTGATCCATTTCATCCATGACGACGGCGTCGAGGACTGGCCGAAAATGACAAAGCAAGCGGTAGCGGAACGATTGGCCGACCGCATTGTCGATCATTTTTCCGGTCGGGAAAAAACATCATCGAAGGATGCCGCGGAGTGATCTTCGGCAGCTTTCGAAAACTCTATATGTAGTAATGAGAAAATTTTGGGGCACATAATGAGCAAAGAAGTCAGCGTTAAAATCACCCGCACGGCGCATGGCGAAGGGTTGGACCTGCCGGCCTATGCAACCGAACACAGCGCGGGCATGGACCTTCTGGCGGCGATCCCGGAAAGCCATGTCATTCATCCGGGCAAGCGTGCCCTGATCCCGGCGGGTATCAAGATCGCCCTGCCGGACGGTTTCGAGGCGCAGGTCCGCCCCCGTTCCGGACTGGCGTTGCGCGAAGGTGTTACCTGCCTGAATGCGCCGGGCACCATTGACGCGGACTATCGCGGCGAGGTCGGCGTCATCCTGATCAACCACGGCGAAGAGGACTTCGTGGTGACCCGCGGCATGCGGATCGCCCAGATGGTGGTCGCGCCCTACAGCCGGGTGCAGTGGCAGGAAAGCGGCAGCCTGGATGAAACCGCGCGCGGCGAAGGGGGCTTCGGGTCGACCGGAACCCACGGCAAGGGTGAGTGAACCTGCCCCCATGTCGGTCAAGAATTGCTAGAGGTCTGAAGTTATGCGTTTGACGAAGAAACTGATGTTCGCAATCGAGGCGGTGCTGGATATTGCCTACCATGCCGCCGATCTGCCGGTGCAAAGCAAGGAGATCGCAGAACGTCAGGGCATTCCCCGCCGATATCTGGAGCAGGTCCTGCAGAATCTTGTGCGCGCCGACATCCTGCGCGGTGTGCGCGGGCCGCGTGGTGGCTATCGTCTGGCGCGCGAACGCCGCAACATCTCGGTCGCCGATATTGTGCGCGTGGTTCAGGAAATGGACGGCGCGATGGATCCGCTGACCGACCCGGCGGGCTCCGAACTGGGCCATGCGGTGCTGCGTCCGCTTTGGCAGGAGCTGGAAGATCAGGCCATGGTCCGTCTGGAAAAGACCAGCATCGAGGACCTGTGCCGCAATGCCCAGGAAGCGGGTATCGAAAGCCAGAGCCAGAGCACATTCGATTTCATGATCTGACGCCGGTTGCGGCCGGACCGTCGGGTCACAACATAACAGAGACAATTTACAGAGAGGTTTATAGAGATGGCTGAAGGTGAATTTCGCGGACGTATTTACGACAATCTGGTGGATACCATCGGCGCAACGCCTTTGGTCCGTCTGAGCCGCTTTGCCGAAGAAAACGGGGTTGAGGCGGAAATCCTCGCCAAGCTTGAATTCTTCAATCCTCTGAGCAGCGTGAAGGACCGGATCGGCCGTGGCATGATCGACGCCATGGAAGCCGAGGGCGTCATCACGCCGGGCAAGACCGTCCTGGTGGAGCCGACCTCGGGCAATACCGGGATCGCGCTGGCCTTCGTGGCGGCGGCCAAGGGCTATCGCCTGATCCTGACCATGCCGGAAAGCATGTCTATTGAACGCCGCAAGATGCTGAAGCTTTTGGGCGCGGAACTGGAACTGACCCCGGCGGCAAAAGGCATGAAGGGCGCGATCGACCGCGCCGGTGAGCTGTTGAAGGAACTGCCGGATGCCGCCATGCCACAGCAATTCCACAACAAGGCCAACCCGGAAGCCCATCGCAAGGGCACGGCGGAAGAAATCTGGAAAGACAGCGGCGGCAATGTGGATGTCCTGATTTCCGGCGTTGGTACCGGCGGCACGCTGACCGGCGTTGGTGAAGTCATCAAACAGCGCAACCCGAACTTCCATGTTGTGGCAGTCGAACCGGAAGACAGCCCGGTTCTGTCCGGCGGCCAGCCGGGCCCGCATAAAATTCAGGGGATTGGCGCAGGCTTCGTCCCGGACGTCCTGAATACGGAGCTGATCGACGAAGTCGTTCGCATTGCCAATGAAACCGCCTTCAGCACGTCGCGCAATGTGGCGAAACTGGAAGGCCTGCCGGTCGGCATTTCCTCCGGCGCCGCCTTGGCCGCAGCCGTCGAGGTGGGCAAGCGCCCGGAAATGAAAGGCAAGCGGATCGTGGTCATTCTGGCAAGCTGTGCAGAACGCTATCTGTCCACGAGCCTGTTTGACGGACTGTAAGAATTAACACTGTCGACGCGCCCCTTCCTGATGCTAAGGGAGGGGCGTCTTCTCTTTCCGGAATATGTGCCGATGACCCGTACCGACCTGACTGACGCCGAACTGGAACGCTATGCCCGCCATGTCATCCTGGATGAGGTGGGGGAAGACGGCCAGTTAAAGCTTTTGCAATCCAAAGTGCTGGTGGTCGGCGCAGGCGGCCTTGGCTCGCCGGTGCTGCTCTATCTGGCGGCGGCCGGGGTCGGCACCTTGGGCATTGTCGATCATGACGTGGTCGATACCACCAACCTGCAGCGTCAGGTCATTCATTCCACCGACGATGTGGGCGACGCCAAAGTTGCCAGCGCGGCGGAGCGGATCGAGGCGCTCAATCCCGATATCACCGTCCATGAACATCGCCAGCGCCTGAACGCGGCCAATGCCATGGGCCTGATCGACGGCTATGACCTTGTGGTGGATGGCAGCGATAATTTCGCCGCGCGTTACCTGCTGAACGACGCCTGCTATTTCGCAAAAAAGACTTTGGTCAGCGCGGCCCTGGTTCGCTTTGAGGGCCAGGTCTCTGTCTACAAAACCCAGGACGGCGGGCCGTGTTATCGCTGTCTCTTCCCGCAGGCCCCCGACCCGGATCTGGTCCCCCGTTGCGATACGGTGGGCATTCTGGGTTCGATTGCCGGCGTGGTCGGCTGTATCCAGGCCACGGAAGTCCTGAAGGAAATTCTGGGGATTGGCACCGGTCTGGTCGGTCAGCTTCTGCTATTCGATGCGCTGGACATGAACACCCGGAAAATCAAAACCAAGCGCGATCCCAATTGCGCGCTTTGCGGGGATAATCCGACGATTACGGCGCTTGGATGATCCGTCAGCAGGAAATTCCGACCCGCTTCATGGACGGGTTTGAGGATTACTACCAACAACTCCTGCGTCCATGCCTCAAGGGATTGCGGCGGCGTGAGAAGTTAAGCAAGAAACTCAAGTCCCTGGTTGATGGACAGGTGGAAGCCTATCCGGAGGCGCAGGACGTTATCTTTGATGAGGCGGTCCGTTATCTCAATCTGGCGTCGGCCCCGGAGACGTCGTCACCCAAGCCGCTTGAACTGCATGCACTGACAAAGGCGCTGCCGGGATTCGACGGGCTGTTGAAGCCGGATGGTATCTTTCGTCTGGTGCGTCACCGGGACCTGCATTTCGAAGCCTTCAGTTGTTATTACGGCAAGCTGCAATGGCGGGCTGAACGTATTTATAGCTATTTACACGATCCGGTCGGGTGGCGGATACGCCTTCATATGACCACCGGTTTCGGATTTTCGGATACGGATCTGGATCAGGGCGGCGTGGTTCTGCGCTGTCTGCTGCCTGAGAATCTGGAAGGCCGGTATCTGGTGGCAAGCAGCGATATGCGCTTGCTCAACGATGAGAATTTTGACCGCACGGCTTTCGCATGGCAGGGAGAGGCGGATATGGGAAGTCTGGTGCCCAACCTTACGGTCCTGGCCGCAGACAAGGATGAAAGCCATCTCTTCTGGCAGGCGGGGATGCAGGCCCTGTTCCGCCAAATCGCCAATATCTATGGCCCGATGACCGTGGTCTTTGACGGGCGATGGCTGGAAATCCTGATCTGGGCGGTCGATGATCCCTATGCGGTGTTTGATTTCCCGCGCGATTTTTACAAGACCGCGCGGGTCTCCACATCCCGGCTGTCCCTGTTGCCGGAACTGGTCTCGCGGATCAAGGAAGCGAGCGTTTTGGCTTGATACAAAGCCAGGTCCAGCGGCTGGTCACCACGGTGACCGAGACGGCACTGCCGACGGCGATGGCCTCGAACAGGCCGAAAACGCCGTGATCCAGAACCTGCGTGAAAAGATAGCCGCAGGGGATCATCACCATCATATAGGACACGAAATTCATGGCTGTCGGAATCCAGGTGTCTGCCGCGCCGCGCAGGGCCTGGGCCATGACGATCTGGCCGCCGTCGCCGAACATGATAAAGCCGATTAGTGCGATGGATGGCAGGGCCAGCGTGATCAGATGTTCGTCGGTCAGGTAAATGCCGATGACGGTTTCCGGCACCGTCCAAAGGGCCATGGCGCATAGGCCCATGATGGCCCATGTCGCGGCCAGCCCGGTCCACCCGGCAAGCGCGCGGTCCGGCCAGTCGCGGCGGCCATGGGCGATGCCGACCCGCACCGATGTGGCGGTGGCAAACCCCAATGCACTCATGAAGATCATGGCCAGCATATTCATGCAGACGCCATAGATGGCGGAGGCCTCGGTCCCCAGCCAACCCGCATAGATCGCCATCACACCGAAGGCAAATGTCTCGAAACCATAGGAAAGCCCGGCGGCATAGCCGTAGCGGCGTTGCTGGCGGCTTTGCTGCCACCAGCCCTTGGGCAGCTTCTGGCGAATGCCCAAGGCATGGTGATCCTTCAGCCACCAGACATAGGCAATAATCCCGATTGCCATGGTCCAGCGTGCGATTGCCGTGGCAAGGGCCGCCCCTTCCGCGCCCATTTCGGGCAGGCCCCAAAGGCCATAGATGAACAACGGATTGATGATGATATTGGCAAGGTTGCCAAGGGCGATGGCGAACAGCACGGGATAGGGGCGTCGCAGGCCCTCCAGGAAAAAGGTCGTTGTGGTGAACAGCATCGCAGGCAGCAGGCCCAGTCCCTGCAGCAGGAAGACATTGATGCAGGTTTGCACCAGTTCGGCTGCTGGCCGGGTCCAGGAGAAATAGGCCTCGCCAAAGAAAGACAGGCCGCCCAGCGCCAGACCGACCAGGGCGGCATAGGGGATGGACTGTTTCCAGACCCGCCCGACCTCTGCGGCATTGTCACTGCTGTCGGAATGGGCGGTGGCGATAAGGGTGCCCATCATCAGGCCGACGCCGAATACCATCAGGACGATAAAGGGCGATGTGCCCAGCGTATATCCGGCCACTTCCTCCGGCGCCATATGGCCCAGCATGGCGGTATCCACGGCGGTGAGCAGCAGCAGCCCCGCACGGCTGGCGATCACCGGCGTTGCCAGACGCAGGAATTCATTCAGATGCCGCTTGATGCGGCCCGGCGCCCGTTCGATGATGGTTTCGTTGATATCCATGGCCCCTCCCGATATTCCATAACTGGCCGGGTGGCGGGGCTGCGTCAATTTAAATCAGACGCATGCCATGTTGTAGCCAAATTCACCGCCTATAGACACGGATGCAGACCGGTGAAGGTCGTATTCTGACGGGGCTGTGTCTCCTTTGGGATTGCCAGAATTCGGTCGAATCAGGCTATAGTCGCGGCAGAGCCAAATCATGTCTGAGAAGGGTGGATTCCATGAAGACCGAAGGTATGACCGAAGAAGAAATCAATCAGCGCCACGCGGAAAAAATGGCCAAGAAAAAGGCTGCGCGGGACAAGATGATCGCGACCAAGGACAAGGAAGGCGGTCTGCTGATGGTTCATACCGGCAAGGGCAAGGGCAAGACCACGGCTGCCATGGGCCTGGCTGCGCGTGCGGTCGGCAACGGCAAACGTGTCTGCATTGTCCAGTTTGTCAAAGGCGTGTGGAACACGGGCGAGCGGGTTGTCCTGGAAAAATTCCCGGAACTTTGCGTTATGAAGGCCATGGGCGAAGGGTTCACCTGGGACACCCAGGACCGCGAACGCGATATCGCCGCAGCCCAGGCTGCCTGGGCCTATGCCAAGGAGGTCATGGCGGACCCGTCCTTCGATATGGTGATCCTGGACGAGTTGAATATTGTCATGCGCTATGACTATCTGGACCTGAATGACATTATCGAAACGCTGAAGAACAAGCGTGACGATCTGCATGTGGTCGTGACCGGCCGCAATGCGAAGGAAGAACTGATCGAGATTGCGGACCTCGTGACCGAAATGACCCAGGTGAAACATCACTTCCGGGCCGGTTACAAGGCGCAGATCGCAATCGAATTTTAAACCGGACGCTCTGCTTGACGGTGGGACGCAGCGGGGCCCGGACAATAAGGAAACGGAGTGTCGATATGAACAAATGGATCTCTGCCCTTCTTGCGGTGGGTCTGGGCCTGTCCGTGGCAACGGCGGCCTATGCCAGCCCCAAGGAGGACGCCCAGGAACTCGTCGATGAGGCGTTGTACACCGTCAAGAAGATGAGCAACCATGAACGCCATGGTGAAAAGGTCAAACATTACATGAAGGACGCCAAGGCGGTCTTTGTCGTGCCGGAATTGCTGAAAGGCGCATTCCTGGTCGGCGGTGAAGGCGGCAGTGGCGTTCTCCTGGCGCGGGCCGACAATGGCGAATGGAGTTATCCGGCCTTTTTCGACATGGGGTCCGGCAGTATCGGTCTTCAGATCGGTGCGCAATCGTCCGAACTGATGCTGATTGTCATGACCGGCAAGGGCCTGTCCGCGATTCTGAACAACAAGGTGAAACTGGGTGGCGACATCAGCGCGGCCGTCGGGCCGGTCGGTGAGGGCCTGGAAGCCTCCACCACCACCAACCTCGGTGCGGATGTGATTGCCTATTCCACCAGCAAGGGGGCCTTCATCGGTGCCTCTGTCGATGGCGCGGTCATCTGGGCGGATCATGAGGACAACATGGGCTATTACGACAATACCAGCGCCACGCCCAAGGATATCGTCCTGAATGGCAAATACGCCAATGCCCATGCGGACAAGCTGCGCGAACTGCTCGCCAGTTTTCCCCATAACTGATCAGTTGAAACGGTAATCGACACATGACGGCCACGCGCCCCCCGGCACTGATGTTCCAGGGAACCGGATCGGATGTGGGCAAGTCCCTGCTGGTTGCAGGGCTTGCCCGCGCCTATACGCGGCGTGGCCTGACCGTGCGTCCTTTCAAGCCACAGAATATGTCCAATAATGCCGCCGTCACGGCAGACGGTGGTGAGATCGGCCGGGCCCAGGCCCTGCAGGCGCGCGCCTGTGGTGTCCCGCCCAGCGTTCATATGAACCCGGTTCTGCTGAAACCCCAGACGGATATGGGGTCTCAGGTCGTGGTGCAGGGCAAGGTCTATGCAACCGCAAAGGCCCGTGACTATTACAAGCTGAAGTCCGAACTGCTGCCGAAGGTGCTGGAAAGTTTTGACCAACTCGGTGGCGAGGCAGACTTGCTGCTGGTCGAAGGTGCGGGCAGCCCGGCGGAAGTAAACCTGCGTAATGGCGATATTGCGAATATGGGCTTTGCGGAGGCCGCCGATATCCCGGTCGTCCTGGTCGCCGATATCGCCCGGGGCGGTGTGATCGCAAGTCTGGTCGGAACCTGGCAGGTGCTGGAAGACAGCGAACGCGACCGGTTGAAGGGCTATATCGTTAACAAGTTCCGGGGTGACCCGACCCTGTTCGACAGCGGTCTGGAGATCATCGGCGATCATACCGGCATGCCAAGCTTTGGCGTGCTGCCGTGGTTCGCGGCGGCGGCCAGGCTGCCTGCGGAGGATGCGGTGGCGCTGGAACGTCCCGCCGACGATTGTGGCAAGGGGATCAAGGTGGTGGTGCCCCGGCTCGACCGGATTGCCAATTTCGATGACCTCGATCCGCTGTCTGCGGAACCGGATGTGTCGGTGACCTTCATTTCGCCGGGCACGCCCCTGCCCATGGATGCGGACCTTGTCCTGCTGCCGGGATCGAAGACAACCATCGCCGACTTGCAGGCCTTTCGGGCGGAAGGTTGGGAGATCGACCTGAAGGCCTATCTGCGCCGTGGCGGCATGGTGGTCGGGCTCTGTGCCGGATATCAGATGTTGGGTAAGGTCATTTCGGACCCGGATGGAATTGAAGGACCCGCCGGTTCGGTGGACGGGCTGGGGCTGCTGGACACGGAAACGGCACTGACCGGCGACAAGGCGCTTTACGAAGAGCAGGGCGTTGACCTCTCCACCGGCGCCAGTGTTCATGGGTATGAAATGCATATGGGCCGCACCCGTGGGCCGGGCCTGCAACGGCCGATGCTGCAATTGGGCAGCGGGCCGGACGGGGCGATTTCCCAAGACGGACGCGTGATGGGCTGTTACCTGCACGGGTTGTTTGCCGATGATGATTTCCGTGCCGCCTTCCTGTCGCGCTTCCGGGAAGGACGTCAGGCGGAAACCCGCTATGACGCGATGGTCGAACAGACACTCGATAATCTGGCGGATCATCTGGAGGCGCATCTGGATCTGGACGCGTTGCTGGCAACTGCGAAAGCCGGTTGATCCCTAGATCAGACCCTGGAAATCAATAAAGACCAGCGCGAAGGTCAGGGTCCCGGCAAGGACCAGACCATTGGCGACTGCGTAGACATATTGCGCGGCGCGGATGTCGCCAGCGGTCAGGCGTGCCCGGCCATCGCCGATCCAGGCTGCCTCGCTGATGCCGCCCGGATAGCGTCTTGGCCCGCCCAATGCCAGATCGAGCGCCCCAGCCATGGCTCCTTCCGGCCAGCCGGCGTTGGGCGAGGCGTGCTTTCCGGCAAATCGGATCATGCTGCGCGCGGCCTGCACGGGGGCGGATTTCGGTGACAGGGCTGCCGCGAGGCAGACAAGGACGCCGGTCAGGCGTGCCGGAATCCAGTTGGCGAGATCATCGAACCGCGCCGCCGCCATGCCGAAATCCTTATAGCGCGCATTCCGGTAGCCGATCATGGAATCCAGCGTGTTGATCGCCTTATAGGCGAGAATGCCGGGCAGGCCGAAGATCAGATACCAGAAGGCCGGGGCAATGACGCCGTCGGCGAAGTTTTCCGCAAGCGATTCCACGGCTGCCCGTGCGACACCATGACTGTCCAACTGGCTTGGATCGCGCCCGACGATATGGGCAACGGCCTTGCGTCCACCTTCGAGGCCGTCGGCCTTCAGCGCCTTGGCCACATTGCCCACATGGGTAAACAGGCTGCGTGCGGCCAGCAGGATGGAAACCAGAAAGACCTCGATGCCCCAGCCGTAGGGAACCTGTCGCAGGCCCCGGTCCAGACCCCATCCGATCAGGGCGCAGAGGAGAACGACGAAGGCCGTGACCATTGCGCCCCGGATCATGCGGTTGCGGCTGCTGCGGCTTTCCCGGTTGAGGCGCTTGTCCAGAATACCGATCAGCCGCCCGATCAGGACGACGGGATGGGGGACAAAGCGGTAGAACCAGCGCATATCGCCCAAGGCCCAATCCAGAACGAGGGCCAGGGCAAGGATCATTGCGGTGGACAGGCCGAAGGCCGGAACGGCAAGGTCAATTGAATTCATGATGACGCGATCGACAGAGGGTTACGGTTGGCCTGCTGTCCGGGGTGTCTGTCAGGCCTGCTTTTGAGATTTGGCAGCCGACGACAGCTTTGAGAGCTGTTGCAGCGCCATATCAATATAGTGTCCCTGAAAGACAGTGATCCCCATTTCCTGGCCGGCGGTGATGATAGCCCGGCTGTCGCAGCGTGCAAGTATAATGCGGCCCTTGCCCTGACGGTTTATTTCTTTTGCCATGGCTTCCTTGCGCTCTGTCGAGGCGTTGGGGGAGAAGGTGTCGTCTGCAAAGACCTTCACCATATCCGCACCCAGAAGCTTTCGGTCCACGAAGGGCAGGGCATCTGCGGAAATCCCGTCTACGCAAATCCGATATCCGCGTTCCTTCACAAAGTCGCGGGCGAACTGATACATCGACATGTCAGCCAAAATGTCGATGAGGTGCAGTTCAATGATGATTGTCTCGCGTGATCCGGCATGCAGGCTGTTGTCAAAGGCGAGGAATTCCGGCTCCAGCAGCGTGTTGACGTTCAGGTTGACGGAAAAATGGGTCTGCAGGGCGCTGTCGCGCGCCTTGGACAGGCGGCTCAACATACGCTTGTCGAGGATTTGCGTCAGATGCTGGAACAGCCAGCGGTTGGACGCCAGATTGACATCGGGCAGCATGGATGTCGCCAGTTCCATGATGGAGACGTAAAGTTCCTTGAAGATCGGTTTGGGAGGCTCCTTGCCGGTAATGACGCAGACCGGCTGGCGCTTCATGACGTTGGTGATCTCCGTTCTTTCCAGATACTCCTCAAGACGTGCCAGTTGCGCCGTGGTCAGGGGATGGCGGCTGTCGGCGACATCTGCCGCGGTCTGGACCGCCATTTCCGAAAGACGCCGTTTACGGTCCTGATCCTTGGCGGCGATCTCCTTGCAGAAATCCATGAAGGCCGGATATTGCTTTTCCAGATTGTAGATGGTGGCGAATTGTCCATGGCCGCTTTCATGGTCTCCGGCGGCAATGACCAGGGGGTCGTCGCTGAACAGGCTGCGAAGCTGCATGATGATATCGTCCAGTTTCTTCAGGTCGACATCCTTGCTGACGAAAACCAGATCATTGTTTGCCAGAAGAAATGCCTGACAGTCGCTACCGGCAAAATTGCTGGAGACCGTGGACAAGGCTACGCGCAGGTGATGGTTGCGCCGATTGACGGATTTCAGCCGGGAGAGATGAACATGCACCGCATGGCGTCCCTCGCGATAACGTTCCAGGCGCTTTGCCAGATCAAACAGCGCCATTTCCTGGCTGCTTACGGTTGAACCTGTCCTGTATTCCATCTCTTAGCCCCCTATCTTTTTCCGCAGAATACAGCCTTCATTAGAAAATGATAAGATGAAAACAATAGTTTAAAATCAAATGGGTTAATATTTTGAAAATATCGCGCATTGCGCGATTATGCGGGCAAAACATTCTCCTTTCGGCTGATCGGCGGGAATACCCGGCATAGGCGCTTTGCATTGAGGTAGCGCAAAGCTGGACCTGGGGGAGGGGGTATATGCTATGGTTATATTGTATCCAGGCCAATAACTTAACGGAGTCCTGATATGTATAAGTCGATAATGGTGCCAGTGGATTTGGAGCATCAGGATAAGCTCGGAAAGGCGCTGACGACGGCGGGTCTTTTTGCGAAGGAATTTAAGGCGGACCTCACCCTTGTCGGTGTGACGCCGACCGTGCCGACGGCTGTCGCCCATACGCCGGAGGAATTCGCGCAAAAGCTGAAAGACTTTGGCGAGCGGCAGGCGGGCGTCCTGGGCGTGCCGGTGCAGACCAAGGCGGTGACATCCGCGGACCCGGCGCGTGACCTTGATGATGCGCTGGACAAGGCCGCGCATGAACTGGGGGCGGACCTTGTTGTCATGGGAACCCATATGCCGGGCATCTACGAGCATGTCTTCAGCTCTAACGCCGGTTATCTGGCTTCCCACAGCGATATTTCGGTTTTCGTGGTTCGTTGATTTCGGTTGCCGGGCATATGGACCGGCCCTCAATGGGCCGGTCTGGAATGCTGTCTTGGGTTTTGCCTATTTGATGATCTGCAGCACGATGATCAGAATGGCGACCCAGCCGACTGCGAAGGCGACGGTCCGCCCTATGGGCAGATTGCTTATCTGCAGCGGATAATGCGCAAGACGCGCCCAGAAATAGACGATTGATGCCAGGGCCGTCATGTCATTGGCGGCGTTGGTGATATGTGCGACCAGGACCGCTATGGCAAAGGGAACCAGATTCTCTATCGCATTGTAATGCGCCTTTTTTGCCCTGGTTGCCCAGGCGGCGACCGGTTCGCCGTCTTTCCTGTATGAGATTGTTTCGATGAGGCCGTATCTTACGAGGCGCGCCAATACATAAGGCAGCCACAGAAACAGGGTTAACAGGCTGACCCAGATCAGCATCCGAAGGTCGGTAGTCATTTCGAGTGCCATTGTTGTCTACTCCCCGCAGTCGATTGTTGTGACGGTGGCAACGAGTATACCCGGTCCACAAACAAACGTGAATTTCTGCGGATATGCGCTTGTCTTTCGTGGCCGGGGGGCGTATAACCCCGTCCGCTGTGGCTGTACCATTCGTGGGATGGCCATGATGCCGGTGCGCCGGGCGGACTGAAACTGGTCCAATGGCATGCCTTGCCACCGAAGATGAAACTCGACCTTAAGAAGGAAGAAAAAATGCCCAAGATGAAGACGAAAAGCTCCGCTAAAAAGCGGTTCAAGCTGACCGGTAAAGGCAAAGTACGTTTCTACAGTGCTTGCCTGCGTCACGGCACCTCCAAGCGTCCGCAGCAGATGAAGCGCCAGAACCGTGGCGGCCAGATCATGTGCGATTCCGACGCTAAGGTCGTCAAAACCAATTGGCTGTTCGGCTAAGCCTCGGCCCGCTTGAATTAAGGAGCTCCTATCATGGCACGTGTAAAACGCGGTGTAACCGCTCACGCCCGTCACAAAAAAGTTCTCGAAGAAGCCAAAGGCTATCGCGGCCGTCGTAAAAATACGATCCGCATCGCCAAGCAGGCGGTCGAGAAAGCCGGTCAGTACGCCTATCGCGACCGTAAAGCCCGCAAGCGCACCTTCCGTGCCCTGTGGATCCAGCGTATCAACGCTGCGGCACGCGACAACGGCCTGACCTATTCCCGTTTCATGGACGGCCTGAACAAGGCTGGCATCGAGCTGGACCGTAAGGTTCTGGCCGACATCGCAGTTCATGAACCGGAAGCCTTTAAATCGCTGGCAGATCAGGCGCAGGCCGCTCTGGCCTAACTCGGTTTTTCAGCATTTCTGAGTTTCGGTAAGAGCGGGGCCGCGCAAGCGACCCCGCTTTTGCTTTTTTCATGTCCCGGGGTTAGAACCGGGAAGTTGATTATTTTGGGTCTTTAATTCCAACGTGAGTGAGACACTGGGGATGAGCGATACTCTCGACCAGCTACAGGATGCGCTTCTGGGCGATGTGAACGGGGCGGGTGACCTCGACACATTGGAAACGGTGCGCGTGGCAGCGCTGGGCAAGAAGGGCCGGATCACGGCTGAGATGAAAAATCTCGGTGGGTTGAGCCCGGATGAACGCAAAGAGCGCGGTCAGGCGCTGAACAAAATCAAGGAAGCGGTGGCATCTGCCATCAACCTGCGCAAGGAAGCGCTTGAAGATGCGGCGTTGAACGAACGGCTGCAGGCGGAAAGCATTGACGTTTCCCTGCCGGTCCGTCCGGAGGAAATGGGGCGTCTGCACCCGATCAGCCAGACCTGGGACGAAATCGTCGCGATCTTTGGCGAGATGGGCTTCACAGTGGCCGAAGGGCCGGATATCGAAGACGATTTCCATAACTTCACCGCCTTGAACATTCCGCCGGAACATCCCGCGCGTCAGGAACATGACACCTTCTACCTGCAGGGTGAAGACGGTCAGATCGACTATGAAAAGGTGCTGCGGACCCACACCAGTACGGTGCAGATCCACACCATGCAGAACCAGGAACCGCCGATCCGCATCATCGCGCCGGGCCGGACCTATCGTTCTGACAGCGATATGACCCATACGCCGATGTTCAGCCAGGTCGAGGCGCTGGTCATCGACAAGAAGACCCATTTCGGTCACCTGAAAGGCTGCCTGCAGGACTTCCTGAGCGCCTATTTCGAGGTCGACAACCTGCCGCTGCGCTTCCGCTCCAGCTATTTCCCCTTCACCGAACCCAGCGCTGAGGTGGATATCCAGTGCTGCTGGCGGGATGGCGAGCTGGTGGTTGGCGAAGGCGACGACTGGATGGAAATCCTGGGTTCCGGCATGGTGCACCCCAATGTGCTGCGCGCCTGCGGCCTGGACCCGGATGAATACCAGGGCTTTGCCTTCGGCATGGGGATCGAGCGTATCGCGATGCTGAAATATGGCATCCCCGACCTGCGCACATTCTTCGATGCCGACCTGCGTTGGCTGCGTCACTACGGATTCCTGCCCATGGAAGCCGCATCGCTTATTCGGGGGCTGTCAGTATGAAATTCACATTGAGCTGGTTGAAAGACCATTTGGAGACGGAAGCGTCTCTGGAAGAAATTCTGAATACGCTGACCATGATCGGCCTGGAAGTGGAAGGGGTCGAGGACCGCTCCAAGGCGCTGGCGCCGTTTATCGTCGGTTACGTGAAAGAGGCGAAACGCCATCCCAATGCGGATCGTCTGCAGGTCTGCATCGTCGATACCGGTTCGGAAGAAGTCCAGGTTGTCTGCGGTGCACCCAATGCGCGCCAGGGCATGAAGGGCGTCTTCGCGCCGTCCGGCAGCCATATTCCGGGCACCGGCGTTGATCTGAAGGCCGGTAATATTCGCGGCGAAGACAGCAATGGTATGCTGTGTTCCGAACGCGAAATGGGCCTCAGTGACGAACATGACGGCATTATCGAACTGGCGGATGACGCGCCGGTGGGCGAAAGCTATGCCACCATCGCCGGTCTGGACGATCCGATCATCGAAATCGCGATTACCCCGAACCGGGGTGATGCGCTGGGCATCTACGGCATCGCCCGCGATCTGGCCGCGGCCGGTCTGGGCACGCTGAAACAGCCGGACCTGTCTGCGGTTGCGGGCGGTTTTGACAGCCCGCTGACCTGGGAGATTGCCGACGGTATCGGTGATAAGTGCCCGCAGGCCAAAGGGTGCTATATCCGTGGTGTGAAAAACGGCTCCAGCCCGAAATGGATGCAGGACCGCCTGAAGGCGATCGGCCTGCGTCCGATCTCCGCACTGGTCGATATCACCAACTATGTCACCTATGATCTGAACCGTCCGCTGCACGTCTTCGATGCCGACAAGGTGAAGGGCGACAAGCTTCGCATCTCTTTCGCCGAGCCGGGTGAAAAGCTGCTGGCGCTGGACGGCAAGGAATATGAATTCTCCGAAGGCATGGTCGTGATCCGTGACGAGGAAGGGCCGGAAAGCATTGCCGGTGTCATGGGCGGTGAACTGTCCGGCTGCACCGGGGAAACGGTCAATGTTTTCCTGGAAGCCGCTCTCTGGCATCCGATCAATATCGCCGAAACGGGCCGCAAGCTGGGGGTGACCTCTGACGCGCGCTATCGTTTTGAGCGCGGCGTGGATGCGACCGGCGCCGATTGGGGCGTCAATGTCGGTACACGCCTGATCCTGGAGCTTTGCGGTGGTGAGCCGTCCCATGTGGTCGGTGCCGGTGAGGAACCGAAATGGCAGCGCCAGGTAACCCTGGATGCGGATCGTATCCGCACCCGTGGCGGTGTGGATATGGAAGCCGCCGAGGCCGAAGCCATCCTGCAGCGTCTGGGCTTTGCCACCAAACGCGACGGCAATGTCATCACGGCGGATGTGCCGAGCTGGCGTCCGGACGTGGAAGGTGAACACTGCCTGGTGGAAGAGGTTCTGCGTATCCACGGGCTGGACAATGTTGCCGCCGTTTCCCTGGAACGGGATGGCGACCTGCCGCCGCTGGCGATCACGCAGGGACAGCGCCGCGTGGCACTTGCCAAGAAGGCCCTGGCAATCCGTGGCATGATGGAGGCTGTAACCTTCTCCTTCATGTCCGAAAAGGATGCCAAACTGTTTGGCGGCGTGGATGCTTCCCTGAAGCTTGCCAATCCGATTTCCGCCGATCTGGACGTGATGCGTCCCAGCATTCTCGGTAATCTGCTGTCTGCGGCGGCTCGTAATGCGGGCCGTGGCTATGCGGATGCGGCATTGTTCGAGGTGGGCCCGGCCTACCGTGACGCAAGTCCGAAGGGCCAGGATACGGTTGCTGCCGGTATTCGTGTTGGCAGGACCGGCCCGCGCCATTGGGACCAGAGTCCGCGTGCGGTCGATGCCTTTGACGCCAAGGCCGATGCCATGGGTGCACTGGAAGTTTGCGGCGCGCCGGTGGCGAACCTGCAGGTCACGACCGATGCACCGGCCTGGTATCATCCGGGCCGTTCCGGCACCCTTCGTCTCGGCCCGAATGTGATTGCCTATTTCGGTGAGGTTCATCCGAAAGTGATGAAGGCCATGGGCCTGAAAGGCCGGGCGGTTGCCTTTGAAATCTTCCTCGGCAACATTCCGATGCCGAAGGGCAAGAAGAAGGGCAAGGCCCGTGGCAAGCTGGACGCCAGCAACCTGCAGGCTGTCAGCCGTGACTTTGCCTTCGTCGTCAACGATGACGTGCCCAGCGACAAGCTGGTCAAGGCGGCAACCGGTGCCGACAAGAAGCTGATCTCCGGCGTTCAGGTCTTTGACGTCTATACCGGCGAAGGCATGGAAGAAGGCAAGAAGAGCCTCGCCATCGCCGTGACGTTGCAGCCGAAGGACCGCACGCTGACGGATGAGGAAATCGAGGCCGTTGCGGAAAAGGTTATCGCCAATGTCGCCAAGGCGACCGGCGGGACGCTTCGCGGCTGATCGAACGGTCTTAAAAGATTGATCTAAAGAAAAGGCGGTCTCTCCGGAGGCCGCCTTTTTCCGTACCTTATTCCGGCTTGCGCGCCGTCAGCAGGCACCAGCCGATTTTGCCTGCCTCCGTTGTTTCAACCGCAAGTCGCCAAAGTTCGAGATTGTTGTCGAGAACGCCTTTATCAACGTGCTCGGCAAAGGCGTTGTAGTTCGCCTCAATCCGATTCACCAGATTGGCAAAATGTCGCGCCATATGTGGGGACCAATCAGTAGTCTCGATGTCCAGAAAACCGGCTTGACGCGCCCCGTTTATCATTTCGTCTGTATCCCACATGTCGGGAGACCCGTGGCGTTCAGTGATGATTCTCCTGAGCTTCTCACTGCAAAGGCGACGATCTGTTGTCTGGTCGCTTACGGCTAGTTGCCCACTCGGTTTCAGGACGCGGTAGGCCTCACTGAAATAACGGTTTTTGTCCTTGCAGTGGACAAATGCCTCTTGGCTGAGGTGAGCCGTGAATTGGCTGTCGCCAAAGGGGAGGTCCTGAAAATCGGCCCAGGAGTGTGAAACAAGATCAGACAGATCGTCCTGAGTAGTTTTCTGACGGCCACTGTCGATCTGCTCCTGGGTGAAATTGCTGGCAGTAACATGGCACCCGACCTCTCGGGCCAGCCAGCGCGCTGTTTCCCCTTCACCGGCTCCAACCTCCAATACATCGTCGGCAGCGGTCAGCTTAAGGGCTAAGGCGATGGCTACCTTGGTCTTGATGGCTGCGGCTTCGATCGTTTCGGTGCCGTCTGGATACAGGCCGAAGTGGATACTTGGACCCCACGCTAATCTATAGAGTGTTCGTACAGTGTTGTCAGAGTAGTGATTTCGATCCGTGGGTTTCCAACTGTCGGTTGGGGAGGGGTCGTTGTCATTCATTTTGGAGGACTTATCCATGCTGGTACAAGATGAAATTTTGAACACGTTCAAGTCTATTTCGAATACCATTGAGATGTTATCGGAAAAAGGGATGGAGATATCTGTTTCGACGGATTTCAATGCCTTTGTCTTAAGGGTAAGGGAATGCCGGGACAAGCAGGTCACGCCAATGTTCGATCCTGCGGTGACTGAAATAGGCCCGTCCAACGGCTTTTGGATTGAAGGTCGGAACCGTAACAAAGAGATCGTTCATCTTCAGGCGGCCCGTTTTGATATCTTGTCAAACCGGAGTCTGGCCGATTTTCTGGAAAGCCTTGACGCTTATTATTCCTCTCCGGAGTATTACAGGCAGCAGGGCGAGTTCTGTCACTCACCATCGCACGCCACGCGTCATATTACCGGGAAGGTTGCTTATCAGGGAGAGTTCTGGCTTCGGGGCGGCGGTTCACTGGGCGCGCGTGGGCGTGGTTATCCACCGCTCCTTACGCATCTTTCTTCCGCGATTATTCTCGCGAAATGGGAACCGGATTTCACCTATGCCATGGTGCAACCAAGAATAGTAAGGACGCGTATGGCTAATCAATATGGATATACAAACATGGAGCCACATGGGCTGGTGTGGAACCGCCCTACTGTGCCCGAATATCTTGATGAATGGGTTATTTGGAGGGACCGCGGCCAGTTGATAAGCCAAGTGTCGGCGAGTTAAACAGCGGAATACTTATGTTCTGGTCGGGCACCACAACAACGCCGACGAAGGGTTGCCCGGCCGGACCTCGATAAGGGAGGATAAGGCGCTGATAGGATATCCAGATTGGATCAGCGTGCTTGCGAATAACAAGCGCACGAATGTGATCATGATAGGGCGCTTGCGTTTCAAGGCTTTCTTCATAGGCAGTGCAGACGGAATCCTCGAATTCGGAATCGGCATGGGATTGGTTTATGGCCGTGCCGAGAACGTCCCGGCGCCAGCTTTCTCCAAACATTTGTGCGACCATCGTGTTCGATCCGATGTGCCGGAAGACATAGTTCCCGGTCCGGTCATGTGTCATGAGCTGGACGCAAGGGAGAAGGAAAGACCGTACCCGCCGCTGCGAAGGATCAAACTGTGACCGTTCACGTTCCCAGTGATTGATGTAATGCGCCATCATAGGCGAGCGCTCTTTTGCCTCTTCCGGCGAGTGTCGTCGCATGAAAATGCCAAGCTGCGGATCTCTACTTCGAAAAGCCTGCAACTGGATGATACGGCGCATGGCCTCCGCTGCATGTTGGAATGTCTCATGGCACCAGCCGGCATGGAAAAAATTCAATCGGACTTTTCGATGGTCGGATATGTTGAAGAGATAGGCGATGACGGATTCCAGGGCCTTGAGGTCGGCATGGACAAGGTCCCAAGTTATTGCGATATGAAATTGACTGCTTGAAACCTTCACCATGCCCAGATGGCGGAAGGCGATTTCCATATCTTTTGGCGCTTGTGAAAAGGGATTGATGTTGGGGAAATCGTTGGCGACGTCGGCAATGGGCTGCCATTGGCCGTCGTCGGACACATACCAGGACGACGCCCATCCGCATTCATGGCGGTGAGACAATCGGCGGATCGGGTTTATCGGTTTGTTCTGCATCTCCCCCCCCCTGCGCCTTGAATCTAGAGTGCATCCGAAAGGCAGTATTGTGCCTAAGAAACACCCGTTTTCCTAGAGTATTTTTCCGTGTCCCAAAAAAAACACATTTATTAACAATATGATATCTACCTTTGATTGAATCCTTTCAATCTGGCGACGGTATTTTGAACAATTTCGTCAACTGTCCGGGAATTGCGCAAATAGCATTACGGGCCGCCACAAGGGCGACCCGCAATTCCGTTCCGGGTGGTCCGAAAAAACTAGTGGGCGCAGGCCTTGATCAGGTTCAGCACCTGATTGCGCACATTGTCGTCTTCGATGGAATCGATTTGCTTGGCCAATTCGATTGTGCGTCGCGGTAGGGACCGTTGTTCGGTGCCCGCCTCTTCTATTTCTTCAAAGAAATAAGTGATTGGCGTTTCCAGAGCCTTGGAAATATCCCAAAGGCGGCTGCTGCCAATGCGGTTGGTTCCTTTTTCATACTTCTGAACTTGCTGAAAACTAACGCCAAGCAGCTTGCCAAGCTGTTCCTGACTCATACCCTTTGCAGCACGTGCTTCACGTACTTTGCGTCCAACATGGACATCGGTCGGGTGCGGCATGATCCAAATCTCCTACCTTTTTTGTGCCGGCCGCGCCAATCCTCGGCTTAAGTCGGCTTATGTTGTGCAGAAATTTAGAGTTTCCACCCCTATAGGTGGAACTCTGCTCGCCCCGGCTGTTTGAAATGAAGATCGAACAAGCCAATGAGAGACGGGGGTCTAGGAATGGTGGTTGTCTCTCACTTTCCCCACTCTTGTTATACAAGAATTGTCGGGATTTGAACAGCGAAAATACAACGTTAAAGGGATCGCGATGGGGTTTAAATTCGCCATTATCGAGTATTCCCAATAGCTTACTACTGCATAAAAAATACGCGTATGAAGGGTGCGCGCATTGGTGAACGGTGGCTCTTTGCGTATACTGCTATCTGGAGAGATGGCCTTAAAGTAAACCTTGTTTCTTTGCGAACACATGGCATATTTAGCAACATATGTAGTTTTTGCTACTAGATGATGCGGTGATATTGGTGAATAGCAAGGGGTCAGGCGAGTGATCAAGGGGGCGGCGGCGCAAACCATGCCGAGGAATAATTCCAGTCAATCAGAGGGTTTGGTTGATGCGATCCGCAATGCTTCCAAGGCGCCTGCCCAGCGTAAAACATCCTATGCCGTGCCCTGCGCCAGTGACTTTCGCGATGCCGTGACGGCGCTGGCGGAACGCCGCAAGGTGAATGTCGGCGATATTGCGCGTTCCGTCATCCTGACCATGCCGGAGGTGGTGATCGAAAATATGCCCGATCCCGGCGAGCCCAATGGCGAAGACCGCGAAACAGTGATCCTGAAGTCGGGCCCCAGTGCGGGCAAACCCTGGCGGCGCAAGCCCCGTTTACAGGTGCGGATGCCGGCGGGCTTTGATGTGCTGACGATCCGCAAGGCCCTGGCGCTTGCGCTCGAGCTGGACCGGGGAAAGCTTTCCATCACGTTGGAAGATGCCGCCCGCCCCTCCGCGCGGGAGCGTCTGGAGGCGCGCGATGAGCAGGTCAGCCGTTTGCGGTCCATCGTGGGGGCGCTGTCCTTCGAGGTTCTGCCGCATGGCATCCGAAGCCGGGAAGACGCGCTTTTCGTTCTGGGCTTCGCGCCGTCGCAGCGTCCGGACATGAGTGCGATCCGGTCCCGTTTCCGCATGCTGGCGACGATCCATCACCCCGACAGCGAGGTCGGGGATCATGAGCGGATGTCCCAATTGAATGATGCCATGGCCTATTTGCGCCGATTTGGCTGACATTGTGCAAAATTTGCACGAATGACTTTATTTTTGTGCAATGTGCACAATAGGCACAGTTATTGACAGGGGGTTCTGGCTGCGCTAGGCCCTTATCTCATGACAGTGGCGAAAAGAATTCTGCAGGCCCGGCGTGCGGCCGGTTTGTCCCAGGCGGCATTGGCGGCGCGCCTGGATGTGTCTCATTCGACCGTGAACCGGTGGGAGCAGGGGCACCGCGAACCGTCCCGCGATGTTCTGATGGCCTTGGCCTCGGCGACGGGAACGTCTGTGGAGTGGCTGCTGTTGGGGCAAACCGTCATCGACAGCCCGGCCCCGCAAGGGGCGGCAGGCCGGGCCGGTTTTGCCAACAATGTCCGGGAAGGCCGGTTTTCCGGCGGAACGGGATCGTCACAAACCTATTTCAATACTGACAGTGACTATGGAGGAACGGCAATGATTTCGAACCCGGCAGAGGATAATCCGGTAATCGCCTATCAGGGCGTGCCCGGCGCCTATTCCCATCTGGCGTGCCGCGAAGCCTTTCCCCATATGGAGCCGTTGTCCTGTCCATCCTTTGAGGATGCCTTCCTGGCGGTGGAGGAAGGGCGCGCAGGTCTTGCCATGATCCCGATTGAAAACTCGCTTGGCGGGCGTGTGGCGGATATTCACCATCTGCTGCCGGAATCCAACCTTTATATCGTGGCGGAACATTTTCAGCCTGTGCATCATCACCTGCTGGCGCCCAAGGGGGCGACGCTGGAAACGGTCAAGGAGGCGCGCAGTCACACCCAGGCCCTGGCGCAATGCCGGGAAACCCTGCGGGAACTGGGCATCAAACCGGTCAAGGAAGCGGACACCGCCGGGGCGGCCAAGCTGGTCGCAGAACTGGGTGATCCGACGGTGGCGGCGGTTGCGTCCAGTCTTGCCGGGGAAACCTATGGCCTGGAAAACCTGCGTGGCCGGATTGAAGACAAGATCGGCAATGTCACCCGTTTCGTGGTGATGTCGCGCACCCGGATCGAACCCGATCCGCGCTCCGGCCCCTGCGTGACCAGTCTGGTCTTCACCCTGCGCAGCGTGCCTGCGGGCCTTTACAAGGCTATGGGCGGTTTCGCCACCAACGGGGTCAACTTCGTCAAACTGGAAAGCTATATTTCTGTGGCGGACTACAGCACCGCACAGTTCTATGCGGAAATCGAAGGCCATCCGGCGGACAAGGCGGTCGACCGGGCGCTGGAGGAATTGCAGTATTTCACCTCCAAGATGAAATTGCTGGGCACCTATCGGATGAGCCCCTTCCGCAACCGTCACGAATAAGCGGCTTCTTGCGGCGTCAGGCCATGGCCCGGCGCCGCGCCAGCATCTGCCCGATCACCGAAAAACCAACCAGATAGACGGTGGCAAAGCCGAAAGAGACGATCGTCCCCGGGCCGACGCCGAGGCTGTTATAGGTGAGGGCGACCGACAGGCTGTAGGTGACAAGCGCCCCCATGCCCGCCGGATAATTCTTGATGATGGTATGGACCGCCGGCCCGCCATAGGTCCAATGGATCACAAGGAAAAGCGGGAAGGCGCTGCTGGGGAAGGCCGATAGCAGACCGGCCCATTCCGGTCCGATCAGCGCTGCCGATCCGGTGATCGCCAGAACGACCGCCGTCGCCAGTGCGGCGCGGAAGGCCAGAACCTTCGGCCCGAGGCGGCTGCGGCGCAGGGCCGGGGCGTTTTCAATCCGGCGAAACAGATAGGCGAACAGAAGGATGGCCGCCAGCGGGACGGCAACTGCAATGGATAGCCGCGCGGGCAGTTCCGCGAAGGCTGCGGAAACCACGATAAAACCGATGATCGCGGCGATGGCTGCGAGGATGACGGCGGGTTTCCCCTGTATCAGGCGGCTGCCCGCGTAATAGGCGGCGGCCAGACAGAGGGCTGCCCCGAGGCCGGGCAGGGTGTAAACTGCGCTTTCAGCCGCAAAACCGGCGCTGTTTTCAATACCGATGAAAAAAAGTGCGATGGCGGTGCCCAACGGATAGCCCGATAACAGACCGGCAAGGCGTGGACTGACCCGTTCCGCGACGAGCGACAGGCCCAGGACGGTGCCGATGGACACGGCAATCTTGATCAGCAACAGGTGTTCCAACGATTCGGCCTCCCCAATTTCGGCCAGATTAGGAAGGGGGCCGGGCGGCGTCAATCATGCGCCCGGCACAGCAGCTTTGCCGGATCGGGCCTAACTGTTCATCCAGTCTTCGATCAGGCGATAGGAAATGCTGTCCCGGCGCGGCAGGGCGAATGTCTCGTCTTCCGGCGAATTGCGCAGTTCCGCCCTCGTCATCCAGCGCGCCTCCGCAATCTCGTTCTGGTCCAGCCTGATTTCCTTGTTCACGGCACGCGCGGTGAAGCCCAGCATGATGTTGGACGGGAAGGGCCAGGGTTGGGAGGAATGATAGGCGATGTCGGTGATCTCGATCCCGACCTCCTCGAAGACCTCCCGCGCGACGGCCTGTTCCAGGGTCTCGCAGGGTTCGACAAATCCGGCCAGTACCGCATGGCGGCCTTCCGGCCAGCTCGGTGCGCGGGCTAGCAGTGCCTGGTCGCCGCCGTCGTGGATCAGCATGATCACTGCCGGGTCCGTGCGCGGAAAATGATCCAGCCCGCATTCCGGGTTGGTGCAATGGCGTTTGTGCCCCGCCCAGACACTTTCGGTCGGCGCGCCGCAGGCCCCGCAGAAACGGTGACGGCGATGCCAGTGCAACATGCCCCGGGCGTAGGCTGCCAGCGCGCCTTCATCCGCCTCCATCCGGGGGCCGATCGCACGCAGGTCGAGGAATTCACCGATGTCACCCAAGGGCGGTTCGTCATGGGTGGAGAGGTCGACGGCGAAATGTGCAGTCCCGTCAAACAGGCCCAGGAAGGCGGAGTCGTCCAGGTCGATTTCCATCTCTGTAACCGAGGTCATGGCCAGGACCGGCTCCGCCTCCGCGGTGACCAGGACATGATTGCGCCAGATCGGCAGGATGCGTGTTTCCACGGCGGATAGCTGCTGTCGCAGCCATGCGTCGTCCTGGCGCAGATGCGCCGCGCGGTCGAGAAAACGGCTTTCATAGAAATGGGGTTTGTGGGCCATCGGAGACATATACTCGCTTGTCGAAAAAGACGGATGCGTATTCTTGCGCAGGTGCCACGCCTTTAAAAGTGACATTTTCCGATAATTCGCCCTTGCGATTCCCGATATGAAAGTCCATATGTAGCGCCGGAAGGTCGGGGCGGACGAGCGTGCTCGCCAACCCGGTCAGGTCCGGAAGGAAGCAGCCGTAACGAGATTTTGTTCGGGTCGCATTTCTCGGCCTTCCACCTAACGCCCCTTATGGGGCGTTTTTATTTGCCCCGATGCCGGATAATTTTCCTGTGGAGAATTCGCAAAATTCGAATTCTGAGGGAAGACAGTCGGCCTTTGCCTGTATATGATCGCGACCATGAGTGATCAGACTGAAAATAACGCGTATCGCGTCCTCGCCCGGAAATACCGCCCAACGACTTTCGCAGACCTTGTCGGTCAGGAAGCGCTGGTGCGAACGCTGACCAATGCGATCGAAAGCGGCCGCATCGCCCAGGCCTTTGTGCTGACCGGTGTGCGCGGGGTGGGCAAGACGACCACGGCACGTATTATCGCCAAGGCGCTGAACTGTGTCGGCCCGGATGGCAATGGTGGTCCCACCGTCAGCCCCTGCGGCGAATGCGATAACTGCAAGGCCATTTCCGAAGACCGTCATGTAGATGTGCAGGAAATGGATGCCGCCAGCCGCACCGGCGTCAACGATATCCGCGAGTTGATCGAGGGTGTGCGCTACAAGCCGGTTTCGGCCCGCTATAAAATCTACATCCTCGACGAGGTTCACATGCTCTCCAACAGCGCGTTCAACGCGCTGTTGAAGACGCTGGAAGAGCCGCCCGAACATGTGAAATTCATCTTTGCCACCACGGAAATCCGCAAGGTCCCGGTGACGGTGCTCAGCCGTTGCCAGCGGTTCGACCTGCGCCGTATTCCGGTGGAAAAGCTGCACGGCCTCTATAAATCCGTGGCCGAGCGGGAAAATATCGAGGTTGAGGAAGACGCCCTTTCCATGGTTGCCCGTGCAGCCGACGGATCGGCGCGTGATGGCCTGTCGATCCTGGACCAGGCGATTGCCCTGTCTTCGGGTGCTGTGACGGCGGAACAGGTGCGCGACATGCTGGGCCTGGCAGACCGGGCCCGTGTGTTTGAGCTGTTCGACGCGGTGATGAAGGGCGCGGCGGCAGAGGCACTGGACGTGCTGCGCCGGATGTATGACGAAGGGGCGGACCCGGTGGTCATCATCCAGGACCTGCTGGATGTATGCTATTGGCTGACCCGGTTCAAGCTGACGCCGGATCTGGCGGATCAGCCCTCCACCCCTGAGATTGAACGCACGCGCGGCAAGGACATGGCGGACAAGCTGAGCCAGCCGATCCTGACCCGCTGCTGGCAGATGCTGATGAAGGGGCTGGGTGAGGTGCAGCATGCGCCCAACCCGATCCAGGCAGCCGAGATGGTGCTGATCCGCATCATGTATGCCGCTGATCTGCCGACGCCGGGCGATCTGGTCGAAAAGCTGCAGAAGCTGCAGGCGCAGGGCGGCATTGCGCCGGGCGGCGGCAATGGTGGTGCACAGGCTGGTGGACCGGGCGGCGATATGAATGCGGCGGCGATGGCCTCGCAAAATCTGCCCGGTGGCGGACAGCCGTCCGGCCCGACAGCCTCGCTGGTTGCCGTTCAGGGCGGCGGCGGTGCCGCGGCGGTCCGGCAGGTCGGTCTGGCAGAGGCACAGCCCGCGCCGCAGGCCGCAAAACCGCAAAGCAGCCCGGACCTGCCAAAGACCTTCCGCCAGATGGTGGACCTTTTCAGGGCCAAGCGCGAAGGCATTCTGGTGACCCATCTGGAAAATGACGTCCATCTGGTGCGTTACGAGCCGGGCCGTCTGGAAATCCGCCCCACCAAGAACGCGCCCAAGGACCTGCACGGCAAGGTCGGGCAGTTGCTGCTTAATTGGACGGGCACGCGCTGGGTTGTCTCCTTGTCGAACGAACAGGGCGAACCCACATTGGCTTCTGTGCGGGCGCAGGAGGAACGCGCCCGTATTGACGAGGCAGAGCTTGATCCGCTGGTCAAGGCAGTGAAAAAGCATCTGCCGAGCGCGCGTATCAAACGTGTCGTGGAATGTGAAGTTATTGAACCGGACGGCATGGAAATGTCGGATGACGGCGAGTCGCAGGAGTAACAGGTATATGCTGAAAAATATCGGCCAGATGATGAAGCAGGCCCAGGAAATGCAGGGCCGCATGCAGGAAATGCAGGAAAAGCTGAAGGAAGAAAGCCAGACCGGTACGGCCGGTGGCGGTCTTGTTTCGGTCACTATGAACGGCAAAGGCGACCTGCAGGATGTGACCATTGATCCCAGCCTGCTGAGCGCGGATGAAAAAGAAGTGCTGCAGGATCTTCTGGTTGCGGCCCATCGTGACGCCAAGACCAAGGTGGATACCTTCGTTCAGGAAAAGACCCAGGAAATGATGGGTGGCCTGCAATTGCCGCCCGGCTTCAAGATGCCGTTTTGACGCCTTAGATGCGCCATAATTCTCTGATTTTACTGACAATATGAATGAGATCGACCAACTGATCCAACTGCTGGCGCGTTTGCCGGGGCTGGGGCCGCGTTCCGCGCGCCGGGCAGCCTTGCAGATGGTGCAGAAACGCGAGAGCCTGATGAGGCCTCTGGCCGATGCCCTGCATCGTGCCGCCGACAGCATTCGTGAATGCAGTACCTGCGGCAATATCGACACGCAGGACCCGTGCAAAATCTGTGAAGACCCGCGCCGTGACGAAACGATGATTTGCGTGGTCGAACAGGTGGGCGACCTCTGGGCGTTGGAACGGACCGGTTCCTTCAAGGGGCGCTACCACGTTCTGGGTGGCGTTCTGTCGGCGCTGGACGGGGTTGGTCCGGAAGATCTGAATATTGCATCGCTGGTGGATCGCGTCGGGCCGGATTGCCCGGTCAAGGAAGTGATCCTGGCGACGAACCTGACCGTCGACGGGCAGACCACGGCACATTATGTGACCGAAAGGCTGGCCGATAGCGGGGTCCGGGTCTCGCGGCTGGCGCATGGCGTGCCTGTGGGGGGCGAGTTGGATTACCTGGATGACGGCACGTTGAGCGCCGCCTTGAAATCCAGGCAATCCCTGGATGGGTAATGGGCATGAGCGATCGTAAACGCGTTTATTTCATTTCACAGATGGCGGAACCGGGGCGGATTGACCCCGCCGTTTATGCGGATGCACCGGGCGGTGAGGACGAGGTTCACTGGTTCTCCCTGATGCTGGACCGCGTTGGTGTGCTGGACCGGATCGACTTTCGCGGCTGTCACGTCACGCGGGGCGACAGCCTGCCGGAATTTGACGACGTGGACGGTGTTTTCCTCGGCGGCAGCTATCATATGGTTGATGAGGACCTGCCCTGGCAGAGAAATCTGCAGGCCTGGCTGACGGCCTATCGCGAAACGGCCAAACCCCTGATGGGGATTTGCGGCGGTCATCAGCAAATGGCAACGATCCTGGGGGCCAACGTCGGTCCCCTGGGCGGTGATCCGATGGCGGCCAGCCTGCCGGTCGATGTGACCGACGATGGACGCGATCATTTTCTGTTCGATGGTCTGAACGGCCAGCCTTATTTCCATTTTGGAAATTTCGAGCATGTGAAAGCCGCGCCGGAAGGCGCCCGTGTCCTGGCAGTCCGACCGGAAATGCCGGCCATGGCGCTCGACTACGGCGGGAACTGGGTTTCCGTGCAATTCCATCCGGAAGCCGACCACGAGATTTTCGCCTGTAGCTGGCGCGGGTCGCATCCTGAATATATGAAGAATTACAAGCCCTTGCCGGAGGCACCGCTGATGCTGGTGAATTTCCTGACGGCAATGGAATTGTTAGCCGATTAATCAATGCGGAGGACATCATGACCGGAAAACTGAGTATCGTTGCAGGCGTAGGTCTCGGTCTTCTGGCGTCGACGGCCTGGGGGGAAACGGGTTCGGTCGCGCTGATGAATGCAAACCAGAACGCGCTGGCGATCACGGTTTATCAGAATAATCTGGGGGTGGTCCGCGATCAGCGCACGCTCGCCCTCACGCCGGGCCAGTCGACCGTGTTGTTGAATGGTCTGGGCAATGCCGTGATCCCCGACAGTCTCGACCTTGTCCTGACAGGTGATGACGTCTGGCTGACCGATCTGGTGGCGAATGGCCGCCGCCTGTCCTACAACGACATTCTGGAACGCCTTGTCGGGCAGACCGTTACCTGGGCGTCCACCAATCCGGCAACCGGTGCGGAAACGCGGCGCGAGGGGCGTTTGATTGCCATGGCGCCGCAGCCTGTTATTCAATTCGGCGACGAAGTTTCCTTCAACCCGCCGGGCCGTGCGGTCTTTGCCCCGGATCAGGTGCCGCTGGAGATGATGTCTTCTGCGGTTGCCAGTATCAAGGCGGGCAAGAAAACGCAGGCGAATACGGATCTGGTTTATCTGTCCCAACAGGTGAGCTGGAATGCGGGATATACCGCGCGCCTGCTGCCGGACAACAACAGCCTGATGCTGTCTGCGGATATCGTGCTGACGAACAACAGCGGGCGTGACTTCAATGATGCGGCGGTGACCGTGGTCGCTGGCGAGATCAACAAGGCCGGACATGGCCCGATCCGTCCCATGGGCGCGCAGTTGAAACAGGTCCGCAGCATGGCGGCCGACGTGGAAATGGCCGCCCCGGCCCCGCAGCCGGAGGCGACACAGGACTACTGGCGCTATGACCTGTCGGGCAAGCGTGACATTCCCGATGGCGCAACGGTGAAAATTCCACTGTTGAATCAGGTTACCGTTCCCGTCACCAAGAAATTCGTGCTGGAAAACGGCGTGCAGAACTACCCTGTGCGCAATGGTAACGACGGCGATACCCGCCGCCATCCGACCGTGAACTTGACCTTCAAGAATGAAGACCAGTCCGGTCTGGGCCAGCCGCTTCCCGCAGGTCTGATCCGCGTCTTCAACGTGGGCGACGACGAGGGCCGTGCGCCGACCCTGCTGGGTGAGGACAGCCTTCAGTCGACGCCGGAAGGCGAATTGGTGCGCCTGCAACTGGGCGAGGCCTTCGACGTGACGGCGGAACGCAATCAGAAGACCTATGAACGTATTGATGACGATCCGGCGCAGTTTGAAACCACCTATGAAATCGTCCTGCGCAATGCCAAGCCGGTCGGCACGGCTGTTGACGTGGTCGAATGGATGCCGGGCGACTGGGAAATCCTGGACGAATCCGCCAAACATGTGCGCAAGGATGCGCGTCGGGCGGTGTGGTCGGTCTCCGTTCCCGCAAAGGGGCAGGCGACGCTGACTTATAAGGTCCGTATTACCAACTAAAGTATAAGCTCGTTAAGTATTTGCCGGGGCGACAGGAAACTGTGGCCCCGGTATCATTTTACCACTTGCAAATGGTTGGTGGATTGTGTTGATTGCTGCGCCTGCGAAGTGGGCGGGCATTTGATTGAATTGTGGGGAAAAATGACGATGGACCGACAAGGTTATAGCGGGCTGCAGGTTGTAACCGTTTCCAATATTCCGGGACGTGAGATCGAAGAAAATCTGGGGATCGTTTTTGGCAGCAGCGTACGCAGCCGAAGCTTCCTGTTCGATATATTTGCCTCCTTCCGCAATCTGTTTGGCGGCGAGGTCCGCTCCTATACCAAATTGCTGGAAACTGCCCAGGAGGAAGCGGCGGAGCGCATGGCCGAACAGGCCAGGACCATGGGGGCCAATGCGGTTGTCGACGTGCATTTCTCCACCTCCCATGTGGCGGCCAAAGCCGCGGAAATCTTCGCCTATGGCACTGCTGTCCGCGTGAAATAACGCGGAAACGGGGGGATTTGCGGTTATGGAGGAACTGATTGTTCCGGGCATTCTGCTGACAGTGCTGATTGCCATTGCCTTTGTCACCGGACGGCTGGCGGAATTCGCCCATGGCCGCAGTCTGCGGCGCGACGAAGCGAAGCTGCCGCACCAGATTCTGACAACCGACGAGGACTTTCCGGGGGATGTGACCCTGAAGCGCAGCGCGCTGGTCAGTGGCTCTGTCGTGATCGGTGAAGACCGGTTCCGCAACCTGTTGTCACGGCTGCGTATTTTCGTCGGTGGCCGGGTTGCGGCCCATGAAGGGGCGGTCGTGCGCGCCAAGCGCGAGGCGATGCTGCGCATGCGGGTGCAGGCGAAGGAGGCTTCCCATATCACGGGAATCCGCTTTACCACGGCATTCCTCGGGCGAGGCATGACAGAGATGGTGGCCTATGGGACGGCGCTTTACACCAATCGCATGCCCGAGGGTGGACAGCCGATCCTGCTTCCGGATGACGGGGTTAATATCAAACGCAAAAGCCTGCTGGTGGAACTGGTGTCGGCCAGCACGGCTTTTGCCCTGATCTGCTGGGGCATTTATTTCGTCAGTGGCCTGATGGTGGAATGGGCCACCCACCAGATTTCCATCGAGGATGAAATCGCCATCTGGTCGGAGGTTTCCGACGGTGAAACGGATCATCCCGCTCGCCGTCGATCACAACGCTCAACGGTGGAAAATTATATCCTCGACCTGATCAATTCCGTGCCGAAGGAAGCATTGGGTCCGGCGGCAGCCTATGATTTCGACGTCTATGTGGTCCAGAACGATGTTCCCAACGCGGCGGCACTGCCCGGCGGGGTTATTCTGGTGCATACGGGCATGCTGGACCTGGTCGACACGGAAAATGAACTGCTGTCGGTTATCGGTCATGAGATAGGCCATTTCAACGGACGTGATCATCTGGAGGGCCTGGGCCGCAAAGTGGTGGGCGTCGCCCTGTCTGCCTTGTTTTTCCAGAATGACGCGGTGCTGACCACCTGGATCGCCGGTTGGCCCAAAATGCTGGCGGACCTTGATTATTCGCGCAGTCAGGAACTGGACGCGGATGACTGGGGCCTGTCGATTGCGATGGCGAAATACGGTCATGCGGGCGGCGTGCCGGATGTCTTCCAGAAGCTGGGGCGCGGTGCCGGTGACGAAGGGCTGCTGGATTATCTGAGCACCCATCCTCATCCGATGGAACGGGTGCGGCGCCTGAAGGCGATGATTGATGAAGAAAACCTGCCGGTGCGTGACCAAATACCGTTGGTGGAAGCCTTCCAGCGGTATCAGAACAACCACGGCAACAGGCAGTAAGGGGAAGTAAGATGCGCGGATTTCTGTCACCGCTTCGGTTCATGAGTGTCAGCGGCAGACCCAATCTGGAATTCTGGTTCACGCAGGTGGTGATCCTGGTGTCCACGGTTCTCGGGGTCTATCTGGCGGGGTTTGCAGGCTTTGAAATCGCGGTGAATTTCGACCGCTACCAGAGCGCCTCTGAGGTCAGCTATCTGGAAAAATCCCTGCGTGCCGAAGTGGCGGATAATATTGCCAAGGTGGAGTTCTGGGCGGAAAGCTACGACCAGGGGCCGATGCTGTGGCATGACAGCCGCTTTGCCCCGCGCGAAAGCTTCAAACTGGACGATATGATCTGGCAGACCATGCGCAACTCGCCCCGGACTTTCGAGGTCGATCCCGATGTCCTCACCGGTGTGCGGCGTTTCTATTCCAAGGTGGATCAATATAAGACCGTGTTGTTCCAGCAGCGCCAGCCCAACGCCCTGGCGCGGAATGCGATGAAGGAACTGTCCGCAGCAGGGGCGGACGCCCGCCAGACCCTGCTGCCCATCCTGGATAGCGAAATCGCGTCACATGAAAGTTTGCTGCAGAAATTTCTGCCAGAATAGAAATTAGCCGGAAATCTCTTCCTTCCGGCTGGTGAATGTCTCGTCAATCCAGTCGACAACTGCCCGCACGGCACGGTTCCTGCGGGCAGTTTCATGAATAAGCAGCCAGACTTCCCGGGTGACCTGCGGCGGCTTGCCGGCCTCGACACGGGTCAATAGCGGGTCCTGATCGGCCCGGACACAGGCCAGCATGGCGCGGCCAAGGCCCTGACCGGTTGCCTTCTGCAGCAGGTTGACGCTGTTGGAACGCAGGACCGGTGGCTGGTCATTCATTTGCCGGCGCAGCCATTGCGCCTCCGGCAGGTGGTCCAGGCTCTCGTCATAGCCCAGCCATTGCTCCCTTGCGCCCGCGCGGGCCTCATAAAGCGCAAAGCCCAGCTCACAGAGCTTGCGGGTGACCGCCGTGCCGCCCTGGGGGCGGTTGAGGCGCAGGGCGATATCGGCCTCCCGCCGCGACAGGTTCAGATTGTCATGACCTGCAATCAGCTCAAGCCGGATATCGGGGTAGGTATCGTTGAAGGCGGTCAGCGCCGGACCCAGGATATCCGTAATCAACGCCTCGACCGTTGCGACCCGGACGGTGCCGCGCGGGGCAAGCTGCAGGTCACCTGCCGTATGCAGGGCCTGGGCGACCTCCCGTTCCATATGTTCGGCGTGGACCAGAATGGTGCGGCAGGCCTCCGTCGGGACCAGCCTGCCGTCGACCCGGTCGAACAACGGTATGGCGAGCCCGGAAGACGCCTGCTGAATGCGCCGGGTAATTGTTGTCTGATTGACTTGAAGGGCCGTCGCGGCAGCGGAATAGGTTCCGCCACGGGCGACGGCCAGTACATATTTGAGGTCGTCCCAATCCATCTGACGTTATCAGCCCCCGGACCGGTTCTGCGAATTGGCGCGCACGGCCTCCAGGAAGTCGGCGACGTTACGGCGCAGGCGATCCGCCGTTTCCTCAAGGCTGCTGACGGAGGATTCCACGCTGTTGGTGGTTTTGCGAACGCCCCCCATCTTGTCGGTTACTTCGCTGATGCTTAGGGCAAAACGCTGTACCCCGCCGGAGGCTTCGGAGGCGCTGTTGGCAATTTCGCGCGTTGCGGCGCTTTGCTCTTCCACCGCAGCCGCGATGGCGCTGGAAATCTCACGCACCCGCCCGACAACATTGTCGATGCGCTCTATACGGTTGACGGCGGCATCGACGGCGGTCTGCACCTCGGTGACCTGGCCGCTGATGTCATCGGTTGCCTTCTGCGTTTGCTGGGCCAGGCTTTTGACCTCGGTGGCAACCACGGCAAAGCCCTTGCCTGCCTCACCTGCGCGGGCGGATTCGATGGTCGCGTTCAGGGCCAGCAGGTTGGTCTGTTCCGCAATATCCTGAATCAGGGTGACGACCTCGCCGATATGTTCCGCCTTGCTGGCCAGGTCCCGGATTGCGCCCGATGCGGCCCCGGCTTCGGAAGCGGCTTCGCCGGAGACCTCGCTGGCGCGGGAGACCTGTTCGGCGATCTCCTCGATCGATGCCAGAAGTTCATCTGCGGCAGAGGCAACGGTTGCCACATTGCCGGATGCATTTTCTGCCTCCTGATCGGCCTCTTCGGTCCGGGCGACGGTATCGCGAACCAGATCGGCCATCTGGTCGGCTGCCTGTTTCAGCGTGGATGCCGCATCGCTGACGCCTGTCACGGCGGCGCCGGCGCCTGCCTCGAAATCATCGGCGACCTTGGCGGCGGCCTGCTGACGTTCCTCCAATACGCGGGCCTCATGGGCGCGGGCTTCTTCCTGCAGGCGGTTGGCTTCCAGTGAACGTGCCCGGAAGTCTTCCAGCGCGGCTGCCATCTTGCCCGTTTCGTTACTGTGATCGCGGTAGGGGATTTCGATCTCAAGGTTGCCGCTGCTCAATTCACCCATCGTGCCCGCAAGGCGCAGGATGGGGGCGGCGAGGAAACGGCCCAGAACCCAGGCGGCAACAATGGAGGCCAGGACCACCAGAAGGCCGATGATCAAGGCTTCGTTCCGGGCGGCAGTCGCCTCGGCGAGAACGGAGTCCATCGGCACGGCGCTCGCAAGCAGCCAGCGGTCCTTGCCGCCGGAGAAGGTCAGCGCACTTACCGCAATCAGATTTTCATTTCCCTGATCGTCCGTGATGGTTTCCGGGCCGTTTTCGGCAATGGAGGCAGCCTGTTCCAGTGACAGACCGGTTTCCGCAACGCCTTTGCCCAGCAACGCCTTGTCAGGATGGGCGACGATGCTGCCGCTTTCCGAAATCAGCCAGACCTTTCCGGTGCCCAGCGGGCGTGTCTCCGCCGCCATCCGCTGCAGGGCGGCCAGCGCAACGTCAACACCTGCGGACCCGACGACCTTGCCGTCGATATAGATCGGGGCGGCGGTCGAGGTCATGACAACCTGTTCCTTGGCGTCGCCGATTTCCTCGGTATAGACATCCGTCACAACCAGCCGCTTTTCGCTGGTCGGCGCGGCGAAATATTCGGATTCATATTCTTCCGACACATCATAGGTCGGGTCGTTGGTATCCTGCTTGATCGCGCCATTGTCGCGAATCCAGTAGGGGGTGAACACGCCGTTTTTGTCATGTTCGGGTTTGCCCGCATAGTCGGCATCGGCCCCGTCCAGGGCGTTGGGCCGCAGGACGGTCCAACTGCCGAACCAGTCAGGACGGGCCTCCAGTTGACGTTTAAGAAGCAGGGACAGCGCCTTGCGGTCGACCTTGCCGCCGTTCTGCCGTGCCGCATCCCCTGCGGCCCCGATGGCATCTGCCATTGCCAGGGATGCGGTGCCTGCCTCGTCGATGAATTGCTGCATGTCACCGGCGGCAAGCGCCACTTCGCTTTGTGCCCGCGCAATCCCGGCATCCTGTGCGGCGCGGAAGGCGCGCCAGGACGAATGGCCGATGACGATGCCCAGGGCCACGATAACTGTTAAGGCAGAAAATACTGCGATCTTGGCGGCAAGTGAAAAGCGCTTCATGGAAACCCCCTGCTGTCTGTCCACTGCTGAAGTCGATGAACGACTGGTCCAAACCCATTATTTTTTCTTAAGACTTTCAGGAGTATAGCGGAAAACAGGCTGTCGTGGTGAAAATCTGCAAAAATGCAGGACTATGTTGCGATTTCCCTGATGTATTCGGTGATTTGGCAGGCGTAGAACGGGAACATGTTCTGACCTTGAAGGAGTGAAACCGTGGCTCAGCCCAAAACCCTGTTGCAGATGGCCGGTGTGGACCCGAAACCCCATCGCCTGAGTGAATCCGTCCTGCTGCTGATCGATATGCAGAATGAATATGAAACCGGTGCCCTGCCCCTGCCCGATGTGCGGGCGGCGACCAAAGAGGCCGCAATCCTGCTGGAACGGGCGCGGGCGGCGGGCACGCCGGTGGTGCATGTTCAGCATAAGGGCGCACCCGGCGGCTTGTTCGATGTTGAGGACAAACGCGGCGGTTTCCTCGTGGATGTTGAACCGAAGCCCGGTGAACCGGTGGTGCAGAAGCCCAGGCCGAATTCCTTCTCCGATACCAACCTGCAGGATGTGTTGCAGGGCATTGGCCGAAAAAATCTGATCGTGGCCGGTTTCATGACCCATATGTGCGTCAGCGCCACTGTTCGCGTGGCGCTGGACCTGGGGTATGGCTCAACGGTTGTGGCGGATGCGACGGCGACCCGTGACCTGCCGGCACGCAATGGCGGCGTGATCGCCGCCCGTGACCTGCATGAGGCAGAACTGACCGCCCTGTCGGACCGTTTCGCTGTTATCGCCGATGGTGCGGCGGATATCCCCGACTAGTCGCCGTTACGGCCCAAGAGCGGCAGATCGGCGTCATCATCTTCGGAAACAACCTCTGTGTCCGCCTCGATGGCGTCGGTCTGTACGGTCAGGCGCGGGAATTTGGTATTCAGGCCCTTGGACGGCTGCGGCACGCCCATCTGGACCAGCTTCCGCGCCTTGGGCATGACGTTGCCGTTGATGGAGCCCGCCATCTTGTCAAAGGCAGACAGCGCGGTTTTCAGACCGTTGCCCACACGCACCCCGTTTTCGGCCATGGTGGCGATTGCCCCGATCAGCTTTTCCACCTCTTCGACGATGCGTTGCTGGTTTTCCTGTTGCTTGGCGAATTTCAGGCGCATGCTGGCCACGCCGACAGCGGCCCAGAGGCTGCTGGGGCCACCCAGGATGATGTCCCCGGCGGCGGCCTTCTGGGCGATCTGCGGATCGGCGGATAACAGTTTTTCCACGGCCCCGTCGTTGGGCAGGAACATAAAAGTGGTGACCTGTTTCGGGTCGCCCTCGTGATGCAGGTCGCGGAACTGCTGGCGGATGGCGTTGCTGTAGTCGCGGGTGGTCAAGTCGCGCAGATGTTTGTTCATGCTGGATTTCAGCTCGTTATAGGCCGCATCCAGGTCCTCGCCTCTTTCCTCGGCCTCCGCCAATGCGAGCAATTGCTTGGAGGCCTTGGCATCGATCACCAGCACGCAATCGCCCGGCAGGAAGACCAGCGCGTCGGGCCGCAGGCGACGGCCGTCCTCGCCATCCACCGTATGCTGCAGGCTGTAGTCCCGGCCTTCGGTCAGACCAAAGGCCTTCAATGTGTTTTCAAGCACGGTTTCCGCCGCATGGCCCGCGCTGGACGGGGCGGAAAGGGCACGGTGGATCACGTCCATGGTCTCGCCGGACATCTTGACCTGGCTGTCCAGGGCGGCGACGGATTTCACCACGCTCTCGAACTGTTCGTTGAGCTTTTTGGTGGTTTCATGGATGCGCTTTTCAGAGGCTTCCTTGGCGGCGTCGTTTTCGCGTTTATGGTCCGCCAGAAGCTTGTTGGAAAGCTCGGAGGCGGAACTGAGCGTGGCGGCCTTGGCGGCGGCCTCTGCCTGTTTGCGAAATTCTTCCCAATCGGCCAGGCGCTTGCGGGTTTCGGCTTCCTGCTGGCGGGCAAGGGCGGTTTCCTGACGGGCCTGCGCAAGTTCGCCCTGCGTTTCTTCATTCCGGCTGCGTAACTGTTGGATTTCGGCCTGGGATTCCTTCAGCCGCTGGTCCAGATACTGAATCTGGGTTTCCGCTTCGGTCAGTTGGCGGATATGGCCCTCGTCGACGACCGGCTGGCGGCGCTTTATCAGAAGCACCGCGACGAGTATTAGGCTGACTATGGTGGTTGCGCCCAAAACAAGGATGGGTGCGTAAGTCGCCGGATCCATGGAAAACCCCTTCAGTGACGTATGTGGTATACTGGTGTTCAGCTTGACGGGAAGCGCCAGAATGCCTACCTATTCCTCAGGATAAGGTGATTTGCACCCGTTTGCCAGAGTGAGAGACGGAACGTTATGGCTGTTTTGCCGATTTTGGTTGCGCCCAACCCTGTATTGAAGAAAAAGGCGGAACCGGTTGAAAAAGTGGATGCGGAAATCGTTCAACTGATGAACGATATGCTGGACACCATGTATGATGCGCCCGGCATTGGCCTGGCCGCACCGCAGGTTGGTGTGTCCAAACGCATTCTGGTCATGGATGTCTCCCGCGATGACGAGGAGGCAAAGCCGCTTCGCATGGCAAACCCGGAAGTCATCTGGGAATCGGAAGAACTGATGACCTATGAAGAAGGTTGCCTGTCCTTTCCGGAGCAATATGCGGAAGTTGACCGCCCGGCTCAGGTAAAGGTCCGTTTCCTGGACGAGAATAACGAAACCCGGGAAATTGAGGCCGATGGCCTGCTGGCCACCTGCGTGCAGCATGAGATCGACCATCTGGATGGTGTGGTTTTCGTGGATCATATCTCCACGGTCAAACGCGGTATGATCATGCGTAAGCTGAAAAAGCTTCAAAAGCTTAAAGCGGCGGCCGAATAGAAGAAGAAAGTCTCAAACATATGACAAAATTGCGACTGGCCTTTATGGGGACTCCCGACTTTGCCGTACCGGTATTGGAGGCCCTGATGGAAGCCGGTCACGAAGTCGTCTGTGTTTATTCCCAACCGCCACGCCCGGCAGGCCGGGGGCAGAAACTGCGCCCCAGCCCGGTGCAAAAGCGTGCGGAAGAGGCAGGGATTGAAGTCCGCTATCCGACCAGCCTGAAAGGCGAGGCCGAACAGGAAGCCTTTGCCGCGCTTGATCTCGATGCGGCGGTGGTGGTGGCCTATGGCCTGATCCTGCCGAAGGCGATTCTGGAAGCGCCGCGGCTTGGCTGCGTCAATGTCCATGCGTCTCTGCTGCCGCGCTGGCGCGGGGCCGCCCCGATCCAGCGGGCGATCCTGGCGGGCGACAGCGAGACCGGCGTCACCATCATGCAGATGGATCGGGGGTTGGATACCGGCGATATGCTGTTGGTGGAAAGTCTGCCGATCACCGACCAGACCTGCGCCCAACAGTTGCACGATGATCTGTCGGCAATGGGCGCGCGAATGATCGTGCCCGCCCTTGAGGGGCTTGCCAACGGCACGATCACACCGGTTCCGCAGCCGGAAGAAGGCGTTACCTACGCGGAAAAACTCGACAAATCCGAGGGGCGTATCAGCTGGTGCGAACCGGCGGATGTGGTCTCCCGGAAAATCCGTGCCTTCACGCCCTGGCCCGGTGCCTGGTTCGAGGCCGACGGTGAACGGATCAAGGTTCTGGAAGCGGAATGTATTGATTGCTGCAGTACGCCGGGCTTTGTGCTGGGTGACGACTTGACGGTAGTCTGTGGCAAGGGTGGCGTGCGCATCAAAAAGCTGCAGCGCCCGGGCAAGAAGCCCATGGATGCGGCGGACTTCCAGCGTGGCAAACCGATCTGCCGCGGCACGCATCTGCCCTACTGATTCTTCCGGATATCCGGCCTAATCGAACAGGGCGTCGATCTCGTCCTGGGAAATGGATGCGCCCGGTGACTGCGGGCCGTGCATGATGACATCCTCCGGTTCCGGCTCCTGATTGGCCAGTTCCTGGCTCATTTTCTCGATCGCTTCCTGGCCGCAAAGCTCCACCATGGCGTTGACGCGGTCTTCGACAAAGCGCAGGGAGCTTAGAATGCGCGTCACGCGCTGCCCGGTCAGGTCCTGAAAGCTACAGGCCTCCATGGCGCGCATGGATTCACTGGCGATTTTCTCACAGAGTTCCTTGGCGGCCTCATCCTCGACCATTTCGTTCAGTTGATCGGAATAGCCGGCGATGGTTTCGCTGGATTCCAGGATCACATGGGAGGCCTCCTCGGTGGACTGGGCAATCGCGGTCAATTGCTCCGACATGCTGTGGAAGGAACTTTTCCTCTCTTCGTTCGGTTTGGTGGCACCGGCGACTTCCTGGCGGAGGCGTTCCACGTAGCGCAGCAGGTTCTCTATTTCCGAGTTCAATCTGGCATCGAATTGTGCCGCCATTCGGGCCCCCCAATCGGTTTTGCTTTGCGTCTGTGTCATGCCGGTCGCCAGAACGATAGCATGCCGAATCCTAACGATCCATTGATGCACATAAGTTTGATAAGAAAAACCCCGGCGCTTTCACGCCGGGGTCTCGTCTTTCACGTCAGGCAGCCTTGCGCCGCCGTCTGCTGTTTCTCATCCAGCCAAGAACGAAGGCCGCGATGGCAACCAGCAAGGGTACCGCCACGATGTTCAGGAATATCACGCGGTTTTCCAACTGCTCGATATCCTGGCGAAGCTCGTGATTGACCGCCCGCAACTGCTTGCGTGTGGCCAGCAGGTCTTCGGTGAAGGATTTCATGGCCTTTTCGCTCTCGGGGTCTCCCTCGACGGCGATGGGCTCTCCTTTTCCGTCCTTGCGCAGGTCGGCCAGTTTCTTCTCTGTCGCGTCCAGTTTTTGCGACAGGGCCTGTTCCTTGGCCCGATATTGGTTCTCCGCTGCCTTGCGGATTTCCTCAATCCGGGTAAACGGACGCTGGCCGGTGCCACGGCTGCGCAGCGAGATCAGGTCGCCGGAGCCGTTCAGGTTCTCAAGGGCGTTGACGAACAGCGCCCCGTTGTCACCGAAAGGCACCATGACGCGCTGGCCGAAGAATTCCGTCACCTGAACCCAGAAACGGTCGGTCAGCATGTCGGTGTCGGCCACCACAATGGCGTTGATCGGCTGCTTGGATTGCGCCACGTGAGGCAGGAATTTCGGTTTTTCCTCCTCTTTCTTGGCTTGATCCTCGGCGCTTGCGGTTTCGTCGGCCTTGTCGCCACTGTCCGCCTTTGCCGGATCGTCGGCTTTTGCTTCCTCGTCCTTTTTCGGCGGTGGCGGCGGGCCATCCGGGAAGGCCGTCTGGACCGTGCCGCTGATCCGGGCGGCCAGAATGTGGCTCCGGTCATCTGCTTTGAAGTCTTTCAGCAGGCCCATGACGTCCGGCTGACGAAGTTTCTCCACGTCGATCAGGGCCGAATCCGCCGTGGTGGTGATCAGCGGCGTCATGGCCAGCGGGCTGCCGTCCTTGAGGCTGATGTCGCCCGCGCTGGGGATGAGCAACTGATCCACGCTGGCCAGGATGGCGTCATTCTGGTCGATATTGTCTGACTTCGGTTCAAGCCATGCGACAAAGGGAGCGGCGAAGGTCTGTCCGTCTTTACCGGCATTGACCGGACGGCCCAAAGTGCGGTCGCCGACCACCTTGCCTTTGGCAATGGAGATGCCCCATTTGTCGAACAGCTTGTTTAGCGCCGTTTCAGATGATTGCGGCGCATAGCCCGGCCGTCCCGCCGCGGCGGTCTCATACCACGGATCAAGGAAGAAGACGGCACGGCCGCCGCGCATCATGAACTGGTCGATGGCATAGAGCATTTCATCGTCCAGCTTGGCCGGGTTGATGACCGCCAGGATGTCCGGCTTCTGTTCAAGGAAATCGCCGGGTTCGAAAATCTGTTCGATCTTGAAGAAGTCCTGCGCCTGGGCAATGGCCGCCCAGGGGGTCGGTTCGCGCCCCTGCATCATGGCCGCATAATCGCCCATGGCCTGGGTGCCGGTGATCACACCCACGACGGGGTGTTGCGGGTGCGCCAGACCGTAGACCAGTTTGGCCAGATCATATTCCAGGAACCGTTCGCGGTTTGGCTGGAAGAAGGGGATAGAGGCATTCTTTTCCGCCCCTTCCTGGCGCCCGGACAGGCCCAGATAGACCGTTTCCCCGGAGGCATCCAGTGGCACGCCCTCCATGCCGTCTTCAACGGCCTGGTCTTCCTCTTCGGAAAAAGTGACGGGGTTTACTTCCTTGACCGTCACCTTGCCGTTGCTGATGGATTGGAATTCATGAAGCATATCGCGGACGCGATTGGCGTAAAGACCGTAGGACGGCACTTCCTGGCCCAGGTTCTGCGAGTAATAGAAGGTCAGATGGACCGGCTTTTCGATATCTTCGAGGATGTTTTTGGTCCCGTCGGACAGCGTGTAAAGGCGGTCTTCCGTCAGGTCCAGACGCCAGCCGGCCTTTGTCGCCATGGCGAGGTTGACGCCGATGAACAGAACGAAGGCCACAATGGCGAATACGATGCGTTTTCCGGTTAGAATATCCTGCATGATCATGCCCCCCGCGCGCGTTCAACCGCCAAGGTATTGGCGTAGAGGAAAAACAGAATGAAGCTGGCGAAATAGACAACGTCGCGCAGGTCGATGACACCTTTGATCAGGCCCTGGAAATGGGTCAGGAAGCTGAGCGATGCGATGAAATCCAGCACACTCTGCCCGGCCCAGCCGCTGAACAGGTTCAACACGATCGGCGACCCGGCGGCAGTGACCGCGAAACAGGCCGCGGTGGACAGAACGAAGGCGATCACCTGGTTCTTGGTCAGGGCCGACAGGCAGGCCCCGATCGCCAGATAGCCACCTGCCGTCAGCAGGCTGCCGACATAACCGGCAAGGATGACGCCGTTATCGGGGTGCCCCAGATAATTCACCGTCAGCCAGATCGGGAAGGTCAGGATCAGGGCGACGGCAGTGAACAGCCAGGCCGCCAGGAATTTGCCCGCCACCGCCTGGAAGGGCGTGATTGGCAGGGTCAGCAACAGCTCAATCGTGCCGCTGTGGATTTCCTCCGCCCACAGGCGCATGGAAATTGCCGGAATCAGGACGACGTAAAGCCAGGGGTGGAACTGGAAAAAGGCGGTCAGGTCCGCCTGGTTCCGGTCCAGAAAGCTGCCCAGGAAAAAGGTCAGCGTCCCGGCCAGGATCAAAAAGATGATGATGAAGACATAGGCCAGCGGGGTGGCGAAATAGGCGCCCATTTCCCGCCGAAAGATCGTTGCGATGTTACGCATGGGCGCTCTCCGTCGTCGGCGTGGAAATCTCCCCTTCGGTGAGCTGTCGGAAGACGTCGTCCAGACGGCCTCTTTCCACATAGAATTCCTGTGGCGTGATATTTTCCGCCTTCAGGCGTTCGGCGACCTGGGCGGCGATATTCTCGCCATTGGCCGGGCGCACGAACAGGCCGCCGGGGGCGTCATCCACCCCGGCCACCGGATCAAAGGATGTCAGGATGCCCAGCGCCTTGTCGCGGGTGGAGGCGTCCAGGCCCAGGCGGATGCCGTTATGGCGTGTGGATTGCGCCTCCAGTTCCTCCGGCGTGCCGTCGGCAACAATCCGGCCCTGGTCGATAATAATGGCGCGGCTGCAGACCGCCTCCACCTCTTCCAGGATATGGGTCGAGACGATGATGGCCTTTTCACTGGCCATCTCGCGGATCAGGTCCCGCACGTCATGTTTCTGGTTCGGGTCCAATCCGTCCGTCGGTTCGTCCAGGATCAGGACGTCGGGGTCGTGCAACAGGGCATAACCCAGGCTGACACGGCGCTTGAAGCCTTTGGAAAGGGTCGCGATCGGCTGATCCAGGACATGGGAGAGATTGGCTTTCTCAACGGCGGCGGCGACGGCGATTGCCGTGTCCTTGCCGCGTATGCCACGGATTTTCGCCGCGAAGGTCAGAAAGCTCTGCGGTGTCATATCCGGCCAGGAGGGCGCGCCTTCGGGCAGATAACCCAGGCGGGATTTGACGGCGACCGGATCATTCGTGACGTCAAAGCCACAGACCCGCGCCTTTCCCTCTGTCGGCACCAGATAGCCGGTAATCATTTTCATGGTGGTGGACTTTCCCGCACCATTCGGGCCCAGGAACCCTAAGACCTGTCCTTTCGGTACTTCGAAGGACAGATGGTCTACTGCGGTAAATGTCCCGAATTTCTTGGTCAGTTGGTCGAGTTCGATCATTGGTTCATTCTCACTCACGCTGTCTGCCAGTTCGGAGTTTATTGTTAAAAGTCAGAATCTTGTAAGTTCAGTTCTTGGAATGTGACGCCGATGCCAAAGGGCCTTCTGGCCGGTGGACCGGATAGAACGACACCACCGGGGCAGAGGCGAATGCGCCTGCCCCGTTGCGTGGCGATGGCAGGATTCAGCCGCCGGCTTTTTGGATGGATGTCTGAAGCGTGGTCAGTTCCGTGCAGCCGTCAGGGCAGAGGATTTTCAGCTTTTCCAACTGTGCCTTGGCCTGTTCCACGTTGCCCTGGCGCAGGTAAAGTTCACCGATATATTCGTTTGCACCAAGGTGGTTCGGTTCAATGGTCAACGCCCGTTCATAGGCGTCCCAGGCACGGTCCAGGTTGTTACTTTTGCGATAGCTGAACCCCAGCAGGTTCCAGGCATCGGCATTGTTGCCGTCTTTCTCAAGCAGGGCCTGCAAGGTTTTGATCGCCTCGCCATATTTGCCGTCATCCGCTTGGGACTGGGCGGTTTTCAGGTCCGGTGTCGGTTCGCTGTTGCCAAAGGACATGGCGAGCGCCGGGCCGGACATGAGAAGTCCCGCTATCACGGTGGCGTGGAACTTGGTCAATCGCATCGGTGTCTACTCCGCAAGAGGTCGGCGTTTAATCCTAACGCATTTTGCCGTTGCAACAGAAAATGGTGACAATTTTGTGGCAAAGTTGGATCACGACCTGCCGACCAGTATATCCCTAACTTCTCCGGCGGTATTATGACCCTGCTCTGTGTGCGGGCCAAGGGAAGAATGACCGAAGGGATTGAATCAGCGCTGATTATCCGGGTCGAAGCCGCCCATCATTGTCTGCAGGCGTCTTGCCAGTTCCTGCATCAGGCCGTGCCAGTCACCGGGATTCGGGCAATGGAACAGGTCCATTGTGGGATACCAGGGCGTGTCGCGTCCGCTTGCCTGCCAGCGCCATTCGGGCAGGCCATGGGGCAGGCAGCACCACACGGGTTTGCCGAGGGCGGCGGCCAAATGCGCAATCGCATTGTCGACGGAAATCACCATGGTCAGGCAATTGATGGCGGCCGCGGTATCCAGGAAGGCGTCCCGTCCCTCATCCAGTTCGGGGTCGAGATCTTCAATCGGCAGGCCAAGTTGCTGCAACTGTTCCCGGCCTTCGCCCTTCTGCAGGGAAAACAGCCTTATCCGGGGAAGACCGCACAGTGGTTCAAAGGCGGTAAGCGGGATGTGGCGTGTTCCTTCCCCGAAAAGGCGGCTGCCGCCCTGCCAGGAAATACCGATCCGCACGCCATCGCCCAGTCGTGACCGCCAGTGCGACAGTTCCGTCGGGTCCGCCCGCAAATAGGGGAAGCGCCCCGGCAAGTCCGGCGGGGACAGTTTTAGAAGGGCAGGCAGGCTCAACAGGCTGGTCTGCACATCGGCACGGGGTTTTGGGTCCCGGTCCGATGCGACTTCCACCGACCAGTGCGATCCTTTCAGCAGGCGGCTGATGGATGCCGGGCAGCGGTAGATAACCTGCTGTGCGGGGACCCTCTCCGCCAGCCGGCCGAATTGCAGGGCGTCCGACAGGCCGCCTTCGTGGTTGACCAGGAGGGTCTTGTCGTCGATGGCCTCGCCCTGCCAGGTCGGAATGCGTCCCCAGTCGGGTTTGTCCAGTTTGGTCCTGGCCTCGAAATAGTCCCAGCTATCCTGCCATTGGCCCAGGCTCAACTGCGCGCGGGCGAGGCGGAATTGCACCGCCGGGTCCGACCGGTGCAGCATGGCGGCCTGCTGGAAACAGCGCACGGCCTCCTGCCACTGGCCCTGTTTCCAACGCCCTTCGCCCATGCCAAGCAGGGCTTCCTTGTTGGCCGAATCCTGGTCAAGCACGGTCTGGAACCCTGCCATCGCCTCCATCACCGCGCCGCTCTTCAGCTTGAGCTGGCCAAGAGACAGCAGGGTGTCCACATCCTCCGGCGCGCGGGCAAGCGCATTATGCAGGCAGTTTTCAGCCTCTTCCCAGTTTTCCCAATGCATCAGCACCTTGGCCAGAATGCGCCACAGCGCCGGTTGCTGGGGCGCGCGTTCGACGGCGACACGGAAGGTGGCCTCCGCTTCGGCGATGCGGCCCTGTTCGAACAGGGTCTTGCCAAGGGCATAAAGGGTGGGCACATGATCCGGCTGCGCCAGCAGGATTGTGCGCCAGATCATGATCGCATCGTCCAGACGACCGGCCGCTTGCCGGCTTTGTGCGGCCTTCGTAAGTTTGACCAGTTTTGATTGCAGGTTGTCTGGCATTGCGCTCGTACAAATAACGGGAAGGGTTTCTATGACGTCACTTCGATATAATGCTGATTTCGGGAAAACTTCAACGGGCTATGGCAGATATCAGTCCGGAGCGCTAATTGCCGAACCGCCTCTCGACAATGCCGCATTGCAGCATTAGAGTCCGGTCAGGCTGTTATACAGCGATACAGTTTCACAAAAAGCCGGTGTTACCGGTACCACGGGAGACATGAGAAAATGACATTCAAACAGGTCGGCATTATCGGCGCCGGGACCATGGGGTCCGGCATCGCCACCAGCCTCGCCCAGCAGGGGGTTGAGGTCGTTATTATGGACACCACTGCCGAGGCTGTGGAGCGCGGCCTTGCCGCCGCCACCAAATTCTACAACCGCGCGGCGGAAAAGGGTAAAATGTCCGAGGCGGATGTGGATGCCGCCTCTGCGCGCCTGACCGGGGCGACCGATCTGGCGGCGCTCGCCGATTGCGATCTGATTATCGAGGCGATTTTTGAGGAATTCTCCGTCAAGGCGGACCTGTTCAAGCGGTTGAATGATGTTGTGGGCGACAATGTGGTGCTTGCCACCAATACATCGGCGCTGCGCGTGTCCGATCTGGCGGAAACGGTGGATAACCCCAGCCGCTTCCTCGGTCTGCATTATTTCAATCCGGCAGCCATCAATCCGATCGTGGAAGTGGTTCGCGGTGAAAAGACCGACCCGGCGATCTTCGACCGTTGCATGGACTTCTGCCGCAACACGGCGAAAAAGCCGATTGCCTGCAAAGACAGCTTCGGTTTTGCCATCAACCGTTTCTTCGTGCCCTATGGCAACGAAGCGGTGCGCCTTCTGGACGAAGGCCTGGGCACGGCTGCCCAGATCGACCGCGTCGCGCAGGACTGCCTGGGCGTTGCCGCCGGTCCCTTCGTCGTGATGAACCTGGTCAAACCGAAGATCATGTTCCATGCACAGCGCAACCTCGGCCCGCATGGGGCTTTCTACAGCATTGCCAAGACGCTGGCAGAGCGCGGCGACAGCGACTACGCCTTCGAGATCGAGGAAGACGCAACCGGCAAGCCGGAAAACGACGAGGTCATCGCAGACCGTCTGCGGGCGGCGACCTTCTTCCCGGTTTTGCAGGAAGTCGATGAAGACGTTGCCACGGCTGCCGACATTGACATGGGCGCGGGTCTGGCCCTGCGCTTTGGCAAGGCGCCTTGCGAGCTGATGGACAGCCTTGGCAAGGATGAGGTGCGCCGGATCGTATCGCTGGTGACCGACAATTATGATCATCAGATGCCTGTCAGCGTTGAAAAAGTGGGCAGCCTGCGCGCCTAGGCGGCCCTGTCTTCCCTTCTGGTCTAATGACCTGTTTCGCCCGGTCCCTTGTGGCCGGGCGATTCGCATTCTAACGAAATCTGGACTATACTTGACGCCGCTTTTCGCGCCGATCCTGAACCCGCGCCCAGAACGGGATTGCCAACGGGAAATCGGCAGAATGCAACGGGAAAGGCGTTACGCATATGGCCGTTGAGACGATCAGTCCAACCATCTTCAGCGGGGGCAGTATTTTCACCTCGCTTGGGGCCGGTCAGTACCGCGAGAGCGGCCTGGATGCCTTGTCGCGCAGCCTGCGCGCCGTCATCGACCCCCTGCCGCAAACCGACCTTCTCAAAAACAAGCTGGATCGATACGGTTTCAGCGCCGATACGCCGTCGCTGTTTTATCATCCCAACCGGTTGAGCCTTTCCAATACCATCCTGCTTTCATCCAAAATCACAGGGCCGCTGGATGTTCTGGACGGGGTGGACCTCAACGCCAACAGCGCAATTTTCCAGTTGCAGGAATTTGCGCTGATCGATCGCCTGCCGTTCTTGAGCAATCCGGCTGCGCGGATATTGAACGAGGCGGTTTTCGGCCCTGATGTCATCATGGATGTTTCCGACGAGGCGGCCAGCGCCATGGCGGCAGCGACCACAGCGCCAACTGTCAAACTGACGGACTACACCAGCCGCCCGAGCGAATATGAGGCCTTCGGTTCGACCTACGGCGGCGTTGCAAATAACAGCAGTCTGAATGCGGATTTTTACAGTCGTGTTTCTGTAGCTGCGGGCAACAGCGTCTCGTTGAATGATCTGCTGCGTGGCGCATCCACCGGGGCGCCGACCCATTATGCGATTTCGCTTCAAAGCGACACGGGGGGCGCTGGTATTGGTGAAATACAGGATCAGTTCGGCAATCCGGTTGCGGATAACACGGTGATCGCCGCGGCGGACCTTGCGAATTACACCTATGTTTCGCCTACGAACCCGGGCGGTGATTTTCTGGCCTTCATCGAATTGAGCGATCCGGGCGGTGACGGCACCTATGACGGGCGTGGAAACTATCAGGTTGTCGGCCTTGGGACCGGCGAGGCGGAAGGACGCCGCGTGGACGGTTCCGGCAGCGCGACGGATGCGGTGATTGACTATACTTTCTATACTGAATCCGGAACGGCGACCAAGGAGTTGGACCTCGTCTTCTCCGGGGTGAGTTCCCTCGGCTATACCAATGCACTGGACGCCATTAACGGCGGGGCGTTACGGGTTCTGGTGAGTGAGGACCTGCCGGATGGCACAATCAATAAAGCCGTGGTCGACCTTTATGTGTCCGGGAACAACACTATTACCGCAAAATTTCCCTTCCCGGCGGCGGATGGGCTGGCGACCAACGGACTGAGTGTCGAAATCCGCGCCCTGGATTCCGGTTTTGACCTCTCGACGGTGGAGGTTCGTGCGGTCTTCGGATGATCTGCCACGGGTTTTCCTGTAAAAGACGGACTGTATTGCTGCTTTACGCAAGGGGTAGAATATTGCGTTTCATTGCCTGCCTTTTCTTCTGCTGCCTTTTCCCGTTGTTTCCCGCAAATGCGGATACCGCCGCGGCGGATTTCGGCGATAATGGCCGGGATATTGTCGATGCCAGTCACTATCCCTGGAGCGCGATGGGGCGGGTCCAATGGGCGGCGGTCGGGCACAAGGCCCATTGCACCGGCACGCTGATATCGGAAAAGGTGGTGCTGACGGCAGCGCATTGCCTGTTCAATGTCCGTGCGCGCAAATGGGTGTCGCCGGGGCTGGTGCATTTTGTTGCCGGATATCAAAAGGGCGAGTTTCTGGCGCATTCCGTCGCCAAGGCCATCTATCGCTCCAAGGACTTCGACCGCCTGGAGGGAGTGACTACCAAGAACCTGCTGTCGGACTGGGCCCTGCTTGAGTTGAAGGAACCCATTGGCGGCAAGACCGGTTTTCTGGGGTGGCGAATTCTCAATCCGCAGGAATTGCGTCAGGCCCAGAAAGACGGCCAGGAAGTCATGCTGGCGGGCTATCCGCAGAACCGGGCGCATGTGATCTCTGTCGATCATCCTTGCAAGGCCAGCATGGGGCAGCCACCGAACGCCCTGATCACCCATACATGTTATATTGTCGGTGGAGATTCCGGTGGTCCGGTCATGCTGCGCGACGGTAACAAGCTGACCATCATCGGGTTGAACAGCGCACGACGCGGAAATGGCGACACGGCCACGGCCAGTGCCGTTCCCTTGCTGCGTCTGCGCGACAATCTGCTCTCGGTGCTGGGGCTTTCCAACACAGACCATAAACGGGGGCAGGCCCCTCTTGCCTCGCGCTGACGGGCGGGTATAGAACCACTGGTTCACAGCAGAGGCAGGCATGGCCAGACTTCACAACGCAGACCTTGACTGGCGGGACGGCAAGACGCCGGAATCCCGGCAGTTCGGTGACATCTATTTTTCGCCGAAGGATGGCCTGGCGGAAACCCGCCATGTCTTTCTGGACGGTATTGGCGCGCCGGACATCTGGGCCGGACGCGATTGTTTTACCATTGGTGAGACCGGGTTCGGTACGGGTCTGAATTTCCTGGCAACCTGGGCCGCCTGGCGAAAGAAAGCAGCACCATCAAGCCGGTTGAACTTCCTCTCCGTCGAAGGTTTTCCCTTATCCGGAGACGCCTTGGGTAAGGCATTGTCTGTATGGGCAGAATTTTCCGAATTAACAGAAAATTTGGTTGATCTTTATCCGGAAATCCATCCCGGTTTCCATCGGTTGAGTTTCGATGACGGCCGGGTAACCCTGACCCTGTTATTCGGGCAGGTGGAGGAGATGCTGTCCCGGGTGGAGGGACAGGTGGACGCCTGGTATCTGGATGGCTTCGCCCCGTCAAAAAATCCGGACATGTGGCGACCGGCGGTATTTCAACAGTTGGCGCGCCTGTCAAAACCAGGTGCGCGGCTTGCAACCTTCACGGCGGCGGGACAGGTGCGCCGTGACCTGACCGAGGCGGGTTTTGCCATGCAGAAGGCCCCGGGCTTTGGCTATAAGCGCGAATGCCTGCGCGGTGCCTTTGAAGGAGAGGTGCACGCCTATACGGGTAAGCCATGGTTTGCCCCGGCTCCGGCGCAGGGTATTGCGGGACCGGTGGCGGTGATCGGTGGCGGGGTTGCCGGATTGACCGTGGCGCGGCGCCTGCGGCAGGCCGGGGCGGATGTCACCGTCTATGAACGCGATCGCCTCGGTGCGGTTGGGTCGGGCAACCGCGTTGGTCTCATCCAGCCCCGTCTCACGGCGGCGGACAGCCTTGACGGGCGGTTCAATGCGGCAGCCTATCTGCATGCCTGCCGTCATTATGACCAGATGGAAGCCGCCGGAAAGACCAGTTGGGTCGGACCTCGCGGTGTGTTGCAACTGGCGCGCGACGATGAAGAGGCGGAACGTTTCATGCGTCTGGTGGCGGAAGAACGCCTGCCCGGCAGCGTCATGCAACCCGTCACCGGCGATGCCGCTTCTGATTTGGCCGGTATTCCCCTGGATCGTCCTGGATTGTGGTTCCCCCATGGCGGGGGACTGAAGCCGCGGGCTGTTCTGGAGGCCTCTGCCGGGGACCTGTCGATATTCGAGCAGGCCACGATCGCGGGGTTGGAGCAAAGTGAGGGCGGCTGGGTCCTGCGCGATCCCGGTGGCAATGTCCTTCAGGAGACGCAGGCCGTGATCCTGGCCAATGGTCCCTTTGCCTGTGACCTGTGGCCGATTGCGGACCTGCCCCTGGTCGCCAAACGGGGCCAGGTGGTTCATCTCGCCGCCAGCGAAGCCTCACGCAAGCTGAAAGTCGGGTTGTCCTTCGGACGCTATCTGTCGCCGGCGGTCGAGGAGGCAGAGGGCTGTTTCCATGTCAGCGGGGCAAGCTTCAATCTCTGGGAAGGCATGCCGGAAGACGAGGATTGGCGGCAATTGCGCGACGAGGATGAGGCCGAAATTCTACAGGATGTGAGGGGTGTGTCCCGCTCCTTCGCCGATCTTCCGGCCTTGCCAAACAATCCGGGCCGGGCGGGGCTGCGGGCCTCGATCATCGATCATTTACCTGCGGTTGGTGCCGTTCATGACGGGGCCCATTTCGATCAAGCCTATGGCGATCTGCACCATGGCCGACGGCAGAGCGGCTATGGACCGGCGCGCTATTTGCCGGGGCTTTATGCGATGACGGGGCTCGGGTCCCGTGGTTTCCAGACGGCACCACTTTTGGCGGATATGCTGGTTGACCAGATGTTGGGCACGCCGCTGCCGGTGCCGCGGGATGTGACCGAAGCCCTGCATACGGGGCGCTTTCAAATCCGGCGGCTTCGTCGTCCGCCAAAGAGGTGACGCGCGCGGTTTTTCTTTTCCAAAGGGGAAGTTGCGATTAATCTGCGGCGCCAGTGCGTCAGCGAAGAAGAGGATAGCGACAGATGGCAGCGAATGGCGAAATCAGCATTCGGATCGAAGGCCTGACGAAGCGGTTTGGTAACCATCTGATCCTGGAAGATGTGAACCTGGAGGTGCCCAAAGGGTCTTCCATGGCGCTGATCGGGCCGTCCGCCAGCGGCAAGACGGTTCTGATGAAATGCCTTCTGGGGCTCTATCCGGTCGACGCCGGGCGGATTGAGATCGACGGTGTTGATGTGACCCATGCCCGCCCGGAAGAACGGGACGAATTGATGGACCGCATCGGTGTGCTGTTTCAGCAAAATGCCCTGTTCGACAGTATGACCATCTGGGAAAATATCTGCTTCCGTCCCCTGGCGAAAAAGACCCTGACCCGCCCGCAGGCGCGCGATCGCGCGGTGGAACTGCTGGCCAATGTGGGCATGGGGGAAGAGGTGGCGGACCTTTATCCGGCGGACCTGTCCGGCGGCATGCAAAAACGCGTCGGCCTTGCCCGGGCGGTTGCGGGCAAACCGGAAATCCTGCTGTTGGATGATCCGACGGCGGGCCTTGACCCGATCCTCGCCCATGCGATCGACCGGATGATCGACGGCATCGTGGCGGACCGTGGTGTGACGGCGGTGGCGGTGACGGGGGAGATGATGAATATCCGCCAGCGCTATCGGCGGCTGGCTTTGCTGCATGACCACCATATCCAGTGGCAGGGCCGGACGTCAGAGATTAACGACAGCCACCATGCAGCCCTGATGCAGATGGTCAATGGCGAGGCGGATGGCCCGATCCGAATGCAGCTTACAGACTGACCGGGCGCAAACCTGACCGCCGGCTTCTCAGCGATTGCCCATCGACTGGCGGATTTTCTTGTCCGTGTTGTACTGGCTCAGCGCATAAACCGACCAGATGGCGGCCGGAATCCAGCCGATCAGGGTAATCTGCAGGATCAGGCAGATGATCCCGGAAATGGGACGGCCGATCGTGAAGAACTGAAGCCAGGGAAGAAGCAGGGCAAGGATCAAACGCATAACAGACCTCTTGGTTTTTCCTTGTTGATTATTTACGGCGGGATTTGCGCTGCAGATAGTTCAGGCCGACGGCAATAGCCCAGATCGGCAGGACGATCAGCGCGCCCGTGATGATATAATTCGAAGCCCAGCCGATTGCATTGCGTACGGCATTATAGATGGCGGCGACGGTTTCGCCGAAATGGTCCAGGACATCGCGCGGGGTGATATCCAGCCAATGGATCACGAGCCCGACAATGAGCGATGCGATGACCAGCTTGATGATGGTGCCAAAAATAGACGTATTCGTCAGGTCGCTATCGGACATACCGCTTAACCACTGGGCCCTAGTTTACATAACAAAATGGGGTGCCCCCGCAGGGACACCCCACTTGAATAGCAGTTTCCCTAGCGAATGAAAACGAATTCCACGCGCCGGTTTTTCGGTTCACGCATATTGTCCTTGGTCGGTACCGCCGGGCGGTTTTCGCCATAGGAACTGGTGTCGATGGCGTTTGCCGGGACACCCTTGCCGATCAGGGCATTCCTGACGGCCATGACGCGTTTTTCCGCCAACTGGGCATTGTAGCCGTTATTGCCCGCCTTGTCGGTATGGCCCATCAGGCGGATCGTTTTCACGTCCATGTTTTTATAGACGCTGACGGCGTCGTTGATGGTCTGGTCCGATGCCCCCTGCAGTTTCGCACTGTCGAATGCGAAATAGACCGTCATGCCTTCCGGCAGCGGTTCGGCCATCTTCATCGGTTCTGCTTTTTTCATCGGCATCGGCTTCATCGCCGCATCGACCTTGTCCATGGCAGCCATGAAACCGGCACGGCATTTGGCGATGTCGTCGGGCTGCAGGTCTTCTTCCTGTTCCTGCATCCAGCAGTCGAACATAACCTGTGCATGGGCGGCGTCCATCGGTGCGGCTTCCTTGCCACCGGCAGCAAAAGCCTTCATCAGACGGGCGCGGGCGCTGGTCAGTTCCGGTACGGAGCGTTCCGGCAGACTACGGGCCGACATTTCTTCCGGCATGACCATCTGGCCTTCGGTGACCATTGCGGCGCGGTCGGTGAAATTACGACCGTCGGCCCAGTCATATTCATTACGTTCCATTTCGGCCAGTTGGACATAGCCCGCATGCAGGCCCTTTTCAAACTCACCACCGGCGGGGCCATTGGCCTTCACATCTTCAAAGCGGTTCGCACAGCCCACAGCCAAGACGGCAGTCAGGGCCAGAACGGGTAGACTTGTTCTGAGTTTCACGGTGCATCTCCTCTCTCAGCAGTCCAGTTATGCAGCGTGTCCCACCCTTGAATGAGAGTCAGCGACACGCCACTAAAATAACGACTTACTACCCCTCACACGTCATAAGAGTGCAGAAATTTGTGCAGAATGGCAATGGGTTATGCGGTTAAAGGCTTGTGAAAACCTGCTGCCGTGGCTGTAAAGAGGGACGGATGGGCCGCGAGAATAGTGGAGGGTTCTACAGGCTCTACGCCTTTTCCTGTATGGGATTGAGCGCAGCGAGTTCCTCTGCGTGAACCAGCAGAATATCGGTCAGGTTCGGGTCGAACTGCTTTCCGCGCTGCTGGCGGAAATAGTCCTTTATGTCGTCAATGGGCCAGGCGGATTTATAGCTGCGCGGACTTAGCAGGGCATCGTAAACATCCGCGATACCGACGATGCGGGCAAAGATGGGAATGTCTTCGCCCTTTTTGCCGCCCGGGTAGCCCTGCCCGTCCCATCGTTCGTGATGATATTTGGCGATGCTGGCAGCCGCCTGGAACAGGTCCTGGCTGGACTGGGAGAGGATATGGTGGCCGGTTTCTGTATGTTTCTCCACCAGCCTGCGTTCTTCCTCGCTCAGCTTTTCCGTCTTGTTAATGATGCTATCGGGAACGCTGACCATGCCGATGTCGTGGAACGGGGCGGCCTTGTAGAGGAGGTTGACGGACTTGCTGTCCAGGCCAACCTTGCGGGCCAGGAAGCGTGATATTTCCGCGACCCGGTCTGGATGATCGTCTGCCGCGGTGCATCGGGAACCGATGATTTCGCCGACTTCGTGCATCATCATCTGTTCGTTGGTGCGGAAGCGCTGCATGAGATAGAGATTGTCGAAGGCCACGGCGAGATTTTGGCCGAAGATGCGTACGAGGTCCGTATCGACCGCAGAAATATCCTCCAGGCCGCTGAGGTAAAGCAGGTTACGGGAACCGGTGCGGCTGATATAGGACCCGATATAGTCATGCTCACGGATGGTGATGTCGCTCTTGTCCAGATGCGTCATCAAATCCTGGCAGAGGTCTTCGGGCAGGGCGGTGCTCAGGGGTTTTCCGACGAAGGACTGGAATTTGCCGGTCCCGGCCTGGATGATGACGTTGTCGCCATCGGCGGTTACCGCCAGCCCGTCGTCTGCGCCATAGAAGGTGCCCTCGTCGATATGCAACAGGGCCGACAGTTGCTCCAACGCACCACGGGTGAATTTTTGCAGGCTTTGCAATTCAAACAGCGAGGCGGTCGATTCAATGATTTTTTGCAGGCCCTGGCGGTTTTTGTTGATCGCCATGATGTCGCGGTAGGAACGGAGCGTCGAATACATCAGGGTAAAGAGTTTGCGGGAGGTAAGCTCTGTCTTTTCCTTGTAGTCGTTGATGTCGTAATTGGCGATGACCTCGGTTTCCGGGGCCTGTCCGGGCTGGCCGGTACGCAGGATAATGCGGACGAAGCTGTTCTTGAGGTCTTCCCGGACCCAGCGCGCCAGTTCCAGTCCGGCATGTTCGGTTTCCATCACCACATCAAGCAGGATCATGGCGATATCCGGGCTGCCTTTCAGGATTTTCTGGGCTTCCTGGGCGCTGTAGGCGTTCAGGAATTCGAGCTGGCGGTCGGCAAAGGTAAAGCCGTCCAATGCCAGACGCGTGACCCGGTGCACTTCCGGTTCATCATCGACGACCAGAATTCGCCAGCAGTCAGGTTTTTTGCCCTGAGGTTGCTCTTCTTCGTCTTCTTCGAATTGCAGGAAGTCCTCGTCTGACATGGGGTATCCTTTCCCTAACCACCAGAGTTTAAGCGAGGGTGGTTAAGGAATGGTAACCTGATCCGGCTCCCGGACAATGAAATTTGTCACCCGCAATTACAGCGCCGCTTCCTTGTTCAGATACGTGATTACGGCTTTTTCATCACCCGCCAGAAGACTGTTCAGGCCTTCCGCCAGGGATTTGGCGTCATCGGTCCGGCCTTCCAGGCAGGCCATCTCGATCTGGCGTGCCCGCTCCGACGTGGCATTGAAACAGAATGCCCCGGCGGATGACTTCAGTGTGTGTGCTGCCTGGCCCATCGCCGCAAAGTCGTTATTCGCCAGGGTTTCGGCGATGGTCTTTATCAGGTGGTCCGCGTCTTTCGCGGCTTCCCGGGCCATGGAGAGCACTTCCTCCGGGCCGAGGTAATCGACCAGCGCATCGACCGCCTGCCTGTCGTCCGATGCGGATATGCCGGTTCGGCCCTGTGTATCCTGCGCAGGAGCCTCTCCGGGAACCGGGTTTATAATTCCGCCCCAGCGTTTCAGCACCCGCGCAAGGTCCGGCCGCTTGAGAGGTTTGGAAAGGAAGTCGTCCATGCCAGCCTGGAAGCAGGTGCGTTCGAAACCGGCGATGGCGTTTGCCGTCATGGCCACGATCGGCGTGTGCTTTTCACCGGCTTCCCATTCGCGGATACGCTGTGTTGTTTCCAGTCCATCCAGCCCCGGCATCTGAATATCCATGAATATCAGGTCATAGCTGATGGCCTGGACCGCACGGATGGCTTCGAGGCCATTGCCGACAACGTCGACGATCTGTCCGGCCTTCTTCAAAAGCAACTCGGCCACCTGACGGTTCACGCTGTTGTCTTCAACCACCAGAATTTTCATCTGTGTCAACCGGGCGGGGTCAAGGGCATCGGGCGTCGGCGCGGGGAGTATCCCTCCGGACGTGCTGGCGGAAGTGCCGTCGAGCAGGACATGCAAGGCATCCCGAAGGCTGCTCGGGCTGCAGGGGGTGTTCAGGATGCTGGTTACCTTCGCGCCGGGTTCATTTGTTGAGCTGCTGTTGCCAAACGTAATGATTGCGCTGCCCTCTGCCGCCCATTGGCTCACCTGTGCCCCGACCGGGGTGCCTTGCTGTGCCAGGGCGCCCGCAATGACAAAATCCGGCGCCAGACTGACGGTATTCGTGGCGTCTTCCTGGCTGGTCCAAAGTTTGACCCGCAGCCCCCATGCGGCCATCTGGTCCCGCAGCAACTGCCCGAAATCGGTACGTTCTTCGAGGATAACGACCGACTTTCCGGTCAGTTCCGAATCAGGCGTTGTGGCGTTGCTCTTCTCATTCGGCACGGCAGCGAAGGAAAGCTCGAACCAGAATTCGCTGCCTGCGTTCGGCTGGCTGTCTGCGCCAATGCTGCCGCCCATGATCTCACACAGGCGTTTTGAAATTGTCAGGCCCAGTCCGGTGCCGCCATATTCGCGGGAGGCGGAGGAATCGGCCTGGCTGAATTCCTCGAAAAGCCTTTCCTTCGTGCTGGCGTCAAAGCCGATCCCGGTATCTTTCACCGCAAAGCGCAGGCGGTGGTTGCCCTGAGACGGGGTCTCCGGCGGCGTGACATTGGTTATGCGGATGGTGACAGAACCACGGGCGGTGAATTTGACGGCGTTGCCGACCAGGTTCAGCAGAATCTGGCGGACACGGCCTGAATCGCCATGCAGCATTTCCGGGATGTCGGGGGCAATGAAATAGCCGACCGCCAAATTCTTCTCGTTGGCCCGGTGCCCTGTCAGGTCCAGGACGCTTTGAACCAGATGAGGCAGGTTGAAATCCACCTGATGCAGTTCGAGCTTGCCGGCCTCGATCTTGGAGATATCCAGGATGTCGTTGATGATCAGAAGCAGGGATTCCGCCGAATGTTCGATAGTCCGGGCCAGATAGCGTTGGCGGCTGTCCAGGCTTGTGTCCAGCAGCAGATTCGACATGCCTATGACCCCGTTCATCGGGGTGCGGATTTCGTGGCTCATGGTGGCCAGGAAGTTCGACTTGGCCTGATTTGCCTTCTCCGCCTGTTGCCGGTGATTTTCCGCATCGGCCAGGGCGTCGCGAAGCTGCCGGAGACCGAGGATTTGCTGAACGAACAATAGCAGGGCGCTCAACAGCATTGCGAAGACCAGGATCTGCAGGATCAGGAAACTGTCGACGCGTTCGTTACGCGTTGCAACGATCTGGTCCATATAGCCCTGGTTCACCGTGAGAACAAAACGGTTCACGATGGGGCGCAAGTTGTCCAGTTTGAGGCGAAGGAGGTGGATATGCTCGAAATTGCCGCTTTCCACCAGGCGGACGAGGTTCTCCATTTCCTCGATCTGGGCGGTAATCTGCGCCAGAAGGGCCTGTGACTCGTCGATATGCGTGATAACCTCGCCGATCTGGCCTTTGCGGAGGATCGGCAGGCGGCTGAGCAGGATTTCATAGGGGAGGCGAATGCCCGCATCGCCCAGATCGCCACGATATTCGGAATCCACGACAATGTTGCGGACGCGGTAAAGGCTTGCCTGCAACTGGTAGGAAGCCCAAAGCGGGGAATCGCTGGCGCTGGCTGCCTCGCGACGCGCGGAATCGTTGAGCCACAGGATCATGCCGACAGAACAGGCGACCAATAACAGAAGCGTCGCTATCAGAAATATCGTCAGATAGCGGCCGATCCTTGATTGGCCCGTCTTTCGCGGGCGGCTGTCATTGGCGCGCGTCACTTAATCTTCAAATCCTTCACCTGCCACACAGAGCGTGCGAAATAGGTTTCGTTCCTGAGAGTTTCATTCTGATTAAAGGGATAGATAATGAATATCGGGCCCTTGTCACGTATCGCCAGATACTCGCCGTTTACTTTCAGGGCCAGCAGGACGCCCTTGTCCTGAAAATCCGACAGCGGTATTTCCGCACTGTACTGGTTAAGCGCGGTTGCAACCACGGTCTTGCCGTCGGCGCCGACGTAATCCAAAAGCCGCCTGGCAAGAACCCCTTCGAAGGTGACAGCTTCATCATACCATGGCGTGTCCGTCGTAATCCGGGTAACGCCAAGCCCCTCCAGAAGGCTGCGGTCGAATTTGGCTGTCTCGCCATCGGTGGTATTGGCGATGTGGCCGGAGACGGTCAAGATCACCGGGCCTTGCGGTGCAGGAAGGTTTTCGGCGCCGGAGGCTGATGAAACTGCAAAAAAGGCGACTGCCATCACGGCCAGACCCGATTTAACGAATGCGCGCATGGATTTACTTTCACAATTACAGTCGGTCTTGCGGAGGGGCCAACTGTAACTTTTATGTCTTAACAGAGCTTTAACCCTGTCACCCGACGGTCGATTCCTTTCCGGTCAATCCCAGGCAGAGCGCGATATAGTCCGGCTCGTTCTCCGAACTGACGATGCCGTGCCGGATAAAGAAGTCAATCAGGCAAAGATTGCAATTATATTTAAACTCCCGGGTTTCGCGCACCAGTTCCAGGACTTCTTCGGCTGGAAGCAGCATGAATTCACCGACTTCGCCGTCCGTGTTGACCGGCTGGAAATCCGCAGGCAGCTCAAGGTCGAAACAGAACATCTGGTCGGGTTTCAGACCCTCGGACTGCTGGTGGCGGTAGGCGATGATCCCGACCGGGCGGATATTACGCGCCAGGTTTTCCGGAATACCGGCCTCTTCATCGCATTCCTTGACCATATTCTCGTGCGGGCTGAGCCCCATGGGCAGGCCACCGGCAACCGTGTTGTCCAGCATGCCGGGATAGGTCGGCTTGTCGTCTGCGCGGCGGGCAACCCAGATATAAAGGCCGTCCGGCTTGCGGACATAGCCGGTCATGTGGACCCCCCAGGCACGAATGCCGAGATAGGGACTGGCGGATCGTTCGAATTCCGCGATGGCGGGGGCGCCAAAGCTTGGCGCGAGAGGGTAAAGCTCTCCGCGCCAGCCCTGGATTTCACCGACTTCGGCAAGGCCATGCAGGGCCTCTTTCAGCGCATTGCTGCGACCATCATAAGTGTCGGGCTCTACCGCCAGGATCAGCCTGTCGTCCTCTTTGCGGAAGGCATCGGGCCAGCGGCTGACGATATCGGCGCGGTCCCTGTGAATCCATCCGATGCGCCGGTCCCGCCAGAAATAGGGCAGGAACTGACGCATATCCGCATTGTTTGCGACGTGGATGTGATCAATAAGAGCCATACATTCTTCCTAATAAGCGACTTTGGCACTGACAAGAACGGAATTGACGCCAAAAACCTGATTGAGCGTATTGCCGATTTTCTGGGCGGTTTCCAGTTCCATTTGCGCCACCTGCAGGTCGATCAGCAGGGCGCTTTGCCCGTCGTCCTGCTCCACGGCGTGAAGTTTGCTGGGCACCAGGCCCCGTTTGGCAAACGGTTCCAGCACGCGGGGCAGCATCCCGGGATGGGCTGCGGCGGTTACGGTGAAACAGGCAGTTGTGTCTTTCTGGGGAAGGGTGGCGCAAGTTGCGTCAAATGCAGTCATGGAGAGTACCTTTGCAATCCGATCGGTTATTATCATGGCAAAAAGCCCGGTCTCCCGCAGGAGCCGGGACGCTAATTCGCCCGATAATCCGATGTGCAAAGGTCACAAACATGGGCGAACGTTAGACCGGTTATTTATCAAATGCAAGGATTGTTGGCATCGAAGGCCCAAAGTGGGCTATGCTGGGGGCGCATAGCAGAATTGCATTGATCAAGCTATTGAAAAGCTGGAAATAGATGCTATGTAAACTCGCCAGTATACTTTGGGTTGGGCAGTGGGCTGTGGCGATGCCGCACCACAGTTCTTTATTTTTCGGTGGGGTTTTCTATGAAACGAATTCTTATCGTTCTGATCGGCGCAGGCGTTCTGCTGGGCGGGGTCTTCGGTTATACGCTTTTTCGGCAGAATGCGATTTCGCAGTATCTGGCTAATCGGCCGGAACCGACAACGCCGGTGACCGCCACGGAGGCGGAGGCGCAGACCTGGCCGCGCTTTATTCCGGCAACAGGTTGGCTGACGGCGGTGAACGGTGTGGATGTTTCCGCGGAGGTCGCCGGTCGTATCGGTGAGCTTAACTTCAAATCCGGTTATTTCGTGGCGGCGGGCGATACGCTGGTCAAGCTGGATGCAGAAGTCGAAAAAGCGGAAGTGCGCTCTGCCCAGGCAGAGGTGCGGCTGAATGAGTTGACCGCCGAACGATATCGTAAACTGCGCAAGACCGATGCGGCGTCCCAGGCGCGCCTGGACGAGGCGGAAGCCAATCTGTCCATTGCCCGCGCCAATGTGGCCAAGCTGCGCGCGACCATCGATAAAAAGGAAATCAAGGCGCCCTTCGACGGGGTCCTGGGCATTCGCGGGGTGGACCTGGGCGAATATGTTCAGCCCGGCCAGAAGATCGTGACCATTCAGGATCTGTCTTCCATGCTGTTGGACTTCTCGGTGCCGCAGCAATATCTGGCTGTGATTTCCACCGGTCAGGAAGTGCAGATGACGGTGGAATCCTATCCGGATCGCGTTTTCAAGGGCAAGCTGACGGCTCTCGACCCGAAGGTCGACCTGCAAAGTGGCCTGATCCAGGTTCAGGCAAGCTTCAGCAATGAAAGCGGCCTGCTGCGCCCGGGCATGTTCGCCAAGGTCGATATCGCGCTGCCGGCGGAAGAAAACCAGATTGTCGTCCCGCAGACGGCGGTCAGCTATTCGCTGTACGGTGACTTCGTCTATGTCGTGAAAGCAGACGAAAACGGTGACCTGCGGGCCCAGCAGACGGTGGTTGAGGTGAAGGATCGCCGCAAGAACCGTGCGGTCCTCGCCAGTGGCGTCGCCGCCGGTGACAAGGTGATCACGACCGGTAGTGTCCGCCTGTCCAATGGCGCCAAGGTCCAGATTGTGGAAGACAGCCTGTCCGGGGCGTCGGCCAGCGATGCTGCGGAGTAACGGGGACCCACAATGCGTTTTACCGATATTTTCATCAAGAAGCCGGTTCTGGCGACAGTCGTCAGCCTGCTGATCCTGCTTCTGGGCCTGCGATCCGTCAGCGACATGCAGGTCCGGCAGTATCCTGAACTCCAGAATACGGTTATTACCGTAACCACGACCTATGCCGGGGCGGATAGCGCCCTGATCCAGGGCTTTGTGACAGACCCCGTCCAGGCGGCGGTCGCCAAGGCCGAAGGCATTGACTATGTGACCTCCACGAGCCGCTCCGGCGTCAGTACTGTGAAGGCGCATGTGCAACTGAACTTCGACCCGAACAAGGCAATGACGGAGGTTTCCTCCCAGGTTGCCGCGGCGCGGTCCAGTCTGCCGCAGGAGGCAGAGGAACCTGTTATCGTCAAATCGACGGGTAACAGTATTTCGATCCTCTATATCTCCTTCTTCAGCGACAGTCTTAAGACTTCGCAGATCACCGACTATGTGGACCGTGTGGTCCGGCCGAAACTGTCGGTCGTGCCCGGCGTGGCATCGGTGAACCTGCTCGGCAAGCAGACCTTTGCCATGCGTGTGTGGGTCGATCCGGAACGTCTGGGTCAGCACGGGATTTCTTCCGAAGAGATTTCCTCCGTGTTGCGGGCAAACAACTTCCAGGCGGCTGCCGGTTCCCTGAAAGGTGTTTACGACAGTATCGACATCAAGGCGGAAACCACGCTTTCCGATCCCGCTGCCTTTGAGCGGCTGGTGATCCGTACCACGGACCAGGGCGTTGTTCGCCTGGGTGACGTGGCAACGGTGACCCTGGGCGCGGAAAGCACGGACAGCCAGGTTCTTGCCAACGGCAAGGAAGCCCTGTTCGTATCGATCGACGCAACACCGGATGCCAACCCGCTGGACGTGGTCAAAGGCGTGCGGAAACAGGTTCCCAATATCCGCAACGACCTGCCGCCCGCCATGGATATGGACATCAACTATGACTCGACGGTGTTCATTCAGGAATCCATCGACGAGGTGGTGAAAACCATCCTGGAGGCGGCGGCCATCGTGATCGTGGTGATCCTGCTGTTCATGGCGTCCTTCCGGTCGGTGATCATTCCGATCGTGACCATCCCGCTGTCCCTGATCGGGGTCTGTGTGTTGATGCTGGCCTTCGGGTTCTCGATCAACCTGATGACGCTGCTGGCCTTCGTGCTGGCGATCGGGCTGGTGGTGGATGACGCCATTGTCGTGGTGGAGAACGTGCACCGCCATGTGGAGGAGGGGAAATCTCCTTTCGAGGCGGCGATCGTCGGCGCGCGTGAAATCGCCGTGCCGGTTATCTCCATGACCATTACACTGGCGGCCGTCTACGCGCCGATTGCCTTCCTCGGTGGTTTGACCGGGGCGTTGTTCAAGGAATTCGCCCTGACCCTTGCGGGTGCGGTGGTGGTTTCCGGTGTCGTCGCCCTGACCCTGTCGCCGATGATGTGTTCCAAGCTGTTGAAGCATGACGCGGACGCAAAGCTTGCGCTGATCGTCGACAAGTATTTCGGGGCGCTTGCCAACCGTTATGAAAAACGTTTGCTGCGGTCCCTGCATTACCGGGCACCGACGCTGATTTTCGCGTTTTTGATCTTTGCCAGCCTGCCGTTCTACTTCATGTTCTCACAAAGCGAACTGGCCCCGACCGAAGACCAGGGGCTCGTCATTCTGGACATGACCGGTCCGGCATCGGCCAATATCGACTATATGAAAGAGGTCGGCGCACAGGTTGGTGATATCCTGGACGGCTTTGACGAGAAGGAAACCTACTTCCTGGTCAACGGTACCGACAACGTCTTCAAGGGCTTTGCCGGTATGGTCCTCAAACCCTGGAGCCAGCGCGAACGCGGTGCCGATGCGGTTCAGCAGGACCTGCAAGGCAAGGTCGCGGGCGTTCCGGGCCTGAAGATTTCGGCCTTCCAGTTGCCGCCCCTGCCGGGGTCGGAGGGGCTGCCGGTGCAGTTCGTGATCAGCACGACCACCGACTATGAAACCCTGTTCCGGGTGGCTGACCAGATTACCCAGGAAGCCGCGAAATCCGGGTTGTTCATCTTCCAGGATATGGACCTGAAGTTCGAACGGCCGGAAATGACCCTGACGGTGGACCGTGAGGCAGCAGGCGCCTATGGCGTGACAATGCAGGACATTGGCACGGCGCTGGCAACCATGTTCGGGCAGGGTTACCTGAACCGTACGGACATCCAGGGCAAAAGCTATAAGGTGATCCCGCAGACACCCCGTGCCGACCGCATGGACCCGTCCGCGCTGGAAAACATCTATGTGCCGACCCAGAAGGGTCCGGTGGTGCCGCTGAGCAGCCTGGTCAAAGCGGAAATCAAGGCAAAACCGATTCAGCTGAACCAGTTCAACCAGTTGAATTCGGCAACTTTCAATGCCGTGCCCATGCCGGGTGTGGCGTTGGGGGATGCCCTGACCTTCCTGGACCAGAAAGCAGCGGAAATCCTGCCGCAGGGCTTCAACGTGGACTACACGGGCCCGTCCCGTCAGTTCAAGGAGGAAGGCAGCGCCCTGTTGCTGACCTTCGCCTTCGCGATTGTCGTGATCTTCCTCGTTCTGGCGGCCCAGTATGAAAGCTTCCGTGACCCGCTGGTCATCATGACCTCGGTTCCGCTTTCCATCGTGGGGGCGATGATCCCGATTGTCTTGGGCTTCGCGACGCTGAACATCTACACACAGGTTGGGCTGGTGACCCTGATCGGGCTGATCACCAAGCACGGTATCCTGATTTGTGAGGTAGCCCGTGAGGAGCAGGAGAAGGGTAAAAGCAAGATGGACGCCGTGGCCCATGCCGCAGCCCTGCGCTTCCGTCCGATCCTGATGACAACCGCGGCCATGGTGGCCGGTGTGATCCCGCTGACGCTGGCAAGCGGCGCCGGGGCGGCAAGCCGGTTCTCCATCGGTATCGTGATCTCCTCCGGCCTGTCCGTCGGGACATTGTTCACACTGTTTGTGTTGCCGGTGATCTATTCCTTCCTGGCCGAAGACCATCGCGCCAAGAAGGCAAAGAAAGAGGCCCTTATGGCGGCGGCGGAATAGTCCAAAGCCCCCCAAGTGCCAAGAAAGTGCCAAGACCTGGAGAAAGCCGTCCTGATGGGCGGCTTTTTTCTTATCCCAGATGGAACATGTAGAGGATGACGGACAGGGTGACGATGGAGGCCGTGGTCGACAGGAAAATTGACGTGGTGGCGATTGCCTGACCGGTGCCATAGCGCTGGGCGAAGATATAGACCATGACGCCGCTGGGCTGGGCGGCCATCAGCACGGCAATCATGCGCCAGAAGGGATCGACGTCGAAAACATAGGTGGCAAATCCGTAAACCATGAGCGGCAGCAGGATCAGCTTGCAGATGACCATGACGGCGGATTGGCCGATCCGGCCTGCGATCCCGTATTTGGTCAGGCTGGCCCCCAGGCTGAATAGGGCACAGGGGGTGACCGCCCGCCCGATAAGCTCTGTGATCGGGTCAAGCGGCCCCGGCACGCCGATATCCGTGAGGTTCAGGATCAGCCCCGCATAAATTCCCAGCAGGATGGGGTTGGTGATGAGTGATTTGCCCACCTGCCGCACGAAAGCGCCGATTTTCTGCCCGTCCTTGTTCCGCTCCAGTTCCAGCAGCAGCGTTGTGGTGGTGAACAGGATCAGGCCGTGCACGGAAAGAATGATGAAGAAGGGCACGGCGGCCTTGTCCCCGATCGCCGTGAAGATCAGCGGCAGGCCGAGAAGCACGTTGTTGCCAAAGCCATAGCCAAAGCCGGTAATCACCTGCCCGCCGTAGTGGCGTTTGAAGACATAGCGCGCCAGCAGCATGCCCATTGCGTAACAGATGCCGACGCTGAGGTAGAAGCTGAGGAAATATCCCCAGGGCACGCTTTCCGGCAGGTCCGCCGTGCCGATGGACCGCAGCAAAAGCAGGGGGACAGCAAAATTGAAGACAAACTGGCCCAGGCCGCGTTCCGCCTCTGCCCCGAACCAGCCCAGTTTGCTCGCGACATAGCCCAGAACGACCACGCCGAAGACCGGCAGGACAATATTGACGACGATTTCCATGCGGCAGGCCCCTTTTCCCCTTATCCCGGCCCTGCCTGATAACCCCCGGAAAAGCCAGCACCTTTCAAGCAGGACTTGAAGGATAGGTCGGGGCGTGCGAAATGAAAAGGAAACAGCCGTTGCCGGATCGGCATAGGAGTTTGGAACATGGCGGATTTGTGGATTTTCGGGAGAAAACCCCACGGCCTCGTGCGTTATCGGCACGGTGGCTTCAATGCGACTTTCCCGATGAACACGCATACGGTGACAGCCCAGGCTGTGCTTCGCGAAGCCGATATGAAAAGAGAACAGGAAGACGCGCAGGCGGCCCCCCGGCCGGATATGCAGCGCAACAATGTCATCAGCTTTGCCGATCGTCGTACGCGGGCGGGCCGCGCGCCTTCCCTGCGCGGCGGAAAAAGGCCTGGCGATGGCCCCAATCCCTATTGATTTCCCTGGCGTGAAGAAACAGGGCGTGGGGCAGGTCCCACAGGGACGAAAGGATAGAGTTTTTCCATGACTGGAATCGCAATTATTTTGATGCTGGTGGCCATGGGGATGACCCTTGCCATCCTGATCACCGGTATCGTCGCCATGGCGCGCGGTGGCGAATTTAACCAGAAATGGTCCAACCGTCTCATGCGCTATCGTATCGTGGCGCAGGGGATCGCCATCGTGATGTTCGCCATTTCCATCTATATGATGAAACACAGCGGCTGACGGGGGCGGATATGGTAAACCTGACCAGAATCTACACCCGTGGCGGCGACAAGGGGGAGACCTCGCTGGGTGACGGGTCGCGCCGCGCCAAACATGACCTGCGGGTCGAGGCCTATGGCACGGTGGACGAGGCCAATGCCGTCATCGGGCTGGTCCGCCTGCATGTGACGGGGGACGTGGATGCCCTGCTCAGCCGGGTGCAGAACGACCTCTTTGATCTTGGCGCGGATTTATGCACACCCGAAGACGGTCGCAAGGCCGAAGGCGCCCTGCGGGTGGTTGCCGATCAGGTCGCTGCCATCGAACAGGCCATCGACGACTATAATGAAAATCTCGAAAGCCTGAAAAGTTTCATTCTGCCGGGTGGCAGTGCGGCGGCGGCTCATCTGCATCTGGCGCGTACCGTGTCGCGGCGGGCGGAACGGCTGGTGGTGGCGCTGTCGGAAGCCGAAGAGGTGAACCCGGAAGCGGTGAAATATCTGAACCGCCTGTCGGACCTGTTCTTCGTCCTGGCCCGCCACTGCAATGATGGCGGCAAGGCGGATGTGCTTTGGGTGCCGGGGGCGAATCGATGACCGTTGATCCGTATTTCTGGGAACAGATTCTGTTTATTGCCCTGGGCGTTCTGGTTTTCTCTGCCCTTGCCTGTCAGGTGGTAGCCATGTTCCACAAGCGCAAGGACTGGATCCATTTCATTCACAAGGACAGCATGTTCCGTCACAAGGAACTGGTCTTCGACGAGACGGGCATGCGGTTCATCCGGGCGCAGAAATGGATCGCGGTGGCTGCCGTGGTTATCGGTGCGCTGTTGATGTATGTGAACACCCTCAAATAACCAAGCAAGGGTTGCCTGCCATGATCCTGGAGGCTCTCCGCTATATGACCACGTCCTGTCCGCGCTGGGCGCGGCGTCTGGGCTATCTGAAGGAGGCCATCGGTATCGAGGCGCGTCACAGGCGCTGCCGCACCGCCTGGGCTCCTCACCTGGAGCGCAGCCGTCAGGTCGTGATGAAGGCCGCAGGCCGTTGCGAGCGTAAGCGGACGGCGCTTGTCGCGGGGTCGGGGCTGTGCCTCGACCTGCCCTTGCGTGAACTGGCAGCGATATTTGACCGTGTTATCCTGCTTGATGTTGTGCATCTGCCGGCGGCCAGAAAGCATGGCCTGTCCAATGTACAGCATCTGGAACTGGACGTGACCGGACTATCCTCCCAATTGACTTGGAAACTCGATCATGTCCCGGAGGTGCCGGTTCCGGACTTCTATCATATCTTTCCCGATGTCGATCTTGTCGTCTCACTCAACCTGGCGAGCCAGTTGCCCCTGATGCCTGTCGCCTATCTGTCGAAACGGGGATTGCTGGAAAACGACGAGGATGAAGCGGCCTTTGCACGGGCGGTGATTGATTCCCATTTCCGTTGGCTGGGCGGGTTCAACGCAGTGCGTTGTTTGGTCACGGACCGGCGTTGGGACGTGAAAGGGGTTGACGAACGACCTATACGTCAGGATGATCCCCTATACGGAATTTCCCTGCCAGGGCCGGACGAGCTTTGGACCTGGGCGGTTGCACCGCCGGGAGAGCTTGCCAACGGGCAGTGGCGGGAAAATCTCGTGGCTGGATATATGGATTTTAGTGATTACGCCTCGCACTGACTTGAGAGCGGCAAAATGTGAAAAACCACGTAAAGCTTAGCATTCCGCCCTTGACTTGGTTCGTCGTGGGGTCCTAAACATCCACGGTCTTATTCGTGTTCGGTATTCGCTTAGGTGAGGAATTGGCCCAATGAAGGTTCTCGTTCCGGTAAAGCGGGTTGTTGACTATAACGTCAAAATCCGTGTGAAGGCCGACGAAAGTGGTGTAGAAACCGCTAACGTCAAAATGTCCATGAACCCCTTCGATGAAATTGCTGTTGAAGAAGCAATCCGTCTGAAGGAAGCCGGCAAGGCAACGGAAATCGTTGCTGTGTCCATCGGCGCAGCTCAGGCACAGGAAACCCTGCGCACAGCTCTGGCCATGGGTGCTGACCGTGCCATCCTGGTTCAAACCGATGAACTGGTAGAGCCGTTGGCCGTTGCCAAAATCCTGAAAGCTGTTGTTGATGAGGAAGCCCCGGGCCTGGTCCTGCTGGGCAAACAGGCCATCGACGACGACGCCAACCAGACCGCCCAGATGCTGGGTGCGCTGACCGGTTGGGCGCAGGCAACCTTCGTGTCCAAGCTTGAGCTTGGCGACGGTTCCCTGGAAGCCACCCGTGAAATCGACGGCGGCCTTGAAACCATCAAGATCAGCACGCCGGCTGTTATTTCCGTCGACCTGCGTTTGAACGAGCCGCGTTATGCGTCTTTGCCGAACATCATGAAGGCGAAGAAAAAGCCGCTGGACACCAAAGCGCCCGCCGATTACGGCGTTGATGTTGCTCCGCGTTTGAAAACCCTGAAGGTTTCCGAACCGCCGGCACGTCAGGCCGGTGTGGTTGTTGGCTCTGTCGCCGAACTGGTCGACAAGCTGAAAAACGAAGCCAAAGTGATCTGAGGGAGGCTTGTAGCATGAGCAATCTGGTTGTTGCCGAACACGACGGCAAGGAAATCAAACCGGCCACCCTGAGCACCGTTGCTGCGGCGAAGGCTGTCGGTGGTGACATCGCGGTTCTGGTCGTTGGTTCCGATTGTGCGGCTGCTGGTGAAGCGGCTGCGAAAATCGAAGGCGTTTCCAAGGTTCTGGTGGCTGATGCGGCTGAATATGCCCACAGCCTGGCTGAAAACGTTGCACCGCTGATCGAAAGCCTGGCAGGTGACTACAGCCACATCTGGGCCGCGGCGACCACGTCCGGCAAAAACGTCATGCCGCGCGTTGCGGCCTCGCTGGATATCCAGCAGATTTCCGACATCTCCGGTGTCGTTTCTGCCGACACCTTCGAGCGCCCGATCTATGCCGGTAACGCTATCGCGACGGTTCAGTCCTCCGAAGCCAAGAACATCATCACCGTCCGTACCACGGCGTTTGAAGGTGTCGCGGCCGAAGGCGGTTCCGCTTCTGTAGAAGCCGTTTCCGCGACCGGCGACAAGGGCCAGTCTTCCTTCGTTCGCGAGGAAGTCACCGAAAGCGACCGTCCGGAACTGACGTCTGCCCGCGTGATCGTCTCCGGTGGCCGTGGCATGCAGTCCGGCGATAACTTCGCCATGCTGGAAAAAGTCGCTGACAAGCTGGGTGCCGCCGTTGGTGCATCCCGTGCGGCGGTTGATGCCGGTTACGTGCCCAACGACTATCAGGTCGGTCAGACCGGTAAAGTGGTTGCGCCGGACCTGTATATCGCAGTCGGCATCTCCGGTGCGATCCAGCACCTGGCCGGTATGAAGGACTCCAAGGTCATCGTCGCAATCAACAAGGACGAAGAAGCCCCGATTTTCCAGGTGGCTGACTACGGCTTGGTTGCGGACCTGTTCGAGGCAGTCCCGGAATTGGAAAGCGAATTGGACAAAGTCCTGTAATCTTTCCAGCTTCCGAAATGGATTGGAGAAAGGGTCCTTGAAAAAGGGCCCTTTTTCTTTTACGCGATATTCGGTTAATCTTGCTGCAATGCGGGATAGTGCCGGGGAGGTTCTCCGGTATTAAAGACGGCGGGAGGCCGGTAATAATGATATTTGAAAAAATAGGTGTGATCGGTGCGGGCCAAATGGGGAATGGCATTGCGCATGTAAGCGCGCTTTCCGGCGCCCAGGTCAAAATCCTCGACGTGGGCGAGGAACAGTTGAGCCAGGCCATGCAGTTGATCGAGGACTCCATGTCCCGTCAGTTGGAGCGCACTTCCATTACCGAAGAGGAAAAGGCCGAGGCGCTTAGCCGGATCGAACTGGGCACCGATTATTCGATGTTCGGCGATTGCGACATCGTGATCGAGACCGCAACCGAAAATGAGGAGCTGAAGCGCGAGATATTCCGCGACCTGACGCCGCATCTTCGTGACGACGCGATCATCGGGACAAATACCTCCTCCATTTCCGTGACACGTCTGGCGGCCAATACCGACCGCCCTGAATTATTCTGCGGCGTACATTTCATGAAGCCGGTTCCCGCCATGCCGTTGGTGGAACTGATCCGCGGTCTGGCGACTTCGGAGGAAACCTTCGAGAAATGCCGTAAATTCTCTGAAGAGCAGCTTGGCAAAACCGTTGCCGTTGCCGAGGATTTCCCCGGTTTCATCGTGAACCGTATTTTGCTGCCGATGGTCAACGAGGCGATCTATACGCTCTACGAAGGCGTTGGCACGGTTACTGCCATCGATACGGCCATGAAACTGGGCGCGAAACATCCGCTTGGCCCGCTGGAGCTTGCGGATTTCATTGGCCTGGATACCTGCCTGGCAATTTTGAACGTGCTGCATAACGACCTGGCGGATGCGAAATATCGGCCCTGTCCGCTTCTCGTGAAATATGTCGAGGCAGGATGGCTGGGTGTCAAAGCCGGTCGTGGCTTCTACGATTATTCCGGTCCTGAGCCGCGCCCGACCAGATAACGGGTTACAGGGAAGGTTCCGCAGTCAGGGGCGGGGCGTCGACGTCTACCGGCAACAGGACCGTTACCGTCGTGCCTTCGCCCTTATTGCTTTCAAGCGTCAGCCGGCCACCGTGCAGTTCCACAAGATTGCGGACAATGGCCAGACCGAGGCCTGTTCCGGGGATTGCGTCGTCATATCGTTCCTTGCCCTGGTGGAATGGCTCGACCACTTTATCCAGTTCCGATTTGTCGATCCCTATCCCGGTGTCGATCACCCGAATACGATAATAGGGCTCTTCGCGTTGGCCCACGACCTGAATGCGGCCGGTCGATCCGGTAAATTTCACCGCATTGGAAATCAGGTTCACCAGAATCTGTTTCACCGCCATCTCATCGGCGCGAATGACGCAATCGCCTTCGAACCGGCTCGAGATTGCCAGGTCCTTTTCACGGATTGGCAGGGTGAAGAAGCGCTGTACCTGTTCGGTGATGGCGCTCACATCGACCGGCTCGTGGTCCAGTTCGTGTTTCCCGGCCTCGATCTTGGAAAGTTCGAGAATGCCGTTAATCAGGTTGAGGAGATGAGTGCCCGACTGGTGGATATCGTTGGCATATTCCGCTTCGGAGCCCTTTTTCATGCCTGACTTGATGATATCCGAAAAACCGATGATCGCATTAAGGGGCGTGCGCAATTCGTGGCTCATGTTGGCGAGGAAGGTTGATTTGGCCCGGTTGGCGGCTTCCGCACGCACGGCCAGTTGTTCCGCGTCGTCCCGGGCGTGCCGCAGGCGGTTCTCCCGCAGTTTGATCTCGTCGTAGAAGTGGTCGAGGACGCTGCCGATTTCGGCAATTTCGTCACCTTTGGCGACGATGGCGTCTCCACCTTTGCCGGTTGTTTCGTGAAGCGAACCCAGCATGCGCTCCTTCAAGGCATTCAGGCGGCGCAGAACCGACTGATGCAGATAGCCGACGATGATGAAGGCAAAGATCAGGGAGGCAACGGAAAGCAGGACCATCAGGCCCGCGCGGCTGGTCGCCAGCTTTTTGAAGGCGTCGTTTTCGGACAGGACCTGCTGGTGCTCACCGGCGAAGACATCCGTCACTTCGGCAACAAGAATGGTTGTTATCTGGCGATTGGCGCTCAGCAATCCAGCCTGGTTGCTCGTCAGTTGCAGTAACCGCCGACGACGCTGCAGGGGATTGTGCGGGCTGGTAACCTCGCGGGCAATGCTTGACCTGAAGGAGGCGAATTCGGCCTTTTCGTTATCATCCAGGGTCGCGTAAAGCTGGTCGGCTTTGGTCTGCGCATCTTCGATACGCCGTTCCACGCCGCGAAGCCGCGGCAGGCTGTTTACGAGATGCAGGCCGCTGAAAGCGGAAAGGATGTCATGTTGCAGGTTCACCCATGCCTGTCCCGGGGCGGAATGATCAACGGCATGCCTGAGATGCCAAAGGGCCGACAGGCCCTGGTCTTTCCTCTGGCGGTCCAGCATTTCCTGAAAGGAGAGATGAAAGGCCGTTTGTGCCTCGATCCGCGCCTCGACAACCGCCCGAAGCCGTTTCAGGTTCGCATCCAATGATTCGAGTTGTTTGCGGATATTCGGAAAGGATTTATCGACATTGTCCGCCCTTTGTGCCGACTGGGCCTGCAAGCTGTCCATCTGGTCGAGGCCGGATATCAGGATGCCTGCAAAGTCCTGGGCCTGGTGATAGATGCGCGTCACGTCTATGCTGCTGGGCGCGGCGGCCATCTCGACACCTTTGGCCTCCAGCGTCCTGACGGTGCCGAGCATCTTTCCGCTTTCAACAAGGCGCGGGATATTGGTTTCCGCGATTGTACGGTAACCGCTCTGCAGCGATTGCAGGGTCAGGAGTGCCGTGATACCGGCAATCAGCGTGATGGCGACGATAAGGCCGATCCCGACACCGATTTTGAATGATACGCCCAGACGGTTCATTGGCGGCCCATCATTTCATCGGTGGCGCATAGAGAAGACCGCCGTCCCGCCATGATGCATTCAGGCCGCGCGGGATTTCATAGGGGGAAGCCTCACCGATGTTCCGGGCAAAAATTTCGCCGTAGTTGCCAACCTGTTTGACGATGTTGAACGACCAGTTCCGGGGCAGGTCGAGGGCCTGCGCCAGATGGCCGTCTTTGTCGAGGAAGCGGGCGATTTCAGATGCATGCCGGCCAGTATGGTGGGTGATATTACGGCTGGTGAGGTTTAATTCCTCTGCATTGATTGCCGCGAAAACGGACCATCTGACGGCGTCCGCCCATGCGGGGTCGTTATCGCGAATGACCGGTCCCAGCGGCTCTTTCGACAGGATTTCCGGAAACAGGACCGGTCGGGGGGATGGAAAATCGAGGCGTCTCGTCTGTAACCCGATCCGGTCATACATCATCAGATCGCATTTGCGTGCCGAAAAGGCATCAATCTGTGCATTGAGCGAGCGCATCGGTAGCGGTTTGAAACCCGGCTTTTCATCGGCAATCAGCGATTTGAGACTGGCAAGGGTCGTCGTGTTGTCGTTGACGCAGACCGTTGCCTGTTCCACATCCTTCAGGCTTGTTGCGCCAAGAACCGGGTCCGCCATGAAGCTTGCCCCGTCGTAGTAAAGGACGACGGGAAAATCTATGTCCAGTCCCGCGTCGCGGCTTGCGGTCCAGGTCGTGTTGGCGACCACCAGATCGACCTGCCCGTCCAGAAGTGCGGTAAATCGGGACAGGACATCCAGATGATAGAATTCAACGGCACCGGCATCCCCCGTGACGGCGGCGGCGACGACCCGGCAGAAATCCGGAAAGAAACCGCGCCACTGCCCCATTTCGTCCTGGCTAGCCAGCCCCGGCCCGGACTGTGTGACGCCGCATTTCAGAATGCCTTCGCGTTTCACATTTTCCAGGGTACTGGTTGCGGCCTGTGCGGTGGATAAGCCGATCAACAGCAGGACGGCCGCACAGGCGGCGGCTGTAAACCGGATCGGCTTCACTGCTGTCATTATGCGCTATCCCCCGCTCGTCATTCCGTTTGCATGTCGCCCGACGTCTTATGTTATGGGCGCCGCTATTCCTGTCTGCCGGTCTGACCCGGTTATCATAGGACAAAACCTCGTCGTCCCGACAGAGTAAAACAGCGGTCATTGCAGGTCTAAAGCCTTTTTCTTAACGAAAGGCTAAACCCTTGAAGACAGAAGGATTAAGTGCCGGGCTCATTTTTCATCAATCACGTGTTGAATAAGTGCCTTGGCATCCGCGGAGGCCCAGTCGGCAGGGCCGGTATATGCCCCGACAATCCGCTTGTCGCGGTCCAGAAGGTAGGTGGTCGGCAGGCCCTGGTTCCCAAAGGTGCGGCCAAGCTTGAGCTTTTTATCGATGAAAAGGTCGAGATTTGCCAGTTTCAGTTTGTCGCGCAGGAAGGGTTTGGCCTTGGTCACGCCTTGCAGGTCCTGGCTGATGGCGACAACGGCGAAATCGTCGCTGCCCATCTCCGCCTGCAGTTTGTCCAGGTCCGGCATTTCCTTCACGCAAGGGGCGCACCAGGTGGCCCAGAAATTCACCAGCAGTACCTTGTCACCAAAGTCGCTGAAGTGACGAACGGCGTCTTTTTCGTCGAAAAAGGGAACGTCCGGTGCTGCCGTTCGTTCCTTCACGAGCACGAAACCACGCATGGCGCCGTCGGTTGGCGGGTATTCTTCTGCGTGAACGGGGTAGTCAAGCAGGGTCAAGACGGCTAAAACGGCAGCGGTAATACAAGATTTCAAGATCGTGCCCATAGGATTTCCAATTAGTTCAGCGACCGGGTTGAGTTCATGACAGCAAACGAAATGTGGGGCGGCCGTTTCGCCGCCGGACCTTCCGCCATTATGGAGCAGATTAATGCTTCGATCGACTTCGACAAGCGTCTATTTGCGCAGGACATTGCAGGCTCCAAAGCGCATTGCGCCATGTTGGTCGCTCACGGCATCCTTTCCAAGGAGGATGGCGACGAAATATCGCAGGGCCTGGACAAGGTCCTGATCGAGATCGAGACGGGCAAGTTCGAATTCAAGGCGGCCCTTGAAGACATTCACATGAATGTCGAGGCCCGCCTGCGTGAGTTGATCGGCGATTCCGCCGGGCGTCTGCACACCGCCCGCAGCCGTAACGACCAGGTCGCGACCGATTTCCGTCTGTGGCTGCGTGACGCCATCGACGGTCTGGATACCCAGTTCGCCGCCCTGCATAAGGCGCTGATCGACAAGGCGGAAAAGCATGCCGACGTGGTCATGCCGGGCTTTACCCACCTGCAGGCGGCCCAGCCGGTGACCTTCGGCCATCATCTGCTGGCCTATGTGGAAATGGTTGGCCGGGACCGTGGCCGTCTGGCGGATTGCCGCAAACGGCTGAACGAATGCCCGCTGGGTGCGGCGGCTCTGGCCGGGACATCCTTCCCCATCGACCGTCATATGACGGCCTCTTCCCTTGGCTTTGACGCGCCGACGCGCAACTCCATGGACAGTGTTGCCGCCCGTGACTTCGCCATGGAATTCCTGGCAACGGCGTCTATTGCGGCGGTTCACCTGTCGCGTCTGGCGGAAGAGATCGTGATCTGGGCCTCCCAGCAGTTCAATTTCGTTCATCTGACCGACGCCTTCACGACCGGTTCGTCGATCATGCCGCAGAAGAAAAACCCCGATGCCGCCGAACTGATCCGGGCAAAGCCGGGTCGGATCATCGGTTCCCTCAACGCCTTGCTGGTGGTGATGAAGGGCCTGCCGATGACCTATGGCAAGGACATGCAGGAAGACAAGGAAGTCACCTTCGATGCCGCCGACAATCTGTCGCTGGCCGTTGCGGCCATGGCGGGGATGGTCGAAGACATGGAACCCAACAAAACGGCGATGCGCGACGGCCTGGTCAACGGTTTCCCGACCGCGACCGACCTTGCGGACTGGCTGGTCCGTGTCCTGAATATGCCGTTCCGTGATGCCCATCATGTTACCGGTTCGCTGGTGGCGCTGGCGGAAAAGAATGGTGTCGGTCTCGATGAATTGACCTTGGGTGATATGCAAACGGTGGAACCGCGCATCACCAAGGATGTATACTCTGTCCTGTCGGTTGACGCGTCGGTGAAAAGCCGGGTCAGCTTTGGCGGTACGGCGCCGGATAATGTCCGGGCGGCAGCCAGGGAAGCGAGGGATCGTTACTTATGATTAGGATTTTTGTGCTAGTTTTGAGTGTGATCGCGTTGTCGTTACCATTGGCTGCCTGTGGCAAGAAGGGTTCTCCCAAGCCGCCCAGTGGCAATGAATCGCAGTATCCGCGCCAGTATCCGGCACCGGAATAACCGGTCGAGTAGTAGGAAGTTTAACCAGATGCATCACTTTCAGTACAAGGACGGAAGCCTGTTTGCCGAAGATGTCTCGCTTGAGACGCTGGCGAAAGAAGTCGGCACGCCGTTCTATGTTTATTCGACCGCAACCCTGGTGCGTCACTATCGTGTATTTGCGGATGCATTCGCCGATCTGGGCATGAATGCGCTGGTCTGTTTTGCCGTGAAGGCAAACTCCAATCTGTCGGTGATCAAGACGTTGGCGGATCAGGGTGCCGGGGCTGATGTGGTCTCCGAAGGTGAATTGCGCCGCGCGCTGGCCGCCGGTGTGCCACCGGAAAAAATCGTCTTTTCCGGCGTCGGCAAGACGGCTGACGAACTGGCCTTCGCGTTAGAGCAGGGCATTCATGAGATCAATGTGGAGAGCATTCCCGAACTGGAGATGCTGTCCGAAGTTGCAACCCGTCTGGGCAAGGAAGCCCAGGTGGCGATCCGGGTGAACCCGGATGTGGATGCGAAGACACATGCCAAAATCTCCACCGGCAAGAAAGAGAACAAGTTCGGGATCGACCTTGTTTTTGCCGGGCAGGTGTATTCCAAGGCGGCCACCCTGCCGGGGGTCAAGCCGGTGTCGATTGCCATGCATATCGGGTCCCAGTTGACCGATCTGGAACCGTTCCGCGCGGCGTTCACCCGCATGGCGGAACTGGTTGGCACCCTGAAAAACCAGGGCATCGAGATCGAGCGCCTTGATCTGGGGGGTGGCCTGGGCGTGCCTTACGAATCCGCAGGCGGTGAACTGCCCCTGCCGGTTGATTACGCAAAGGTCGTGCATGAATGCCTCGGCCATCTCGATCTGCCGGTCATGCTGGAACCCGGTCGTCTGATCGTGGGGAATGCCGGTCTGCTGGTCTCCAAGGTGATCTTTGAGAAGCATGGAGAAAGCCGCCGCTTTGTGATCCTGGATGCGGCGATGAACGATCTGGTGCGTCCGGCGATGTATGACGGTCACCATGAAATCATACCGGTTAGCCAACCGGCTGACGGTGCGCCTTATACGCCGGCGGATGTGGTTGGCCCGATTTGCGAAACCGGTGACACCTTTGCCCGTGACCGCAACCTGCCGCCCCTGGATGCCGGGGAACTGGTAGCCTTCGCGACCGCCGGTGCCTATGGCGCGGTGATGTCTTCCACCTATAACACCCGGCTTCTGGTGCCGGAGGTTCTGGTGAACGGGGACCAATATGCCGTAGTCCGGCCACGTCAGACCTATGAGGAACTGTTAAGTCTGGATCGCATGGCCGGATGGCTGGAAGATGATCCCGGCAAGGCAAAGAAGGATGGGGTGGCTGCATGACGAACGCGTCGACCACCCGGATTATCGGTTGGCCCCGCTTGGCCGGGGTGTGGTTGACGCTGACTGTGGAAATCCTGACCAAGGCTTTTTGGCGGCCGCTGGCAATCCTGCTGGCGGCCGTCGGCGTTTTTCTGCTGGGTGTTATGGACAGCCTGCCCTATTGGCTGCATTGGGGTGTGCTGGTTGTGCTTGCCGTGGTGCTGTTGCTGGGCATCGGGCAGGGCGTCCGTCAGTTGCGCGCGGTTCGGCGCGTGGATCTGCTGCGCCGTCTGGAACAGGTCAATAATCTGGCACATCGCCCACTGCGCAGTCTTGAAGATGATCTGAACCATATGGGCCGGGACGGCCAGGCGGCGGAATTATGGTATCTGCACCAGCAACGCCTGCGGCGCAGTCTGGGCCGCCTGAAGCTTGGTCCGCCGAGGGCGATCCTTGCCCATGAGGACCCCTATGCCCTGCGATTTGTGGCTGTGGCGCTTTTTATCATCGGCATGGTAACCGCCGGGCCGGACTGGTCCAATCGCCTCGTTGCAGGGATATCCCCTGCGACAGCGCCTCAAGGCGCAGTGGCGCAGGTGACGGTGGACGCCTGGGTCAGCCCGCCTGAATATACCCGTATGGCGCCGATCGTATTGGATAGCGCCGGTCGGAAAACGGCTGTGGCGCAGCGGACGGAAGACAGCACGCAAGATGAGGCACAACTGTCCGATCTGGCACGTCGCCAGCAGAGCCGCATTGCCGCCCCCGTGGGCAGCAAGATCGCCATTCGCGTCAATCATACCGACGAACAGCCGGTGCTGCTTTCACCCGACGGCACGGAACAGCCGATGACGGAAGATACGGCGGGCTATTTCGGTCTGGAGACGATCCTGACCGAGACCGGCGCGCATAAAGTCCTGGTCGATGGCGCGGAAATCGCGACCTGGGACTTTGCCCTGATCCCCGATAACAAGCCTGAAGTCTCCTTCAAGGGCGATCCGACGGAAAGTCAGCGCCACAGCCTTTTGGTTCCCTATCTGGCGCAGGATGACTATGGCGTTGAAAAGCTTTCCCTGCATATCCGGCTGGCCGGTGCGGACGGTCTGGGCAAGGGGAAGGAAGATGCTTTCTCCATTCCGGTCGCGGCCCGCCAGCGCAGCAAGCTGGACAGCAGTTATTTCATTGATCTGACCCCCCACCCCTGGGCGGGATTGCGGGTTGTGGCCTGGTTGGAGGCGGAAGACGCCATCGGCCAGATGGCACAAAGCAAGCCGATTGCCATTGTCCTGCCACAGCGTGTTTTCACCCATCCGGTGGCCCGCGCAATCATCCGGGAGCGTCAGAAACTGGCCGCTCAGGGGGCCGCCGCACGCTTTGAGGTGATCCGGAACCTTCACAATATTGCCTGGAACCGGGAGGCCTACGACAGCAATCCGCTGATCTTCATGGCCCTGTCGGTGGCCAAGGGGCGGCTGCAGTATCGCACTGTCGACCCGGAGTTGCCGTCGGTTATGAAAATCCTGTGGGATACGGCGTTGCGCCTGGAAGACGGGGAGGTTTCGCTGGCGGCGCAGGAACTGCAGGCGATCCAGCAAAAGCTGATGGAAGCCATGGCGCGCGGCGCCAGCCAGCAGGAACTGGATGCGTTGATGCGCCAGATGGAACAGGCCATGGCGGAATATCTGAAAGCGCTTGAGGAACAGGCGCAAAAACAGCAGGGGCAGGGCAAAAATGCACAGGAACGGCAGTTGTCGCAGATGATGTCCGGCCAGAGCTTGCAGGACATGATGCAGAAAATCCGTGATCTCATGCGTATGGGGATGATGGAGGAAGCCCAGCAGATGCTGTCCCAGTTGCAGCAGATGATGCAGAACCTTCAGGTCGTGGAGCAGCAGATGCCCCGCGATGGCGAGGAGGCCCTGAAGATGCTTCGCGATCTGCAGAATATGATGGGCGAGCAGCAGGATATGATGGAACGGACCCATGAGCGTGCCATGGGCCGCGAGGGGCAGCGCCAGTCTTCAGGTGGTGAAAATGCAGACGGAAAAAGCGGCGAAATGGCCGATTCAATGAGCCAGGATGAGCTGCGTCAGCGCCTGAAGGAGTTGAGCCAGCGTTATGGCGACATGATGGGCGATGTGCCCGGCTCTTTCGGTGATGCGGACCAGTCCATGCAGGATGCGGCCCAGGCGCTTGCCCAGGGGCGTAATCATCGCGCCGTGCAAAACCAGGGCAGCGCCCTGGACAGCATGCAGCAGGCCTCCCGCGCCATGCAGCAGGCGATCATCGAGAAATTCATGGGTCAGGGCGCCATGCAGCAACCGGTGCAGGGGGTCTCCTCCGGCGATGGGCGCGATCCCTTTGGCCGTGTTCCCAACCCCGGCAGCCGTGGTTCCGGTCGCGGGGACCAGAAAGTACCGACGCAAAGCGACGTGGACCGTGCCCGGCAGATTCAGGATGAATTACGCCGCCGTTCCGGTGAACCGGAACGCCCGCCCGTCGAACTGGATTATATCGACCGGCTGCTCAATCCCTTCTGATAAGGCCTTCAGTTGGCCGGAAACATGTGTTTGCTGCGGTTTGCCAGGGCAACCAGTGACAACATGACCGGTACCTCCACCAGCACGCCGACGACGGTCGCCAGGGCGGCACCCGATTGCAGGCCAAAGAGGCTGATTGCGACCGCCACGGCCAGTTCAAAGAAATTGGAAGTGCCGATCAGGGCACAGGGGGCCGCAACATTATGCGGAATTCGCCAGAACCAGGCGGCGGCATAGGCGATCGTGAAAATACCGTAGGATTGCACGAGCAACGGTGCGGCAATCAGGGTGATGACCACGGGCTTGTCCAGAATGACCTGCCCCTGAAAGCCGAACAGCAAGACGACCATGGCCAGCAGGCCGAAGATAGAAAACGGCTTCACAATCGCCTCGAACCGCTGAACCGCATCCTTGCCGCTTTCACCCTGTCGCTTGTGCCCGATCAGCCACTTGCGGGTGATTGCCCCGCAAATCAGGGGAACCAGTACATAGAGCACGACAGAGATAACCAGTGTTTCCCAGGGCACGGTGATATCGGTGACGCCCAGTAAGAAAGCCACGATGGGGGCAAAGGCAAACACCATGATCAGGTCGTTGACGGAAACCTGTACCAGGGTATAGGTCGCATCGCCACGGGTTAGTTGCGACCAGACGAAAACCATCGCAGTGCAGGGGGCCGCGCCCAGCAGGATCAGACCGGCGATATAGGACTGGGCCTCCGCCGGGGAGATCAGGTCGGCAAACAGATACTGGAAGAACAGAACACCCAGGGCGGCCATGGTGAAGGGCTTGATCAGCCAGTTGACCGCGATGGTGACGACCAGGCCCTTGGGCTTGTCACCGATATGGCGCAGGCTGTTAAAATCGACATTCACCATCATCGGATAGACCATCGCCCAGATCAGCACCGCGACCGCAAAATTGACATTGGCGTATTCCAGCCGCGCCAATTGGTCGAAAAAGCCCGGTGCGAGTGAACCCAGCCCGATCCCCGTGGCAATACACAGGGCAACCCAAAGCGACAGCCATTTTTCAAAAAAGCCGATCTTCGCCGGGGCGGGTCGGGGTGGAAGTATGTTGTCGGACTCAGTCATTGTCGGCCCATGCTGCAATAGTCGTGTCGACGGCGATGGCCGTCAGGTCTCAATGCGTGCTGTTGTGTTCTTTGTCCCCGCTTGGCCCCATGGCCTCTTCATCGGTCTGGGTGATGAAGTCAATGCGCGTGCCGCCGGGCGGCGGGTTGTCGATATGGGCGGTGAAGGTTGCTTCCTCGCCGGGCAGAATCTCGTGCAGGTCGGGCCGGAAGGACCAGTGATAGATCACGCTGCCGGTCCGGTCCCGCAACTCACCCTTGATATAGGGAACCACAATGCTGTGGGCGGTGGGGTTCGTCATATAGCCGGTTACAACCAGATCGTCCTGGCCGTCTTCGCCTTTCACCACATCAATGGTGGCTTTTTTCGAGGCGAGGTCCAGGCCATAGCCGGGAATGGCCGCGTCAATGCCAAGGGCATGATAGACCTTTTGCGATGGCGGATAGGCGAGAACGACCTGCTCACGGTAGACATAAAGCGCGCCCGCACCTGCAAGGATCAGCAGGATCAGCACCAGCAGCGCCGTCGCGGGGCCAAATTTCCTTTTGGGTTTTTCCGCGCGTCGTATCGCGAAATTGGCAGGCGAAATCGGCGGCGGGCCATCTTCGAATTCCGGTGCCCGAGGCAGCGGCGGCTCCGGCTCCGGGACGGGATCGGCTGGTTCTTCGTCAAAGGCAGGCTCCGGTTCCGACGGTGTCGGCGGGACACTGTCAAAATCGAGGTCGGGAAATGCGTCTTCGGCATCGCCTTCCGGCATCGCATGCCACTTGTGCCCGCATTTCGCACATTTTACCATGCGCCCCGCAGGCGGAATCGCTTGCGGGTTGACTTTGAACTTGGTTGAGCACTCCGGACACTGAAGGATCATGACCCTTGGATAACCCCTATGGTAAACCCTGTTTTCTTTGTTATAGGTGGCGACCCGACCGGGTGCAATCTTAACCGACTCAAACAATTACGCCATTTTGTGGTTCTCTTTGTCAACGGACGCGACTAGGTATTTATGAAGACTGCGAACAGGGAACTGGTCTGAATGATCAAATTTGAGAATGTTGGCATGCGTTATGGCGCGGGACCGGAGGTCCTGCGGGATATTTCCTTTGCGCTGGAACCGGGCTCTTTTCATTTCCTGACCGGCTCCAGTGGTGCGGGCAAATCGTCTTTGTTGCGGTTGATGTATCTCGCCCACCGGCCCAGCCGCGGCCTGATTTCCTTTTTTGGCAAGGACACCGCGTCGATCTCCCGGCGCGATCTGCCGGACCTGCGTCGCCAGATCGGCGTCGTCTTCCAGGAATTCCGTTTGCTGGACCATCTGAGCGCCTTTGATAATGTGGCGTTGCCGCTGCGAATTGCCGGTGCGCGCGAAGACCTCATCTACAAACATGTGTCCGAACTTCTGGCCTGGGTCGGGCTCAAGGATCAGATGAAGGCGCGCCCGGTGACCCTGTCCGGCGGACAGAAACAGCGCGTTGCCATCGCGCGCGCGGTGATCAGCCGCCCGCGGCTGTTGCTGGCGGACGAACCGACAGGCAACGTGGACGATACGATTGCCGTGCGCCTGCTCTATTTGTTCGAGGAATTGAACCGGCAGGGAACGTCGGTCCTGATCGCCACCCATAACCATTCGCTGATCAAACGCTTTCCGCATCCGGTTCTGCATCTGGAACAGGGGGAGATGACGCAGTTTCCGGCGGGAACCCGCCCGGTGAACAAGGCACAGGCGGCGGCCGTGCCGCAGGGGGCGAAATAATGGCGAGTTTCGACAATATCCCTCTGGCAAAGGACCCGTCCACGCGTCTCGTTCCCTGGATCGTGGGCTTTATGGTATTTCTGGCGACATTGGCCTCTGCCGGTGGATTGCGCCTGACCGATATGGCGGACCAGTGGCGGGAAGGTCTGACCGGGACCATCACCATCCAGGTGCCGCCTTTGCCCGATGACAGCAAGGAAGAGACCGACGCGCGTGTTCAGGCCGCGCTGGATGTGGCTAAGCGAACCCTCGGGTTGGGCGAGGTGGATGTCCTGCCGGAAGAGAAAATGGCTGCCTTATTGGAGCCATGGTTGGGCAGTAGCCTCGACCCCAGTGCGCTACCGCTTCCCCACCTTCTTACCGCAGAAATCGAGGATGAAAGTCTTTTGGATCTGGAGGATTTACGACGCCGGCTGGACGCTGCCGCACCGGAAGCCGTTGTCGACGATCATCAAATCTGGCGGGAACGGATGGTAGGTCTTCTGCGCCTGCTGCAGCTCTTGGCTTGGACAGTGGTCGGGCTGGTCGGGGCCTGTGCGGCGATCATGGTGGTCTTTGCCACCCGTGGCGGCATGGCGACCCATCGTGACGTGGTGGAGGTTCTGCATTTGATCGGGGCAACCGACAGCTATATCGCCGGACAGTTTCAACGCCATACCCTGCGCGCGGCCATCTGGGGCGGCGGCCTGGGCAGTCTGGCAGCCGTCGGCATGATCGCCGTGCTGCTTTACATGGCCAGTGCCCTGAACCAGGACGGCGGCGCGCCTGCCTTGTTGGGCTGGACGGATTGGGCGGTTCTGGCGCTGGTGCCGGTCTCAACCGCCTTCATTGCCGTCGTGACCGCAAGGGTTACGGTGATCCGCGTGCTGGCGCGTTTGGTATAGGGGCGGCTTTTTTGGTTTTCAGGCGGAATAAGGGGCGCAAGAGGCGCGTATTGGCGGCGATCGTCCTGCTGTTTCTTCTCTGGGGCGGCGGCCTGTTCTATTTTGTCGGCCAGATTCCCAAGGAAACGGTCCGTAATCCGGAACTTGCGGATGCAATTGTGGTGCTCACCGGTGGCACCATGCGTCTGGAAACGGGCCTGGACCTTCTGTCCCAGGGCAAGGGGCAGAAGCTGTTTGTGTCCGGCGTACATCGTGGGGTGGATGTGGCGGAACTGATGCGGGTGTCACGCCAGTCCCCGGAAAAGGCGGATTGCTGCATCGCGCTGGGGTATGATGCGGACCACACGCGCGGCAATGCGGAGGAAACGGCCCGCTGGATCAAGGCAGAGGGCTATCGGTCGATCATCCTCGTAACGGCGGATTACCATATGCCGCGCAGCCTGCTGGAATTCGCTCATGCGCTGCCTGAAATCAAAATAATCCCGCATCCGGTCTTCCCGGAGCATGTGAAAACCAATCAATGGTACCGTTGGCCCGGTACTGCGCTCTTGATCATTGGGGAGTATACCAAGTATTTGGTAGCCCCATTGCGCTGGCTTTTGAGTTATGTGACCGAGGGGGTCGCCCAAACCGGCGGGGCATAAACGTTGCAGGAGCAAAACGGGGGCTTTATGGCGTATATCCGCTCTTTCCTATTCGGAGTCAGTTTCTACAGTCTGACGACCGTCCTTTGTTTCGCCTATCTGCCGCTGCTGTTGTTGCCTCGGCGGGGGTTCGCGCCCTTTGCACGCTTCTGGGTGCGCTGCAGCCTGTGTTTCCTGCGGGTCTTCAACGGGATCGACTATCGTATCCGCGGGCAGGAGCGCCTGCCTGACGAGCCGGTGATCTTTGCCAGCAAACACCAGTCTGCCTGGGAAACGCTTTCCCTTGCCGTGATCATGGATGACCCGGCCTTTGTCCTGAAAAAGGAACTGACCTGGATTCCCATCTTCGGCTGGTATCTGGCCAAGATGCAAAACGTCGCGGTTGACCGTTCCGCCGGGGCCAAGGCATTGAAGCAGATGGTGGACCAGACCAAGGAACGTCTGGACGAAGGGCGCCCGGTGGTCATTTTCCCGCAGGGAACCCGCACAGCCCCTGGCGACAAGAGCAAACCCTATCTGCCGGGTGTTGCCGCCCTTTACGGCAAGGCCAATGTTCCGGTCGTGCCGGTTGCATTGAATTCCGGGCTGTTTTGGCCGCGGCGTAAATTCCTGAAAAATCCGGGCACGATCACGCTGGAATATCTTGAACCGATTCCGCCGGGCCTGAACCGGAAGGTGTTCCTCAAGGAACTGGAGGGCCGGACCGAACAGGCCACGGACATCCTGGTTCAGGAAGAACGGAAACATCTGACGGCAGAAGCCTGACTGTCCGGCCAGGTTTTTGGATTGTTTCCGCAAGGGATAATGTACCGGCTTGTGGATAACTTTGTGGATGGGCGTCGGCCGATTTCGTCCTCAGACATTACGCCTTAATTACAAGGCCTTTCCCTGCTTACTTTACAGGTTCCCTCTATTATCGGGCGATAACCGTGATGTCCAAAGAGGAAACAATTTTACAAAAATCTGACAAAATAAAAAAATCATAGAAAAATTATAGCTTTCTCCAGGCCCGATCCCTGATCGCAAAAATTGTGTATACTGAGGCCTGGAGACCAAGCGATGACCTGGACAGAGTTTTCACGCCGTATCTGGGATATGAAATACCGGTTCAAGCAACCGGACGGCACGCCTGTGGACAATTCTCTGGAAGATAGTTGGCGACGCGTGGCCGATGCCCTGGCGGCGGTGGAAAGCGGTGGGGCTGCCAAACGCCGAAAGTGGGCGGATCGCTTTTATCAGGCCATGAGCGATTTCAATTTCCTGCCCGCCGGGAGAATTCTGGCCGGTGCCGGGACGGACCGCTCCGTCACGCTGTTCAACTGCTTTGTCATGGGGGCCATTCCCGACAGCCTGCCCGATATTTTCGATCACCTGCGCGAGGCGGCGGTCACCATGCAGCAGGGCGGCGGCATCGGCTATGATTTCTCCACGATCCGTCCGCGCGGGGCAGGCGTGTCCGGGGTCGGTGCAGATGCCTCCGGGCCGGTTTCCTTCATGCAGGTCTGGGATGCCATGTGCGCGACAATCATGAGCGCAGGCACAAGACGCGGGGCCATGATGGCGACCCTGCGCTGCGATCACCCGGATATCCTGGAGTTTGTGCAGGCCAAGGGTACGCCGGGGCTGCTCACAAATTTCAACATGTCGGTTCTGGCAACGGATGCCTTCATGCAGGCCATACGCGAAGGGGCGGACTGGCAACTGACCTTCGACGGCAAGACCTACCGGCGTATTGCGGCGCGCGATCTTTGGGATCGTATCATGCGGTCCACCTATGACCATGCGGAACCGGGCGTGATCTTCATCGACCGGATCAATGCCCGCAACAACCTGCATTATTGCGAGACGATCTCGGCGACCAATCCCTGCGGCGAACAACCCCTGCCGCCCTATGGTGCCTGTTTGCTGGGTTCCATCAATCTGGCGGCCCTGGTCGAGGACAGCTTTACCGGCAAGGCGCGTTTGAACGAAAAAAAACTGGCGGCGCTGGTGCCCGTGGTGGTGCGCATGATGGACAATGTCATTGACCTGTCCTGTTTCCCGTTGGATGCCCAACGTGTGGAGGCCCGGGCCAAACGCCGGATCGGCCTGGGCGTGACCGGGCTGGCGGATGCCCTGATCCAATGCCGCGTGCGTTATGGCTCCGCCGACAGTCTTGGTCTGATCGAAAAATGGCTGAAGGCGATCCAGCGCCACGCCTATCTGGCCTCCGTTGATCTGGCAGAGGAGAAGGGGGCCTTCCCGCTTTACGATGAAAAACCCTATCTTGGCGGTGAAACCGTAAAGGCGTTGGACAAGAATATTCGCGACGGCATTCGAAAACATGGAATCCGCAACGCGCTCGTGACCTCGATCGCGCCGACCGGCACGATTTCGCTGGTCGCCAATAACATCAGTTCGGGGATCGAGCCGGTCTTTTCCTTCAGTCATAAGCGCCGCGTTCTGATGCCGGACGGCAGGCGTGAGGAACACATGGTGATGAATAACGCCTATCGCCTGTTCCGGCGGAAATTCGGTGAGGAAACGGAGTTACCTGACTATTTCGTCGATGCCCAGACGCTGGAGGCGGATGATCACCTGAAGGTCCAGGCCGTGGCCCAGCGCTTTGTGGATAGTTCGATCTCCAAGACCATCAACCTGCCGGAGGAAACCGGCTTTGACGCGTTCAAGGATATCTATTTCAGGGCCTATGACATGGGCTGCAAGGGTTGTACGACATATCGCCCCAACCCGGTGACGGGCGCTGTCCTGCAGGCCGAAGACCGCTCGTTGCCGGAAAAATCCGAGGAAAAGACGGCAACGGTGGTCGTGGCGCAGCAGAATGAGGGGGATGTGGTTCACCTGACCCAGCCCCTCGCGCGGCCCGGCATCCTGGAAGGGCGGACCTATAAGATCAAATGGCCCGACAGCGATCATGCGATCTACATAACGGTCAATGATATCCGGGAAGGAGACCGCCTGCGCCCGTTCGAGGTCTTCATCAATTCAAAGAATATGGAACATTACGCCTGGACCGTGGCGCTGACCCGGATGATCAGTGCGGTTTTTCGCCGGGGAGGCGATGTCGCCTTCGTGGTGGAAGAGTTGAAAGCCGTCTTTGATCCGCGCGGTGGCTATTGGATGGACGGCCAGTATGTGCCCAGCCTGCTGGCGGCAATCGGCGGTGTGATTGAAAAGCATATGATCGAAATCGGCTTCCTGCCGGACCGGGAGGCGGTAAAAAAAGGCCGGTCCGAGCCGCCTTCGGGCATCGGGCGCGGCCGCTTCTGTCCGCGCTGCAGCCAGCCGGGGCTGCTGCGTCAGGAAGGCTGTGACGTCTGTCCCGACTGTGGCTGGTCGAAATGCGGATAGCCGCTGACCTCGGATTCCGGCCTGTGCGCTTATGTCAGTTTGCTACTCGCCGTTATCGGGGGTATAACGCGGCCAGATCAAATGACCGACGTAATCGGAAACCAGTAAAAAATGGCCGAAATCGAATATTGTGAAAGCATGGCGGACGTTCGCCGCAACGTTGACCGCCTGGATGTGGAAATCGTGAAACTGCTCACCGAGCGCGCCGCCTATGTGGCCCAGGCTGCCCGGATCAAGGACGACCCCAATACCGTTCGTCTGGAAGACCGGATCGAAGAGGTGGTCGCCAATGTGAAACGCCTTGCGACGGAAAGCGGCCTGAAGCCGGAAATCGTCGAGGCCGCCTACCGTCCGATGGTCGACGCCTATATCGACTTCGAGATGGAGGAATTCCACCGGATTCGCCAAACGGCCGATACATAGTCCGTTTTCTTCCGGAATTAGAAAGGGCCGCAATTTTGCGGCCCTTTTCATTCGCCGGTCGGGCGTAACTCCACTTCGACAAAGGCGATGACATGATCGGAGGCATTGATGACGTTATGTTCAACACCTGCTTCCCGGAAATAGCTTTGTCCGGTTTTCATCTCGGCAGTGGCGTCTGAGCCGTCGGGCAGGGTGATGCGAAGTTTGGCATCGCAGAGAGGGACGATCACATAGTCCCTCTCATGGCGGTGATGTCCGGTCTCTCCGCCCGGTTCCAACCGCCATTCTGTGACGACCACTTTGTCGTTGTCGATATGACCAATCGCCTGAACTGTATCGCTCATCAGAAATTCTCCATCCACTATGTCTTGCGAATGGAATAGTCCGGTGCCGAGCAAATAAATGATAGGGCCAGCCTCATAAGTTGAATGAGGCCAGCATTTTCTTGTTTGGGTTAAGCGGCGGTGCCGCCCACGGTCAGGCCGTCGAGGCGCATGGTGGGCTGGCCGACGCCGACGGGCACGCCCTGGCCGTCCTTGCCGCAGGTACCGATACCCGGGTCCAGTTCCATGTCGTTGCCGATCATGGAGACGCGGGTCAGGGCATCCGGGCCGTTGCCGATCAGGGTAGCCCCTTTCAGCGGTGCGCCGATCTTGCCGTTTTTCACGCGATAGGCCTCGGTGCAGGAGAACACAAATTTGCCGTTGGTGATATCCACCTGTCCGCCGCCGAAATTGACCGCATAGATACCGTCCTTCACGGATGCCAGGATTTCGCCCGGTTCCTTGTCTCCGGCCAGCATATAGGTGTTGGTCATACGTGGCATCGGCGCATGGGCGTGAGACTGGCGTCGACCGTTGCCGGTGGCCTTCATCCCCATCAACCGTGCGTTCATGCGGTCCTGCATGTAGCCGGTCAGGATGCCGTCCTCGATCAGGGTGGTCGACGACGTCGGGGTGCCTTCATCGTCGATGGTCAGCGATCCGCGGCGGTTTTCCAGCGTACCGTCGTCAACCACGGTAACGCCGGGGGCGGCAACGCGTTCACCCATCAGACCGGCGAAGGCCGATGTTTTCTTGCGGTTGAAGTCGCCTTCCAGGCCATGACCGATGGCTTCATGCAGCAACACACCCGGCCAGCCCGGTCCGAGAACCACGGTCATTTCACCGGCGGGTGCCGGTTCCGCATCCAGATTCAGTACCGCCTGGCGCAGGGCCTCGTCCACCTGGGCCTTCCAGGCGTCGGGCGCGACATAAAGGGAGAAGTCCTGACGGCCGCCAACGCCATGGCCGCCGGATTCCATCCGGTCGCCCTGGGCAACGACGACAGAAACATTCAGCCGGACGAGCGGCCGGATATCGGCAACATGCAGGCCGCCGGGGCGCACGATCTGGACCGCCTGCCACTCTCCGGCGATGGAGGCGCTGACCTGGGAGACGCGGCTGTCCTTGGCGCGGGCATAGGCGTCGATCTCGCGCAGCAGTTTTACCTTGTCTTCGAAGGAATAGCTGCCCAGCGGGTTCTGGTCGCTGTAAAGCGAACGGTTGGTCAGGGCAGGGGCATCGGCGAAGGTGCCGCCATGACCGGCATGCACAGCGCGTACGGTGTCGGCGGCGCGTTTCATGGCCGCTTCGCTCAGGTCCGAGGCATGGGCATAGCCGGAAACCTCGCCGGAGACGGCACGCAGGCCGAAACCCTGACTTGTGTCATAGCTGGCATTGCGGATTTTGCCATCTTCCAGGAAGACGCTTTCCGACTGGCAATATTCCAGGAAAAGCTCGCCGTCGTCGGCGCCATGGAGCGCGTCGTTGACGATCGTTTCAACCCGGCTGCGATCCAATCCGGCGCGTGTGAAGAAAAGCTCGTCGGTAAGCGCTAGGTCGGACATGGTCGATTCCTTCTAGTGTTGGCTCGTGTTGGTCGATGGTGCGGGCCCGATTCGTCCCGGCAAAGGGGCCTGACCCATCAGATTTATAGATGTGGGCTTTGCAGTCTGATTGCAATCTATGTTTAGTATATCCGCGACCAGAATAGGCGCGTTGCGCCAAAGTATAAAGGGCGGGCTCATGACTGAGCAGAAAAATATCCTTAGAACCAATGGAATCCCTGACGTGGAAGACCACCCCTTACGATATGACCTGACCAATGAATTGCATGCGCGGCCGTTTGAGCCGCTGAGCGCGCCGGAACAGATCACCTATTACGCCATGACCACCGGCGAGGGTGTGGCGAACCGTGACCGTGAACATGTATGCCGCCTGTGTGAGCGGTATGGCCTGCATCCGCCCGCCGCCAACGCAAGCCACTTCAGCGCCGATTTCGGTGAGTTCCGCCTGCGTTGGGAACGCCACACGGAATTCAGCACCTATGCAATCATGCGCAGCCTGAATGTGACCAGTCCTTTCATGGAGACGCCGGTTTCCTATGCCCCCAGCGAATGGATCGAGGCCATGCCGGGCCAGCGCCTGGTGGCCCTTCACATTGTTTTCCTGTCCTCACAGATGCCCAAGGTGAGTGATGAGGACCTGGACCGGTATTTCGTGACCGACAGTCTGGTGACAAGCGTGATCGGCGGGGGGGAGGCGCAGATATGGACGGACAACCGCATCCATTCCGACGGCCACAGCCGCATGATCATCCATGACTGGAGCCTGAAACCGCTGAAGGCCGGTCGGGTGATCCAGCGCCTGATGGAGGTCGAGACCTATCGCAACATGGCTTTGCTGTCGTTGCCCCTGGCGCGGTCGACCGGCCCGCAGACGGCGCATATCGATACGGCCCTGGCGGGGCTGACCAGCCGCATGGCGGAAACCAGCGGTGGCGATGCGACGGCCGAGGATGACAGCCAGATGCTGCAGGAACTCAGCGGTCTTTCCGCCCGGATAGAGCGGCTCTCCGCGTCGACCTCATACCGGTTCAGCGCCTCGCGCGCCTATTACGCCCTGATGGAGGCGCGGCTGAACGAGTTGCATGAAGAGCGTATTCCGGGTTTTCAGAACCTTGAGGAGTTTCTGGATCGCCGGATGGCGCCTGCCATGCGGACCTGCGAATCCGTATCCGAACGCCTGTCGGACCTTTCAAGGCGGGCGACCCGTGCGGCGAACCTGCTGCGCACCCGCGTGGATTTTGCCCTGGAGGCCCAGAACCAGGAGTTGCTGACGTCCATGGCGCGGCGCTCGCGCCTGCAGTTGCGTTTGCAGGAAACGGTTGAAGGCCTCTCTGTCGCGGCAATCACCTATTACACCGTCAGCCTGATCGGCTATGTGGCCAAGGCGGTGAAAGCCAACGGGGTGCATGTCCCGGTAGAGCTTGTGACGGGGATTTCCATCCCTGTGGTGGCCGTTCTGGTCTGGATGGGCGGGCGGCGTTTGCGCAAGGCCATTATGAAAAGTGAAAAGACGGGGTAATGACGGGGGGAAGAGGGTGCGACAGTCTGTCGCATCCTCTGTCTCCCCTGATGGTTGCGTTGCAACAGATCCGGTGAAAAATTGATTTAAATCAAGTTGTTGCTGCCTGATGCGAGTGAGTCGCAAGTTGTGTGGCGCCAAGTCATTGGAATACTTGCGGAAAGCCTCAGCTTGATTGATCCCGCAACGCGAATATGATCGCGGATAGTCCATGATTGGAATTCTGCGTCCGCAGTTCGTGGAGGAACGAAACTGCGGCTTATTGGCGCAGGGAGCAGTCTAGTCTCAGCGACCTGGTGATCGGGAGTGAACGGGTCAATGAAGGGATGGGGAATGATGAGAGTGATTTATAGAGTGTTCGCGCTTGCCGCGGCATTCCTGGGCCTATCCCAGGTTTCCGCATTTGCGGCGGACCCTCAGAACTACCAATTGGGGTTGTCCAAACCGGTCGATCCTACTGCTGCTGAGCAGGTTTGGTTCCATAACGACCTGATGTTGCCGATTATTACGGTGATTACGGTTTTTGTGCTGTTCCTGCTGCTTTTCACCTGCTGGCGTTTTTCTGAAAAACGCAATCCGAAACCGTCGAAAACCACGCATAACTCCATGTTGGAAGTTGCGTGGACTTTGATTCCGGTTCTGATTCTGGTGGCAATCGCGCCGTTCTCGCTGCGTTTGCTTTATGAATCGGACGATACGACCAATGCAGAGATGAATATCAAAATCACTGGTCACCAGTGGTATTGGTCCTATGAGTATCCGGATCAGGACAACATTGCGTTCGATTCGCTGATCATGGCGCGTACCCATGAGGAAGCGGCAGAACAGAATGTCAAACGTCTGATGGACGTGGACAACCCGATGGTTGTTCCCACCGGCACCGAGATCCGCGTGCTGATTACGTCCGGCGACGTTATTCACAACTGGGCCGTTTCTGAATTCGGTGTTCGTACCGATGCCGTTCCCGGCCGGTTGAATGAAGAAGGCTTCATGATCCCGGAAGGCAAGGAAGGAATGTATTACGGCTTCTGTTCGGAGCTGTGTGGTACGGACCACGCCTTCATGCCGATCGCGGTCAAGGCGGTTTCCAAGGCCGATTTCGCCAAATGGGTCGAAAAAGCCAAGGAAGAATTTGCATCCAACGACGTCGAGCCGACGTTCAAGGTTGCAAGCCTCCTGAACTGATTTCGGGCTAAGGGAGAGAAAAGATGAGCAATGCTGCTAGCACCGACGCCCATCATGACGACCACGCCCCGCGTGGTTGGAAGCGTTGGCTCTATTCGACGAACCACAAGGATATCGGTACGCTGTACCTGTTCTTCTCCGTCTGTGCGGGGTTGATCGGCGGCGCCTTTTCCGTGTGGATGCGTCTTGAACTTCAGGATCCCGGCGTTCAGTGGATGAGCGACGGGCACCAGTGGAATACCATCATCACCGCGCACGGCCTGATCATGGTCTTCTTCGTGGTTATGCCGGCGGTGATCGGCGGGTTTGGTAACTGGTTCGTGCCGTTGATGATCGGCGCGCCGGACATGGCCTTCCCGCGGATGAACAACATCAGCTTCTGGCTGATCGTTCCGGCCTTCCTGCTGCTGGTTCTGTCCGCCGTGATTGGCGGTGGTGCCGGGACCGGTTGGACCGTTTATCCGCCACTGTCGTCGAAACTGGGTCATCCCGGACCGGCGGTGGATATGGCGATCTTCGCCCTTCACCTCGCCGGTGTGTCCTCCATTCTGGGGGCGATCAACTTCATCACCACGATTTTCAACATGCGTGCGCCGGGCATGACCCTGCATAAAATGCCGCTGTTTGCGTGGGCTGTGTTGATTACGGCCTTCCTGCTGGTGTTGTCCCTGCCGGTTCTCGGCGGTGCGATCACCATGCTGCTGACGGACCGTAACTTCGGCACGAACTTCTTCAAGCCGGAAGGCGGCGGTGACCCGATCCTGTACCAGCACCTGTTCTGGTTCTTCGGTCATCCGGAAGTCTACATCATGATCCTGCCGGGCTTCGGCATCATCAGCCATGTGGTTTCCACCTTCTCCAAGAAACCGATTTTCGGTTACCTGGGCATGGCATACGCGATGGTGGCAATCGGCTTCATCGGCTTCATCGTGTGGGCGCACCACATGTATACGGTCGGTCTGGACGTTGACACCCGTGCATATTTCACGGCGGCAACCATGGTCATCGCGGTTCCTACGGGGATCAAGATCTTCTCCTGGATCGCGACCATGTGGGGCGGTTCCATCCGCTTCACCACGCCGATGCTCTGGGCTATTGGTTTCATCTTCCTGTTCACGGTCGGTGGTGTGACCGGTGTGGTCCTGGCAAACGCCGGTATGGACCTGCAGTTGCACGATACCTACTACGTCGTGGCGCACTTCCATTACGTGCTGTCGCTGGGTGCGGTTTTCGCAATCTTCTGCGGCATCTACTACTGGATGGGCAAAATGTCCGGTCGTCTGATCCCGGAATGGGCAGGCAAGCTGCATTTCTGGCTCACCTTCATCGGGGTGAACCTGACCTTCTTCCCGCAGCATTTCCTGGGCCTGGCCGGCATGCCGCGCCGTTATATCGACTATGCTGACGGTCTGCATGGCTGGAACATGGTTTCCTCCTTCGGTGCCTATATCGCCTTTGGCGCAACCCTCTTCTTCGTTGGTCTGATGATTTACACCATGACCCGCGGCAAGAAGGCGGAAGCCAACTATTGGGGCGAAGGGGCAACCACGCTGGAGTGGACCCTGTCCTCGCCGCCGCCGTTCCACTGCTTCAACGATCTGCCGCGGGTTAAGTAACCCGCGGCCTATCGCCGAAGTGGAAGCATAAGCAAAAGACTGCATGAAACGGATTTTGACCTGTGGCTGATACCTCTATCGACTATCGCGAAGATGTGGCCAGCGGCTCGCTGGCGGGGGATGTGCGTGACTATATCGCGTTGCTGAAACCGCGTGTGATGTCCCTGGTTGTGTTTTCCGGTCTGGCGGGTCTCCTGGTTGCCCCGGGAGAGATACACCCGCTGCTGGCGGCGGTCGCGGTGCTTTGCATCGCGGTCGGGTCCGGCGCGGCCGGTGCGATTAACATGTGGTATGACCGGGATATCGACGCTGTGATGTCCCGGACGCAGGACCGTCCGATTCCGGCGGGCCGGGTTGATGCCAGCGAAGCGTTGAGCTTTGGCATCGCACTGTCCGCAGGCTCCGTCATGTTGATGGGGGTTGCCGTGAACTGGGTTGCGGCCGCGCTTTTGGGCGGTGCGATCCTGTTCTACGTCTTCATCTACACGATGTGGCTGAAGCGCAGTACGCCGCAGAATATCGTGATCGGCGGGGCGGCAGGCGCCTTTCCGCCAATGATCGGTTGGGCCGCAGTGACGGGTGACGTCTCGGTGGCCTCTGTTGTGCTGTTCGCTTTGATCTTCTTCTGGACCCCGCCGCATTTCTGGGCGTTGGCACTGTATCGTTGCGGTGACTATGCCAAGGCGGGTGTTCCGATGCTGCCGGTTGTTGCCGGTGACCGGGAAACCAAGAAACAGATGCTGATCTATACGGTGCTGTTGCTGCCGTTGGGATTGGCACCCTGGTATCTGGGGGTCGCCGGTTGGATCTATGGTTTGACTGCCCTGGCGATGGGTCTGGTCTTCCTGGCTGCTGCAATCGCGGTCTGGTTCGACGACAGTGACAAGTCGGCCAAGCGAATGTTCGGCTTTTCCATTTTCTACCTTTTCGTCCTGTTTGCGATGCTGATCGCGGACCGCGTCAACGGTCCCTGGATGTAAGGCAATGGCAAAGACAGACGAGGAAAAGAAAATGACTGACATGGAAGTTCGGGACGAAGGTCAACGCCGGTTACGCCGCAAGAATATGGCGCTGCTGGTCGCGATCGTGGCCCTGATGGTCATTCTGTATTTTGTGACATTGATCCGTACGGGATCGTTGTAGGACGCGAGACGGCAATGGTTGAAAAGCGCACAAAAAACAAAGGAGTTGCCCTTGTCTTCGTCGCCATGGCGATGGGCATGGTCGGGCTGACCTTTGCCAGCGTGCCGCTCTACAACCTGTTTTGCCGGGTGACCGGCTATGGTGGGACAACCCAGCAGGCCGATACAGGCTCCGATCGGGTTCTGGACCGTGATGTGGAGGTTCGTTTTGACGGCAGCGTCAATGCCTCCATGCCGTGGAAATTCCGGCCCGAACAGAAGTCTGTGCATCTGAAAGTCGGCGAACAGGCCATTGCCTTTTACAAGGCGGTCAATACCGGCCCTGAACGGGTGACCGGCACGGCGACCTTCAACGTCACGCCGCAGAAGGCGGGCCAGTATTTTGTGAAGATCGACTGCTTTTGCTTTACGGAACAAACATTGGAGCCAGGTCAGGACGCCGATATGCCGGTGACATTCTATGTCGACCCGTATATCGACGAAGATCCGGACATGGACGATGTTAAGACAATCACTTTATCCTACACTTTCTTCCGCAAGGAAGACCCCGATTCAGTATCGGAAGTGGAGGATGACGAGAGGGGACAGTCCGACGAAACACAGGTCAATTGACCGGCATTTCCAGGACTGTTGGCAACCGCCCGCAAACGTGGGCTTAGTTTGAAAGAAAGGGATGGGGGATAGAATATGAGCGCTGACAATCACGCCCCGAACCACGATTATCATCTGGTCGACCCGAGCCCGTGGCCCCTGCTTGGGTCTATCGCAGGCTTTGTCTTGGCCTTTGGTGCCGTTTGGTACTTCCACCCGGATATGTTCGCACCCAACCTGGCCGGTCTCGGCCCGTGGAAGGTTGCACCGGGCCTGCTGATGGTTCTTTACACCATGTTCGTCTGGTGGCGCGACGTTATCCGCGAAGCCCATGCCGGTCACCACAAGCCGGTTGTACAGCTTGGCCTGCGGTATGGCATGGCGCTGTTCATCGCATCCGAAGTGATGTTCTTTGTCGCCTTCTTCTGGGCTTACTTCGATCCCGCGCTTTTCTTTGATGACGTCCGCCAGTATCTGCGCGCCGACTTCATCGGCGGTATGTGGCCGCCGGCGGATATCGAATCTTTCGACGCCTTTGAACTGCCCTTCATGAATACGCTGATCCTGCTGCTGAGTGGCTGCACGGTTACCTGGGCGCATCATGCGCTGCGCGAAGGTCATCGTGACCAGGTCATCCAGGGCCTTGCAATCACGGTGCTGCTGGGTGTGCTCTTCACCTCCCTGCAGGCTTTTGAGTACAGCCACGCTGCTTTCGGCATCAAGGACGGCATCTACGCTTCCACTTTCTACATGGCCACCGGTTTCCACGGTTTCCATGTGATCGTCGGTACGATCTTCCTGGCGGTTTGCCTGTTCCGGACGATCAAAGGCGACTTTACACCCAGCCATCACTTTGGCTTCGAAGCTGCTGCCTGGTACTGGCACTTCGTCGACGTCGTCTGGCTGTTCCTGTTTGTTTGCGTTTACTGGTGGGGTAGCTGAGGCAGCTTCCCGTCCAGAGACGCTTTAATATAAGGTTGAGACCAAGATGAGCGAGTATCCCCCGCAATCCCCTTGGTCGACCGGACTACGCGGCCGCTGCCCACGATGTGGGCAGGGCCGTTTGTTTTCCGGCGCATTCGACATAGCGGATAATTGTGACAATTGCGGTCTGGACTTTGGCAAGGCCAATGTCGGCGACGGGCCCATCCCCTTTATCATCCTGATCGTGGGCTTTATCGGTGTCGGGCTCGGGCTGTGGCTGCAGCTGGCGTTTGATGCACCGATCTGGTTTCAGATGGTGATTACCATTCCGGTGATCATTATCGTGGCCCTTGCGCTGATTCGCCCCTTGAAGGGTATCCTGCTGGCGTTGCAATATCAGCATCGCGCCGGAGATACCGGTGGCGACACTTTCGACGAAGAAGACTGAGGGCTCATGAAGTTTAAATTCCGTTTTATGCCGACGCTGTTCACGGTGCCGGCCCTGATCGTCTTGGTGGGGCTTGGCGTATGGCAGCTCCATCGCCTGCAATGGAAAGAAACACTGATTGATCGCCTTCAGTCCCGTGCGGAGCAGGTGCCGGTCGATCTGCCGAAAGGCATGCTGGACGAGGCTGCGGATGAATTTCGTGCAGTTACCGTCACAGGGCATTTCGATAACGCCCATGAATTCTACCTCGTGAACCGGTCTCTCAACGGCAATGCGGGTATGCATATCCTGACTCCGCTGATCCGTGATGACGGTGATGGCGCGGTTCTGGTCGACCGTGGCTGGGTGCCGTTTGACAAGGTTGATCCGGCGACCCGTAAGCAGGGGCAGATAGAGGGCGAGGTTACCGTGACGGGCATCCTTCGCTTCCCGAAGGGTGCAAGTGTGTTCACGCCGGATAACGATATCGAAAAGAACAACTGGTTCTATATTGACCTCGACCGGATGGCGCAGCTCGCAAAGTTGAACTTCGAAAACTACTATATCCTTTCCGGTGACAAGGATATCCCGGGCGAATATCCGGTTGGTGCGCAATGGACCCTCGACGTGCCCAACAACCACCTGCAATATGCCCTGACCTGGTTTGGTCTGGCTGGTGCGTTGCTTGTTATCTACCTTGCCTACGCCCGTCAGGAGGCGCTCAAGGAGGCCGACGAGGACTAACAGGTCGACGGCTATTGTGGAATCAACGTGCAGGAGGCGATGTGGTGATGGGAATGTGCAGGTTTAAGGGACTCGTTGCCGCCGCCGTGCTGGCGTTTACGCCAGTCATCGCCTTTGCAGAACAGAAGACGGCCGACAATCCGGGCATCTTTCAGTCGATCCGCCTGAACGATGCCATGGTGCAATACCCCGCACCCTCCTGGGTCAGCGGAGGCGACCCCCGGGCGCAGAGCGAGTTTTACCGGAACCAGAAGGATAATGTGTTCATCCTGGAGCAAATCCCCAAGGGCGAGGATTTCGAACACTGGACCGCGCTCTATGCAATTATGGCAACCTATGAGCCGAAGTATTCCTTCAAGCAGTTTGTCGACGGCAGTGTTGCGGTCTTCGCGCAGAAATGTGGTCGTGATCATTTCAACGTCGAGGTCATGAACCAGAACGATACCACCGTACTTCTGGCGATCATGTGCGGCAGCTATACCAACGCCCATTCCGAATTCGGTTATTCACCCGATGTCGGTGACATCACGGCCATGCGTCTGGACAAGGTCCACGACAGCTTCATCAAGACATATCATCACTGGCGCGGGGATAAATTCGACCTCAAGGACCAGAATGGCTGGCCTGTGTCGCGTGATACGCTGATCACCATGCTGAAGCGCCTGGGAGCGATGAGAATTGCCTATGATCCGGCAGGGGTCACAAAGAAGCAGCCCCAGTAGCAAGCCTGAGATCCGCCAACCGTCGCGACGCAAAAAAAGAAGGCGCCTGGATTAATCCAAGGCGCCTAATTTCGAGGGAGTCGTCTAAGGGAGGTGTAATAAATTCGTGTTTAGCGTACGGCGCGGCGAGCGACGGTTTCGATATCTCCGCGACCGAAGCCCAGATCGTTGAGTTCACGATCGTCCAGTGAGCGCAGTTCGCGCAGGGTGCGGCGGTATTTGCTCCACTGGGAATAACGTTTTCTGATGCTGTTCATTTTCTTAACCCTCCGGGCCTTGTCGTCTTCGTGTTCAAAATTCCTTGGTTTTCTTGATTGGGAATATGCGCCCCTTCCCTGCGACGAAAAAGCGCTATTCCCGAAAGGGCGTTATGCGTTTTTTGCATGTCAAGAAATTTTCACACAAAGGAGGGGCGCGAACCTACCCGTCCGCATAGGTTTTAGTGGGATTTATGCTGCTTGAGGCCACAAAAAAAATCGGCGACCCGAAGGCCGCCGACTTTTAATCGATATTGCGTTGGCTGGATTATGCGGCCCGGCGACGCCTTGCGGCGAAACCAATGCCCATCAGGCCAAGACCGAGGATTGCCAGTGCAGCAGGCTCGGCAACGGCAATCGTGCGAACGGAGTCAATGTCATAACCGTCGTCAACCGGATAGATGAAGCGAGGGTCATTGATGTCGGACACATCGGTAATCCGCATCAGGTCAAAGATTTCGTTGCCGAAGCCAAACAGGCTCAGGCTGCCGCCGTTAACCTGTACGATGCCTGCGGTATACCAGGTGCCGTCGATTGCATCGCGAACTTCAACCTGTGCCTGTTCCGGATAGGTGCCCGGGGTCTGGCTGCCGAAGGTGGTTTCAATAACCATCGTGCTGGCGCCGAAAGTAGTCCCGAAACCCAGTTCCAGAGAACCGCCGAAACCGAGGCTGACGAAATCGCCATCCGTTGCCCCCAGAGCATGTGCCGGGTTAACGCGGTCTGAACGGAGAGAATCCCCATTTTTCTGCAGGCCGGGGTTATAATTCTGCCAAGAATTGGCATAAACCATGCCGGCATCGGCGTTGGCAGCCATCGCGAGCGTGCCGATTGCGACTGTCGCTGTTGCGATCAACGTCTTAAACATGTTCATCTTTGCTCTCCTCAAACGCAATATCGTAAATAGGCTCTGCCCCTTACTAAGCAACGAGCGTGCCAAGAAAAATAATATATTAAAAACAATATGTTATAAAAACTTTGGAGATTCCTCTTTGTGACTCTGTCAAGGATTCCGACATTAAATTGTCACAGAGTAGTGCCCGAAGTCACTATACCGGTAGTTGCGGTTAGGGAGGATAAACAAAAACCCCTCACAGCAGAGCTGTAAGGGGTTTGTGGCGCGCCCGGGAAGATTCGAACTCCCGACCTTTTGATTCGTAGTCAAATGCTCTATCCAGCTGAGCTACGGGCGCATATTCGATTTTGTTTGCCGCCCCGTTCGTTGGCGACGACGGGGATGTACTGCACGGCGTCGGGTTTGGCAAGCCCGGATTCAAATGTTTTTTAAAAAAATGTGACGGCCGGGCACAAAAGCTTGCGATTTTCCCGCAAAGACAGGCGCTCTTTATATAGATAACCCGCTTGTGACCTGCAGGCCAGTCAAGTAGTATCGCATCGACCGGCATAGAAAATATGAATCAATGTCGGTCTAACAGGTTGTTGCGCTGGGGCTTTTTGCATTAGTGTGCAAATCGGTTTAAATAGATTCTATACGGTCCGGTTGTAGACCTTTGTTTTGAGGTTTGATCGGATCTGGGGTTTCGATTTTTAGATAAAGGCAGATTTGGGGCATGGGTGTTTCGAAGAAGTTTGCCACGGCTTTGGTTGCGACCGGGGTGATGTTGGCCGGCTGCGGTGGTTCGCTTTGGCCGTCTCTTGAGGCGGAAGATCCGGCGGCGGAAACAGCGCCGCCGCCTGTAGTAGTACAGCAGGACGCAACGTCGGAGCCGACGGTTGTGGTGCAGCAACCCGCCGCACAGACCATGACCCCTATGGTCTCTACCGAAATGGTTGACCCGGGCAAGAGCAGCGGCACCTTCGTCGGTGACAAGATCACGGCAATGTATGGTGACCTCGGCAAACTGCAGCAGGCAGTCGGCAAGCTGGACCAGCGGGTCGTGAGCCTTCGTTCGACGACCATGGCCGGGTCGGACCAGTATCATGCGCTGCTTGGTCAGATCACGGCGCGCCTGCAGCGTGGCTCGACACCGGGTAACCCGGTCCTGGTTAGCCAGTGGAACAAGGCGCAGGTAGAGCTTGAACAGGTCGCGGAAACCATTCCCCAGATGACCAAGCTGAGTAATGAAGCAGCCGACCATGCCGCCTTCGGCCAGTATCTGCTGAGTTCCGTCCAGGCCACCTACGGCCTGAGCGGTGCGGTCGAGGAAGACCATATCCGGTTGCAGAAGCTTGAGGACGAGGTTCACCAGACCCTGGTCGAGATCGACCGTCTGATGAATGACCTCAGCCAGGATATAAACCGCCAGAATGTTTATGTGAACAACGAGCGCCAGAACATGACGACCCTGTCGTTGGCGATCAAGAATGGCGAGCTGTATGGCTCCAGCCTTGCGACGCGTGCCTTCACGCAGACCGAAAACCTGGCCCGTGCTGAAAGTCAGGCAACGGTTCCGCAGGCGAATGAACGTCCGCTGGTGATCATCCGCTTTGACCGTCCGAAGGTCGAATATCAACAGGCGCTTTACAATGCGGTCAGCCTGGCCCTGTCGCGCAAGCCGACGGCGACCTTTGATCTGGTCGCGGTTAGCCCGCAGCGTGGGACGGCAGCCCAGATGGCGTTGAACAGCGCCGCCGCCAAACGGAATGCCGAAGACGTCCTGCGGACGCTCACCGACATGGGCGTACCCAGCAGCCGCGTACAGCTTCTGGCCTCTACCGACCCCAATGTGGCCAACAATGAAGTGCGGATTTTCGTCCGTTAAGCGAAGTCCCGCCTAAAATCGAGACGCAAGGCCCGGCTGTCTAAGGACGCCGGGCCTTGTTTATTAGAAGCCGGAAAAATGACCGCTTCTTGCCGATGGGCGAAGGATAGTATAATAACGGCAAAATTTTTTTGCCCCTTTGTTGGGGTGTCCAAGAAGGTCAATAAAGGGGACTTGTCGTGAGCGACAAATATCATCTAGATTTTCCCGTATCCTGGGACGAGTTGCACCGGAATGCCCGTGCCCTGGCATGGCGTCTCGCCGAAGCGGGGCCGTTTAAAGGAATCGTAGCTATTACGCGTGGCGGCCTGGTTCCTGCTGCAATTATTGCGCGGGAGCTTGAAATACGCCTCATCGATACCGCCTGCGTATCCTCCTATGAACATAAGGACCTGGGAGAGTCGCTGATTCTGAAAGAGGTTGTTGCAACTGATGACGGAGAAGGCTGGCTGATCATCGACGATCTGGTCGATACCGGCACTACGGCCCGTGTTGTCCGTGAGATGCTGCCGAAAGCGCATTTCGCGACTGTGTATGCCAAGCCGGCGGGGCGTCCGATGGTGGACAGCTTTATTACCGAGGTATCGCAGGACACCTGGATTCTCTTCCCCTGGGACGTGGAACCGGCCTACGCAAAGCCGATCAAGGACCGCCGCAAGTAAGCGGGTCTATGGTTCGACGGAAAAGGCCGCAGCAAATGCTGCGGCCTTTTCCTTTTTCCGGGGCAGGGTCAGGACAGAGCCAGTTTTACCCCCAACCCGACGAGGCACAGGCCGATCACACGCTCAAGGCCGGTTTTGATGCGGCCGAACCAGGCTTGCAGCGTCGGGTGGGTCAAAAGGCCCGCGACAATGGAAAACCAGACCAGATGGGCAAGCGCGATGAATAAGCCAAAAGCCATCTGTGCCGGCATCGGTGTTGTCGGGGCAACCGCCTGACTGAAAAGCGCGATGAAGAATAGCGCCGTCTTGGGATTGAAGGCATTACACAGAAAGCCGTTCCGGAACATCTGAAACCGGGAAATGCGTAAGGGCTGGTCGTCCTGCTGCATGGCGCTCTGTGCTGTCGTACGCTGCTTCAGGAAGGCGCTGACCCCCAGATAGACGAGATAGGCCGCCCCGCCATAGCGCAGGATGTCCAGCAGCCAGTCCGCCTTCGCCAGTATGTAGCCCAGGCCCAGCAGGGTGTAGGTCACATGCACCGACACACCGCAGGCAATCCCCGCGGCGGTTGCCAGGCCCGCCGCCCGGCCATGCATCAGGCTGTTGCGGCTGGTTACGGCAAAGTCGGGGCCGGGGCTGATCACTGCCAGAATAGTAACGCCTGCGACGACGAGGATTTGGCTTTCCCAAGTATCCATTGGTTAAAAATCCTATCTGATTTTCATGTCCTGCCTTTAATAAACAGCGTTTCTATGCGAAAAAAATCGAATTAATTTATCGGTTTATGTGAGGGATGCTCACAGATGAGCCTGCGTCGGGAGTTGCCGCCAATGGGGGCCCTTGTCGGATTTGAGGCCGCGGGGAGGCTGGAAAGCATTACCTTGGCCGCGAGGGAGTTGAACCTGACCCATGGGGCTGTCAGCCGTTCAGTTCAGCAGCTTGAACAATTTTTCGGTTTTCCTTTATTCGAGCGCCGCAATCGCAGGATATTCCTTACAAGGAAAGGACGTTTGCTGTCCGGTCGCCTGACCGACCTGTTGCAGCAGTTGGGGGCCGTGGTCGATACGGTACGTCAGGAGGGTGAGGATGAGGTGCTGGTGCTGTCCTGTGAGCCGACATTGTCGATGCGCTGGCTTATGCCCCGACTGGCGGAAATAGACCGCGACGTCCGGGATACAACAGTTCAGCTTCGCACCGCCGGTGGCGGCATCGACCTGGCGAAGCAGGGTGTCGATCTGGCAATCCGGCGGTCGGATTTTCAATGGCCGGAGCATTATCATGCCACACCACTGGTCCGCGAGATGGTGGGGCCGGTTTGTCATCCCGACTATTGGGCCCGTGTGAAGGGCGATATGGGGCAGGTGACATTGTTGCATACAAAGACCCGGCCCGATGCCTGGCGGGATTGGTCAAGGAATGCGCAGCCGCTTCAGCACAACGGGCGGGAACGCGTCTTCGACCATTTTTACTTTTCGCTGCAGGCCGCCGTCGCCGGGCTGGGGATTGCGATCGGTCCCTCCCTGATGGTGCAGGAAGACATCGACGCGGGCCATCTTATCGCCCCGTTCGGCTTCGACTATTCGGGGTGCGATTATGTTGCCCTGTCGCTTCGGCCACTCGACGGGCGCGGCAAACTTGCAGAGCTTGTCGAGTGGCTGAAAACCCATATTCCGGGAGAGGCCGAAGCCTGCTAGATACCGTCGGCCAGTTCTTCCAGATGATCGAAATCGGGAATTTCCACCATGCCGCCTTCACGCAGACGAATGATGCCGTCGCGTTTGAGGTTGGTGAAGGTCCGGCTGACCGTTTCGGTCGTCAGTCCGAGATAGTCCCCGATATCGGCACGGCTCATCGGAACATAGATCGGGCCGGGTTCGTCACCACGGCGTTCCGCGCGGCGCGCAAGGGAAACAAGGAAGGAACACAGCTTTTCCTTGGCCGTCTTCCGGCCCAGCAACAGCATCTGATCCTGCGCCTGCGCCAGTTCGTTGGACGCCATGCCCAGAAGACGTTTTTCCAGATGGGGAAAACGGTCCAGCATATTTTCCAACTTGGCGCGCGGGAAGCGGCACAGCTTGACCGGGCTCACGGCCTCTGCCGAATAGGCGTAGGTCTCGTTCATGGCAATGCCGAGGAAATCGCCGGGGAACAGAAAACCCGTGATCTGCCGTCGGCCATCGGCCAACAGCTTGAACAGTTTTACCGCGCCGCCGGTCACATTGAAGAGATAATCGGCGGATTCCCCTTCGTCGATGATCGGCGCGCGTGCGGGCACTTCCAACGACGTGACGATGCTGGCCAGCATCGACAGTTCGTCTTCGTCCAGAACATTGCACAGCGACAGATCGCGAACCGCGCAGGCCGCGCAGGGGCTCAGCCCTTCGGCGGAATTTTCCCGCGTGGCCGGCTTTTGCGTCATGTCGAATGCAGCAGGGGAGAAGTTGTTGGTGCGACTATTCACTGTCGAATGCCCTTTGTCCCATAAAGCGTGTTACGCCGTTTCTTTTCATGTGGCGTTGCTTGGAAAGTAACTACACGCAATAGTTTACGGAAATGTAACGCGGGCGGGGGGATAATGTCAAAGATTCCTAATGCGGCAATTTGGCTGGCCTAAGCCCTTGTATGGCCTCCCTTCTTTGGAAGGCAAAGGCGGAATGTGGTGCCTGTGGCGCCGGTTTCCAGCATTTCAATGTCGCCGCCGTGGGCGCGGATCAATTCGCGGGCGATGGCCAGGCCCAATCCTGTCCCGCCGGACCGCGCAGACCCTTTGAACGGCTTGAAGAGGTTTGCCTGTGCGCGGGGCGGCAGGCCCGGCCCATTGTCCTTCACGTCGATCCAGATGGCGTTGTTGTCCCGTGCGGGGGCGTGATCGGGGCTGGCGACGAGGGTTATCGCTTCCGCACCGGCCTCGGCTGCATTGCGTGCGAGGTTACTGAAAATGCGGTAGACCTGATCCCGGTCTGCGTCCAGTTCCAGCCGGTCCAGTCCCTCGCAGGACAGGATTGCCCCGTTGGGCAGGGTCTGCCTGACCTCCTCCAGAACGGGGCCAAGTTCGAAATGCTGATAGCGGATTGGCGGCGTGCCCGTCCCGACATAGTCCAGTGTTTGCGTGCACAGGGCCACGGCCCGGTCGATGGAAGAGATCAGTGTCGGCGTGATGCGCTTTACCTCAGGGTCCTCAGATTGCTCCAGCCGGTCGGATACGACCAGCGCCGTGGACAGGATGCCCTTCAGGTCGTGATTGATCTTGGCGACCGCGGTCCCCAGGGCAGCCAGATGTTCCTTTTGTGCGAGAATGGAGTGCAGCCCGCGTTGCAGGTCGGCCAGTTCCTGCTGTGCCCGCCCGATTTCGTCGCGTCGGCGGCTGGGCATTATAATTCGGCTTTCGTCTTCCGGGTTTTCCGCGAATCGCACCATGTTGCGGGTCATGCGGCGCATGGGACGGACCAGAAACCATTGCAGCGCCAGATAGACCAGGCTTGCCGTAAAGATTGAAATGCCTAGCGACAACAGGAAAATACGCCAGGCAAAGGCGGTCATGGCGTCACGTAACGGCGCTTCGTCGATGATCAGGTCGACCACGGTCGTCGGGTCTTTGGGCGACCTGCCGACCACCCTGATTTTCCGGTCCTGAACCTGAAACAGGGTGGAAAAGGCATCCATGATGAGCATGAAGGCATTGGTGTTGCGGATATCGTATGAGGCGTCAACCGTGGGCGGCATGTCGTTGATCAGCGCCAGCTTTGCGCCGACGCGCTGAACCGCGATGCTGTAGGCATCCGCCTGGTGCAACAGCTCCATCTCCAGCTTTTCCGACACCATGCCGTCCGGCGTTGCATCAAGGGCAAGAATGGCCAGATGGCCGGCCCCCAGTTTCTCGTTGATCCAGGTGACGCGGAAATTGGCGACCGATGGCGCGAAGATCAGGACTTCGGCCAGCATCACAAAGGCAATCGTTAAAATCAGCAGGCGCGCAGACAGGCTGCGGACTGTCCAGGACCATATGCTGTCCGTGCGGGAGCTGCCTGCATTCATTTCCGGTTCATTCATCGCGAAAAACTATAGCAGCCTACGGATAACATTGACAATTTCGACGTGGCACCGGTCTCGATTTTACGGTTTTCCGGCGCGATGGCGGAATTTCTTTACCGCCGCCGGGACTAGGGCCAGAAGTCCCAACAGCGTCAGGGCGATCAGAATTTCCGGCGACAGGACGGTTTGCAGGGAAATATCGTCCCCGGCATCGAAAATGGACCCCAGGCCGCTGCCGACATTGGCGTAGACCACGGTGCCGGGGATGATGCCGAAAAAGGTGCCGATCACATAGGTGCGCAGCGATACGCCCAGAAAGGCCGGGACAAGGTTCACGACAAAGAACGGAAAGGCCGGAACGAGGCGCAGGAAAAGCAGATAGCTCAGCTCATTCTCGTGAAAGCCCTTCTCCAGCCTGTCCAACCAGGGACCCGCTTTCTGGTGCAGCGGGTCTCCCAGAGAGGTTTTGGCGACAAGAAAGAGAGCCGTTGCCCCGGCTGTGGCGGCGACAATGACATAAAGGCTTGCCTCGACCGTCCCGAACATGAAGCCGCCCGCCAGCGTCATGACGGCGCCACCCGGCAGGGAGAATATAACGACGATTGCATAGAGAACCATGAAGCAGGCTACCACCAGGAAGCGGTGGCTATCGACCAGTTGTAACAGGACTTCGCGGTTTTCGCGCAGCATTTCCGCGCTGAAATACTGATTGAGGTCCAGTGCGAAAAAAAGGATCAGGCCGGCGATCAGCAGGAAGACGGGCCACAGGCGTCTTATTGTAAATCCGTTCCGCTTACCGGTTTCTTTCCCTGGCGCTGCCATGGTCATCCCGCACAACCCATAATTATTCAACAATTTGACCTATTTATAAGATGCTATGTAGCCTTTGTTCCGCTCGCGTGCCAGTAAAGGCTCCGTGATGCATGCGTTAGCGGGCCGGGGGTGTCCGGTCGTCGTTTCGTGAAGTCTTTGTTACAGGATTCCCAATTTTTAAGATTCTCCGACCGCTGCGCGTTGACTTGCAGCGCTGCACGCACTATACAGCGGCGTTCGAATTTAGCGGCCTGTCCGTATACGGGACAGGTGCGACCGAAGAAAATATGGAGAAATATCGTGAAACGCACTTACCAGCCGAGCCAGCTCGTTCGCAAGCGCCGCCATGGCTTCCGTGCACGCATGGCCACCAAAGCCGGCCGCCAGGTTCTGGCAAACCGCCGCGCTAAAGGCCGCAAGCGTCTGTCCGCCTAAGGGCTGCCGATGTCTCCCGCCGTCGAAAGACTGAAGCGGCGGCCGGAGTTTTTGCGCGTGGCCGGTGCCCGGCGCAGCGCTGCCATGCCGGGTCTGGTTCTCCAGGCCCGCAAGTCTATTGCGCCAACCGAAGCAGTCCGGATCGGATTCACCGCCAGCAAAAAAGTTGGCAAGGCGGTGACCCGAAACCGGGCGCGTCGGCGTTTAAAGGCAGTGGCCGCCATGGTCATGCCGGTTCATGCCGAACCCGGGCATGACTATGTCCTCATCGCCAGAGGGGCGACACCGGACCGGCCTTACGACGCCCTCGTTCGGGACTTAAACAAGGCCCTCAAACGTCTGAAGCTTTGGCGGGACGAGGGAACAGAGGCAGGAGTGGACTCCACTCAGCCCAAGACATGAATCCGCAGTGACGGGCCAGGCTGTCAAACGGCCGCAGGGGATCGTCAGGACGCGAAACCGGGGTTTCCATGGACCAAAAAAACGTTGTTCTCGCTGTCGTATTGTCCATCGCCATTCTTGTGGGGTGGAACCTCTACGAACAATCGCAGGTGAAGGACTTGCCGCCGCCGCAGGAAACTGCGGAAGGCACCGCAACGCCTGCCCCCGCGTCCGCATCCAACGCCCAGGCAACGACGCAGCCGCAGGTTGGCGGAGCCGCCACGGCAGTTGCCCGTGACCGCAAGGACGTTCTGGTGGAAACGCCGCGTGTGACCATCAAGGCGCCGAAACTGTCCGGGTCGATCAATCTGAAAGGCGCCCGGGTCGATGACCTGACCTTGAGCGAATATGAGGTCGATCTGGACCATCCCGACGATAAGGTTGTCCTGTTGCAGCCCGCCGGTAGCCAGAACCCTTATTTCGTGAATTTCAACTGGTGGCTCGACAAGGGTTTCACCGCCCCGGACAATAACACGGTCTGGACGGCGGATTCCGACACCCTCGCCCCGGGCAAGCCGGTCACCCTGTCCTGGACCAACCCGCAGGGCGTTACCTTCCAGCAGATTCTGGGCCTGGACGACGACTATATGTTCTCGGTCAAACAGCGCATCGTGAACAACAGCGGCAAGCCGGTTCAGGCGGCGCCCTATGGTCTGATTTCGCGCATCGGCACACCCAAGGTTCTGGGCTATTACCTTCTGCATGAAGGCATGCTGGGCGTCTTCAACGACAAGTTGGAAGAAATCAAATACAAAGACCTGAAAGACGAACCAACTGCGAAAAACGATACGACCGGTGGCTGGCTCGGTATCACCGACAAATATTGGCTGACGGCTCTGGTTCCGGATCAGAAGTCTGACGTCAAGACCAGCTTCCGGGCGACGCCGCGCGGTGACGATTTCTCTTATCAGGCGGACTTCCTGGCGCCCGCAACGACGATTGCAGCCGGTGCCACGCAGGAAATGGGCAGCCATTTCTTCGCCGGTGCGAAGAAAAAGTCTCTGCTTGATCAGTATGCCGAAGAATACCAGATCCCGAAATTCGACCTGGCAATCGACTTTGGTTATCTCTACTTCCTGACCAAGCCGATTTTCTACGCCATTCACTGGTTGCACAGCTTCCTGGGTAACTTCGGTCTGGCGATCATCGTGCTGACCTTTGGTATCAAGGCGTTGCTGTTCCCGCTGGCGAACAAGTCCTACCGTTCCATGAGCAAGATGAAATTGCTGCAGCCCAAGATGCAGGAGATGAAGGAACGTTACGCGGATGACCGTCAGAAGCTGAATCAGGAAATGATGCAGCTTTACAAGAAGGAAAAGGTCAATCCGCTGGCCGGTTGTCTGCCGATCGTGTTCCAGATTCCGATCTTCTTCTCGCTCTATAAGACACTCTTTGTGACCATTGAAATGCGTCATGCGCCGTTCTTCGGCTGGATTCATGACCTGTCCGCGCCGGACCCGCTGGGTGTTCTGACGCTGTTCGGCACGATTGACTGGAGCGTCCCGGCGAGCCTGCATATCCTGAATATCGGGATCTGGCCGTTGATCATGGGCTTCACCATGTGGCTGCAACAGCGCCTCAATCCGTCGCCCGCCGACCCGGTCCAGGCCAAGGTGTTTATGTTCATGCCGATCATCTTCACCTTCATGCTGGGTCGTTTCCCCGCCGGTCTGGTGATCTACTGGGCAACGAACAACACGCTGTCGATTATCCAGCAATGGTTGATCATGAAGCGGATGGGTGTTGCCATCGGTGGTGGCAAGGCGGAAGCATCCTAAGTTAGTATTGAAACCGGCCCCCGTTGCGGGGCCGGTCTTTTATCCAGGTGGAACGGTTATGGAATTCGACGACGACCAGATAGAACGCGGGCGCCATTTGTTTGCACAGGCCTGCGAGTTCCTGCTCAGCGTGACCTCGCTCAAGACGCTGCCGGACGCCAATTACCCCGAAGTTGCCTTCGCGGGCCGGTCCAACGTGGGCAAATCCAGTCTGGTGAATGCCCTGACGGGACGGAAGACCCTGGCGCGGACCAGTAATACGCCGGGCCGGACCAAACAGTTGAACTTCTTCAACCTGGGCCGCCGCCTGATGCTGGTGGACCTGCCGGGCCATGGCTATGCACGGGCCTCCAAAGAGGATATCCGCATCTGGACGGGGCTTGTGAAAGATTATCTGCGTGGGCGCAGCAACCTGAAACGGCTTTGTTTGCTGGTCGACGCGCGCCATGGCTTCAAGGCATCGGACCACGATCTGATGGATATGCTGGACGAGGCGGGGGTTGCCTATCAGATTATCCTGACCAAGATCGACAAGGTAAAAAGGGCGCAGGTGGATGACACCGCGCAAAAGGTCGAGAAGGAAATCAAGACACGGGCGGCAGCGCATCCCTTCCTGTTCAGGACCAGCTCCCAGACGGGGCAGGGGGTTCCGGAAGTCCGTGCCCTGCTGTCGGAATTGGCTTTGGAAGAGCCTCTGAGGTAGACTCATTCGCATGGAAAGAAAGACGCATAGACATAATCGAACTGGTGGGGGTGGATTGGCCATGGACAAAACGAAACGGCGCCTGGAATGGTTGGAAAAGGCAGGCCTGCTGACAGAGGCGCTGCCCTATATGCGCCGCTATAGCGGGGAAACCCTGATCATCAAATATGGCGGCCATGCCATGGGCGACGAGACGCTTTCCAAGAAATTCGCACGCGACATCGTTTTGCTGAAACAGGTGGGAATCAACCCCATAATCGTCCACGGCGGCGGACCGCAGATCGGGGCGATGCTGAAGCGTATCCAGAAGGAAAGCGAATTCGTGGATGGCCTGCGGGTGACGGATGAGGAAACCGTCACGATTGCCGAAATGGTCCTGTGCGGTAACATCAACAAGCAAATCGTCGCCGCCCTGCAGGCCGAAGGTGGCCGGGCGGTGGGGATCGCGGGCAAGGATGCGGGCCTGATCCGGGCGCGCAAACTGACCCGTACCAAGAAGGACCCCGATTCCAATATCGAACAGGTTCTGGACCTGGGTTTTGTCGGTGAGCCGACCACGGTTGATCCGTCCATTTTGAATCTTTTGACGGATTCGGAATTCATTCCGGTAATCGCGCCGATTGGCTGGGGCGAGGACGGCCACACCTACAATATCAATGCTGATACCGCCGCTGGTGCGATTGCAGGCGCGGTGGGGGCGCGTCGCCTCTATCTGCTGACCGATATCGCGGGCGTCCTGGACAAACAGGGCGAGTTGATCCGCGATATGAACCTCAGCCGCGCGCGGGAACTGATGACCGACGGCACCCTGTCCGGCGGCATGATCCCCAAGGTCGAAACCTGCATCCATGCCATTGAGGAAGGGGCAGAGGCCGCTGCCATCCTGGATGGCCGCCACGCCCATACCATTCTGCTGGAAATCTTTACCGAACTTGGGGCAGGGACAATGATCTGGGGCGACGACAAGCCGCTCGGCTAGGTCGTTTCAGGAATGCAAAAGCCCCCGGTCCGGGGGGCTTTTTCTTTTGCTGCCTACAGTTCTTTCAATAGTCCGGTTAATTCATTCGGCGTGAGGGCGAAGTCGCCCTCATCTGTGGGGCCGATGACCCTGTCCGGCCTGACCCGGCCCATCTGGACCTGAACCAGACGCGCAAAATGCGCGCTCAGGCCTGCCTTCCAGCAGATGGCGAGGGTTCGCCGTGGTCGTTGCGCGCCAAAGGTTTCCGCGATGATTGCAGTATCCAGGCCACTGAGAACAGACACCGCCGCCACAACAAACTGCCGCTTGCCCTCGTCGAAGGCCTCTTCAATGACCTCAGCCGTCAGCTTCCCACGTTTGTGCAGTTCCTGGGCATGTTTCAGGACGGCATTGTCGGAGCCCCAGTCGATACCGTTATTGTCATCGCCCTGGTCGCTCTGGTCCGCGATGCGCGTTTCCACCGCCTGCGCGAGTATCACCAGCGTATCGTCGTCGAGGTCGAGGCGCTTCTGCATGTCGTCCAGAAGGTTCATGGCGACGAAACTGGCCAACCGTTGAACAGTTTTTGAAGAGAGCGCCGGGCGTCGCGTCAGAGGCTTGTGCCAGTCTTCGACTTCAGGCGCGCGCTCAAGGATATTGTCCAGGGATTTGTCACTGATGGCGGCTTTGGGGTTTTCCAGCAGGTAGGTAATATCCCGCTCGCTGCCTTTTTCGACGATTGCGTCGGCCACACTCTCGGTGACCGTGCTTCGTTGTGAAATGGACGACAGCGCGCCTTGGACGGGGGCGCTGTAAATGATGTCGATAAGGTCCGCCTCCGTCAGGACGGGAGAGAATTTAAGTACCGGCTCCGCAACAGCATGTATGTCATCACTGGCGAGTTTTTTGACAATGTCGCGCGGGGCGTTGGGCATGTCCTTCAATGTCTCGGAGAGGATGAGGCGCACCCGCTCGAGCTGATCGTCGGCCAATGCCGCCAGAATATCCACCGTCAGCTTATAAACGGTGCGGCGCTTGTCCTCCGGCAGGTTGGGCGTTACCCGCGCAATCTTGCCAGCCAGGTCAAACCGGACGTCGGGATTGTCGTCGCCGGTCAGAAGCAGGTCTGCCTTGCGGGGCGTTTTGACATTGCAGGCAACGGACCGCCGTACGCCTATGTCATCGTCCTCCGCCAGATAATAGAGAACTTCCGGCGGACAGTCGGGATGGTCGGCCAGGGCCTTGCGGACGTTTGCATTGTCATCGCGCGCCAGATGGCTTGCGGTTTCATAGTCCAACCGGTTGGGAATTTTCGGATGGCTGGGAATATATTTGTTTTGCGGGCTCAAACCTTATCCATTTTCTATTTTTTGTACCCCATGTCCCTTTACCGAATGTAATCCTACTGTCCGCCATCGTCCAATTTTTGTTGCAGCCCTGAAAAAATACCCGACCACTGTCCGGTGCGGCTTGCTTTTGCCCGATGGAAAAAGCACTCTGGCGGCCAGATGGAATTGGAAAGGGTGATACCCGTGCCGGATACAAAACAAGCGATGCTGGATGGGATGAGTGAGGCCGACTGGAAGGCTCTGTTGGCGACGGAGACCTGGGTCTTCGACCTGGACAACACGCTTTACCCGCAGCGCTGTAACCTGTTTGCCCAGATCGACCGGAAAATGGGTGATTTCATCAGTCGTTTTCTGGGGATTGACTATGACGAGGCGCGTGTCATCCAGAAACGCTATTTCAAGGAACATGGCACGACCCTGAACGGCCTCATGCACCATCATGACATGGCGCCGAAGGAATTCCTCGATTTCGTCCATGATATCGACTATTCGCCGGTGTTGCAGGATGACCGTCTGGACAAGGCGCTGGAGGAATTGCCGGGCCGGAAGATCGTCTTCACCAACGGCACCGTGGATCACGCCAAAGCCACACTGGCGCAACTGGGTATTGGCGGGCATTTCGACGCGATTTTCGATATCGTGGCCTCCAACTATATCCCCAAACCCAACCCGGAACCCTATGCGGCGCTGATCAAGGCCTATGACATCGACCCGTCCAAGGCGGTAATGGTCGAGGATATGGCGAAAAACTTGAAGGAACCGGCGCGTCTCGGTATGACCACTGTGTGGGTGCGTACCTCCGAGGAATGGTCCAGCATGGGGTCCGAAGGCGGGCATGTGCATCACATTACCGACGACCTGTCGGACTGGTTGCACGCGCTGGTGCATGGAGACTACGGTCTCTGACACGAAACTGGCGGAAACCGCCGCACCACCTGTTTGAATCCCGTTGCCAATTGAGGGCCGCGAGCCTATCTTGCGCGCGGATTTGCACGATTGTGCAGTGAGTAGGAAAGCCGTTCATGACTATCGACCAGTCTCGTATTCGTAACTTCTCGATCGTGGCGCATATCGACCATGGGAAATCGACCCTGGCGGACCGCCTGATTCAGGTTTGCGGTGGATTGACCGACCGCGAGATGAAAGAGCAAGTGCTCGACAATATGGAGCTGGAGCGTGAGCGCGGCATCACCATCAAGGCGCAGACCGTGCGCCTGGAATACAAGGCCAAGGATGGGGAGACCTACATCCTGAACCTGATGGATACGCCGGGCCATGTGGACTTTGCCTATGAGGTCTCGCGCTCTCTGGCTGCCTGCGAAGGCGCGCTGCTGGTGGTGGACGCCAGTCAGGGTGTGGAGGCGCAGACGCTGGCCAATGTCTATCTGGCCATGGACAATGACCTGGAGTTGCTCCCGGTCCTCAACAAGGTTGACCTGCCTGCCGCCGAACCGGACCGCGTTCGCGAACAGATCGAGGATGTGATCGGCATTGACGCCAGTGGTGCGCTGGAAATTTCCGCCAAGACCGGCGTCGGCGTGCCGGACGTGCTGGAGGCGATTGTCGAACATCTCCCCGCGCCCGAAGGCGACCGTTCGGCATCACTCAAGGCGATGCTGGTCGATAGCTGGTATGACCCCTATCTGGGCGTCGTAATTCTCGTCCGTGTGAAGGACGGTGTTCTGAAAAAGGGCATGAAGGTCCGGATGATGTCCCAGGGCTCTGCCCATGAGGTGGACCGGGTCGGTATCTTCACGCCGAAACATGTGATGATCGACGAGTTGGGCCCGGGCGAGATGGGTTTCATCACCGCCAGTATCAAATCGGTCCATGACTGCCAGATCGGTGACACCATCACCGATGACCGGAAGCCGACGGACAAGCCCTGGGGCGGGTTCAAACCCTCCGTGCCGGTGGTCTTCTGCGGCCTGTTCCCCGTTGACGCCAGCGATTTCGAACATCTGCGCGACAGCCTGGGCAAACTGGCGCTGAACGACGCCAGCTTCCAGTTTGAAATGGAAACCAGTGCGGCGCTGGGCTTCGGTTTCCGTTGCGGTTTCTTAGGCCTCCTGCATCTGGAAATCATCCAGGAACGCCTGTCGCGTGAGTTCGATCTGGACCTGATTTCCACCGCGCCGTCGGTTGTCTACAAGATCGACCTGACGGATGGCACATCGCTGGAACTGCATAACCCGGCGGATTATCCGGATGTCACCAAGATTACCAATATCCAGGAACCCTGGATCAAGGCGACGATCCTGGTACCGGATGAATTCCTCGGCCCCGTGCTGACGCTTTGTACCGAACGCCGGGGCGAGCAGGTGGACCTGACCTATGTGGGCGACCGCGCCATGGTGGTCTATAATCTGCCGCTGAACGAAGTGGTCTTCGATTTCTACGACCGCCTGAAGTCGATCACCAAGGGCTATGCCTCCTTCGACTATGAGATCACCGAGTATCGCGACGGTGATCTGGTGAAGGTTCAGATCATGATCAACAGCGATCCTGTCGACGCGCTTGCGATGATCGTGCACCGCAACCAGGCGGAATATCGCGGCCGGGCGATCTGTGCCCGTCTGAAGGACCTGATCCCGCGGCAGTTGTTCAAGGTGGCCCTGCAGGCGGCGATCGGTGGCAAGATCATTGCCCGTGAGACGCTGGGTGCGTTGCGCAAGGATGTGACCGCGAAATGTTATGGCGGTGATATCACCCGTAAACGCAAGCTGCTGGAAAAGCAGAAGGAAGGTAAAAAGCGGATGCGCCAGTTCGGCAAGGTGGAAATCCCGCAGTCGGCCTTCCTGGAAGCGCTCAAGATGGGCGATAACTGATTGCCATCGACGGCATGTGAAGAGCGAGGCGGCAGTAATGCCGCCTTTTCTTTTGCCCTAATTGTGGAAAGTGGTTTTGGCTTTGCGGTCACGGCCGAGATAGACCATCAGGCCGCCGACCAACAGCAGGAAGACCACGACACGCAGCATGCTGTCCCAGGCGGGCAGTTGCAGCAGGCCGTCCTGGAACACGGTGAGCCAGACCTGTGTCAGCCCCAGATAGCGTTCCAGAATAACCTGCGTATACTGCAGGCTTTGCAGATGCAGGTGATACCAAAGCTGTCCGGCAGGCTGTGTGATGTTGTTGCCTGACAGCCAGATGCCGATCGCCAGTGCCATCAGCACCAGCGCCAGAATGATGAAGAGTCGACCCAGAATTCGAAATATGATCATTTGTCTATTGGCGGCCCTGCCCGCGTTTTTTCCCTGAAAGACCCTAGAACAACCCGGGCCTCACGCGCAAGAGGGTGTGCGATAGGAAAAAAGTTACCAAAATTTGTAAATAGCGTCTTGCACAGACCGCCCGCTTTTTGTAGGTTCCCCGCGCCCAAGGGAAGAACCTGCTTCCAAGGGCAGCGAAATTTGGAGAGATGGCCGAGCGGTTTAAGGCGCACGCCTGGAAAGCGTGTTGGGGGCAACCCCTCAGGGGTTCGAATCCCCTTCTCTCCGCCAGAGCTTTCAAGAAGGTCCCATTCGGGGCCTTTTTTGTTGTCTGGTCTATGCTTTCCGTTGTGCAACCGGTAGCGTCATCTTGGATGGGATCAGCCAGTAGCAGACGCGCAGTGTAGCAACTTGTGGATCAACTGTGAATCCCGATTGGCGAAAAAACCGATAGTCAGACAAAGACGCGGGAAACGATAAGTCCCCCTTCCGGCCCCTATGACAAGCACGGGGGTACCGGGGGGAAAGTTTCGTCTCGCTATATGTTATAGGTGCTCAGAAATTTGTGCCAAAATCGAACGGTCTTGCATCATCGTTGTCGTTGGTGAACCCATATACTGCGGCTTCTTTGATAAATCCGCTGGGATTGTGCCCTTTGCCGTGCTCGACGACACCCAAAGCGAGCAGGGCTTCTTCAAAGTCAGGATTTCGTCTGACGCTTCTGCGGAAGTTCTTCATGTCGCTCATTCCGATTGTTGAGGCGACCTCTTTGAAGGTGATTAGAGTGTCGGGAGACAACTCAAGATGCTCCTGAATACGTTTGATGGCCGCACCGACTTTTCCTCGGAGAACCTTCTCGATTGGTTGCCATCGCCGCACGTGGCATCCGGGGAATATCGAAGGCAGGGCTTGCCGAATGCCGCTATTGGCCGCCGCAATAATATAGGCGTCGCAAGGAGCACAGGCGTCGTTGATACATTTCCGCACCGCTCCTCGACAAAGGGCCTGGAGAATAAGATGACTATGTTCGCCAACCTGAACGGCTTCATAGTCGTGACGTGTCAGGGCTTGATCGGGAGCGTAGCCAGAGCCCAGGCGGCCCAGAGCTTCATATTGTGATGGACGATAGAACAGCGTACCCGCCAGGATGACGTTTTTGATATGGGCGTAAGCGTTGGTTCCATGATGGTTTCCCCAGTGAATGAAATGAATACGGCCTTTGTCACCATCGACCAGATCGCGAACTTGCGATGGGATATCGAGATTGGTGCCGGGTTTGTGGTGCACCACCAACCATTCCTCCCGAGGCTTGGTGTTGATGGTGGAGACAATGCCGTCTATCAGGGCTTGGCTCTCGCGCTGGAAACTGCTCTTGCCGCCACCCTTGTTCCAGACGTAAATGTTTAGATTTTGATACTGTTTCGCCGCATGGCTGAGCATGACAAGGTTTCCACGACGCTCCTTCCAATGGCGATATGTCGTGCGGACGCGGCCCGAGGCATCCAAGACGAGCAATGGCATTAGGTCTTCCGGCAAGGTGTCTCTGAAATCCAAAGCTGTGTTGCCGATGGCTCCGTCTCTTCGGACCGTGGCGGACCTGCCCGATAGCTGCCAGAGACCGGAGGCGGCATCACGATGACTTTGGTGGCTTCCCGACAGCAATCCCAGAACATCGTTGAGATCGACGTTGAAGTCTTCCTCAAGGTTGGGAACCTGGACTTTTGCTCCATCCTCCGCATTGCGAAGCGCGTTAAAGAAGCTCTCGACAGCGTCTGTTAGTTGCGGATGCGCCTTTCGAAGGGGCGCAAAAAGGTGAGCGATTTCGTCACGGTTCACGGTGATTGTTTGACCGGGCAAGATAGCCTCATCCCAGATTCGAACTTCCCTGGCATGACCCCGATAGTGAAAGGCCTCAACGTCACAGAAGTTCAATCCATCACAACGTTTCTCGATCATCTGTTGCGTGGTGAACAGGACACGGGCTTCGTTGGAATTCTCCGCTCCAAGTTCGTTTAGGTCGTCGTTGCTGGTGAAGACTGCGAATTCGTCTTTCTGAAGTTCCAGTTCATGAGCCAATTTTGCAATCTCGTCGAGCCGGGAGACACAAATCAGCACGGAAACCCCAAAATGATCCTGTGATTGGAGCAGGATTTTTATGAAGTGGGTAATGGTCTTGGTTTTACCGACACCGGGATCAAGGCTGGACAGGTAATATCGTGGTGGACAGGTACCTTCCGCCATCCGCTGCAATGTGTCGGCCATATCCTCCAAGGCTGACCACATCTGATCAGAGGGGCGATGATCGGTTTCCGTTTCGAAATAGAGACGCAGACTGGCTATGGTCTGCCTTGTAAGGCTGAGTGTTGATTGACTATCCGTGGGGGTCAAACTCTGTAATGGAGACTTATAACAAGAATTGACCCCCTGCCTGTGGTGGGTGAGGAGTTGGTCGTATTGCGCTTTCGCACAAGAAGAAGGCTTCATATACGTCTTTCCTATTTAATTGAGGGTGTTTCTGCGAGAGGGAGGTGGTTTGTGTGCTGGGGCGTGATTGCTGTTTGTCGCCAGGGCGTTGGGGCCTTTCGTCTCTAGTGGGCACTAATTCCGGATCAGCGTCTCCGGCACACGCTGACCCCACCGGCTTCTATTTCTCTGAGGGTGCAACTTAATTGCATTTGATGGATTGGTAGAATGTGTGGGAACAGTGGTTTGACCTCAGGCGAGGAAAAAGTTGTTCTGATCCTCTCATGGTTGCTAGGTTAAGCTTCTGCTGAAACAAGAAGCCTGATCGGAACAGTGCTTAAGTGGTCTTGGGGTGTGAAATGGGGGTCTCGAACTTTGAATTCTTGGGCAAGGATCGGCCTGTCCTTGCTGAGCTTGGGTCATTGGCGGAACGCTATGCCCATCCCGATCCTGTCAGTTCCCTGGTTAAGCTGCGGACCTATGGGGAGAAAATCACAGCACAGATATATTGGCAGCTCCGTCTGACGAAGCCCGAGGATCAGGCGTTCTACCGGCTGCTTGTCGAAAGCTCCTTCACGGATGCGGTGCCGACCGTTATCTGTGACAAGCTCCACGCCATTCGCAAGGAAGGGAACAAAGCCGCCCATGGTCAGTCCATGGACAGCAAGCGGGCGCTCTGGATTATTGAGGAGGCGTTTGAGGTCGGTGCTTGGTTCGCCGTTCGCTGTCTCGGCTTTCAGCCCTCGGACATTCCCAAGTTCAAGCCCGTTCAGGAGGAGGCGAGCGACCTTGCCAAGCTGAAGGCCGACAAGGAAGCGCTTGAGGCCAAAGTCGCCGAACTGGAGAAGCGGAAGCAGGATTATCAGGCAGAACCCGTCACGCCGGAAAAGAAGGCCAAAGGTCAGCAAGTCGCTGATGCTTTGCAATTCGATGAGGCGACCACAAGACAGCGTCTCATTGACGTGGCCCTGGCCGATGCCGGATGGGACATCCGAAATCCGCAGGAAGTGACAGTGGAAGAGGAGGTCGATGGTCAGCCGACCCCGACCGGGAAGGGCTATGCCGACTATGTGCTATGGGATGACAATGGCCGGCCCCTGGCGGTGGTGGAGGCCAAGCGGGCGTCCCAATCCGAAGAACGCGGCCAGAAGCAAGCAGAACTCTATGCCGATGCGCTGGAGCGGCTGCACGGGCAGCGCCCGGTCATCTTCTACACCAACGGCTATAACATCTGGATTTGGGACGACCTTCAAAAATACCCGCCGCGTCGTCTGTTCGGCTTCTATTCCAAGGCCAGCCTCCAGCATCTGGTGAACTTCCAGCGCAGCTATAAGGAAGACCTGAAGGGCTTGAAGGTGAATGCTGAAATCGCCGGGCGCATGTATCAGATTGAGACGATCAAGCGCGTTACCGATGAATTTACCAAGCGCCACTGCAAAGCCCTGATCGTCCAGGCTACCGGGACGGGGAAGACCCGTGTGGCTATTGCCCTGACGGACCTGTTGATCCGGGCGAAATGGGTCAAGCGTGTCTTGTTCCTCTGCGACCGGCGAGAGCTACGCAAACAGGCGAAGAACGCCTTCAACGACCATATGAATGAGCCGCTGACCATTGTGTCCAAGCGGTCCATCGGCGACACCAAGCACCGCATCTTCCTTGCGACCTATCCGTCGATGCAGCAGATATTCCAGTCCTTTGATGTCGGCTTCTTCGATCTGATCATTGCGGATGAAAGCCATCGCAGTATCTATAATGTCTATGGGGACATGTTCCGATACTTCGACTGTTTGCAAGTGGGCCTAACCGCGACCCCGGTTGAGTTCATTTCGCGTAACACCTACCAGCTCTTTGGGCGCACCAATCAGGACCCGACCGCTTTTTATCCGCTGGAACAGGCGATTAAAGAAAAGCATCTGGTTCCTTTTGAGGTCTTTAGCCATACGACCAACTTCCTTCGCGAAGGGATCAAATATGATCAACTGACCGAAGATCAGAAGCGCCAGGTCGAAGAAGAGGGGCTTGACCCGGAAGGTCTGAACCACGAGGCAGGATCGGTCGATAAGCAGATATTCAACAAGGACACCAACCGCCTGATCCTGCGTAACCTGATGGAAAACGGGATACACAACGCGGATGGGCAGGAACCGGGTAAGACGATTATCTTTGCCCGGAACCACAAACATGCGGTCCTGCTGCACAAGCTGTTCGACGAGATGTATCCGCAATATGGCGGTAAGTTCTGCAAAGTCATTGATAACCACGACCCCCGCGCCGAAGCCCTGATTGACGACTTCAAGGGCGAAGGAACGAACAACGACCTCACCATCGCAATTTCGGTCGATATGCTGGATACCGGCATCGACGTGCCGGAGGTGGTCAATCTCGTCTTTGCCAAGCCGGTGCGGTCCAGGGTGAAGTTCTGGCAGATGATCGGTCGTGGAACGCGCCTGTGTGAAGACCTGTTCGGACCGGGCCAGAACAAAAAGATTTTCCGCATCTTTGACCATTGGGGCAATTTCGAGCATTTCGGTGAGGACAAACCCGAAGCCGAACCGTCCCAGTCCAAGCCGCTCATGCAACGCCTGTTCGAGGCGCGGCTGATGCTAGCCGAGAAATCCCTGAATGCGGCGCATGTGGATGATTTCAAGACCATCGCCGATTTGATTGAAACGGATGTTAAATCCCTGCCTGATGACAGTATTTCGGTTAAAGATCGCTGGCGGGAACTCCTGACGGTCAAGGCCGAGGGCGTCATTGAGCATTTTGCGCCGGAAACGCGCCAAACCCTGCGCAATGTCATCGCACCGCTGATGCAATGGGTGAATATCCGGGGATATCGGGAGGCCTATGAATTTGACCTGCTGGTCGCACAGACCCAGCTGGCTGCCTTGGAAAAGGCGAACGACTTCGAAAACAGCAAGGGCGAGATCCTGAATCAGATCAACAGCCTTCGCATGAACCTGAACCCGGTGAGAGAAAAAGCCGCGACGATCAAGCGGGTAAAGTCGCCGGAGTTCTGGCAGGACGTTTCACTGGATGATTTGGAGGACATTCGTAGCGACCTGCGTTCCATCATGAAATACCGGGAAAGCGGTGGTTTCGGCGCGGGTGATGACACGGTTGTCTATGACATTAAGGAGGATGTATCAGGCGTCCAGGTCAGGGAGACTTCATCCAATTTCCTTTCCATTGACTTGGCGGCCTATCGCCAGCGGGTGGAGGCGGCACTGACGGAATTGTTTGACACCGACCCAACACTTCAAAAAATTCGCACCTGTGAACCGGTATCCGAGGCGGACCTGCAACGGCTCGTCTCCCTGGTCCTGACGCAGCATCCCGACCTGGACTTGAACCTGCTGCGGGAATTCTACCCGAAGACGGCGAACAGCCTGGACCTGATCATTCGTAGCATTGTCGGCATGGATGAAGAGGCCGTGCAGGAACGGTTTCAGGTATTCGCCCAACATCATCCCGATCTGAGCGCTAAGCAGTTGCGATTCTTGCGCTTACTTCAGAACCATATCGCCAAGAATGGCAGCATCCAGAAGGACAGGCTTGTGGATGCCCCCTTCACCAGTGTTGATGCGGACGGGGTCTATGGGGTATTCCATGATCCGTCCCAGATCGACGAGCTTCTGGGCATCATCGACTCATTTCAAGCCAGTCCGAAACAGGGGAATAGACCGACATGATCACGGGTGATTTGCGGAGCCGTATCGACAAGCTCTGGGAAGAGTTCTGGACCGGCGGCATCACAAACCCCCTGACGGTTATCGAACAGATCACCTTCCTAATGTTCATCCGCCTTCTGGATATCGCGGAGACGAAGAACGAGCGGAAGGCGAAGCTTTCAGGTAAGGATTTCCCGCTCCTCTATACAGAGAATGAGCAGCATCTCCGCTGGTCCCACTTCAAAGACCTTCAGGCGGAGCAGTTGCTGACCCGCATCCGGGACGAGGTCTTTCCGCATTTCAAGCAGGAAGCCGCAAAAGGGTCGTCTTTCGGCGAATATATGAAAGATGCGCAGTTGATGATCCAGAAGCCGACGCTGTTGGTCTCCGCCATCAACATGATCGACGCGCTGCCGCTGAAGGACGACGACACCAAGGGCGACCTCTACGAATACCTGCTCAGTAAGCTGACCACGGCGGGCATCAACGGTCAGTTCCGCACCCCGCGCCATATCATCCGCCTGATGGTGGAATTGGTCGATCCCAAGCCGGATGAGACGGTGGGTGATCCCGCCTGTGGCACGGCGGGCTTCCTCGTGGTGGTCGTGGAATACCTGCTTCAGAAATACACCTCTCCCGAAGGTGTTTATGTGGACGAGACCAGCGGCGAGAAAACCTATTCCGGTGACCTGCTGGAACCCTATAGGGCCCATATCAGCAAGGGAATGTTCCACGGTTTCGATTTCGATTCCACCATGCTGCGCATCGCGGCCATGAATCTGTTCCTGCATGGCGTGGAATCCCCGGATATCCATTATCAGGACACCCTGGCGAACAGCTTCACCGAACGCTACCCGCAACAGGCCAATGGAAGCCTGGACGTGATCCTGGCGAACCCGCCCTTTAAAGGCAGCCTGGACTACGAGGACGTCCACCCCAGCCTTTTGAGCAAGGTGACCACCAAAAAAACCGAGCTTCTGTTCGTGGTGCTGATCCTGCGCATGTTGAGACTGGGCGGGCGCTCCGCAACGGTCGTGCCCGATGGTGTTCTCTTCGGCTCCTCCAAGGCCCATCAGTCCCTGCGCAAGCTGCTGGTCGAGGAGAACCAGCTCGAAGGCGTGATCTCGCTCCCCTCTGGTGTGTTTAAGCCCTATGCCGGGGTTTCCACCGCGATCCTGCTCTTCACCAAGGGCGGTAAGACCGACCATGTTTTCTTCTATGATGTGGAGGCGGACGGCTTCTCCCTGGACGACAAACGCAGCAAGGTCGAGGCCAATGACTTGCCGGATGTGCTGAACCGCTGGAGAGAGCGTGACCCGGCAAAGGATACGGACAAAACCGATAAGGCCTTCTTTGTCTCGGCGGATGATATCCGGGCCAACAAGTACGATCTGTCTGTCGGTCGATACAGAGAGGTCGTCTATGAAGAAGAAGCCTATGACCCGCCGCAGGAAATCCTCAAGCAGATGAAAGGGCTGCAAGAGGATATTTCTAAGGACATCGCTGATCTTGAGGGATTGCTCCTGTGATTCGCGCACACTTGCTTTCCTCAAGTTGGCCGCGGGCTACGTTGTCCGATGTGGTTGATTTCTTGGATAATCTAAGACGCCCCGTCAAATCAACTGAACGTGTTGAAGGCCCTTATCCTTATTATGGCGCGAACGGACAACAGGGGACAATTAATAACTACATATTTGATGAGCCGTTGATTCTCTTGGCCGAAGACGGCGGACATTTTGGAGTTCCGGAGCGAAGAATCGCATACTCAATCTCTGGAAAGTCTTGGGTAAATAATCATGCGCATGTATTGCGGCCCAAGGAAGGGGTTGATCTGCAATTTCTGCAACGGCACTTGGAACATTACGACGTAACAAGGTACATAACGGGTAGCACGAGGGCCAAACTTACTAAAGCTGATGCCTCAAGAATTGAGGTGGTCTTACCGCCTTTTGAAGAACAACGCCGCATCGCCGCGATCCTGGACAAGGCGGACGCCATTCGCCGCAAACGCCAGCAAGCCCTCACGCTGGCCGACGAACTCGTTCAGAGCCACTTCTTATCCAGTGTGGGGCCGAATGCAAAAGGGTACGACGATTGGGCTCGCGTAGAACTGGAAACGCTGGCCGAACCAGTTCGAGGGGCAATGAGAACTGGCCCGTTCGGCAGCGACCTAAAGCACTCCGAGTTTGTTGGTAGTGGTATCGCTGTTCTTGGTATCGACAACGCGGTCAAGAACAGATTTGAATGGGCTGAACGTCGCTATATCACGCCCGAAAAATACGAGAAACTAAAGCGTTATACTGTTAAACCGGGCGACGTAATCGTGACAATCATGGGCACGACTGGTCGGTCTTCTGTAGTACCTGATGACGTTCCTTTGGCTATTACGACAAAGCACCTCGCCACTATTACCGTTGACCGATCAAAAGCCGAACCGGAGTTTATCTCTAACGCTATCCACCGCCACCCCTACCTGCTTCAACAGATTCTCAAGCAGAATAAGGGGGCTATTATGGCTGGTCTGAACCTAGGAATTATAAAAGGGCTACAGGTGCCGCTCCCGCCATTGGACGTGCAGAGAGATTTTGTGAATAGCCTAGATAAAATTAGGTTACTGGAAAAGAAGAACAGGATGGAACTCCACAAGGCGGAAGAACTGTTCGCGTCTTTGTCCCAACGTGCATTTCGTGGTGAGCTTTAATCCAATCTTCGCCTTATTCCCTCGAAACCGATTGGCTCAATAGTTTCCGCGAGGCAGTCAGGCTCATACCGCTTCCCGTAGCGCCCCATGGTGATGCTGGTCTCCTTGTGACCGACCAGTTCCTTGATCTTTGATTCCTCGACGCCCCGTTGCTTCAGGGCGTTGATGAAGGTATGGCGTAGGGAGTGGAAGGTGACCTTTGGGTTGGTGATGCCGATCTTCTTCTTGTAGCGGCCAAACCACTTGGAGAAGGGGGAGGAATAGAAGCCGTCGTTGCCCTGCTTCAGGTCCGGCCAGAGCCTTTCGCCCTTCACGGCATTTCGACAGTCGATCAGGCCTTTCTCGATCAGTTTGCTATGAACGGGAACCAGACGTTCACTTTGTTGCGTCTTGAGCTTGTTGCTGCCCTCCGCGTTCACATCAAAGACCCAGACGCCTTGTTCCTGACGCAAGTCCGCTACGCGAAGCTGGGCGATCTCCTCCAGGCGCATCCCGCTATAGAGACCGATGAGGGGCAGCCAGTATTTTGCATCTTTGATGACCATTGCCCCCTTCTGGTCTCGATGGCGCTCCGACAGGCAACCGCTATAGAGCGGAGACTGCGCGAAGAGGCGCTTCAGGTCCTCCTCCGAGAAGGCTTCCCGTTCCTGGTCGGCCCGGTGGTTCGCCTTAAGCTTCAAGCCTCGGATCGGATTCTCATGGAGCAGCTTTTCCTCCACCGCCCAGTTGAAAAAGGCACTCGACACAGACAGGATTTTGTTGGTGTTCTTCACGCTCATCGGGTCAGGAGCCAGGGCAAGGACCTGCTTGATACTCATGCCCCTGAAACGCTTGCTCATATTGGGCGGAAGCTTGGCGACCGTGTCGCGGAACCTGCGGCCTTCCTCACGGGTTACCTGTGCCACAGGTTTATCGCCGACAATCTCCAGGAACAGGCGCAGGGCGGCCTCCTGCATCATTTTGGTCTTCGGTTCCCATCCACTTTGTCGGTCCTGCACATAGGTCTTGCTGGCGTCGGACAGGAGAGTTCCACCCTCTGAATTGTGGCCTTCCAGGAGCAACGAATGGGCGACATGCCGGGACAGGCTGCGTTTGGCACGATGACAGGGCAGGTGTTTATCCTCAAAGCTCCTTGCGGTGGTCCTGATGATCTCCGTATCCACGCCGAGGAGAAGCTGATGTCGTATCGTGGTGAAAGTCTTGTCGGCTTGTGCCGAAATGGTCTTAGCGAGGTCGTTTGCCTGAATCGGGTCGATTGTTCGGAGGCTGCGCAGGATTTCCCGGCGTCCAAAGACGGCGATCAGGTCACAGGGAATACGACAGCGGAAGTAGAAGGTGGAGCCTCGACGGATGCAGTATTTTGCGGCGGTCATGTGGTGCCTCTGTGTAGCAACTTGTGGATCAAGTGCTACGGGCTGACCGTCTTCGGTCCTGTCGTTACGGGTTACACATGGCCCCAAACCCCAGGCAAACTGCCGAGCGGTTTAAGGCGCACGCCTGGAAAGCGTGTTGGGGGCAACCCCTCAGGGGTTCGAATCCCCTTCTCTCCGCCAGAGCTTTCAAGAAGGTCCCATTCGGGGCCTTTTTTGTTGTCAGTTTCCACTCTATTTTTGAATCGCTAGATCAGGCCGAATTGCAGACTGATAATATTATCTGGCAAGGTTACTGCAAATATGGTCGTGGGGGGGGATAAGTCCACGACCATAAATTGCAATTCAGCCTATTGTCTTTGCAGAGACAATGAATAGAAGCACGGTTCAGCAGGGCGGCCCGTCTCTGCCGTCTTGGCCATCCTGGCCGCCCAGACCACCTGAGCCACCTTTTCCGCCTTTTCCATCGCAGCCACCATCGCCGCCATTCCCCCCATTGCCACCGACGCCACCGTCGCCGCCATCTCCGCCGTCCCCGCCCGGACCGCCATTGCCTCCGTTGCCGCCATTTCCGCCAACGCCGCCATCTCCGCCGTCCCCGCCGTCGTTATTCCAGCCACCGGAAACTTGTTCCAGTTCTTTGAATTCCAGATCTCTCATACGAACTTCCTTTCTGCGTTACGTCGTTCAAACAGCCCTTGGTTTCGGAACAGGCAACTGTGGCTGTCTACGGATTGCCCTCATGCTGTGACCCGGGTCGGGGCCATGCGCGTGCCGAAGAGGATGTTGCGATCGGCCAAAGCAACAGTCGAAGGGCGATGAGCGACCACCACCCGGGTCATGCGCAGCTGGCCAACCGCATTGTTGATTAGGCGCTCATTCTCTTCATCGAGATGGCTTGTGGCTTCATCCATCATGAGAATCTGCGGCCGCCGATATAGCGCGCGGGCAAGAAAAAGCCGCTGCTTCTGCCCGCCGGACATCGCGCTGCCCATATCGCCAACGAGTGTTTCGTAACCCATTGGCATTTGCTGAATTTCGGTGTCAATTGCAGCCATCCGTGTGCATTCCACCAACCAATCCCAGTCGATCTGTGCATCGAATGCAGCGATATTCTCCGCGATGGACCCGGCAAACAGATGATCATCCTGAAGTACGCATGCGATTTTCTGCCGATAGGCACAGAGTTGCCCCGGAGCCAACCGCCGACCATCGACAATTAGGTCACCACTATCAGGAAGGATCAGCCCGGCCAGAATGCGTAAGGCTGTTGTCTTGCCACAGCCCGACGGGCCTGTGAGCGCCACACATTCGCCTGGTGCGATATTCAAACTACAGTGATCCAGGATCAGAGGCATCCCATCGCCATAGCGAAAGCACACCTCCCGCATTTCCAGCGCACCGGAAGGAAAATCCTGCTTCTGGATCACGGATGGCGATTTGACAGTATCCGCTGCTGCAGGTTCACGTGTTGCCAGAGCGATATCTGCCAAGCGGTTTTTATGCACGTCCAGCATGCGTAGGCGTATCATCATACCAATCAGAGCAATGATGCGATTGCTGAACTGATCGCGATAGGCAAGAAACGCAATCAGCATGCCTACCGTCATCGCGTTGTCCATGACCGCAGTAGCCCCAACCATGATCAAAATTATTCGATCCCCCCCAAAAAGGAGCCGATTGGCCGCATTGAAGATTGCATCCAGTTTTTGGCATTTCAGCCAAGCATCAATCGTATCCGTCATGAGATTGGACCAGGTCGCCTGACGGCGTTCGCGGAGGCCAAGTGATTTTACACTGGCCATTCCCCTAATCGTTTCCAGGAAATAGGATTGTTGTGTGGCACGACAGGCGATTTCGTCCTCTGTGGAGCGACGATAAGTACCATAAATCAGCGCACGCAACCCTGCATAGATCATGGTCGTCGCAAGCACGATGCACAGCATCCACTCACCATAGACAACCATCATGATACAGGTGCCTATAGCCATAACCCCGTCGAGCAAGGCGCGGATAAGATCTGTTGTGGCCGTGGACTGGATCGTTCTCAACGAGCCAAAACGTGAAACGATATCACCGGTATGACGCTTTTCGAAAAAATCGAGGGGCAGGGCTGTAAGATGGTTAAACAAGCCGCTGGCCCATTGCACATTCAACCCGGTTTGAAGAACCAGAATGGACCAGGAGCAGGCAAGAGAAAGCAACACCTGCAGCAAAAGGAATAGTCCAAGACCAATCCCCACAACACTAAGCAAGCTTTTGTCCAGTCCGACAATCGCCTGATCGATTACAAGCTGAAAGCCAATCGGCGTCAGCAACAGGAAGACTTCAAGACAGGCAGAGAAGATCAGCACATGGCCCATGGTGCGTCGCAAGCCAATTACCGCGCCGAGCATGTCCCGAAACCTTAATCTTGTAGTTTCGTCGCCGCCTTTGAAACAAGTTGCAGGCCAAAGCTCTAATGCTACGCCTGTAAAATGCCGTGAAACCTCCTCCATGGAATAGATCCGGCGCCCTTTCGCCGGATCGTGGATGACTGCCTGGCCGCGGCGGATACTTTCGAGCACAACAAAATGGTTGAAGGACCAGTGCAGAATGCAGGGTGGTTGTAGCTTTTTTAACTCATCAAGCTCTGCCTTCACCGGATGCACATCCATATCCAGGTCACGGGCCAATTGAACCAGATTCTGAAGAGTCATGCCCTTGATCGAGACATCAAAACGACGGCGCAAGGCAGTCAGGTCCAGCCGCAGCCCGTAGCGCCCTGCAACCATCGCCAGGCAGGCCAATCCGCATTCAGCCGCTTGGGCCTGTCGTATGACCGGTGTCGCGCGACGGAATAGGCCGGAAAATTTTGCGTTAGGGTTCATGTGTCTCGCCTGGTTTGGTGATGTCGTTTCGCAGGGCGATCAGTGGGGCCAGGATCCACTCATAAAGACGGCGCCTGTCCAACAGAATATCGGCCTCTACCGTCATTCCCGGGCGCAGTGGCTCGGGTTGACCATAGGCAAGGATGGTTTCATGTTCCGGGATAACAATTATCCTATAGCGCGGTTCTTCAGCACCTTCCGTATCGGGAAGAGCAACACGAGAAACACTTTCGATTATCCCACGTTGCTGTCCGAATTTCTCATGTGGATAAGCTGAATAACGCAGAACCACCGAGCGTCCGGCACGCAGGAACCCAATGGCGCGCGCCGGTGCCAGAAGGTGAACCTTCGGACGGCTGCCATGGGGCAGAATGGAGAGCACGGGCGCATGCTCTTCAACCATTTCATTCGCCTTCGCGATAATGGCAGTGACCGTTCCGTCGACCGGGGCGCTGACCACACGGATATGGCCAGCCTCTATCTCAATACGTTCGCGACGTAATCGCGCAAGGTTGCGCTGCAATGCACCTCGCTCAGAGGCACGCTCCATTGCAACCTTTTTACGATCAGTTTCAATGTCGCTTTGTTCATTTGTCAGTTCCAGGACGGCTCGATGCAATGTCTGTAACCGTGCCTTCTGAATAATTATCCGCTCCTTGCGGTCTTGCAGCTTCTCTTCAATGCCCAAACCGCGATCTGTGAGGGCACGATAGCGTTCAAAGGATGAATTCAGGTTTATCAGGTAGGATTCAACAGACTGAATTTCACCGTTATATTGTGCAAGCTCCTGTTTAATTTGGGTTTTTCTCGCGGCAAGCATTTGCGTTTCGAGACGCTCCAAAGAGTGTTGCCGTTCAATTTCACTGGAGACTTCCCGCTCTTCTTCGCGTAACTGCGCGGCAAGTTGCGGGGCCGTACTGCCATGTTCGGTCTCTGATCCGGTATCAATGGTGAAAACAGGATCTCCCCGACTAACATCGATATTTTCGTGCAGCGCCGCCTTAACGATGCGCCCATCCGCAGGAGCATAGACGCGTACAATCCCGGAACTTGACACAACCTCACCAGAAAGGCGGATACGGTGCGTATAGCTGCCAAGTGCCAGGAAAAGAAGTATTGCGCTTGTCGCGGCAAAGCCTGCCCAGGCCATCACACGCAGCTGGATGGGCTGCATCAGTCTTGGCGCACCGAGCCAGTCCTCCCGACGGGCTTCCAGAGCTTCTTGCCGGAACAGCGCCTCGTTATTCATTATGAGAGCTTTGTTTCAGCATGCGTGGCATCCGGCCCGTCGGGTCGAAATTCTCGACAATCACGACGCAATCCTGACCACTCTCCTGCCGGCACAGGCCTTCGGCCTCCGCTCTGGCGCCTTTCAGCGTATGGGCACCGGTGAACCAATAGCTTTTCGTATTGCCCTCAACCGGTACAGCCATTGCCTTCATAGACAAGCCGGAAGCCAAAAATTTGTCGAGCGCTTTGCGTTGCCGCGGCCCCAGAGAGCGACGTAGTTCGGTGAATTTGGTGTCATTCCAGGCAGGGAGTGCCTGTGCCCTCAGGAATTCATCAATTTCGGGCCAAAGAACCTCCTGGCCTTTTGGCTGAATGAACAACCTGTGACCGTTTGGCTCATAGTCGGGCAAGATCTTCAGCTGCCCCTTGCCACCGTTCTCGTGCCACACATTCATCCAGTGTTGCGCCAAGGGCGGTGGAAAGAAAGGATCATTCTTTGCGTAGAGCCACAGGGTTGGAATATTCAGCTTTTCTGCGAAATTGCCCAGGGCGTCGTCGACCGCTGTCCTGTAGCGCTCGCATCCCTCGAAGACATCGCTGGAAAGGGGTTTGCCCGGCCGGTAGCGGAAGGTTCCACCGGAAACATTGATCACGGCACTGATCGTCACGTCTGCACGTGCGGCAAGGGCCAGCATTGCGCCCCCGCCTGCAGAATGCCCGATACCGAGAACGGTCCCCATATCGGCGTCTTTGCGGTGGGCTATTGCCTGCAATGCCGCAGCCAGATCATCTGCCTGGTTTTTGAAATAAAGTTTAGGGTTTGGCGCCTCGCACGTATCTTTACTTTGATAGGCCGGGCCATCGGAATCTCCGTAGCTGCGGCGCATTACTGCGACAGCCAGATACCCACGTGCGCTGAAATCGCGCACCCATCCAGATAACAACGCGAGGGTAAGATGCCTTGGTGGTTCGCGGCCGGCGGCGCCGTGAGAAATCAGAGCAACTGGGAGTTTCCTGCCCTTTTTTATATTCGTAGGTTTTCCAATGAGCACGTCGAGGTTATAGGGACGACCGTCAATGTGAACACCAAGTGGTCTTTTTACGATCTCGATGCCGGAACCAGCCCAAACTGGCATGGAAAAGCTTAAAAGAATTGTAGTGGACAGGAAAAAAATTGTTCCGAATATGGTGCGTAGTACCCTGCTCATAAGCATCGCCATTTTTACAGAATTTTTGAGTGTTCCCGCCGCAGATGCTGCGGCGGGAACAAAGGTCTGAGGCAATCTGCAATCGGACTGCCGAATGTCGATCAAAGACGACAAGACCTCTTGGTATTAGTCGCCGCCGCTATCAGAGCCGCAGCTGCCACCGTTACCGCCGTTGCCGCCATTGCCGCCGGTGCCGCCGTTGCCACCGTCGCCGCCGCTGCAGTCGCCGTTTCCGTCATTGCCGCTGCCATTGTCACTTCCGGCACCCCAGCCACCTGAAACGATGTTCAGTTCGTTCTCGAGAAGGTCACGCATTCAATTTCTCCTTGAAATAGAAAAAGCCAAGCGCTCTTGGCGATCAAGCGACGCCTGAAGTTGAGTTTTACCAAGCGTCAGAGGGGATACAATTGGCAAATTATGTCAAAATTATGGAAAGATATTATATTGGCATTTACTATTATAGGTTGTTGTTTGGAGGCCCCGGAGGGGCAGGCCAAGTAGACATTGGCAGTCAGATTCGAGCCAGTCCCAAAAACCAGCCCGGGTCAAAATCAAATGGCCAATTGATGTCACGCAGCCTTCACGTTCCCTGGACACTTGAACGGCCGCTTCTACGTTTGCGCGGATAAGACGTTCCTGCGTTTCCGGTGTGAAGTTTGAGGCAGAAGCCGCATACAGGAAGGCCATACGCCAAGGCATGTCATCGGGATTGTTGGTATGGATGGTGGCAAGACTTCCTTGGTGGACGGTGTTATGCAAGCCGCTATAGTTATTTATTTGGCGAAGTTGCACACCGTCCATTTTGTAAAAACGGAAGTATGGTTTTCCAACTTTGACAAAAATACAGGTGTGATTTTGCCTCTGTTCTCGGAGATATTATTAACTCTATTTTTGCCCTGCTCAAACGAGTGGGGTATCCAGCATCTGGTCTATTGTCAAACTTCGCGCTAAATAAGGCGCGCGCGGGAATAAACCCGCGACTTTCTATATTTGAAACCAATATTATTCTTTTGAAAGGCTATCTCCATGAGCGAGTTTCCGCCCTGTCCGAAATGCAATTCGCCTTATGTCTATGAAGACGGGTCCATGCTGGTTTGCCCGGAATGTGCCCATGAATGGTCTCCTGCTGCCGAGGAAGATGCTGGTGCCGCGGTTGTCCGCGACGCCAACGGCACGGAACTCCAGGACGGCGATACGGTCACGGTTATTAAAGACCTGAAGGTCAAAGGCTCGTCTTCCGTCGTCAAGGTGGGGACCAAGGTCAAGAACATCCGCCTGGTTGACGGTGACCACGATATCGACTGCAAGGTTCCGGGCATCGGCCAGATGGGTCTGAAGTCCGAATTTGTGAAAAAAGTGGCGGACTGATTAATGTCGCGGTTCGGGGGCCATCCGGCCCCCGAAGGCCGTTGCAGCTTTGATGCTATTTCACAAGATAGGTCTGGTAGGGCGTCTCGTTGAGCAGCAATATCACGCAGCCTTCTTCTGAAATGTAGTGCCCCTGACCGAGATTGCAGAACGTCTTGGCTATTCCTGTGTCAGCGCCTTCAGTCGCGCGTATAGAAAACGGCAGGGCGTGCCGCCAGGGGAAAATCGTCGAACCTTGAGTACCCGCAAGTTCTTACATCTAAGAAATAGCGGCCCTATTCAGAGAGGGGCGACATCAAAGCCAGCCGAGGCGATGGCTGCCTTAATCGACGGGGCCGCGCTGTTTGATTCCACCGCGACGATTTTTGTTGCCAGATCAACGCCGACCACTGCTGCGCTATCGACCTTTGCAATGGCTTTCTCAATGGTTTGGGCGCAATGGCCACAGGTCATATCGGAGACTTTGAACTGCATTTTCCTAAACTCTATTTTCATCCGTGATGTGGTATACATGCAGCTTCCAGTAAGGGGAAGGTCAAGGCCGGATTATGCAATTAATATAATATTTACCCTTTGGGTGAAGACTCAACCGACTGGAAGGCGACCGCCCACGGTCTGTGGGCGGGCGTTCTTTTTCCCGCCATTCGAGCAAGAGATGGGGTACTGTCTTCTGCCGATTGTCGTGGATGGGAATAGGGGGTGTGAATGGTAGCCGAGGCTTCTGATAGCCGGCATATTCGGGGGGCGGCGGATATCCTTTCGACCGTAAGGCAGGTGGCAGAGCAGGTCGTCATGCCGCAGGCGCGTGAATCCGATGCGCAGGCACAATGGCCTGAAAAGAGTATCCGTGCCCTGCAGGCGGCGGGACTGGGCGGTTTGGTCGTGCCGCGTGAGCACGGTGGATTGGGGCAGGGGCTGCTTGGTCTGACGCAGGCTTGCGAAATCCTGGGCCAGGAATGCGCCTCCACCGCGATTTCCTTTGGCATGCATTGCGTCGGTTCCGCCGTTCTTTCGGCGCAGGCGACGGACTATCAGGTTTCCAGATTTCTCCGTCCCATCTCCGAGGGGCGTCACCTTACAACACTTGCGCTGAGCGAACCTGGCACCGGTTCCCATTTTTATTTCCCGCAATGCCAGTTACAGCAAACGGATGAAGATCAGCTCACGCTCTCCGGCACAAAATGTTTTGTTACCAATGGCGGGCACGCCGATTCCTATGTGGTCTCAACCATGCATTCGGGCGACCATGGTCTCACCCAGTTCTCCTGTGTGGTCGTCGAAGACGGTCTACCGGGCATGACCTGGGGAGAGGGCTGGGAAGGGTTCGGCATGCGTGGCAATGACTCGCGTGGCCTGCGGTTTGACGATACGCCGATCCCTGCGGGAAATCTTCTGGGCGCAGTCGGTGATCAGACGTGGTATGTTTTCAACGTCGTCGCCCCTTATTTCCTGATGGCCATGTCCGGGGCCTATCTGGGCGTCGCCACCTCCGCGCTTGAGGCGGCGCGGGTTCATCTCACCGAGCGCCAGTTCAGCCATAGCGGACGCAGCCTTTCTGAGGCGGATGTTCTGCAGCACAGTTTTGCCACCAACTGGAGCAAGCTCGAGGCGACGCGGCAGCTGGTTTACAACGCGGCCAGAAGCTTTGATCGGGGGGATGAAGACGCGGTTGTGAAGGTCATGGTTTCCAAGGCGGAGGTCGCGGAAACCGCAACGCAGGTTGTGAACAACGCCATGACATTCATGGGCGGCATGGCCTATCGGGATGGTGAGAGAATACAGCGCAGCCTCCGCGATGTGCGCGCCTCCCACGTGATGGCACCAACGACTGATTTGCTGCGGATCTGGGCAGGGCGATTGTTGTTGGGACTTCCCCTCCTTGGGGAGTAACCCGGCGATGCCAATCGTAGTCCTGTGTCATACGGAAAATCGGGCAATGCTGGAATCCTTGCAGGCGGCGGCGGGGGGCGATTTCCTGTTTGAGGCTTGGGGTGACAGGCGTGTTGGCGAGGCGGTAACCGGAAACGGCCTGGATCATGCGGATGCAGTTCTGATTGATCCGGACGCGACCGGCCCGGACAGGTTTTTCCTTCAGGTCAGGGAAAGATGTGCGGACATTCCGATATTCAATCTCTGTGGCGGGAGTGGGAAAGTCCGGCAGGCGCCTTCGGAAAAAGCTGGCTTCCTGCCGATGGCGCGCCCGATAACGCTGAGTGGCAGTGATTTGCCGCAGGCAGTCGACAGGATTCGCAAGGAAGTCATGTCCAGACGGCGGCGTCAGGCCGCAGCCTTGGTGTTGAAGCAGGAATCAAAGAAGATTTTTGCGGCCCGCAAGACCACCCTTCACCAGCTTCCCGTCGTGGATCAACTGATGGAGCATGCACCTATCGGCATCCTGCTGACGCGGGAAGATGGTGTCATTACCTACGCCAACCATTGTGCGGAAAACATGTTTGCCGCGCCGGACAAGACCCTTCTGGACAGACCGATTGCGTCACTCTTCGCCGGGCGGCAACGCAAAATGCTGGCGGCGATGTTCCGGGCGGGCAATGTCCCACCGGAAGAGCCGCTGGACCTGGTCTTCTCCCGGCAGGCCGGGGAGTTGGGCTATGCGACCCTGCGTATTGTGCCCGTCAATGCCCACAGGGATGCGACAAACCGCATGATCATCATCGAGGATGTGACCGACAAGATTGTCGCCCGGATTGAGGCCGAGGCGCATGCGCAAACACGGGCAGAATTCCTGGCGTCCATGAGCCATGAACTTCGCACGCCCCTCAATGCGATTATCGGCTTCGGGGAGATGATGTATGAAGGTGTCTTCGGCCCGCTTGACGCCAAATACCAGGAATATGCGGGCCATATCCTGTCGTCCGGCAGGCACCTTCTGGAGGTTATCAACGATACGCTGGACCTGGCGAAAATCGAGGCCAAACGGGTTGAGGTCGATCTGAGGGATGTCGATATCGCGCCCCTCCTGGAAGAGACGGTCAGATATGTGGAGCCTCAGTCGAACTCGAAAGGGATCGCGATCACAGTGAAGCTGCCTGAGAGCCCATTGAGTTTCCGGACCGATCAAAGGCTGCTCAGGCAGGTATTGATCAATCTTCTGTCGAATGCCGTCAAATATACCCCGGCGTCGGGCAAGGTTACGGTCGAGGTCAGGTGCCCGGATTCCCGGAGGCTTTCGATTGCCGTGTCGGACACCGGTGTCGGGATTGCGGAAGGTGACTTCGATTGCATCCTGGAACCTTTCGGACAGGTGCGCCGCAATCTGCAGATCGCCCAGGAGGGAACGGGACTGGGCCTGCCGCTGGCAAAACAGCTGACGGAGCTGCTTGGCGGAACGCTGTCGATTTCAAGCCAGGTCGGCATCGGTACCGAAGTCAGCCTGTTTTTCCCCCTTCGGGCCGCTTGAGCCATCGGTCATACCAAGGCGTTTTCATTGGGCAAATCCCGTCGTGTTGACTCACCTCAACGCAATTGAAACAGACTTCGGCTAGATTTACCCGATAAGAAGTCTAGGTTTTAATTATTTACAGGGGCATACCAATGGATAGCGCCCAGACGTTACCTGTGCATCTCACTGTATGCGGGTCCTGCATTGACACGCATTGCGAGGGTGAAGAAGGCCTTGGTGGCGGTGCAAAACTGCATACCTACCTGGAATACCAACTGGCAGATCATCCCTATAAGCCCTTCATCAAATTGCAGTCCCATCGCTGCCTCATGGCTTGCGCCCATGGCTGCACGGTGAGTGTCTGCTCAAAGGGCAAGATGAAGTATCTGCTGGGCAATCTGCCGGCGGACGAGAATATGGCGGCACAGATTCTCGACTTTGCCGCGCTTTATTTCGACTCCCAGACAGGTGTCACCCCCAATCATGAATGGCCGGGCACCATTGGCATGCATTTCCTGGGGCGTATTCCGCCGGTTGATCCTGTTGAAGGTGACTGGAACGATGAAGGGGGCGACCTTTGAGGGCCTGACGGCAGGTTGCCTCAGTTCGCCCGATGGGTGGGGAAGCCCGCCAGTTGCATCAGGGTAGGCTCGTCCAGGATTGCAAGACGCCGGTTTTTGATCCGGATGACCGATTGATCGGAAAGTTCCGCCACAAGGCGACCGGTATGGACGGCGGTCAGCCCGAGAAAGTCGGCCATGTGGTGTTGGCGCAACGGGAATTCCACTTCGAAGGGGTTTCCCTTTCCCCGGGCGGTGGCCCGGTCGCGAATACTAACGATGAAACGGCAGAAGCGTTCCATGGCAGACCGCCGCCCCAGATCGACAATCCGCTCATAACATGTCAGGCGCTCTGCCATGCATTTCTTCCACAGCGCCAGTTCCCAGCCTGTATGGGCCAGGGCAAGGTCGCGAAGCTGATGGCTGTCGAAAACACAGATCCGGCAGTCCGTGATCGTGTGAACGCCGTAAGGCAGTGACTCTTCCAGCATCAACGGCATACCGATCGTGTCACCATCCATGTAGATATCAAGAATTTGCCGCCCGCCGTCTTCCAGAAGCTGGAAGCTGAAGGCCCAACCGCTTTTGAGGACCATGACCTCGGTGGAGTCCTTGTTCGCCCAGTGAAGTGGCGTTCGCGGCCTTATGGCCCGCGTGTCCTGCCTGAGGGCGGTGATGGACCGCAGGCTCGCCTGGTCTGCGTCGGCATAGAATGAAAACTGCTGCGCATTGCAAAGGCTACATTCGGTGAACCGGTCTTGTGCTGTCTGGCTGCTGTCGCGCGCCATGCGGTGGCCTTTCTGTTTGTCTTTCAGCAATGCTCCTCTTCATTTGAAGCGCGTGGCTTAAAGAGCCTGGCCAAGCACTAGAGGAAATTTTACTAAAATGCCAAATACTTATTTCACCACATAGGTGGTCAATTTCGGTGACCAAATATCACCAAGACATTTCAGATACTTTGTTTAGCATCCAATCATAAAAATAAATGCGCGGTTTGTCGCGCGCATTGAGGCCAATCATTAGTAGCTGATATTTGTATGGGGCTTTCGCCGTGGGGGCAAAACAGCCAGACCTCAGTGACCATTTTTCCGCGATTCTGGACGGTATGTATCACGCGGTGGTGTCGACCGACCTGGATGGCCGTATCCTTATGTTCAATGCTGGGGCCGAACATTGCTTCGGGTTGTCGCGTCGAGATGTCATTGGCAGGGATGTGGGCATACTGATACCGCATCGCTACAGAGAGGCCCATAAGCAGCATTTCAAGGCATTCCTGTCGGATGTGTCGCGGGCGCGGTTGATGGGAAGCCGGAACGAGATCGTCTGCCTTCGCGCGGATGGTGAGGAGTTCCCCGCCGAAGCGTCCATTTTGAGAACGATCCTGGACGACCACATTCTCTGCACCGCCATCATCCGGGACCTGAGTGACCGCAAGAAATGGGAAAGAGAGCTTCAGGTCGCGCTGGACCGTGCGGAAGAGGCAAACCGGGTCAAAACGCATCTGCTTGCAAATCTGAGCCACGAATTGCGAACACCGTTGAATGCGATCATCGGGTTTTCAGAGGCGATGCTGGCCGGTGTCGGTGGTCAGGTGGACAATGAACGCCACCGCTCGTATCTGGGCGACATTCATATGAGCGGCCAGCATCTGCTGAACCTGGTGAATGATCTGCTCGACCTCTCGACCATAGAGGCCGGTGCCCAGGTTTTCGAAATGACGGCAATTGATGTGGCAGAGGTCTTTGAGAATACGAAGACGCTTGTAACCGGCGTGAAGCCGGACATGCCGACTATTTCCATGGATTTGCCGCTGGGCAGGCTTGCGGTCGAGGCCGATATCTCCTCTCTCCGTCAGGTCCTGGTCAACCTGGTCAAGAATGCGATCCGGCATACGGATGCGGCGGGCGTCGTTACGCTGGCCGCGCGACCGGATGAGGCCGGGACGGTCCGTATCGACGTGGCGGATACAGGCACGGGTATCGCCCCGGATGAACTAGACCATATTTTCGAGCCCTTTTACCGGGGGGAGGACGCCAGGAAGTCGGATGGACAGGGTGTCGGGGTCGGACTGGCAATCGTGCGCATGCTGGTGGCCAGGATGAATGGCGCCGTTTCCGTTCACAGTGTGCCCGGTGTGGGGAGTTGTTTTTCGATCCGGCTTCGCCGGGCGGTGCCGGACGAATCTCAAGGAAAAGGGGAAAGACAGCCGAGCCTCCAGCTTTGCTGATGTGACCGACAGGGGGAAAAATGAGACAGGTTTTCGAGGATGTAACAGGAAGTCCGATCGAAGAGTTCGCCGGGGAGGTAACGACGGAACGCGTCTGGTGTCAGGCAACATCAGGGATGTTTCCCAGGCGGTGCAGCAAACAGAGACGACGGCAGACGAAACCCGGCGAGTATCGGAAGAAATCGGTCAACTGCCGGAGAGCCTGGACGGTGAGGTGACGCGGTTTTTCAATCGTATCCAACAACGGTCCACATCAACCCAACAGCTTTAACGGTCTGGTCGGGTGACAGGTCTGGCAAGTGAGCAAAAAAAGCCCCGGCACAGGGCCGGGGCGTGAGGAGGTTGAACAACGCCAAATTCAGGCCGCCAGGTCTGCCTGAGCTTTTGGTTCCCGTTGTTTGGGTGACAGGTTCTCCGCCTGACTGACGAACTGGTCGTGCAGGATGGAAATGGCCTGTCTGAAGTCGCTTTCGGCGACAACGAATTGCATGTCGATCCCGCGGCTGGGGGCAAAACTGCCCAGAACGCTGACACCATCCTGCTTCAGACGGATAAGAGCGTCACCCAGCAGCGCCGCCGCATTCAGGTTGGCACCGATGACCGAGACGATGGAGACCTTACGGGTGTTGATCCGCGCATCCGGGTAGGCCTTGCCGATTTCATCGACACACCGCCGGACCTGCTTCAGCGGTGCATGCACGTAATAGGTCCGCGTGTTGGCGTTGATGCTGGAGGTTACAATCGACACCTTGAACCGTTTGAAGGTTGCCGAGGCGGCCTCACCCGCACCCGGAACGCCGACCATATCCTGATCGAAAACCTCTACCTCATAGGCGGAGTCCAGCCCGGTGACGATTTCCGCCTTGCTGACCTCCGGTGTCCAGTCGTCTTCGATGGTCGTACCCGCATGGTCCGGTTCGAAGGTATTGACCACACGCAATGGAATTCCTTTCTGGCGAAGGCCTTTGGCCGCCCGTGGATGAATGGCTTCCATCCCCATGTTGGAAAGCTGGTCTGCCACGTCATAGTTGGTACGGCCAATGGGGCGGACCTCATTGGCACCGACGATTTTCGGGTCGGCGCTGCTGAGGTGATATTCCTTGTGGATCAGGGCCTCTTTCGCGTTTGAGAGGCTGGCGATCCGCGCGAAGGTCACCTCGCTGTAGCCGCGCCCGTAAAGCCGCATCAGGCCCTCCGAACATTGGGCATAGCCGGTTACGATCGGCAGTTCCTGGGAAACGTCGATACCGTCGAAGGATTTCTCGATCCTCTGATCCAGGGTCAGCGACTGGTCCTGCTCCCGCCAGCCGGAGAGATCGACGAAAACGGCGTCGATGCCCTGACGGCGCAGCAACAGCATGGTGTTATGGGCGCTGTGGGCCTCGCCGATGGCGCTCAACATTTCACGCACGGTCAGCAGATGCTGTTCCAGTTTGAAATGCCCGAAGGTGCAAAGGCGATGCAGATCCATCAGGCAACTGCGCGTGCCCTCGACCCGCTCCTGAACAAAGGCATTCGCCAGATTGAGGTCGACGGTATCGGTGAAAATCTCCGCGTTAACCTCGGCCATTTTTCTAGCCACATTGGTCAGGGCATCGCCCCAGGCCCATTCACTTTCGGAACCGGCGTAAAGCGCATAAACCCCAGGCTCGCCGGTCTTCTTGTTTTCCAACAGCAGATTGGTCATGCCGCCATAGGCGGACACCACGAAGATACGGTTATAGAGCTCTTTACCGGTCAGCTTGCCGACCAGGACATTATTCATGACCGCATCGACTTCCGACATGGATGTGCCACCGATCTTGTGGACCGTATGGCGAGCCGTTTTTGGCTGTTCAGCCGCAAACATGGGATTTCCTTCCGTCTGGTTCCTGTCGCAGGGTGTCTGGTTGATACCTGCGGGATTAGGCGTTCTCTTTTTCCAGAGGCGCTTCATTTAACTGATAGGCACCGTCTTCGTCGTGAACTTCACGACCGTTTAGCGGCGGGTTGAAGACGCAGGCAAAGGTGATATCCGTCTTGCCGCGCAGCAGGTGCCGGTCATTCTTGTCCAGGATATACAGCGTGCCTGGCTTCAACTGGTAGACCTTGCCGTCATCCAGGGTTTCCACTTCGCCTTCGCCGGAGATGCAGTAAACGGATTCCAGGTGGTTCTTGTACCAGATCGGGGTTTCCGTCCCGGCATAGATGGTGGTGATGTGGAACGAGAATCCCATCTGGTCATCGCTGAGCAGCATCCGCGTGCTTTCCCAGGTTTCGGTGACGACATGGCGGGAGCTGTTCTTGCAGTTTTCAAGTGTTCTAACGATCATTGGTCTACCCTTGTTTGCTCAAATCAATGTCCGGCGATTATTCCGCCGCAGCCGCCTGCGATGCCTGACGGGCAAGCACCGTGGCGGTGGCTTCCTCCAGAATATCCAGGCCCTTGGCCAGGTCGGCCTCATCAATGATCAGCGGGCAGAGGCATTTGATGACCTCGTCATTGGGGCCGCTGGTCTCGATGATCAGGCCGTTCTTGAAGCATTCCTTGCAGATCGCGCCTGTGAGATCGCCATCGGGATAAACGAGGCCCTGCATCAGGCCGCGGCCGCGCAGCTTGAGGCCCAGTTCCGGAAAGCGTTCGGCAATCCGGCGGAAGCGGTTCGTCAGATAGTCGCCCTTTTCGCGGACGGATTCGGCGAATTTGCCGTCGCGCCAGAACAGGTCCAGTGCCGTCGCAGCGGTGACAAAGGCGTGGTTGTTACCCCGGAATGTGCCATTGTGCGCGCCCGGTACCCAGGCGTCGAGGTCCTTGCGGATCAGGGTGACGGCAAAGGGAAGGCCAAAGCCCGAGAGCGATTTGGAGAGCGTAATGATATCGGGTTTGATGCCTGCGGGTTCAAAGCTGAAGAAGGTGCCTGTCCGCCCGCAACCGGCCTGAATATCGTCCACGATCAGCAGGATATCATGCTTGCGGCAGACGGCTTCCAGATGGCGCAGCCAACCGAAATCAGCCGCCTTCAGGCCGCCTTCGCCCTGCACGCATTCGACAATAACAGCCGCCGGGCGTTCCACGCCGCTGGAGGCGTCGCTCAAGACCTGGTCCAGATAATCGGTGGTGTCATAGCCGTCACCCATATAGCCGTCGAATGGCATCCGGTCGACGCCGGTCAGTGCAACGCCTGCCGCGCCACGATGATGCTGGTTGCCCGTGGCCGCCAATGCGCCGAGGGTCACCCCGTGAAAGCCGTTGGTGAAGGCGATGATGTTGTTGCGGCCTTTGACCTGGCGCGCCAGCTTCATCGCGGCCTCTACCGCATTGGCGCCGGTCGGCCCGGTGAACTGGACCACATGGTCCATCTCACGCGGGGCCAGGATCACCTCTTCAAAGGTTTCCAGGAATTTCTCCTTGGCCTCGGTATGCATGTCCAGGCCGTGGGTGATGCCGCCGGACTGGATATAGTCCACCAGCGCATCGCGCAGTTTCGGATGGTTGTGGCCATAGTTGAGGGTCCCGGCACCGGCCAGGAAGTCCAGATAGCTCCGGCCGTCCCGGTCGGTCAGCCTTGCGCCGTCCGCCTGGTCGAAGACGACCGGAAAGGCGCGGGCGTAACTTTGGACTTCGGATTCGCGGCGTTGAAATACTGTCATCAATCTCTCGAATTTCTGACAGGCCGTGTTCGCTGTGCCAAAACAGACGCGCGGCGCCCTGACGGCCTGCCGTAGACAGGCGCCGCGCGTGTACTGATACTGTTGAAGCTGTTGGGGGAGCTTTGTCGGCCTTAGGCGACATCCTCCAGAGGCCTGTCCGCCTCCTCCATGTCGAAGGGGCCGATCTCCCACAGGATTTCGGTTTTTTGCTGTCCGTCGAAATGATCGTCCTCGTGGAACAAAACCTTCTGTTCGACATCCGCATCAAGGAAATCCGCGACAGAACTGAAGACACCCTGCGACGGTTTGTTGTCCGGCGTGATTGAGGTGTGCAGTTCCGTAATGTCGCCCTGTTCGGGGCGGTTCAGGATTTCCAGGATCATGCGGCGGCCCAGGCTGTTGCCACGGGCCTCCGGGGCGACGGCAACCTGCCAGATGAACAGGCGTTCGCGCGCGTCGGGAACGATATAGCCCGACACAAAGCCGCGAATTTCGCCGCCTTCTTCTGCAACGACGCAGGTGTCGGCGAAATGCGAACACTGCAACAGATTGCAATAGATGGAGTTTTCGTCCAGCGGTCGGCAGCGTGCAATCAGTTCGTGAATGGCGGTGCCGTCATCCGTGGCCGGCTTGCGAAACGTAAAGCCGCCTTTTGCGGCTCGCTTCATAACACGTACGGTGCCATCAGGCATCTTAAGTGTCCCTTTTTATTTCGATGATCGATTGATCTCGTGGGAAAATACATAGGAAAATGAAGCGTAGGCGTCAACAGTCAATCGGAAATTAATTTAGTTGTTTAAAATTAAACTACTGAAAAATATACGATATAATGTAAAATTGAGTAAGTCGTGATATAAAATTATATCGGTTCAAAATATAAAATTATATCGTAATTCGAACAAAATTCTTTTCGCGTGACCGGGGCTTTCCCTTGCACTATGTCTTTGGTTTATAAGGAAATGGTGTAAACTGGCCGTTTGTATGTGTGGGAGGCCTGCCCGTGGATCGTCTGAATGAGTCGCTGATTGCCCTGCGCCGTATTTTACGCGCGACCGACATCCATACGAAAAAACTGGGTAAGGCGACGAATCTGACCACATCCCAATTGCTGGTTCTGCAATCCATTGAAGAAGCGGGCGAAATGACGGTTGGCGAGATTGCCGCCAAGGTTCAACTGGCGCAGGCCACGGTAACCGCCCTGGTTGACCGTCTGCAGGGGATGAGTCTGGTCAAACGCGAGAAGGGCGCCAGTGACAAGCGCAAGGTCTATGTCCATTTGACGGAGGCCGGTCAGGACGTTCTGAACCGGGCTCCGATGGCCCTGCATGATCGCTACTCGGAACGCTTCGAACAGCTTAGCGATTGGGAACAGCATATGGTGATTGCCGTGCTGCAGCGGGTGGCGGGCATGATGGATGCGGAGGAAATCGACGCCGCGCCGCTTCTGGATAGCGGCCATATCCACCAGCCGGGCAAAGTCGACAGCTAGACCTCAGCCTTTCGGGCCAAGCATGCCCGGTAGCGCGCTTCCCTGTTCCCCGAAAAGATTTACCGCATTATTACACAGCGACTTTCGTGGTTGCGTGTCGGCCAGTGCGAGGGCCGATTTATGGGCGTCTGCAAAAACTGCGTGAATTGTGGGGTCTTTTGCCAGTTTGCTGCGGCGGATACCTGCGGCCTTGTAGACGACCTGGTCGGTCAGGGAATTGAATTCGAGGTTGCACAGGGTGCTGAAAGCATGAGCCTGCGCGGTATAGCGGATAACCTGTTCCTTCGGAAGGCTTGCGACATATTCCACGAATTTGACGGTCTGCGGGTCGCGCTGGCCCAGGGCGAGCCATAGAATGCTGCCAACCATGAGCAGTGCTGCGGTAAATGCGGTAATGCGCCAGCCGGTAATCATTATTTCCCTCATAGGTAGAATGTGATATCCTGACCACAGCAGTAAAGCAAAGCCTCTTACAGGCAGCATTGACTTTGCGCAAAACTGCGAAAAAAAGCCTGTGACCGGAAGGAAGTCCGACAAGGCTGTAAGGTTTTTATCTCAAAACTTGACGTGAATCATGTCGCTTAAAACGGTGGAATGATTGTCTGCCGGAACTCAGCAATCGCCACAATTGTGGACAATACGGAGACCGGTGAGATGAAAGAGCGCTTAACAATCAGCGCCGCTCGCAACATCTTCTACGGAGGGACGGTATTCTTTTTCGCGATTTTTATTCTGTTGGTTGTCCAGTCTGTCGCCAATGTCAGTGACACGACCCCCAACGGAGGAAAGGTCAGCGATAAAGTTGCCCTCGGCAAAGAGGTTTGGGAGCGGAATTCCTGCATTAACTGCCATACGCTATTCGGCGAAGGTGCCTATTTTGCCCCGGAACTGGGGAATGTCTGGATCCGCCGCGGCGGTGAGGAAGACCCGGAAGGGGCTGCTGACTTCATCAAGATGTGGATGAAATCCCAGCCGAGCGGCATTGAAGGCCGCCGGCAGATGCCGCAGTTCAACCTGACGGAAGAGGAATTGGACGGACTGGTCGAATTCTTCCGCTGGACCAGCCAGGTCAATACCCAGAACTGGCCGCCGACCGTCGAAGGCTAATCACGCGCATACCGAGGTGATGATATGAAATACCAAACCCAAAAGGTCGCGCTGTATTACTTTGTCGGCGCCCTTGTCCTCTTCGTGTCCCAGGTCGCCTTCGGCGTTCTGGCCGGTACGATCTACGTCATTCCGAATTTCCTGTCGGAAGTTCTTCCCTTCAACGTGATCCGGATGGTCCACACCAATGCTTTGATCGTGTGGTTGCTGATGGGCTTTATGGGGGCCGCCTATTATCTGGTCCCGGAAGAAAGCGAGACAGAACTCTTCAGCCCCAAACTGGCTGTGCTGCAGTTCTGGCTTTTCCTGCTGACCGCCGCCGGGACGGTGATCGGTTATATCTTTGGCATTCACGGTGGCCGTGAATTCCTGGAACAGCCCCTCTGGGCCAAGCTCGGCATTGTGATCGTCGCGTTGATCTTCCTGCTCAACCTGACCATGACGGTTCTCAAGGGCCGCAAGACCGCGGTCAACCTCGTGCTGCTTGTAGCGCTGTGGGGTGTGGCCGTCTTCTTCCTGTTTGCCTTCTACAATCCGACCAACCTGGTTCTGGACAAGATATTCTGGTGGTGGGTTGTCCACCTGTGGGTCGAAGGTGTTTGGGAGCTGGTTATGGCGTCCATCCTGGCCTTCCTGATGATCAAGATGACCGGTGTCGACCGCGAGGTTGTCGAGAAATGGCTCTATCTGATCGTCAGCCTGACCCTGTTCACGGGCATTCTGGGTACGGGGCACCACTACTTCTGGATCGGTACGCCGGGTTACTGGCAGTGGGTCGGTTCCGTCTTCTCCACGTTTGAGGTGGCACCCTTCTTCGCCATGGTCCTGTTCACCTTCTACATGGTCTGGAAAGGTGGTCGTCAGCACCCGAACAAGGCTGCTCTGCTCTGGGCGCTGGGTTGCTCGGTCTTTGCCTTCTTCGGCGCGGGCGTCTGGGGCTTCCTGCACACCCTGTCGTCGATCAACTACTACACGCATGGCACCCAGATCACGGCGGCCCATGGTCACCTGGCCTTCTACGGCGCCTATGTGATGGTGAACCTGGCAATCATGACCTACGCGATGCCGCATCTGCTGGGCCGTCAGCCCTATCGTCAGGTGCTGAACATGTGGGGCTTCTGGATTGCCTCGTCGGGCATGGCTTTCATGACCTTTACCCTGACCTTTGCCGGGACGGTCCAGACGCATGTACAGCGCGTCATGGGTGAACCCTACATGGACACCCAGGAATATCTGTCGCTGTTCTACTGGATGCGTCTGGGTTCCGGTGTGGTGGTTGTGTTCGGTGTGCTCCTGATCGTCTACGCCCTGCTGGTCCCCGGCCGCCAGCGCGTTTCGATCAAGACCGCGGCACAACCTGCCGAATAACTCTTGATCCTCCAGATGGGGAGGGGCGGTTTCCCCCATTCGACTGCCCCTCCCCATTCCCAATATCTCAAGCCAACGGGACAGAAAAAAATGACAAATGCGCTTCCCTACTATGCGGCGAACGGCAATGAGGTTTCCCTGTTTGAACATGCCTTCCGCAACAAGCTGCCGATGCTGCTGAAAGGGCCGACCGGCTGTGGCAAGACGCGCTTTGTCTGCCATATGGCCGAACGCCTTGGACTGCCGCTGCACACCGTTGCCTGCCATGATGATCTGACCGCGGCAGACCTGACCGGGCGTTATCTGTTGAAGGGCGGTGACACAGTCTGGGCCGATGGCCCGTTGACCCGCGCCGTGCGTGAAGGCGGTATCTGTTATCTGGACGAGGTTGTTGAGGCGCGCAAGGACGTGACCGTCGTGCTGCACCCGCTGACCGACGACCGGCGTATCCTGACCCTGGAACGCACCGGGGAGACCCTTCAGGCCCCCGATAATTTCATGCTGGTGGTGAGTTATAACCCCGGCTATCAGAATGTTATGAAATCCCTGAAACCCAGTACCCGACAGCGGTTTCTCGGTATCGAATTCGACTTCCCGCCAGCGGAGGTGGAAATCAAGGTTGTCGCCCGTGAAAGCGGGTTGGATGAGGCCCGTGCCGCAACCCTGGTGCAGCTGGCCGCACAACTGCGGGCCATGAAAGGCCAGGATCTGGAAGAGGGTGTGTCCACGCGTCTGATGATCTACTGCGCGACCCTGATCCGCGACGGTATGAAATTCGACGATGCCGTGCTGCACGCCATGATCGAACCTTTGACCGATGAGCCGGATGTGAAGGCCGGTCTGATGGAGGCGGTACGCGTTACCGTTGGTTGAAGGGGGAGGTGATCGGTCATGTCGATCCTGGATATTCTGGAAGTTGAGGAATTCGTAGGCAAGCATTGGGACCGGATGGTCGCCGATGTGGACAGCTTTACCCGTTTTCAGGAAGATGCGGTGGCCCTTGACGACGTGAAAAACGCGTTGGCCGTTTTCTTCCGGGCACTTGGCGGTTCCGGCGGTGTCGAGATCGCCGCGGCCGGGCAGGAACGGTCCGGCCACCGTCTGACCTTCCGGCAGAAACTGGGGTCGGACGGGGAACGTCTGCCCCGGCCCACCTATGACGGTGTTACGATGCGCCTGCCGGATCGGGTGATGGCTTTTCCGTCGAAAGAGTTGAACCGGAAACTCTATTTCTGGCTCGCCGCCTATTTTGCCTCCGCACCCTTGCCGACGGCTCGTGGCGGCAATAGGGGGCTGACAGAAGACCTCGCGCTGCTGCGTGCAATCCATGCGGCGACCGACAAGGCCTTGAATCGGTTCCCGGGCCTGCGTCCGATCCGGGACCTGTTGGCGGCGGCCCATCTTCGGCTTCGCCCGAACCGTCCGTTGCCGCCAACGGAACAGGCGGTTGAACAGGTCATCCGCCATATGCTGGGTGATGACCTGCCGGATAATCCTTTGGCGCATGCCATGTGGGGAATTGTGACCGGTGGTGCAGACAGTATCAAAACGGCGGGCCGTTATCGCACCTTCCTGCCGGTTCCCCTGTGGGGCGAGGCGCTTGAAAAGGCTCCCTCTTTGCCGTCGACCGGCGATGAGGATGACGAGATGCCGGAGGATGGCCAGTCCGGTAACGATCCGTCCAACCAGAAACGCCGGGCACAGCGGCGCGAGCTTGATCAGGCGGAACGGGACGATGGCTTTGCCCTGCATATCTATGACAAGCTGCTGGCCGTCGTGGATATGTTGAACCTGAACCGCAACGTGGATGACGACGATATCGACGATGCCTTGCAGGCCGCCGACGATCTGGATCAGCTCACCCTGGCCAAACACGACCAGAAACCTGCCTCGCGTCTGAAAATGGATCTGGACCTGCCCAGCGATGAGGTGGACGAGACCCGGCTGACAGCGGTGCGCACGGTGCCGGAATGGCATTACCGAAAGGCAAAATATCTGCCTAACCATTGTGCTGTTGTGGTGCGGACCGCGGCGGAGGACAGCGACGATATCTGGCAGCCGGATGAGGCCGCCGTCCGCCGCATTCGCCAGGTCAGGCGTCAGTTCGAGGCCCTTCAGACACAGCGTGAAACCTTCCGCAGGCAACCCGATGGGGCGGAAATCGATATCGAAGAGGCGGTTCGCGCCCGGGCGGAACTGGCCGCCATGGGCACGGCGTCTGACCGGCTTTATTGCCAAAGCCGGGTGGCGAGCAGGGACCTTGCCGTATCGGTGCTGGTGGATGTTTCGCTATCCACCGATAGCTGGCTGAGCAACCGCCGGGTGATCGACGTGGAAAAGGAGGCCCTGGAGACTTTTGCCTTCGGGCTGGAGGCCTGCGGAGATGATTTTGCCATCAATACCTTCACCTCCCGCAAGCGGAACTACGTCCGTGTCGAACGGGTGAAATCCTTCGGGGAAAGCTTTTCACCTGTGGTCCGGCGTCGGATTGCGGCGCTGAAACCCGGTTTTTATACCCGTATAGGGGCGGCTGTCCGTCTGGCGGCGGAAGAACTGGCGGAACGTCCCAACCAGCAAAAGCTTCTTTTGGTGATCACCGACGGCAAACCCAATGACGTGGATCATTACGAAGGCCGCTATGGTGTGGAGGATGCGCGCAAGGCAATCCAGGAAGCGAAACGCATGGGCCTGATCGTTTTCGGGGTGACGGTCGACCAGAAGGCGCAGGACTATTTCCCCTATATATTCGGGCGCGGCGCCTACCAGATCGTCAGTCATGCGGACAAATTGGCCGCAAGCCTTCCCCGGATATACCGGCAGTTGACGAAGGTATGACCATGGCGGACCAAAGCACCGAACTGGAAGAGGGTGGCTGGGGGGCGTTGGATCGGCTTCCCGGAAATCCGATGATGTGGATTCTGATCATCAGTGAACTGGCGGTCTTCGGGGCCTTTTTCGTGATCTTTGCGACAAACCGCCTGTTGGAACCGGATCTCTTTGCCCAATCCCAGGCCCATCTTTCCCGGTTGATGGGGGGATTGAACACCATGGTTCTGGTGACAAGCGGCCTGTTCGCCGCCCTGGCCGTGCCCAGAATCATGCAGGGCGACCGGCGGGGCTGCCGTTTGTGGCTGTTGGCGGCCTGTGGCGGTGGCTTGGTCTTCCTGACCTTGAAAGCGGTGGAATATGGTGACAAGGCGGCATCGGGGATCGGCATCGAAACCAATACCTTCTTCACCCTGTTCTATCTGCTGACGGGGTTTCATGCCCTGCATGTGGTTTTTGGTCTGATCCTGATGGGGATTGCCATGTGGCGATGTTCGACCAGCAATGTGGTGACCGTGACGGCCTTCTGGCACATGGTCGATCTGATCTGGGTGATCCTGTACCCGGTCGTCTATCTGATGCGGTGAGGCGGAAAAATGGCAGCGAATGTTGGGAAAAAGAGATTGTTTGCCGCCTGGGGGCTTCTGGTTGGCTTGACCATGGTCTCGATCGTTGGCGGTAAGGCCGAAACCGGGGCGATGACGACCCTTGGGCCGCTGCTGTTCGCCCTTGTGATGGTGGTGACGACAATCAAGGCCCATCAGATTTTGAACGTCTATCTGGGGCTGCGCCATTCCTCGGCGGCCTGGCGTGCCGGTTTCGGACTGTCCATCTGGTGTTTGTGCGGTATTCTTTGGGGGATATATGTTCTGGATCAATGGTTGTGATCTAAATAGTTGATAAAATCACTGCACAAATGTGGTGCGGATTGTCATAATCCGCACCGTTGTCTGTTGTGTGGCGAAGGACGAGAGCGTGGAAGCAGTATCCCCAAAAAATAGCGGTAATGCCCGTGGCGGCCTGCTGCCGGAGGCCCTTTGGGCCGAATTGCAGAAGTCGGCGAGTATCCGGGAATATGCGCCGGGCGATGTTATCGTCGATGCGGGCGACCAGTCCGCCGATCTCCTGAAAATTACTGCCGGCCATGTGAAGCTGATGCTGGTGGATGACGGGGGCAGCGGTGAAACCGTTGAAGTGCTGGACAAAGGGGCTGTCTTTGGCGAAAGCGCGCTGACGCGAGGGGCCGTTTCGATGACCCGCGCAGTGGCGTTGAGCCGGGTGCGTCTGCTTTGCCTGCCGGGGGCGGCAATCCATCGGCAACTGGCCAATGATCCTGAAAACGCCCTGGCGACGCTTGCCATTATTTCCGCCAATTTGCGCCGTTTGCTGCAGCAGGTCACGGAACTGAAGCTGAAAAATACCGCACAGCGCTTGGGCATGCTGCTGCTCAGCCTCAGTGATCAGAACGAAGGGGCGGCAACAATCAAACTGCCATACCGGAAGCAGGATGTTGCGGACAAACTTGCCATGTCACCGGAAACCCTGTCCCGTTCCTTTGCAAAGCTTGAGAAGGCCGATATCCGCACGGAAGGCCATCGCGTGGTTCATATCGGGGATATTGCGAAACTGGCAGAATTCTGCGGTATTGACTGGGGCGATCTGGAGAATGTGAAATGAATGCAATTTACCGGACCCCGGAAGCAGTGGATTTTGAAGGATTAAAGGAAATCCCGCTGTTTTCCCATGTGGATGTGGACTGCCTGCAGGACCTTCTGGCGTCCGACAGCGTGCAGGAATACGGTACGGAGACACTGCTGTTCAATGCGGGGGACGAGGCTGATTGCTTCTATGCCGTGTTGCAGGGGGCGGTTCATCTTCTGGTTCTGACCGAAGACGGCAGCGAGGGCGTGGTTCGCATCATTCGCGCCGGTGAAAGCTTTGCCGAAGCCGCCATGTTCGGGTCCGGCCGTTTCCCGGTCAATGCGGAGGCGCAGGCGGATACGGTTCTGGTGCGTATCGACAAGGCCCGTCTGATGAGCGTGATTGGCGACCGTCCCGAATTGCTGGTCGAGATGTTCGAGGCGCTTGCCGCGCATCAGACCTTCCTGACGGAAGAGGTGCTTCGACTGCGCACCCAGTCTCCGGCGCAACGTCTGGCGTCTTATCTGCTGACGGTCTATGAGGTCACGGACTGGCAGGGTAAGGGGCAGCTTCCGTTGCATAAACAACTGATCGCCGGGCGGATCGGCGTTGATCCCGCCACCCTGTCGCGCGTCTTGCGGCGTCTCGAGCCTGCGGGGATCATCTGTCGTGGCAATGACGTTCAGGTCGAGGATATCGAAGGTCTCCGCGACTATTGCGAATCCTTTGGCGGGCGGCGTTCCTTCGCCAGCCTTTGAGAACTTCTTTTTGACGTAAGACAAAGCAAAAGACCCTGTCGGGCGCTAAGCTATTGCGTATGACTGATACGCGACATGTCCCAAAACCCGACTGGGTGAGCCAAGTAGATACCGCGCCGGCATTCGATCTGGACGCGGACGCCTTGTTGCGGGCCGGAGAGTTTCCCCTGACGATCGTACAGGACCACCTGGCCGATCTTGGTGCGGACGGAGGAGGGGTTTTGCGCTCGTCCTTCGACCCGTCGCCCTTGATCCGTGCCCTGGAACGCGGCGGCTATGACTGCTGGACGTCCGAGGATTGCACGGGAAAGACGATATTGCGTGTTCGAAGGGCTGCGGCGGACGAGGGTGGAATACGCCCCTCCGAGACCCTCGACAGTGATGAAGGAGAGCGTTTCTGGCTTGAGGGCGAGGAACTGCATATGGATGTCCGGCAGATGCCACCCCCCATGCCGATGATCGCGATTCTGGAGTTTCTGGACAGCGGCGCGCATGAGGGAGCGGTCTTCGTACACACACCGCATTTTCCGGTGCACCTGCTGCCCGAACTGGAAGAGCGCCATGTTCAATGGCAGTTGGTGACCGACCAACCGAATGAATCCATCCTGCGTTTGACAAGAGATACCCTTTCGTGACGTCAATTCCCCTGTCCAATATTGGACCCTCCCTGAACCGCCCCGCCCTGATCTGTTCTTTCTTCGGATTGGGGCTGGTCGGGCATTTGGTGGCCTGGGTCCTGTTGGGAGTGGCGGGGGAGGATGCACTCTTTGCCACGATCGGGCCGGGCCCGGCCTTTGCGGCCCTGCACGCGATGACCGGTGGTACGCTGCTGCCGATTGCAATCGGGGCCTGCTTCCAGATGCTACCCGTGTTGTGCCAATGCCAGCCACCCCGCACAGGCGGTGGCTGGACGGTTTTTGCGTTGATCGCATCGGGGCAGAGCCTGCAGATTTTCGGCCTTGGCACATATATGACCCTTCCCCTGGCCGCAGGCGCGGCGTTGACCGCCATCGGTATCATTCTGTTCATAGGATTGCTGGTGCCGATCTTGCGGCATGGTGACTTCCATCACTATCCCGAAACACGGCTCGGCACCGTGCTGGCGCTGGCCTGCATGGGGTTGGCCCTGGCTGTTGGGGCAGGCATAGGGTTCAATTATGTCTATCCCTGGCTGGACCGACCGGACATTGCCGGCCCGGTTCATGGGCTGCTTGCCACCTATGGCTTCATGGGCTTTCTGGTCCTTGGTTTCAGCCCCTTCGTCCTGCCGATGGTTTTTCTGGCAAGGCCGCGGGGAACCAGGATTGGACAGCCTGTAATCGCATTATCTGTCGTCAGCCTCCTGGTCGCCCTGGGCGGGATCGTGACAGAGAACAACCTTGCCCTGCTGGGTGCATCCTTCCTCGCCTTCATTGTTGCTGGCCTGCATGTTTTTCACATGGAAGGGGTGTTGAAGGGGCGAATGCGGCGTAAAGGCATGGATACGGCCTTTCTCTGTCGTTTGTCCTGGGGCGGTCTTGCAGCTTCTCTCCTGACTGCCATTGCCGGGCTGCTTGGACTGCTGGGAGAGGATTGGCTGTCTGTTTTCGCTGTCCTGGCCTTTTACGGCTGGCTGCTCAGCTTTGTGGTGGCCGTTATTGCCCGGATTCTGCCTTTCCTGGCGGCGATGTATACCGTCCATTACTGTCGCCAGCCTGCCTTGGTCACCGCCCTTTCCGCTAAATGGGTGCCTTGGGCCCAACTCGGCTGTCATACGACGGCACTGGTGTTGGTGACGGCGGCCTGTGTCTTCAAAAATCTGCCCTTGCTCTGGGCGGCGAGCCTTATCGGCAGCGCATCGGCCCTGCTTCTGTTGAGCCATGGGCTGTTGATCCTGAAGCGGGCCATCAGCCATCGCCGCAAGGTCGGCGGGAAAGCACCCGTCACAAGCGGTTCCACCGGTTACGTATAATGCTGAAAATGATGTAGCGGGGGTTGAGGCTTACAGCTCGCGTACGATGCGAAAGCCGATATTGTCGATGGGACGGCCCGTACTGCAGCCGCCGCTATAGGTTTCGCCGACGAAGAAGGGAACATGGCCGCGTTCGATCCCCTGGACAACGCGGTTGGCGCAAAGCTCAGGGTCTTCAAGTTCCTTGATGGAACGGGCATGTTTGTTTTCAATGTCGGAATTGAACCAGCATGTCATGGTCCATTCCCAGACATTGCCTTTCACATCCGACACGCCCCAGGGCGTTTGGCCGAAAGCGCCGATCTTTCGCATGCGGCTGGTGCCGATCGTTGTCGTGATGTTTCGTTCAAAGGACCATTTTTCAAGCTTTTCCCGCGTGACATCGGTCCCGGAGAAGGCGACATAGGCCCATTCCTCTTCCGTGGGAAGGCGGTAGCTTTCGCCGGTAACGCTGGACAGCCAGCGTGTGAATTGAAAGGCCTCGAGCCAGTTTACATTGGTGACCGGCTGGTCGTCTGTCTGATAGCTGCGGGTCTTGGCGGCATGAGGACAGCCGCCTGCCTGATAACAGCGGTTCCATTGGGCAATGGTGATTTCATAGCGGCTGATTTCAAAGTCACTGGCGATCTTTGCAGGGCGGGACATATAGTCGATGCCAAAAGCACCGGCAACGGCAATAGTCAGGTTATAGGAACCTGACTTTACCGCGACCATTTCAAGGTTGGGAAGAAGGTCAGTGGCGCCAGGCTTGTTGTCCAGTACGGCTGAGGCTGTGGTGATTGCGATTGCCGTTAAGGCCGCTACCCCGCCGATATACAGACTTGCCTTGCGCCACATGACCCTATTCTCCACTGCGGTAGATTGCTATACGCCGGTCACGAGGTGATCGCGCGCGGTTTGGATACCTGGGTCATCAGGTTGTCGTCCCATTTGCCATCGACGCTGAAATGCGCGGTGGCCCCTTTGACGACGGCCTCGATGAGGTTGTGGTTCACATAGGCGTAGATGCCCGGCTGGCGGAATTTGTAGAGTGCCGCACCAGCGGAACCGCCTGCGATATGCCAGGTCTCCAGGTTCGTTGCCGGAACGTCCTGGAAGGAACCCGTCGGCCAGACATAGTCACCATGGCCGCCGATCAGGTGCGGACGGGTGTCGCGGTTTGCCTGGGAGTGGATGATCAGGACGTTTTCACCGACTTTTGCCTTCATGGCATTGTCACCGGTCAATGCGCCGACGCGACCATTGAAGACCAGGTGGCTTGGCGTCAGTGTCGCCATGGATTCCATGCAGTCGCCATAGTCTTCGGATGCGGTTGCATATTTCTTGTATTCGCCGTTTGCATCCTTCGGCAGGTAGAAATCCTGCTCGCCGACATAGTAGGCGCGATCATATTTCAGCGGGCGGCCCTGGCCGTCTTTCAGGCCGTCGCGCGGCAATACCATGATGGCGCCATTCATGCCGTGGACGACGTGATAGGGGATCATGGAGCCGCCGGGCGCGCAGTGATAGACAAAGACGCCGGCGCGGGTTGCCTTGAAGCGCAGAACGACTTCTTCACCCGGGGTGATGTGGGTCAGGCCGCCGCCGCCCAATGCGCCCGTGGAGGCGTGGAAGTCGATGTTGTGTTCCAGTTCGTTGCTTGCCGGGTTGACCAGCGTCAGTTCGACATAGTCGTCCTGGTGGCAGACGATCAGCGGGCCCGGTACGGTGCCTTCATAGGAGAAGACCCAGGTTTCGTTGCCGTCATCGTCAACAACGGTTTTCTTTTCTTCGATAACCATCCGCACTTCGACCACTTTCGGGCCGCCTTTGGCAACCTGGTCATGTTCGGGGACGAAGGGCGGGGCGACGAGTTTCTGTTTCACGCGCGGCAGACTGTCGATGTCTGTCGGTGCGGTAGCCGCATTGGCCTGGGAAATCAGGCCGGACCCCACAAGGCCGATGCCAGCGGCAACGGTGGTGCCTTTCAGCAGAGTTCTACGCGAGACGCCTTGTTGTTCGGTGGCGATTTTATCGGTCATTTCTCTTCCTCCAATAACCGTGCGATTATTCGCAGTTACTGAAGCGTTGGTTGCTTTCTTTCGGGTTTATTTTTGTTTCCCGTGTCTGCACCCTATGGGCGGACCCCGTCTGGGGCCTTGATGCTCATCAAGAAGTGAAAAAATAATGCGATTTCTGTGAAATACCCGGTGAAATGACGCCAGAAACGTCAAATTTCGTGAAAAATAGCGTTGACCTGAAAAGTAAAATCGGCGAGCAGGATTGATTGGGGCCTCGTGTCGGTTCGCAGGGTGGCTGTTTTGCTGAGTTAAGGGTAGTGCATTGAAAAATAAAGTGATCCTCGTGTTGTTGGATGGACTTGGCTATGAGATGGCCGTGAGCGAGATGGGTTTTATGGAAGGGGCCGTCGCCAAGGGGGCCGCGCGGCGCTGGAAAATGAGGGTAGGCCTGCCGAGCCTGTCGCGCCCGCTTTACGAAACCATTCATACCGGCCTTGCACCCTATGACCACGGGGTGACCAGCAACAACATCATCCGGAACAGCCGCCACGAGAATGTCTTCTCGATTGCACGTCAGGCAGGGCGGCGAACGGCTGCGGCGGCCTATAGCTGGTTTTCAGAGCTTTATAATCACGTACCCTATGATCCGGTCATGGATAAGGAAGTGGATGACGAAAACCGGGTCATTCAGCATGGGCGGTTCTATACTGAAGACGACTATCCGGACGCGGAACTGTTCCGTCAGGCGGATATGCTGGTTCGGAGGCATGAGCCGGATTATCTGTTGGTGCATCCGATGGGATGTGACTTCAAAGGCCATGTATTCGGTGGGGAATCTCCGCAATATCGGCGGCAGGCGGGTAAGGCGGACGATCTGCTGGCCATCCATGCGCCGTCCTGGCTGGAGGCGGGTTACCATGTTCTTGTCACCGCCGATCATGGCATGGACGAGATCGGCACCCATGGGGGCACACGCGATGAGGTGATGCAGGTAGCCTTCTATCACCTGCATGGCCGCGATGAACAACCTTGTGAGGAGCAGGAGGCCTGTCAGTTATCCATCGCGCCGACAATCCTGACCTTGATGGGGCTGCCCAAGGCGGCAGCCATGACCGGTGCGGTTTTGGCCGATCATTAATTTTTCCCTCGATGGTTGTTCCCGCCTCCTTCCCAGCCAAATCTTATGATGCTATTCTCATGTTAGCATCCGGAAGGAGGACTGTCGGGCTGGCATGAGTAAGCAACGGAAACTTTATGCCGTTTTCTTGGGAGGTGGGGAAGAACTGGACAGTCCTGTTTTCTCCTCACTGGAAGCACGCGGCATCAAGTTCATCCAATTTAATACATTTGATGACTTCACGGCCTACTTTAACGGCAATGGGGACCAAATTGCCGTTGTTGTCCTGGGGCCGGGTGGGTTGTCCGATGATTGGGCGCGTCTCGCCGATCTGCTGGACTGCAAGGAATGTGACTTCGTCCCCTTTATCGACCTGACCGGTAGTGACAATCTTCCAACAACCATGCGGTTGAAACGGCTTTTTTATTCGTTGCCACAGACAGTTGACCCGAACGATCTTGCAACGGCGGTCCAGTTTGCCTTTCTGGAGAACCGCCGGTATCGGGATCTGGTACGGGAGGTGGAATCCCGTTCTTCGGCAATCGGCACGATCATGGCTGGCATCTTTGAGGTGAAGACGGTTCGCGAGGCAAAAAACCTCACCACTATGCTGTCGTTGGCGTGCCCCGATGCGCCGTCAGCAGCTTTTGTCCTGTCCGAACTGATTATCAATGCGATTGAGCACGGAAACCTGGGCATTTCCTTTGAGGAAAAAAGTGAACTGGTTGCCAGGGGCGAGTGGACCCGGGAAGTGGAGCGCCGACAGGCGTTGCCTGAAAACATGGACAAGAAAGTAACGGTTCAATTCGACCGTGATTCCAAACGTACCCTGGTTACGATTATGGATATGGGCGATGGTTTCGACTGGCAGAGATATACCGGCGACAGGTTGTCACAAGGTAAACCGTTGTACAGCGGCAGGGGGATCGCCATGGCGAGCGTCATGGACGGATGCAATATTCAATATAAAGGCACCGGCAGCGTTGTGACGGTGGAAATGGCAAACGGGTCTGAGGAAGACTGTCTGTAATGAATGGGTGGAACCCTTTGGCTATTCATCCTGCCGTCTTTCTTCGCCATCATAATGGATATCGGCCGGTACGCGGCGGCGGTCAGGTCCGCGGTAGTCATCGATCGTGACATAGGGAATTTCCGCCCGCAGCAGACTGATCAGCTTTTTCTGTATGACGTCGGGCGATAGCGGCTTGACCCAGGCAGTATCCACGCCAGCCTTGATGACCGCCTTCAGGATTTGTTTGTTGGCGGCGCTGAGGAGGGCCACGATGCGCGGGGTCCGTTCAAATTTGAAGGGGTCGCGTAATTCGCGGACCAGATGAGCCGAAGGACTGAAGCGGGTTGGTGTGAAATCCACCAAAGCAATGTTGAACGGCCGGTGCTGATGATGCTGGCAGGCTGTTTCCTGATTATCGCAAAAGATGAAGTTCAGGTCGTCTGATTGCTGTAATGCAAGCTTTGTGACGCTTGCGCTGATGCGGTCTGTATCAAACAGCAGAATGTTCAGCGACGCCAGATCGACGCGTGTACTGTCAATACCGACTGATGTCACGATTTTTTCACTCATACCTTTGCAGCCTGTCTATTTATGAGTGTGGTTCCTACACTTACCATAATTTAAAATATCGCGTGGACCTATGCCACAATACGCCCACTACCATGAACCGCACCCGGTTTCACACCTGTCGGCCTGGCCGGGACTTGCATTGATTCTAATAGATAGCTGATAAGTCATTTTTTCTTAAAATTGTATTAATATCTGATAGTTGCTACCGGGATTTTGTGCCAGTATTTTTCACAATAAATTCACGTGAATGAAAAAGATATCTGCTGCCCGGCCTGGCTAGGGGGGCGTTTGGGGAGGCTTGTATGAATTGGCTACGCAATTGTTCCATCTTTACGAAGATGCTGATTGCGCCTGTGATCGTGTTGATCTTTATGGCGCTGTCGACGGGAACATCAATATTTACCGCAATCCACCAGCAGCAAGATGTTGCTGTGTTGAACAATGTGACCTTTGAATCCTATCGCCTGACGGTGAACCTGCAGGAGGAAATCTCCAAGGGCCATGAAAGCGTCAACGACGCAATTGATTCCAGCAGCGCCGAAATGGTCGACGAAGGCATGCCCATGATCGATTCTGCGATCACGCGCATCGAGGCCTATCAGAAAGTGCCTGGCGTTTCCGAAGAGGCAATCGCAGCCTATGGCGCGGTTGCGGAAAAACTGCAGGCCTATCGGAAAGATATGCTTGGCCTGCGTCAGGCCTTTGAAGAGCAGGATTATACCAAGCAGTTCGATTATCAATCCAATCTGGCCTATGCCAGCAAGGAGATGATCGAGGCGCTGAAGGCTATTCGGGCGCAGGACGACGAACTGATCAACGGCATGACTGCCACCCTGGCGAAGGATTTCCAGGATTCCATCGATACCAGCATTGCGATTGGCGTTTTGTCGCTGATCTTTGCCATCGGGGCATCCTTTGCCATCGGCCGTATTGTTTCCCGCCGTTTCCGCCGTGTGACGGATTCCGTGGCCGCGCTCAGCGACGGGCAACTGGATGAACCGGTTGCGGAGCGGAATGCCAAGGACGAACTGGGGGTGATCGCCCAGGCGATGGAGCTTTACCGAGGTCAGTTGATCGACCAGCGCGCCCAGCAGGAGCGGGAGCAAGACCGTCTGCGCCAGGATGCAGAACGCAGTCAGAAAGTGGTCGATGTGTCCAAGCGGTTCGACGAAGACGCACAAAGCAGCCTGGGCCATGTGTCCTCTGCGGTTGGCGAGATGCTTGGCATGTCCGACCATCTGGTCTCCGGCACGTCGGAGGTTGAGGGCGAAACCGGCACGATCATGAATTCCGCGCAACTGGTGTCGGAAAATATCGATTCCGTTGCGCAATCAACGGAAGAATTGAGCCGTGCCATCGCAGAAATCAGCAATCAGGTTTCCACGGCGGTCAGCGTCGCGGACACCACCCTGCGTGATGCCAGGCAATCCTCTGAAATGGTTGGCAATCTGGACCGGGCCGCGGATCGTATCGGCGAGGTGGTCGGCCTGATTACGGATATTGCCGAACAGACAAACCTGCTGGCGTTGAATGCGACCATCGAGGCCGCGCGCGCCGGTGAGGCAGGCAAGGGTTTTGCCGTGGTCGCCAACGAGGTGAAAAGCCTGGCGACCCAGACAGGCCGCGCGACGGAGGAAATCGGCAGCCAGGTGGCCGAAATTCAGAAATCGGTCAAGGATACGGTCTCGGCCATTCGCGATATCTCAAACCGGGCGCAGAGCATGACCGAAATCGCCAGCACCATCGCCGCGGCGGTGGAAGAGCAGAATGTTACAACCGAACAGATTGCCGGTGCGGCGCGCACGGCCTCCGGTGCGGCGGGCGAGGCGATGACGCGTCTGGGCGGTTTCGCCGAACTGGCTTCCAAGTCACGCGAGATTGCCGACAATTCCAAACAGCAGATGTCCTCTGTTGAACAGGAAGCAGAACGCATGCGCGGCCTTGTGGCCGACTTCCTGCAAACCATGCGCGGCTTTACCCAGCAAACGCAGGCCGCAGAGTAACGGTCTCATAAAATCAGGCTCTCCCCTTCTCATTATACGCGATATCGTCTAAGGCTATTCGTGTTGATGAGAGGGGGAAGTCTATGCGCTATCTGATTGGTTTTATTTGTATTCTATTCATTCCTTTGTCGGCATCCGCCGATGCGCTTGACCAGGCGTTCAAGGATTTCGCGGCTGGAAAATATGAGGAGGCCTTGCCTGCATTGGAAGAGGCCGCGGCCTCGAATGCTGATGCGGCTTTTGCGGCTGGCATTGCACATTTCCGGATTTCGGGTCGGCTTAGGGACCAAGGCAAAGATACGGCTGCTTCAATAGCCCAGTCCTACAGCTATCTGGAAGTAGCTGAAACGGCCAGGTATCCCGCGGCGAGGTCGGCGCTATTTGAACTCGATTATACCGAAGGCGAACTCACACCTGCCGGTTCCCCTGAACGCGATGTCGCGACACGGAAGGTTCAGGCTGGCATTGATCGGCTGGCAGGTGTGTCTATTGACCAGTATACGTCCTACGACGCCATTGTTTATATGCGCACGCCGGAAGAATACTTCTCCAAGCCCGATGCGGGGAATGTGGACTATGCCGCCAATCATGCGATTGAGACGGCTTCCGGGCCGTTGACGGACTGGTATAAGGCGGAAGCCCTGACAGCATGGGGAAATTATTACCTGATACAAACTAAAGGCATTGATGGGTCGGTGAAGCCCTATCTTGTGAACCCGTATAAAGAGCGCGCCTATTTTGCATTTCAGGGAGCGGTGCAGCTCACCGGCAGTCTTGAAGCGAAGCGGGCGCTTGACCGATTGACCGCCGACGGGTGGGATCCGATAAAGCCGCAGGATTACAATACGGCTTCTGCTCAACCAATTCCGGAGCGCTCTGGACCGGCGGCGGAAGGGCTTCAGGCTTTTGACCTCGGCAACTATCTTTATGCCCGAAAATTGCTCAAGGAACCTGCGGATCAAGGTAATCCCGATGCTGCCTTTGCGATGTATTTCATGATCGACAATGGTTTGGGACGATCTAGCCGCGATCAGGATGGCGGCTATGACAGGCGGCATGAGGTTGCCAATGACTACTTTGCCAAGGCCCTCGCTGGAGGAAGTCCCGAAATCAAGATCGCGTTGGCGGACAGCTTGCGTGAGCGGGCCAAAGCCCTCCTGGGCCAAGGCCGGGACAGGAATGACAAGGACGTCAAGGATATGGAGGAGGCGTCCTATGTCTATATGGAAGAGGGCTGGAACAATGATTTGCCCTATGCATCACGCGTTCGCGTCAAACTGACCTATAACGACGATCCGATCTATAGCGAACAGTTGCTGGGCTATTATAATTTCGATGGGAAATCCACTTTCATGCGCTGGGACCGGTCGCAAAACCTTACCCAGCTTGGCCTTCATATTACGGATGGTAATGGAACCGGGAAATACGGCCTTGAATTTCAAAGACTGTATTTGAAAATGGCGATGTCCCGAATGAAACGGGCAGTAGCCATTAGCAGGAATCCGGACGCCTATGGCTATCTGGGGCTGGTCTTTAATAGTTTGTCCGATGATCCCGCGGATAAGGCACAGGCCCTGCACTATTTCCTTGAAGGGGCGAAAGCCGGTGACAGGCTGTCCCACGACGAAGCCATTGATGTATTGCTTGTTATGGCGCGCCAAGGTGAGGCCGGCAGGATGAAACAAGCCTACGCCCTGTCACGAGTTGCCGGCGAAATTTGGCCTGTCGACGACGCCAAAACCCAAGGTCTGTTGTCCGGTTTGGACAGCGCGGAGGCGGACGCCGCCCGGCGATACGCCGATGAGAAGGCCGCAGCCTGGCGCAAGGGTGATTATTCCATCTTCGAGGAAATACAGCAGACGCTCTAGATGTGCTTGAGAAACAGGGCGGCCACAGCTATGTGGCCGCCCTTCGATATATTAGCGTCTTGGCGGTATGAACCGCAGTTGCTGTAGAAAACGTGGATCCGTTGAAGGATCAATGGCAGGGCCGCCGGGTATTGATTGCGTCGGGTAGAGAAGTAAGCCCTCGCTCGTGAGATATTCCAACGATTCTATCGTGTTACCTTCCTCTAAAGCCCGATCTCGGGAGTCGTATGCGCGGGCTGTCTCCAATGTTTGGATAAGAGCATGGAGAAATGACTTGTCATAGAGTTCGTCCGATCGCTCATACAGTTTTCCGTCAGGCCCCATGAAATGGCGGACTTGGATGATATCGGGCATTCCATCCGGATAGGAGGCACCTTTTGCGATATTGTCTTCAAACAGGCGTTGGATATCGTCGCGGGCCGGTTTCGCTTTTTTCCAGGCATCTTCAATTACCCCTTCTTTAAGCGCGAGGCGTTTTTCGGGGGAGGTTGGCAGGACGGCTTGCGCGGCTCGCCAGATTTCGGCGCGCGTCTGGAAGCCTTTTTCGTCATGCGTCGTTTTATTCACGATATTCGTCGTCTTCTTCGCCCAGTCTTCGGTAACTTCTCCTCCCTCGGGCAGATAGATGCTATCCGCCCTTGCGAAACCGGTTGTTGGCGATCCTACATAGGTTCGTTTCTCCTCTGGCTGCCGTCGTAACCGGGAAATTCGCCGGTCCGGTTCGGAGAGCAAGTAAATGGCGCCTTCTACGTGGAGAGCGGCGTACCACCTCGGCAGTCATAGACTTCAATTGCAGAATGATTGCCCGCAGGCCGAGAGGTTGGGGGCCACCCATGTCAGCAGGAGTTGGGTGGAGATCAGGATTCCATTCGCCGTGATGATGGTTTGGTTGAGAGGCCATCGGGGAGTGAACGGTGGCATGCGCAAAAGCCCGACACAACCGAGAGAAATCAGCAATGCCGCCGCGCTGACGAGACGGGTGGCCAACAGCAAGCCATCCACACCCTGCCAGATGAGAAAACCCGATCCAAAAGCGGCCAGCAATGTGTAGGTCAAGGCTGATAAGGGGCTGAGGATGCTCACGACTTGTAAGGCAGTTGCCGGTATTGTGGTGTGGGGCATTGACGTCACCTATCGTAATCCTGCGTCATAAAGTTTTTCTGCCAATAGGCGTCTTGCTTTCCTGCCCGTGCTATTGGGATCGGTCAGATAGAAATGGCCGGATTTCGACCCGAATGGGCCTGACAGGAACTGTAGGGTTAATTTGGGCAGCGACCCCAAAAGGTTGGTGAAACCCATCCCTGCGAAAATCGGATCGTCCTCATCCTGCAAAGTGACCAGGATGACCTGCCCGATCTGGGGCATCTGCTGAAGTTCCGTAAGAAAGTCAGTGGAAATCGGGGACGCGATCAGGACAAGGTGATCGATCCGGCCCTGTCGGCTTGCATAGTCTCTTGCGATTTGCGCTGCGACCAGGCCACCGTGGGAATAGCCAATCAGATTGAATTGTGGGTTTTCCCCTGCAAATTCTTCCATTGCCATAGCGGTTTCCCCAAGGGGGTGGCGTTTGCAAATGGCGGATAAGGCATCGAGGCCGGGCCCGCGAGACCAAATTTTCCTGTCGACGCTTTGGGCGGAGTGGATGCCGGTCGCCTTTAGCGTTTCAACCATATCCGCAATATACTGTCCCTCCATGCCCGACCCGCCCAGGAAATAGGTGCCCTTCGGGATGGAGGTTGTAACGGGTGCTTTCTCCCGGGTTGAAAGGCCGGGAGCGTAGCCCAACACATTGCAAAAGCGGGGCGGCGCCTGCCGGAACTCTGATTCCGCCAAGTCGGCAACCAAAGATGCAATCAATACCATCATGAGGAAGACGCTTGCTTTCGTCATCGTTATTATGCTTCCTATCTCAGGCCGATATCGAATAGTTTTGACGCTAGGGCGCGGCGTCTCTTGTTACCTTCTTCACCGGGGTCGGAATAGTAAAAATGCCCGGCGCTGGGCTCTATGAAAAACTGTGAAGCGAGTTTCGGTGTGGACATTGCCACATCGAGGTCAGACATGCCTGCAAATATCGGGTCATCCTCTTCCGACAGGTTGATTACTTCAACATGTTTAATATTTGGGTGACTTTCGAGCTTTTTCAGGAAGGTTGCTTCTATTGGCGTCCCCAGAAGGACTAGATTGTCTACGATTCCACCATCGTCAGCATAGTCCGCCGCGGCCTGGGCTGCCTGCAGGCCGCCGTAGGAGTACCCAACAAGATTGAATTGCTCGCCCTCGGTTGAAAAAGAATCAAAATCAGAGGCTGCACCGTCTCGATCATTATCGAACACAACAGACGCTGCGTCTGTAAACATGCCGCCGGTAGACCACTTTTCTGGGGCTGCGGAACGTACATTTGATATTCCCTTTTCTTCAAGGGCTTGAACCATATCGTTTATATAGTCGCCTTCCATGCCAGCTCCGCCGAAAAACGTGGTTCCTTTCAATGGTGGAGTAATCTTGTAGAGCCTGTACAGCCGCTTCTTTACTCGCCCAAGCGTTTCATACGCTGTATCCCGTCCACCAAGTTTCTGGGAGTTTCTTAAGATGCTAAGCAAATTTTTTTTTAAATTTGCTTGTTGCTTGTTGCTTCGTTGGATCGCTGCTTCCAGGCTCTGATAGGTGTTCGCATCGAATGATATGTCATTTTCAATAGCATTTTGGAGTACTTGCAATATTTTCAGGTTCTGGTTTTTAAATCCATCTGAACCGTTTGCTGCTGGTTCCAGTATTCCATTCGCACTTTTGTCGGTCCCTTCTTCCTTATGAGTAATAGGAGCTCGTGTCATCGGAGACATAGGTGGAGAAGCCGCATGATGAGATTTTGTTATTGGTGTCAGCTTGCCGAATACTTCCCTGGGCCCCTCGCTGCTTACGGAGGAATTGGATGTTACGTCCAGCTTTGTGACGATGGGGAAGCTGCCTGTGGCCACGGTCGCAGGCTCAGTATAGGCAAAACTGGGCTCGCCGCTAGCAGATGAATCGGCAGAGCGAAGAGTCACCTCCGGCTCCGGCGGTCTTTCCGGCGGTTTGCGGAATACGTCCAGCTTGACCTGGCTTGGCGCGGGAGCACTCGGTTCGGCGGGGGGCGCAACCGGACGGTCGGCTGCTTTGTTGACTTCAGCAGGATGAGTAGGCGGGTTGGTGTTGGCCGAGGGGGCGCTGGCACTTGCCTTGTCCAGCGCGGCGCTTGTTTCCTTGGCCTGGGACGCACCGCCCATTAACGATGGGCCTCATGTCGTGGCATCGGGGATCTCCTTTTTTGAAGGACCGAAGGCGCATGCAAAGGCGGTTTGCATGCGGCTCTGGCTATGTGTTGGGGATTGTTGACCTTTACGGGAGCGTTGTTGGAAAGTAAAGAACAAAAATAGAACAAATGGTGTTTTGACAATCGGGAGGCGGTCTGGCGCGCTTTTTGACAAAAATGACGCAACGCAAAAAATAGTTGCCGCCGGGACTACCATTTTCCGGTGAGAAGCGGTAAAACCCTCGTCAAATGATGCAACTGGCGAACCAGTTGAATAACAATGGCATCCGTGCGGTTCCGATAACCGGCGTTCAAGCCGGATATTCGTCTCTTTTGTCAACACGGATCACGATTGAGGAGCAAGACACCCATGACCATGACCGGCCAGGACAGTCTTAAGACCCGTCGCACCCTTACCGTTGACGGTAAGGAATACGATTATTACTCGCTGCAGGCAGCCGCCGACCAGATCGGCGACGTTTCCCGTCTGCCTTTCTCTTTGAAAGTGCTGTTGGAAAACATGCTGCGTTTCGAAGATGGCCGCACCGTCACCACCGACGATGTGAAAGCGGTTGCCGACTGGCAGAAAGAGCGCAAATCGACCCATGAAATCGCCTATCGCCCGGCGCGCGTCCTGATGCAGGACTTCACCGGCGTGCCTGCGGTGGTTGATCTGGCCGCCATGCGCGAGGCGATGGTTGCCATGGGTGGCGACCCGGAAAAGATCAACCCGCTGTCCCCGGTGGATCTGGTCATCGACCACTCCGTCATGGTCGACTATTTCGGCGGTAAGGATTCCTTCAAGAAAAACGTCGATCTGGAATTCGAACGCAACGGCGAGCGCTACAGCTTCCTGCGTTGGGGCCAGACCGCATTCGACAACTTCAGCGTCGTTCCTCCGGGAACCGGCATCTGCCACCAGGTGAACGTGGAATATCTGGCCCGCACCGTCTGGAGCAGCCAGGAAAAGGGCGGTGACCGCGAGATCGCCTATCCGGATACGCTGGTCGGGACCGACAGCCACACCACCATGGTCAACGGCCTGGGTGTTCTGGGCTGGGGCGTTGGCGGCATCGAAGCTGAAGCCGCCATGCTGGGTCAGCCGGTTTCCATGCTGATCCCCGAAGTCGTCGGCTTCAAGCTGACCGGCAAGCTGAAAGAAGGCATGACCGCAACGGACCTGGTTCTGATGGTCGTGGAAATGCTGCGCAAGAAGGGCGTTGTCGGCAAATTCGTCGAATTCTACGGCGATGGCCTGGACAACCTGACACTGGCCGATCGCGCGACCATCGCCAATATGGCGCCGGAATATGGTGCGACCTGCGGTATCTTCCCGGTTGACGAAGAAACGCTCAACTACCTGAAATTCTCCGGTCGTGATGATGCACAGGTGGCGCTGGTGAAAGCCTATGCACAGGCGCAGGGCATGTGGCGTGAGAAGGGTGCCGTCGAGCCGGTCTTCACCGATACGCTGGAACTGGACCTGAACTCCGTAGAGCCGTCGCTGGCTGGTCCGAAGCGTCCGCAGGACCGCGTGGCGCTTTCCAACGCCGCACCGGAATTCGTCAAGGTTGCCGAAGGTTTCGGTCACGCCGACAAGAAACAGCCTGTTGACGGCGCGGATTACGAACTGGAAGACGGCGCGGTTGTAATTGCGGCGATCACGTCCTGCACCAACACCTCCAACCCGGCGGTGCTGATCGGTGCCGGTCTGGTTGCGCGCAAGGCCCGCGAACTGGGCCTGACCGTCAAGCCCTGGGTGAAAACCTCGCTGGCGCCGGGTTCCCAGGTCGTGACCGACTATCTGGAAGCCGCCGGCCTGCAGGAAGACCTGGACGAACTGGGCTTTGATCTGGTCGGCTATGGCTGCACCACCTGTATCGGCAACTCCGGCCCGCTGCCAGGCCCGATTGCCCAGGCGGTTGAAGAGGGCGACCTGGTCGTGACCTCCGTCCTGTCCGGTAACCGTAACTTCGAAGGCCGCGTTTCCCCGCATACCCGTGGTAACTACCTGGCGTCCCCGCCGCTGGTTGTCGCCTATGCGCTGGCCGGTAACATGAAGATCGACATCACCAAGGATGCGATCGGTCAGGACAAGGACGGCAATGACGTCTTCCTGAAGGACATCTGGCCGACCAACCAGGAAATTCAGGAAACCATGCTGAAGTCCCTGACGCCGGAGATGTTCAAATCCCGTTATTCCAACGTCTTCGAAGGGCCGAAGGAATGGCGTGATATCAGCGTCAAGGAAGGCCAGACCTTCGAATGGAATGCTGGTTCCACCTATGTGCAGCATCCGCCGTTCTTCCAGGACATGAAGCCGGAACCGGAAGCCATCACCGATATCAAAGGCGCGAAAGCACTGGCGATCCTGGGTGATTCCGTGACCACGGACCACATCTCCCCCGCTGGTTCCTTCAAGCCGGAGACGCCTGCTGGTGAATATCTGACCGAACGTCAGGTGCGTCCGGCGGACTTCAACTCCTATGGGTCCCGTCGTGGTAACCACGAAATCATGATGCGCGGCACTTTTGCGAATATCCGTATTCGCAATGAAGTGGCCCCGGGCACCGAAGGCGGCTTCACCAAGAAGAATGGCGAAGTCACCACCATGTATGACGCTGCCATGGCTTATCAGGCCGAAGGCACGCCGCTGGTGGTTGTCGGTGGCAAGGAATACGGCACCGGCTCCAGCCGTGACTGGGCAGCTAAAGGCACGCGCCTGCTGGGTGTGAAAGCTGTGATCGTGGAAAGCTTTGAGCGTATCCACCGTTCCAACTTGGTTGGCATGGGCGTGCTGCCGCTGCAGTTCAAGGATGGCGTCAACCGTGAGACCCTGAAGTTGGACGGCTCCGAGACCTACGACATCGTCGGGATCGAAGGCGACCTGAAGCCGCGTCAGGATGTGAAATGCATCATCACGCGTGCCGACGGTTCCAAGGAAGAAGTCGATCTGCTGTGCCGTATCGATACGTTGGACGAACTGGAATACTACCGCAACGGCGGTATCCTGCAGTATGTCCTGCGCAACATCATGGCGGAAAGCAAGGCGGCTTAACCAAGCCCGACCGGGCATTCAGCCGATTGATTACGGGAAGCGGGCCTCTGCGGAGGCCCGCTTCTCTTTTTTGTGTTTTTGGCTATTTGGGCGAAATGATGTATTTTGGAGAACGGCATGGTTGTGTTTGGTGACATGTAACCTGGAGCTGGCTGAGAGATACGCGCATGGAAAGCAATGTCGCGCTGCAATTGGGGGAAAACCTCGCGCTGCTTTTTCTGTCCGCCTTTTTCTATGGGCTGATCATCAACCGCTTCTGCCGCCAATACGGTAAATTCTCCATCCTCTACACCGGCCTGCTGTTTGGCCTGATTGCCATTGTGGCGATGCTGTTCCCCCTGTCCCCGACCGACGGCATTATCTTCGACGGCCGTACTGTCGCCGTTGTCCTCGCAGGCCCGTTCGGTGGGGGCTATGGCAGCCTGATCGCCGCATTGATCGCGGGGGGATATCGCCTGGCCCTGGGCGGCCCGGGTGCTGTGGCCGGGATTGTGGGGATCGGGGCAGCCGCGCTGCTGGGGCTTGGTTATTGGAAACTGCGTAAATCCGCCCCTGAAAAATACAGTATTTCCGATTTCCTGATCATGGGCGTTCTCCTGCCGGGCGTGTCGTTGCCGACATTGTTCCTGTTGCCACAGGAGGTGGCGTTGCCGGCCCTGGGCAAGGTCCTGCTGCCGGTGTTCATTTATGAAGTCGTCAGCGTCATCATCCTCGGTATATTCCTGCGCAACGAAGTCAGGCGCGCCAACATGATGGATGAGTTGCTGGTCAGTGAGCAGCGGTTCCGGGATTTTACGGAGATTGGCAGCGACTATTACTGGGAGATGGATGAAGAGGGGTGCTTCAGCTACTTCTCGGAACGGTTTGAGCATGTGACCAGCACGCCAAGGCAGGAGGCTGTCGGGAAGTCACGCGAAGAGCTGTTGTCTTACTGGGGCAGCAGTCTCCTCGACCGAGGCGACGTGAAAAACGACATATTCCAACTGATTGAAACCCGTCAGCCCTTCCGGCGCGTTCGTTTTGTGATACCGCAGGAACACCGGTCAGACCGTGTGATCGAGATTTCCGGGCGGCCCTGTTTCGATCGCTGGGGGCGTTTTAAAGGCTATCGTGGGGTCGGGCTGGACGTCACAAAGGAAGTCTCGGCAGTTCGCGAAAAGGAACAGGCCCTCCAGACAATGGAAAAGGCGCGAAAGGCCGCGGTGATGGCGAGCCGGGCCAAGACGACCTTTCTTGCCCGTATGAGCCATGAGCTGCGTTCACCGTTAAACGCCATCGTGGGCTTTGCCGATGTTTTGTCGCGGGAGGCCGAGGGGCCGCTCGGGACGCCGGGGTATCGGTCGTATGTGAAGAACATCCAAATGGCCGGAAGCCACCTTCAGGCATTGATTGGCGATATTCTCGACCTCTCGAAAATTGAGTCCGGTCGACTGGAATTGGAAAAGGTTCAATTTTCCTGGCGTGATGTCATGGAACACCTGCGGTCCATCATGGTGGACGCGGCCAAGGAGCGAAACAACAGGATACGTCTTGAACTGGACGATAACCTGCCTCCCTGTGTGATCGGCGACCCAACCCGTATTCGTCAGGTCATTGTGAATTTCCTGTCCAATGCGATCAAATTCACCAGCGGTGGGGAAATCGTGCTCGCGGCAAGAAAGGTCGCACAGGACGATCATAGTGTGGAAATGGAAATCTCCGTATCGGATACGGGTGTCGGCATGACCAGTGAAGAACAGGAAGTGGTCTTCGACGCCTTCACGCAGGCCGATGTTTCCGTGACCAGAAACTATGGCGGAACCGGGCTGGGGCTTTCTATCTGCAAGCATCTGGTGGAAAGCATGGGGGGCGAAATCGGCGTCGAGAGTGCCCATGAAGAGGGAAGCCGTTTCTGGTTTACGGTGACCCTGCCCTGGCGGGATTATGCGGAGGATGAGGATCTTCTCCTGTTGCCACAGACGGCACATCTCGCCCCGGTCACGATGCTGGTGGTCGATGACCTTGAAGTGAACCGTCAATTGGTCAAGGCATTGGTCACCTCCGAAGGACATACGGTGATAGAAGCCGCCGACGGTGCCGAGGCCCTAGCCATCATGCATTCCGATACAGGTTTCATGATTGATGTCATCCTTATGGATATTCATATGCCGCATATGAATGGTATGGAGACGGCAATGATGATGCGGGAATCCTTCGATGACAGTCGGTCAAACCTTCCGATTATCGCCCTGACGGCGGATGTCATGCAGGAAAATATTCGTCAGTACCGAAAGTCGGGGATGTCTGATGTTATTGGAAAACCGGTCAAGATCAGTGAGTTGAACCGCGTGTTGGCGGGACAGGGGTTGCCGCTTGCCGTGGAGCAGGACAAAATGGCGGCCAGCCCGGAGATTGTCTTGCGGGATGATACCGTGAAAGGTGACGGAAAAATGCGTGATAGGGCAGATGGAATGAACAATAAGTCTGTGGATCCTGCGCGCCTGTCTGTCGCGTTTGGCCTATTCCCGGACCAGAACAGGGCACAGGTTCTGGATACGCTGAAATCCCAATGTCATGAATTTATTTCGGCGGCGATGGATGCCCGCAAGGCGGAGGATTCTGAAGGGCTGCGTATGCAGCTTCATACGCTGAAAGGGGTGGCATCCAACATCGGCTTTTGTGGCCTTGCGGACCTATGCCGTTCGCTGGAAAATGAGCTTAAAAGCAAACAGGCCAATACCGATATAAATCTCAATGACCTGAACCCCGCATTGGAAGACGCCCTCCAGGAGGCGGCCCGGCAAGCGGTCTGAGCCGTTTCCTCAGATCAGAACCTGCAGTACGTCTTCCGACCGTGTGCAGGCATAGGCCATGCCCCGGTCGACATTGATCTTCCTGACAATGCCGTTGTCTGCAATCAGGAAAAAGCGCTGGCACCGTTGCCCCATACCCAGTTCCTGACCATCGAACAGCAGGCCAAGCTGACGGGTGAGGTCCGCATTTCCGTCTGATAGAAGCAGCACTTTTCCCTTGGCCTGGGTCTCCGCTTCCCAGCGTTGCATTACCCATGGGTCGTTGACGGCGATGCCGACAATCTGGTCCACCCCCTGCGTCTGGATATGGTCTGCATTGGCGACAAAGCTTGGCAGATGGCGACCATCGCAATTGGGTGTATAGGCCCCGGGGAAGCCCACCAGCAAAAGCTTTTTACCTGCTGTGAGGTCGTGCAGGAAATAGTCCTCTAGCCGTCCGTCTTCCAGTCGGCGCAGGCGGACGTTGGGCAGGCGTTCTCCAACAGTAATCTGGTTGGCCATTTGTAAAGGTGATCCTTGGTTGGTCTCGGGTTGCTTACACCGTTAAATAGGGCAGCTTCCTACCCATTAAAAGACAGAGATCGCGATTTCGCGGCAAAAGGCTTTTTCCCTCGTGACCGTTGCCGAGGAGGGCAATTGAGGATAGGTGAAGGAAAAAGGGGAGTTCCGCCATGCAACCTGTCCACCTTCTGGCTGTTATCGCGATCAATGCGCTGTTTGGCAGCGCCTATGCCTTGGGTAAGGTGGGGGTGGACCACTTTCCGCCCTATCTTTTTGTCGCATTGCGTGCCGGACTGGTCTCGCTGGCCCTGTTGCCCTTTTTACGCTTCCGGGCGGTGAGGAAACACCAATGGCCGTATCTGTTGCTGTTTTCCATGATGATGGGGGTTGCCGTTTTCGCGGCAATGTATCAGGCGTTAAGCCTTGCGGCGACTGTATCGCCGATCGTGATCGGAACACAGCTTAGCGTGCCTTTTGCGGTGTTACTGGGGTTTATCTTCCTGAAGGAACCGGTTCGGTTGACCGTTCTGGTCGCGATTGCCGTAGCATTTGGCGGTATCGTTGTTATCGCCTTTGACCCATCCCTGCTGAACTCGCTTGATGCGTTGTTCTGGTGTGCGATCATGGCACTGGCCTATGGCGCAAGTACGGTGCTCTCCAGGGGGTTGAAGGACCTGGATGCGCGGGTGATGAACGCCTGGATGGCGGTTCTTTCCGGACCGGTCATGCTGGCGCTGTCTCTAACCTTTGAAAGCGGGCAGATCAAGGCGTTGCGGACTGCCGAATGGCTGGATTGGGCAATGGTTGTTCATGCGGCAATTGGCGTCAGCGTGTTGGGGCATGTCAGCATGTTTGCCCTGCTCAAACGCTATCCGGTAGCCATGGTCATGCCCTTTTATGTCCTGACGCCGATATTCGGGGTTTTCTACAGCATCCTGCTTTTCAACGAAGGCATGACCCTGCAGACCGGCCTGGGGGCCCTGATGGTCCTGGGCGCGATCTACTATATCAACCGCCAGGGAAAGACAGTCCGCCGCCATAGGAAGCAACCTGTGTAGCTAGGTCCGCTCCTGTGGCGCGTTTGTGTAGATACGTACCGGCTTTTGCTTGCCGCGCAGGGTGACACTGCCGATCTCGGTGAGGTCGGGCATTTGGGCCAGGTCCTGTGTTGTCTCCGAGACAAGAAGCACGGTCCCATGGTCCTTGTTTAGCTGCTCCAGGCGGGAGGCCGTGTTCACGGCATCCCCGTGGACAGTATAATTCATGCGGCTGTCGGCCCCGACATTACCGGCGACAAGCGGGCCGGTGTTGACGCCTATCCGGCAGGCCAGCTTTTTCCCGCAGAATGTTTCCGTGCGAACGGCTTCCAGCATTTCCAATGCGGCGCGAATGGCGTTTTCGGCGTGTTTTTCGTCCGGCAGCGGCACATTGAATACCGCCAGGATGGCGTCGCCCTGGAACTGTGTGATAATGCCGTTATGCGCCTCGATGATGCTGACCATTTTCGTGAAATAGGCGTTGAGTATGTCGATGATCTCCACCGGTTGGGACATTTCCGATAATGCGGTGAAGTCCTTGATATCGCAGAAGAGAACTGTGGCTGTGGCTGATTGCGGGGCAAGACCTGCCGGACTGTTGAGCATCTGTTCGGCGACCCGTCGCGGGACCATCTTGCCGAAGAGATTCCGCATCCGCTCCTGTTCGCGCAGGCCATTCAGCATGGCGTTGAAGGCCTTGGCGGCAGCGCGCAGTTCCAGAATCCGGCTGGGGTTCACATGAGGTACATCGTTCAGATGACCGTCGCGGAGTTTCTGGGCGGCAGCCGCAAGCTGCATGATCGGGCGACCCACCCTCCTGCCGATGAAAAGGGCGCCCCCGACTGTGATGACAAGCACACCGAGGGATACTGCGAATGACCCAATCAGGCGGCGGATTTCACGGTTGGTACTTTGGTTGTTGAAATAAGCGCCGACAACGATGGGCCGGTCGGAATAGCCGTTGATAACCCGGTGAATGAAGACATATTCCTGCTCGTTCTGCGAATCCACGTCGACGATACTGACTTCATAGTTCTGATCGTTGACGAAGATGACATTTTCATCCTTCTGGTTCTTTGACTGGCGCAATTCCACCCGTTTGTCGTTTGGCCCCCGGGGTTTGCTCATCCCGTCCAGGGGTTGCCTGGTCTCAAACTTTGCCAGAATCGGGTCGCTATAGTCGGCAACACGGGGCAGGGGGATCGCTTGATCCCGTAACGCCGGGTCGGCGTGCATTTTCGGATGCGCCAGCACATATTCCGACCCATAGAGGATGAAGGGACTGGAATCGAATTCGAAATCCAGCGAGCCCAGAATTTCAGAAAGTTTTGAAACGGTCACGACCTGGATGATCATTGCACGCCTACCGTCCGGAAGTGTCAGAGGCGTCCGTAGATTGAGGACCGTTTCCTGCAGTTCCTCGATCCAAACCGGTTGGCTCCACGCAGCTTTTTGAGCGCTTTGAAACTGCACTTTCCATTCCCGGTCATACTCTTTTTCCGGTACGTTGCTCAAAACCAGATGAGGGAACTGTCGGGCGAAACGGCGTTGACGTTTGTCGTCGGTGACCAGGACGGTTCCCATGACCGCCGGGGTTGCAGCCATCGAGCCATCGAGGAAATCTTCAAGGGCGTTATAGTCATCAACCTGGATGCGGCCCGATTCGAAGGCTTGGCGCATCCATTCCCCTTGTGTTTGAACAAGGTTGAATTCGGCTTCGACTTCATCGCTGATGGTGTCGATGAAGTCTTTCGACATTTGCGCATACAGGCTGAAGGTGTTTCGCGTGGCGGTTACAAAACCAAGGGACAGGATAATGCCAATCCCGACCAGGGTCAGGCCGCCGAAGCCGAATAGCAGAAGTGTTCTGATTGAAATGCGCATGTTGGCCGCGTGTTTTGATCTTACATCGCTACCTTAGTCCCGGAGCCTCGCAATTCAATCTAAATCCATCACTTCAAGTTGATATCGCTTGATTGGTTCTGCAGTGCGAGACTTTCTATTGTCATGTCATGAAAAAGACGAACATCCTTTACGCCCTGATCTTTGCTGCTATGGCCGTCGCGAACTTTCCCGGCGGGGCATTGGCGGGGTCCGCCACACAATCAGCCGTGGTTGTTGAGTTGTTTACCAGTCAGGGTTGCAACAGTTGCCCGCCCGCCGATGCCTACCTACAGGAACTGGCACGGCGGGACGATATCGTCGCGTTGGAATTCCACGTTGATTACTGGGATTACATTGGTTGGGCTGATCCCTTTGCGAAGCCTGCCTTTACAAACCGTCAGCGTCGCTATGCGGCCAATCTGGAGCAGAGATATGTCTACACCCCGCAAATGGTGATTGATGGCTGGCGTCATGAAATCGGGTCCAAGCGCTCGGCGGTGGAAATGGCGATCAAGCTGGCGCGGCAGGACAAGCTTGATTTTACCCCGTCGGTAACACTGACCCATGGGGATAATGGTGTTGCGGTATCAATTGACGGGCCCGATGCGCCGCGTTCCTTTGATATCGTTCTGGTCAGCTTTGACAAAAAGCATGAAACCAAAGTGAAACGGGGGGAAAATGCGGGCCGCACGATGACCAACGCCCATGTGGTCCGGTCCCTGGATACGGTCGGCAGTTGGAAGGGCGGGGCCATGGACCTGGCGCTGTCAAATGAACAGGTGCCAGGGGATGGCGGCTGTGCGGTCCTGCTGCAGGAAAAAGGCGGCGGGCGAATTCTCGCCGCCGCCCTGATGTCCTTTTCAGGCTAGGACGGAACCGGATTATTCAACGGTGACGGCGGTGCCGCTGGCGACAACCATCAACATCGAGCTGTTCTGGCCGATGGCTTCATAGTCCAGGTCGCATCCGATTACCGCGTTGGCGCCGGCCTGTTCCGCACGGGCGACCATGTCTTCGATCGCGGTTTCCTTGCCTTCGCTCAGGACCTTTTCGTATGAGCCGGAGCGCCCGCCGACAAGGTCGCGGATGCCTGCGAAGAAGTCGCGGAAGACATTCGCGCCGAAGATGGTTTCGCCACTGACAATACCATGATAGGCGACAATGCGTTTTCCTTCGATGGAATCGGTGGTGGAGACGATCATGTTGAGCCTTCCTCTTTATCAAAATTTTCAATAGGCTGCGCCTGGGTAATGACAACGATATCAGACAGGGGCAGTCACGCAATGGCCTATGAAAAGCGCGGAACCATTTCCTGGTGCCTCTATGATCTGGCGAATTCCGCGTTTCCCACCGTCATCACAACCTTTGTCTTTGCCACCTATTTTACCACGGCTGTTGCAGAAAACCCGGTCAGCGGTCAGGCGATCTGGGGCAATGCCATGGCGACTGCGGCGATCCTGATTGCGGTTCTGGCCCCGGTCTGTGGTGCAATCGCGGATTTCAGCGGTGGCCGCAAGGCGTGGCTGGCGGTCTTTTCGGTTCTTTGCATGGTGGCGACCGCATCGCTGTGGTTCGTGACCCCGGATGAGAGCGCCATTCCAATCGCTGTGGCGGGGATAATCGTGGCGACGATCGGCTTTGAACTGGGGATGGTGTTTTACAATGCCATGCTGCCCGATGTGGCAAGCCCGGACTATTACGGGCGCATCTCCGGATGGGGCTGGGGGCTTGGTTATCTGGGGGGGCTTTGTGCGCTGGTCATTGCCTTGTTCGGTTTCGTGCAGACCGACACACCCCTGTTCGGCATTACCAAGGAAGGGGCGGCTCATGTCCGCGCGACCACCATTCTGGTCGCCCTGTGGTTTGCTGTTTTCTGCCTGCCAACCTTTCTGTTTGTCAGGGAAAAGCCGCGTGCCACACAGCCAATGGGTATTGCTGTGAAGTCGGGCGTCAGAAGCCTGTTTTCCACCTTCCGCCACTATCGCACCTATCGCACGGCGTTTTTGTTCCTTTTGGCGCGCATGATCTATACCGACGGGCTGAATACGCTTTTTGCCTTTGGCGGAATTTTTGCGGCGGGCGCCTTCGGGATGAAGCTGTCGGAGGTGATCATGTTCGGTATCGCCCTGAATGTAACTGCCGGACTGGGCGCGGCGCTTTTCGCCTTTCTGGACGACAAATGGGGGGGCAAGACGGTTCTGGTGATTTCCCTGGTGGCGTTGATCCTGCTCGGCACAATCGCCTTCACGACCGAAAGCAAAACGGTCTTCTGGACCGTTGGCATCATTGTGGGAACATTCATTGGCCCGTCCCAGGCCGCGAGCCGGTCCCTGATGGCGCGTCTGACGCCGGAGGCCTTGCGTTCGGAGTTCTTTGGGCTTTACGCCCTGTCGGGCAAGGCGACGGCGTTTCTGGGGCCATTGGTCCTGGCCTGGGTGACAAGCGTTTTCGATAGCCAGCGCCTCGGCATGGTGACCATCCTGGTCTTTCTGGCGCTGGGATTGGGTTTGCTGATTCCGCTTCGGACCGGTGAGGCAGGCACCGGCCCGAAGGGATTGGAAACCGATTGACGGGCGTCTGTTACGCGCCCGCGGGGGCCTGACGGTTCAAAACGGATTTGCGAACGTCACCGCTTTCCTGGTCCTTGATGCCCAGCAACCCGGAAACACGGCGCAGCAGGTTTGCTTCATAGGGGTGCAGTTCCCCGTCCGCATAGACCACTTCCCATAGCATCTCGACGATCTTCAATCGTTCGTCATGGTCGAATTTCGGCGCAAATTTGTTGACGAAGCTGTGGATGTCCACAGCGTTTTCCTGCCGTATGACTGCCTCGTCCAACAATTTATGTGCGGTCTCGCAGTCAATGCTGAAATGGCTTTTGCAGGCGGCAACGATTGTTGCACGTTCATCGTCATCCAGCTCGCCATCCAGCAGGGCCGCTTCCACCATCAAGGCGGCGGCGGCGATATACAATTCGTCGAGAGAATGCTGTTTTGCCCCGGAATCGGATTCACCATATCCGATGAAGAGGAATTTTCGAATTTTGGACCACATCTGCCTTCTTACTCCTTAGAAAACGCTTTTTAGCCGATCCGTTTCACGGCGTTCTTTTTTCGTGGGGCGACCAGCTCCCTTTTCACGCAAGGCCGCTTCGGGTGTTTCGTTTTTTGGTTTGGGTTGAGGGGGATCCAGGTCCTCATACAACTGCTGTGCCTCCGGCGCCGGACCACGACGGTCCGCCAGGGCGACGATTTCGATGACACGGATATGAGGGCCTTGGGGAAAGGTCAGGATATCCCCGACCTTGACGGTTGTGCCGGGTTTGCGGGCGGGTTGTCTGTTGATGCGCATATGGCCGCCGGAAACCATCGTCGCAGCGAGCGTGCGCGTCTTGAAGAAACGTGCGTACCACAGCCATTTGTCGACACGCAGTTTTTCCTGCGTTTCATTACTCATTGTTTGTCCAGCAACCCTTTTAATGCTGCAAACGGCGAGTCTGATTCTGACATAGATTTCGATTTTCTACTATGTCGTTTTATCTTTCCTTTCGCGCCGTGGTTATCTTTTGTCTGAAATGTGACATTTTTGCGTCGCTTGCGTCCCTTGACATGCAGCGACCATTCGCCAGTCTCTTTGTCGCGTTTTCCACCCATGCCACGCAACAGATTCCGGACGTCGGTTTCCGTGCAGCCGGTGATCTGCATCATTTCGGGCGGGATGGTAAAAGGCGAGGTCTTTGCCAGTTTCCGCAACATCGCAGAGAAACGCTCAACCCTGTCCTGACGCAGGGCAACCGGGCCGATCAGACCATATCCCAGATGGGCCCAGGCGTCGGTCGTTGCCATATCGCCGGGCAGGGAGAAACGCTGTTTTGCCGGGATCGCGGGAAGCTCAACATCGTGGAAGGCAGCCCAAAGAATTGCCCGCAGCCGGATCGCGGCGGGTTTCAAAAGGCGCTCCAGATAAATCCAGTCCCGGCCCATCCTGAGGCCCATCTTGGCAAAAAGGATGCGATCTTCTTCGGTCAGGCTGCCGGTCTGTTCCCGCGCCTGATCTGCCCGGCAACTGCCCAGCCCCTCACGAAGCTGGAACAGCAATCCCCTGGCGGGTGGCGACATCTTGTCCGTCTTTGGCGCGATCAGGATGCGCAGCCTGTCCGCCAGATAGGCCTGCAGCCATTTTTCCAGGCGGGTGACGATGCGGGCCTGCAGGCCGCCGTCGGCAATATCATTGGGGGTGAGTTCCACGGAGGGTTCCAGCAGGTTACGACCTTTCCGCAGCCGTGCGATCTCAATTTCACCCCAGCTTATGATGCCTTGGGCGGTGAGATGAATGTCCTTGTCCTCGGCTTTTTCCAGCCTTGCAACACGGTCGGCCATTTCCTGGGCGAAGGCCGGGGCGGCTGCGGTGTGCAGGGCCTTGGCCTCGCGGGCGTCGCGGGCGCGGTCCGGCTGAAAACGGAAACCGGTGATGCGGCCGACGATATGGCCTTCGACCAGAACCTGATTGTCCTTGCCTATGGCGGTAAACAAGGCAGGCGTATCCTTGCCTTTTCGGTTGAGCGCTGTCGCGCGTTTGTCGACGAAGCGCTGCATCAACCGGTCGTGCAGCGCATCCGATATCATGTCCTCAATGGCGCGGGTGCGTTCCTGCCAGTGAACCGCGTCGCGCAGCCAGTTCTGCCGGTTCGCCACATAGGCCCAGGTCCGGATATAGGCCAGCCGCTGGGTCAGCATGTCGATATCGCCTTCTGTCTTGTCGAGGCGATTGATGCGCCCGGCGAGGAAGTCGTCGGGTATGCGTCCATGGTCGCAAAGCTGTATGAAGAGATCGCCGACCAGTTCCGCGTGATGATCCGGGGTGACCTTGCGAAAGTCGGGGACCTGGCACAGGTCCCACAGCATCTGCATGCGCCGAGTGCCATCGGCACGCTGCATGACCTCTTCATTGCGCATGAGGGACAGCAGCGTCAGATGGTCTTCCGCATCACGGGTGCGCACCAGTTCGCGGCGGCTGGAGCCATGTTGCAGGCTTCGGATCAAAAGCTTGGGCGAGCGGAAGTCCAGCCTGCGGTTACGCCACTGGATTTGCGTGATCTTCTGAAACTCATGGTTCTCGACAGCTTCGACCAGGTCTTCGTCGAAATCATGCAGATTGTTGGTAACCCCGAAACTACCGTCGTTCATATGACGCCCGGCGCGTCCGCCGATCTGCCCGACCTCGGCGGCGCTCAACGGGCGCATGGCATGGCCGTCATATTTCCGGGTGGCGGCAAAGGCCACATGGTCCACGTCCATGTTCAGACCCATGCCGATGGCGTCCGTCGCGACCAGATAATCAACCTCGCCCGCCTGATACATGTCCACCTGCGCATTGCGCGTGCGCGGGCTCAAGGCACCAAGCACGACGGCGGTGCCGCCGCGATGCTGGCGAATGGTCTCCGCCAGGGCATAGACGTCATTGACGGAAAAGGCGACGACCGCACAGCGGCGCGGCAGGCGGGTCAGTTTTTTGGAGCCGACGTAAGAAAGGGTGGAAAAGCGCGGGCGGCTTTCGATCTCTGCGTCCGGCACCAGCAGTTTGATCAGGTCTGCGATGGTATCTGCACCCAGGAACATTGTTTCTTCCAAACCGCGGGCATGGAGCAGGCGGTCGGTGAAGATATGGCCACGGTCGCGGTCCGCGCAAAGCTGGATTTCGTCGACGGCCAGGAATTCGACCATCTTGTCCAGTGGCATGGATTCCACCGTGCAGACATACCAGCGCGGATTGGCCGGGATGATCTTTTCTTCGCCTGTGATAAGTGCGACGGAGGAAACACCCTTCAGCCTGCATATCCGGTCATAGTTTTCACGCGCCAGCAGGCGCAACGGGAAACCGATCATGCCGGAGGTATGGCCCAGCATCCGCTCGATGGCGAGATGGGTCTTGCCGGTATTCGTGGGGCCCAGGACCGCGCGAATCCGACCGCGTTGGGTGTTGATGACGCTCATTACAATACCAAAGTGGCGTCCGCGAGATTGTATCGCAAGTCGTTACTATCGTTTGCTGACGTCTTAACCTGTTTCACGCAGCGGGCCAATGCATAATTGGAGGCAGGCTGAAAATTGCAGATGACCGGGCTGTGGCGACAGAAATAGGGGGCGTTTGAGTTTATTCGGCTGCCCGCCTGTCTGCCTTGCCGGTTCTGTTGCTGGTTGCATTCTGCTTCAGCGCATCCAGCATCATGGTCCTGATCTGCTTCAACTTGTTCTCATGGTCGATTTTCAGGCCGAATACATCTTTCACATAGAAGACGTCGACCACCTGTTCGCCGAAAGTGGAAATCTTGGCCTTGCCGATCTGCAACCCGAGACGGGTCAATGTGCTGGTAAGCTGGAACAGCAGGCCGGGGCGGTCGCGACCGTTGACCTCGATGACCGTATGTGTGTTGGAGGCCTTGTTGTCGATCAGCACACGCGGCGCGACGGTGAAAACATCCGTACGGCTTTTCAAGCCTGTACGCGCACGCTTTTCCAACTCCTGAAGCGGGCGCATTTCGCCAGAGAGAACCTTGCGGATGGTTTCTTCCAGGGGGCTGGCGCGGCCGGTGTGTTTGAAGGCTGCCCCATGTGAATCCTGGATCAGGAAGGTATCCAGCGCCATGCCGTCGCTAAAGGTGTGGATTTTTGCCTCGACAATCGACGCGCCGCAGACGGCGACTGCACCCGACAGGCGTGAGAACAGGCCCGGATGGTCGGGGGCGTAGATGGTCAGTTCCGTGACGGCCTTTTCCCGGTCCACCAGAACGTCCAGGGTCAGGTCTTCACCGTGAGACTGTGCCACGCGGATCAGCTCCGCCTGACGCACAAGGCTGTCCAGGTCGTAGGACAGGAAATAGGATGTGCCGCCGCGGCTGAGATGGGCGTCGACGTCATTCTGGGGCCATTGGGAAAGGCGTTCCCGCAATTGGTCCCGCAACGCGTCGGCCCGCATATCCCGGCCTTCCTCCAGCATGCCGCCGGACATGAGGTCTTCCGCCCGGTAATAGAGTTCCCGCAGCAGGGTGGCCTTCCAGTTGTTCCAGACCTTCGGCCCCACGGCGCGGATATCCACAACCGTCAGACATAACAGCAGGCGCAGGCGCTCCGGCGATTGAACCAGACCGACAAAATCCTGGATCGTCTTCGGGTCCCCCAGATCCCGTTTGAAGGCCGTCTCCGACATGGCCAGGTGATGCAGCACCAGCCAGGCCACGGTTTCGCTCTGTTCATCGGTGAGGCCCAGGCGCGGGCAAATCTTGCGGGCGAGGTCCGCACCCAGCACGGAATGGTCGCCGCCGCGTCCCTTGGCGATATCATGCAGCAGGACGGCGACATAAAGGACCTCGCGGCTGAGAACCTTGTCGATGATCTGGCTGGCAACAGGATGGTCGCTGGCCAGTCTGCCATTTTCGATCCTGTTCAAAATGCCGATGGCCCGGATCGTATGCTCATCGGTGGTATAGACATGGTACATGTCATACTGCATCTGCGCGACGACACGTCCAAAGTCTGGCATGAAGCGGCCAAACAAACCGCATTCGTTCATATGGCGCAGGGTGACTTCCGGGTCTTCCTTCGCGGTCAGGATGTCGAGGAAGACAGCGTTTGCCTCCGGGCTTTTCTGGATTTTCTTATTCAGATAGCGGAGCTTGCGGGTGATGGCCTGAAGTGCATCGGGATGAATATCCACATTTTGACGCTGCGAGGCGCGGAAGATGCGCAGCATATCAACCGGTTTCTTCTCGAAACGCCTTGCATCGTCCACCGTCAGGCGGCCGCTTTCGACCGGAAAGCCTTCGATATCGCGCCGGAACACCCGTTTGGGCAGATCGAGCAGGCGGCGGCGCTTTGAATTGGCCTCGAAGGCGGCACAGAAAATCCGGGTCAGGTTGCCGACATCCTTGGCGATCAGGAAATAGTGCTTCATGAAGCGCTCGACGCCGGTAGCACCCGCATGGTCCGTATAACCCATCAGGCGCGCCAGTTCCGGCTGTACGTCAAAGGTCAGGCGGTCTTCCGGGCGACCGGTCAGATAATGCAGGTGACAGCGCAGTGTCCAAAGGAACTGCTGTGTCTTGGTAAAGCCTTCGACTTCCGACTGGGTCAGTTTGCCCTTGTCCGGCAATTCGGAGATATCGGTGACCTGGAACAGGAATTTGGTGATCCAATACAGCGTGTGGAGGTCGCGAAGACCGCCTTTGCCGTCCTTGATGTTGGGTTCCAGCACATAACGGCTGTCCCCCATCTTGTTGTGCCGTTCGTCGCGTTCGTGAAGTTTCGCTTCCAGAAAGTCGTTTTCCCGGCCTTCCATCACCTGTTTGCGGAATTGCTTTTGCAGCTCTGTAAACAGAGCCTTCTCTCCCCAGATGAACCGGGCTTCAAGAATGGAGGTGCAGATGGTCCAATCGCTTTTTGCCTGACGGATACATTCGTCGAGTGAGCGGGTGGACTGGCCGACTTTCAGGCCCAGATCCCACAGCAGATAAAGGATATCCTCGACGATCTGTTCCACCCGCGGCGAAAGCTTGTAGGCATGCAGGAACAGGAGATCGACGTCGGATTGCGGCGCCAGTTCGCCACGGCCATAGCCGCCAACCGCGATGATGCAGAGTTTTTCCGCCTTGGTCGGGTTGGCGGAAGGATACAGATGCCGGGCGGCCATGTGATACATGGCGCGGATAAGCTGGTCGATAACATAGGCGTTGCCGAGGACTGCCAGCGCGCCGTCCTGGTCTTTCATGAAACGCCGCTTTACCTCGGCATAGCCGTCATTCAGGGCCTGTTTATAAAGCGACAGCCATTCCGCGCGCCGTTTCTGGGTGGAAAGGTCCTTATCCAGAACGGCTTCCAGTGCTTCCTGCAGGGCCTGACGGTTGATAATCTTGCGGCGGTTCTTGAGGTTTTTCATGAAAAAGCCTGAGAGTTGATCGGAGGCAACAGCGTTCCTGCTCAATTACTACCGTGATTGCAGCCGTTTTTCCATGGCGTCATAGGCATCTTCCAGCTTCTTGATTGTCGTCCGGGTACTCAAGAGGCCTACTTCCCCGAAAAATGCCAGGCTGCCCAGCAGGGACATGCGGGTGATCCGTTCCGCCTCGATACGCTCGCCGGGCAGGGAGGCGTCAAAGGGGCGCAGAGCCCCGTGAACCAGACCGCATCGCACCATATAGAGGTTGTCGGCCATGGTGCGCCCCGCCTCATAGCCCAGGGCCTCATCCGCGCGCATGACCAGAAGGGCGGTCCGGCGTGCGACGCAATCCGTTATGCGTTCATGGTCCCGTGTCATGGTCAGACGTTCCAGGGCGTTGACCCAAAGCGTGATTGCAGCCGCCTCCGCCGGTTCCCGCGCTGCCATGGCATACCAGCCAACGGCGTCCAAAAAGCGTTCCGCCAGGGGCCAGACAGCGTCCGGTTCCACGAGACAGCGCAGGCTGCTGCCTGCCTGTTCCAGAAGACCGGCAGGCACGGCCCCGGTCACCATCGTCCAAGACGGCAGGGAATGCGCCGCGTCGGGGGAAACCGGCATGAGGCTGGCCTCGGCAGAGAGCAGGCGGATCATATCCCGTGCGCGGGCGACGGCCTGTTCGGCGCGGCGTCGTGACATGACCGGTTCACAGGCAGGAACGGTAATCTCCGCAATCAGGTCCGCCTGCCCGATCCAGGCGGCGACGTCTTTTTTTGGGGCGCGGTCTGTTGTCGCAAAGGCAGCCAGGGGATGGAAGGTAACCGGCCCCAGTTCGATGGTCTCGTCGGAGGGCACGGATTCCAGGTGAACAGGGATGTAATGGGTCTGGTCCTTGATGGACAGGTGCTGAAATCGCGTGGCGCTGGAGATCATGCGGGCGACCTGTTGTTCGTCCACCGCGCGGTTTTGAACGACAAAGCGCGTGGTCAGCGTGCGCAGCAGAATTTCTGTAAAGCGTGACTGTGCGACCCGCCCCCGCAGTGTCTTGTCGCTGGCTATCGTGCGTGCGGCCAGCCCGGTCAGAAGGGGCAGAACCTCTGTTCCCGGCTTGTCATTGCCCCGGCCTATGAAGCTGAGGGCTGCTTTTACATCTGACAGGTTCAACTGCGTTTGATTGGGCATATTTCCAGTTTAACAGATATCACCCCTGTTTGGTCTGCATTGCCCTTGATCAGGGCGTGGTACAGGCATTTAGTCCTTCAACAGCGCTTTCAATTCATAGAGGCGGTCCAGGGCCTGTTTTGGCGTCAGATCGTCGGGATCGATTGTCTTGAGGGTATCCTCGACGACAGAGGCGGGGACTTCCGCAGGAGTGGGGTCCGGTTGGTCGAGGATCGCCTGGAACAGAGGCAGGTCATCCACCAATCGTGTCACAGCACCCGACTGTTCCCCTTTTTCCAACGTATGCAGGACGTCTTCTGCCCGTTGCACAACAGGTTTCGGCAATCCGGCCAGACGTGCCACATGGATGCCGTAGGACCGGTCTGCCGCCCCGCGCATCACCTCATGCAGGAAGATGACATCGCCCTGCCATTCCTTCACCCGCATGGAATAGGAAACCAGCGATGCCAGTTGTTCGGTCAGGGCCGTCAGTTCGTGGTAATGGGTTGCGAACAACGCACGGGATTTGTTGGCCTCATGCAGATGTTCAACGCAGGCCCAGGCGATCGACAGGCCGTCGAAGGTTGCTGTGCCTCGCCCGATTTCGTCAAGGATGACAAGGCTGCGGTCGGTCGCCTGATTGAGGATCGTCGCGGTTTCCACCATTTCCACCATGAAGGTGGACCGCCCGCGCGCCAGATCGTCGGCGGCGCCGACACGGCTGAACAACCGGTCGACGACCCCGATATGGCAGGCCGTTGCCGGGACGAAACCGCCCATCTGGGCAAGGATCGTGATCAGGGCATTCTGGCGCAGGAAGGTACTTTTACCCGCCATGTTCGGACCAGTGATCAGCCATAATTTCTGATCCGGGTTCAATTCGCAGTCGTTGGGCACGAAATCCGTGTTGCCGGACTTGCGCAGGGCGTGTTCCACGACCGGATGTCGGCCACCTTCGATATGGAAGGCAAGGCTGTGGTCGACAATCGGACGGCAATAGTCCTGATCAAGGGCAAGCTGTGCCAGGCCCGTTGCCCAGTCCAGTTCCGCCAGGCTGTGTGCGGCAAGCGCCACGCCGTCGGCCATGGCCTTCACGTCGGTTGCCAGGTCTTCAAACAGTTCCTGTTCCAGAGCCTGGGCCTTGTCTTTTGCCTCGACAATGTCGCGTGCCAGTTCCGACAATTCGGTCGTGGTATAGCGCATGGCGTTGGACATGGTCTGGCGGTGGATGAACTGATCGCCCAGCTTGTCGGCGTTTTTGGCGCTGACCTCCAGGAAATAGCCCAGCACGTTGTTATGCTTGACCTTCAGGTTATCGACGCCGCTTTCCTGCTGGTATTTCACCTGAAGGTTCATCAACAGCTTCTTGGCGTCGCTGCCCATGGACCGCAGCTCATCCAGCCGGGCGTTGAAGCCCTCGGCGATGAAATTGCCGTCACGGGTGATCAGGGGCAGGTCGTCCTGCAGGGCCCGACCCAGTTTTTCAACCAGAACCTCATGATGACCAAGATCGGTTTCGGCCACCTGAACGCCGGAGGGCAGGCCCTCACCGTCCTGGCTCAGGATTTCACGGGCGCGTTTGGTGGCGGCCAATCCGTCGCGGATCGCGGCCAGGTCACGGGGACCGCCGCGTCCAAGCGACAGCCGCCCAAGCGCGCGCTCAAGGTCCGGTGTTTCCTTCAAAAGCTGGCGCAGGTCTTCGCGGATCAGGTCTGCATCCCGGAAAAACTGCACCATATCCTGGCGGGCGTTGATTGCCGCCGGGTCGGTCAGGGGGGATGACAACCGCGTCGCCAGCAGGCGCGCGCCTGCACCGGTGACAGTATGGTCGATGACCGATAGAAGGCTGCCCTGGCGTTCACCGGAAAGCGTCTGCACCAGTTCCAGGTTGCGCCGCGTCGCCTGGTCGATTTCCATCAGCGCGCCCTGCGCCACATGGGCAAGGCGCGCCAGGCGCGGCATCTGGCCGACCTGGGTCAGCTCCACATAGTCCAATAGTGCGCCTGCCGCGGCAACTTCCGCGCGGTTGAAGTCACCATAGGCATCCAGCGAGGCGACGTCGTAGAATTCCTTCAGGCGCGCCTCGGCGTTGGTGGAATCGAAACGCGCATCCGGTTGCGGCGTCAGGACAGACTGCCATTCGGCGAAAACGTCATAGAGGTCAGGCTGTTCGATCAGCTTTTGCGGGCATAGGAGCTCACCGGGCCGGACCCGCGCCAGAATGGCGGCCAGGCTGTCGTCGGTTGCCGGCTGGACAAAGAAATCTCCGGTCGACATATCCGCCCAGGCCAGCGCCAGCGACTGGCCCACCTTTGCCAGGGCGGCAAGATAGTTGTTGGACCGCGCGTCCAGCAGCGTGTCTTCGGTCAGGGTGCCGGGGGTGACCACGCGCACAACCTCGCGCCGGACGACGGATTTGGCCCCGCGTTTCTTGGCCTCTGCCGGGTCTTCCGTCTGTTCGCAGACAGCAACCTTGAAGCCTTTGCGAATCAGCCGCGCCAGATAGGTGTCATGGGCGTGCACCGGAACCCCGGCCATGGGGATTTGCTCACCTTCATGGTGGCCACGTTTGGTCAGGGTGATGTCCAGGGCCGCAGCGGCCTTGACCGCATCATCGAAAAACAGCTCGTAAAAATCCCCCATCCGGTAGAACAGAAGGCATTCCGGGTGCTGTTCCTTGATGGCCAGATACTGGACCATCATGGGGGTGACTTTCTTGGCGGCGGGTTTTGTTTCGATGGGCTTTGTCATGGCGTCGCAGAATAGCGAATGGGCTCTGTTTGGTAAATCGTCGACGAGGGCCGCAAAGGATGATTTTTTAGCCGTTGAAGTCAACAGAAACCTACCTAGATTCTTTAACAGGAAAGAAAATTTTCCACTTGGAGGTTTGAGTGTCGTTCCTTTGGTGAAAGGAAAGAGACTGATGGAAAAGAAACCTGATATGTGGTCGGCCATGAAAAGCCAGTGGCGTGACAGCATCAACCTCATTCTCGGGCTTTGGCTGATTGCCTCGCCCTGGGTTTTCGGTTTCGCTCATACCCGCATCTTTGAATGGAATGCCTATGCCTGCGGCGTCATCATTGCCGTATCGGCCGCTGCGGCCATTGCCAATTTTGCCGAATGGGAAGAATGGCTGGACGCGGCACTCGGTATCTGGCTGGTGGTATCGCCCTGGGTTCTGGGTATGACCATGATGTCGGCGATGATGCTGAACTTCGTTATTGTCGGTTTGATCGTGGCCTGCATGGCGCTCTGGACGGAGATTTCGATCCACAAGGGTGCCGCCCCGACCGCCTGACCCGTCAACCGGTCAGGAGGGCCGGTACCGTGTAAAAATTTGGATGCCGTATTGCATGAACAATACGGTGGAACAGGGGCTTATTTATCAGTTTATGATAATATTCGGTCCCAAAATCTGTCATCAAAGTAAAATAGTTTTCTGCTAATCGCGTAATGGTAAGGATCATTGCCGTACGAACGATACTGTTTTCTTCTTCTGGGCACTTGAAAGTCCGTTGCGCCATGACATGATAGCGACAACAAAAACAAAAGGGGCGACACATGGCCGACCAAAGAATGACCGACGAGGATGCTCTTCTGTTTCACGCGCAGAAAAGACCCGGCAAACTAGAAATATCTCCAACCAAACCCCTAACCACACAACGTGATCTTTCCCTGGCGTATTCGCCGGGCGTGGCGGTTCCCTGCCTGCGGATCGCGGAAGATCCGTCTGCGGCGTATGATTATACCGCGCGCGGCAATATCGTGGCGGTCATCTCCAACGGGACGGCTGTCCTGGGCCTTGGGGCCATTGGCGCGCTTGCTTCGAAACCGGTGATGGAAGGCAAGGCCGTCCTGTTCAAGCGTTTTGCCGATGTCGATGGCATTGACCTGGAGGTCGACACCACGGATGTGGACGAGTTCGTGAACTGCGTCCGCTATCTGGGCAAGACCTTTGGCGGTATCAACCTGGAAGACATCAAAGCCCCGGAATGTTTCATCATTGAACAGCGCCTGCGCGAGTTGATGGATATTCCCGTCTTCCATGATGACCAGCACGGCACGGCGATTATCGCGGCGGCTGGCATGTTGAACGCGGTGCATCTGACCGGTCGTGACCTCGCGAACACGAGGCTTGTGGTCAATGGCGCAGGGGCGGCGGCGATTGCCTGCGTGGAACTGATGAAGGCCATGGGGCTGCCGCATGACAATGTGATCATGTGCGACTCCAAAGGCGTGATTTATCAGGGTCGTGAAGAGGGCATGAACCAGTGGAAGTCCGCCCATGCGGTCAAAACCGACGCCCGCACCCTGACCGAAGCCCTGAAAGGGGCGGATGCATTCTTTGGTCTGTCCGTCAAAGGGGCGGTGACCGGAGAGATGGTTGCCGAAATGGCAGAGAAGCCGATTATCTTTGCCATGGCCAACCCGGACCCGGAAATCACCCCGGATGAGGTCCGCACCGTGCGCAAGGATGCCATTGTCGCAACAGGCCGGTCGGACTATCCGAACCAGGTCAACAATGTGCTGGGCTTCCCCTATATCTTCCGTGGGGCCCTGGATGTCCGGGCGACGACGATCAACGACGAAATGAAGATTGCGGCGGCCAAGGCCATTGCCGAACTGGCGCGCGAGGATGTGCCGGACGAGGTTGCTGCGGCCTATGGTGGGCGCAAGCTGATCTACGGGGGGGAATATCTGATCCCTGTGCCGTTCGATCCGCGCCTCATCGTGGCGGTGCCTGCCGCCGTCGCCCAGGCGGCCATGGACTCCGGCGTTGCCCAGAAGCCGATCATGGATATGGAAGGCTACAAGCAGGAACTTCAGGAACGCCTGGACCCGACCGCATCCATGCTGAACCTGATCTTTGAAAAGGTCCGTTCCAACCCGCGCCGCGTTACCTTCGCGGAAGGCGAGGAAGAACGTGTTATCCGTGCGGCAGTTGCCTTCAAGAACGCAGGATACGGCACGCCTGTTCTGGTTGGCCGTGAAGAGCGTATCAAGGAAACGATGCGGGAATTGGGTCTGGCCGATGTCCATGACATCGAAATCATCAATGCCAAGCTGTCGCATCGTAATCAGAAATATATCGACTTCCTGTATAAGCGCGAACAGCGCAAGGGGCTGATGTATCGTGATTGTGCACGGCTTGTGCATCAGGACCGCAATGTTTTCGCCGCCTGCATGCTGGCCATGGGCGATACGGATGCGGTGGTCTCCGGGACGACCCGTGCCTTCACCGATACCTATGAGGAAGTGACCCGTGTGATCGACCCGATGCCGGGTGAAGTGGTCATGGGGATCATGATTGTTGTTGCGCGTGGCCGGACATTCTTCGTGGCGGATACCTCGATCCATGAATTGCCCGACAGCAAGACCCTGGCGGATATTGCGGAACAGACGGCGCGCTTTGCGCATAGTCTTGGGCATGTACCGCGTGTGGCGTTGCTGAGCGCGTCCAGTTTCGGCAACCCGGCCCGCGCCCATCCGGAACGCATCCGGGCCGCGGTTGACGAGTTGGAAGCCCGCAAGGTGGACTTCGAATTCGATGGTGAGATGTCGCCCTCCGTCGCCTTGAACGCGGAACATATGCAGCGTCTCTATCCCTTCTGTCGCTTGTCCGGCGCGGCCAACGTCCTGGTGATGCCGGGCCTGCATACGGCCCATATCGCAACGCGGCTGTTGCAGGAAATGGGCGGAGGCACCGTCCTGGGGCCGTTGCTGATGGGGCTTGGCAAACCGGTGCAAATCGTCCAAACCGGCGCCAGTGTCAACGATCTGGTCAACGCGGCAGCGTTGGCGGCACATGACGTGCTGAGATGATGGTGTAACAGGCAAGGCAGCGAGGAAACAGGCGTATGGTGAAGGCGGGCGTTATTCGATGGACAGCTTTGGCTGCGGCGCCATACGTCGGACTTGCTGCCTTGCTGGTTTATCTCGGGCATCTGCCGGTCTGGCCGGTGGTGTTGCTGACGATCGTTATCGTCGTCAGTATCGCCATGCTGGTCCGCAACCGGATTGATGCGGAAGTTTCCCTTCAGCGGCAGTTTCAGCGTCTGAAGGAACATACTTCCATCTCGAATAATGACGATGTCAGGCGGGCGGCGATTATCGAAAGCATGATCGATTCGCTGCCCGACCCGCTTATCTTCATCTCCCATGATCAACGGATCATGCGTGTGAATACTGCCGCGACAGCCCTTGGTGCGGCGGCGGAGCCCGGCCGCCGTCTGACGGACCTGTTCCGCCAGCCGAAATTGTTAAGCGCGGTTGAGAAAGCCATTGTGACCGAACAGGCGCAGATGGCGGAAATCAGTCTTCCTGCCCCCGTCGAACAGACGTTTCTGGTGCGGTTGCTGCCTATTCATCATGCCCCCGGCATTCCGGAGCGCAAGAATGCCTCCGCGCTTTTGATGGCGATGCAGGATGTTACGCAGGCTCACCGGTCGGAACGCATGCGGGCCGATTTTGTCGCCAACGTCAGTCATGAATTGCGAACGCCGTTGACCAGCCTGATCGGTTTCATTGAAACACTGTTGGGGCCGGCCAAGGACGATATCGACGCCCATGAACAGTTCCTCAAGATTATGCAGGAACAGTCGGGCCGAATGCTCCGCATCATCGAGGATCTTTTGTCCTTGTCGCGTATCGAGCTGGATGAACATACGCGGCCGAGCCAGCAGGTGGAAATCAGGGACGTGCTGGGCAAGGTGCATAACGTTCTTGCCATGAAGGCGGCGAAGCGCGAAATGGAACTGCAGTTCGACATTCCCGAAAGCCTGCCGCCTGTCGCCGGGGACAGCGACCAGTTGATACAGGTCTTTCAGAACCTGATCGACAACGCCATTAAATATGGCCGGGAGGGAACCCCGGTCGAGGTGTCGGCCAAACCGACGGGCAGCAACCGCATCGATATCTCGATCCGCGACCATGGGGCCGGAATCCCCAGAGACCATCTGCCCCGTTTGACGGAACGCTTCTATCGCGTGGACGCGGCACGGTCGCGTGAAATCGGCGGTACCGGATTGGGACTGGCGATCGTGAAGCACATTGTAAATCGCCATCGCGGACGACTGGCGGTGGATAGTGAGCAAGACAAGGGCACTTGTTTTACGGTTAGCTTACCGATTTCATAAAACTGACTCGAAAAGACACTCCTTCCTGAGCAAAAAACCATAATTTCTGCAGAAAATGTGGTTTGAGTCACACAAGTGTAACATTCGCATCATAAAAGTGCAGCGAACGGAGCGTATGTCTCGTCGCAACAGGGGCCCAATTATTAGCAACAGCCAATTGGGGGTCTTTGTTTAATCCGAGACAAAGTGTGGCTGTTAAAACCAGGATGGATTTACCCATGAAGTTCTTCTCGAAGTCCGTAGCTTTCGCCGCTCTTGGCATGGTCGCTGTGGCCGGTGCCGCTGAAGCGCGTGACCAGATCCGCATCGTTGGTTCCTCTACGGTTTTCCCGTTTGCAACTGCCGTTGCTGAAACTTTCGGCCGGACCTCCGGTTTCAAAACCCCGGTTATCGAATCCACCGGTTCCGGTGGCGGTCTGAAGCTGTTCTGTGAAGGTGCTGGCGTTGAAACGCCGGACATCACCAACGCTTCCCGCCGTATCAAGAAATCGGAAGTTGAGCGTTGCGCGAAAAACGGCGTGTCCGACATCACCGAAATCAAAATCGGTTACGACGGCATCGTCTTCGCCAACTCCAAGTCCGCCACGCAGGTCAACCTGACCAAAGAACAGCTCTTCCTGGCGCTGGCCAAGGAAGTTCCGGGCAAAGACGGCAAGCTGATCGCCAACCCGAACCAGAAATGGTCCGACATCGACAGCTCCCTGCCGAACACCAAAATCGAAGTTCTGGGCCCGCCGCCGACCTCCGGTACCCGTGACGCTTTCGTCGAACTGGTCATGGAAGAAGGCGCTGAAGAATTCGACAGCCTCGTTGCGCTGAAGAAAGAAGACAAAAAAGCCTTCAAAGCCGTTGCTCATGCAATGCGTGAAGATGGCGCTTTCATCGAAGCCGGTGAAAACGACAACCTGATCGTTCAGAAACTGGAAGCCAACAAAGATGCCTTTGGTATCTTCGGTTTCTCCTTCCTCGACCAGAACGCTGACAAGATCCAGGGTTCCAAAGTTGGCGGTGTAGAGCCGACCTTCGACAACATCGCCGACAGCAAATACGGCGTGTCCCGTTCGCTCTACTTCTACGTCAAGAAATCCCACGTTGGTGTGATCCCGGGTATGGAAGAATACCTGGCTGAATTCACCAGCGACGCTGCTTGGGGTGAAGATGGTTACCTGGCTGACAAGGGTCTGATCCCGATGCCGGCTCAGGAGCGTGCTAAATATAAAGCCGCTGCCCAGTCCCTGACGAACCTGTCCATGTAATTTGGACGAATGGTGTGGCGGGCCCGATGCGGCCCGCCACTTCCCATTTCCAGAAAAAAGCAGATAGCAGGCATGACATCCTTTCTCATTACCCTCGGTCTACTGGCGCTCATGGCGCTGGCTTTTCGTTTGGGCAGGACCCGCGCGGTCGGATTGGGGCAGGCGGCTGGTGTAAGCCTGCATTCGCTACCCGGATATTACGGTGTATTCGCTGCCCTCTGGTGTGCCATTCCCGCCCTGGCCCTGGCCGGGGTCTGGCTCATGGCCGAAGGCAGCATCATTAAAGAGATTGTTCTTGGCGATCTGGCGTCCTCGTTACAGGGGATGACGGAATCGCAAATTGGTTTGGTTTATAATGATATCCGTAACATGGCGGCCGGCCTTGGCGACATAAGCCAGGCAGAACCGGCCATAGTTGCGGCTGTTGAAAAATACAAAAACCTGGAATTCATCAGCGAAATGTCTCTGCTGGTCGTGTTCCTGGCGGCGGCTTCCGCCGGTCTGGCTTTTGCGCGGACGCGTATTAACCCCGCGATGCGGGCCCGTCAGTCGGTGGAACGCATCATCATGTGGATGCTGATTGCCTGCTCCTGTGTGGCGATCCTGACCACCGTCGGCATTATCCTGTCGCTGGTTTTCGAGACCGGTAATTTCTTTTCCAAAATTCCGGTACATGAGTTCCTGTTCGGCCTGGAATGGAGCCCGCAGACGGCCCTGCGCGCCGACCAGGTCGGCTCCAGCGGAAAATTCGGCGCGGTTCCGATTTTTGCCGGGACGGCCCTGATCAGTTTGATTGCCTTGCTGGTTGCGGTGCCTATCGGCCTTTATGCCGCAATTTATATGGCGGAATATGCCTCGCCCAAATTCCGCGCAACGGTAAAGCCGCTGCTGGAAATTCTGGCGGGTATTCCGACCGTGGTTTACGGTTTCTTCGCCGCCCTGACAGTCGCCCCCTTCCTTCGTGAGGGCGGTTCGCTGCTGGGGCTGGATGTGGCGTCGGAAAGTGCACTGGCCGCGGGCCTTGTCATGGGGATCATGATCATCCCCTTCGTCTCCTCCCTGTCGGATGATGTGATTGCTGCGGTTCCCAACTCCCTGCGCGAAGGTTCCTACGGGCTGGGCGCAACCAGATCGGAAACCATCCGCAACGTCATCCTGCCGGCGGCCCTGCCGGGCATCGTCGGCTCGATCCTGCTGGCGGCGAGCCGCGCCATCGGCGAGACCATGATTGTTGTCATGGCCGCGGGCCTGTCGGCCAATCTGACTGCGAACCCCTTCCAGGCGGTAACGACGGTTACCGTGCAGATCGTGACCCTGCTGGTCGGTGACCAGGAATTCGACAGCCCCAAAACGCTGGCGGCCTTCGCGCTGGGGCTGGTGCTCTTTGTTGTCACCTTGATCCTCAACATCATCGCGCTTCGCGTCGTTCGCAAGTATCGGGAACAATATGACTGATATGGCTATCTCAGACGAAAACACGCAGCACGAGGAACGTCAGGCCCGCATCAAGGCACGGTTGGCCAAGCGGCATGCGGCGGAAAAACGTTTCCGTTCCTACGGGTTGATCGCGATCGGTCTGGCGCTGACATTCCTGTCGGTGCTGTTTATTACGATCCTGTCCAACGGCCTGTCGGCTTTCCAGCAGTCCGAGATGCGGCTGACGGTCGACCTGAAGCAGGAACAGATCGACCCCCAGGGGACGAAGGACCCCGAGGCTATTGGTGCCGCCAACTATTACGGCATGGTCAAAGAATCTGTACGTAACCTGTTCCCGGAGGTAACCGGGCGTCGCGACAAACGCGAACTGTACAAGCTTGTCAGCAGTGGCGCGCAGTATGAATTGCGCGAATATGTCCTTGAGCATCCGGATCAGATCGGACAGACGATTGATATCTGGGTTCCGGCGGCCGATGACATCGACATGCTGATGAAGGGAAAAATCGACCGGAGCGCTGCCGAGGGTGACCGCCGCGTCAACGATCAGCAGATCGCCTGGGTCGACGAACTTATCGACCACGGGGCGATTGAGAAGAAGTTCAACTGGCGTCTTCTGACCCAGGGCGATAGCCGCGAGCCGGAAATGGCCGGTCTCTGGGGCGCCGTTGTCGGCTCTTTCTGGACCCTGCTTGTGACCCTGGTCCTGTCTTTCCCGATCGGCGTTTCTGCGGCGGTCTATCTTGAGGAATTTGCGCCCAAGAATAAATGGACCGACCTGATCGAGGTGAATATCAACAACCTGGCGGCGGTTCCGTCGATTGTCTTCGGTCTGTTGGGCCTGGCCTTGTTCCTGAACTGGTTCGGGCTGCCGCGTTCAGCGCCGCTGGTCGGTGGTATGGTCCTGACGCTGATGACATTGCCGACGATTATCATCGCCAGCCGTGCGGCCCTGAAAGCCGTGCCGCCGTCGATCCGCGAAGCGGCCCTGGGCATGGGCGCCAGCCGTCTGCAGGTGGTGACCCATCACGTCCTGCCGCTGGCCTTGCCGGGCATGTTGACCGGGACCATCATTGGTATGGGGCAGGCTCTGGGCGAGACGGCTCCGCTGCTGATGATCGGCATGGTGGCTTTCATTGCCGACATTCCGGGCGGGCCGACCGATCCGTCGACGGTGTTGCCGGTTCAGGTCTACCTCTGGGCCGACAGTGCGGAACGTGCATTTGTGGAGCGCACCAGCGCCGCAATCATTGTTTTGCTCGGCTTCCTCATCGTGATGAACCTTGCGGCGGTATTGCTGCGTAAGAAATTTGAACGTCGCTGGTAAGCGGCATCAATGACCCTAGCTGATTGAGTATAAGGATCGATCAAAATGGCAGCCGTTGAACAAATCGTCCAATCCGTCCCGGAAAGCCGGCGGTCAAAGATGCGTGGCGAGGATGTCCGTGTTTTCTATGGCGAGAAACAGGCCCTGTTCGATGTCAATCTGGACATTTACGAACAGGAAGTGACGGCCCTGATCGGACCATCCGGTTGCGGCAAGTCCACCTTCCTGCGTTGCCTGAACCGTATGAATGACGTGGTGGAAATCTGCCGGGTCCAGGGTAAGATCACGCTGGATGGCGAAGATATCTACGCCAAAGATGTGGACCCGGTTCATTTGCGCGCCCGCGTCGGCATGGTCTTTCAGAAGCCGAACCCCTTCCCCAAGTCGATTTATGACAACGTCGCTTACGGTCCGCGCATTCATGGCATCGTGAGCAACAAGGCGGAACTGGACGAAGTGGTGGAAACCAGCCTGCGCAAGGCAAGCATCTGGGAAGAGGTCAAAGACCGTCTGGATCAGCCGGGCACCGGCCTTTCCGGTGGTCAGCAGCAGCGCCTGTGCATTGCCCGTGCGATTGCCGTGAAACCGGAAGTCATCCTGATGGATGAGCCGTGCTCCGCGCTCGACCCGATCGCCACGGCCAAGATCGAGGAGCTGATTCACGAACTGCGTGAAAACTATACGATCGTGATCGTGACCCACTCCATGCAGCAGGCGGCCCGCGTGTCGCAGCGCACGGCCTTCTTCCACCTGGGCAACCTTGTCGAGGTTGGTGAGACGGAGAAGATTTTCACCAATCCGGAAGACGAACGAACCCAAGGTTATATCACGGGCCGCTTCGGTTAATTGCTGGCACAAGCGACGATAGGCGCAAGGAAGTAAGAGATGGAAACAAAAGATCATATCGTCCGGGCATACGATTCCGACCTGGAACAGCTCTCCAGCCTGTTCAGCCGTATGAGCGGCCTGGCGGAAGCACAGCTTGATGGTGCCATGAAGGCAATCGAAACGCGTAACGAGGAGCTGGCGAACAGTGTCCGGCAGTCGGACAAGGATATCGACGACCTTGAAAAGGAAATCGAAAACCTTGCGGTCAAGACCATCGCCCTGCGTCAGCCCATGGCGGATGACCTGCGCTATATTATTTCCTGCCTGAAAACGGCATCGGATATCGAACGGATCGGCGACTATGCGAAGAACATTGCCAAGCGGTCGATTATTCTGAACCAGACCGCGCCGATGCCCATGACGGGCAGCATCACGCGCATGGCCCGTTCGGTACAGGCAATGCTGAAGGACGTGTTCGATGCGTTCATTCAGGGTGATGCAGAAAAGGCCGTTGCCGTATGGCAGGCGGATGAGGAAGTGGACAACCATTACACCAGCCTCTTCCGGGAGTTGCTGACCTATATGATGGAAGACCCGCGCCATATCACACCCTGCACGCACCTGCTGTTCATTGCCAAGAACATTGAACGTATGGGCGATCTGGCGACGAATGTGGCGGAAACTGTATACTATCGGGTGGAAGGCCAGCCGCTTGCTGGCGTACGGCCAAAGGCTGATGCATCGTCAATGACGGTTGTTGAGCCTGAAGGCGACGCGTCCTGATTGGGGACGTCGGTAAAATAGTGGGGATGTTAAACGGTGACTAAAGGTAACATCTTAATTGTTGAAGATGAGGCTGCGGTCGTAACGCTGCTCAAATATAACCTGGAACGTGAAGGTTTCGCGGTTGATGTCGCCTATGACGGCGACGAGGCCCTGATCAAGGTGGAAGAGGCACAGCCTGACCTCATGCTGCTGGATTGGATGTTGCCCAATGTGTCGGGCGTGGAAATCTGCCGCCGTATGCGTCGGCGTCAGGAAACGCGGAACATGCCGATCATCATGCTGACGGCCAGGGGCGAGGAATCCGATACAGTTCGCGGACTGGAATCGGGGGCCGACGACTATATGGTCAAACCCTTCTCGCCCGGTGAATTGCTGGCCAGGATCAACGCCCTGTTACGCCGGTCCCGCCCCAGCCTGACGGATGAGACGCTGGAGGCAGGTGAATTGCAGATGGATTTGGCGGCCTATCGCGTCTACCGCAATGGCGACGAGATCAAATTGGGGCCGACAGAGTTTCGCCTGCTGCGTCATCTGATGGAAAATCCGGGCCGGGTCTTTTCCCGCGAACAGTTGCTGGATGCCGTCTGGGGCCGCGATGTCTATGTGGAATCGCGTACCGTCGACGTTCATATCCGGCGTTTGCGCAAGGCACTGAACCAGGAAGGCCGGGAGGATGTGATCCGTACGGTCCGTTCCGCGGGCTATGCGCTGGAAACAAACGCCAACGGGGTTGCGGCCTGACGCACCGCTGTTGAGACTTTGACGACGGGAAAATGGCCGGATTTGTTCCGGCCATTTTCTTTATAATGGAGGTTGCCTAATATAGGGGGGCGACGCTACCTTGGCGTTCATTCTGAACTCTCGATTGTTGAGATGAGGCTGACGGCAACATGTCTACCCCTTATTTGGAGGTTGTCCTTCGGAAAGTCCGGTCCCTGGAAGGGGAACAACGCTCCTATTATGAGAGGGTTGTGACGTCGATTGACACCGTCCCGGCCTTTGAGAACAAACAGAATATCGCCTTCATGATCCTGGCCCACTGTCTGGAAGACCTGCCGGAACCATTGCCTCAGGCCATGTCGGAGACAACCTTCCTGACGCATATGGCAAAATTCCTGAAGGCCCAGCAGCCCCGATTGTCGCGTCTCCTGTTTTCCCCGGAGTTTGCCCGTCAGCCCGCCCAGAAGGCGCGGGAGGTGGCGTTGGAATTCGCTGCCCAGGTCGCGGAAGACCTGCTGGACCAATATGCCGCCGGTACTCTGGAGATGGGGGAGCGTTCAGCCATAACATTCAAATGGCCTCATTACGACGAGGATACGTTCCCTTATTACGACCCGGATGACGAAAAAGATTAACGCGACCGGCGTCTGTGCCATTTTCCGACCCTGGGATGAACCGGTTTTTGTGCGCTGCACAATGATCCCACCTTGTGTATGGTCCTGGCTACCTGAATAACCCGGTTCCGATTGTGAGAATTCATTTCGTGCCGCCAAGTAGTTAACGAAACGTTAATAAAGGTTACAGGTATCATTGAGAAACCTTTGGTTAAAAATCTTCACCAAAGCAGAAGAATGATGCCGCGTTGCACGACTACCCGGTTGACGAAGGACGGTATTGTGGCACAATTATCGGCACGTGGCTGGATGATTGCCAGTGACGATTTAGCCACCCGCAAATCCAGTGCGGGGACAAGGATCGGTTCTCATTACGCGCGGTGGGATTCAGATCTCTGAGATATGGAAATATGAATGAAAGCGGGAGCCCTGGTTGCTCCCGCTTTGCTGTGTATGGTCTTTACTCCTGTTCAAAACACACCTACCCTAGAATCAGTAAGCCGCATTAACGGTACACGATCACTGTTGGGAGACGTGTTGAATGCAGGTTGTTGTCATTGACGACACATTGATTACTGCGCGTTTGATCGCGGAATATCTCAAGAAAATTGGGGGCGTGGATCCCATTATCTTTACCGATCCCGAAGAAGGACTTCGGTATTGCATGGACAATGAAATTGACCTGCTGATGGTTGATTACATGATGCCCAAAATGAATGGCCTTGATGTCATCCGGTCCTATAGAGAACAGCGCAGTAAGGAAGAATTCCCGATTGTGATGGTAACCGCCATGGAAGAGCGGGACGTGTTGCGCCAGGCGTTTGAGGCTGGTGCGAATGATTTCGTGCCGAAACCCCTGGAACCGGTGGAACTCATAGCAAGGGCGCAAAGCCTGCTGACCCTGCGGGCGCGGACGGTGGAACTGCGCCGCATGGCCACCATAGATTTTCTGACCAATGTCTTCATCCGCAGGTATTTCATGGAAGTGGCGGAACGGGAGGTCGTACGCTGCAAACGCTATGGTCAGCCGCTGACGCTATGCATGCTGGATGTAGATCATTTCAAACATGTCAACGACAGCTATGGTCACGCCGCGGGTGACGAGGTCCTCAAATTCATCGCGGAGAAATGCATGGAATCGCTGCGGGAACCCGATAGCATCGGGCGCCTGGGGGGCGAGGAATTCGCGATCTGCCTGCCGGAAACATCGGCTGATGAGGCGCAGGCCGTTGCCAAGCGTTGTCACAAGGCAATTGAAGACGCTTCAATTGACGTCGGTGACGGGGAGAATGTCCAGGTGACCGTCAGTATCGGCCTTGCACAATGGTCCGAAGGCGAAACACTTGATGATGTTCTCCGCCGTGCGGACCGGGCCCTTTATAAGGCAAAGGAAGCAGGCCGCAACAAGGTCGTTATTGCGGCCTGAGCCGTATTCTCAAGCAAAGTCACCGGCCAGTTCGGCGCGGCTTTCCTCCTGAATGATCGCCATATGGGCATATTCGGGATGTTTGAAGCCGACGATGACCTGCGTGCCGGGTTCGCTGAACTTTGCGGCCTGTTCATCGGTGAAAGGGAAATGGATGAACTGCACGCTGGAGGCTTTGCCGTCGGCTGTGGTCCTGTCCACATCCTCTTCCGGACGGCCGAAAATCTCTTCATCGCCGAATTTGATGAACATGGTCTCTTCGACCCCGCCGAGGCGAGACAGGAAGTTGCGTCGGCGGATCTCATCGTCGATTTCAAACATGACGGTCGTCACCAGCTCGCGCCCGTTGGGGACGAGCGGGTTATAGGCCGCCAGTTCGTCCCGTAACTGTTCGTCGCCGCCTTTTTCGATATAGAGCATCTCCTGAATCTGATGCAGCATGGTATCGAAGGATTCGAAATAGACGGTGGCAACCGGGCCGATTTCCGCGCGCCGCTTTTTCTTGCGCGGCAATAATGCGGCCTTACGGTCCTTGCGAACCTTGATGTATTCGTCCAGCGGCAGGATATCGTCCTTGGTGATCTTACGCGCTGCAGACATGTCTACTCTCCGTGGGTCTTCGTTGTTTATTCGTCCAGCGGCCTAATAGGTCAGGCCGTAGGACTTCGCCATTAGTATGATCGGGTGCGGCACGGTTTCCGGCTGCGTGTCGCCCTCTTTTGCCTGGCGTTCGATGCCCTGTCCGATATGCAGGCCGGCCAATGGGCATTCGCTGGCAATATATTTCGGTTTGCCGCCGTCGGCCATTTGCCGGAAGACCGGGCGTCCGACTTTCATGCCGACCTCGAAATTATCCTTCATGATGCCCCAGGAACCGCCGTGGCCGGAGCAACGCTCCACGACCTTCAGGTCGGTGTCCGGCAGCAGTTGCATCAGTTCAGCCGCCTTCTGGCCCATATTCTGGGCCCGCGCATGGCAGGCCAGATGAACCGATACGCCACCATCCAGAGGCGTCAGGCCATCTGCCAGGCCATCCTTCTTGGCGATATCGACGATATACTCGCTGATGTCGAACGTGGCCTGGGACAGGCGTTTGACGTCCTCATCCTCCGGGGTGATCAGCGGCCATTCAAATTTCAGCATCAGGGTACAGCTCGGCACCAGTGCGATAACGTCATAACCCTGGTCGATATAGGGTTTGAGGGCCTTGGAAACCGTTTTTGCCTTGTCCGACACGCGGGCAAGATCGCCGTGCTCAAGCTGTGGCATGCCGCAGCATTCGGGATAGACCACTTCCGTTTCGACGCCATTATGGGCCAGAACCGCCTGGGCTGCCGTTCCAATGGTCGGGTTGTTGTAATTGGCAAAGCAGGTGGCATAAAGGACCGCCTTGCGGCCATAGGCGGGGGCTTGTGCGTTCACCTCCGGCTTTGTCTTGCTGGCGCGTTTGACGAAGGTACTGGCATGGAATTTGGGAAGTTCGGCCTCCTTATGGATACCGGTTACCTTCTCCATCACCGGGCGCGTCATCGAATTATGCCGGTCTGAGGCCCAGTTCGAAATGGGGGCGACCATTCCGGCCAGCTTGCCGTTGCGGTCGGTCTCCGTCAGTTGCCGGTCCATGGCGGACTGCTGACCGTTCTTCAATTCGACAGCGCGATAGCGGAGCATGAGATGCGGAAAATCCAGGTTGAACTCATGCGGCGGCACATAGGGACATTTCGTCATGAAGCACATGTCACACAAGGTGCAGGCGTCCGCGACGGGTTTGAAATCCTTTGAATCGACCGTATCCAGCTCCCCGCTTTCTGACTCGTCGATCAGATCGAAGAGGCGGGGGAAGGAATCGCACAGGTTAAAGCAGCGTCTGCATCCGTGACAGATGTCAAAGACGCGGCGTAATTCCTCGTCCAGTTTTTCCGCATCGTAAAATTCGGGATCCGTCCAATTGATGGGATGGCGGATCGGTGCGTCCAGGCTACCTTCACGCATAGCGCTACCTCACCTCTCTAAGGGGATGTGGTAAACAGCTTGTCAGGCCGTCAATTCCGGTGGTGGGCTTTAAGAAAAGGCGGGGCACATGGCCCCGCCTGGCATCTTTAACGCGTTAGCTGCCCAACGAGTCCAAAGCCTTCTGGAAACGCCCGGCGTGGCTTTTTTCGGCCTTGGCCAGCGTTTCGAACCAGTCGGCGATTTCATCGAAGCCCTCTTCACGGGCAGTACGGGCCATGCCCGGATACATATCGGTGTATTCGTGGGTTTCACCCGCGATCGCCGCTTTCAGATTGGCGGCAGTGTTACCGATCGGCTCGCCCGTGGCGGGGTCACCAACTTCTTCCAGAAATTCCAGATGGCCGTGGGCGTGGCCGGTTTCACCTTCCGCAGTAGAGCGGAATACGGCGGAAACGTCGTTATAGCCCTCGATGTCGGCCTTCTGTGCAAAATACAGGTAGCGGCGGTTTGCCTGGCTTTCACCGGCAAATGCTTCTTTCAGATTGTCTTCGGTTTTTGTGCCCTTGAGCGACATGGCTTCTCTCCTGATAAGTCCAAGAATGGCGGGCAGTTTGCTGCCCATTGGTTATCTTATTGGGCCAAAGCGGCCGGAAACCCAGACTGATACTATGAGCCAGAATGCAATCGCTGTCAATGTTTAGAATAATTCCAAACAGTCTGTAAAAACCATGTTTTTAAAGGGTAATGATAATGATTATTGATCGCGTATGCGAATAATCACATTGACGCTGTCGACTTTGGTTCCCTGTGGCGGCTGAGGCAGATTGGAGACCGCGATATCGTCTTTGGGGATGTCGATCAATTCGCCGGTGCTTTCCCGGAAGAAATGATGATGGTCGCTCAGATTTGTGTCGAAATAGGACCGACCGGCTTCAACAACAACCTCACGCAACAACCCCACTTCCTTAAACTGGTGCAAGGTATTATAGACGGTCGCCAAGGAGACTTTTACATTGTTGGCGCAGGCGGTTGAATACAGTTGTTCTGCGGTGACATGGTGATGACCGTTGTCAAACAACAGCTTCGCCAGAGCCAACCGCTGTCGCGTCGGGCGAAGGCCGACTGCAGACAATTGTTCCAAAACTTTTGCGAAAGGGCGTTCTTTAATCATGAGCTTTATATGGGAAGCCCGTTACCTTGTTAAACCCAACCATTTTACCCATTAAGGGCTCTTTTTAGAATGGCTATAATTTTAGGGCTTTTTCAGGCAAAAGGCAAAGGGTAAATCCCGCATTCCTCTGCGTGCGAATCGGCATAAGAATGGTGACATGACTAAATCCGCCCCTCAAAAGAAGAAAAAACCGACCAAGAGCAAAGCCAAGAAAACGGCGAAGAAACCTGCGTCAAAACGGTCGTCTGCCTCGACACGCAAGAAAACACGGAAGGACGATGCGCCAAGGTCGTCGCGGGGATGGTGGCGTTGGCTGAAGCGCCTTCTGGCGCTTGTGATCTGGGGCGGCATCGCGCTGGTGGCGGTCGTTCTCTGGTTCGGCTGGGATACGCCGGACCCAATGGAGGCAATTGACCAGACATCACGGCGGCCGACGGTAACCCTGTTGGCGGCAGATGGCAGTGTCGTGACAAACCAGGGCGATATCTACGGCAATGCCATCAAGGTTGCGGATTTACCCTCCTATCTGCCCCATGCCTTCCTGGCGACCGAGGATCGCCGTTTCTATGATCACGGTGGTATCGACCCCATCGGTCTGGCGCGTGCGATGGTGACCAACGTGCTGGCGGGTGGCATACGCCAGGGCGGTAGTACGATTACCCAGCAATTGGCAAAGAATCTGTTCCTGACGCAGGAACGAACCATCCGGCGTAAGGTGCAGGAGGTCATCCTGGCCTTCTGGCTGGAGCGGAACCTGACCAAGGATCAGATTCTGTCGATTTACTTGAACCGCATTTACCTGGGGGCAGGCACCTATGGTGTTGATGCGGCGGCGAGACGATATTTTGGTGTGCCTGCAGCCAAGGTCAGCCTTTATGAGGCCGCTGTCCTTGCGGGACTGCCCAAGGCCCCCAGCCGCCTCAATCCCGTCGCATCACCCAAAAAGGCGGCGGCCCGCGCCAATGTGGTACTGGACAATATGGTGGCGGCCGGGTGGTTGTCGGCGGACAAGGCGCGTAAGGCAAAACGCAAGGTTATTCATTCGTCGGGATATTCCGTTGGCGATAGCGGCCGATACTTCGGCAGTTGGGTCCGTCAGCGTGCGGAGGCTCTGGTCGGCGGCGTTGACAGGGATCTTGTGATTCGCACGACGCTTCGCCCGCAACACCAGCGTTTGGCGGAACGGACGGCGGTAAAGTTCAAATCAAAAATGGATCAGGGCGATGCCGGGCAACTGGCTTTTGTCGCGATGGAGGTCGATGGAGCGGTGACGGCCATGCTGGGTGGACGATCCTGGTCGAAAAGCCCTTTCAACAGGGCCGTTCAGGCCTTTCGCCAGCCGGGCTCCACCTTCAAGCCATTCGTTTATCTGGCGGCACTGGAGGCCGGTTTTACACCGGACACAATCCTGGATGATCGCGTGATCAGCGTGGACGGCTGGACGCCGCGAAATGCCAGCCGGAAACATCGCGGTGAGATGACCATGCGGGAAGGGGTGGCGCGGTCTTCCAACTCTGTCGCCGTTGCCTTGTCCGAAACCGTTGGCCGCGACAAGGTGGTTCAGGCGGCCCGCCGCCTGGGCATCACGTCACCGCTGAAGACGGACCCTTCCCTGGCTTTGGGGGTGCATGAGGTCTCTCCCCTGGAACTGACGGCGGCCTATGCGGTTTTTGCCAACGGGGGGATGGGGGTCACACCCTATGCGATCCTGTCGATCGAGGACCGAAATGGAAATGTCCTTTACCGGTACCGGCCGGTGGAAGAACGGGTCATCGCGCCCAAGGTCGCAGAGAATATGTATAACCTGCTGCACGCAGTGGTTGCCTGGGGAACCGGCAAGGCGGCGAAACTGCCGAATGGAGGCGGTGCGGGCAAGACCGGCACCAGTCAGGATAACCGGGATGCCTGGTTCGTCGGTTATGATGCGGGCCTGATTGCAGGCGTGTGGATGGGCAATGACGATTTCAGCCCGATGAAACATGTTGCCGGTGGCGGGTTGCCCACACGATTCTGGCGGAATTTCATGATGGAAGCGGAATAGGTAATCCTATTCGGGGGCGCCGTTACGCCTGAGGAAATCTTCCATGCCGCCACCACGCGCGTTGCGGGCAAAATCCATCACGCCGCGCCCGGTATAGTCACGCAGGCCGAATGTTGCGTCATGGTCCAGCATGAGCTGGACAACATCCCGGTCACCGGATTCTGCTGCCATCATAAAGGGGGTGACGCCCTGGTTGTTCTGCACATTCGGGCTGGCGCCGTGGTCCAGCAGGAACTGAACAGTTTCATAGTCCCCGCGGTCGGCTGCATAATAGAGCACGGTATTGCCAAGCTTGTCGGTCACATCAATCTCGGCATTGTATTTCAACAGCAATTCCATGATGTCGAAATTATGCGCGTTGGCGGCGCGCATCATCGGCGTCCTGCCCTGCTGGTCGGGCGTGTCCGGGTTGGCGCCCTTGAACAGGGCCGTGCGCGCTGCGTTAAAGTCGCCTTCCGTTGTGGCCTTCAAAATGGCGTCTTCCTGAAACAGACCCTTTGTCGCCTGCGCGGCAAAGGGCGTCAACGCCAGGAACAACGCCAGGACAATAGAGAAAACACGCATTTTTAAGAGCCCCTCACAATCTCTTTAACCCACTCGACCGTATCCTCAAGCGACGTTGTCGTTTCTGTCGCAGGTACAGCCGACCGGTCGACAATCAAAACAGGAATGCGCAACTCCCGTGCAGCATCCAGTTTCGCAGCCACAGCGTCCCCACCACTATTTTTGGTCACAAGCAGATCGATTTTCAACCGCGACATTAACGCCCGTTCGTGGGGAAGGTCAAATGGGCCGCGCTCCAGTAGAATTTTAAAATTCTGCGGCATGATGCCTTTTTCAGGTGGTTCGGTCATCCGCGCGATAATTGTCGGGCCTTGCACATCGCGAAATGCCAGCAGATCCTTTGAGCCAACGGTCAGTAAGGCGCGTCCGCCAAATCCCGACAGATGAGACGCGGCATCCGCCAGCGAAGGAACATGATGCCAGATATCGTCGGGTGTTTCCGTCCAGGGCGCACGCTCCAGGCGTAACAAGGGCGTTCCTGTTTTTCCGCAGGCCTCAACGGCATTTCGCGTCATCCCTTCGGCAAAGGGGTGCGTTGCGTCCAGCACGGCCACCACGGATTCCTGTTCCAGAAAACGGCAGAGGCCATCGACGCCGCCGAAGCCGCCCTCACGCTTTGTTCCGGCAATCGGGGCGGGTTTGCTGGTCACACCGGCGAGTGACGAAATCAGGTCTACTTCCGGTAGGGTGTCACAGATGGCCGAGGCCAGTCGGCGGGCTTCGCCGGTGCCTGCCAGAAGCAGAACCGTGGCTTTGTCAGACCCCCTCATGGGCGATGACCGCTCCCTGTCGATCGATGATCAGCACGTCCACTGCCGTTTCTCCGGACAATGTAGCCAGGGCGGTTTCGCGTGCTTGCCGTGCGATAACCTGCGGCAAAGGCAGGTCGCTGCACAGCTCGAGAACTTGTTTAGCCGTGTTTGCTGTGCGGGTCCGGGTGACCTGTTCAGCGGTGCCACCCAACCTTTCCACCAATTGCGCCAGAGCCGCAAAATCTACCTGGGAGCGGGAGCTGTGGAGGTCCAGGTTCCCTTGTGCCAGCTTCACGAATTTGGCGAAACCACCGGCCAATGTCAGGCGTGGCAGCGGATTACGCCGCAAGTATTTCAACAGGCCCCCGGCAAAATCCCCCATGTCCAGCATGGCCTCAGGCGGCAGGTCGAACAATTTCTGGACGGTGTCCTCTGAGGTTTTGCCTGTTGCGCCTGCCACATGGGTGAGACCGGTTGCGCGGGCAACGTCGATCCCGCGATGGATGGAATGAATCCAGGCACTGCAGGAAAAGGGAATGACGACCCCCGTCGTGCCCAGCACGGACAGGCCACCGACAATGCCCAGACGCGGATTCCAGGTCTTCTGGGCGATTGCCTCGCCATTGTCGATGCTGACCGTAACTTCCACGTCGAGCGGGACTTCATGGGCTTCAGCGATGGCGGTCAGATTGTCGCGTATCATTTCCCGGGGTTTCGGATTGATGGCGGGTTCTCCCGGCGGGATGGGCAGGCCCGGTTTTGTCACCATGCCCACACCGGGACCGGCCTTGAAGACGACCCCGCTGCCTTCCGGCAACAGTCGCACCGTCGTGCGAATGCAGGCCTGATGGGTGACATCCGGGTCGTCACCGGCATCCTTGATCACAGCGGCGCTGGCCTCGTTCTCTTTTAGCTCCTGTTCGGCCAGATCGAACAAGGGGGTAAGCCCCTTGGGCAGTTGGATGCGAACCGGATTCGGGAAGCTGCGCCCCAAAAGCGCGCAATAGGCGGCGGTGGCGGCTGCACATGCGCAGGCGCCTGTCGTCCATCCTTTCCGTAAGTCTCCGTCCGGTTTCCGTGCCATGGCGCGCAGTTTAACGATGCTGAGAGATTGAATCTAATGAAAGATTGCCGCAGACAAAGGGTTGCAAGTCGCGTTCCCGCTGGGCAATAGGTGAGCACCCGATTAGGATGACGATTATGACATGGCAAGCGAATATTACTCCACCTAGGAATCTGCCCGAATTTTTGCCGGGCTGGGTCTGGCTTGTTGGTGCGGGCCCTGGTGATCCCGGCCTGATGACCCTGCATGGCGTCAACGCTTTGGCGCAGGCAGATGTGATTGTTTATGACGCCCTGGTCGATACCCAGATTCTGGATATGGCGCGCCCGGAGGCGGAACGGATTTATGCCGGAAAACGCGGTGGCAAGCCGTCACCGACGCAGCGTTCCATTTCCGAACGCCTGATTGATCTGGCGAAGGAAGGGCGTCGGGTTCTGCGGTTGAAGGGTGGCGATCCTTTCGTCTTTGGCCGTGGTGGTGAAGAGGCGCTTGCCCTGGTGGATGCGGGAATTCCCTTCCGCGTGGTGCCGGGGGTGACTGCCGGTATCGGCGGCATGGCCTATGCCGGAATCCCGGCCACCCATCGCGAGGCCAATTCCGCCGTCACTTTCGTGACCGGTCACTCGGTCACCGGCGATGTGCCGGACAATCTGGACTGGCAGGCTTTGGCCAAAGGTGCGCCGGTCCTGATTTTCTACATGGCGATCAAGCATATCGGTGAGATCAGCCGGCGCCTGCGCGACGGTGGGAGACCGGCGGATGAGCCGGTGGCTTTGATCGCAAGCGCGACGACCCCGGACCAGAAAGTCGTCACCTGTACCCTGGAGACCATGGAAGAGGCCGCGAAACAGGTTGCCCCGCCTGCCATTGTCGCCATCGGTCCCGTGGTGGAGCTTCGTAAGCAGTTGGACTGGTTGTCGGCCCTGCCGACGTCTGCCGAGTGATGTCCGGGGCCGCCAAAACCGCGCCGGGCCTGATTATTGCGGCCCCGTCATCGAACAGCGGCAAGACGCTGGTGACATTGGCGATGTTGCGGGCCTTGCATCGGGCGGGAACGAAAATCGCATCCGCCAAGGTCGGCCCGGACTATATCGATCCTGCCTTCCATTCCGCCGCATCCGCGCGGTCCTGCCTGAACCTGGACCCCTGGGCCATGCGCCCGCAAACCATCGGCAGCCATGTCGAGGCACTGTCACAGGATGCCGATATGATCCTGGCGGAAGGGGTGATGGGGCTGTTCGACGGCGCGCGGGACGGCAGCGGTTCTACGGCGGACCTGGCGGCGCTCACCGGCTGGCCTGTTGTGCTGGTGGTCGACGTCAAGGGACAGTCGGCAACGGCGGCGGCGGTGGTGAAGGGATTGGCGTCCTTGCGTGCGGATATCCGGATTGCAGGCGTTTTGTTTAACCGGGTGGGTAGTCCGGCCCATACTGAAATGCTCAATATGGCCATGCAGGCCCATGTACCGGAAGTGCCGGTCCTGGGCTGTCTCCCGCGTGTGGCGGGTCTGGTTATGCCTGAACGGCATCTGGGGCTGGTGCAGGCAGGTGAAAATGCGGACCTTAACGCTTTCCTGAACAAGGCCGCCGACTGGGTGAGCGAATGCGTTGACCTGTCCGGCCTGACCGGTCTTGCAAGCGCCTCTTCGGTTGCAGCCACGTCGGATGATTTCTCCATCCCGCCTTTGGGGCAGCATATCGCAATGGCGCGGGATGATGCCTATGCCTTCAGCTATAACGGTGTCTTGAACGGTTGGCGACGGGCCGGGGCGGAAATTTCCTTCTTTTCCCCGTTGGCCGATGAAGCCCCGGCAGCGGCGGCGGATTCCGTATACCTGCCGGGCGGTTATCCGGAGCTGCACGCCGGGAAACTGGCGGCGAACACTGTCTTTATGGGTGGTCTGCGGGCGGCGGCGGAGAAGGGAGCATTTGTTTTTGGCGAATGCGGGGGGTATATGACCCTCGGCCAAGGGCTGGAGGATGCGGATGGCGTGCGTCATAAGATGGCGGGGCTGCTGCCGCTGGAAACCAGTTTTAAGAAGCGCAGGCTTCACTTGGGCTATCGCCGCGCTATATCGCTCTGCGATACGGTGCTTGGCGCCAGTGGGCTGCAATTGCGCGGCCATGAATTTCATTATGCCACCGTGGCGGAAGAGGGCGATGCCCCGCGCCTGTTTCAGGTAACGGACGCCGTCGGTGGCAGACAGGAAAATATCGGATTGGCGGTGGGGAGCGTTGCGGGCTCCTTCCTGCATCTGATCGATCGGGCCTAGTATGGAAACAAAACAGGACGCGTTGCCCTTCTGGAAACGCAAAACCCTCTCCCAGATGTCCAAGCCGGAATGGGAATCCCTTTGTGACGGCTGCGGGCAATGCTGCCTGCATAAACTGGAAGATGCCGACACCGGCGCTATTGCGGTGACCAATGTGGCCTGCAAGCTGCTGGATACCGAAAGCTGCCGCTGCTCATCCTATTCCAACCGTTGGAAATTCGTGCCCGACTGCGAGCAGTTGACGCCGGATAAGGCGGGGGAGCTGCATTGGCTTCCTGAAAGCTGTGCCTATCGCCTGCTGGCGGAAGGAGAGGACCTGCCTGATTGGCATCCGCTGGTTACCGGCGACCCGAACAGCGTTCATGACGCTGGTATGTCGGTTCGCGGTCAGGCCGTTTCCGAGGCGGATATCGAAGACCTGGAGGATTATGTCACCGGCTGGTTGAATGCCGGGAACAATCCTTTTGCCCGATAATTGCTTGTCGGGGTCAACTATTTCCCATAAGCAGAGTTAATGGCTCTGCTGCACTTTTTAGGCAAAAATTCTGACAAGACTCCGCCGAATGACACGGTCATTCAGTTGGGCGGCCAGGATATTATTGTCGAGATCAGGCGCAACAGCCGCGCCAAGCGCCTATCGCTGAAACTCGACGGGAAAACCGGCAAGGTCGTGATGGTCCTGCCGCCGCGCGTACCGCAGCGTGAGGGCATGGCCTTTCTTGCAAGGCAGGAAGACTGGGTCCTTCGGCAGTTGGAGGGGTTGCCTCAGGCGGTGCCGTTTGAACCGGGGCATATTATTCCCTATCGCGGACGGGATGTTCTGATCTGCCACGATACGGCCCGCCGCTATGGCGTTGAGATCAGGAATGAGCGCGAAATCTGGGTGGCGGGTCCGCAAGAGCATCTGGAACGGCGATTGCGCGATCATTGTAAAAAGCTTGCCCGCGAGGAAGTTCTCGCCAGGGCGCCGGACATGGCCGCGGGCATCGGATGCAAGGCAGGGCGTATTACGATCCGGGACCAGAAAACCCGCTGGGGAAGCTGTTCGGCCAACGGGGACATGTCCTTTAACTGGCGGCTCATTCTCGCCCCTGAAGCAGTATTGCATTATGTAGTGGCCCATGAAGTGGCACATCTCATCGAGCGAAACCACAGCCCGCGTTTCTGGAAGCTAGTCGGTGAAATAGACCCCCAAATGAAAAAAAGCCGTGAATGGCTGCGCAGTCATGGCATGCGCCTGCAGAGGATTGGTTGATGGATAATACGGCACCGGTGCGGGTGACGGAAACCCGAGGGCTGACGGCCCTGTTGACGGCCTGCGTTGCCTTTGGCTCGCTGTCGGTTTCCATCTATGTGCCATCCATGCCGTCGATTGCCGATGAGCTGCACAGCTCACTGGCCTCGGTTCAGGCAACGCTCAGTCTATTTCTGTTGGGATTTGCCTCCGCACAGCTTCTCTACGGTCCGGTCAGCGACCGGTTCGGCAGGCGTCCGGTCTTGCTGACGGGATTGACGATCTATGTGCTGGCGAGCATCGCCTGCGCCTTTGCGCCGTCGGTTGAAATCCTGCAATTGGGGCGATTCCTGCAGGGGCTGGGGGCCTGTTGTGGCCCTGTGGTCGCGCGGGCGGTGGTGCGCGATTATTATCCACCAAAAGAAGCGGCAAAGGTCTTTTCCCTGATTGGTACGGCGGTGGCCCTGGCACCCGCGCTGGGGCCGATTATCGGTGGTCAGTTGCAGGTCTATTTGGGCTGGCGGTCGGTCTTCTTCTTCCTGGCCGGCTTTGGCGTGATGATGATCGGGCTGTCCTGGATGAAGTTGCCGGAAACCCTGCGTGAACAGGTGATGGATGCCCTGAAGCCAAGACGGCTGGTCCAGATCTATGTCTCGCTTCTCGGGCATGGTTTCTATATGGGCAATGTGCTGGTCAGCAGCCTGCTTTTTGCCGGGCTGTTCTGTTACACAACCCTGTCTCCCTTCCTGTTCATCAGGGAGCTGGGAATCCGCCCGGATGTGTTCGGCAGCCTGATGATTTTTACCGTTGGTTCCTATGCCTTCGGCAGTTTTACGTCAGGCAGGCTTGTCGGTCGGCTGGAGGCGCGCAATCTGGTGGTTTTGGGTGCAACGATCTCCCTGATCGGGGCGGTTCTGCTTTTTGCCTTTTCCAATGAATTAACTTTGGTGCGCGTGATCGGGCCGATGATGTTTTTCCTGCTGGGCTTCGGGCTTGCCCTGCCGCCGTCATCGGCAACAGCGTTGCAGCCTTTCCCGCGCGTGGCGGGCAGTGCATCTGCGCTTATGGGGTTTTTGCAGATGGCTGTTGGCGGGGTGGCAAGTTTCCTGATACAGCCGCTTTATCACGGCACTGCCTTGCCTTTGGGGGTTATGAATATAGGATTGGCCGCAGCGGCGCTGATTGCCTTTGCGCTGATGGCCTGGCCGCGGATGGGGCCGCATCTGGAAGGGGGACATAAGGATGGGTAACGGGCAAAACCAACACAGGGGACTGTTGGCGGTCCTGCTGACCATGCTGGCAGCGCTTGGTCCCATATCCACAGACCTTTATCTTCCGGCCCTTCCGTCGATTGAAAAGGCGTTTGAGACCGATGTGGCGACGGTCCAGCTTACGCTCAGTGTCTATATGGTGGCCTTTGCCGTCTGCCAGCTTTTCTATGGCGCGATGAGTGACCGTTTTGGCCGCAAGCCGGTCCTGGCCTTTGGCGTTACTGTGTATTTCGTGGCATCCGTTGCCTGTGCGCTGGCGACAAGCATCGAGGGACTGGTGGCGGCCCGTTTCTGTCAGGCGTTGGGCGGGTGCTGTGGTGTTGTCGTTGGCCGGGCTGTCGTCCGCGATGTCTTCGGACGCAAGAAATCCGCCAAGATCCTGTCCTATATGGGAACCGCCATGGCGCTGGCACCGGCTTTGGGGCCGGTGATCGGCGGTTATCTGACCGTTGCCTTCGGTTGGGTTGCCAGCTTCTGGGTGTTGAGCGGGTTCGGCGGGGCCTGTCTGTTGGGCGTCCTGTTCGTTCTTCGGGAATCGAATGCCGACCCCGACCATACGGCCTTACGCCCCCGCCAGATGGCGGCCAATTTCGCACAGTTGATCAAACACCGTAGTTTCTTTGGTTTTCTGCTGGTCAGCGCCTTCAGCTATGGCGGGCTGTTTGCCTATATTTCCGGTTCTTCCTTCGTCTTCATCCAGGTGATCGGTCTGTCGGCAGATCAATATGGCTATTGCTTCGCAGCTATTGTCATTGGCTATATGGTGGGCACCCAGATTGGTGGCCGCACGGTCCATCGGCATGGGGAACGTCGCCTTGTGCATCGGGGCGCGATTGTCTCGGCCCTGTCGGGGATTGCAATGGCTGGATTTGCCTATATCGGGGTGTTGAATGTGGCGGTGATCCTGCTGCCTATGGTCACTTATATGGTCGGTATGGGATTGGTCCTGCCCAATGCGGCGGCGGCCGGAATTGGTCCCTTTCCGCGCATGGCCGGGGCGGCGTCCAGTCTGATCGGCTTCTGCCAATATGGATTTGCCGCGCTTGTCGGCCTCGCCGTGGGGCATGCCTTCAACCAGACACAGTTCCCCATGGTCACCATGATTTGTGCAATGGGTGTGGGGACCTATCTCTTCTATCGTTTCGTTGTGCATGCCGCCCCGGCGGATGCGGAAGAGGCCGCGGCCTAAGCATGCCGGTATCGGTTGTGTGATGCCGATCACAGAAAATCAGGTGTCGTTGTGGCATTCTTCAGGCCATGGAGGACGACATGATGACAATCACGACCCAATGTAAGCATAGCCTGCGCAACGTTGGCTTTGGTCTGGCGGTTGGTGCAATGCTTGGCCTTGTGGCCGTGGCAGCGGAAGCCGCCTTCCTGTTGATTGCCTATTAGGCGTAAAGAAAAAGCTGCGGCCCTGGGACCGCAGCTCTCGAGACTTTCCGACAATTTGACCGCTTACGGCCGCAGGACATGGGTATGGTCCTTGGCGTAAAGGCGGCTGTCTTCAAATTCCTCGTTTTCCAAAACACGACCGACCAGAATCAACGCAGTCCGCGTGATGCCTTCCGGTTTCACCTTCTGGCGGATGTCGGCCAGCGTACCGCGAATGATCTTCTGGTCCGGCCAGGTCACGCGATAGGCGACTACCACCGGACAATCCTCCCCATAATGGGGCGTCAGTTCGCGCACGACTTTTGCCAGATTGTTGACGGACAGATGGATCGCCAGCGTGGCGCCTGTATTGCCGAAGTTTTCCAGCGTCTCACCTTCCGGCATGGAGGAGGCGCGCACCGCCGTGCGGGTCAGCACGATAGACTGGCTGACGCCCGCCAGTGTCAGTTCCGAATTGATTGCGGCGGCTGCGGCGGCATAGGCGGACACGCCCGGCACGACTTCGTAATCAATACCCAGCTTGTCCAGACGGCGCATCTGCTCCGCCGTCGCGCCATAAAGGCAGGGGTCGCCGGAATGGACACGGGCGACATCCTTGCCTGCCTCATGGGCGGCGACAATCTCGTCGATGATCTCATCCAGATGCATCGGCGCGGTGTCGATGACACGCGCATCGTCCGGTGCCTCGGCGACAACCTCTTCCGGGACCAGGGAGCCCGCGAACAGGCAGACCGGGCATTGCTGGATCAGTTTCAGGCCGCGAACGGTGATCAGGTCCGGTGCGCCGGGGCCGGCGCCGATGAAATAGACGGTCATGGATTAATCCTCCATCTTCTTGGCGTAGCCGCGCGGGGTGTAGACGATGTTGCGTCCGGCGCGATTGATCCAGCGGGTTTCGGAATTGCCGATCATCACCAGCGTCAGCATATCGACCACGGAGGGGTCGAAATCGGCCAGCGTGGTGACGGTGATTGTTTCGTCCTCCCGGCCCAGGTTTCGCGCGATCAGGACCGGGCAACTGTCCGGGCGGTGTTTGAGCAGGATTTCCTTTGCCTCCGGCAGCAGGGTTCGGCGGCGCAGGCTCTGCGGATTGTAGAAGGAAATAACGAAATCACCTTCGCCCGCCGCATTCAGCCGCTTCAGGATCGCCTCCCGCTGAGTCAGCAGGTCCGACAGGCTGATGGTGCAGAAATCGTGGTTGATCGGCGCGCCGATCCGGGCGGCAGCGGCCTGGAAGGCGGAAATGCCGGGGGCGGTGACGACCTCTACCCCGTTCCATGCGCGGTCGTCGGCCCGGTCGATCAGCTCAAACACCAGCGTCGCCAGGGCGTAGATGCCCGGATCGCCGGAACAGACCAGGGCCACCTTGCGGCCTTCGGCGGCCAGTTCGATGGCGCGGCGTGCGCGGGCCTCTTCCTTGCCAAGGTCGGAATGATGCGTGGGCTTGCCTGCAATCAGGTCGGCACAGAGGTCGAGGTAAAGCTGATAGCCGACAATCTCGTCCGCATCGCGCAGCATACGAACCGCTTCCGCCGTGCGCCAGCCGTCGACACCCGGGCCGATGCCCACCACATAAAGCAGGCCCCGGTCCCGACCCTTGTCGGTCAGGTCGATCTGCGGGGCGCGGGCGATAGCCATCGTGTGTTTGGCGTCCTTGCGTTTCGGCAGGGTCAACTCGCCTGCGTCTCCGGCCAATGTCAGGGCGCTGCCTTCCGCAACGCCGTGGCAACCGGTTTCGGAGAAAACAACGTCGGACGGATTGGCAAGGCGCGACGCCTGCCGGTCGAGCGTTGCTGCGTCGAAAACGCGGAACGGTTTGCCCAGTGTTTTTTGCAGGTCATGCATGGCGGCTTCATCGGCCTTGATGTCGATGCTGCCGATGGCGGCGATGGCACCCTCCGCCAGACCGGCTTCGGCCAGTTGTTCACGGACGAATGCCGTCAGGCCGCCCGCCGGGGCGTTGCGTTCACAGCCGACGCCAAGCGCCAGCACCGGCGGATGCACCACCAGCGTGTGATCGTCTTCACAACCGGCTTTGTCGGTGACCAGGACGCGATAGGCGGTCTGTTCCGTCGGGGCAGCGAAGGGCGCTGCCGGGGGCCAGGATTCATCACCGGCCTCGACCACCAGGGCGACGGGCTCACCTGCCAAGAGGGCGGCGGTCACCGGTTTCATCACTGCCGGATTGGCAACAGTCCAACCGTCCGGCGCCTCATCCAGGGAAAATCCCAGGGACAAGTCGCCTGCGGTCGTGACCGCCGCAGGGGCGCCGAGATGGGTTGCCAGGTCGCGAGCGAGTTTATTTGCACCGCGATGCCCGCCGAGCAGCGGCACAACGCTGCTGCCGTCCTCGGCGACGGCCAGGACCGGCGGTTCTTCACGCTTGTTGGCGAGCGACGGCGCGACGGCCCGGATCAGAATCGCGGAGGCACAGATGCCGATGATCGTGACGCCGTCGTCGAACAGGCCGCGCAGATGCGCCATGGTATCGTCGAAGGCGATGTCGGCACCCTCGACCCGTTTGGACAGGCCGTGGATTTGTGCACCGGGGACATGGGCGCGGATGGCTTCCGCCGTTTTCAGTGCGGAGGCAGTCAGGGCGATGATGGCGGTGGTCATTTCCAGGCCTCGCCGCGTTTATGAACCAGGATCATGGTGAAATAAGGAGCCTTTTCTTCCGTGATTTCGCTAAGCGGCGAAACCCGTTGTTTATCCATGGTGGCATGGCTGATGTAACGTGCATTTTCCGTCAGATCCATGCGATCCAATACGCGCCGGATTTTACCCAAATGCCGCCCGACTTTGATGATGGCCGCCGCCTCCGCCCGGTCCAGACGGCGTTCCAGGATATCCTCATCCAATGGGCCGGGCAGCACCGTCAGCACGTCGTTACGGCTGGCCAGCGGTGCACCGACGGCAGCCGCGGTTGCCATCAGGGAGGAAACGCCGGGGATCACCTCCACGGGGAAATCATCGGCCAGACGTCCGAAGAGATACATGAAGGAACCGTAGAAAAACGGATCGCCTTCGCAAAGCACGGCAACGTCGCGGCCATTGCTCAAATGATCGGCGATCTCGATAGCGGCCTCGTCATAGACCTGCTGGGCCGGAAAGCGCGCGACTTCCATCGGCATGCGGATCGGCACCTCGATATGGCTGCCGTCCAAATGGGGGGCGGCGATACTGCGGGCCAGCGATTCCCCTTCCAACGGGGCGGGCCAGGCCAGAACCGGGGCCTCGCGAATGACCCGCAGGGCCTTCAGCGTGATCAGTTCCGGGTCGCCGGGGCCGACGCCCACGCCATAAAGCGTGCCTTTGCCGGTATTCTGCGTCATGGAGATCAGTCCTCGTCATCCTCTTCGTCTTCCAACAGGGAGACGATATGGTCTTTCAATTCCTGCAGGGCCTTCGCGTCCAGTGCGATCCCTCCCAGGGCCGCCTGATGTTCCAACAGCACGAGGTCATTCAGGGTGTCGACCAGCGCGTCGGTGATATCCGCCTCCGGGTTTACCATCGCCTGGGCAATGGTGGTCGGGATGCGTGTCGCCGTGGCCAGGGCAGGGGTCGCCAGGGAATGATCGACGGTGGCGATCTTTTCCACGGCATCCTGTGCGAGGTCGAATGCGGCTTTCCAGAGACTTGATTCCTGAAACTGGGCGCAGAGCTTGGCCATGATCTATCCTTTGCGGGCGCAGAAATGGGTGACAGGCATGAAAGGCTTCCAGCCGTGATGAGGACCCACGGCTGTCAGCCGGGATACCGCAATTCGGCTGAGCTCACCACCCCATTTTTGATAGGCCTGGAAGAGTTCGGTTTCCCCTTCCGCCGTCACCGCATTGGCCGCCAGTCTCCCCGCCGCCGGCAGCGCGTCCCAGCAGCGTTCCAGAAGCCCGTCCACGCTCAACCCGCCGCCGATGAAGATTGCTTTTGGCTGAGCCAACCCGTTCAGGGCGTCCGGCAGCTCCCCCTCGACGATGCGTAGGCGCGGCGTACCGAGCAGGGCGGCGTTATGGGCGATGGCCGCACAGCGTTCCGCGTTCTTTTCGATGGCGATAGCTTCGCCGCCCGCGCGCATCCATTCGATGGCGATGGAACCGCTGCCGCCGCCCACATCCCAGAGCAACTCGCCCGGTTGTGGTGCCAATGAGGCCAGTGTTGCCGCGCGGACCTCGCGCTTGGTCATCTTGCCGTCATGCCGAAAGGCGTCGTCGGGCAGGCCCGCCAGTCGGGAATAGACCTGCGCATCCGGTCCTGCGACTAAAGTCGCCGCGATTGAATTCAGGTCGGCGCCTGCCGGATGGGACCAGTCTTTCGCCAGGCCACGCAGGTGCTTTTCCTTTGGCCCGTCCATATGTTCCAGCACGATCAATTCGCTGTCACCATAGCCGAGGGCGGTCAGATGGTCCGCCAGTTGTTTCGGCGTCTGGCCGTCTTCGGAAAGGATCAGTAGCCGCGCGCCGTCTCGCAGATGCAGGTTGATGGTTTCCAGCGGACGTCCATGCAGGGTCAAGCAATCGACATTTGGTGCATAAAGCGGCCAGCCCAGCCGCGCGGCGGCAAGCGAGAAGGCCCCGACTGCAGGCAGGACGGTCAGGGCGTCGTGGCCGAATTCCCGGCCAAGCGTCACCCCGATGCCATAGCTCATGGGGTCGCCGGTGGCGAGCACACAGACCGGGCGGCCTTCCAGTGCGCGGATATCGGCAATGGTGTCTTTCAACGGGGACCGCCAGGTGAGCTTTTCACCCCTGTGGTCGGCAGGCAGCATCTCCAGATGACGGAGGCCGCCGATGACAACCTCTGCCTTGTCGATCAATGTGCGGCCTGCGGCAGGCACGCCTTCAAGACCGTCTTCACCGATACCGACAATGCTGAGCCAGGCCTGATTATTCTTGTTCATTCTTCATTCCCTCCGGCCAGCGCGTTGACGGCGGCGGCGGCCATGGCGCTGCCGCCTAACCGGCCATGCAGGGTGACATAGGGGACACCCAGTTCGGCGGCATGATCGGCGAGCGCGCGTTTGGATTCTGCCGCCCCGATGAAGCCGACGGGGAAGCCCAGGATCAATGCCGGTTTGGGCCAGCCTTCGGAGATACGCTCCAGCAGGTGGAAGAGGGTGGTGGGCGCGTTGCCGACGGCAACGACTGAGCCTTCGACCCAGGGTTTCCAGTTTTCGACCGCAGCAGCAGAACGTGTGGTGTTCAGCCGCTTGGCCGTGCCCGGAACGCCCGGCATCTTGAGACAGCACATCACGGCATTCTCGGCAGGTAGCTTGCGCCGGATGATGCCGTGGCTGACCATTTCCGCGTCGGTTAGGACCGTAGCACCGTTTTTGAGGGCTTTGATACCGGCCTCCGCCGCCCCCTCCGACCAGTCCAGAAGGTCGACGATATCGGGGTTGGCGGCGGCATGGACGACGCGAAGCGCCACGCCGTGCAGGGCCTCCGGCAGGCGGCGCAGGTCCGTTTCCGCGCGGATGGCCTTGAAGGACGCCTGATAGATCGCCATCGGGTCACGGATATAGTCGAATTGCAGATGGCTCATGCGGTGCCTCCGGTAACGCCCAGAATCCAGGCTTCTTCCATGGTGACCATAGTCATTTCACTCTCATTTAAATCCGGGTCCGCGGCAAAAAGCGGCTCAAGGGCGTCTCCTTCGTCCAACCGTGCATAATGCCGCGCCAACGCCGTGACCTGCCCGGCATCCTTCGGTTTGCCGTCCAGAATGTCGGGCTCCACCAGAGAGGGATAGGCCTCCGCCAGGATCACCTGGGCTTTCGGGTCATGACGCAGCCCGGTTTCAAAGGGCCAGATCCGGGTGCTGGACGCCAGACGCGGGTCGTGGCGCAACGCCCGGACACGGGGAATGCCAGTCAGGGCCTGACTGCCGACGGAGCCGGTATAGGCCAGTTTCCAGACCGGTTGCGTCTTACGGATGCGGATTTCCACCAGCCGCCTTTCCGACAGGTCGTCCGGTCCATGCGGGCGGCGGCCCCTTTTTTTTAATCCGGCCCGTTCATCCTGTCCGGTATGCCCCCAAAAGGGAAAGGCCTCGCCATACAATCGATCATTCAGCCCTTCGGCCACGTTGAAGCGGTTGTTCCGGTTGTCAGGCCGATCGTCGATTAAGTCAGAAATTTCTGACCACATTTGTTGCCACTGTAATCCGTCATGTCCCAAGCGACCCGCGGTTCCGCGTGGATAGCCGAATGGGAAGTCAAAGCCGACCAGAACCCGTTTACCCTCATCCACCCGTTTTGCCAGCCGGTCGCCCAGAAGCTGTGTGGCTTCCGCCCGTGTGGCCGGGTTGTTCAGGCATCTGCGGGCAAGCCGCCCCCGTTTATCCCAAGAGAGTTCCGTGAACCAGATGCTGTCACGACCGGTATTCGGTGTGTTGGCCACGCTCCAGTCCACGGTGATATAGGAATCGAACAGGGGCATGCCCTTGTTCCCTAGCCCTTATAACCCTGCTTCAATGTCACCGGGCCCAGCGGGTGATCCGCATGGGGGTAGGGATGGTGGTGATGGTCGTGGTCATGCCCATGCTCATGGCTGTGCCCGTGATGGTGGTCATGATCGTGATGATGGTGGTGACCGTGGGAATGATCATGGTGATGATGGTCATGCTCGTGGTCGTGGCTGTGGGCGTCACCGGTGCCGATACCTTCCACATGATGGTGATGGCTTTCCTGCGGCAGGCCGACTTCTTCTTCGAAGCCCAGAACCTGGCTGCGGTATTTGCACATCTGGCAGTTCATGTTGTTGGCGCCGTCGAGGATTTCCCAGACGCGTTCGGCGAAGGTCTCCATTACCTTCGGATGATCGTTCAGGTAGGGCACCTTCACGAAGTCCAGGTCCGGGTGCCGCTCCGCCACCACATCGACGGAATCATAAATCCGGTCGACGAGGATGCCGGTGAACAGGAAATAGGGGAAGACCAAGAGGCGCTTGTAGCCCAGCTTGGCATAATGTTCCAAGCCCGGCTCCACCAGCGGGAAGGTTACGCCGGAATAACAGGTTTCCGCCCAGCCGAAGCCGAAGCCTTCCCACAGCATGCGGGTGACCTTGGTCACGTTGGAATTGGCATCCGGGTCACTTGCGCCACGCCCGACAACCACCAGCATGGTTTCATGCAGCGGCACGTCGTCGTCGCAGGCGTCGATTGCCTCCTGAATGCGGTCACCGGCGGCTTTCAGCATCTTCAGGTCAACGGCCAGTTCGCGGCCGTATTTGATGGTCAGACCGTCATGCTGTGCGGCATAGGTGTTGAGCACTGACGGGATATCGTTCTTGGCGTGGCCTGCGGCAAACAGCATGCCGGGCACTGCCAGGATCAGCTCACAACCCTGTTCACGCAGATTGTCCAGGCCGGTGCGGATGATCGGGGTGGCGAATTCCAGAAACCCGTAGTCCACCGGCAGGTGACCCCAGCGTGCTTTCAACTGTTCGCTCACCTGTTTGAACTGGGTGACGGCGCGCTCGTCACGGCTGCCGTGGCCGCAGACCATGATGCCGATTTTTCGGCCGTCGGCTGCATGGGTCGGAATGTGAAATGGATCGATTGTCGCGTTTTCGCGCTCAGACATATTTGCCCCCGTCCTGTCTTGGGTTCTCATTGCAAGGATATCAGGCCCGTTGCCGGACCCTGAAGCCGAACTTGCCCCCGCTTCCCGGGTACTCATGTAGTCATGCCTAACATTCAGGCCTGACTTTGTCAGCCCAATTACCGTCTTATCCTGTTCATTTTACGCCGCTTAATGCGACTGCCTGAAGGTGCTACTCTTCCCGTGGGGCGTGTTTGCTCAGGATGCGCTGCAGGGTGCGGCGGTGCATTTTGAGACGCCGCGCGGTCTCCGATACATTGCGGTCGCATTGTTCGTAGACACGCTGGATATGTTCCCAGCGTACGCGGTCTGCGCTCATGGGGTTTTCCGGTACCGGCGGCAGGTTGCGGTTGGATTCCAGCAGGGCTGCCTCGATCTGGTCCGCGTCCGCGGGTTTTGACAGATAGTCGACGGCACCGGCCTTGATGGCGCTGACCGCACTGGCGATATTGCCATAGCCGGTCAGCATCACGATGCGAATGTCAGGGCGTGCCTCTGCCAGGGCTTCAACCACCTGCAGGCCGTTACCGTCATCCAGGCGAAGGTCGACCACGGCATAGGCGGGGATTGCATCGCCCATCATATCCATGGCGTCGGTTACGCTGCCGGCATCGGTTACGGTGAAACCGCGTTTTTCCATGGCGCGCACGAGGCGCGTCCGCAAAGGTGCATCGTCATCGACGATCAATAGCGTCTTTTCCCGGCTGGGATTGGGTAGGTCGTCGCTCATATGTCCAACTTCCGTCCAGAAGGTTTTTTCTTTTCTTGCAACAAAATACCCCAGCTTCAAGCTTTGGCAACCTTGTGGGCGGGGCAAGTTGTCGCATCGGCCGGTCGGCGTCAGACGGTTGGTTCCAGGTCGCGCCGCCGCCAGGTAACCTCGACCTCGGCGCCATGTTTCGGAACGGGGCGATTACGGAACCGGACCCGGGCCCGCACGCGCTCCAGTAACGTTTTGGCGATGAAAATGCCAAGTCCCATATGATTTCCGCTGCCCGCCCTTGTGGAAATATAGGGTTCGCCAATTGAATCAAGCACCTGACGTGGAAAGCCTGGGCCATCGTCATGGACGGTGACGCGGACTGTGTTTTCATCCCAATAAAGGAGGATCGTGATCTTGGTGGCGGCAAACTGTCCGGCGTTCTGTACGATATTGCCAAGGCCCTGAAGAATCTCCGGCTTGCGGGGGACTTCCGGTTCGCCACCCCGGCTGGCAGGGTCCAGGTTCAGGTCGATTTCAATGCGTTTGGTCTGATAGTTGTTTGCCGCATCCGAGACCAGATTGGTCAGCAGCGTCTGCTCAAACGGCGCGCCGCCGGAGGTTTCCGGGCGCTGTGTCAGACCGGCCAGGATTTCGCGGCATCGGTCGGACTGGCTGAGCAACAGCGCGATATCTTCTGCAATTGGGCTGCCAGCGGGAACTTCGGACTGCAGTTCCTTGGCAACCACGGCGATGGTGGCAAGCGGGGAGCCCAGTTCATGAGCCGCTGCCGCGGCAAGCCCGCCCAATGCGGAAAGCTTCTGTTGGCGGTTCAGGGCGCTTTCAGCCTCCGCGAGGGCCTCTGCGGTGCGTCGTGATTCTTCCGTCAGCGACCAGAGGTAAATCGTGGTGAAGACGATGGCGACGGCGAGTGCCGTCCACAGACCCGACACATAGATCAGCGGCAGTTCCAGCCCGCCGATCATCCAGGGCAGCGGGCGCTGGTAAAAGGCCAGGAAGGTGACGGCGAAAAGCGCCAGGATGGTCAGCATGATGGTCGCGCCGCGCGACAGCATGGTCGCGGAGACCGTTACCGGCACCAGAATAAGCAGCGTGAACGGGTTTTCCAATCCGCCGGTCAGGTAAATCAGGGCGGTGAGCTGGGCCAGATCGAAGGCGAGAACGCGGGCGGCGTGATAGTCGGTCAGCCTTTCCCGGCGAGGATAGCCCATGCCCAGTAAGATATTCGATCCGGCCAATAGCAGGATTGCCAGCAGGCATTCCAGAATCGGCAGCCGGAAATCCAGCAGATATTCCACCGACAGGATCGCGGCAAGCTGACCGGCGACTGCGATCCAGCGAACCAGCACCAGGGTTTGCGGCAGAATACCGCCGCCCTTGCGTCTTGTGACGGCGGTGGATTTCGGGAACAGTCGTTTGATCGGGGCCAGCATGGCGGACTATCGTTTCTGCTGTTTGTAAAGGAAATCCCCGCCCGGTTGGCCGGACGGGGTAGCGGGCTTTAGGACATGATTGCCGTTTCAATGGCGGCGCGGTCAATGCCTTTGCGGCCAATGATCACCAACTGCGACCGGCGCGGCTCGTCGCCATTCCAGGGGCGGTCGAAATAGCGGTTGAAACGCGGGCCGACCCCCTGGATGACCTCTCGCCGTTCGGCATTGGGACGCAGGAGGAAGCCTTTGACGCGCAGGACATCGTGGTCCTTCACGACCTCGATCAGGCGGTCCTGCAGGGCATCGGCATCGTCGATCATGTCGAGCGCGATGGTGAAACTGTCGAAATCGTCATGGTCGTGGTCGTCTTCACCATCGCCGTGACTGTCGTGATGGGACGGGCGCGCCTCCAGATCATCTTCGGCTGCGGCATCAAGGCCCAAAAGGACAGCGGGGTCGACCTGCGCATGGGAGGCATGGATGAAACGCACGCCGTCGCGCAGGGATTTGGACAGATCTGCCTTGAGGCTTTCGATGTCCGCCTCGTCCAACAGGTCCGCCTTGTTCAGGACGACCATATCCGCGCAGAGCATCTGGTCCTCGAAAACCTCTTCCAACGGGTTTTCGTGGTCCAGATTTTCGTCGGCCTCACGCTGGGCCTGGACGGCGTCTTCGTCATCGGCGAAACGGCCCTCGGCAACGGCCTTGCTGTCGACGACGGTGATCACGCCATCAACTGTCACCTGGGCGCGGATTTCCGGCCAGTTGAAGGCCTTTACCAGCGGTTTGGGCAGTGCCAGTCCGGATGTTTCGATCAGGATGTGGTCCGGTTTGTCTTCGCGATCCAGCAGGGATTCCATGGCAGGCAGGAAGTCGTCGGCGACGGTGCAGCAGATGCAGCCATTGGCCAGTTCTACGATATCTTCCTCGCCGCAGCCTTCGATCCCGCAGCCCAGAAGCATTTCCCGGTCGATCCCAAGGTCCCCGAATTCGTTGATCAGGAAGGCCAGGCGTTTGCCGTTGGCATTTTCCACCATATGCCGGATCAGGCTGGTTTTACCTGCCCCCAAAAAACCGGTGACAACGGTGGCTGGAATCTTTTTGGCCATGTGAAACCCCTTATCGGTATGAAATCTAGTTCTGGTTGTCTTTTAGCGTTAGTGGCAAGCCCGCAGCAACGAAAATAACCCGTTCGGCAATCGCGGCGACGGCCTGATTGGTCCAGCCCGCCTCATCGCGATAGCGCCGGGCCAGTTTGTTCTCCGGCACGATGCTCAATCCCACTTCGTTGGAGACAAGCACAACCGGTCCTGCGGCCTCGCCCAGGGCGGCGACCAATGCTTGCCGCTCGGCGTCAAGGTCGCGTTCCGCCAACATGCAGTTGCTGAGCCACAATGTGAGGCAGTCCACCAGCAGAACCTTGTCTGGACCGGCATGGGCCCGGATGACCTGTGGCAGGTTTTCCGGGGCTTCCAGTGTGACCCAGCTTTCGTCACGTTCCTGCCGGTGGCGATCAATCCGGTCGCGCATTTCGTCGTCGAACGCCTGGGCGGTGGCGACATAGGTCTTGCGTCGGCCGTCCGCCAACGCCTCTGTGACAGATAAGGCATGGGCGGTCTTACCGGACCGGGCGCCGCCCAGGATCAGGGTGATTTTTGCCGTCATTACTGCCTCATGAAACGGAATTTGAGACCCAGGCGGTTTACCTCTTCCTGATCTTCCAGGGCGGCCTCGACCGATTCCGGTTCGCTGGCGCCTTTGAGTACCAGATTGAAAATCAGGATGCCTTCCGGTTCCAGGGCGAAGGGGGCGATGGTGAGCGTCTGCCCGTCGACGCAGGGATCATCGGCGGCAGGCAGGGTGGAACGGAAGCGTTCGTTGAATTTCGCCTCCAGGATTTCCGCGCCGTCGGGGATATGAACGCGCACTGCGTCTTTGAACTTGTCGAGCGGAATATGCTTGGTGCCCCGGTTCAGGAAGGCAAGCCGGACAAGATGGACATTGTCCTCAACGGGAAAGGAGATGCCGTCGAATGTCTTTTTGTAGTCCTCGTTGTCCGTGGTGGCGGGTTCCGTCACAAAGTCATAGGCCAGATCCCATTCCTGTGGCCGCAGCCCCGGTTTCTTACGCATACGGCGCATAACCAGCAGGAACATGAACAGAATAACGAGGCCGACGATAAGGTCGCCGCTTAAGAATTTTTCCATGGATTATGCCGTTTTATGTTTGGTATGGGGCAGCCAGTTGACGACATTGATCCGCCAGGACTGGGTCTCTCCCAGATCAATATGGTCCAGACGCGTGACGGAACAATTGTTGATCGCAAAGGCCAGTGCCTTGTCTGCATCGATGCCAAGGGCAAAGGCGATTGCCGCCCGGATGGTGCCGCCATGAACGACGGCGACGATATCCTTGCCGCTGTGTTCTGCTGTCAGGCGGGTGACAGCCGGGGCCACACGCGCGATGACATCGGCAAAGCTTTCGCCATTGGGCGGGCGTTCATAGGCCGGTGCGGACCAGTACCGATGGGCGATATTGTCCCGGATATGGTCGAATTCGGCAAAACTGTGCCCCTGCCAGTCGCCAAAGCTCTGCTCGACCAGGTCTGCCTCTGCCTGACGTTCGGCGAAGGTCAGGCCCTGGGCGGCGATGGCATCTGCAGTCTGATGGGTGCGTTGTAGCGTGCTGGTTATGCAGGCCGCCTCGTCCGGCAGCATAGTGGCGAGGGCCTTGAAGGTGTCGGTGTCATCCACGTCGCAGGGCAGGTCCCGCTGTCCGTAGATCGTACCCTTATGGGCGGTTACCGGTGCGTGACGCACCCACCACCATCGTGTCGTCTTGCTCATGCCAACCCCATCACATTGATCCAGCCAAGCACCGCCAGCAGAAGTCCGATTTCGCCGATCTGCTGTGCCGCGCCCAGGCAGTCGCCGTTATAGCCACCCATTTTGGCGAGAGCCATCATCATGAAGGCCCAACTGAGGCCGATGCTGACTGCGCAGGCAACCCCGACACCAAGTGGTGTCAGGAAAAGACCGGCTAGATAGAAGGTGACGGACAGCCCGAAGATGAAGGCGAGCGCACTGATAAACAGACCGGGCCGTCCCGCCGTTGCCGCCATGCCGGTCTTTCCGGCCAGTTGCATCTGGTTCATGACCAGCACGATGTTTGCCCGCGACAGGGTATGGGCGGCGATCAGGAAGACCAGAACCCCGTCCGGGAAATGCAGGCTGGTAAGGGCGGCGACCCGCAGGCCGACGCTGATAACCATGGCCAGCGCCCCGAAGCCGCCGATGCGGCTGTCCCGCATGATTTCCAGCCGCCTTTCGGGGGTGTATCCGCCGAACAGGCCGTCGCAGGCATCAGACAGACCGTCTTCATGCAATGCGCCGGTGACGGCGGCAGTTACTGCAACTGCGAGCAGTGCCGCGATCACAGGTGGCATACCCAAAAGCGTTGCGCCCCAGAAGGCCAGTCCGCCCAGGCTGCCGACAAGGGCGCCGACGACGGGGAAGGTCCATGCCGCGGTTGACAACGGCCGGTCGCCGCGCCCCGGAAAGGGCAGGCGGGTCAGGAACATGAAGCCCGTGCTCAGGTCGGCGAGAGGGTGGAACCCTGCTGGCGTCCGCTCCCCTGCGGCGTTTTTTTCACTTTCGCTCGTCATGACGGCAGGATATACCCGCAAAATCCCCGTGAAACCAGAAACAGGTCACCGACTATGACAGAAACGCCGCCAAAAGCCAGTTTCCAGGAAATGCGCGAGATCATCGCGGGCTTCCCCGGTCCCAATGAAACAGCCCTGAACAATGCGCGAGAGCGTGAAGGTCAGTTGACCAAACCGCCGGGGGCACTGGGGCGTCTGGAAGATATTTCGGCCTGGTTTGCCTCCTGGCAGGCAAAGGAAAAGCCGACCCTGGAACGCCCGCGTGTGGCTGTCTTTGCCGGTAACCACGGCGTGGCGGCACAGGGGGTATCCGCCTTCCCGCAGGAAGTGACCGTGCAGATGGTTGCCAATTTCCAGAACGGTGGCGCGGCAGTGAACCAGCTCTGCCGTGTTCATGACGCAGAATTACGGGTCTATGAAATGGCGCTTGAAAATCCGACCAAGGATTTCACGCAAGAGCCCGCGATGAGCGAAGAGGAATGTGCGACCGCCATGGCCTACGGCATGATGGCGGTTGAGGACGGCATCGACTGCCTGTGCCTGGGGGAAATGGGCATTGCCAATTCCACCAGCGGGGCCGCCATGGCTCATGCGCTGTTCGGGGGAGACGCACGTGAATGGGTCGGTCCCGGTACGGGCGTTCAGGGTGATGCGTTTGAAAACAAGGTCCGTGTGGTTGGTGAGGCTGTGGCCAAGCATAAGGACGCGATGACGGACGGGTTGGAAATTTTGCGTCATCTGGGTGGCTTTGAGCTGGCCGCAATCGCGGGCGCCGTGATCGCGGCCCGCATGGCCCGGATTCCGGTCATCCTGGATGGCTATGCCTGCACGGCTGCGGCTGCGGTCTTGTACCCGATGAATGACAGTGCGCTCGACCATTGTGTTGTCGGCCATCTGTCTGCGGAACCGGCGCATATCCGGTTGTTGGAGACGGTCGGCAAGGAGCCTGTGGTGAATTACGGCATGCGCCTGGGCGAAGGCTCCGGGGCCGCTGTTGCGCTGGGCGTGGTCAAATCGGCGCTTGCCTGCCACACCGGCATGGCAACCTTTGCCGAGGCGGGTGTCAGCGGCGCATAAGCTGCTGTCAGCCAACAGCAATTTTTTGAACCGCCGGTCTTTCCGGCGGTTCTTTTTTGGGAAACGCATGCTAGACTGCCTGCCATGAAGATACTTGCCAGAACCATAGTCTTGCTCGTCAGCCTGTTCCTGCTGAATAGCTGCTATCTGCCGACCGGTTACGATCTGAAAATGCAGATCCTGAAGGACGGGCGGTACGCCTTTGAATATGAGGGAGACCTGATCCACCTGGGTTTCCTGCAGGACATCGGCTGGAAGCAGATGTTGCAACGGGGAGTCGAGCCGAGCGAGAAGGTCCGCAAGATATGGGATGCACGGGGACTGAGCGAGAGTGATATTCTGGCCTTTGACGAAAAGGACAAGATTGACGTCTACAAGCAGGACCTCCTGCGCGACAGCGGCTTCAGTGAGGTTCGCTACAAGGGGCAGGCGCGCTATGCGGTGAAATATCGCTATCAGGGGAATGTCTATGAACAGCCCAGTTATCGCTTCGTGCGCCGCAATGCCTGGTTCCTGCGTATCGCCAAGACCGCGCCGGGCGTCGTCGAAATCGTATCCAATAAATTGCCGAAGGATTATCGGCGGGATTTGATCGCCGGTGGGTTCGACGCCTGGGGGAAAATCCGTATCTGGACCAATGCGGATGTGAAATTCCAGAATGCGAATTCCGTCAAAAGCGGGGATTTGTCGCTATACACATGGGATATCCAGTCCATGGAGGACCCCGGTCCACGCATGGTTATCGCCATCCCTCCCAAACAGTGATTTTGTGAATGAGCAGTCTTGGCTATCTGGGCCTTTTTCTAACGGCTTTTTTTGCGGCGACGCTGTTGCCGATCCAGTCTGAAGCAGTTCTGGCGGCTCTGACGGTTCAAAAGGGCTTTTCGCTATGGTGGCTGGTCCTCGTGGCGGGCGTAGGCAACACTCTGGGCAGTGTCGTGAACTGGTGCCTGGGGCGCTGGTGTTTGCATTTCCAGGACCGCCGCTGGTTCCCCGTTCCAAAGGCAGCCCTTGCAAAGGCGCAGGACAGGTTTCAACGCTGGGGCGTGTGGTCGCTGCTGCTGGCCTGGACGCCGTTTATCGGAGATCCGCTGACTTTCGCGGCGGGTGTCTTGAGAGTCCGTTTTGACCTGTTTCTTCTGCTGGTCGCGATATCGAAATTTTCACGTTATATCGTTGTCGCCTATATCGCCGTTTATGCAGCAACTTGAGATTTGTCTGCTAAAATAGAAGTACCGGCAGACGATTAACCCGGTTTAAATGATTGGACGTGTAACTTCCCCTTGTTAGGATAGGAGATGTTGGGGCTGGAGGGGCGCTGACATGGGGCACATGGTGAGGCTTCTATGGTGCTGAAATCGGCTGATCTGCATCAGCTTGTGACTCAAGAGGATCAAAAAAAGATCAGGCGGCAAAAACTGCTGCTGGCCTGCGGTGATCTGCACATTTTCGATGGTGTCATTGATCCCATACGCAACCGGTTCGATATCACGATGATCGAACAGGGTTGGGCGGCTCTGGAGATGCTGCGCAAGGGCGATTACGACGCTGCGATCATCAATGCGGATCTCCCGGGGCTGAGCGGCTTTGATGTCGCCAAGAGGATTCACCGGGATGTTGCCGCGGGGGAAAAGCGGCCGCCCATTCTGCTGGTGTCCTGGAAGGACCCGCGGATGTCGGACCCGGACGACGAGGTCCAGGAAATGGCAGAGGCCTGTATCTCTGCGCCTTTCGAGCCGACCAATTTTCTGGTTCACCTCTGGGATGTGGTAAATAAGAAGGTTGAGGAGAAATGGGACGAGCTCAATTATGTGCAATCCAGTGTCCTGAAGGTGACACGCACCAATTTGAAGCATTTGTTCTCAACGGCGGCATCAACCGGAAAGGTGGAACCGGGCCTGTCCGTGGATTGCTCACGGGCCTTGGTGGAAGCTGCCCAGTCCAATGACCTCAACGGTGTTTTGGTCGCCCTTCGGGACCATCACAGCTATTCCTTTTGCCACAGTCTGAAGGTAGCCGGACTGATGACGATCTTCGGGCAGGAAGTGGGCCTGAAGAACGGTGACATGGAGCTATTGGCCCAGGGTGGACTGCTGCATGACGTCGGCAAGGCGATAACAGGCGTGCATCTTCTGGAGAAGCCAAGCAAGCTGGACCCTGACGAATGGGAGGAAATGAAGCTTCACGTCAACCATTCCGGCAGAATATTGAGGGCGTCTGCAGGCATCCCGATGGAGGCCATTCATATTGCGGAACGCCATCATGAAAAGATCGACGGCACGGGCTATCCCTATGGTTTGAAAGGGGCACAGATGGATGATCTGAGCCTGATATCGGCCATGATGGACGTTTACTCGGCCCTGGTAGACAAGCGTTCCTACAAGCCGTCGCTTCCGCCGCGCAAGGCGATAGATATCATGGACGGCATGATTGAAAGGCATCTGGAGCCGGGCTTTTACAGCAAGTTCCGGGAAATGGTTCTCGACGGCGTTGTGGATTAACTCCCAGTCAAAAAAAGAAGGGGCCACGAAGGCCCCTTCTGATTCACAAGTACAAGCCCACAGGCGTCAGGCGGCGTAAATGCCCGCCTTTTTCACGTCTTCGGTGACATGGGATTCGAACTGTTTGAAATTCTGTTCGAACCGGCCACGGAGGTCGCGGGCGGTCTGGTCATAGGCCGTAGCGTCGTTCCAGGTGGTCTTCGGCAACAGGACTTCTTTCGGTACATCCGGGCACATTTCCGGGATGTTCAGGCCGAAATTCTCGTCCTTTACCTTGGCTATGGAGGCCAGGCGACCGTCCAGGGCGGCGCGCACCATGGCGCGGGTGTGGTGGATACTCATCCGTTTGCCGGTGCCGTAAGCGCCGCCGGACCAGCCGGTATTGACCAGCCAGCATTTCGCACCGGTCCTGGCCATTTTCTCACCCAGCATTTTGGCATAGACGCTCGGATGGCGCGGCATGAAGGGGGCGCCGAAACAGGTGGAGAATGTTGCCTGCGGTTCTGTCACGCCGCGTTCGGTCCCTGCCACGCGGGCGGTGTAGCCACTGAGGAAGTGGTACATGGCCTGTTCCGGTGTCAGTTCGGAAATCGGCGGCAGGACTCCGAAGGCATCCGCCGTCAGCATGACGATGTTTTCCGGCTGTCCACCCATGCCGCTTTCTTCGATATTCGGGATGAAATCGATCGGATAGGAGGCGCGGGTGTTTTCCGCCAGGCTGTTGTCGTCGAAATTGGGGATGCGGGTAACGGGATCGAAAACCACATTTTCAAGGACCGTTCCGAAACGCCGGGTGGTGGCGAAGATTTCCGGTTCCATCTCGGGGCTGAGGTTAATGACCTTCGCGTAGCAGCCGCCCTCAAAGTTGAATACACCCTGGTCGGACCAGCCATGTTCGTCATCGCCGATCAGCTTACGGCTGCCATCAGCACTGAGCGTGGTCTTGCCCGTGCCGCTGAGACCGAAGAAGATGGCCGTGTCACCAGCCTCGCCGATATTGGCAGAGCAGTGCATCGGCAGAACGCCGCGTTCCGGCAGCAGATAGTTCAGGATGGAGAAGATCGACTTCTTGATCTCACCCGCATAACGCGTGCCCCCGATCAGGATCAGGCGTTTTTCGAAGTTCACCATAATGAACACTTCGGAGTTTGTGCCGTCACGTTCGGGCACGGCCTGGAAGGTCGGTGCATGGAGGATGGTGAACTCGGGCCGGAAATTCGCCAGTTCGTCCTGGTTCGGGCGCAGGAACATATTGCGGGCGAACAGGCTGTGCCAGGGGCTGTCGGAGACAACGCGCACATTCAGGCGGTAATCCGCCGCCGACCCTGCGTGGAGGTCCTGCACGAACAGATCACGGTTCTGATAGTAGGCCAGCATCTGGCGATGCAGGTTGTCGAAGACCTCTTCCGAGGTGCCCTTGTTGACGGCACCCCACCAGATGCTGTCCTGGCTGGCCCCGCCTTCGACGATGAATTTGTCGTTGGGGGAACGGCCCGTGAATTTGCCGGTTTCAACGGTAAGTGCGCCCCCGTGGGTAACCGTACCCAGGCCGCGCCTTACTGTTTCTTCATAAAGGGCCTCGGGCCCCAGGTTCCAATGGACCGCATCGTGATTGACGATGCCCTGGTCGGAAATGCCAAATGTGCTTCCTTGGGAAACCAAGGTTACCTCCTGCGTGATTGGATATTTATTTATGTCCCATGCCTGCGTGATTTTATGTCGTTCAGGGACAAGTTTTTTATATCCGCCCTCTGCATCAGATGCGAGTCGTTATTGTGGAAAACTTTTCTGTAGAGCCCGCGATTTCGGGATTCTTCTCCTTATAAAGGGCTCTAAGCTTTTGAAACTTTCTGAAATTTGAAGAAGCTGCGGCGTTTCGAAGCGTCGCTGGAATGCGATTTTCTCAACCTGCTTTCTGTCTGGCTTTCCGTGTGAGTTTTACCAGTTCCCGACGCGCTGCTTCGGCATTGTCTGCAATCGCATCAAAATCCAGGCGCGCGGTCCTGCCGCCAAGTGCAAGGTCGCAGCCCTCCGGATCAACGCCGGTCAACCGCCAGCCCGCTTCGGGCAGTCCCGCCAGAACATTTGCATAGAGGCCGACAGCATCGCTGTGGTCGGCATTCATATGGCTGATGATATCAGCCTCTGCCGCTGCCAGTGTTTCATAACTGCTGCAATCGAGCAGGACATCCCGGGCATCGATCCAATGGATGCGGCCAAACCCGGCGACCAGGTGAACGCGTTCCATATCGACCTGGAACAGATGAAAATCGGCAAAGCCTGCATAGCCGGATGCTGAGGGGTGGCGGCGGCAATAACGGTCGAGCAGCGCTTCATCCTGCACTTCCCGTGCGGTGCCCTGCACCGATATACGCGCGCCTGTGAGCGGTGTTTCCAGCCCGGTGGTGCCGTCGAACAGAAGAGAGCATCTGGGATCGACCCGCAGGTTTTTTGTGTGTTCCGCAAGGTCGCTGATGAGTAACAGGGGGCGTGCGTCATGTCCGCAGGCCGTCATGACCAGCGATGCGTAAGGGGCGTTGCTGCCGTCGGCCAGTGTGGTTGCAAGGGTGGCGCGGTCGCTGGCGCGTATCAGGCGGCGGCTGAGATCGGCGGGCGTATCAGGCATGGCATCCTCATCTGTGGCTTGCCCCGATAATGATGGATATTTCGGGGCGGGGCCAGAATCTGGATCAATGCTGCGTCAATTTTTCTTGCTGTCGTCGGTCCAGGGCAGGGGGGTAAATTCAACACCTTCTTCGACCAATTCCTTCGCCTCGTCGGCGGTGGCCTGACCGTAGATTCCGCGGGCCTCGGCCTCGCCATAGTGGATTTTGCGGGCCTCTTCGGCGAAACGGTCACCGACATTGTCGCAATTATCCTCGACGGATTTGCGCATGGCCTGGATCATCTGCTGGGCCTTGACGGCAATTTCCGTCTGGGCCTTTTCACGGGTGCGGCTGGTGGAAATATTGGGCGCGCTGAGCCCCTTGGTCACATCATGGGTCCCGCAATAGGGGCATTCCAACTGCCCGGCTTCCGCTTGTTTTTCAAAAGCGGCGCTGTCCTTGAACCACCCTTCGAATTCGTGGTCATGTTTGCAACGCAAGTTGAACGAGATCATTTACGGTTCCAGATAACGCACAAAAACCGATAGGTTACGCCTATCGACTGCTTTATATGTGGCGCTTGTCTAGCCGACAGACAAGGATTTGTCACCAATTTTGGAGTATTCCACCCGATGGCCCACCAGCAATTGTCCCCGCCCAGTGCATTTATCGAGCACTGGTTGCATAACCTGCGACCTGCCGATGGTGAGGGCGCGACAATGCTTGATCTGGCCTGCGGAACGGGGCGTCACGGACGGCGTTTTCTGAGCGCGGGTTGGCAGGTCACATTTGTCGATATCAATACGGATGGCGTTGACGGTCTGGCGGGAAATTCGGGCGTGACCATCATAGAGGCCGACCTGGAGGGTGAGGGTGGCTGGCCGCTGAAGGGGTTGCAATTCGATGTGGTGGTCGTGTGCAACTACTTGTGGCGGCCCAACTGGCAGCGGTTACTGCAATTGGTGAAGCCGGGCGGGCATCTATTGTATGAAACCTTTGCGGAAGGCAATGAGGCCTATGGCAAGCCTTCAAATCCCAATTTCCTGCTGAAAAGCGGAGAGTTGCTGGACGTGACGTCGGGCAAGTTTGAAATTCTGGATTATCGCCACGGATTGCAGGAAAAACCGACGCCCGCGATTAAACAGAAAATCGCCGCGCGTCGGCTGCTGTCCGATGAAAGTTAGACTTCGGTCAGGGTGAAGGGACGTCCGTTCTTCAGGGACGGCACCATGCCGCGTGTCTTGTCGATGAGTGTGAGGTCCAGGTCGGCAATAACGACGCCCGGCTCCGTCCCACCGTCGGCCAGTTGATCGCCCCAGGGGGAGACCACCAGCGAATGCCCGAAGGTCTCGCGACCGTCGTCGTGATCGCCGCATTGTGCGGCGGCGGCGACAAAACAGGTGGTCTCAATGGCGCGTGCCGTCAGCAGCGTATGCCAGTGTGCCTTGCCGGTCTTGCGGGTAAAGGCCGCCGGGTTCAGCAGAATGCGCGCGCCTGCCTCTGCCAGTTGACGGTGCAGATGCGGGAAACGGACGTCATAGCAGATGGTCAGGCCGATCTTGCCCCAGGGCGTATCTACCAGGACGGCCTTGTCGCCGGGGCGGAACAGTTTGGATTCGCGATAGCTTTCGCCGCCTTCCAGATCCACATCGAACATATGAATCTTGTCATAACGCGCGCGGATTTCGCCCTGGTCGTCGATCATGAAAGCCCGGTTGGCCATGCGGTCGTCGTCTTCCAGTTTGACTACGAGGGACCCTGCATGAATCCAGATGCCCAGTTCACGCGCCAGTTTGCGGTAAAGGGCAAGGCAGGGGTCTTCCTCCTCAAGGCGTGCTTCCTGGCTGGACCGGCCCTTGCGCATATCGACCAGATTGACGACTTCCGGCAGTGAAACCAGTTGCGCGCCTCGGGCCGCCGCCTCGCGGATCGGGCCTTCGGTCAGGGTCGCGTTATCCTCGACCCTTGTCGTGGAGGTGACCTGAACCAGTCCGATACGCAAATTGGCGTCGCTCATGCCATGGCCCCGAGCAGCGGGTCCAGTTTACCGGACCGCTCCAAAGCCATCAGATCGTCGCAGCCGCCGACATGGGCGTCATCAATAAAAATCTGGGGCACGGTCATGCCGCCGTTGCTGCGCTGAACCATTTCTTCCTTGCGGCCGCTTTCAGCCCAGATGTCATATTCCGCATAGGCGACGCCTTTGGTATCCAGCAGTTTCTTGGCTTGGGCGCAGAAACCGCACATCGGGCGGGCATAGATTTCTACAAGGGCCATGGTTCTCACTTTCGTCCATAATGCATTCCAGAACACCCCATATAGGAAAACTGCGGGGATATTGCGAGTCCGAATTGTTTTTCTAGCCAGGGGATGTGTGTGGGCTGGGAACGCGCGCAAGTGTTGCGACATAGACTTGCTTGGCCCCGTGGCGCTTCAGGATGCGGCTGCATTCCTCAACGGTGGCGCCTGTCGTCAACACGTCGTCGATCAGCAGGATCGTCCGGCCCTCTATGGCATCCCGGTATTTTTCAGAGACGCCAAAGGCCTGCCTGACATTGCGGTGGCGGGCGGAAAACCCCAGGTTTCCCTGACTTGCCGTGGCGCGCTGCCGCTGTAACAGGTCCGGATAATAGTCGCGCTGCCAATGGCGTGCTGCGTGCTGTGCAATCAGGGCTGACTGGTTGAAACGGCGCTGTCGCAGGCGCTTGCGGTGCAGGGGCACGGGGGCAACGATATCGGCATCCCGGGCAAGTCCCCCTGCCGCCCTGACCAGCCATGCGGCGAGGGCGGGTGCATTTTCCGTATGATCCCCATGTTTGAAGGCAAGGATCAGGTCGCGGCTGGTGTCGTCATAGGCAAAGACGGCACGTGCCTTGTCATAGGCGGGCCTGCGAAAGGTGCAGGCGGCACAAAGCGCGTCTCTGCCTTCCGACAGTTCGAATGGATAGCCGCATAAGGTACAGCATGGTTCGCCCAGAAATGTCAGTTGACCCCAGCAATCCATGCACAGGCCGTTGGCGTCGGGCATCAGCGTCCGGCAGGACAGGCAGCGATGGGGCAGAACCAGTGAGGCCACCCGGTTGGCTAGCCGAAGGGCCCGTTTTCCGGTGATATTTGGGTTAGGTAAACGCATGACGCGAATTATTGCCCGGCCCGGCCTGTGCTTGCAACGGCCTATGCTATTGCTTTCGGTTAGCCAAGCGCCTATTTCCATGCCCTATGACTGATGCGATTCATGTATTTGACCGAAAGCTGCTGGCGCAGCGCAAGGAACGTGCCCACCGGATGGGCGGCGACAGCGACTTTCTGTTTCGCGAGGTGGCGGACCGGCTTGCGGATCGTTTGCTGGACGTAACGCGCGCTTTCCCGCTGGCGCTTGACCTGGGTGGTCATGCTGGCGTGGTCGCGCAGGAACTGCAGGGGCGCGGCGGGGTGGAAACCCTGATCCAGGCGAACTTGAGCCATGGCGGCGCACGGCTGGCCGGTGCCCACGGTCCAAGTCTGGTTTGCGACGAAGAGTGGCTGCCCCTGAAGGAAGGCATATTCGATCTGGTGATCAGCAATCTTTCGCTGCATTGGACCAATGACCTGCCCGGCGCGCTGATCCAGGTTTGCCGCGCCTTGCGCCCGGACGGGCTGTTCCAGGGGGCGATCCTTGGCGGGGAGACACTCCGCGAATTGCGCGATTGCCTGATGCAGGCGGAACTGGATATTAGCGGTGGCGTCAGCCCCCGCGTATCGCCTTTCGCCGATGTGCGTGACCTGGGCGGATTGATGCAACGTGCGGGTTTTTCCCTGCCGGTGGTGGACAGCGAGGCCATCACCGTCACGTATGAGAATATGTTCCGTCTGATTGCCGATCTGCGGGGAATGGGCGAAACAAATGCGGTGCTGGAGCGAAGCAAAGCCATCCCGCCGCGGCAGTTGTTCATGCGCGCGGCAGAGCTGTACCAGCAGAATTATAGTAATGAGGACGGTCGAATTGAGGCGACCTTCCATATATTCTATCTGCATGGCTGGGCACCGGATGCCTCACAGCCGAAGCCCCTGCGTCCGGGCAGCGCAACGGGCAGTCTGGCCGAGGCGTTGGGCGGACAGGAATTTGCCGCGGGCGAAAAAGTGAATATCCCGACACCGAAAGACGGGGACGAGGGGGACAAATAGTATGAACGGTAATCGTCAATCGGGTGGAACAGTGGAATTACCGCTGACGGAAATCCTCGTAAACGCCTTCAAATATGTCTACGAGGAGCGCAAAGACTTCATCGCGCTTGCCAGTCTGCCGATTGTAGCCCTCGCCCTGATCTCAAGCGGCCTTGATTTCCTGATGCCCGGCGGTGGTGTGACCTTGAACAAGATGGGGCTTCCCGTTTCTGTTGGTCCGGCATACCTGATCGACTTTGCGGTCACGATTGTTTTCTTCACCATGTTTGCGGTGGCCTGGTATCGCAAATTCCTGATCGGTGAGGAGGATATTTCCGTCGCAACCGCCCTGAAATGGGATGGCCGCAAGACGCGCTTCCTGCTGCGCTTTATCGGACTAGTGCTGTTGATGGCCTTTATCATGCTGCCTGTGACGCTGGGCCTTAGTCTGATAACCGCAACAATTCCCGCATTCGGCGCCGTTTCGATTGTGATTATGATTGCTGTGGTGAGCCTGGCCTATGCACGGGGGGCGCTATGGCTGACGGCAGGCTGTGTCGATGATCCGATCAAGCTGCGGGATGTCTGGCTGGGCACGCGGGGTAATAGCTGGCGTCTGGCAATTCTGACATTGGCGCCGCCTCTGGTGATCGGACTTGTCGAAAAGCTGTTTGTGGCCGCCGTAGCGATGGTGACACAGGTCCTGGGCGTCAGCAGCACGCTGACCGCAGGTCTCATCTTCGGCCTGGTGGTGGAAACATCTTCCTACATTGGTATTGCCGTTGTCGCCTCTGCCTTGTCCATGGCCTATCTGCGTTTCAAGTCACAGAACGCCTGACGGCTTGATCTGCGGTCAGAGCAGATCCCGCAACATCGCGATCAGCGGGATATCCGCCGGCGGCATGGGATAGTCCTTCAGGCGGATCGGACGGACCCAGGCCAGTTCCTGACCTTCCTTGGGTTGCGGCTCGCCCACCCACTGGCGGCACACGTAAAGCGGCATCAGCAGGTGGAAGTCGTCATATTCATGGCTGGCAAAGGTCAGCGGCGCGAGACAGCTTTCCCGCGTGTCCACATGCAGTTCTTCATGCAGCTCGCGGATCAGTGCGGCCTCAGGCGTCTCTCCGTTTTCAACCTTGCCGCCGGGAAACTCCCAAAGGCCCGCCATTGATTTGCCTTCCGGGCGTTTGGCGATCAGGACGCGCCCGTCCACATCGATCATGGCCACGGCAACGACCAGAATAATCGGTTTCTCTGCCGCGCCCTTGCGGCTATCCGCCTGCCAACATCCGCCTTCAGCCATGGGTTCTGCTCCATCTTTCCTTGCTTAGAACGCGGACTTCCAGTTCGAAACTCTGGCCGCGTGCCGGGGCGTCTTTTACCCAATTCTCGCGATATTGAAAGCCCAGCTTTTCCTGCAGGCGGATGGAACCCGGATTGTCTGGCAGCGCGGCTGCAAAGATTTCCTGCAATCCCAGCCGGTCGAAGCCGTCGGCGACCATCGCAGAGGCCAGTTCCCCGCCATAGCCTTTACCCCAGTCCTGCTTGCCAATCAGAAAACCGATTTCCGCCGCGCCGGATTGTTCCATCGGTATCAGGCTGCACAACCCGACAAGATGACCGTCTGTGCGGCAAAGGGCCATCTGCATGAATTCGCTATCCGGATCGTCGGCGCTGTCCTGAATGGATTTGATACGGTCCATCGCATCCTGCGGGCTGTAGGGATGGGGGACGCGCGTTGTCCATCTGGAAACGTCCCAATCCCCACAAACCCGGACCAGTTCGTCTGCATCAGTGTGCTCCGGCTGACGCAGGGTCAGCCGTTCCGTCTCGATGACCGGATGGTGCATATGGGTTAGCTCCGATAGTCCGCGTTGATGTCGATATAGCCGTGGGTCAGGTCGCAGGTCCAGACACGCGCCTTGCCGTCACCAATGCCGACATCGGCCGCGATATGAACTTCCCGGCCTTTCAGATGTTCGGCCACCGGGGCTTCGTCGTAATCCGGCACGCCTTCACCTTTCTCGGCAATGACGATCCCGCCCATGGCGACCGTCAGCTTGTCCCGGTCGGCGCGTTCACCTGCCTTGCCAACGGCCATGACAACACGGCCCCAGTTGGCGTCTTCCCCGGCAACGGCGGTTTTGACCAGCGGCGAGTTGGCGATGGAAAGCGCAATCCGGCGGGCGGCGGTATCGTTTTCCGCGCCGGTTACGTCGATCGTGATGAATTTGCTGGCGCCTTCGCCGTCCTTGGCGGTCAACTGGGCCAGCTCGACCAGCACGGCTTCCAGCTTTTCATAGAAATCAACCAGCGCGGGGTCGTCCGTGGAATGTGGCGCGACATTGCCTGCCTTGCCGGTTGCCGCCAGAAGCAGGGTGTCGCTTGTGGAGGTGTCTCCATCCACCGTCATGCAGTTGAAGGACCGGTCTGTGGCTTTTTTCAAAAGGCTCCGCAGGATCGGGGCCGGTATATTGGCGTCGGTGAAAACGAAGGACAGCATGGTGGCCATGTCCGGCGCAATCATGCCACTGCCCTTGGCAATTCCGGCGATCTTGATGGTGAAGTCCCCGATCTTTGCCTCAGCGCAGGCGGCCTTGGGGAAGGTGTCTGTGGTCATGATGGCCTTGGCGGCCTCTTCCCAGTTGCCTTCCTTCACGGATTTCACCAGGGCGGGCATGGCCTCTTCGACTTTTTCCGCGGGTAGTTTCTCCCCGATCACCCCGGTGGAGGCGATGAGGATGTCTTCGCGTTCACAACCCAGTGCCTTGGCGGCAGCCTCGGTCATATGGGCCACGGTTTCCATTCCTGCCTTGCCGGTAAAGGCATTGGCGTTGCCCGCGTTGACCAGCATTGCGCGGGCCGTACCCTTGGGCAGGACCTGCTGGCACCAGTCAACAGGGGCAGACCGGGTCAGCGAGCGTGTGAGGACACCGGCCACCTGTGTTCCCGGGGCAAGTTCGGCCAGGAACAGATCCGTGCGCCCCTGATAGCGTATGCCCGCCTCGACAGCGCCCAGGCGAACGCCGGGGATGGTTGGCATGTCGGGGAAGGTTTCAGGAGCAAAGGGAGACGGCTTCAACATCGCGGTGGTCCTCAGAAAATGCAACGATATGATGCAAAACGATTATTTTTACTGCTGCCCGGTCAGCAAAGGCAAGGGGGTATCAGGGGCGTCAATTTCATTGCCCCGCAGGTCGAACCGTTTGATCTTGGCTTTTTTGACAATGTCGTGGGAAATCTCATAGGCCATGCTTTGCGCGACAAGCTGTGTCAGGCGCGGGCGCATTTCCTCAAAAGTGGGGGCCTTTCCGGTGCGTTTGTCCTCAACCAGGATCACATGCCAGCCATAGCGGGTCTGGACCGGTTCGGAGGTATAGGTGTTCGGCTTCAGGGCAAAGGCGGCATCCTCAAATTCCTGCACCATCTTGCCACGGCCGAAATAGCCCAGGTCGCCACCGTTTTGGGCGCTGGGGCCTTTTGAATAGCGCTTTGCCAGATCCGCGAAATCCTGACCTTGGCCAAGCAGTTCGATCACTTCGCGGGCCTTGGTTTCGGTTTCCACCAGGATGTGGCGGGCGTGGATTTCTTCTGCCGGCGGGTGCTCCACCAGAATCTTTTCATATTCCGCGTGCAGAACATCGTCGTTCAGGCGTTCCTGAACCTTGCGGCTGAGGTAGGTGTCATGGATCAGCCGGTCTTCCATGCGTGCGATCTGCTGTTTGATCTCCGGATCATTCGCGAGATTGGCTTCCCGTCCTTTTTTGATGATCAGCATCTGCTGGATCAGAAGTTCCAGGACATGGGGGTATAATGTGTCGATGCCTTGCTGGCGCATTCGTGGCGGCAGGCTGTTGTAGGCCGCGGTGAAATCGCTTTTGTGGATTTCCTTGCCTTCCACGACCGCAATAACAGGATCAGCCGTCTTGTCCTGGGCCAGGGCGTTCTGGGTCAAAACGAGAGGAAGGGCTGTTGCCGCCCCGATCAGGAGGCGGCGGAAAAAATTATGCGGCATGGTTGCATCCCTGTCTGGATCGAAATGTCTGCAAGAAATTCTGCGGCCAAGAAATCACAGCTTGAACCGCCCTGCAAGACAACAGACCGCGGCGATCAGAACTGACCTTCGGCGACCTTGCGCAACAGGAAGTCCCGGAAAACGGCGATCCGCTTGGAGTGACGCATTTCTTCCGGATAGACGAAATAGGCGTAATGCGGCGGGCCTTCCAGTTCAGGTAGCACATGGATCAGGTTGGCGTCGTCCGGGATCATGAATTCCGAGATCGCCCCCAGGCCGAGGCCGCTGCGTACTGCACGGTAAATGCCGTAGATATTGTTGACCTGCAAAACCGGCCGACGCGGGTTTTCCGGGGTGGCGCCTTCATTCAGAATCCAGTTGATGGTGGTGACCGGATGCGGCGTGTCGGACCCGAAGACAATCAGCTTGTGATTATCCAGGTCTTCCGGCGCTTTGGGCTCCCCGTATTGCGACAGATATTCCATCGACGCATAGATCTTGGAGCGGACCGTCAGCAGCGGACGTTGGATCAGGTCCGGCTGTTTCGGCGGGGTCATGCGGATGGCGACATCCGCCTCGCGCATGCCAAGGTCCAGTTCCTGGTCGGACAGGTAGAGGCTGACGTCGACTTCCGGATAAAGCTCGATGAATTCCTTGATGCAGGACGTCAGCCAGGTCGACCCGAAGGCGATGGTGGTCGTGACCTTGAGCGGACCGGACGGGCGGTCCTTGCTCTCCGACAGGCGCGCCTGGACCATGGTCAGCTTGTGGAAGACTTCGTTGACCGTCTTATAGAGCACGTCACCCTGTTCAGTCAGGATCAGGCCACGGGCATGACGATGGAACAACGGTGTCCCGATGCTTTCCTCCAGGGCGCTGATCTGGCGGCTGATGGCGGATTGGCTGAGATTCAGTTTCTCGCCGGCATGGGTAAAACTGCCAGCTTCAGAAACCGCGTGGAAAATCCGTAATTTGTCCCAATCTATCGGCATGGGTGGAGTTTATCCCGAAAATCTCTCTGCCACCAAGGACTTAGTGGAGGGAAGGTCAAAAATCATAGAAATCGCCCTATATGCCCGGATGATGGACAAGGGCGGCGATATGCGCGCAGGCTTTAGTGCCTGGCGCCTTTTTTTGCAATGCACAAGTTGTGAAAATTCGGTGGTCTTTTTATGTCCGATTGGCGTCGAGGGCGGCCAGAATCTGCGCTGCGACACGGGCCGTTTCATCCAGCGGGGCATATTGCCACGTCTCAAGACGTCCTTCGAAGGGACGAATGAGGCCCCGTTCCTCCAGGTCCTGATGGAACAGCTCGAACTTCGACTTGCGCTTGGGCGGAAGCTTGATCAGATGCACAGGCTTGCCCGTGGCGCAGGCCTCCGAGACCATATTGACGGAATCGCCGGTGACCAGGATCGCATCGGCGCAGCCCAGATAGCCGAAATAGGGATTGTCGCCCATGCCATTCCAGAATTCACCGGGGATGTCCTTGAGGGCCTCGCGGAACAACGCTGTGTTCTGCTCGCCTGTTCGGCGGGATGCGGTGACCAGCAAGCTGCAGCCGGATGCCTCGGCCATCGCCCTGATTTCCGTCGCGAGCTTTTTCACCAGCGGCTCATCCATGTCATAGACCTTGTTGCTGCCCCCGAGGGAGACTGCGACAAGGGGACGCGGCAGGTCCGCGAAGCGGTCCCTGTAGGCGGCTGCCGCCTCGTCAAGAACGGCGCGGTTCACGCGCCCGACGGAGCCATGGGTAACGATGACATTGTCTCCACTGACCTGGTCATGGGCCGGGACGACGACAAAGTCGAAGCTGTCGGTCGGTATTCGAGGGTTTTGTACATGGATTGCGACCGTGCGCCCGCGTGCGCGGCGGCGTATTTCTGCGGCAGGTCCCACGGCCTGACGTCCGCAGGAGACAATGAAATCGGGCCATGGGGGCGTCAGCTTTGCCTCTGTCCGGCCTCCGCCCAGAATGCCGTTCGGCCAGACGGATGGCGGTAAATGCTTCCAGGGAAAGCCGTTTTCCAAATCTATCCGTGTGACGCCCTGCGGACATAATGCCTCTGCCAGGCCCTGCGCGGCATTGACATTGCCGGCGCGTCCGTCGGTCAGAACCCAGCAGGTTTTAGGCGTCATGGCGTATTCCGAATTGACTTAGTGGGCCGGGAGGAGTAGGGGCACGGCCAGCCGTGTCCTGGCGGGACTATGCCCGCCCCTGCGACGCAACGCAAGATGGCGCTGATTTTCGAGAATCCATAGTTTCGGAATTATAATTTTCTTGCCAGCTTGTGGAATATTGTTTTATCAAAAGGGCGAATTTTGGAAGGGAAGACCTATGCGCCGTACTAAATTGGACAAGATAGATCGTCAGATTCTGAGCGATCTGCAGGACGATGGACGGATGACCAACGTCGAGCTTGCTCGGCGTGCCGGTATTTCCGCGCCGCCATGCCTGCGTCGTGTCCGGGCGCTTGAAGAAGCCGGTTTCGTGCGTGGCTACCACGCCGATGTCAACGGCGAGATGCTGGGCTATGGCGTGACTGTTTTTGCCTTTGTCGGTTTGGTCAGCCAGGCGGAAAGCGATCTGGTGGCCTTTGAAGAACGGGTCCAGGAATGGCCGCTGGTTCGTGAATGTCATATGCTGCAGGGTGAAACGGACTTCCTGTTGAAGATCGTTGCCAAGGACCTGGAAAGCTATAACCGCTTCCTGACCCAGGAACTGACGGCAGCCGCCAATGTCTCCCACGTGAAATCGGCCCTGGGTATCCGCAATTCCAAGCGCAGTTTCGGTGTTCCCATCGACGTGGATGTGGAAGACGACTTCCACGAAGAGGAAGAAGAAATCGAACAATAAGATAAAGGGCCCGGACGGGCCCTTTCTTGTATCGGGGCTTGTCTCGGGTTACTGGGCCGCCAGTTCCGGGTGCTGGGCGGCGACCTGTGCGATTGTCGGCTGCGCCAGCGTTCTGACCGTGCAGGCCTTCAGCGCCGCGTGGTCCCCGTAAAGGCGCTGCTTGTCCGGGTGCCATTGGCAAAGCATGGTCAGATAGACGTCGCAGAGGCTCCAGCCACTGGCCAGTACGGTATCGCGACCGGCCATATAGGCGGCCAGAATTCCCAGATTGTGGTCCAGATGGCCAAGGGCGGCTTCCCGCACGGCCCTGATGTTGCCACCTTCACCAGCATAGCGTTCCGCGTAAAAATAACGCAGATCCGCCTCATAGACATTGGCGGCCATGAAAACGAGCCAGCGATAGGCCTGGGCGCGTTCGGCAGTGCCCACTGCGGGCAGCAGCCCGGCCTCGGGGAACAGGTCTGACAGATGCATGAGGATGGCCGCAGACTCGGTCATGACCGTGTCGTCGGGCAGCCGCAAGGTCGGCACCTGCATGCGCGGATTGATCTTCAGGTAGTCGTCCTGGCGATGGGCGCCTGCCCTGGTGTCGACGGGGACCAGCTCATACTCCGCCCCGGCCAGCGCAAGGGCTGCTTCCACGGCGAATGCACCTGTATTGCGAGACCAATAAAGCCTGTACATCACGTTCCCCCTGTTTTGCGCCCTGTTGGACCCTGCCAATAAAAAAGCGGGGTCTTGGCCCCGCTTCATTATGTATTTATTTGAACTCGACCGAAACGACTTCGTATTCCTTCGTGCCGCCTGGTGAGTGCAACTCGAAAACATCGCCTTCCGATTTCCCGATCAACCCGCGCGCCAGGGGCGAGGATACGGAGATCAGGCCTTTGGAAATGTCGGACTCAAGGTCGCCGACAATCTGATAGACCTTTTCCTCGTCGGTATCACAATCGGCAACCGTGACGGTCGCGGCGAAGGTGACGGTCTCGCCATTCATTTTGGCCGGGTCGAAAACCTGTGCCCGGCTGGTCTTGTCTTCCAGTTCCAGAATGCGGCCTTCGATGAAACTCTGTTTTTCTCGCGCTGCGTGATATTCGGCGTTTTCCGAAAGGTCGCCGTGTTCGCGCGCTTCGGCGATTGCCTGGATGACAGCCGGGCGTTCAACAGATTTCAAGTTTTTCAGTTCTGCCTGAAGGGCTTCATAGCCCCGCAGCGTCATGGGGACCTTTTCCATGAGCCATACACCACTTCATTATCCGGGGGTGAACCCGCGCCAATCCACGTTTTGCGGCATCACCCACTTTTGCACACACAAAAAAAAACCGTCGCGAGGCCAACACCTCACGATCCGACATGCGCATACCTTATTACGCTCAGGGGCAGGAAAATAGGTATTTACCCGACCCTGGTCAAGGGGCGCGCAATAGAAAACGCTGTCCCGGCGGCATTCGGCAACAATATTATAGGCCGGAGCGGGCTTTGCCGTCCCGGCCTATATTGCCAGTTCAGGTATTATGCGCTTTTGCGGAAATAGCTCTGCAACGGCGCTACGTCCAGCTCATCCTTGCGCAGGGCGCGGATGGCCTTGGCGGCGGCGCGGCAGCCCGCAACCGTCGTGTAGTAAGGGATGCTCTGCAACAGCGCGGTCTGGCGGATTGCAAAGCTGTCCTTGATCGCCTGCGCGCCTTCGGTCGTGTTAAAGACCAGTTGCACCTCGCCGTTGATCATGGCGTCCACGATATGCGGCTGGCCTTCCTGAACCTTGTTGACCTGTTTCACATCCAGGCCCTGTTCACGCAGGAAGGAGGCCGTACCTGCGGTCGCGATGATCGAGATACCCTCATCGATCAGCATGCGTGCAGCGTCGAGGACCTTCTCCTTGTCACTGTCCTTCACGGAAATGAAGGCGCAGCCCTTGGCGGGGAGGTCCGCACCGCAGCCCAACTGAGCCTTGGCGAAGGCGGTTTCGAAATTGGTGTCCAGGCCGATCACCTCGCCGGTGGAGCGCATTTCCGGGCCAAGCATGACGTCGACGCCCGGGAAGCGGGCAAACGGGAAGACCGCTTCCTTGACCGCGATATGATCGCCGAGCGCGGTGTCCGACAGATCGAAATCCGTCAGTTTCTCACCGGCCATGATACGGGCGGCGATTTTGGCAACCGGCTTGCCGGTTGCTTTTGCAACAAAAGGCACCGTCCGGCTGGCGCGGGGGTTCACTTCCAGAATGAAGATATTCTGGCCCTGCACGGCGAACTGGATATTCATCAGACCAATCACCTTAAGCGCATGGGCCAGGGCCTCGGCCTGACGCTTCATCTCCTCGATGACACTGTCGGACAGGGAATAGGGCGGCAGGGAGCAGGCGCTGTCACCGGAGTGAATACCGGCTTCCTCGATATGTTCCATGACACCGGCGACGAAGACGTCCGTGCCATCGCACAGCGCATCCACATCCACCTCAATTGCATCCTTGAGGTAATAGTCGATCAGAACGGGGCTGTCGCCAGAGACCTTTACCGCAGACCCCATATAACGTTCCAATGCGGCGCGGTTATGGACAATCTCCATGGCGCGGCCACCCAGAACATAGGACGGACGGATAACGACCGGATAACCGATATCCTCGGCAATCTGTGCGGCCTGTTCCTCGGTGGTGGCAATGCCGTTCGGGGGTTGCTTCAGGTCGAGGTCCTGCAGCAGTTTCTGGAAACGTTCACGGTCTTCCGCCAGGTCGATGGCATCCGGGCTCGTGCCCAGGATGGGAATGCCTGCCTTTTCCAATGCATGGGACAGCTTCAGCGGTGTCTGGCCGCCGAACTGAACGATCACGCCGAGAAGGGTGCCCTTCTCCTGCTCCTTGTGGCAAAGCGCAATAACGTCTTCGGCCGTCAGCGGTTCGAAATAGAGCCGGTCGGAGGTGTCATAGTCGGTGGAAACCGTTTCCGGGTTGCAGTTGACCATGATGGACTCGATGCCGCTTTCCGACAGCGCATAGGCCGCATGAACACAGCAGTAGTCGAATTCGATCCCCTGGCCGATCCGGTTCGGGCCGCCGCCCAGGATGACGACTTTCTTCTTGTCCGAAATGTCGGCCTCGCACTGGGCGGGGTTGAAGCCATCGCCTTCATAACAGGAGTACATGTAGGACGTCTGGCTGGGGAATTCCGACGCACAGGTGTCGATGCGTTTGAAGACCGGCTGAACGCCGATCTGCTTGCGCAGGGCGCGAATGGCGTCTTCCGTCTGGCCGCTCAACTCGGCAAGGCGTTCGTCGGAGAAACCCAGCTTCTTGAGTTTCAGCAGGCCCGCTTTGTCGCCCGGCAGGCCGTTGCTGCGAATACCAGCTTCGGCCTGGACCAGATGTTCGATCTGGCGCAGGAACCAGCGGTCGATCTTGGTGGCGCTGTAAATCTCTTCCATGGTCAGGCCATGGCGGAAGGCCTGGGCCACTTTCAGCAGCCGGTCCGGGGTCGTCCGGGAAATGGCTGCGCGAATGGCGCCTTTGTGGACTTCGTTGTTTTCGTCGATCGCGCCTTCGATCTCGACATCATTCAGGCCGGTCAGGCCGGTTTCCATGGACCGCAGGGCTTTCTGCAGGGATTCCGCAAAGCTGCGGCCGATGGACATGGCCTCGCCCACGGATTTCATCGCCGTGGTCAGCATCGGTTCGGAGCCGGGGAATTTCTCGAAGGTGAAGCGCGGCATCTTGGTGACCACATAGTCGATGGTCGGCTCAAAGCTGGCCGGGGTCACCATGGTGATGTCGTTCTTCAACTCGTCCAGCGTATAGCCGACCGCCAGTTTGGCCGCGATCTTGGCGATCGGGAAGCCGGTTGCCTTGGAAGCCAGTGCAGACGACCGCGACACACGCGGGTTCATCTCGATCACAATCAGGCGGCCGCTGTCCGGGTCGACCGCGAACTGTACGTTGGACCCGCCGGTCTCGACCCCGATTTCACGCAGGACCGCAATCGAGGCGTTCCGCATGATCTGATATTCTTTGTCGGTCAGGGTCAGGGCAGGGGCGACGGTGATGCTGTCGCCGGTGTGAACGCCCATCGGGTCGATGTTTTCGATGGCGCAGATGATGATGCAGTTATCGTCCTTGTCGCGGACGACTTCCATCTCATACTCTTTCCAGCCAAGGATCGATTCTTCGACCAGAACCGTCGTTACCGGGGAGGCTTTCAGGCCGCTTTCGACGATTTTCTTGTATTCCTCGACGTTGTAGGCCACGCCGCCGCCGGTGCCGCCCAGGGTAAAGCTGGGCCGGATGATGGCGGGCAGGCCGATATGATCCAGCGCCTCAATCGCGTCTTCCAGGGTGCCCACCTGGCGGGACTTGGCGCTTTCCAGGCCGATTTTGTCCATGGCCGCGCGGAAGCGCTGGCGGTCTTCCGCCTTGTCGATGACGTCGGCATTGGCGCCAATCATTTCCACGCCCAGTCGTTCCAGCGTGCCATCCTGATCCAGGGCAAGGGCTGTGTTCAGTGCCGTCTGACCGCCCATGGTGGGCAGGACCACCAGCTTGTCGTCGGGGCGTTCCGCCAGTTCTCGTTCCAGGATCTTGGCCACCACAGCAGGTGTGATCGGTTCCACATAGGTGGCGTCCGCCGTGCCCGGATCGGTCATGATCGTCGCCGGATTAGAGTTCACCAGAACGACACGATAGCCTTCGTCCTTCAGGGCCTTACAGGCCTGGGTGCCTGAATAGTCGAATTCGCAAGCCTGGCCGATAATGATCGGGCCGGCGCCGATGATGAGGACGGTATCGATGTCGGTACGTTTTGGCATCGCGCAAAATCCTTGATTCCCGGGGTTGGAGTTTGCGCCCATGGCCTTGTCGGATCGCGCCGGCAGGTGTTCGGCGTGCCTCGATCCAGAAACAGGGTCCTTAGGCGGCGCAGATGTACAGCAAGTGATCCCGCTTGACCAGAGGGGGAATATCAAAAAAACGCAGGAAAGTCGGAGAGAGAAGTTGACTGATTGGTCAGGGAGTTCTGGCGGGCAGTAGTCCGTAAAGCATAAAGCGTGACTGTGCAGTTACTTGTCTCCCATCAAATACGTGAATTTTAAGGGCCGACTCGCAGCACGAGATGGGATTCCTCTATTATTTATTTGCCTCCTCTTCTGTGAGGTCGACCAGGTCGGGACTAAGATGGTCTTCGGCGCGCTTCAGATCGTTTAAATCAATCGGATATCCCGCGATCTGGGCGCGGATCCAGTACATGGCGGCGCAGTAGGGACAGGTTCCGCCGATGGGCCTTGAAGGCGAAATCGAAGATATCGCCCAGGATCGGGATGCTGCCGACCAGCCAGTCGAGGGCCAGGTTGATCAGCATCCGCAGGATGATCGTTGCCGGGGCGCCGAGGCGATGGGCGGTGACGATAATATAAAGGCCAAGCGCCGCCGTGATCGTGTCGCCCGCGCCCGGCGCAAAGAGGCCGACAAGCCCATCCAGACCAAAGCGCCAGTTGGTGCCGGGAAGGCGGAACTGGCTGTCCAGAAGGCGGGCCAGCCGTTCCGCATTACGAAGCTGCGGATGATATTTCATTGGGGGGCTGCCATGGCGACGGGCACATAGCCGATTTCCCGTTGCATTTTGATACGCATCGCCCGGGCGTAGTCGTCATAGTTCCGCGCATCAATGACAAAGCTGCCGGGACCGCCGATAACATTGCGCTCATAGTAGATATCCAGGGTGGGTTCATCCTGGGTGATGGCGAGACCATTGATGACGACCCCGGAAAAGACCGCGGCTTGCCGGGCTTTTTCAACAGGAAAGCCGGTGTTGTTCCTGCCGTCGCCGGATATGTCGAGAACCTGTCGCGGTGTGGGATAGGGATTGGTCCGGTACATGGTCATTGCGTAAGTGATCGCGGCGGAAATGGAGGTTGAACCCAGGGCGATGGCGCGGGGTTGGGTGAGGATCAGGTCGGCGAAATGCCGGACGTCCTCTTCGCTGCGCAGGCGTGTCCAGGGAATCGCCGTTACCTGATGGTTGCTGTCGGACCAAAGCATCATCGAAATCGCAACGGCCCTCATGGGGCCCGAACGGATGGCCTGGATGACCGATGGGTTGCGAAGCGCCTCGGAGATGCCCAGAAGCTGTTTCTGGTATTCCACCCTGTCCACGCTGAAAGAACAATCAATCGCGATGACCAGCGCAAGGTCGACCGGCTCCTGCGCGCGCGCAGGCGTGCTGTTCAGGAGGCCGCCTGCCATCGACGCGGCAAGTATGACAGCGAACGGCACGCCTCGGGGCAACAGGTTCGAAAGGGTCGTCCAAAAAAACATGGGCAAATTCCCTGTCTATGGCGTTGCGTCCTGTCCCGGACCGGGAAAACACGCCGTCACAATCACTTTTCCCATTAGATCGCGGGCCAGTATACACGAAGTCGCCTGTAATGTTTCGCGGTTTTAAAATACCGCGTGATTGCACTGGACTCTTGTGTATGCAGTTGCGATATAGGTAAAAATTGCAACCTCCCTATTGATTGCGGATGGTTGCAATAGTCGGGGGAAAGAAAGCGCGTTCCCTTTCGCGATTTGCCTTTTTGTTGCCATCTTGCCACATTATCTAGCGGCGCTCAGTGGTAACCGATCGAAACTGGGAGAGCTTTCGCGTTATGGGGTGCAAGATCGGGCTTTGCGGTTATTCGGATGGTGAAATTGTTTTTTCCGCAGCAGCGGCTTGTCGGCATATCTCTGGTTTTTCTGGCTCTCACGGGATGCGTGACCTCCCAGGATGCACAGGACAACGCCAAAAGCGTTGACGAAAATCCGGTTGTCATGCTGCCCCAACCGCCAGAGCCCGACGCGGCTACCTTCCCCCGACCCCCGGTTCGCCCGGAAATTGCACCGGCAAAGCCCCGCAAGGCGGCACCGGTTGCGCCTTTTCCCACGGTCAGGGAGGCAGGTGATCTGATAGGTAAAAGTGAGGCGGAAATATACGTCTTGCTGGGGCCTGCCAGCGGCAAGCGTGAGGATACCACTGCAACAGTTCTTGAGTATCAGTTCGGTAAATGCAGTTTGGACCTGTTCCTTTATATGGATGTGGAAAACAAGGTCTTCCGGACGCTCGCCTATGACGTGAAGGGCGATGGGCGAAACGTTCGGGATGAAGACTGCACTGCCATTTTGCAGGGGCAGGCGCATGAGTGAGCCTTATCTTTTGAATACCGATGCCCGTCCGGAGGACGGACAGGGCGAAATCATGATCATTGATGACGATGATCTCTTCCGTGAATCCCTGGAACAGAACCTGCGTGATGCAGGCTATGACGTGACAAGTTTCAGCGACGGTGAAACGGCGCTGATGGCCTTGTCCTCGGGGCAGGGGTGCGACCTGATCCTGCTGGACTGGCGCATGCCCAATATGAACGGGATAGAGGTGTTGCGGCGCTTGCGGGTCAGCCATAACAACACGCCGGTTATCTTTTTGACTGTGCTTTCAGAACAGATTTACGAAGAGGCAGCCCTGCATGGCGGGGCAGTCGATTTCGTCGAGAAATCGCGAAGCTTTGCCATTCTCGGGCGCAGGATTTCCCTGATCCTGGAAGGCGTGAAAGGGCAGGCGCGCGAAAGTGGCGCCGACAAGGCCGGAGAGGAGCAGGCGTCCGAACGATACGGGCTGTTGATGGTTGATGAGGCCGGGCATCGTGTTCTGTGGCGGGACCGGCAAATCAATCTGACGATCAATGAATTCAAGATCGTCGTGGCGCTGGCACGGCAGGGGGGCAAGGACTTCTCCTACAGGGAGATTTACGACGTTGTCCGGGGCGAGGGGTTTGCAGCAGGACAGGGGCATCTGGGTTATCGGCAGAATGTCCGCACCTTCATAAAACGCATCCGCCAGAAATTCCGTGAGACCGATCCCGAATTCGAGCATATCGAGAATTTCCCGGGCTACGGCTACCGATGGCGGCGGGGCGATGGCTGAGGAAACCAAGCGTAATTCCATTGCCAGCCGCTGGCTGCGGTCTTTTGCCGTGCGGCTGTTGCTGCTGCTGGTGGTATTCACCTTCGTCCCGGTAATTCTCTATCAGGAATTCCAGGGCGCGGACGAAGAGAAAAACGGCCTTCTGCTTTCCAGCGTCTCGGAAAAGGGCCGTCTGGCGGCAATGGTCCTGAAGCCTTTCATGAAGCCCGGCAGTCCTGAAAGCATTGAACGGTTGAACGACCGCCTGCGTGCGATCGGTGAAGGTGACGAGACCGTTATCCGCCTGCTGTTCCGGCCCAGCGGCCAGTTCGGTGCGAAGAATTTCTACCTGATCTCGGCCTGGCCGACCTTATCGACAAGTGATCTGGAGGACGAGCGGAACTCCCTGATCGGATCGGGTATTCTGGACAAGATACGTGACAGTTGTGACTGGAACTATTCCGTGGCTGATCGCCTTCAGCCCGACGAAAACGAAGCGGAAATCGTGACCTCTGTTTCGCCGGTTCTCAATGACAGCGGTTGTTGGGTGGTGATTACATCCGACCGGACCGAGGCGGTTTTGAACTCGTCGCTTGGCCGGGAATACTGGCGTACGCCCGAAGTACAGATCGCGGCGATGATTTATCTGGTTATGGCGGTGGCCGTGGTCATCCTGTTCCTGGATGGCTGGCGTAATCTGCGGCGTTTCGGGCGTCTGGCCGGGCGCATCACGCATCGCGATCGCGGCCATGCCTCCTTCCGTTCGCTAAACCGTATTCCCGAACTTGATACGGTGGCCGTGGAATTTGACCGCATGGTCCAGACCCTGCGCGGGTCCGCGCGGATGTTGAGGCAGACGGCAGAGGAAAACGCGCATGCCCTGAAGGCGCCGGTTGCCGTGATCGCCCAGGCCCTGGAGCCATTGCGCAGACATGCAGGCGACGAGGCCGACCCGCGTTTCATTCGCGCCATTCAGGTGATCGAGAAGTCTGTCGCCAAACTGGACAGCCTTGTTTCCACAGTTCGCAAGCTCGATGAAACGACTGCCGACGTTTATGACGGTGTGCTGGAGGAAATGGACCTGTCGGCCTTCCTGACGCAGATCGTGAAAAGCTACAAGGCGGATCTCGGTGTGGCGAATATCGAGGTGGTGGATGATATCGCTGCGGGCATACGGGTGTTGGCGACAGAGGATATTCTGGAAACCGCCCTGGAGAACATTCTCGACAATGCGGCTGATTTCTCGCCCGAGGATGGCGAGATCGGGGTGACGCTGCGGCAGGACAAGGGCCTGTGCCATATTGACGTTGTCGATGAGGGCGCAGGCGTTCCCGGCAATGACTGCCAACGTATCTTCGACCGCTATGTCAGCGAACGGCCGCAGAATAACGGGGCTGACGGTGAGGATCATTACGGGATCGGCTTGTGGATTGCCCGCCGCAATATCGAGGCCCTGGGTGGCAATATCTCGGCCGCCAATCGGGAAGAAGGCGGTTTGCGGATTCGGATTACGCTTCCGGTTCAGCATTAGAACGACCATACCTGCACTGTGACAAAGCTGTGACCTGTTGGCGGCACTTGCCCCAGCTTTGTCGCAACATTTCTCAGAGCCGATCCCTATTTTCATAGTCTGGAATTGGAGTTTGTTCGTCGCGCTTTCGGTTTTGTCCGGGCGTGATTATGTCATGGGACTGGGGTAAATGTTGTTTGGGCAGCGCAACACCGGATTGGTCGCGGGATTGTTGGTCCTGTCTTCGCTGATGGTCGCCGGATGCGCCAAGGAATGGTGGCGCAACGCGGAAACCGACCAATGTGAAATGGGCCCCCGTCTTTCCGCCTATCATGCCTCCATCTATGAAAATACCGGTGTGCTGGCGCAGCTGTCGGGGCTGCGTGGTGAAACGGTGCTGGATGCCTATAAAAAGGCGGGTGTCGATCCGGCCAACCTCTGGGAAACAACGGAGATTCCACGCGTTTATGCGGCATCCATGCCGAAGGACATGGCGGATGCCGCCACCTCGGAAGACCGGCGGGAGGTCTTCGTTGCGGTGGCGCTGCCTCTGATCTTGCGCGTGAATGAAATCATTGCGGATCGTCGTGCCGTGGTTACCGCTGCACTGGATTGCGTCGCACAGGGGCGCAGGCTGGGCGGGGATTTGCGAAGCCAGATTGCCTGGCTTGATCATCACTATGGGGCGTCAGGTGACCTGGAGGAACTTGACCGGAGGGTGGACGGGGTTCCTCCATCTCTGGCGCTTGCCCAGGCGGTTCTCGACAGCGGCTGGGGGACGTCTCCCGCGGTACAGGACAAGCACGCCCTGTTCGGAGGCCGCATCGCCCTGCCGAAACCGAAGCGGTCGACGCAGCCTGTTGATCTCAGAGGCCCGGCGGAAAAAGCACAGGTTCAGGGTGGGTTCGAACATCTGATTCATTCCGTCTACGCCTATATGCATGCCCTGAATACAGATCCGGCCTTTGCGGATTTCCGCAGGCGGCGGGCGGATCTGGGTGGTGTCGACGGCGAGGCCATAGGCACTTTGCTGGTCTCCACGCTTCTGCCCTATGCCGATTCCGGCAAGGAATATGCAAGCGCTGTTGATGAGCAGATTCGCTACAACGATTTCCAGATTTTCGATACGGCCAGACTGGCCGTACGGGACGGGAAAGAAAGGTTCTGGATCGTGGAGGGCGACTGACCATGTCCGATGGGAGGAGGAGGACGATGACGAAAGACAAATGGACGTCGTGGCGCGAACAGCCCGCGCTTGAAGTATTGCTCATATGGATTTCCGTTCTTTTGGCCTTCGCCATCGCAGCCTGGCAACTGGGGCCAGCTTTGACCGGGGCTGGACTGTCTCTTGAGGCGGACCGTTCCATGATGGCCGATGTTCGGGGGAAAGCCGACCGATAGCCCGGGGCGACGATTTCCTGTTTCGTTCCAATGGTATGTAGACAAGCGGTTGTGGAGGATGCTTTGATAAGTTCATCCAAATAAAACCGCCATTGAATGCAATGGAATAAACAGGGAATGTCTACAATGCCGACGCCGACACGCCGCGAGCAGGGGGAGTTTGATTATATCATCATCGGGGCGGGGTCTGCCGGTTGTGTGCTTGCCAACCGATTGTCACAGGATCCTGATATTTCGGTGTTGATCCTGGAGGCGGGTGGCAAGGACAGCTACCCCTGGATTCATATTCCCGTCGGCTATCTCTATTGCATGAACAATCCCCGGACGGATTGGTGCATGAAAACCGAGGTCGAACCGGGGTTGAACGGCCGGGCCCTGAACTATCCACGAGGCAAGGTGCTGGGCGGGTGTTCCTCGATCAACGGTATGATCTATATGCGCGGTCAGTCCGGTGACTATGATCTGTGGCGGCAGCTGGGGAATTCGGGCTGGGGCTGGCAGGACGTGCTGCCCTATTTCCTGAAGTCGGAAGACTATTACAAGGGGCCGTCGGACCTGCATCATACGGATGGCGAGTGGCGGGTGGAACGCCAGCGCCTTTCCTGGAGCATTCTGGATGCTTTTCAGGCGGCGGCGGAGGAAATGGGAATTCCCCGCGTTGACGATTTCAATACCGGCAATAACGAAGGCGTTGGCTATTTTGAAGTCAACCAGCGCAAGGGGATTCGCTGGAGCACGGCGAAGGCCTTTCTGAAACCGGCAATGTCCCGGTCGAATCTGAAGGTGCTGACCGGGGCACATACATCTTCGCTTATCCTGGAAGGCAAGCGCGCGGTTGGTGTTAATTTCGATCTGGATGGCGAGCCTGCCAGTGCGCGGGCGAAGGGTGAGGTCATTCTGGCGGCGGGCGCGGTCGCCTCTCCGCAACTGCTGGAATTGTCGGGCGTTGGTGATGGCGCTGTGTTGAATGACTTCGGTATCCCGGTACGGCATGACCTGAAGGGGGTTGGCGGCAACCTGCAGGATCACCTCCAGATTAGGACGGTCTTCAGGATCAAGGATGCGGTGACCCTGAATCAGAAGGCCAACAGCCTGTTTGGAAAGATCGGTATGGGGCTGGAATATCTGCTGTTTCAGCGCGGACCGCTCGCCATGGCGCCGAGCCAGATGGGCCTGTTCACCAAAAGCGATCCGACCAAGGAGTTCCCGGACCTGGAGTATCACATTCAGCCGCTCAGCACGGACAAGCTGGGCGATCCGCTTCACCCTTTCCCGGCGATTACGGCCTCGGTTTGCAATCTGCGTCCGGATAGCCGTGGCAGTATTCATATCAAGTCGCCGGACTTCAGGGATCAACCTTCCATCCGCCCGAATTACCTGTCTGCGGAAAGCGACCGGCAGGTGGCTGTGAAGTCGATACAACTGACGCGCAGGATCATGGCGGCGAAGGCGGTGGCCGAATATGCGCCTGAAGAGATGCTTCCCGGTATAAAATTTGAGCGTGAGGAAGACCTTGTACGCGAAGTGGGTAATATCGCGACAACGATCTTTCATCCGGTCGGGACCTGTAAAATGGGCGATGACCCCACAGCCGTTGTCGACGATCGATTGCGGGTACGCGGAATGACCGGTTTGCGGGTGGTTGATGCGTCGATCATGCCAACAATCACCTCTGGTAATACGAATTCTCCGGTGATTATGATCGCGGAAAAAGCATCGGATATGATCCGTGAAGATCGCCGCAGTGGCGCGGTCGGACATTCCTGAGACCGGGGCATCCGCGACATTATGTCATTGGGTTAATTGATATAAATCAGCGCAAATACGGGGCCTATGCGGTCAGATGCCGACCGCGAAATGAGGAGGGGCAGGGGGCTTCTCCGTAAGGTCTCAATTGTGGTGATTGTTATGAGCAAGACTTTGAAAATTGCGGCGGCTGCGCTGGCCGGCGTGATGGTTACGACCCCGGTTCTGGCAGACGACGGCAGCGGTTTCATGCTGCGCGTACGTGGCATTGGCGTGGTTCCCGACGAAGGCGGCAGCACGACGATCGGCGGTGAACCGGACGTGAGCAATGATTACGTACCGGAACTGGACATTAGCTATTTCTTCACGGAAAACATTGCTGCGGAACTGATCCTGGCCACGACGAAACATGATGCCAAGGCAAAGGGCACCTCGATTGGTGACGTGGACCTGGGCGACGTCAGCCTGCTTCCGCCGACCCTGACCCTGCAGTATCACTTCACGAATTTCGATAAATTCAAGCCCTATGTCGGTGCCGGTGTGAACTATACCATGTTCTACAACGAAGATGGCGCCAACGGCCTTAAAGTTGACTACGACAACAGCTTCGGCGTTGCCGCTCAGGTTGGTTTCGACTACTTCCTGGATGAAAACTGGGCGCTGAATATGGACGTTAAAAAGCTGTGGCTGAACACGGATGTCAGCATCAACAACGGCGCCATTAAGGGCGATGTGGACATCGACCCGTGGATCTTTGGTCTCGGCGTCGGCTACAAATTCTGATGGAATAGCCTGCTGTATCAAGCAGCGGCGTTAAAAAAACCAGCCGGGTGAAAGCCCGGCTGGTTTTTTTGTATATTTGGAGGAGCGTGATCCTGGGGTGATGGCGTGCGAAAGAGGTTTTCTTTCAGGGTGCAGGTTTGCTAATCCTTTGGCTGGGACCTATGGCGGCCTTGTTATTTTTTGGAGACAGTTCAGCGTGTGTGGCATTGCCGGCTTCTGGCAGAAAGCAGGAAAAACGGAAGACGAGTTGCGTTCGGTTGCGATGACGATGGCCTTGGCTATGCACCATCGTGGCCCGGATGCGCAGGCGGCCTGGATTGATGCAGAGCGTGGCCTTGGTTTGGCTCACGCCCGATTGTCAATTATTGATTTGTCACCTGCCGGTCATCAACCGATGAAGTCCTCCTGCGGACGCTATGTCATCGTCTATAACGGCGAGGTCTATAACGCGACCGAAGTACGGGAGGAATTGCAGCGCGAAATGGGCGCCTCCTGTCCGAGTTTTCGCGGACATTCCGACACGGAAGTGATACTGGAAGCCTTCGCCCATTGGGGGATAGAGCAAACGGTTTCGCGCCTGATCGGGATGTTCGCCTTTGCAGTATGGGATCGACAGGAACGGCGCTTGACCCTGGGACGGGACCGGGTCGGTATCAAGCCTCTATATTGGGGGCGTGTAGGCGATAGCCTTTTTTTTGGGTCGGAACTGAAAGCTCTGCGCCCCCATCCGGCCTGGCGCGGAGAAATTGACCCAAACGCACTGAGTTCCTATATGAGGTTCAGCTATGTGCCTGCACCCTTGTCAATTTTCAGGGATGTCCACAAACTGGAACCTGGATACCTGCTGACCGTCGACGAAGACGGAGCCGTTAAGCTGACGCAATACTGGAACCTTTGTGAGGTCGCCCGCAAAGGATTGGAAAATCCCTTGCATGGTGACGAGGCTGAGACGCTGGACCACTTACATGATCTGTTGAAGGATGCTGTTGGCCGCCGGATGATTGCCGATGTACCTTTGGGCGCATTCCTGTCAGGGGGCATTGATTCGTCAACCGTTGTAGCGCTTATGCAGGCGCAAAGCAGCCGGCCGGTGAAAACATTCTCGATCGGTATGGATATCGATGGATATAACGAAGCCGACCATGCCAAGGCCGTCGCCAAACATCTGGGAACGGACCATCATGAGCTTTATATCACGGCCAAAGACGCACAAGGTGTGATACCCCAATTGGCGGAATTTTACGACGAACCTTTTGCCGACTCCTCCCAAATTCCAACCTATCTTGTGTCTCAACTAGCGCGGCAGAGTGTTACTGTCAGCCTGTCAGGTGATGGCGGGGACGAATTTTTCAGCGGTTATAACCGTTACCTTTGGGGGGATGCGATCAACCGGCGTCGGATGCAAATTCCTGTGTTTTTGCGCAAAAGCGGAAGTCGGGCCATTCGTGGGTTGTCGCCCGCCGGCTGGAACCGGATGGCGCGGATGATGCCGGAAAAGATACGCATTCCGCAATTGGGGCTGAAGGCGCATAAGGTGGCCAATGTCCTGGACATGGATAATGAAATGGAGATGTACCGTCGTCTGGTGACGGTGTGGGACCGGCCGGGTGACATTGTGCCTGGTGCCGTCGAACCAAAAAATGTCCTGTGGGATGATACGGTCCAGAAGGATATTCAGCCATTCATGGAACGGATGCAGGTGTTGGACGGCCAGACATATTTGCCGGACGATATTCTAACCAAGGTCGACCGTGCCAGCATGGCAGTCAGCCTGGAAGCAAGGGTGCCACTGCTTGATCACCGTGTGGCGGAGGCGGCTTTTCGTCTGCCGCGGCAGTTGCGGGTGCGGGATGGGAAAGGCAAATGGGCCCTGCGGAAGGTTCTATCGCGCTATCTCCCGGAAAGTCTTTTCGAACGACCCAAGGCAGGGTTCGGAATTCCTGTCGGCGCATGGTTGAAAGGTGACATGCGTGATTGGTGCGAAGACCTCCTTGAACCCAGGGCGTTGGAGGCGGAGGGCCTGTTAAATGCTGGGCCTATCCGGAAGGCCTGGAGTGACCATTTGAGCGGCGAAAGAAATAATGAAGCACAGCTGTGGACGGTGCTGATGTATCGTGTTTGGCAGGAGCAGTGGCCACGTGTCTGAAACAGTCGTGCACATTATCACCGGCCTGGGAGCAGGCGGGGCCGAGCGAATGTTGTCGCGCCTGGTGACCTTCGATTTTGAGGAACCGAAACCCCGGCAGGTTGTTGTTTCTCTGGGGGATGAGGGCGTGTTCGGCTCGATGCTGCGTGATGCGGGCGTAGAACTGCATTGCTTGAATCTAAAACTTCTCACAGCGCCTGTTGCACTTTGGCGGTTATGCAGGTTGCTGATATCTATCCGACCGGACTCTGTCGTTACTTGGCTCTATCATGCTGATTTGATGGGTACAATTGCTTGTTGGTTGACTGGTGTGGAAAACCTCTACTGGAACATTCGCTGTTCCAACATAGAATTTTCCAATTATTCCCCGTTCACTCGTTGGACAGTACAGCTCTTGTCCAGGCTGTCGGGATATCCTGCTGGTGTCCTCTATAACAGTAAAGTCGGCAAGGCGGTTCACGCGGAGATAGGTTATCATCCAAAGCGATGGTGCTATGTTCCCAACGGCTTTGACCTGGATGAATGGTATCCCGATGAAGGCGATCGCGATGCGGTCAGGTCCGAATGGGGGGTGACTGACGAGAACTTTGTTATTGGTATGGTTGCGCGTGTCGACCCGCAAAAGGACTATCCGACGTTTCTGGCGGCTGTAGAGGCGATTGTTCGGAAATACGGCCACGTTCGCATTGTTCTGATTGGTAAGGGGACAGAACAGGTTGTTCAAACCGAGGGGGTAAAACATGTGACGTTTTGCCTAGGGCAACGGCGGGATGTTACGTATTTGATGCGTGGCCTGGATTTAATCGTATTGAGTTCTGCATATGGTGAGGGCTTCCCAAATGTTTTGGGCGAGGCTATGGCAACAGGTGTCCCTTGTGTGACGACGAACGTTGGAGATGCGGCAGAGGTAGTGGGGGACACTGGCAGGGTCGCACCTGTGTCGAACCCGGGCAAACTTGCTGGTGAGATTGAACAAATGATCGTCATGGGACATGGCGACCGCCAGGATCTGCGGTCCCGCGCACGGAGGCGAATCCGGGATTTTTACTCGATGCCTGGTAAGGCAGTTTCCTATCGCCAAATTTGGAGTGGGCTCGTCAGATCCGACGACTAGGATGCCTTGACATGTCGATATGCTATTTTTGATAGTGAAGATAGATCTTAACCGTTTGGTTTTTGTAAGAGATGGTTGTGAGTAAGCGTATTGCTATCCGAGCTGATGCTTCCACCCGGATTGGTGGTGGACATGTGATGCGTTGCTTAAGTCTCGCAGATGAACTCTCCAAAGATGGTTATGAAATAACGTTTATCTGTCGTGTTCACACAGGGCACATGAAGGAGGTTATTGAAAATCGCGGTTATGACTGTGTGTTGTTACCGTGCATTGAGACAAATGCCCAAGTTGCAAATGAATGGTTAGGTTGCGCTTGGGAAGACGATGCGGCCGCTTGCGCAGAAGTTTTGAAAACTCTTGGCGGGGTCGAATGGTTATTTGTTGATCATTATTCTCTAGACGCCCGGTGGGAGAGGAGCCTTCAAACACACTTCGCGCGACTGTTGGTGTTCGACGACTTGGCCGACCGACCGCATGATTGCGATATCCTGATTGACCAGACTTTCGGTCGCGAACAATCGGACTATAGAAACCTAACTCGGGACGATTGCCGTATTTTGCTGGGACCAGCCTTCGCACCCTTGAGGCCACAGTTTGCAGAAGCGCGAGAGGAAGCTTTGCTCAGGCGCTATGCTACGAAAGAGGTAAAGAAGATACTTGTCGCCGTAGGCGCGATGGATCCGGACAATGTGACATTAAAAGTTCTCGAAGCACTCTATGGGCTTGATAGGGAGATTGTTGTTGATGTCGTCTTGAGTTCTGAGGCGCCACATTTGTCGGAAGTTAGAAATTTTGCAAATTCCCGAACACAGATATTGGTTGACGTTAAGAATATGGCATCTGTGATGTGCGATGCTGATCTGGCTGTTGGGGCAAGTGGGACAACTTCCTGGGAACGCTGTGTGTTGGGCTTGCCTGCCTTAACAATTGTGACAGCAAGAAATCAGCAATGGGTTGACAAAAGTTTGGCGAAAGCCGGTGCTGTTCGTTCCCTCGGATGGTTTGAAGACATTAGTCAGGACATGATACAGGAGAATGTTCGCAGGCTATGTGATGATAGTGAGCTTTTGCTGAAAATGGTGACCAGAAGCAAAATGATTTGTGATGGACTTGGAGCGGGCCGTATATGTGATCTGGTTTCCGCGGAAGGCAATTAGCCTTGCTATCACTATGCTCCTTGTTTTTCGCATATTTTTCTATGTGGACTTGTTACCACGTTCGTTTTGAGAAAGGCGCAGGATGACTATTTCGCTTAGAAAAGCGAATAAGGAAGACGCTCAGCTATTATATGAGTGGTCACAGGACAAGGTAGTGCGCGAGATGTCTCTTTCTTCGGAGCAATTCTCGTGGGAGGTCCACGAGCGTTGGTTTGCGAACAAGATGGCAAGTGATCGATGCAGAATTTATATTGCGGAGGACGGAGCTGGACAGCCGGTTGGGCAAATACGTTTCGACCTAGTTCATGAAGATAGGGCGGAAGTGGCTGTTTATACCGATCCCCACCAGCGCGGTAGAGGGTTGGGTGCAGGGATTATTCAACAGGGAACTGTGAAGTTTGTTGAATGTGTTCCAGTTAAGGCCATCGATGCAATAATAAAGGTAGAGAACCTTCGATCTAGAAAGGCTTTTTTGAAGGCAGGCTACAAAGAAATAGGACAAGAGTGTATCCAAGGGCGCAAATGTTACCGACTTCGTTGCATTGTATCGCCTTCTCGTTAGTGATGGCGTAACACCCAGTCAAAACGTTGATGTACTCAACAAGTAATCAGGGGCTACATCACTATGTTGTGGCGATCCGCATATTTGATGCGGAAGGAGAGAGTGATGATTAACGTGCAGAAATATATTGAGATTGAGAAACGCAGGATTGGCCCGGAATATCCTCCCTATGTTGTCGCAGAACTTTCCGCCAATCATAATGGAAAGCTTGACCGTGCGCTTGAAACACTCGTTATGGCGAAGGAAATGGGGGCCGATGCGGTAAAGCTGCAAACGTATTCGCCGGATACCATGACGATCGACTGCGACAATGAAGACTTCCAAATAAAAGGGGGGCTTTGGGACGGATATAATCTCTATAAACTTTATGAATGGGCCCAAACGCCTTTTGAGTGGCACCAGGCCTTATTTACAAAGGCCCGTGAAATTGGGATAACTGTTTTCTCCACACCTTTTGATGAAACAGCTGTTGACCTGTTGGAAGAGTTGGAGGCGCCAGCCTACAAAGTCGCATCCTTTGAAGTTGTCGATTTGCCGCTGATTTCGAAAATAGCAAAAACAGGCAAACCGGTCATTATGTCGACGGGAATGGCAAATTTAGCTGAAATCTCCGAGGCCGTTGAATGTGCTCGCGACAACGGTTGTAAAGACCTTCTGCTATTGCATTGTATCAGCAGTTATCCGGCACCGATTGAAGAGGCCAATTTAAGAACGATTCCAGATATGAGAGATCGTTTCAGTACATTGGTTGGTCTGTCCGACCACACACTTGGTGTTACCGCATCTGTCGCGAGTGTTGCCTTGGGCGCTTGTTTTATTGAAAAACATGTAACCCTTAGTCGTGCGGACAAAGGGCCGGACTCTGAATTCTCTCTTGAACCCTCCGAACTGAGGGACTTATGTTCCAGTGCAAAGGCCGCTTGGTTGGCTTTGGGCAAGGCTGGATATGATCTAAAGCCGGCGGAAGAAGCCAATATTAAGTTTCGGCGATCAATTTATGCCATCAGAGATATTGATGCAGGTGAGAGAATAACTTCCGATAAGATAAGAATTATTCGACCGGGATATGGCTTGGCCCCGAAACATTTTCAGGATGTTGTTGGCAGGAAGGCAAAAGCTAAGATCAAACGCGGTACGGCTTTGCAATGGCACTATGTCGACTGAAAAAATGTTCTGGTTACATACGTTCCCGGTCTAAAAATCTGATACTTCGTGACATCTTCCTGTTTGGAAGGGAACATTGGACCGCTGTATGTATATCATCAAGAAATGAGAGTTTTTTCAGACCTGAAGATTCTAATTTGTGGAGGTTTGGACGCAAAGCCATTCACAGTGGGCTACTTGGCTCCAAGGAGTGCTTCCTTGTAGCGTTCAACGATGGCATTGAGTTCAAATGCCTCCGCTCTCCGCGAGCCTTCAGCTGAAAGCTTGTCTCTAAGCGGTTTTGACTGAAGAACTTCATCCATGCTACGGCTTAGGGTGTCCTTATCGCCCATTGGCACCAAAATGCCATTCTTTCCGCTGGTGATGATGTCGCGCGGCCCATGTGGGCAATCGGTCGCAATAACGGCTGCACCGCAAGCCATAGCTTCGACAATGACATGCCCAAAGCCTTCCCAGCGGGACGACAGAACAAAGAGGTCAGCGTGGGACAGCCACGCCTCAGGGGTTTTGACGAAGCCGGGCATCATAACTCTGTCCACCAAATGGAGCCTTTCCACTTGCGCTTCCAAGGTCTTTCTATCCGGGCCTTCCCCAAGAATAATAAGGTTTGCCTTTGTTTTCAGCTGAGAAAATGCTGATATGAGAAGGTCGAAGTTCTTCTGTGTGGTGAGACGCCCAACACTGATGATGGTGGGCTCCTTCGCAGAGAATGGGGCATCGTTCAGACGGGCTTTTTCTGCCTTTTCTTTTATTCCGCTCACATCCACAGGATTCGGCAACGTGAGAAGGCTTTCTCTTTTTACTTTGCAGTCCGCCAGAATCTCGTCCGCCACTCCGTTTGAAAGTGCTATAACCCGATCAGCCTGTCGATAGGCCCAACCAGCGAGCTGTTTCCGTATCGCTCCGAGGTCATTGCGTGCACGGTGACTGTTGGTTTCTCGCAGGACTAATCTGGGGCTCTGCCTGCTAAGTCGGGTGGCCAATGTAGCGACAACGTTCGAGTCCAGCATTGTCGAGAAAACAATGTCGGGCTTTTCGGTGTTAATGACCTTCACAAGCTTGAACAGACTGCTGCGAAGGCGAGGAGATGCCAAATCTATCAATCGTATGTTTTTATCTACCCACTGCTGTCCAGCGCCCCGGCAATGGGCGACAACGAAAACAATGTCCAAATCAGGGGTATTCGCCAGTTGATTTACGATGTTGACCATCGTGCGCTGAGCGCCCCCGCCATCAAGATCGGAAAGGAAACAAAGCAGTTTCGTTTGTGACAGCATAGTCATAGAAATTGCCTTGGTTCGACGTCATTAGGCTTAACAAGGTCATCGTAGATGCGGGAGACACTGGCAACGTGAGATTCTACAGAAAACCTTTTGGATGCCATATCGAGAGCTTGGGCTTTAATCGACTGGTATAAAGCTGGGTCAGCTTCCAGCTCCACGATTTTTTCCACAAAGGCGTCAACTGAATTGGGTGCACATAGAAAACCAACGCCTGGCCTGTCTATGATTTCCTGATGGCCGCCTGCATCAGCGGCAATAACAGGAACGCCAGCAAACATTGCTTCTACAAGCGTGCGGCCAAAGGCTTCGATTTTGCATGGAGCAATGAGTAGATTAGAAGCCAATAGATATGGTGTTACCGATGCTTGGAAGTCGACAAAGTGAATGTTTGCATTGAGATCATTGGAGGCTGTTTGTTGAAGAAGGTCGTTTTTACGGCCTTCTTGGTTAGCACCAAGTAATATGCCGTGAACAGGTTTTATACTTTTCTTTTGTGCTTTGGCGACAACTTCAATAAAGAAATTAGGCCTTTTATATTCAACCAATCGTCCGATGAAAATAAGTACTGTAGCATCGTGAGCAATCCCCAGTTGGGTTCTAATGTTTTCATGCTTGATGAGGCCCGGTTTAACCACGGGATTATATATCGTTGATATCTGAAACCTATTGCTATGCCGGAGCGAGCCTTCTGCCTTGTGGGAAATAGCAATTGTATGATCTGTAAAAAAAGGAATTGCTTGCCATAGGTAGGAGCGTGATTTTGGCAAAGATCGTTGATGCCATATGGATTTTGTCAACTTGCCTATGCAGCCCAGAGACCAAGTTAAATTCATACGTAGATCATTTGTATGAACAATGTTGACACGGTTATCCTGGACGAAAGACCGGACCGTCGGGGCCGATCTGATGGCGTTCCAAAGAATTTTTAGTGGATTGGGAGTGCTACCTGCATAGGCGGGTATCGGTAAGTGGATGAAAGGAATATTTTTCTGGTTTAGGTAATCCGCCAGGGGACCCAGCTCATGCAATATTATGAGGGGTTCAAACCGCTTCCTATCAAGGTTTTGTATGAGTACAAGGGATGAAATATGACTTCCCCCGACAGAGTCACCGACAAAGGGATATGCAATTCTCGTTACCATGCGAGTTACCGTAATGGGGAACCGTCAAAATCCAGGCCGTGCTTGAACAGATAGTCTTTGCATAGCCAGGAAATGGCGTTGCGGTGATCTCTCTTACCGGTTGCCACCTCAAGCCAGGAACAGACCCCATAATTGGTGAGGACATCCATATGATATGCGAAAAAACGTCGTTCCATCTTATGCCAAAAGTTCTTGCCACCCGGTGCTGAAATTACCTTTGCAACTGTGCGTAGCGGTCTAATCCACTGGGGCGTTATCCAACTGCGTACAGGAAACCCTTGCCATACCCCGCCCCAGTTCATGTCGAGCAGGCTGTCTCGATACAACTTCTGGCCCAACTTCAGATGTAACGGAACAGACTGCCAAAAACGGATCATGTCAGGCTCCCAAAGCGGTAGTTGCCATTGGAAACCATAATAGTCGTATGCTCTTTGGCCTTGCACAACATATTTGATTTGTCGATTGGCAAATTCGGAATACTCATACAGGCTGTAGCATAGAGCTGCCTCATGCATTGGCGCGTCTGCTTGTCTCACTTCGTCGAAGAGGAGCTCCCGGATCATACCAAGGCGGTCCGACGTGCGAAGTGACTGCCACAGACCGAAGTGCTTTTTAACCGTTGCGTCGAATATTTTGTCTTCGCGGTCCTTTTGGGAAGATGTTACGGGCATGTTGGCAAGTATATCGGGAACGTGGCCCCCGGTGATAAAGTCGCCTGATTGGCCGTTGATAATTATTGCGTCGTTATTCACCCAGGGTTTGCTTCGCAACTCGCTGATTGTTGTTGCATCCTGTTCGGTGGGGACGGCCGTTAGCGCGTCAGCATAACTCAGAAACGATTGATAGGTTGTCGCATTGCGGCGCTGGCGAAACAGCCTTGGTGTGGAACTTAAGAAATGCCAGGGATAACCAAGATGTTTGGCTATGCGCCGCGCCGCATCCGCTTCATAGTTGCCTTCAAGGCCATATGAAAAACAAGCAACATTGTCATATCCAACGGCTTTTAGACCTGATGCTATGAGCCTGGAATCCAGCCCGGCACTGAGAGGCAATAATATCTGGCGGCCGTTTGCAGTGGATGCCGTGCGTTGCATGAGGCCAAGAAGCTGTTCTTTCGCAGACTCCTGCCATTGCTCGTCGGACAGGGAGTTATCTACTCGCCAGGGTTCGAAGCGGCCATAATGCGTTGCCGTGCTACTTTCGGTTCCAGAATGCAGAATGACAAAATGGCCAGGCCGAACGCTCCATACGTTTTTGTAGAGAGTATTGTCGGCCAAGGTAAATCCGGCCATGGCCATAACCTGGGCCTGGTCCAAATTGACGTCTGAAAGAGATAAACCCGCAACCGACCTTAAGTCACCGCCATTGTCTGCAATATTCCACCTATTCTTACGAAAAGTAAAAAGTAAGGGAATGGAGCGAGCCCAATCCACTGCTAGTAGTGTACTATCCCGCTGCAACACGACAAATGCGAAATGCCCCTCCAACGATGCTAAAAGCTCGCTGACTTTCACAGCATCGCAGTCTTGTTGCAATGCCAGTTCTACGGCAACGTCTTCGATGTTGCGATCGTGAACATACCCTTTGTAATAGACTGTGCATTCCTCAAGAGGCTTCATGTGCCAACCCATATGCGGGTGAAAGCCTGATAATGATACACAGTCAGCTGTCTGGATTGAATTCAAGGAGCGTTCCATCGGTTGGTCTAGGGGGAAGGCTATCTACTCACAGCACTGGAGCCTGGCTAATTGGCTGCAGCTCCGGGCGGCAGCCCGATATTTGTATGGACTAGCCTTTCTTGAAAAGCCACCAGGTCAAGTCGTCAAGCCCGGTGACCCGCTTCCAGAAAAAACCATAGTCAATCAACTGCAGATCCGGATGTCGATCCATCCAATAGCCGCCAAAATCTCTTTTAAAAAGACGCTCACTATGCCCACGGTAGGCGATTTCTTCTTCGTGAGGTGAGAAGTACTCAATACAGCCAATGTATTGCCTGGAAACTCTATACATCTCGTCGCATGTCTCCCCAAGCTTCTCGGGGGCAACGTGAATTAGCACACCACTGGTGAAAACAAAGTCGATACTTTGATCCGCAATAGGGATATTGTCACCGAAACCGGCTTTCACGTTATCAGGTTGTACAAAGCCGGACGATTCTAGGATCTTACGCGCACTGTCGTTAGGTTCTTGGGCGAAGAGCGTTGCCTCCGACAACTCTGATAACACATTTAAATTATTACCGCGGTTGGAGCCAACCTCGAGGATGCTCTGAGGGGCTGGACTGAGCAGGGGCAGTAACTTTTTCCACATCATGCGACGTGCAGCCAACATCTCGTCAGATGCGTTCCGCTCTGTATATTCATTGCCGAACTCGCCTTGCCAGAAGTTACCCTGCGGTGTGACGTTGTCATTATTTGACATTGGTGTTCTCCAAAAAAGCTAGTTAGCTATACGGCGATGTGCGTTAATTGCGGTTAGTTCCGGGTGCGATTTAACAAGTTTCATTACTTCATGCCAGTCGATAGTTGTGCTGTTGGACGGCAGGAGTTTGAAAACTTCCTTTAATAGCGCCAAATCTTCTGGATAATCCAGCGTCCAGCGTTGCTTGCTTGCCTCACCGCCCGGACCAGGGACGTATCCACGCGGTTTGGAGTTCCTACGCAACCAGGGGGTGACATGTTCCCTGTCATCCGGGGTTTCAGCGCACTCATGCGCACGTTCCAGTTCTGAGCGCAGGAAGGCTTCACAATCAAGGCCATGCGGCCAACTGCGCCCCTCATCTGGAACGTTTGAGCTGTAGGCAGCCCCGTTTTCTATCAAAGCGAGGACGTCTCCACATATTGTCGGGTCAATCAAAGGGCAATCGCAGGTAATGCGTATAATACGATCCGCCTGAAGCATTTGTGCCGCACCGACGTAACGGCTGAGGACGTCTTCCTCGCTACCACGGAAAACCGGGTAGCCCGCATCCGACGCGATCTTTGCTACGGCGTCATCCCGGGCGAGATCGGTTGTTGCCAGACATACATCGTCAACTCCGGCAATTTGGCTGGCTCTGTCCAAGACATGAAGAAGTACCGGTTTGCTGCCAAGTTGCTCCAGCACCTTGCCGGGAAGCCGGCTGGAGCCCATCCTCGCCTGAGCGATTACTACGGTACGTACCATTGGGAACCCGTCAGTCATTTAGGAACAAGTTACGGAAGTAAGTTGGATCAAATGAGCATCCAGTTAATGAGATTATAGCCTCTTTAAGGTCATTGGTATCAATGACGGGACGGTTCCTCTCATCTATCCCGACTGATATCACGTGACAGCGCTTCCGGATTTCCAGATCTACTTTCTCGCCAAAAGTGAGATTGCCAAGGTCGAGTAGGATTATTGGCTTGTCAGTACAAAGTGCTATGGAAAAAGTAGTTGAGCCGGCAAAGTCGAAAAGAAACAGATCTGCATCGGATAAGACAGCCTCGAAAGGTGTCTGAACGGTTTTGACATTGCTGGGTGCATATGCGGCGAGCCCGGGCGGAGTGCCGTTGTACAGGCCTCCTGGATGAGGCTTGTGTATGAATTCGGCATCAATGTCTTTGAAGCTGTCCATCAGGCGATATTGCCAGTCCAGGTATACCGGACCGTTGGTGAAAGCCGGATATGATTGAAAGAAGCCATAGTATGCCGTCGCGGCATAGAGAACACGAGGGACTCTGTGCGGTTGTTTGTTTGTTTTTGTCTGCTGAACGTCTGGGCGTAGAGACGGATCCCCTTCGGCTCCCGTTATCTTAACCGGGTAGAAGGCTGCAGCTATTGCTTTCGCTTTTTGGACATTGGGCAGTCTCGCAGCGATAGGCGTTGGGACAACGGCTTCTGTAGCAACGGCAAAATCCTGATGGGCCTGGTAGTGAGGGCTGTCCACAAGTGAGAGAGTTCCTCCATGATCAAAGCGTTTGACCGCGCCGCCTCGTCTACGTATTTCCAGTCCCAAGGCCCGTGAAGGAAGGAAATCACCATTGCCTGTCCAAAGTTCACCGGGGAGGTGCCGGACAGATGTTAGGCATGACAGAATTTCATGTGCGGATTCAAGTTGTTGGAGTGCCACTGGCTCCAAAAGAGACGCTACATTAATGCGTTGATGTTCTAAAAGGATCGGATCTGCTGCGAGGACAAAAGAGTATTCTTGTGCGAGGTTACGTAAGTCCAAGTCCGACATGAAACGGTCTGGCCGCCTACGCCCTTCCTGCAGGGCTCGCTCAAAAAACGGCATGGCATGCTGAAAAGCTAGCCTGATATGCGACTTCTTTGCAGTGTCTCGCAACAGGGCATTGTGAGTGATGGCTAACGCATCAGGTTTTAAGAGCGTGCAAATGGCTTTTCCGGGAGACGACCAACTCCGCACCCTTGCTAATTGGCGTAGGAATTTGAAATTGATTTTCTGTTGAATATGGCGAAGCCCCATCTGTTGCAGGTCATTTTTTGCAGTGTCCGCCTTATAGTAACCGGTATTGATTGTCTGAATGGTGTCGTTGCCGACCATTTCAAGGTGATGGGTTCCCGCTGCAGAGCATACAAATGCTGTTTCAATAAGTGTTGTCGCCTCGTTTGCACATTTCGCCATTAATATTAGATCGCGGCAGCGGCCCGATTGCGATATGGCGAAGTTCATGTAGCGCTCGTAGACGCGGGGCGCGATGGCAATGGTGGTGCTGGGAGAAACCGGCCAGGAAAAGGCTTTGAGCCAGCTAGGCTTTCCGACCTCTTTGCCGTTAAGAGAAAACGGAATGTTTTGTTTTTTTGTAGTCTGGCTTGTCATTTGCGGACGTTGAAACCTTGTTCGCCAAGAAAATTTCGCACATCAGACGGCGTAATCTCGGTAAAATGAAAGAGGCTTGCCGCAGCAAGCGCATTGGCTCCGGCGGCGGCTGCTTGTGCAAAATGCTCCAGCTTTCCCGCTCCACCAGATGCGATGATGGGGAGCTGCGTTGCCTCGCTAATCTTTTTGATTATTGTGAGGTCATACCCATCCATTGTCCCGTCTTTGTCGATGGAATTTAGAAGTATTTCACCTGCTCCAAGAGACTGCAGCCGCTGCGCGAGTTCGGCAGGGGGGGTGTCGAGCGGGTTTTCGCCGTTATTTGTGTAGCAAGTATACTGCCCATCAATGCAACGTACGTCTATTGAAGCGACAACCGCTTGGCTTCCAAATATCTGTGCGATCTCTTGAACTATGCCGGGGTTGCTTGCTATTGCGGAATTCAATGTGATTTTGTCGGCCCCAGCAGCGAAAAGTGAGCGAGCGTCGTGCAGGGTTTTGATGCCTCCACCGACAGTTAATGGCATGAAGCAATCGTCTGCAATATCGTCGATTAGTTGAACGTCAGGGATACTATTTGTGCGTGTTGCGCCGATGTCCACAAAAAGTAACTCGTCGACGTTTCTGAGATTGTTGACGCGGACAGCCTGCCTGGCGGAGCCAACGCGTCTGAGCGACCCATACTGTATACTTTTAACTAATACAGTATCTTTGAAGAGTAATGTTGGTATTATGCGTAATTTTAACATTGTTTTTCTTTACAATGACAAAAAATTCTTAAGTATTATTTTTCCGTTTTTTTGACTTTTTTCCGGGTGAAACTGAGTTCCGTAAATGTTTTCGTGGTTTATTATCGAGGTGAAACCACCGCAATATGGGGTTCTTCCGATTATGCTGTCTGGGGTATCTGCCACAAAATGGTAGGAATGGACAAAATAGAAATCTGCATCCAAAGGCAGGTCTTTAGTTAAAAGTGAATCGTTGGTGACTTGCACTGAATTCCACCCAACATGTGGAACGCGCTCCTGCCTGCTAGTTGGCTGAAGAGGCATGACGCTGCCACCAAGCAGCCCTAAACCCTCTGTCTCGCCTTCTTCCCAGCCGATGCGAGCAAGCAAATGCATACCAAGGCAAACACCTAAAACCGGAATTTTTCGACCAAGTGCAGCGGAAATGATTTCATCCGTCATACCGCTTTTGTTTAAGCGTTCCATGGCTGAGGCAAACGCACCTACGCCAGGGATTACAAGACGGCTGGCATTTTTAATCTCCGACGGCGACAGCGCCACGAGGACCCTACAATCGTTGACCTCTAACGCTCTCTTTATGGAGCCGAGGTTGCATAGTCCAGTGTCGACAATGACAACTTCTTTTTTTGTGGCGCTCGAAACTTTGTCGCTACTTTGCAAACGGGAACGGTCAGCTAACCGCTTCCCTTTACGGAGGGCGGTTTGGGCCGGCACAGGCCTTCGTCGGTTAATGCCGTTTGATCGGATTGCCGTCTTCGTCACGGATTATATTGCCCTCGTTATCGGTCTGGAAAATTTTGCGATTGGTGAAGCGATCACAAACAACAAGAAAATCGTCCAAAGTCATGTCAATTTCTGCGAGAATTTCTTCAATTGGCTTGCCAAGGCATGTCCAAGGGAATTGCCCGTCATGCATTTCCACCAATTTCAAGGCATCTTCCCGGAGCAAACGGCCCCGGCGAATGTGATTGCAGGCGATGTCTGTGGCTCGACCGAAACCAAACTTCAAATACTTGAAATAATCGTGAATTCCGGTTTGATAGTTGTCGAGGTTCTCATAACTGGCGAGCGACCCTTCCACCAGGTGAGGATAATATTCGAAACCGTGTGCCTGGGCGATTATTGCATTTTGCATGCCGTCCCATGGCACATAATGACCCAGAAAAATGCCGGTTACCCCAACGCGCTCTAATTCTTCGTTGCTTGGGTAAGAGTATTGGATCAGATGTTTAGCCTCTATGCCATGCCTGCCTACCCAGTCGGAAACCCTTAGGCCAAGCAGCCCACCAAACTCCTCCAGCCACCGCCGGGTAAGGGTTTGGCCGCTTGCAGCAGCAGCAGGGCCGCCATATTCATTCTGTGGGTTTTCGCCCCAGACAATTAACGGGATTCCCATTTGAACCGCGATACGCACGGGGAGTGTAAAGATCGTAACATGTTCGGGCCAGGAAATGTCCCCGATCTCTTCAAGGCAAAGTTGGTTTAGTTTTCTTCGGACGACGGGGTTTACGGATACTTCGATATAGTCAACACCCAGCCGTTTAATGTTCTCGATATTGCGGCGGCCGAGTTCAGACGGAGAATCGGTGGTTGCAGTTACGCAGAGCGGGTTAAGTCCGAGTTCAAGAATTCGAATTACCTGGTAGGTACTGTCTTTACCACCGCTGACCGGCACGACGCAGTCGTAGTTTGATCCATCTTTCGAACGATATCGCTCTGCGATTTCGACCAGTTCCTGCTTTCTTTTGTCCCAGTCGACTGCTTTGCGTTGTTGAAAGTTGTTGCACGCGCTGCAAACTCCACTTTCATCAAAAACCAGGTCGGGTTTAGTCTCTGGATACAAACAACTAGTACATAGATTCAGCATGAAATTGATTCTCGTCTGATGGTATTTTTGCCATTATAGGTTGGAGCGAAGACTGTTGGCCAAACAGTCGGCAACCCGGAAAACGTCCTGGTCGCGCATTGAGGGCCATAGTGGCAGGGATAGAGTTTGCTCATAATATAGGTTTGCGGAAGGTATACGCAAATTTTGCTGAAGACCACGGAAATAAGGTTGGCATGGTACCGGTATATAGTGGACCTGTGTTCCAATGCCTGCGTCGTGTAGCTGCTTCATTAGTTTCGCCCGCGATTTAGCCAATCTGGAAAAATCAATCAAGACTGAAAATAAATGCAGTCCGGAATAGGTGCCTTCCCTTTGAGGGACAAAACGGATGGGGGCATCTAACGTTGCGAGCGCTTCCTTATACAGTCCCACTAACTCATGCCGACGCTCGAGCATGGGGGCTGCCCGCTTCAACTGGCTAGTGCCGAGTGCGGCATTTATATCGCTGAGGCGGTAGTTGAGGCCCGGGCGAGCAATTTCATAGTACCAGGGATTCGGGGTGCCGTCCTCGTCGAAGGCCATGTCCAGATTGACCCAGTCTTCGGGGGAGCGTGTCATGGCATGACTGCGCAGTTTTCGTAGAGCTTGATCGATTGACGGGGATGTTGTCGTCAGAGCCCCGCCTTCGCCGGTTGCGATATTCTTGACAGGGTGGAAGGAATAAACACAAAGGTCGGAATGATCACAGGCGCCGACAAAATGCTCCATGCCTTTTCCACTGTGATAGCGGGCACCCAAGGCATGGCAGGCATCTTCGATCACGAAAAGCCCGTATTTGCGGGCTGTTTCCTGGATTGCGGGCATGTCGCAGGGTTGCCCGGCAAGATGAACCGGAAAAACAGCTTTGAGTGGCTTTCCTTCATGCGTGTCAATTGCGGCTTGTAGGCTGTCCGCGGTCATCAGGCCCGTTTCCGGGTCAACATCGCAAAAAACAATTTCCGCGCCATTGATATGGGGGGCCGACGCAGTGGCGAGGAATGTAATGGCAGGAACGATCACAGCACAGTTTTCGTCTAAGTCCAATGCCATGGCCGCAAGGTGCAGGGCTGCAGTTCCGTTTGCACAGGCCACAACATGTGGAGCACGGACATAATCTCCAAGAGCTTTTTCAAAAGCCTCAACAGCGGGACCGGTCGTCAGCCAGTCCGATTTCAGGACATCAACGACGGCCTGGATATCGTCCTCGTTGATGTATTGTTTGCCGTATGGGAGGAAGCCACTGGTCATTTAGACGCTCCTGCCAGGCTCTTTATGGGCCTGTTGCGTTAGTAATTTTCCAAAAGATGCTTGATAGCCGCGGTGTCTAGCCATTCAGGATTGCTGTCGCTGGTATATTGGAAAGAGGAAGCCACCCGCCGTGTACTGTTCCAGTACTCTGTGACAATATCGAGCCTTATCTCCGGGAGGATAACATATCGATCATCCAACTCAGCGGTCTGTCGAGCGTCATCAACAGTGATCATGGCTTCGTGAAGCTTTTCTCCAGGACGGATACCGATGGTCCTGTGTTCCAGATCCGGTGCCATGCTTTTGGCCAGATCAACCACACGCATCGATGGAATCTTTGGTACGAAAATTTCACCGGCCTGCATGAGTTCAAGACAGGAGAGGACAAAATCCACCCCCTGTTCCAGAGTAATCCAAAAACGGGTCATGTCCGGATGCGTTATCGGCAGGTGGTCCGTACCCCGTTCAAGTAATTTTTTGAAGAAGGGGACGACGCTGCCGTTGGAGCCGACAACATTACCGTAGCGTACAACGGAAAACCGCGGCCCGTTTGAACCGGCAAGGTGATTGCCGGCAACGAAGATCTTGTCGGATGCCAGCTTGCTCGTTCCGTAGAGGTTGATCGGGCTGCATGCTTTATCCGTCGAAAGTGCGATGACACGTTTGACACCCTGGCGTATTGCCGCGCGGACAATGTTTTCCGCACCGTGGACGTTGGTGTTGATGCATTCGAACGGGTTATATTCGGCAATGGAGACATGCTTCATCGCCGCGGCATGGATGACATAGTCAATGCCTGACATTGCCAACTCCAGACGCGCTGCGTCCCGCACGTCGCCGATAAAGTAGCGCAGCTCCGGATACTCGGTCACCGGCAACTCATGCGCCATGTCGAACTGCTTTTGCTCATCGCGGGAGAAAACCACCAAGCGGTTGACCTTGTATCGTTCAAGTACCGTCTTGACGAAGCGGCGGCCAAAACTACCGGTGCCGCCGGTTACCAGAATGGATTTGCCATTAAGATCCACGGGCAGATCGGAGAAATCACGGATGTAGTTCGGTTTTGTCATACTAAAAAAACACTTCTTTTATTGTTTTCGACCGCCTGGGCCCGTCGGATGCATTAGGTTTTTATACCACATGGAAGTCTTGATGAGTTCATCATGAGGTCCACTAGCTTCAATTTTCCCGCTCTTCAAGACGACAATCATATCTGCATCCTTAATTGTGGTGAGCCGATGCGCAACTACAATAATAGTCGTTTCGCACTCCCGGTTAATTCTCTCCAGCGCGTTGACAAACTCACTTTCCGACTTTGCGTCCAAGTTGCTTGTGGGTTCATCGAGGAGCAATATGGGGGCGTTTCTGATGATTGCCCGAGCGAGATCAAGTCGCTGCTTCTGTCCACCCGACAGGCGGCTTCCACCTTCACCGACACGTGTATCATATCCGTCAGGCAGGCCTTCAATGAAATCCGCCGCGCCAGCCAATCTCGCTGCAGCCTTCACGTCCTCCAAGGAGGCGTGATCCTTGCCGAGGCGAATATGGTCGGCGATCGAAGCATCAAAAATTTGCGGAGTTTGCGGTACATAGGCTATCCCGCGTCGTAAAGATGTCAGGGTGAACTGGTCGATAGGCGTCCCGTCAAAGCAAATCCGTCCTTTGGAAACGGACCGCAGGCGGGGGAGCATGTCAACAAGAGTGGATTTCCCTGACCCGGATGGGCCAATAATTGCCAGAATTTTTTTTGCGGGGATCGTCAAATTCAGATTGCGCAAAGCCGTTGAGTCGTCGGCCTCATATTGGAAGCTCACATCTTCCAAAGTTATGCTGTTGTCGAGATGTGTAAACTCGATTGTTCCACTATCTACCTCGCGATCTGCTTTGAGGACTGCGATGCGCCCTTTAATGGCCGCAGCGCTGCCAGAGCAAGAGGCTACAAGTTGGCGGGCTTTCATGAAGTCTTTTGCGACAGGCATGAGGCGCAGAACAATGACCAGAAACAGACCTAAAGTCTCTATTTCCAAGTGAAGGATGTTGATCGAAAAAATCAACAAGCCAAGAGCAAGCGTCAAGATAACGGGTTCAACCGAGATCGCGATGCCTGCCATTAACCGGTCAACCTGTACTGTTGTTTCTTGCTGTTTGGACGCAAAGTGTCTCATGTTTTCCCATTCCGCGGCCTCGATCCCTGCGAGCCTGATGAGCCGGGCAGCCTGCAGCCGTTCCATGAGAAAACGTCCAGTCTGATTGTTTGCGGCGGTCGATTCATGCCCAGCTTTGCCCATTTTCGTGTAAAGGAAGCGGACGGGAAAAAGGCCGAGAACGATCATCGCTATAGAGGCTAAGGTCAATTCCCAGGAGATATTGAAGACGAGAATGGCGTATACCGTCGCTAATGCGGCGATGCCGGCGATGTTTACTGCGCCCATCAAGCCGGTTCCGTAGCGCTGCAGTTCCAACGTGAGGTCGTTGATAATGTCGCCTTTTGCAAGCTTTTCCTGTGAGGAAAGTGTCGCGGCGAGGTAGTGCCGGAAAACTGTTTCCCGGACTTTCCTGTTCATCGTTTCACGTGCCTTGGCGAGAACAAGCAGGCGCGAGAATGTGGCCACCTGCCGAAAAGCAACCATCACTATTGCGAAAAGAACCAATCCTTCAATAGATGGCTGCAATCCGAAATAACGAAAGGCGCTGTCGATCCATTGCCACTGTTCGTGTTGTTCAATCAGAAGGCTGATGTTTCCAGTTGCATCCAGATATTGATAAACGGGAACAAGCATCACCAGTCCGGCACCTTCGAATAAGGTGGACAATGCAGTGAAGGCAACAGTGATAGCGATCAAAGCCTTGGGAAGGCCTAATGCGTGACTGACAGACAGGAATTCTCTGATTGATATGGGGCGGCGGGCATCGGTTTGTTTCATGGGGGCCTGTGTATCTCCAAGTCTACGCGCTTGATAGTTCTGGACGTGGTTAGCGAGAGCAGAGGGCTTCCGAAGCGTTTGTGGTTTGTTGTATAATAGAAATTATCATCGGGAGAGCTGGTTTTGTGATCTAGGTGATACGGGTAAATGATTAATACATTTTTCGTACAATAGAGGAAATGAAGTCCGGGAAAGTCCAGTTGTAGCGACGGTTAACGGGTTTTAGGCTGCAACTTTCGAACGGCCCCACACTCTCTTTCCATGATGTACCAGATTGACTGTCTCTCCACGAGTACGGACTTCACATTGTCTGAATGCTCGATCGTGGTTCAAGTCCTGTGAAAAATACTTATACTTCAGAGTACCTTTTCCAATATAGCATTTGATCGGGTGAACGGTGCGCTCAATGCACCCGAAAAAACGGACATCCTACCGCTCCACAGCTGATATTATGAAGAGAGCCACAAAAAAATCTGCCACTCAGATAGCCCGCCTCATGCCAAAATTAAAGCAAATTCGAATACGCCCTGAGCGTTGGGGCGAGGGTTTGCATGCAGGTTTGATTTCGCATTTGAAGGGCTTCCCAGGCCACGGCGAACCTATTTTCTGGTCCTGGCATTATCGGGAGTAGTTCTCTCAAGTTGTTGGCTGCTTTGTTTGTTTTGCACCCACGTTTGGGATGTAGGAAGCCCCCGAACATGGCTTTCCCAGTTGCATCGCCTGAATAAATGGCCCTTCGGCGTTGACCGGATGATCGTTGGATTTGGCTTCTAATTCTGTTGATCGTCGAGGGGGAAAGCTATAGCCAGAATAGAACAATCAATAGGCTGACTTTTTTCAATTTCCTGTGCTAAACAGTGGGCGTTGATTACTGAGGATATAGAGCTCTATGGAAGCACTGCTCTCGATTTATCGGAACCGTCAATTACTTTGGCGTTCGACGGTTTTGGAACTAAAAAAACAATATGCGGGGTCGGTTCTTGGCGTTCTCTGGGCTGTTTTGGGACCTGCGCTGCTTATCGGTCTTTATGCTGCTATTTATGTTGTGGTTTTCCAGGTTCGCCCGGTCGCTTTGACAACGGGACAATATGTGCTGCATGTGATGTCCGGCCTATTACCGTTCATGGCATTTGCAGGTGCCTTGTCCTCCGGTTCCCAGAGCATTCGGACGAGCAAAGAGGTTCTTGTCAGCACAAGCTATCCACCGGAACTGTTACCCGTTCGCGCTGTTCTCGTAGCCAGCGGACCGCTTCTATTTGGAGTGCCAATCATTGCTATTGCTGCTGCGGTGATCGTTGGTCCGTCCTGGACAATGCTGTTATTGCCGGTTGTGATGCTCTTCCAGATTCTATTCTCCTGTGGCATAGCGTGGATGCTCTCGTTGCTCACTCTTGCGGTAAAGGACATTCAGCACATTCTTCAATATATCATTATATCGCTGCTGGTTGTGACCCCGATTGCATATACCCAGGATATGGTTCCTTCCCGTATTGAACCGGTGCTGTTGATAAACCCGCTCTACTATTTCGTTCGCATGTATCAACATGCCCTGGTTTATCAAACTATGCCGGGAGTTGGGGTCGGCGTTGGGTTCTTGCTACTTGGGTGGCTGGTTTCTTTGATAGGCTTTAAGGTCTTTTCTCGAGTGAAGCAGGTTTTTTATGACTACGCATAACACAGCCAAGGTTCTTGGCCGCTCCAAAGCCCCAGTTTCGGAGAAAGTCGGCGCGGAGGATCCCTCGGTTGCAATCCATTGCGAGCAAGTGACGAAAACCTACCGGCTGTATGGCAGCCCGCGAGAAATGATGGCGGAGCTCCTCAACCTGAACAAACTCGCCTTCTGGCGGAAAAATGAGCCCAAGAAACGTAAAGAACATGTAGCGCTTAACGGCGTTGATCTCACGATTCATCACGGGGAACGGGTGGGTATTGTCGGCCGTAATGGTGCGGGCAAGACGACCTTGCTGAAGTTGCTGACGGGCAACTTCGCCCCTACGAGCGGCTACGTGAAAGTTGACGGATCTGTCCAGGCATTGATGTCGACGGGGCTTGGCTTCCATGCAGAGTTGAGCGGCATCGAGAATATTCGTTCAGCCCTCCTTTATACCGGGTTGAACGAAAAGCAGATGGAAAATGCCATCAGCGAAATAATCGATTTCGTGGAACTTGGCGATTTCCTATATCAACCATTAAAGACTTACTCAAAAGGCATGCGTGCGCGTCTGCAGTTTGCAACAGCGACGTCTATTCGCCCGGATGTTTTGATCGTGGACGAAGTTCTTGGGGCTGGTGATGCGTATTTTTCCGGAAAATCGGCGTACCGTATGCAAAAGTTGGCGGCATCGGGATGCACATTGTTATTGGTGTCCCACTCGACCGCGCAAATTCTTCAATTCTGTGACAGAGCCGTTTGGATTGAGGGGGGGCGCGTTGTCGAGGAAGGTGAAGCGCTGCATGTTGTAAAGTCATACGAGCAGTTCATTGCCAAAATGCGCCAACAACATTCCTGGGGGCAGGCGCAGCAGAGAAATGCCGTAGGCAAGGCTTCGGATTTTGAGACACCGGATTGGCAAAAAGACCGCATGATGAACCTGCTTGCGGCGGATGGACCCGCCGATGAAGCCAACTCTGAAAATGTGCAAAAGAAATGGTCGCGTTGGTTATCCGAACGTGGTCTGAAGATCAGTCACGTTTCAGTATTGAATAGCAAAGGTTTGTCGACTGATACCATTGATAGCGGCGAACCGATCGAAATCGAAATTTGTTTCAAAGCAGAATTCAAAGGGGAATTCTCAGCGCGTTTCACCATACTTCTCATGACGCTCCAGGGGGCTCCATTCGTACGTCACCTGAGTGATGAAATGACGTTTGATTTAGAGGAAGGCGAAGAAGGCGTTGTGAAGCTGAAATATGACCAAACCCTTCTTGCTTCGGGGGATTTCGTCTTTTCTGTGGGTATTTTCAAACACTATGATCCGATGAATTCGACGACTGCAGTACGCTATGACTTGGTCTCCAGAAGTTTTAAGTTCAAAGTCAGGCCGCGGTTCCCTTCCGAGCCGGCGCGATTCCACCATCCTGCAAAATGGGTTCTTCAAGATGGTGAAGAAGTTCAGAATGTGCCGAGTATTTGCTTGGGGGGTGAGTGAGGTACGGAGCGAGACGGGTGATACTCTGACGTTTCCCCGATACCCATAATCAGTGACCTGCAAAATACGTGTGTTTCCTGACTGAATATGCTTGGGGTTTATGCCTTTGAATTGGGTGTTTGAGGGGGGCTTGAAACGATGACAGGAAGGATGTGCCACAGCTGATGACTGCAAAATGTGACAGCAAGAAACTACCCAAGATGGAGAAACTGCTTTTTGAAACTTTTTTGCCGTCAAGCTGCGGCGATACAAGTACCGCGCCTGTGGTCTTTATTCTGGCATCCCCGCGCACGGGAAGCACGTTCTTGTACCAAAGTTTGGTGGCGGCACTCGGATTACCCTATTTTGATAACAATACAAACGAGCATTTTGCTGAGACGCCAATGATTGGGCTCACCATAAGGGCGGCCATTGGCGATGTTCCGATCAGCTTCGAGAGTTCCTTTGGGAAAACCGGAGGAGCATGGCAGCCTTCCGAAGCATCTGCCATCATGACGAACTGGTTTGGCGGCGGGCATCCCTCGGAGACAGTAAGCGCACGCATACAAGAAGGGAAACTCAGCCACATTGTTAAGACATTCCAATCGGCATATGCGTTGTTCTCCAAACCCTTTTTGATTAAAAACGCTTGGAATTGCTTTCGGGTGCAGCAAATTCGCGAGATATTCCCCAATGCCGCATTTATTTGGCTGAAGCGGGATATCGCCGACGCCGCAAGCTCGGACCTTGCTGCACGTTATGTAACCAAAGGCGATCCTTTGGCCTGGAATTCTGCAACTCCTCGTAATTATGATGACTTGCTTAAAAGGCCTTACTACGAACAGGTGGTGGAAAATCAGTACGAATTCGGACGGGCTTTGTCAGAATCTTTGAATGATTTACCAAGCCAGAGGTTCGTCGAGGTGTGGTACGAGGACCTGAAGCAGGATTTTGAGGGGGAAATACGCCGGATAGCCTCTTCCATTGACTGTCTAACGGGGGTATCTGTCACCCCGCCGTCGGGAAGGGGTGTTTTGAATTCTGGCGCTTCCGGCAGAAAAACGTGGGCAATGCCGACATCGGACGTAGATCTGATCAAGCGGTATGTGGAAACCAATGGCGACCGGTTGGCATCGCTGCGGTTCTTATAGAGGGAAAAGGGATGTTTCTGTTAAGTGGCGAAGGCCTGACGAAATATAGTGAAGATGATCGGTTGGGGCGGTTTCTATCGGATAGCGCCCTCGAGCATGAAAAATCGCTGACTTGTCAGCAGTGGCTTATGGACAGTGCCGCAAAACGTTATGCGACTTCTTCCGTCTATAGTGACCTTTTGGAAACGTCCGGTTGTCGTATCCTGGATGTTGGCGGGGGCCTGACGACAATCCAGCGGGTTCTTTCCGAAAAGCATGATTGCACACTGGTTGACGTTTTGGCGCATGATACCGAAGAAAGTGTCCAGACGTTCTTCGACGCGGCACCAAATCTTGCGGTTCGGAAACAGGACTGGCTCGATGTGCCCTCCACCGGGACTTTTGATGTGGTGATCGCCAACGACCTTTTCCCCAATGTTGATCAGCGTGTTGAGGCATTCATCGAACACTTTCTGCCAATTTGCGGGGAAATCCGTCTTACGCTGACAGTTTATAACAATTTCCGCTATTACCAGACACGCCGCGTGAATGGTGACGAAATTCTTTACTTGTTGGCTTGGAATGGGGCGATGCTTCGGCCGGTGATTGAGCGGTATGCAGGCCGGATCGAAGGTTTTTCAGCGGATATTTTTGAAACGAAATCCGACAGTATATTTCCTAACGGACGGCATGTAATAGTCACGACAATCAAAGGGGACCAGTCAAGATGAAGGTCGTTTTCTTCGGTGATTCGATTTGCTTTGGGCAGGGGGTATCCATCCACAAGGGCTGGGTTCCACGTGTTGCTGCGCGGGTTGACGAACTTGCCGCTGAGCTTGGCCGCGAAATGGTCATTGTAAACGCATCCAAGAACGGTCGTACAACTCGTGATGCTCTTGAGAATATGCCATATGAAGTTCAGTCTCAGGGTGTTGATCTTCTTCTGGTGCAGTTCGGTATGAATGACTGCAACTTCTGGCAGACGGACCGCGGACTTCCGCGTGTCAGTCCAGACGCATTTGCCGCCAATCTTCATGAGATTATTGAGCGTGGCCGTAAGTTTGGTGCTCGTGAAATTATTCTCAATACAAACCACCCGACCACGTTAACAGATAAGATTTTGGCAGGTGGAGAAGCATACGAATCCGGCAATAAACGCTACAATGAAATCATTCGGGAGGTCGCCCGGAAAGAAGGGGCGGATGTATGGCTCAACGATATGGAAAGCCATTTTCGTTCCCATATTGCAGAGACGGATGATGGTGTTGCTGGTCATGTTCTGGATGACGGGTTGCATCTGAGCATCAAGGGGCATGATCTTTATTACAATTGTGTCGCGCCGTTGCTGGAAAAGGTTATTCGGAAATGTATCTAAATAGTCGGGCCAAGTTGAACGGGGAATCCGGACATGCCAGGCCGCGACTGAAGCCTGAAAAAGAACTGTCGATCTGTCCGGGGATGACTGACACTCCCGTTTTTTTGGCTGATGTGCCTGAAACGGATGAGTTCGTTAGTCGTTCCCTGGACTTCCTTTTTATTTGTGACAACTCGCATCCGGCTGCTGCAGTCCGCGACCATATCAATTCGTTTGTCAGTTATTCAAAACACAACTTTCATCAATTAAATCCAATACTTAATACTTCTCCCATGGGGTTGGAGGATCAGGATTTTGATGCAATCCTGATTCACTACTCCATTTATACTCTCGGCAAGTTCTTTCTGCCGCCGGAAATTGAAGAATTTATCGCCAACTTCCAAGGTCCCAAATTCCAGTTCATTCAGGATGAATATCGAAACATCGCTGATATGAACGCAAAGATGAAAAGGTTGGGCACTCATGTCCTGTTTTCATCTTTGGAGCCTGCAAATATTGAAAGGGTTTATTCGGGGCAGCAGGACCTGATAGCCTACGCCAGCCTCCCGGGGGTGGTGACGCGCGACCTGGTGGACATGAACGTGCCGAAAATTGCAGACCGCAAATTGGATTCTGTATACCGGACCCATGATCTGCCCTATTGGCTGGGTCGGCAGGCGCGTTTGAAAAGTGTCCTTGTTGAGGAATTCGGTCCAATTGCAAAAAATGCTGGTTTGCGTGTTGACCTTAGCAACAGAAATGAGGACCGAATATACGGCGAAGACTGGACCCGCTTCATTTGCTCGGCCCGCTCCACTTTAGGGAGCGAAGGAGGGGCTAGTATATTCGATTTTGACGGCGTCGCAGACAGAGCTCGCGTCTTTCTGGATGACTACCCGGATGCAGATTTCGATACTGTCTTCGAAAAGGTGTTGTCTGTTTATGAAGGAAACATTGTACACACCACAATCACTCCCCGCATCTTCGAAGCGATTGCACTGCGTACGCCACTTGTACTTTTGGAGGGGCGTTACAGGGACGCAATTGTTCCGGGGCAGCACTATATCTCCCTGAAGCATGATATGTCGAATGCCGACGATGTCTGCCAGATGCTCCAGGATGTCGATTTCCTTCAGACTATGGCAAACAGGGCCTTCGAAGACGTGGCTCTATCCGATCAGTATTCCTGGCCGCATTTTGCCAGACAGTTTGATCGTGCGGTTGACCGTTCGCTTCATCGCCTGAAAGAAAAATCCGCTGCGACGCCATTATTGGTTTTGCCTGAGAAGAACAGCCGATCACGCGGCGCGTCGCAGATTGTTGATATCTGCCGCTTCCTGAACGATGAGCGTTATCGCGAAACTCAGGTAACAAGCCGTCCCAGGCCCCAGGAAAGTGGTTATCTTCAGGAGTTATACAGTTCCGAACGCAGCCGAGACGAGTTCGCGGCGCGTATGAACGTAAAAGAGGTTAGGCGCCCATTACGTATTGCACTGTTGTGTAATATTCAATTCAAGCGCGGAGCATCCGGGAATCTGTCGATCGATACGTTGGAGAAGCTGTCGCGGAACAACGTAGAATGTATTAACTTTTTGACGAAGATTCCCGCGCATGTCGACTTGAATTCCTATGACGTCATCGTCATTCACTGGACTGTAATTCTCGGTCGCAACAATTATATTGAACCGGCCCTGCGTGCCCGTATCGCCCGTTCAAATGCTGTTAAAGCCGTGTTCATTCAGGATGAATACCGCTTTGTCGACCGAACGAAAGCTGCGCTTCTCTCGATCAACGCGGATGTGCTCTTCACATGTGTACCCCAGTCAGAGTGGGAGAAGGTTTATAGCTCAGAAGACTTGCCCGGGTTGACGAGAGTTCAATTGTTGACAGGGTATGTACCGCCGGGTTTGCCAACGCGTCATACGCCCGATGTCGATGACCGGCCGATCGATGTCGGCTATCGCGGTCGTGATCTCCCTGCATGGTTGGGTGAGCTGGCTCAGGAGAAGATGCATATCGGTCGCCGCTTTGAAGAGGAAGCCCCGACATATGGCTTGAATACCGATATCCGTTGGACGGAGGGGGATCGTCTATATGGCGAGGATTGGCTCGCGTTCCTATGCAGATGCAAGGCGATGTTGGGCGTTGAAAGTGGCGCAAGTGTCTTCGATTTTACCGGTCAAATTCAAAAACGTGTTGACGACCATGTGAAAGAAAACCCGGACGCAACATTTGAGGAACTGAAAGAGCTTTATTTCGCAGAAGAGGAAGGCAAGATTCGCCTGAATCAGGTGTCGCCGCGCATATTTGAATGCGTTGCGGTCCACACTCTTCTGATCTTGTATGAAGGTGAATACAGCGGCATCCTGGAGCCTTGGGTCCATTATGTGCCTTTGAAAAAAGACCATTCCAATATGGATGAAGTCGTGGCCGTCCTTCGCGACTCTCAAAAAATCAAAGAGATTACGGACCGTGCTTATTGGGAAATCGGCCAGAACCCGGCTTACCAGTATGATGTTTTGGCCCAAACTTTTGACGACGTTATCGAGGCGACAGCAAAGCAAAAGCAAGAAAAGAAACCGTTTGAAGCACATCTATTACCTTGGAAGCCGTCCCTTGCTACACGTTTTGCCCGCAGGTCTTTTAGTGCGTTTGCTGCCGCCATTAGCGGTGCAAAAGGGATAATAGTCCCAGAATTCAAGAGATATGGAAGGGTAACCCGAACGTGGACCTTAACTTTGTCTCGCTTGTTCTCCCTTCCTCAACGATGTGTAAATTTTGCAGCAAGAAAAAGACTGGCACTTGTATGCTGGGTTGGTGAGGTCCTCCTTCCAAGGCTGCCGACACTCATTGCCAGCATAATCAAACCGATCCTGAAGTCCGTTGATGCTGTTTGCATCCTGTCTCTCATTAAGTTGCGATCGTTTGTGCATCGTGTGCATGCCAAAAGTGTGTGGCTGAGATGGCATTTGATAACGAAAGCGTCTTACCTGCTGGAGAACTTCATCAACGGGCTGAAATTCTGGTTCAGGAATGATAGCAAGAACTCTTCGGCGCGACAGAACACAAGATCGCTGGTGGAAATTCTGAGAATTGTGAATGCAAGCCTGCGAGATGAAGCCTATCCATTCGCCATCGTCTTTGACATGGCATCGGGTACAATTACCGTCAAGGTGCATGTGGGTAACGTGAATGGTCGGCAACACGCGGGCGTAAAACCAGAAGAATTCTGGCAACTGGTTGGCGCGCGAGACAAGATCAAGGTCACTTTCGACTATCGCGACGACTTTGAGCTCATGCCGTCTATCGTCACCAGCGTGATACAGGATGGGGGGCGTTTTGTCATTGAGACGGATGCGGAAGTCGATGGAAAGTATGTACTACGTTTCCTGTCTCGTCTTCATCAGTATCGGAAGGGATATCTCGTCTATTATATAGAAAATGCAAGGTAGGATTCCTGTGGTCAGCGGTGCGATTGAGTTTATGCAATGAAAAGAGACAAACCGTGAAGCGGCTTAACGTACTGCTTTTGGCTGACCATAATAATCCCACGCATGCTGGTACGATCCTAGAGCACATAGGCGCGATAGAAAAATATTCACAGCATAACGTAACGTTAAGGAACCCGCGTCGTGAAGGCGCTCCCGGGAAAAACGCCCTCGACGTCTTCGATGTTATCCTTATTCACTATTCGATATGGGTCCTGTGGGATGCTTACCTCCCTAAAGCGTGGCGGCAAGCCATCAGCCAGGCACGTTGTTTGAAGGCACAGTTCATACAGGACGAATACCGTTACGTGGACTTGACCGTTTCACACATGGAAGAGCTTGGAATTCGACTACTCTTTTCTTGTGTGCCGTCAGAAAACATAAATGCTGTGTACCGGCAGCCTTACGCAAAAAGTATGACGATCGTTCCTGTTTTAACGGGATATGTTCATCCGGATTTTGCTGCCAACCTTCCCACAGTTTCGTTGGCTCAGCGCAAAATTGACGTCGGGTATCGGTCCCGTGAAAATGCACCCTGGCTGGGCAATCTGGCGCGGGAAAAAGTCCTTATAGCAGAAGGTGTCCAGCGAATAGCGTCAGCATATGGGCTTAGTACAGATGTGTCCGTCCGCGAAGTTGATAGAATTTATGGGTCAAACTGGGAACGCTTTCTGTCGAATTGCCGTGTAGTTCTGGGGACGCCCAGCGGTGCAAGCATTGTTGACTTCGACGGCCAGGTTGAGACCCGCGTCCATAACTATTTGCGACATATACCCGCCGCGGGGTACGAGGAAATCGCGCGAGGAGTCCTTGCACCCTTTGAGGGGAACGAGGTCATCGACACGATTTCGCCCAGAGTATTCGAAGCGGCAATAACACGTACTGCAATGGTAATGTTTCCAGGTCATTACGGGAATGTCATTCAGCCATGGCAACACTATATCCCCTTGGAACGGGATTTCTCCAATTTTCCAGAGGTCGCGGAACTGATTCATGATGACGATTTTCTGGAAAGTATTACTGATCGTGCATATGATGATTTAATCGCTTCCGGGCGCTATTCTTATCAATCCTTTGCGAATTTGGTTGATACTGCTCTTGAGGCAGAGCACGGGCGTTTGTTGGAGCAGGGATTGATTAAGGCTCGTTCCACAGAAAATCATCGGCTGGCGGCCACAATATCCAAGCCGTTTTGGCAATTGCGGGCCCAGTGGAGCCTGCTTAGTCAGATCGGTCATATTCTGTTTCTCTGTGCAAGCAGTTGGAGAGCTTCACTACTGGTCATCAAGGTCATGATTGCCGAACATGGTAATGTTCAGAAATTGAGGAAGCTCCTGCCTGAACTGGCGCGCCTGGTCGTCTTGCAAAAATCGAAGCTTCGAGGCAAGCATAGTGGAAAGTCATTGTATGTGCAGACGGTGATGGTCGAGGACACGGTAGTTATTGAGGGAAGCCTCGCTGGGGCGCCTGACTATCGTTCACCTGTTGACATAAAGCGATTATTTCAATCGCTGGAAGCAGGACAAGTAACTGCTATCCGATGGATGGCGGACCTTGCATATGATGATCGCCCAAAAATGCTGGAAGGCATCAGCCCTGTCTATGGAATTTACCCCTTTGAGGCTGTTCGCGAAGTCGGGCGGAAATTCCCATACGACGTGGCCAGGATACTTTCGTCCATTGGTGCCAAGGGCATGCCGGCACAATGCGGTGGGGAAAAAGAAGAATACGCCGTTCCTCCCAAAAACTGAGCAAACGGGACTTGGGGCTTGCCGATTTTTTTTACAGCGCTATTGCCAGTAGCCGGTAATTGCTGACATCTTTCATCACCCTGAAACCTGTTTTCACCGAAGAACAGGGAAAGACGCGGCCAGTTTGAAGTGACCTTTTTAACCCTATCTGTGTAGAGTCTTCCAGTATGCAAAACTCGAATTTTAAAAGCAGGGCAGGTTGGTTGCTCAAATTGGGAATACTTTCCGCCTGCATTGTCTATTTTGCTTATTTTGTGTCTTTTGAGCAGGTATTTGCCCTGATCAGAGTGGAATTGTTCCTTGCTGTAGCAGCGGTGCAATCGCTTTTTTTTGCTGCTACCTGCGCTGTGGCTCTTCGTCATTCCGTTCTGCTTGGTAGAGACCGCGTCACCTTTGGAGTTTGTCTCAAGGCTTTGCTGTTATCCGCTGGGATTAACCTTATTACATTTGGTCGTATTTCCGAATTGGTGAAACTCACCTACTTGCGTAAAAACGCAGGTATATCCTTTCCCACCAGTGGCGCAGCGCTACTTGTTGAGCGTCTTTTCGATCTACTGGCGGTTTCCATTATCGGATTGATCGGGTTCACAGGTATCTATCTGGAAAGTTCCTATGTTCCAACTTTGATGGCGGTAGTTGGAGGCGCGGGGCTTCTGCTGGCCAAGCCAGCCGCTGTTTATGGCCGTCATTTAATTGGGGACAGGCAGGGTAGGTTTGCAGGTTTTATACGCGAAACATGTATTCATATTCAGACTACGCTCAGTCGGCGTAACATCATGTCTGTGAGTAGTCTAACTTTTCTTTCTTGGGGGGTTCATTTTGTCGGAATATGGCTGTTCTTCTTTTTGTTGCCTGACGTTTCCTTAAGCTGGGAGCAGGCATCCCTGGTCTTCGGGGCGATTATTTTTGCTGCGGCCATGCCGGGGCTGCCGGCGGGGATTGGTGTTGTCCAAGCTGCAGTAACCCTTACTTTGACGTCAATGGGGATTGATGTCGATACTGCATTTACTTTGTCGGTGGCGCTCCACATCGCCGAAATTCTCATTTCTGCTTTGACTGCACCAGTGTTGTTGCTTACCACATCTACTGGGGTTGGAGATTTATTGTCTACAGTTACAAAAAGTAGGAAGCAGACCGTAACCTAGAAGATGTGGTCAATTACCTTGGGTAAGAAACATGCGGCTGAATATCGTCCTGCCAATATACAATGAGCGGGAAAATCTTGAAAAACTGTTCGCAGATATCGATAAGGCCTGTACTGAGGCACAACTAAGATATTTCCTGGTCTGCGTGAATGATGGTTCTTCTGATGGCTCTAAAGAGCTTTTGGAGGAACTCTCGAAACGCTATGAGTCGCATATTGTTGAGCACCGCCTGAACCGTGGGTTGGGGGAAACAATTCGCGACGGGTTCGAGTGTGCTGCCGAACTATCCGGGGCCGACGACATCATTATTAGGCTAGACGCAGACAATACGCATGCCCCGCAGTATATCCCGGATCTGGTGAATGCCATTCGCGACGGTGCGGATATTGCCATAGCCTCTCGCTTCCTGCCTGGTGGTGGAATGGTCGGCCTGTCGAATGACCGGACCGTGATTAGCAAAGTGGCGAATATTATCTTTCGGGTCTGTTTTCCGATGGGGGGATTACAGGAATATACCTGCGGTTACAGAGCCTATCGAGCCAGTCTTATTCAACGCGCTATTGACTTTTACAAAGGAAATTTCCTTCAATTACGCGGGTTGGGGTTCTGCTGTACCGTCGAGAAATTGGTGAAACTCAAGTTGCTGGGAGCCAAGCTTCAGGAAGTACCGTTTGTTCTGCGCTATGACCTGAAAGCCAGTGAAAGCAAGATTGCATTGAACGTAACCACATTCGGTTATGCGATGATGACTATATTGTATCATTGGCCGCAAGGTGGCTGGCGTCGCACGGTTCGAAAAAGATTAAGAGTTCAACGATCTGAACAATGACCATCCGCGATCCGGACATCACTTATCGCGATATTGTTGCTTACGTCTTGAATGCCGGGGCCCATTATTGGGGGGAGATACCTGCATCGGAAATGGCGGTCTTTTTTGAACGACGTGCTGCCGACGTGCTGATTTCTCCCCGTCACCTGGGATGTTCATGGCGGAGGATAGTTTTGCCAGAGGAGTTGCAAACTCATGGGGTCGCTGGCGAACTACTGATGGATAACGCAGCAGTCTATCCGGAAGGCGACCAATACGACTGGATCCTAGCGGCTTTTTCATTCCTGAGTGGCGCGGGGGAATACCAATATGAAAAGCGCTTTGGCAGCGTTCAATCATACTCGACAAAGTTAACGTTTCAGCCTGATGAGCTGTTTGATTATGCCTGGGCAAACCGCATTTTTCTAATCATCAGGGATTTGTATTTTCCAAGCAGAGCAAGAAGAAAAACGGTGCCGAAGGTTAATATCGGTCATGACGTCGACGCATTGGACAAAACGCTGGCGATCCGTTTGAAACAGTCGGCCTTCGAGGTATTCAATACAGTCAGAATGGTGGTGAGGGGTGAGGCCGTCGGGGTTAAGGCGTCCCTCAAGAATCTCTTTAGGATGGCATGTTACACACCTGATTATTACCAGTTGGAAAAACTCGTGGAATATAGTGAGCGGTACCAGTACCGGCCGACATTCTACGTTTATGCCCATCCGGAAAAGCGTTTCCGGTCGTTTCGGCAATGGCTGTTCGATCCAGGGTATCGCCTGACTGACAAGCGCATTGCAGGTTTTCTGCGAACAGCGGCAGACAGGGGGGTGCGTATTGGCTTGCATGGCTCTTTTGACAGTTGGGCGAACCCAGCTCTTCTCCAAAGAGAAAAAATAGCTTTGGAAAAAGCCTGTGGAACGGAAGTATCCACTATACGACAACACTGGTTGCGGTTTTCATGGCAACATACATGGCAATGCCAGGCTGGCGCAGGCCTTTCCAGTGATGCAACGCTTGGGTTCAATAATCGCCCGGGATTTCGCGCCAGTACGGCTTTAGCCTATCGGCCCTGGAACTTTGCGAAGGGGTGCGCGCATGACGTTACTATCTGTCCTCTGGTCCTGATGGATTCACATCTATATGCCTATGAGCCTCTTTCCAGAGAGGGCCGTATTCAAGCGATGAAGCGGATATTGTCCGAAGTTTCAGCTGTTCAGGGTGAGGTTTCGGTTCTTTGGCACCCTCATACCTTGTCTGAGGACTACGATTGGCGCGAAGGCTTTGAGGACTTGCTGACACTGATTTTCGATACGCGACGAGATAAAGACGGTCAGTCCATATAATGACACTCAAAGACCGGGGCAGGGTCTTGTTATGTGGCTTGCTTTAAGTGCAGCCCTGTCGAGGCATGCTCTTTCCTAATGTGAAATAGTCATATTAAAAGATTTGGTCTATATCGGAGCATGTCCGCATATAGGTCCCTTCGCGATACTATGCCAATAGTGTCGGGAAAGTTGAAAGGGTGATCTGCAGTGCGGCCTGGTCTCGCTAGGCCGTAAACTCATAAACAGGATTCCCCTTTCGGTCTTGATGTGATTCATGTCTCTTGTTGCCGAACGAGGGAGTTTTCATGAGCCGCCGCCGCTACGAACTGACAGATTTCGAATGGTCGATTATCGCACCTTTGCTGCCGAACAAGCCGCGCGGGGTACCACGTGTCGATGACCGGCGGGTGCTGAACGGCATTCTGTGGCGGTTCCGGGCAGGCACGCCTTGGGCGGAGATACCGGAGCGTTACGGCCCCCATACGACCTGCTACAATCGCTTCGTCCGCTGGCGCAAGGCCGGGGTATGGGATCGGCTTTTGGAGGCAATCTCAGCGGCTTACGACAGCGACATCGTCATGATCGACAGTAGTTGCGTCCGGGTCCATCAGCATGGTGCGACCGGTAAAAAGGGGGATCTGACGATGGCTGCATGGGCCGTTCCCGGGGTGGACTGACGACCAAGATCCATGCCCTTGTCGACGCTGAAGGTCGGCCGGTGAAACTGGCCCTCACGCCGGGGCAAGCTCATGACGGCCGATCAGCGGAGGGCCTGCTCAAAGACTTGAAGGAGGGGGCCATCCTGCTGGCCGACCGGGCCTATGACAGTGACGCCATCCGCGCCCTTGCCGACGCGCGCAAGGCCTGGGCCAATATTCCGCCAAAACGGAACCGCAAAAAGACCTTCGCCTTCTCAAGCTGGGTCTATCGCCAGCGCAACCTCGTCGAGCGCTTCTTCAACAAGCTCAAGCAATTCCGGGGCATCGCCACGCGATACGACCGTAACCCAGAGAATTTCCTGGCTGCCGTCAAGCTCGCTTCATGCCGCATCTGGATCAGAAGTTATGAGTCTGCGGCCTAGTAAAATGTCCAATTGGAGGTGACAGGAAACAGCAAGTGTCTTATGGCATTGTCATTCGCTTGCTGGTGGGTAAAGGTGATGCAGGATAGGCTTGGTAAATTCATTAGGCTTCATATGCAGAATAGTCGTTTGATGTTATTGAACGGTATATTGATATATACTTGTAATATTTTTTATAATTGAGTCATAATTAATGATTCACTTAAATATGATAGAGAGAGAAGAGTGAGAGATTCTTTTTTATTTTTCTTCATTTTATTAAGTGGCTTTTTTTATTTAGAGGATGGTCACGCTGAAAACGCATTTTTCCTGAATCAGTATGGTGCAGACCGGTATTATTCGATATCGGAATACAATGAAGACGGGTATCCCAGGTCGCACGTAGTCCTATCTCCTAAATCGATCGGCGCACGGCATTTGGCATGGCCATCTGCGGTAAGAGTTGGTGGTAAGACCTACCTGTATAGTTCTATCTATTCGGGAGGTTGGCACAAAGTCGGCTTGTGGACATCTCAGAACGGCTCTGCATTTACCTATGAAGGCGTCGTTTTCTCCTCGAAAGACATTCCCGGCGCGGAAGAGAAAGGGATTGGATCGACACATATTGGCTATTTTCCCGAAGAAGAGTTCCCGTTTCTTATGATTGCTAATATTAGGGGGCCGTCCGGTCCCGGCCAAAAACTTGGCGTCAGTCGTAGTAAAGACGGCGTGAATTGGACGTATCAGGGAATTGCGTTTACCGTCGACCAAGAGTTTGAAGCGTCAGGCGTTGCACCGTCATATCTGTGCAAATCGGAAGATACATATTATTTGTTTTATCTGGCGTTCGGCGAGCCTTCCTATAGTGAGGCGGTGGCTGCAGTTGCCGTGTCGCAGGGCTCCGTGCTCGGGCCATATAAGAACCATCAGGTCATGTATAAGAATGGCGGATATCATGGCCTCGTCACTTCTGGGGAACGATCATCTTTTGAGTTGGAGGTTGAGGATGTGAACGGGTTACGGCCCGGTTTGCCGGTCGTAATTTCGGATGATAAGGGGGATCACGTACAGGTCTTGGTTGCTACCAAAACCGATAAAAGCAGGGTTTTCCTGGATAGGCCGTTGGTTTTTGATAGTTCCGGTTTTCGAATCGCATCAATATTCAGGAACAAAGTAGACCCAAGCTTTGTTTTCAAGAAGGGGGATAAGTGGAACGGGTACTTCACGGTTTTCGGAGCTTTTCCGCGAGTTACGTCTGAAGTAGTGGTTCGCATGACGGCATCGACGCCCTTCGGGCCTTGGTCGATTGATCCAGCTTTTGATAGGCAGATTCCCTATTTCCGGATTAGTAAGCCGGGACTAAGTCTATATTCTGTAGAAAATCCAATATTGATATCACAGAACAGCAATTGTTTGAAAAATCGTTTGAAGTAAGTATTTCGTGATGTTCCTGCTTCAAGTGACTCAACGCATTCAGGTGAAGTAATATGGTGAAGAGTGCTTTATTGTGCAGGGGGGCGAAGCTAACTTCCTATCTGGTTGTCGCCGGTATATTTATATGGAGTGCCATCTTTATACTCCTCTCCACAACGATATTGGATGGAGAGAGTGTTTCTGTTTCCAATGTCCCTATTAACTATGTCCTCACCGGTAACTGGACGTACCCATTTCATGCTCAGGACCTCTTCTATCCTGGAGTGGACAAGTTCATAATTCATCCTCCCCTGCACTATTACCTGGTGTCGATTTGGGTTCGGTTATTTGGCATTGGGCCATGGCAACTTCTTTGGCAGTCAACGTTTGCCGGCATTGCAGGAATCCTGGGTGCGTCCTATTTTATCCGTTTGAAAGTTGGCGATGGGGCAGCAATTTTGACCTTGGCGCTTGCTACCATTTTTGCGGGCCTTCGGCATACGATGGTTTCTGTAAGGCCTGATCTTTCTTTTGGTCTGGTTTTCGCCATTGTGGTCCTTTTTTCCTATCTTTTGCTGTGCAATTACAAAGGCAGGAAGGGGCTGGTACTGTCCGCGTTGGTGGGGGTGAGTATTGCGGCGAGCCTTGCGGTGCATTGGTATGGCTATTTTGTCATGCTGTATTTTCCGGCTATTGCGCTCTACCTGGGTTGGAGGCTCCGCAAAGAAGCATGGAAGCCAATCCTGTCCCTTGCGAGTGGAGGCGGCTTTGTTTTTCTAATTTGGTGGTACATTTTCGGAAATGACTTCTGGTTCGGGGCCCTGACCATACTCATGAAAGGAAACACCTTCCTTGAGGTGCTCCATATTCCATTTTCCCACTATTTGAAGTTTTTAACGGACTGGCCCGGTGGCGGAATTGTGCTGGTCGGCTGCGTATTTTCGATAGGCTTTTGTTGTTTCGAATGGCTGCGCGCTACTATCGTCAAAAGGCCGGTGTCTAGGCCGGTGGCACTTGCGACCTTTCTTGTTCTAAACATAGTTCTGTATGAGCTGTTTTTTGTTTTCCTGGTTGCAAACAAAGCGCCCCGCTACAGCGCAAATATTGCAATCATACTCGTGCCTCTGTCGGCCATCGGCTATTTTCTGATGATTGGCCAACTGGGAGCTTTATTCAAAAAACGCAAGATTTTGGCTAACGGTGGCACCCTCATACTGTCTTTTGTTTTCTTGTGGTTATCGCCGTATGCCACAAAAACGTTTTCAGCGGCCAACATTGCCAGCCTAAGTGAGAAAAGTCTGCATTCTTCCATACGTGAGGGATTGTTTTGCGGGATACCGGATGACGCGACAATTCTTCTTGGTAGTAGCGGGTATCAATATCTCTACGACCGGCCATATCTCACGACAATGCGCCTATATGCGGAAGAGGCAATTCCCCAGCCGTCGGATTGGAGCCTCCGGGGACTAATTCGCTATTACCGGAAAGGACCCGGGATCTCCTATCGCACCGCGACTATTCCCTACGACACACGCCAGCGGTCGATCGGTGATCGCGTCAATGTAATGGTCAATGCGGATTCGGGGCACGGATGGCAAAATCTTTATTACAACCCTCTAGTCTGGGAAGGGAAATTCCAAGAATACCTCTCTGTTGGGTTGGTGGATCCCAAGGAATTTTATAATGTTTCCGGACGTATAGCTCGACAGCCAAACGTGTATCTTACGGTTTTTCTGTCGGACGTGAATAACAAGAAACTCAAGAACGAAACGCGGTGTAGTGGTGTGGCTAGAGGACTGCATATTATCGGCAATAATGTGTTTTTGATGCGCTATGACGAAGAAATTCGTGAATACCGTAATTTGATGGCAGATGACTGGCTTGCATTCAGCGAGGATGAAAAAGTCAATTATATGTCGCGCTATCTTGCTCTACTGGTGGGCGACACCACGAGATCGGACACCATCCTGCAACGCAACGCCTCCTCCACTTTAGTAAGTTGGGTGAACACCCAATTCGAACGCCGGACAGAAACCGTTCCGGATCACCATGGGGGTAACCGGGTGAGGACCTTTGGCCAGATTGTGGACCGCTACTTTGAAAAGCAGGGGTTGGTGACGGTGTTTAAGGCTTCTGTCTGGGAAACCGGACAGTGAAGAATTACGGGGCCTAATGCGGAAGGCCATCCTATACTACAGGCAGTCGAAACAAGCAGCCAGTTCCTCAACTTGGCTTTCAGGATTTGGATAAGTTAGGTCGCAATGCAGGATTCTAGTCTCCACGTGCCCTATTACGACGATGTGCAGTCCGTTCTTCCGAGGGTGCTCTCCCTGTTCGATACAAATATAATCAGTACGACCTATGGAATTGGCGACCGATATCGCTGGGCGTGGAAAGGGACAGATTTTGCCAATGGAACCTTTCAAGGAGCTGCCCATGGTATGGCAGCGTTGTTGGCCGGCGGTCTTCTGCCGAGTTGGTTTCCGGAAACGGCTGTCCTGAACCGCATAGAAGGTATTTTTGAAGGCACATCAAAACTCATTCGGAAGAATGGTAGCTTGGATGAAATACTTCCGAATGAGTCCAGCTATTGTGTCACCGCTCTTGTTGCCTTCGACCTGCTGCGTGTTATTTCGCTTGTGCGTACAGCAATTAAAGAAGAACAGGTGCAAAGATATCTGGGAATTGTGTCTCCTCTGATATCTCATTTGTCCAGTAACCGGGAAAGCCACGGGATCATTAGCAACCACCTCAGTGTGGCAGCGGCGGCACTGGCGCGGTGGCACAGCGAAACGGGAGAAGACCAAACGGACCACATTGATGCAGTACTGGCCGTTATACTAAAGCATCGATCGCCGGAAGGGTGGTTTCGGGAATACGAGGGAGCTGACCCAGGGTATCAATCCCTGACTATGGACTATCTTGTAGATCTTGATCGGGTGGCTCCTGAATTGGGCCTTCAGCCAAAGCTTGCGGAGGCCCTTGACTTCCTGTCATGGTGTTGCCATCCGGACGGTTCTTATGGTGGCCTGTATGGGAGCCGGAATACGCGTTTCTTATATCCCGCCGGTATTGAAGAGTTGGCAGGCACTATCCCAATGGCTGCATCAATGGCGAAATTTATGCGCCGATCGCATGCGGAGCGAAGCGTCGTCGGTCTTGCCGCAATGGATGATTCCAATTTAATTCCGATGTTTAACAGCTTCTGCCGTGCTGCAGTTGCAGCAACAAAAAAAACTGAACCCGAAGGGCAATCACTACCCTTTGAGAGAGAGGGAAGTGAGACAAAGCGGTTTGATGATGCCGGACTGCTGTTTCACCGATCCAGTGGGGCTTACACGGTCATCAATTGGAAAAAGGGGGGCGTGGTACAGCGCTACTCTGAAAAAAGCTGTCAAGTTAATGCAGGTTTCTGTGCCCGTGACAGAAAAGGGGATTGGTATACTGGCCAGCTTGTTAGCGACCACATAGAGACGGAATGGCTGAATTCAGAAACGCTTTGTGTGAAAGGGCCGTTGCTGAAGTACCATGTTGCGCTCCCCTCGTCCTTTCAAATGATTGTTCTTAGGTTGCTTGGTCTAACCGCACTGCGTTTTAAATGCACTAGAAATGCAATCAAAAAGATACTTGTGTATCTCCTCATTACGCGAAAACGTGTATCGGGTGCTATCTTCAAAAGGACGATAAAGTTGGGTCCGGATTTCTCTATTGAGGACACCTGGGACGTTCCCGTGGCGGGCCTGGAAAGAGTCGAGCACGTAAATTCCTTTCAGGCTATTCACATGGCAAGCCAGGGATACTGGCAATGTTCGGACGACAGATGATGGTTCCCCGTCTAAGTCCCAATATTCCCCTGTCCGGAATTTTTGATGTTTTGCGCCCCTCTCCTTCAGATGCCGTTGCTTTATTCGAAGCGGCCTTTGCCGAATTGGCAGGGACACGCCATGCCATTGCCTTCCCTTATGGACGAACCGGCCTTATTTGTTTGCTCGATGCTTTGGGATTGACGGGCCGTCAGGTTATTTGTCCTTCCTACACTTGTGTGGTGGTGCCCCATGCAGTCGAATATAGCGGTAATGAATCTGTATTTGTCGATGTTGCTAAGAATAGCTTTTTGATGGATATGGCTTTGGTGGAACAAGCCGCAAACGAAAATACCGGTGCTCTAATTGCGACATCGATCTTCGGCGAGCCCGTTGATCTGGAAAAACTATCAGAATTTCAACGTCGTTTCCCCGATATCCCAGTTATTCAGGACTGTGCACATAGCTTCTTTTGTACGCATAACGGTCAGCCCGTACATAAACATGGCGTTGCAGCCGTCTATGGCCTCAACTTCAGCAAATTAATAACGAGCGTATTTGGGGGCATGGTCACGACCGATGATCCGGATTTGGCAGAGGCTGTCCGCGTCTCCCGACAGCGTTTAGTTAGTCCGGCAACGCAGAAGAAAGCGGTTCTGAGGCGTCTCTATTATATTTCAGCGATTTGTTCTCTTCACCCCGCGATGTTTGGTCTTACTCATAAATTGTCCGGTTTAGGGGTCCTGGATCGCTTTATCCGCTATTTTGACGAATACAAAATAGATATGCCTCTGGACTATCTTTCGGGGATGAGTCCTTTTGAAGCCATGGTTGGTATCTCGCAAATCTCGCAATATCGGGATATTGTTTCGCACCGCCGCATGATTGCTGATCACTACAGGCAGAACTTGATGAATGTCTCGAACATCACTCTGCCCGACCATGTCGATGGGTCCACCTATTCACACTATGTTGTTCGTACGAATGATGCGGCGCGCTATCTGTCATCAGCGCGTGATGTTGGGATCGAATTGGGTGAGCTCATCGACTATTTCATTCCGGATTTACCTGCCTACAAGAACCATTTGAGCTTTGGTGAAGGGTTCGGCCGTGATTATGTCAACTGCGTTGTGAACCTGCCGGTTCATCGTGGGGTGGATTTGAAAACCGCCAATCGCATTATTGAAATCATGCAGAATTAGGGGCTTTGGCGTGAACACGATTAATGGCCGAATGCGTTGTCCGTATTGTCATACACAGCTTCAGGGGACGTATGGGGCGGTCCAATGCCCGACACACGGAGAATTCAAGAGAAACTCAGAAGGCATATATTTATTCCTGCAGGATAAGTCGGGGTATTTTGATGAGCATTGGCAGCAGAACCGAATACCGGACATTCCTACCGCAAAAAAAGAAACCGCCCACCGGTTTTTGACTTTTTTGCTAAAATCCGCCTCTTCGAAAAGTGGTGGAGGGTGCTGGCTGGATGTTGGGACGGGGGATGGCGTTCATTTGGCGCTTTCGAAAGAGGCTAATCCTGAACTCGACCTGATTGGATTGGATATCTCGCAATCGGGCTTGTGTACTGTGGCTCAAAGAGTTCCTGGTGCCACGCTTCTCCATGCCGATGGTCAATCCATACCTCTTCAGGATGACACTGTGGATGCTTGTTTTTCATACGGTGTCTTGGCCTATATGGAAGACCCGTGGAAAGGCCTTTCCGAGATGGTCCGCGTTACCCGGCCGGGTGGGATCATCGGTGTTTGGTTTTACCCTCGAAAAAACGATGCGTTTGGATTGATTTTCCGTTTGGTCCGCTCCATGGTCACGAGGCTTCCCGCATTCCTTCAAAGTCGTGTGGCCGATCTAATTGTGCCATTTTTGTCGCTGTTGCCAACTGCAAGCGGAATTAGTCTGAGCAATGCTTCATGGGCATCGTGCAGGGAGGTCGTTCTGGTAAATATAGCTCCGCCGAGTCTTATTTTCCCAACACAGGACGAGATTTGTGAGCGGTTTATTGGCTTGGGATGCCAGGTCGTATCCTCCGATGAAGACGAACCAATTTCTGTTTGGGCTAAAAAACCTTGATCGAGGCCAAACAATGAAAGTCGCCATATTCGCTAATGACGATATGACGTCGAATATTATATTCGCTCAGTTGTTCAATATGTCCGATATTCAGATCACTGGTTTGTACATTGCGGCATCGCCGCGAAAAGGAACCTCGTCAATAATAGGTGGAGCAATATCCCTTTTACGGCGTATGGCGTTCGGATACTGGCTGTTTCTGGTTTTTACCAACGGCGCCTTTAAAGTCTATGAGTTTCTGACCTTAGTGTTCCGCTGTTCCCCACAAACCGGGACCTTCTATTCACTCCGACGTGCCGCGCAACTGCGAGGGGTCCGCTATCGGAAAGTTGCGGACTTCTCTTCTCCGGAAATCGCAGCGGAACTTCAGAATAGTAACGTTGATTTATTGATCATTAGGGTGGGGGATATTCTTCAACCCAAAATATTGGACATTCCGCATTATGGAACGTGGTGCGTTCATTCGAGCCTGCTTCCTTCGTTCAAAGGGATCGCGGGGGAATTCCACGCATTGCGAACAAAACGAGCGCCGATTGGATCGACCGTCTTCGAGGTTACACCCTCCCTGGATGAGGGAACTCCTCTTGGCCAGGTCGCCATTCAACGCGACGAGACCGGTAGTGTCTTCCAGCATATGGTCAACAATAATATTGCCGCGGGTAAGCTTCTGGCGTCGATGGTGCTGCAGGCATTTCAATGCAGTGCACCGTCGTTCGAACTCTATACCCCCCAGTCACAGTTAAAATCGTCCTATCATTCTTGGCCAAAACCGGATGAACTAAAAGTGCTGCACCGCCAGCGGAAAGCTTTAATTACGCCCGGTGAGGCTATGCGATTAATGCTTGCGGCTTTTAGATGGGGGTGATTTGCAATTGGGTTTCGAACGTAAACTGGCGAATGTACTGGCCAGTTAAAGGGGGTGTGCCACACTCGCGCCGAAGGTTGTTTTTCTCCAGAGTGTTACGGACATTTGGACGTCATCTCAACGGTTGGCTGGAATAGGCCAACTCCAAAAAGGGCGGATAGATATTTATGTTTCCAGTTTCAAAATACCAAGTTTTATTATAGATAAAACGCGGTGTTTCGCCATCACTAATGATTCTACCCTTAAACATGTGGTTTTTTATAGGGTTGTTTGCAGGCATCTTTCGGGGGAGAGGCTATGAAAAATTTTTCGCTTGTTGGGGCATCTGGGTATATTGCACCACGTCATATGAAAGCTATTCAGGATACCGGGAACCAACTTGTTGCCGCCTTTGATCCCAATGACTCGGTTGGAATAATCGATAGCTTTTTTCCTGAGGCGGATTTTTTTGTCGAGTTTGAGCGCTTTGACCGGCACATAGACCTGCTCCGTCGGCGTAACAAGGCTGTCGATTACTTCAGCATTTGCTCCCCGAACTACCTTCATGATGCTCATATCCGCCATGCTCTTCGAAATAATGCCCACGCAATTTGTGAGAAGCCGATTGTGCTCACTCCGTGGAATGTCGATGCCCTCCGCGAGGTAGAGCGGGAGGGCGATGCCCGCATCTACAACATACTGCAACTGAGGTTGCATCCGGCAATCAAGGCGCTGCGGGAAAAGGTGAAGAACTCATCTTCCGACGAAGTTTTTGACGTTGATCTGACGTATCTGACGTCCCGTGGTCACTGGTATAGCGTCAGTTGGAAAGGGGACGACACCAAATCCGGCGGTGTTGCGGCGAATATTGGCGTTCATTTTTTCGATATGCTCGGGTGGGTCTTTGGCCGAGTGAAGAAAAACACCGTGCATCTGCATGAAGCCGACGTTGCGTCTGGCTATTTGGAATATGAGCGAGCCCGGGTGCGTTGGTTCCTCTCAATCAATGCGAACTACCTCCCTGAGCAGGCTGTGAGTGCTGGAAAGAGGACTTTCCGGTCTATTCGCATTGGCACCGAAGAGCTTGAGTTCTCCGACGGATTTACTGAACTTCATACAGAAAGCTATCGGGATGTCCTCTCCGGCGGTGGCTTTGGTCTGGACGATGCACGTCCCTGCATTGAAACAGTGTACGATATCCGCCATAGCGCCAAGTCACCATTGCAAGGTGACTATCATCCATTGTGTCGCCAGGTAGAGGCCTAATATGCCGATTGATAAACGGGGCCCTGTCTTTCATGACACGGCGATCATCGATGAGGGCGCCTCCATAGGAGGGGGCAGTCGTGTCTGGCATTGGGTGCACGTTTGTGCAGGTGCTGTGATCGGGGAGGACTGTTCTCTCGGTCAGAATGTCTTTGTTGCCAATCGTGTTGTCCTGGGGGACAGGGTTAAAGTTCAGAACAATGTTTCCATCTACGATAACGTCACAATTGAAGACGAAGTGTTTTGTGGGCCAAGTATGGTCTTCACGAACGTCATCAATCCACGTGCTGCCGTAGAGCGGAAGGACGAGTATCGGGATACGATTGTTAAGAGGGGGGCTTCTCTCGGCGCGAATTGTACAATCGTCTGTGGCGTCACCATCGGTCAATATGCCTTAGTAGGAGCGGGGGCGGTCGTTACGAAAGATGTGCCTGCTTTTGCTTTGATGGCAGGGGTTCCTGCGAAAAGAATCGGCTGGGTCAGCCGCTCCGGAGAAATCCTCGGCGAGGATCTTGTCTGCCCAAGAGAGGGGCATCGTTACCGGCAGGTTGGGGAAAACATTCTAGAGGAAATTACCGATGACGGCTCCGATTGCTCTAATTGACCTAGCCGCACAGCAGTTAAAGATTCGTGATCGGGTGGATGATGCAATAAAACGGGTCCTCGATCATGGCCAATATATTCTGGGTCCCGAAGTCACGAAACTTGAAGAAGAGCTTTCCGATTTTACCGGGGCCGATCATGTCGTGACCTGTGCGAACGGAACCGATGCCCTATCTTTGGTGATGATGGCCGAAGGGATTGGCGAAGGGGATGCTGTTTTCGCCCCGTCATTTACATTTGTTGCTACGGCTGAAGTCGTGCCTGCAACTGGTGCTACCCCGATTTTTTTGGACGTGGACCCGGACACATTCACGATCGACCCCAAGAGCCTGGAGGCGGGCCTTGAAACCGCACGCGGGCTTGGCTTGAAACCACGGGCCGTTGTTGCCGTGGACCTGTTCGGGCTTCCCTGTGATTATCCTGCCTTGCGAAAAATAGCAGATCGCGAAGGACTGCTCCTTGTGGCCGATGCTGCGCAGAGCCTGGGTTCTGAATTGGATGGTATGCGCACTGGAACCCTGGCGGATTACACTACGACAAGCTTCTTTCCGGCGAAGCCACTGGGTTGTTATGGGGATGGCGGCGCGGTCATGACGTCTTCCCCGGAAAAAGCGGAACTGCTTCGTTCCCTTCGTTTCCATGGCAAAGGCGCCGATAAATACGATAATGTCCGCTTGGGGCTGAACAGTCGCCTGGACACGATGCAGGCGGCAATTCTTCTTGAGAAGCTGGCGATATTTGAAGATGAGATTCGTGCTAGAAATTGCATAGCCGACTGCTATGCGGAAAAGCTTCCGTCAAATATTCAACGGCAGAAAGTGCCAAGAGGGCTTAAGTCTGTTTGGGCGCAATTCACGCTTGTCGTAGAGGATCGGCATGTTGTCCAAACTGCATGCCGAAGCAACGGGGTTGCAACCGCAGTTTATTATCCTCTGCCGATGCATCAGCAAACCGGCTACAAGTCGTTTCCAGTCGTGCAGGGAGGTTTGCCCGTATCGGAGAAACTTGCAAAACATGTGATCAGCATTCCGATGCATCCGTATTTGTCGAATGATCAGGTCGACAGAGTAGTGGAAGCAGTCACTTCTGCGGTGGCGTAGCCCCATGAACTTTAATTTTTTTCATCTGGTTGCGTTGAAAGGGTTACAAGTCCTACACGTTTTGGTAAAGAAGCCTGTGCGTGCGTTTATGCGGTCTTACTCGTGAAAAAACCGCTTTTTGTAGTGGATGGTGATTAGAGTGTGTGGTGTCGCGGGAATTGTAAACCTGAACAACGGCTTTGTTCCTAATCTAGAGAACAAACTCAATGTAATGAATCAGTTGATCGTGCATCGGGGACCCGATGGTGCCGGCACGTGGATGGCGCAAGAGGCGAACGTCGGGTTTGCGCACAGCCGACTGTCCATTATCGACCTCACCGATCACGGTGCGCAACCAATGACCGCCCCAAATGGTTCGGTGCTTACGTTTAACGGTGAAATTTACAACTATCTCGAATTGCAAAGGGAGCTCTCCTCAGAATGGAACTTTGAGAGCTCGTCGGACTCCGAAACGATTCTCGCTGCGTACGAAAAATACGGTAGCGATTGCACAAGCCATCTGCGTGGAATGTTTGCCTTTGCTGTTTGGGATGAACGTAAAAAGCGCTTATTTGCCGCACGCGACAGGTTCGGTATCAAACCATTTTACTATGCAGTTGTTGGCGACACACTCATCTTTGCTTCTGAGATCAAAGCGCTTCTCCCGTTACTTCCCGATATTCGGACGGATGCAGGTGCCTTTTCAGAATATCTTACATTTCAATATACGATAGGCGAACATACCTTATTCGAAGGCGTGAAGCAGTTGATGCCCGGTCACCAGTTGGTACTGGAAAACGGGCAGATCAAAATCGAGCGGTATTGGGATGTCTGCTATGACATTGACTATATGCATACCGCCAAATATTTCGATGAACGCCTTAGGGAGTTATTGGACGATTCCATTGACGTGCATCTTCGCAGTGATGTTCCGATTGGCAGTTATCTTTCCGGCGGCATCGACTCAAGCCTAATCGCAAGTCTGGCCATACGTCACTCGCCGGAAAACAATCAAGCTTTTCACGGAAAGTTCACATGCTTTGACGGCTATGACGAAAGCCATTACGCACAGATGGCAGCTGACTCCTGTGGTCAGAACTTGCACCAGATCGACATATCCGCGAAAGACTTCTGCGACCATATCGAAAAGGTTGTCTATCATCTTGACGTACCGACAGCCGGCCCCGGCTCCTTTCCTCAGTATATGGTCTCGAAGCTGGCCAGTGAGCATGTGAAAGTCGTTCTCGGTGGCCAAGGTGGGGATGAAATTTTCGGTGGTTACGCCCGCTATGTTGTCGCCTATTTTGAGCAGGCAATCAAAGCGGCCATAGACGGTACATATAAAAACGGAAACTTCGTTGTTACGCCGGAATCGATCATTCCTAATCTCGGAGTTCTGCGTGAATATAAGCCCCTTATCAAGGAATTCTGGCGCGAAGGTCTGTTTGAACCGCTGGATGCGCGTTACTTCCGTTTGGTAGATCGCTCGACCGATATGAAGGATGAAGTCGACTGGCATAGTCTCAATCGCGAAAAGGTATTTGAAGACTTCAAGGCGATCTTCAATAACCATCGTAACGTTCGCAAAGAGGCATATTTCGATAGCATGACCCACTTTGACTTTAAGTGTCTGCTGCCGGCGCTCCTGCAAGTTGAAGATCGTATGAGTATGGCGCATGGACTTGAAAGCCGGGTCCCGTTTCTTGACCACAGGCTGATAGAATTCGTCGCGACTGTGCCCGCTGACATCAAATTTGAAAGCGGCCATATGAAACATATGATAAAGCAGACTTACAAAGATGTGCTGCCCTCAGAATTGGTGCACCGGCGAGATAAAATGGGCTTTCCTGTGCCGTTGCGTGAGTGGTTTGCGGGCGAGCTTTCTGATATGGTTCAGGACATTTTCCACGGCTCCAAAACAAAGACCAGGGACTTCATCAATTACGATGCAGTGTTGCAGAATTTTGACAAAGTGGGACGCTTCTCACGAAAGACCTGGGGGTTGTTGAGTCTGGAATTGTGGCATCAACAGTTTCATGATAAGGCGGCCGAGTACCGGGCAATGTTGCGCTAGGTGCGCGGATTTTATGCTATCAGTTTTGCAGTAGGAAGTGATTATATGAAAGCGTTCATTACAGGTGGTTGTGGGCAGGTAGGTTCACATATTGCTGAAATTCTCCTCGCCCGAGGGGATGAAGTCGTCAGTATCGACAATTATGCAACCGGTCGGCCCGAGCATCTGTCGGAACATCCCAAATTGACCCAGATTGAAGGCTCGATTGCCGATAAAGAACTAATCGACAAGGTTGTTGGGGATTTCCGCCCGGATGTGATTGTCCATACGGCAGCATCCTACAAAGACCCGAGTGATTGGTACAGCGATACCATGACAAACTGTGTCGGTGGAGCTAACCTCGTCAATGCCGCCAAAGAGTTCAATGTCGGACGCTTCATTTATTTCCAGACTGCGCTTTGCTATGGTGTAAAGCCGACGGAGCAGCCGGTAACGTTGGACCATCCGATCAACGCTGACAACTCCAGCTATTCGATCTCAAAAACCGTGACAGAGGAATACTTGCGTCTGTCCGGGATCGACTATGTCACGTTCCGGCTTGCAAATGTTATTGGTCCCCGCAACGTCAGCGGCCCTCTGCCGATCTTCTATGATCGCTTGAGCCAAGGTAAAGGGTGCTTTGTCACTAAATCGCGTCGTGACTTTGTGTTCGTCGGTGACTTGGCCCGATATGCGGTCAAGGCAGCGGATGGCCAGGGAAATGGTACCTATCACTTCTCTTCTGGTACCGATGTTGCCATCATCGAACTTTACGACGCTGTTGTGAAGGCAATGAAACTCAACAACTACCCGGAACCCGAAGTCCGCGAAATCGGGGAGGATGACGCAGAGTCCATTCTGCTCGACCCATCGCGCACCTTTGCTGATTTCGGTGACATCGAGTTCACTCCCCTGGAAGAAACAGTTCGCCGCGGTGTGGAATACTTCAAAGAATTCGGGGTTCATGGCGGTTATACGCATTTGAAACATGACGATAAGAAATAAGGGTAGATCGTGCATATCTTAATTACCGGTGGGGCCGGCTGTCTTGGGTCTAACCTGATTGAACGCTATATCGGGCAAGGTCATGAGGTATTAGCCCTCGATAACTTTGCGACCGGCAAACGAGAAGTATTGCCGCAGGTCCCGGGATTGACTGTGGTCGAAGGAAGTATCGTCGACAACGGAGTTGTCTGCGATGCTTTTGATCGCTTCGAGCCAGATTATGTGATCCATAGTGCAGCAGCCTATAAAGACCCAATGGATTGGCGAGAAGATGCTGCAACCAATGTCGAGGGCACCATTAACGTTTTGCAAGCGGCGCAACGGCATAATGTAAAGCGCTTTGTGAACCTTCAAACGGCTCTGTGTTACGGTCGCCCAAATCAGGTGCCGATCCCCGTTGATCATCCAGTGCAGCCTTTCACCAGTTACGGTATCTCTAAAACCGCAGGCGAACTTTACGCGATGATGTCTGACCTGCCGGTCACGTCGTTGCGCCTGGCGAACATCACCGGACCACGGCTGGCAATTGGCCCCATACCGACATTTTATAAGCGCCTGAAGGCCGGGCAGAGCTGCTTTTGTTCCGATACAGTCAGGGACTTCATGGATATGGAGGACTTTTTCTCCGTCATGGACCTTGTCTTGGAAGAGGGCTCGCCAACAGGTGTGTTTAATATTTCCACGGGTGAAGGGCGAAGCATTAAGGACGTCTTTGACGTTGTTTCTGATTACCTGGGTATCACTCTTGATCAACCGGTCCCCATTGTCCCTCCTGGAGATGACGATGTGCCTGCTGTTGTGTTGGACCCTTCCAAGACCGAAGCTGTTCTTGGCTGGAAGGCAGGGATCGGCTTTGAGGAAACAATTCGCCGAATGTTGTCTTGGTATGATGCTCATGGCGTTACTGACGTCTATAGCCACCTTTCTGCCCCGAGCACCTAACCATATTCAGGAATACGGACAATGACCGACTCGCCGTTTAAAGGTAATAATATTCTTGTCGTTGGCGGCGCGGGTTTTGTTGGAAGCAACCTGGTTGCCCAATTGCTTGAACAGGAACCGCGTAGCCTGACTATTGTTGACAACCTACTGTCATCGGATATCAGCAATGTTCCTGAACATCCCGCAGTGAACTTCCTGTTCGGCAGTATTACTGAAGAACGGATTCTTAAGGCGTTGCCGGAAGACCTGGACTATGTGTGGCACTTGGCATGTTACCATGGCAACCAGTCGTCTATTCACGACCCGCTGGCAGATCATGAGAATAACACCCTTACCAGCCTCAAGTTGTTTGAGCGGCTAAAGGATATCAAGACTCTCAAGAAGGTTGTCTATGCTGCTGCCGGATGTGCTGTCGCGGAAAAAACCTATGACGAAGCGTCTGCTACTTTCGAAGATGCTCCGGTCTCCTTGTATCATGACAGCCCTTATTCAATTTCTAAGTTGATCGGCGAACTATACGGCAACTATTATTGGATGCGCCATGGTCTGCCCATTGTGAAAGCGCGCTTTCAGAATGTCTACGGACCTCGCGAGATTCTTGGGGCGGGGCGTTGGCGTGGTACAGTGCATTCGGTATGGCGTAACGTCACTCCGACTTTTATTTGGAAAGCACTGAACCATGAAGCACTCCCGTTGGATAATGGGGGCAATGCAAGTCGTGACTTTATCTTCGTTGAAGATATGGCACGAGGCCTGATGGCATGCGCCGCCAACGGAGAAGAAGGCGAAGTCTATAATTTGGCATCGGGTGTCGAAACAACCATTCGGGAGTTGGCAGAGTATATCAACGAACTGGCGGACAACCCAACCCCGGTGGACCTGAAACCGGCCCGTGATTGGGATCGTTCCGGCCGCCGCTTTGGGGCAACAGAAAAGTCCCGTCGTGAGCTGGGGTTTGAAGCGTCGGTATCTGTCAGGGATGGTCTGGAGAAAACTATTGCCTGGACCCAGGCAAACAAAGATACGATTGAGCGCTGCATTCGTCAGCATGATTATTTCATGAAGCGAGTGTAAATATGGCAGCTAAGGTCCTGACAGTTATCGGAGCGCGGCCTCAATTTGTAAAAGCGGCTGCTGTAAGTCGTTGTATTGCCACCCAAGATGGCTTGCAGGAAGTTATGGTCCATACCGGACAGCATTTCGATAGTGGAATGTCTGATATCTTCTTTGAAGAACTGAGTATTCCCAAGCCTGACCATTATCTTGGTGTTAGTGGCGGTGGGCATGGCCAGATGACCGGGAGGATGCTGGAACAGCTTGAGACAGTCATGCTCGAAGAGCAGCCCGACTGCGTGTTGGTTTATGGAGATACTAATTCCACTCTTGCCGGTGCGTTGGCAGCTTCGAAGCTTTTGCTGCCGATAGCACATGTGGAGGCCGGTCTACGTAGTTTCAATCGTTCCATGCCGGAAGAAATCAACCGGATCATGACGGACCATGTGAGCCGGTTTCTCTTTTGCCCAACCAGGACCTCTATAGAGAATCTGGCACGGGAGGGTATCGTTGAGGGGGTTCACCACGTCGGTGATGTCATGTTCGATGCTACGCTGCATGCGATAGAAAAGGCGGCGGAAAAATCGACCATTCTCGCCGACCTTGGTTTGGACGGAAAAGAGTTTTCTTTGGCAACTATTCACCGTGCCGAGAATACCAATACAAAAGAAAACCTCTCTGAGATAATAGACTACCTTAAACGGCGAAGTAATGATAATGCTATCGTTTTGCCGTTGCATCCGCGGACTAAGCAGGCTGTCGATCGTTTTGGCCTCAGTCTTAGCGGCGTGCATGTCATTGAACCAATTGGTTATCTCGATATGGCCCGCCTACTCTCCTGTTGCTCCGATGTCATAACTGACTCCGGTGGAGTTCAGAAGGAAGCCTATTTCCATCGAAAACGGTGTACGACTTTGCGCAGTGAGACGGAATGGGGCGAAACAATCGAGGCAGGCTGGAACCGTTTGTGGAAGGCCCCAGACGGGTACCGGGACCAAACCGAAATCAGTGACTATGGAAGCGGCCAGGCTGCACAGGCGATTGTTGACTACTTAATGAGGTTGTAGGGTGAGTTCGCAGATCAAGGCTCTTCTCCTTTTTGCGAATTATACGACACGCCTCAGCTATTATGATGACTGGCTGGATGCCTTCAAGGATGCTCCTCAGTTTCATGTCAGCACACTTGATATTTGTCAAAGGGATGCAGGCCAACACCTTCAACAGATGATGAAGGAAGTGGAACTGATCGTTCTGCTGCACTCAACTAACGGCGATACAACGACTTACCTGGAGCCATTAGCGCCTATTTTGTCTGATCGAAAGTGCCCGCTGGTAACTTTTGTCGGTAACGAGGTTAATCTCCCTGGTTCGCCCATCGCCGCGAAACGTGACGTCTTTAGGGTTATTCAACCTGACTTCATTGCAACTCAACTATTGCAGGAGGCTGGGGAGTTTCTTTGGGGGGACCTCGTTCGAAAGAAAGTAATCTCCGTCCCGCATGCATTGAATCCGACTGTTTTTAATATCGCGCCGGGCGCGCGCCAAAGGCATATAGACATCGGGGTCCGGGCTGTTCGCTATTTACCGCATATAGGCGATCAGGAACGAAATCAAATCCATGACTTATTTGCGCACGGTGATGTGCCTTCATATCTAAACGTGGATATTTCTACTGCACGCCTCAACCGTGAAGGTTGGGCGGATTTTCTGAGAAACTGTAACGCAACGGTCTCATCACAAGCTGGGAGCTGGTATCTGGAACGAAATGACGAGACTGTGGAAGCAATTCGTGCCTGGACGAAGAAACATTATGCTGATGGGTTTATCATCATAGCCAATGATTCTCCCTTGAGAACCTGGGGGCATCAATTGCCGTGGTGGGCCAGGAGTTTCTTGAGACGCATTTTAGGGCACGGCATGCTGCGTCACGAAAGTAAGGTAACAGAAGAGCTTCCTTTCGATGAAATCTATGAACATTTTTTCAAAGACAGGCCGCGACCAAAGTTTTACGGCAAATGCATCTCTTCACGCCACTTCGACGCCATTGGAACAGAAACATGCCAGATTCTGGTTGAAGGCCGTTATAACGACATCTTGCAACCTGATGAACACTTCATCCCGATCAAGTCTGATTTCTCGAATCTCCTCGATGTAATGGCGAAATTTGAAGATGTCCCCTATAGAGAAAGAATGGTCCGAAGGACTCGTGAATACATTCTGGAGATGCATACATACAGTGCGCGTATTTCCGAACTATCGGATATACTGATGGGGGTAGAGGAGGCCTGTTGATGTTCGGCTTGGCCGGGTGTCTGCAGATTTGATTGTTGCAGACGGTAAGTTGTACAAGTGTCGTGCGGACAGTTCGAACGGAAGCCTGGCTCAGTACGTCCATATCGCTATCCTATTTGTTGCAAGTGTACTGATTGGATTATGCTTGGAAGCACATGATCCGTTCTCCAAACTTTGAAGGGTGAAGATGGGGGGCGTCGACCGAATCACAATAGGGCAATTTAACCATAAAACCCTGATGCGGCCGTTTGTTCGGGGCGAACAGCGCGATACTACAGTATCTTATGTCTGCACATAAAATGGCTGGATGGTCTCCTTCATGCCAAGGCAATACATCCTCGACAAAGTCACGGTAGCCTTGTAAGTGTTTTATCCTGTGGGCCGGAGGGCCATGGCTGTTATTTTTCGAGACTTGGTTCCGGTGGTTTGCCGGATGCGTTGGAGGACTTCGTAAATGTCCATAGACGGCGGCGAAAGCCCGGCCCTGGCCAGCAAGGTTGCCAAGGGCGCGGCGGTAATGGGCTTTACCCGTCTGCTGGCCCGCACCATGGGGCTGGTGAGCACCGTTATCCTCGCCCGGCTTTTGATGCCGGAAGATTTCGGTCTCGTGGCAATCGCCCTGTCCTATATTCATTTCTTCATCGGGATCAGCGACCTCAACTTCCAGAAGGCCCTGATTACCGAAAGCGATCCGACGGACGCGGATTTCAGCACTGCCTGGACCTTGAATGTTCTGCGTGGCGTGGCCCTGTCCCTGATCACGCTGGCAAGCTCCTCATTTCTTCCGGCGATGCTGGACGAGCCGCGATTGGGCCCGGTTATTGCCGTCCTGTCGGTATTTCCGCTGCTGGAAGGCAGTGCGAATGCCAAATTCATCACCTTTGAGAAGAACCTGGATTTCTCCCGGGAGATGATCCTGGCGGTGGGGACAAAGTTCCTTTCCGTGGTCCTGACGGTCGTGCTGGCGTTTCTTCTGAAGAATTACTGGGTTCTGGTGATTGGCACCCTCTTTGGCGCCTTTGCAAAGGTCACCCTGAGCTTTGCCCTGATGCCCTTTCGGCCGTCTTTTACCTTCGCGTCCCACCGCAAACTGATCCAATTCTCCGGCTGGTTGATGGGGGCGACCCTTCTGCGTTCCGTTGGCCAGCAGATGGACAAGCTGATTGTGGCGGCTCTGCTGGGGACGAAAACGACTGGTATCTACCATGTGGGCCAGCAATTGGCCCAGATTCCGACGACCGAAATGATTGCGCCGTTGAACAGGGCCCTTCACCCTGCATTCTCCTCGGTCCGGAAGTCCGGCGGGGATATGAAGTCAAAGGCACTGGAAAGCGCCGAAATCCTGGGGGCGTTGGCGTTGCCCGTCGGGGTTGGCTTTGCCATGGTCGCACATGAGCTGATTGCAATTATCTACGGCGAGAAATGGCTGGAGGCGACGATCGTCCTGCAAATTCTCGTTCCGGCCCTGGCCATAGAGCGCGTGGCGACGGTTGCGGATTCCATCGCCCTGGCGTTGGGCCATACCAAGCGGATCTTTACCCGCCAGACAATTGTCACGCTCTTTGCGCTCAGCATGCAAGTCCTTGGCGGGTATCTCTGGGGGCTTATCGGCATACTTGCCGCCTTTGCCGCGGCGCGTATCGTCGCACTGTTTTTGAACCTGATGATGTTGCAGCATATGCTCGGCACCCCGAGCTATCTGTACATCCTGCGTATCCGGCGCAGCGTCCTGGCGGTCACGGGGATGGCGTTGCTGATCTATTTCGCAGAGCAGAACGGCTGGTTCACCGACATGCATCTCTACCTTGTCGCTTTCCTGAAAGTCGTTATGGGCGCAGCGGCCTATACGGGCATTCATATGGCGGCATGGTATGCCGAAGGTAGACCGAACGGCTTTGAGACGCGGGTCCTGAATGTCGTCAAAAAGAGGCTGTTTGGCGGGGCGCGTGACGTGAAGGCCGGTCTGTAACCCCATCCTCCGGCAGGATGGGGCGCAGTCGTCCAACGTCTGAGAATTTCGCCGGGATCGTTCTACCCGGTTGCGCGCGATTGCCCGGCAACCACATCAATGTATTTGTTGTATCGGCTCTGCCAGGTCATTTCCTGCATTACATGCTCATGCAACTGGGTCGCCAGACGCTGCGCAACGGCTTCATCGTCCAGCACCCGTTCAAGGGCTTCTGTCAGCGCGTTGTCATCGCCGCTGGGGAACAGAAGGCCGCTCTGGTCATGTTTGATCAGTTCCGGAATTCCGCCGACCCGGGTCGCAATGACCGGCAGTTTGCATAGGGCTGCCTCAAGAAGTACCAGAGGCGCACCTTCGCGGAAGGAGGGAAGCACCAGCATTCTTGCGTTGAGATAAAAGCTGGGAAGATTGGCATGTTCGACGTCTTCGAAGAAGGTCACGCGATCCGCAATGTCCAGGTCTTGCACCAGGGCCCGCAGCTCATCGATATAAGGGGTGCTGGCGCCGACCAGGGTCAGGTATAAGTCCGGATGGGCCGGGGCAACTCTGCTGAAGGCCGTGATCAGGGTCTTAAGGCCCTTGTTCGGCGTGTATTTGGCAACGCAGAGAATGTAGTCGCGCTGTTCCAGTTGCTCCAGAAAGTCCGGCTGGCGGAAGTCGTCATGCAGGAAGGCCTCATGGTCGACACCGTTTCGGATCGTGATGATTTTTTCCCGGTATTTTTCAGGAACAGCACTGCGGAGCTCCGTTCCCAATTGGTCAGAGCATACGATCAAGCGGTCGGACTGGGAGATGATGAAGTTCTGGAAACACCGCTCCAGGAAAGAACTGCTTTTATAGGTGAGGACGTCGGTGCCGTGGAAAGACAGGAAGAATTTCCCGCTGTAACGTCCCAGCTTCTTCAAGATCGCAAAGCCGAGGGCGTCCGTGGTGGGGTAGTGGACATCAATGAGCCTCACGTTCCTGGCTTTTATCATGTCCTGCAATTGCCGCAGTAGCTTTGGCATCCTGCGGACAAAAGACAAAACACTTTTGAGGCCACGCTGCGGCCCCACCAGATTTAATTTCACCGTTTGGTATCCGCGGAATTCGGACTGTTCCGGCTCACGGGCGTCCCAATCGTTGACCAGCAGGACGGGGTCGAAGTCGTTGTTCCGGCTCAAATGCTTGAGAAGGGTCAGGACGACAACGTTTACACCACCATGATATTCGGGAAGCCAAGGGATTTCGATCAGCGCACTTGGTTTGCGCTCATCAACATGACCTGATACCTTCATCGCAGACAACCTTTCCGTCTGACCATTCATTGGTCAGTCCGCCCTTCCCCTACATGCAGCGCCGACCTTAAGAAATGAATTTTAAGGTTTAATGTCCTTATCGCAGTGATATGGGGACCAGTGAGAAAATCATAAAAATTAACAAGTTTTCTAACCGTAAGCTAGTTGTGGCGTGAATTGTTGTCAACGCCCGCGGGAAACGGCAATAAGATCAATTGCTTCATCCGGGTGGTCCGTCCTGTGTACAGGTTGTTTGCAATTTCCCGTAAACCTGCAGGGCATTTTCTGGTCGGTTTGAAAAACTGGTAGGGGCTTGCTTATTAATAGAATAGAATGATCTCTAAGGTTGTCGGCTTGGATGAAGGAATAAGGGGGACAGGCTCGTTGTTTCCCTGACGAAAAATGCCCGAAAATGATGCCCTCGTGACAGTTGTTATTCCGACACTCGGTCAGCGCCAGGAAGAGCTGAACCGTGCGATTAATAGCGTTCTGATACAGGAAGGCGCAAAAACTCTCCCATTGGTTGTGGTGAACGGTCAAGTCTATGACCAGGCGGTGATGGATGCCTTGCGCAGTCGTGACGATATCCGTTTGCATCATGCGGAAAAGGCCAGTGTCTCCAATGCCCGTTATCAGGGGCGCTTGCTGGTCGATACCCCTTATTTCATGTTGCTGGACGATGATGACATGTTCCTGGAAGGCGCAGCGCGGGAAGGGATGGTGGCGCTTGAACAGCATGGCGCGGATGTAATCGCCCTGAACGGATTTCGACAGTATGACGGACAAAGAGAGGTCTTCCAGCCCAGCTTTGACGCCATGAACAAGGACCCTGCGCTGGCGTTGTTGCAAAAAAACTGGCTTATGTCTGCAGGCGGATTCTACAGAACCGAAACCATCGGCCCCGATTTTTTGGCGGGTTTGCCGGATTATCTGGAACTGACCGTCCTGGCCTTTCGTCTCGCCCTGACGCGCAAGGTTGTCGGTGTCGACTATCCGGCCTTTGTCATTCATGAAGACCACGGCAGACGGGCCAGTCAAAGCCTCAACTATTTCGAGGAAAGCCCGAAGGCGTTGAAGATGATGGAGGAAATGACGGACCGGCCCGACCTGCAGCGGCTTCTGGCTCACAAGCGTTCGGCGGCGCTACATCACGTTGCGGACCTGATGTTGAAAGACGGCCGCAAAGGGTGCGCATGGCACTATCACCTGAAATCGCTTTTTGTCGGTGACGGCTGGCAGTTCCTGCCGTTTACACGGCATATTCTCCTCGCGTAACGTCTTCCCTGAAACAGCGAAGCCGGTCCTGCAACTGGTCGAGGCGTTGTTGGAAAAGAGTTTCATCGCTTAATTGCGGTGTGGCCTTGGCTGCCTTCCGGAGCGCCTGTTTGGCCATATTGTATTTAACCAGCTTCAAGGCCTTGCGTGGCCAGGGGGTATCAGCAATGGAGCCCCAAAGCGACGGCAATTGCTGCGGTTCGTAGGGGAGGTTGAGGCTTTCGCACCAGTCGAGCCACTTGAATGCCAGGATATTCGGGTTGGAGGTTGCGGGTATCCAGGGAATTCTTAGTGTGTCCGCCAGAATGGCGCCATGCATGGCCTCCGTTATGATGCGGTCGGTGGCGAGAAGCTGGCCAAAGACGGTTTCGACATCCCCCTGCGGATCAATGTAGTGAATGCCCAGGGCGTTGCAGACCGCCTCCCAGTATCCGGCACGGGCCGAGGAGACATGAGGCATGAAAGCCAGGGGAATGCGCCGAGGCAAACGATCCAGGCCGAGGGTCGCGACAAGGGCGGCGCCGTCTGTGATGGCGTGATCAGGGGAAAGCCCCAATTTTTTGGCGGTTCTTGGGCCGCGGACACAATAGACATGCCAACTGTCGTCGCGGACAGGATCGCTGCCATAGCCTGATCCGGTCGCGAAAATAGCCTTGGGCACGTCTTTCGGGATGTTCTGGTTGAGAAGCGTGCCGATCCCGATGAATAGCGCGTCGCTTCCTTCATTGCCCTTGCGAAGGCCCGGATCATGAGGGCAGATGCCGTCAAAGACGTCAGGCAGCAGTCGTTCCCACAGCCACGGGTTCAGATCGTCTCCGAAATTCCCAAGAGGGTCTATGTGATAATAGAGCTTCATCGGACACCTCAAGCTTGCCTGTCACAGTAGGAAATCAGCCGACTTAGGCCTGTTTCATGCCTTGCCTGCCATAACGATGGTAACCGGTAATATGTGGCGAACAGGCAAACCGTCACGTCATGCATCAATAGTTCATACCTGGTGAAGCTGTCTATCCTGTTCGTCGAAAAGTAGAAGCTGTGGGTTGAAAGGGACCTGTCAGATTTCGATATCCCCTTTCGAACGCGGCTTGTCTTTCCTATATGGTACAGCGTAATCTTGCGAAAATTGTAACAGACAGGATCCTCGGGTAGGCGAACCATATGCATATTTCACCATTCCTTTGGCTGATTTTGAAGGTCATTGATATTTATGTTTTCCTGTTGATCGCAAATGCCATCCTGAGCTGGTTGGTGGCGTTCAACGTCGTCAATACGCGTAACCAGTTGGTTTATTCGGTAGGGCTTTTCCTGCATAAAATCACTGAACCTGCGCTTCGGCCGATCCGGAAAGTCATTCCCTATATCGGCGGCATTGATATATCCCCGGTTGTCCTGATCCTGCTGTTGTTCTTCATACAGCGCCTTGTGATTTCCTATTGGCCGATGTCGATGTAAGGTCCGGCTGGACCGATGACATCTGATATCATCCAGCAATGTGACGGGGCTGTCCGGGTTGCCCTGAGGGTGACGCCGAAGGCGTCGGCCAACCGAATTCAGGGCGTGGTTGAGGATGCTGACGGAAAACTCCGTCTGAAACTGCAGGTGACGACCGTGCCGGAAGGCGGCAAGGCCAATCAGGCTGTGGTAAAATTGCTGGCAAAGGCGTGGAAGCTACCGAAAACGTCGCTGTCGGTGGTTTCCGGCCAGACAGATCGGAATAAAGTCGTCGAAATTGCCGGGGATCCGGCATTGTTGACAGAACAATTATCAGAATTTTTTCGGGAAGTGTGATGCCAGAGGCTAAAATTATTGATGGCAAGGCCTTTGCCGCAGGGCTGCGCGAACGTGTTGCCAAAGAAGTTGAAAAGCTGAAGTCCGAAAAGGGGATCACGCCGGGTCTCGCGGTGATCCTGGTGGGTGAAGACCCCGCCTCGCAGGTCTATGTCCGCAACAAGGGCAAGCAGACGGTTGAGGCCGGCATGAACAGCCTTGAGTTCAAGATGTCGGAAGACACCAGTCAGGAAGACCTGCTGGCCAAGGTGGAAGAGCTGAACAACAACCCGGAAGTCAACGGCATCCTGGTGCAGTTGCCCCTGCCGAAACAGATCGACGAACAGGCCGTTCTGGCCGCCATCAATCCGGACAAGGATGTGGACGGTTTCCACGTGGTCAACGTCGGGCGTCTTTCCACCGGCAGCAAAGAAGGCCTCGTGCCTTGCACGCCGTTGGGCTGCACCATGCTGCTGAAGGACCATTTCGGTGGTGACCTGTCTGGTAAGAAAGCCGTTGTCATCGGCCGTTCCAACATCGTCGGCAAGCCGATGTTCAACCTGCTGCTGCAGGAAAGCTGCACGGTGACGGTTGCGCATTCCCGCACCAAGGACCTGCCGGAAGAAGTCTCCCAGGCGGATATCGTCGTGGCGGCGGTCGGTCGTCCGGAAATGGTCAAGGGCGACTGGCTGAAGGATGGTGCGGTCGTGATCGACGTTGGCATTAACCGCATCGAAAAGCCGGAAGGCGGTACCCGCCTGGTGGGTGACGTGGATTTTGAAAGCGCGAAAGAGCGCGCCTCCGCGATTACGCCGGTTCCGGGTGGCGTTGGTCCGATGACCATCGCCTGCCTGCTGGCGAACACCCTGACGGCTGCCTGCCAGCAAAACGGGATTGAAGCGCCGGCGCTTTAATACGCTATTTGCCGCATTGGTAAAACGAAGACGCCCGGCACATTGCCGGGCGTTTTTTCTTGCAGGCCATGCAGGAGGAGATCAGTCCTTCTGCGGCAGGCGCACGCGCCACAGACCCTTCAGGTCGTTCAGGTCGGCGGGCTCACCCTTGCGGATGACTTCCACACGGCCGATACGCGCCAGATGCAGGGCTTGCTGCTTGGCGGCATTCATGTAGCGACGCCACAATTGCGGGCCGTCATTGGGCTTGCGTTTATGTTCCGCGACGGCCTTGGCCGCATCCTGCGGGGAAATGGACTTGCCGGGCTCCATTCCTTCCAGGAGGTCCAAGATTATTTCCGCAACGGGATCGAGCGGTTTTTCATTATTCTGTTCCACCATGGACAGTCTCCAATCAGAGCGGGTCGATATCGAACCCTAGGATAAGCGCAACAAGGTTTCCGCCCCTGCATGCACGGGGTCTACGGTAGCAGCGCCCCGCCAGGCGGTCAGTTGGCGGCGGTTTACCAGAATCTGCGCGGCTTGCAAGACCTCTGGCAATATTGTCCCTTCGTTTTCTTCCGGAAACATATGGGCGATGATCGTCGCCATCGTGGCTTCACGGTGTCCGTGGAGATAGGTCAGAATGGCGCGTTGCACATCTTCCGTGCTGCGCATTCTGCGGAAGCCCACCAAGCGGTTTAAAATGTCTTTCCAGATCATGACTGGACTATGGACAGGTTGACGCTGCCTGTCCATACTTAGGGCCATGACCGGGGGACTTGAACAGCTATTTCTGGCAACGCTCGCTTTTGTTGGCGGGCATTTTCTTTTGTCATCCAGCCCGCTTCGCGAGACCCTGATTTTGCGTCTGGGGGATAACCCCTTTCGAGGCGTCTATTCCCTCGTCGTCGGCCTGGCCTTTGTCTGGATGTTGTTCGCCTATGGCGCAACGCCTCAGGTGATGGTCTGGCACCCACCTGCGGGCTTGCGGCTCGTTCCGATGGTTCTCATGCCCATCGCCAGCTTTTTCGTGGTCAGTGGTCTGTCCACGCGCAGCCCGACTGCAGTTGGCGGCGAAAAGCTGATTGACGATCTGCCCCGTCCGGTGAAAGGCATTCTCACCATCACCCGCCATCCTTTCCAATGGGGGATTGTCCTTTGGGCGATATCCCATCTGACGGTAAATGGGGACAGCGCCTCGATTGTGCTTTTCGGCGGGCTGCTGCTGCTGAGCCTGGTTGGGATGATGCACATTGATCAGCGGCGGGCCGCACAGCTTGGCGCGGATTGGGGGCCCTTTGCCATGTGCACCTCTCTTGTGCCTTTCCGAGCCGTGCTGCAGGGGCGGGTGTCGGTGGACTGGGCCGGGATTGGCTGGCTTCGCCTGTTGGGCGGGATTGTCCTCTTTGTTTTGCTTCTCCTCGGGCACGGCTGGTTTGCGGGTATTCCACTGATTTCACTAGCGTAATCCGCGTGAGGATTCCGTTAGTGGAATGTGATAAGCTAGTTTTCTAACGATAATGAAACGAGCCAGTATGGGCAGAATGCTGCCCGTCAGATGGTCCGCCTGGAGAGGGTTATCCATGGAAGGCGAAAACGGACCGACGATCCCGGCAGATGTCAGGGCGCAGGTTGCCGACATTACCTGGAATACACTGATTGATACCCAGCAACGCATGGGCGTCATCCTTGATTTTATGCCTGTCGGTCTTCTGATCCATCAGGAACAAAGCATCATATACGCCAACAAGGCGGCCTCGGAATTGCTGGGTGAGACGCCGGAACTGCTGGTCGGGCGGCATATTCTGGATTTCATTGATGCGGATGATGACTGGGAGGCTATAGAGAAATTCCATGAATTGTTCGAGGGGGGCGATACCCTCAAAATCGATGCTGCCGAACTGATTTCCGCAACGGGTGATCAACGCTATGTCCAGATCATTGCCGGTCGCCTGCCGTGGGAAGGAACGCCGCTGGCGCAGGTGCTGATTCAGGATGTGACCCTGTTGAAGGAAAAGGAACAGCAGCTTCTGTGGATGAGTATTACCGATCCGCTGACCGGTTGCTACAACCGCGCCCATTTTGTCGAAACGGGCAACAAGTTTCTGGAAGAGGCCAAGGAGGGGGATGGTGACCTGTCGGTTCTGCTGCTGGATTTGGACCATTTCAAGAATGTGAATGATACCCGCGGGCATGCGGTGGGTGATCTTGCCCTGAAGACATTGGCGGAAGAATGCCGCATCACCTGTGCCAAGGCCGTTCCCAACCTGCCGGAAGAGGCAGGGCTTTCGCGGCTGGGAGGCGAGGAATTCGCAATTCTGCTGCCGCGGATGGATATAGCCGCGGCCGTCGACGTTGCCGAACGCCTGCGCCGCAACATTGCCCGTCGCGGTATCCCGGCGGGCAAGGATATATTCTTTATAACGGTCAGTATCGGTGTCTCGACATTGCAACGGTCGGATCGCAACATTGACCAGATGTTGATCCGGGCGGATTCGGCTTTGTATGAGGCGAAGAAACTGGGGCGAAACAGGGTCGTTCCGGCCCATCCCAAATACCGGCTCCCCCCGCGCGGCCATCGTATCGCCCGCAGCCGGGAGGCCGAAGCGGCCTGAGGAGGCGTCAGACCTCGCGGCTGGTATAGGCCTCGTAGTCCGTTTCCTCGCGGTGATAGCCCTCGACAAACAATGCACTGGAGATAATGAAATCAGCCGTTGCCTGGTTGCAGGCCATGGGAATGTTGTAGAGCGTCGACAGTCTGGTCAGCGCCTTGACATCCACATCATGGGGCAATGGCGTCATAGGGTCGGTGAAGAATATCATGGCGTCCAGATCGCCACCGGCAATCATGGCACCCAATTGCTGATCTCCGCCAAGTGGCCCGCTTTTCAGGGCGGTGATGTCCAGTTCCGGGCAGCGTTCCTTGATTTTTCGCGCCGTCGTCCCGGTTGCAAAAATGCGGCAGGGTTTCAGTTTGTCATGGTTCACATGAGCCCATTCCGCCAGCGCCGCTTTCTTTGCATCATGGGCAACCAGGGCAACAGTGCGGATATGGGTTTTCATATGGGGCTCCGATCCGGGGTCAAAAAGCAAACGGGGCTGAAATAATCAGCCCCGTCAGCATGATCGGCAATTGACCAGAGGTCAAGATGACCGGCCTTACAGTCCTTTGCGCAGGCGAAGACGAAGGGCGTTCAGCTTGATGAAGCCTTCGGCGTCGCGCTGATCGTAGACATCGTCTTCCTCGAAGGTCACCATGCCTTCGCTGTAGAGGCTGTAGGGCGACTTGCGGCCGGTGATAAGGACATTGCCCTTATAGAGCTTCATGCGAACCGTACCGGTGACTTTCTCGCTGACCTTGTCGATGGCTGCCTGCAGCATTTCGCGTTCCGGCGAGAACCAGAAACCGTTATAGAGCAGTTCCGCATAGCGCGGCATCAGCTCGTCCTTCTGGTGCATGCCGCCACGGTCCAGCGTCAGGCTTTCCATCGCGCGGCGTGCGTGGAACAGAACCGTGCCGCCCGGCGTTTCGTAGATGCCGCGGGATTTCATACCGATAAAGCGGTTCTCGACGATGTCGATGCAACCGATACCGTTGGCGCCGCCCAGTTCGTTCAGTTTGGTGAGCAATGTCGCCGGGGACATTTTCTCGCCGTTGATCGCAACCGGGTCACCGGCTTCGAAGTCGATGGTGATTTCGGTCGGTTTGTCGGGCGCGTTGAACGGGCTGACCATACGGCTGAGCACGAGGTCGAGATCCGGCTCGACCCAGGGGTCTTCCAGAACCTTACCTTCGGAGGAAATATGCAGCAGGTTGGCATCCTGGGAGAAGGGTGCTTCGCCGCGCTTGTCCTTCGGTACCGGAATCTGGTGCTTTTCGGCATATTCGATCAGCTTGGTACGGCTGGTCAGATCCCATTCGCGCCAGGGGGCGATGATCTTGATGTCCGGCTTGCAGGCATAATAACCAAGTTCGAAACGGACCTGGTCGTTGCCCTTGCCGGTGGCTCCGTGGGAGACAGCATCGGCGCCGGTTTCCAGCGCGATCTCGATCTGGCGCTTGGCAATCAACGGACGCGCGATGGAGGTGCCCAGCAGATAGGTGCCTTCATAAAGCGCATTGGCGCGGAACATCGGGAAGACATAATCGCGCACGAATTCCTCGCGCAGGTCTTCGATGTAGATTTCCTTGATGCCCATCATCTCGGCTTTTTTGCGGGCGGGTTCCAGTTCCTCGCCCTGACCCAAGTCGGCAGTGAAGGTCACCACTTCGCAATTATAGGTCTCTTTCAGCCATTTCAGGATGATGGAGGTGTCCAGACCGCCCGAATAGGCGAGGACGACTTTTTTCACGGTATCGGTCATAACCTAGAACCCCAAGCGCACGATTTAATAGAAGCCTTGTATTCGCGCGGAGTATAGGCAATGACCGCTGTGGAGCAAGCGGGATTGCGCTTGTTTCCTTATTCCTTGCGGCAAAGGACTTATTCGCGGACGATCAGGTGATAGTCCGGGGTGGTATTCAGCGGACAGGAATAGAGATATTCGCCGGGTTTCAGCTCGACAGTATAGTCCTTGGCCGTGCCCGTGGTCAGGCCGCCACCGGAAACGCTGGTCTTGGTCAGTTTGTGCAGGGGATTGCGCCAGTCGTAATCCGCCTCGCGCAGCCAGAACCCCAGTTCATAGGGCACGTCGCGATTTTTGACACGGAAGGTATAGGTGCCGGGTTTTAAAACGAGAGGCTTGGACCCGTTGACGCGTTGTTCCCCGCTTTGGGCATTTATGGCGTCACAATCGGCCTTGGAGGTGGATTTGAAACCACGATCGACGCCATCTTCCGACTCAATAAACTGACAGGCGGTTTGCGTTAGCGTAACGACATGATCCTTTTGCATTTCGTCGGCCCGGGCAACGGTCCCGGCGAAGACAAGGGCAACGGCGACGGCGGGTATCAAAGTTTTCATGGAAATGTCCTCGCAAGCATTGGTTATTGATCCCAACATGTGCGTTTCCCGGGGCGTGGACAAATCAACCGATGTCACGTTGGTGTTAGTGCGATGTGTTCTGTCTTCATGGCGTATGGCCTAATGCAAAATGGCCGGGCTGTAATAGGCGGGATTTTCGAAAATTTCCTGGTAGTCGTCTTCCAGTATGTCCCAGTTCCGGCCGGGAATACGGTGACCTGCCGCGGCAAGGTTCGATGCCCAGGCCGACAGCATGTTATGGCCGATACGAAGCGCGGAAGGCGATAGCAGCCGCCCGAGCAGGTTTTGGCTTTCCCTGCTGTCGCCACATTGTTCTGCCGACAGAGCGGAGAGGATGATTTTCTCATCCATGGATATGCCGCCGCATTTCATGCAACGGACATCCATCTGCCGGTACAGGCCCACGACCAGAACACTCATGAAGCCATCGAAAGCCGCCATGGCATCTTTCGATTTTGCCAGGATATAGGCCTGTTTCAACGGTTCGTAAGGGGATTGGTCCCGCTTATGGCAATCGGCCCAGAACCGCAGGCTCCAGACTGTCAGTTGTTCTGCAAAACGCAGGTCCGAAAATTCATCCGCAGGTTGATGCAGATCATGTCCGTCTTCTGTGTAAATGGGTTTTTTATGCATTGTCAGGTCACTGCTTTTGTTGCGAGTTATTCGCAACTATATTGACATTGAGAATGAATCGCAATTACTTATTTGGGCTATCCCAGCCATCGCAAAGAGATCACGTTACTGCCATGAAAGTGTCACGATACGCCTTTAAAGCCTCCCTCGGTTCAATGACACGTCCCGTGCTACCGAGGAGACCGACTGTGTGGCGCACTGCCGAAAATGGTGAGATCGTTTTGGATCGGACATCATGTATGCTTGTCGAGGCGATACGTGTCTGGCACGGGGGCAAACGCAACTGGCATCTGATGCGCCGTGAGTTCAACACCATGTTGGGTGACGAAAAGGGGGCCTGGGCGCTCGGACATTTCGAGGATGTCATGCTTGCCATTGCCACCAGGGGCAAGCGCAGCCTGTGGGTCGGTGAGCAGGGACAGTCGCATCCGACGCCCGATGAGATGCTGGTCCTGCGCGGTCTGGCCGCTGTTCAGCGCGATGAATTCGATTTCCTCGCGATTGTGCTGGAAAACCTGTTTCCGGATTATCATCGGGCGGAACCCGCGATTGATATCATGGCTCTGGCACGTCTGATGAGCCAAAACGGCCAGCAGATCGGCTTTTACGACGATGAGGACGAGGACTGGATCGAACGTCCCCTTGTCGCCATGGCCGCTGAATAAGCCTTGCGTGAACAATTAGTTACTGTTCATTAACACTCAGTCACCTATTCTGTCTTCCGAACTTGGGATAGTGTGACCGGGGAGACACCGTCATGAAATTGGGGATAAGGGGCCAGATTATTCTGGTCACGGCGATTGTCGTAGCAATCGCCTTTGTCGGTACCGTAACTTATACAGTCTATTCTACCTTTCAATCCGAACGCGAAAGTGGTGAGGCGTTGCTTCAGGCAACGGCGGCACAGCACGCCAATGCGATTGCCAGGGATATCGATGCGGCGGTCGTCGCGGCGCGTGGCATGGCCCACGGTATTGAAGGTCTGCTGCAAAATGGCAGCAAGGACCGTACGGCCTTTGGGCAGATTGTTGAAAATACCATCGCGCGTAACCCCGGCTTTGTCGGTGGCGCCGTCGGGCTGGATCCTGATGTCGGGGGAACCGACGCAGATTTTGCCGGAAAGCTGTATAATGATGCTCAGGGACGCCTGCTTCCCTATTTCTTCCATGATGGTGGCAAAGTGAGTTGGGAAGCCCTGGTCATGGGCGGCGACAGCGGATCAGAGCTTTGGTACGACCTGCCGAAAGACACCCGTCGCGAAACGGTGACGGACCCCTATCTCTATCCGGTTGGCGGTGTCGACGTCCTGATGACAACAGCTTCGGTACCGATGTTCGACAAGGCGGATAAGGCCATCGGTGTTACAACGGTCGACCTGGCCCTGTCCGACATTCAGGACCGCCTTTCCAACTATAAGGTTTATGAGACGGGAACCGTCAGCCTTGTGACCGAAACAGGCTTTTGGGTGTCGAACCCGGATGCCGCCCTGTTGGCCAAACCGGCCACGGATGCGCTTGCCAAACGCGCCATTGAGGGCTTGAAAAAAGGCAAGGGCTTTATCGCTGTCCTGCCGGATGAGAAAACCGGCGAGGACATGTTGACGGCCGTTACGCCGATTTCTCTGGGCAAGTCCGATGCGACCTGGGGCGTGATTGTTTCCGCGCCCGTGGATGAGGTGCTGGCCAAAGCCGAGGAAATTCGCACCGGCCTGATCGTTCTGGCTGCCGCTGTACTGCTGGTCGTGCTCGGCCTGATCTGGATTCTTGTGTCGCGGATGACAGGCGTGGTCGGGCGCATGGCGCATTCGATGGCAGAGCTTGCCCAGGGGGACACTGATGTGGACATCCCCGGTCAGGGCCGGTCCGATGAGATCGGCGCCATGGCGGAATCCGTTGCGGTCTTCCGGTCGAACGTTCTGGAGAAGGCCCGGCTGGAGGATGAGCGCCGCCGTGTTGCCGAACAGTCGGAACAGGAACGCAAGCAGACTATGGCGGACCTTGCCAAGAAATTCGAAGACGAGGTCGAGGCGATTGCCGCACAGGTGGAAACCGCGGTCGGCGGTATTCGCCAGAAGGCGGGCTCGCTGACGGATATGTCGACGAATACAAGCACTCAGGTGGACCACGCCAGCGGTAATACGACGGATGCGGCGAATGACATCCAGGCGGTGGCTGCCGCTGCCGAAGAACTGTCGGCGTCGGTCAACGAAATCTCCGGGCGGGTCAGAGACGCCACGCAGACGGCGAACCGGGCCGTGACGCAGGCGGGCGAAACCGATGAGACGGTCCGCAAACTGGCCACCAATGCGGAACGGATCAGTGAAGTGGTCAAGTTGATCACCGATATCGCCGAACAGACCAACCTGCTGGCGTTGAATGCCACCATCGAAGCGGCGCGCGCCGGAGAGGCCGGTAAGGGCTTCGCGGTGGTCGCCAATGAAGTGAAGAGCCTTGCCTCCCAGACGGCCAAGGCAACGGAGGAAATCGAAGCCCAGGTCAATTCCATTCAGGGCGAGACCGGCCGTGCCGTGAAGGCGATCGAAGACATTCGTGAGATCATCGCGAATATCGACAGCATCTCCGGATCGATTGCGGCATCGGTTGAACAACAGGGAATGGCCACGCAGGAAATCTCCGGCCAGGTCCAGTCTGTGTCCAGCCGTGTCGGCGTCATCCGGGGTGTGATGGACGACGTACGCGGGGCGGCCAACGACACCCGCAAAGAGTCGCATGCCATGGACGGTCTTGTAAAAGAAGTTCATGAGCATGTCGGCGAGTTGCGTCAGCGCATTCAGGGTTTTCTGGACAGCGTACGTACCGCCTGACCGGCCCATAAAATCAGCGTTAAGGAATCACCGCCCGGCCTATGGCCGGGCGGTGTTCTGAATTGCTGTACTATTGTGCTACACTCCTCTGTTCGGGGGGCGGCGATAGGGAGCAGTGTGATATGACGGGATATTCCAGGGCTTTTCTGCTTTGTGCCATCGTCTATGCCATCCTCGGCATGGGGGTTGGGATCCATATGGCAGCCTCCAATGATTTCACCC